>NZ_CP136708.1:2400000-3600000 GCF_032925565.1 Alteromonas sp. CI.11.F.A3
CACGGCGCCCGTTTTACACCTACAAAAATTAGTTGAAGCAGGGCTAAATTACTTTCATATACTGCCAGCGAACGATATTGCCACCATTGACGAAGACCCGACTAAAACGGTTGGTTTATTTGATACGGTTGCAGACTTATGTCGCCTTAATACCGACGCAGCAGTTTGTGAGGAAGAGAACAGTGCCACACTACTCATTGATGTGTACAACAGTTACGACCCATTAGCCGAAGCGGCGAAAGCACAGCAACTCACTAGCGATATGCGTGCTATTGATGGCTTCAACTGGGGCTACGATCCACATCATTTTAACGCCCCGGAAGGCAGCTATGCGTCAAGCGCAGAAGGTGTGGAGCGTATTGTTGAAATGCGAGCCATGATTCAAGCGCTACATGAAATGGGACTTCGCGTTGCTTTAGATGTGGTATACAACCATACCAATGCTTCTGGCGTGTTTGCGAAATCTGTGCTGGACAAGGTAGTACCTGGGTATTTCCATCGTTATGAAACAGACACCGGAGTTATTGTTCGCGAAACCTGCTGCGATGATACTGAGCCGCGCAACGTAATGATGGAAAAGTTGATGCAAGATTCACTACTTATGTGGACAGAGCATTACAAATACGACGCTTTTCGATTCGACATTATGAGCCAAGCTTCTAAAGAGACGATGTTGAAATTGCGCAACAGCGTTCAAGCTTTGGATGAAGATAATTACTTCTACGGTGAGGGCTGGACGCGCATTGACAGAGGTTATGAGCAAGCGAACCAGCTGAATATGGCCGGTACGCAAATAGGCACGTACAACGATAGAATTCGTGAAGCGATTCGCCAAGGGAATATCTTTTCACCTGACTCTGACGCGCTACTAAGTGATCAGGACAAGGTTAAAATGAGCATGGTAGGTACACTACAAGACTATGTGCTTGAAACGTCTGCTGGCGTAGCGAGCAATACCAGCAACTTAGGTGGCTACGCACTCGATCCCGCCGACATTATTAATTATGTGTCTAAACATGATAATGAAACTTTATGGGATCAACTGAACTACACCTTGCCGATGGATATTTCGTTGAGTGAGCGCGTGCGTGCACAGAGCGTTGCTATTGGTATCCCGCTGGTGTCTCAAGGTATTCCATTCTTACAAATGGGAGGGGATTTACTGCGCTCTAAGTCTATGGACAGAAACACCTATGATGCGGGTGATTGGTTCAACTTCGTTGATTTTACCTATGAAACCAATAACTGGAATGTGGGTTTACCGTTAGCAGAAGACAATGAAGTTCGCTGGGAAGAAATGGGTGAATTTATTTATAACCCAGAACGAGCAGCAACTATGACCGATATCATGCTTGCGTCGGATGTATTTAACGAGTTGCTTGCCATTCGTATGGAAAGCCCGCTATTTCGTTTAACTACCGCAGAGGACATCATTGACCGTATTGGCTTTCATAATATCGGTTCAAACCAGCAAAAAGGCTTAATAGCCATGAGTATTGATGATGGTGTTACGGATGATACTGAAAGCCCACGTACCGATCTCGATATGCAAAATGATGCCATCGTCGTACTTGTGAATACGGGGTACGACACGCAATCTATAAGTATCAATACCGCAACCGGGTTTTCATTACATGCACGGCAAATGAACTCAAGTGATGAAGCTGTAAGGGGGGCTACGTTTAACGAAGCTGAAGACGGGAATGGTATATTCACGGTCCCAGCACTGACCATTGCCGTATTTGTGAAGCCGCAATCAGGCGCACAAGGTTATGGTTTGTCGGCGTACGCCACTTCTGGTGCCCCGGATGTTGTGCCTTATGGTGAAACTACGCCTTACCTTCGTGGCGATATGAACGGTTGGAGCACTGATAATCCATTTATTTATAAAGGTGATGGCATTTATGAAGTTGCTGTTGCTCTTGAAGCGAGCACTACTTACGGCTTTAAGTTTGCCTCAGAGGATTGGGAAACGGTTAATTTTGGTGCCGCAGAAGGTGATGATGGTGCACTTGTAGACACTGAGCCTAAAATTTTGGCAAGAAGTAATAACAATCTATCATTCACGCCTGCTATTGGTGCTACGTATCTGTTTACCATAAACGCCTCGGATTCAGAGTCCCCTGTACTCACTATTGTTAATGAGGAGCCCTATGTTGGAACACCTGTGTATATCAGAGGTGCAGTAAACGATTGGGGAACGAATGACGAACTTGTTTATCAAGGGGGGCGTATCTATATGGTGACAATGGATATAGACCCAGGTAGTTATGAATTCAAAGTCGCTTCTGAGGATTGGGATACGGTCAATTTCGGCGCATTGAGTGCTGATGATACAGATAGAAATGTGAATGTTGGTCAAACAACTGCCTTGGCGAGAACAAACGATAACTTGCTTCTGACTATTGAAGACGCTGACCGTTATGTGTTTGTTTTTGATGTAAATGACGAAAGCAATCCCACCATAGGTGTATATAATGAGGCCTATTTCGGTGACACAGAAGTCTACATACGCGGTGGTATGAACGGATGGGGAACCACTGACCTATTTACCTACCAAGGTGAGGGGGAATACACGGTGGATATTGAACTTAGCGTAGGAAGTGCAGAGTTCAAAGTGGCATCAGAAGATTGGAATACGGTTAACTTGGGTAACCCTAATGATGCGGCATCTAACCTTGTAACGCCGGATATGCCAAAAGTGTTGTCATTTAGCAACAATAACCTTGTTATTGACGTCACTGATGCGGGGCTTTACGAATTTAAAGTGTCTGGTCCTAATGGTGAGTCGCCTACACTCACCGTGAGCGCTAAATAAACGTTAGCGTTGAATCAAAAAACTAAAGCCGTGGATTTTCACGGCTTTTTTTATTCCTTAAACAGTTTTTTCCCATTAAGCCAATCAGTTTTTCTCTTACATCTTTCTCGCCTGATTACGGCAAAATTAAAAATTCGCACTATTGGAACATACTTTGCTTTCTTCAACCTAGGTAGTAGATGAACGCTACACAAAATTGCAACTTAGCAACAGTGCATGTTTATGCACGTTGGCGCTTCAGCAATAGGTGTGGTTAATAATAGGCATTGCTGAGTAACATTGTTTACCAGAGCTTTTAGATGGCTAGGGGGCTCCAATAGAGGGATTTAATTAAGCAGTAATTTTATATATTGCTATAACGGAGATTGAGACAATGAAATCAGCTTTAGTGGTAGAAGGTGGTGCGATGCGCGGCGTATTTGCAGCTGGCGTATTGGATAAGTTCATGGAACAAAACCACTATCCGTTCGATTTCGCGATAGGGGTATCGGCTGGGGCAACCAACCTTTCAACTTACGTTGCTAGAATGCCAGGTCTTAGTAAGACCATTATTACGCAGTATGCCACTAAAAGAGAGTTTTTTAGCCCAATACGTTTTATCAAAGGTGGGCACATGACTGATGTACATTGGTTATGGCATCACTCTAAAAAGTCTTTAGGTATACCTGCACCAGGTGAAAAAACAGCAATGCCATTGTATGTTGGGATCACTAATGTCGAGTCTGGTGAATGTGAATACATACAAGCTACGGAAGAAAATGTTGATGCGTTGATGGTGGCATCCTGCGCCATTCCAACAGCGTTTAGAGAACAACCCATAATAGATGGCAACCGCTATGTTGATGGCGGAGTGGCTGATGCTATACCGGCAATAAAAGCTTATGAGATGGGGGCACGTGATATAACGGTAGTGCTATCTCAACCTAAGGGGTTTACAAAACCAGCAGTGAAAACAGCGTGGCTTTTAGAAAAAATGTATGGCGCTCAACCCGCCTTACTAGATAAGATGACGAAAAGATCAAATATTTATAACGAAACATTGAATTTTCTCTTAAATCCGCCGTCTGATTGCAAAATTACTGTTATAGCGCCTGATGAAGCATTTTGTGTTAAGCGCTTAACGATGGATAAAAAGAAACTACTACGTGGCTACGGACAGGGGAGGCGAATGGCAAGACGAGCTATTGCGAACTCGAAAGTAGAGCCGAAGACCACGCAAAGTAATAAAACCGTCGCATAATTAAACTAAAGTATAACGATAATACGCGATTTCAAACTGACTAATAAATTAGAATGGCGTGACATAGTAGTGGCCAAAGTGCCACTATTTAAACATTATTGCGCAACAAAATAACAAAATAACAAAATAACAAAATAACTAATAATAAAAAGAGGTCGTGTGAGTTCCCTTTCGCTATCAAAGCAAACAGTGAGTATCGGGTTAGTAAACCCGAAAAATCCCGTAAACGTTGCCTCTATCTTAAGAGCGGCAGGTTGTTACGGTGTATCAAGCGTGTTTTACACCGGATACCGATACCGTATTGCGAAGAACTTTAATGCTGATACGAAGGCTTTCCATAAAAAGATCCCTACTATCGGCGTTGATGACTTAAAAGAGGTCGTGCCCGAGAATGCAAGTGTAGTAGCCATAGAGCTAGTAGAAGGTGCATTACCTTTACCAGAATTCAAACATCCCGAAAATGCAATGTACATTTTCGGACCAGAAGATGGCAGTCTAGATAAAAGCGTACTTGAGTGGTGTGACCATGTTGTCTACATACCTACTTATTCGTGTATGAATCTAGCTGCTACCGCTAACGTCGTACTTTACGACCGTTTAGCAAAATCAGAGTATATCTCAGGTAATAGCCTCATACGTGAGAGCCGGGATAATAATAATCAATCAAAACTATAAATCGGTTTGAATCGTTGTATTCGAGAGTGAAATTGTGTGTGAGCACAAGGTGAGCTTTTGTCATTCTTTTCAAACTGGGCCTGCTAAATCTATAGAGGACCAAAAATTGAAAAAACGTGTCGCTACTTCACTAAATAAATTAAAAACAATTCATAGCCATATTTCTTCTAACTTGAAGAAGTTGAGAAACAAAAGAAAGAAAAAACAGATGGATGAACTATCAAGTTTTTTCTTTAGTCGTTACTCACTTGTGGTCGCACAAAACAACGAAGACCGAGAGACATGTTTCAGCACAAGACACAAAGTTTATTGTGAAGAAATGAACTTCGAAAAAGAGCGTTCTACGGGATTAGAAATTGATAGATATGATGACTATTCTGTTAATTGTTATATCAAACACTTACCAACAGGGGATTGTGCAGGAACGATTCGTATCATCATGCCTGCTATTCGCAATCAAGCCCTTCCGCTGGAAGAAAAGTGTATCCATGCCATTGAAGATAAAGCGTTAGTACCCGCTCAACTTGGTAGAACTTCTATTTGTGAAATCTCTCGTTTAGCCATTCCTAAATCGTTTAGAGTTAGACAGCTTAAAGCTAAAGCGCCGTTCAAACCCTCTGGTAAACAGAAAGTGAGTAAAGCGGAAAGCGTTTTACTGGAACATATTCCTTATTTATCCTTGGCGCTTTACTTCATAGCTCTGAGTATTTGCGTTGAACAGGAAATGGAATATGCCTATGTATTGATGGAACCTAAATTGGCTCGCCGATTAAAAATGTTTGGGTTTAATTTTGAACGTTTGGGCGACCCGATTGACTATAATGGCTTACGTGCGGTGTATCGAATCAAGCCTCAATCTATAGAGAATGAATTAACGCCAGCGCTACGTAGCTTTTTATTGCGGATTAAAAATGATCTTGCGGGCAGCTTAACTGAAAATATGTTTGGCGCCACTACGAAAGCAGAGGAAGAGTTTACTGCCAGTAAAGCGGCATAGAAACAGTATTGTATTACGCACTTCTCTTTTTTAAAAACGACTAATAAATTAAAGGACAAATCGAAGAACAAGGGAAACGGAACAAAGCAATCACATCGTATTAATTTAGTACTGAATACGTATGGAATTGTTTTAACATTCCCTTAACGAGTATGCTATTGGCAATTCAATGCAAAGGTATGCTTGTAGTGTTAGATAACAAAAAGACAAATCACCTCCACACGGTGAAATGTGCGGCAAAAAATGCGGCACACACTTCTCCTCAACGCGTAAACAAAAAAGTAAACAAAAGCTCGACGGTTAAGAAACTGACAGTAGTGGCTTTATCACTTGGCCTCCTATCATGCATCGCTTACCCACAGTCAGGAGCCGATCTCATGAAAAATGAGAACGCGAATCACCCACGAACAGAAATTCCCTCTAATTCTGGCAAGCCCGTGGTATATCAGGTCTTTACTCGATTGTTCGGGAATACCAATACAACAAATAAACCTTGGGGTACCATCGAAGAAAATGGTGTGGGAAAATTTAGCGATTTTACGCCACAAGCGCTTCAAAGTATCAAAGCCTTAGGTACCTCTCATATTTGGTATACCGGTGTACCACATCATGCCCTTGCCACTAGCTACCTCAATTTTGGTATTACTGATGATGATCCTGATGTTATAAAAGGGCGTGCCGGTTCGCCTTATGCAGTTAAAGATTATTACAATGTTAATCCTGATTTAGCAGACAACCCTGCAAATCGATTACATGAATTTGAAGCGCTTATCCAGCGCACTCATCAGCACGGTATGAAAGTGGTTGTTGATATAGTGCCTAATCATGTTGCACGCCGTTATCAATCCTTTTCGCCACGCCATAATAACTTCGGTGCTAACGATGATAAATCGCAAGAGTATGCGCGAGACAATAATTTCTATTACATACCCAAGACACCTTTCGTATTGCCAGAGGGCGTTGCAGATACCGTTTTAGGCGGCAAAGCTAATGAAAAAAATCAGCATCAATTGGTTGACGGAAAGTTTGACGAATTTCCGGCTAAATGGACGGGCAATGGCAGTCGAGCATCACAGCCTGATATTAATGATTGGTACGAAACCGTTAAAATAAATTACGGTGTAAGACCTGACGGAAGTCATGACTTTCCGGCGTTACCAGAAGCCTATCGTGAAAAGTCAGCGGCAGAGCATGCCGCTTTTTGGGCTGACAAATCATTACCGGACTCTTGGTACAAATTTAAAGATATTGCCATTTACTGGCTAGATAAAGGCGTTGATGGTTTTCGGTTCGACATGGCTGAAATGGTGCCCGTTGAATTCTGGTCATTTTTAAATAGTGCCATTAAACAAAGAAACCCGGATGCGTTTTTGCTAGCGGAAGTTTATCAACCCGATAAATACAGAGACTACATTCAACTAGGTAAGATGGATTATCTCTACGATAAAGTGGGCTTTTATGACACATTGAAGTCGATAATGAAAGGAGAGGGTAAGGTAAGTGAGTTGGTAAGTGTGCACGATGAAGTTAGCGATATTGCGACCCATATGCTGCACTTTCTCGAGAACCACGACGAACAACGTATCGCTAGTCCAGAATTTGCTGGAAGTGCAGAAAAAGGTAAACCTGCGCTCGCCGTTAGCGCACTGATAAGTGCTTCACCAACCCTCTTGTATTTTGGTCAGGATTTAGGTGAGGACGGCAGTGAAGAAGCGGGGTTTGGCGACCCTAGTCGTACTTCAATTTTTGACTATATTGGTGTGCCCGCACATCAGCGGTTTATGAATGGTGGTAAGTTTGACGCAGGTCAGTCTTCAAGCGAAGAAAAAGCATTACACAATTTCTATAAAGAGATTATGGATATTGCTGCTACTAATCCTGCTGTAACCGGAAAATATGAAAGCCTTCATGCATTGAATCTCGCCGCAGACGGCACAGCATACACGGAAATGCAATTTGCTTTTATGAGAGAAAAAAATGAGCATGGTATAGTTGTTATTGCTAACTTTAGTACAGAATCTACTGGGCCTATAACGTTAACCATTCCTATTTCGTCACTGCAAAAAAATACCACTGAACTCACTCTTGAGCCTTTACTTTCTCATAAAGGAATAACATTTAATCTCAGTGGTTCGAATTACACAGCGACACTTTCATTAAACGGATTAGAAACAAGAGTATTCGAATTTTAACTATTTGTGTGAATTTTGCTTCGATTGCAGAATCAAGACCTTCTATTTATGTTAATTCGCATGGATTCTTACATCCGATTCGTGAATACGTATGCATAACATTGGTTCAAATCAATGCGCAGGTTAGTATCTGAATTCTGTCTTTCACTTAACGTTATTTTAACATGGGGTTGATGTGTTCAATTTAAGCCGCGTAAATAAGGCCGTTCGACCAATAGGCATTTCAAAGCGAAAAAGTATTCTAATGGCACTTTTTACATCTGCATTAATACTTCCCGTATTTAACTGTTATTCATCACAAGAAAGTAGTTTAGACGTTTACCCACCTAACTGGTGGGTAGGTATGCATGATAGTAATGTTGAACTGATGATCTATGGCGACGATATAGCTGATGATACGGTTACAATTGTTAATAGCGACGTTGTGCTTCGAGAAAAGCATGCACTTGAAAGCGCGAACTACTTGTTCGTTACATTAGATACTTCAAAAGCAAAAGCTGGAGATGTCAAACTCCGATTTGTCGATACTGATGGCTCTACACGCGACATTAGTTATTCGTTGCAAAAGAGAAGGGATGGTTCAGCGTTACGAAAAGGTTTTGGTCCGCGAGATGCTATCTACTTGATTGCTCCAGACAGGTTTGTCAATGGCGACAAAGACAACGACGATGTTGAGGGATTTATTGATAAGGCGGATCGCTCGTTAAAAGGCGGTCGGCATGGCGGTGACATTGAAGGTATTATTCAACATCTTGATTACATAGAAGCGTTAGGCTTTACCCAACTGTGGTCCATGCCGCTGCTTGAAAACGCTATGGATACATATAGCTATCATGGTTATTCGACTACAGACTATTACCAAATTGACCCTCGCTATGGTACTAACGAAGACTTTTTGATGTTAAGTCGCGCAGCAAATAAACGAGGTATTGGTGTTATCATGGATATGGTTCTCAACCATATAGGTAGCAATCATAAATGGATGGAAGATACCCCTTCAAGTGACTGGATAAACAATGATAGTAAGTTTATTGGTACTACGCATAAACGTGAGTCACTTCATGATCCTCATGCGATAAAGAGTGATATCAAAGGGTTTAGCGATGGTTGGTTTGTGCCTACCATGCCAGATTTAAATCAACGCAATCCTCATCTTGCAAACTATCTTATCCAAAATGCCATTTGGTGGGTTGAAAGTGCTAATTTGAGTGGGATTCGAGTAGATACGTATTCGTACCCCGATAAAGCTTTTTTAAGCGATTGGACAAACCGTCTAATCAGCGAGTACCCGAACCTCAATATAGTAGGCGAAGAATGGTCAGTTAACCCTGCTATAACAGCCTATTGGCAAGCAGGAAGTAAGAGACATGATGACTACGATAGCGCGTTGCCTTCCGTCATGGATTTTCCACTACAAGCAGCAGTCGTTAAGGCGCTGACTAACGAAGAAAGTTGGAATTCGGGGTTTATCAGTATCTATGAGACGCTCGCCACTGATTTCCTTTACGGCGATCCTAACAACTTGGTTATCTTTCCTGACAACCATGACATGAGTCGAATTTATACACAACTTGGTCATGATGTAGAAAAGTGGAATATGGCGATGTCGTTACTGCTTACGACTCGTGGGATACCTCAGGTGTTTTACGGCACCGAAATACTCATGCAAAACGAGGGCAGTGAGGACCACGGCATTATTCGTTCTGACTTTCCAGGCGGTTGGCCTTCTGATAGTAAGAAAAATGCATTTACTGGCGAAGGATTAACTACCGATGAACGTTGGGCTCAGCAACGGATCAAACAACTTCTTCAACTGCGAAAAACGCACCCTTTACAATTTGAAGGCTCTCTTAAACATTACGCCCCAACTGATGGTGTTTATACGTTTTTCCGTGAACCTATTTCAACACCCGAGGGCAAGAAAAATAGTAAGCTTAGCGCACTAACGTCAAATGAAACGCAAGGTGATAAAATTATGGTTATCTTAAATAAAGAACCTGTGGATTTACCGATGACTACCTATGACGAAATGCTGTCTTCACACAAAACGTTAACGCGTGTAAGCGATGGTAAGTCATTCAAAACCACTGATACCATATCTTTACCGGCTATGTCCGCAACCGTTTTTATTGCGCATTAATGCGAATTATCATAGTAAAACAATAAATAGAGCAAAATATGCAAGCAACTCAACCACGCCTTTCTTTCTGGCAAATTTGGAACGTCAGTTTTGGCTTTCTTGGCGTTCAATTTGGCTTTGCACTGCAAAATGCCAATGTGAGCCGAATCCTTTCCGACCTAGGGGCAGATCTACATTCATTATCACTTTTCTGGCTAGTCGCGCCAATTATGGGTTTGATTGTACAACCTATTGTTGGCTCAGCATCTGACAGAACCTGGAACCGTTTAGGGCGAAGACGACCTTTTATTCTTGCCGGTGCTGTAGCTGCAGTACTAGGTATGATTTTATTACCTAATGCGCCTTTATTTGTGGCCTTTTTAGCGCCAATGCTAATGGGGGCGCTGATGGTCGCGCTAATGGATGCATCGTTTAATGTGTGCTTCCAGCCTTTCCGCTCTTTGGTGTCTGATATGGTGCCACCGTCGCAGCGTAACATTGGATACTCTATCCAATCGTTACTCATAAATATTGGGGCCGTTATAGGGTCCATATTGCCATTCGTATTAACTAACGTGGTTGGTCTTGAAAATACTGCACAGATGGGCGAAGTCGCACCTTCTGTTATTTGGGCTTTCTACATTGGTGCTACAGTATTGCTTGGTACGGTAATTTGGACTGTGTTTCGCACCAAAGAGTACTCACCAGAAGAGTACAATAGATACAAAGGCCTAAGCGCTGAAAGTAACGTCGAACCAGAAAATACGCCAAAAGCACCCTTTACCGTGCGTATGAAAGAATTCTTTTCTTTAATTGTTCACATGCCTAAAACCATGAAACAACTTGCCGTTGTACAATTTTTCTCATGGTTTGCCCTGTTTATTATGTGGGTATATACCACACCAGCAATTACCCAGCATATCTGGGGCGTTGATAAAATCTGGTGGGATCCAGCGCACATTGCTTCAGTGGCACAAGTACCAGACGCTATTGTAGCCGCTAAAGGCGCAGCCGGTGACTGGGTGGGTATATTGTTTGCTGCTTATTCGGTATTCGCCGCCATCTTCTCAGTATTCCTTGCCCGACTTGCCGATAAATTTGGTAGAAAAACCATTTATGCCGGGGCGTTAATTTTGGGCGGCGTAAGCTATGTTAGCTTCCTTTTCTTCCAAGACCTCACCATGGTGAATGTGAACTTACTCATAACTGAAGTTACCGTGCCCCTTGGGGCAGTGAAGCTGCTTATTCCAATGATCGGAGTAGGGATTGCATGGGCCGCTATTTTAGCTATGCCTTATGCCATGTTGGCAGGGGCGTTACCCGCCAATAAAACGGGCGTTTATATGGGCATATTTAACTTTACGGTAGCCGCACCACAAATAGTGTCTGGTTTAACCGCAGGTTGGATTTTAAGTAGTGTGTTCGATAACGAGGCTAAATACATCATCGTTGTCGCTGGCGCGTCAATGTTATTGGGCGCCATCGCTGTATTTTTTGTAAAAGAACATGAAGTAATAGGCGCTGAAGTCGCTGATAAGGAACTAGCACAATGATTCATAAAGTAAAAAACCTTACCGTTGCCATTACACTTGCATTGGGTGTAGGCACAATAGTAGGTTGTGCTAATTCGTCAGCAGATTCGCCAAAGCCCAAGGCAGAAGCTAAATCCGCCATGTCAGCTTCAGCAGCTCCTACTAATAAGAATACACAAGTCTCAATTTTAGGTACCACTACGCCGTTTGCCAGCGAAGCCATTTACTTTGTGATGACCGACAGATTCGTTGATGGTGACCCAAGTAATAACCATGAAGCACAAGGCGGGGAGTTTCCAACTTGGCAGCTACCTATGGAAGGTCCTGACGGAGAAAAAGCCTATGTCGGCTATATGGGCGGCGACCTCAAAGGGGTACTGAACAACGGCGATTATATTCGTGATATGGGCTTTACGGCAGTGTGGATGACACCAGTGCTAGAAAACCCAAACCAATCATTTAGTGGAGATGAGCAAATCACCTATGGTGGCGCATTCAAAGACGGCGGCAAAACGGGCTACCACGGTTACTGGGCAACTAACTTTTATAAAGCTGATGAGCATTTGATAAGCAGCGATTTAAGTGTGAAGCAATACACCACAAAAATGCGTGAAAACTTCGGTTTAAAATCGGTATTCGATATTGTGGCAAACCACGGTACGCCAAGCTTTACCATGCCTTCTGACCAACCTGGATACGGTGAAATTTATAACGCCGAAGGCGAATTAGTTGCTGATCACCAGAATCTAGCGCCTGAAGACTTAGATCCAAAAAATAACCCACTCCATGAGTTTTTTCATGATTACCCAGACCTAGTTAAGCTGTCTAATCTTGATGATCAAAACCCCAAGGTAAGAGATTATCTTATTAATAGTTACCTTTATTGGATTTCACAAGGCGCGGATGCATTTCGTATCGACACCATCAGGCATGTACCTCATGACTTTTGGCGGGAAATGTCAGACCGGGTTAGGGCAGAGCATCCCAACTTTTTCATGTTCGGCGAAAGCTTCCAATATGATGCGAACTTTATTGCGCAGCATACCCTTCCAAAAAATGGCGCGGTGAGTGTGCTTGACTTCCCAATGCAAGAAGCCATGGTGAAAGTGTTCGAAAAGCCACTTGAAAGTGACTTCGCTACCTTAGCCGACACTTTGTATCTAACCCATGGGCCTTACAACAACCCTTATGATTTAACTACCTTTTATGACAACCATGACATGGCGCGTATTAACGCTACCGACAATGGTTTTATTAATGCCCATAACTGGTTATTTACGGTTCGTGGTATTCCGGTGGTGTACCAGGGCTCGGAAATTGGCTTTATGCGTGGTACGTCTGAACACCAAGGTAACCGCAATTACTTCGGCCAAGATAATATAGACAACGCAAAGTCTCATCCTATTGCTATTGAACTGGCTAAAATTGCAAATGTGCGTAAAAACACACCCGCACTTCAACGAGGTGTGCAGTTCAACCTTGAGTTAGCTGGGCATGAAGCCGCATTTTACCGTGTGTTGCAAAGTGATAGTGCGCAACAAACCGCGTTGGTACTGCTCAATAAGGCCGATAAACCTGCTGATTTCAGTGTTAATGAATATATGCAAGCTGGCATATGGACTGAACAATTGTCTGGTGAAACACGTGAGTTGGCTTCTGGTGACCCGTTAACAACGTCAGTATCCGCCAATGGTGTTCAAGTATGGGTAAGGGAAGGAGCGTTAGATTCAAATACTCTAGAAGCGGCACTCATCAAGCAGATGTCGGCGCAATAATATTTATTCCACAATATAAAGGCCCTTATTATTCTTTTTAATAGTAATAATAAGGGCTTTTTTTAAAATATTTACAAATTGTGTCTTAGCGGGGTATTCAAGTATTTTTAGATAGACTCGCTAGTGAGGCTGGTCTACTAGTCTTGCTGTTCAGCCTTAGAAAGCTAAGTTTTTACCCCACACGAATGTCTAATTATGACTTCAGCAGGCATTAGGAAATCTTCTACTGTTTCGTTAGAAATTGCCCTAAGCAACGTACTTACTAGTAATTCACCAGCAAGCTTAGTGTTTTGCTGAACGGTGGTTAGCGCAGGGGTTGTGAAGGCCGACACTGCAATATTATCGTACCCCACCACGGCGATATCATCTGGTACTTTAAAGTCTGTTTGTCTAAGCGCACGTAATACACCCATAGCAATTAAATCAGATGCACACACGATAGCGTCAGGTAATTCTGTACCTTTACCTGATGCATCGTTCAACATACCTTGAACGGCATCAAAGCCTGCTTCTTCAGTAGAAACGGCATCGCTTTGCAACGAGCTTTCGTAAAGA
Source organism: Alteromonas sp. CI.11.F.A3 (assembly GCF_032925565.1). Classification (NCBI taxonomy): domain Bacteria; kingdom Pseudomonadati; phylum Pseudomonadota; class Gammaproteobacteria; order Alteromonadales; family Alteromonadaceae; genus Alteromonas; species Alteromonas sp. CI.11.F.A3. Next base: position 2,413,904 of record NZ_CP136708.1, read on the forward strand.
TTATGGTTTGTTAACGCTTCATTATACCCTTGAAAACGCGCCATAAACTCAGGAGCCTTATTGCCGGAATCACCAATAAACGCAAACCGAGTCCTACCCAGCGCAATTAAATGTTCGGTAATACTGTAGCCACCTTGAAAATTATCACAGCCAACACTCACACCTGGGTGAGCGGCATCGGGTGCGCCCCAACGAACGAAGTGTGTGCCTTGTGACTCAAGTTGTGCCACTTTGCTGCGGTAATCGGTGTAATCACCGTACCCCAATAAAATAATGCCATCTGCTTTATTTGAATCTTCATATTCTGCATGCCAGTCATCTTCCAAATTTTGGAACGACACCAGTAAGTCATAACCCGCCGCAGCACATGCACGAGTAATGCTTCCTAACATGGCGAGGAAGAAAGGGTTAATCATTGAGTCATCTGAGGTAGGATCTTCAAACAGTAAAAGCGCGATGGTACTACTTTTTTGTTTGCGTAAATTACTGGCATTCTTGTCAACTTTATAATTAAGTTCGCGAGCTATACGCTGAACCCGATCACGGGTTTCTTGATTTACCAAAGGGCTATTATTTAGCGCTCTTGATACTGTTGATTGAGAAACGCCTGCCAAATGTGCAATATCAAAAGAGGTTGCTTTTTCTTTCATGGGCACCATGTTTGTCTGCTACGACCGAGTTGTCGACAAGAAGAAAGATACCATACTTTCTTCTAACCACGCTTTTTTTGCTATTCGCATGCTGTTTTTTAATACTAGTGACGATAAAAAACTGTTTCATCGCATTAAAACTAATCACTTGTAAGGCTAGGTGTAATAAAACGTGGTTGTCGGTTTTAGGTCAGTGTTATACTAATTCATAATATTTATTAATTTTACACGTTAAGATTATTTTTTAACGTTAATTCAAACGCTAAGGGGAACACGCGAATGGCCGAGACTGAGCACCGTCCGACCAACTTTATCCGTCAGATCATCGACAAAGACCTTGCCAATGGTGTGCACGAGAGTATTAAAACTCGGTTCCCGCCGGAGCCAAATGGCTTTTTGCATATCGGTCATGCAAAGTCTATTTGCCTAAATTTTGGTGTTGCACAAGATTACGCAGGTTCATGTAATCTGCGTTTCGATGACACAAATCCAGCAAAAGAAGACATTGCTTTCGTTAACTCTATTAAAGAAGACGTTAAATGGCTGGGTTTTGAATGGGATGGTGAAGAGCGCTACTCTTCAAATTACTTTGATCAACTTCATGGCTTCGCCAATGAATTAATCGACAAAGGCTTAGCTTATGTCGATTTTTCAACCCAAGAAGTGATGCGTGAATTACGTGGTACGTTAACTGCGCCGGGTCAAAATAGCCCATACCGTGATACCGACGTTGAAACCAATCAGCGCGAATTCGCTAAAATGACAGCGGGCGATTATAAAGAAGGTGAGTGTAGCCTTCGTGCCAAAATTGATATGGCTTCACCTTTTATGTGCATGCGTGACCCGGTAATTTACCGCGTTAAATTTGCTCATCATCATCAAACAGGTGACAAGTGGTGTGTTTACCCTATGTACGACTTCACGCACTGTATTTCGGATGCAATAGAAGGCATTACGCACTCGTTGTGTACCTTGGAGTTCCAAGACAACCGCCGTTTGTATGATTGGGTAATTGAAAATATCACTATTGATAGCACGCCACGTCAGTATGAATTTTCACGTCTTAACCTTGAATACACTGTGTTGAGCAAACGCCGCTTAATTCAATTGGTTGAAGAAAATCACGTTAGCGGGTGGGACGACCCTCGAATGCCCACCGTTGCAGGTTTACGCCGCCGTGGTTACACCGCGGGTTCGGTACGTGAATTTTGTAAACGTATTGGCGTGACTAAGATGGATAACATGGTTGAAATGTCCATGTTAGAAGCGTGTGTTCGTGAAGACTTAAACGTGAACGCACCTCGTGCGATGGCAGTACTAGACCCGATTAAGCTGGTTATTGAAAACTACCCAGAAAACGACAGCGAAACCTTAGTCGCGCCGAATCATCCAAGTGATGAGTCTATGGGTACTCGCGAAATTAGTTTTGGTCGTGAAATTTGGATTGAAGCAGAAGATTTTCGCGAATCAGCAAACAAAAAGTTCAAGCGTTTAGTGCTAGATAAAGAAGTACGTTTGCGTAATGCGTACGTGGTTAAAGCTAACCGTGTAGAAAAAGATGCAGAAGGTAACGTAACCACCGTTTACTGTACTTATGATGCTGACACTTTAGGTAAAGATCCCGCCGATGGCCGCAAGGTTAAAGGCGTGATTCATTGGGTTGATGCCGGTACTGCGCAGCAAGCTGAATTTAGGTTGTACGATCGCTTGTTCAACGTACCAAATCCAGCCGCTGAAGAGAACTTTACCGATGTGATAAATCCTGAGTCATTAACGGTGCTAACTGGTTGGGCAGAAGCTGGGCTTGCCAAGCGAGGATCTGAAGCAGGTGCATGGCAGTTTGAGCGTACAGGTTATTTTTGCTTAGATGCCGACAGTACTGACGATAAGCCTGTGTTTAACCGCACAGTAGGGTTACGTGATACTTGGGCTAAAATAGGCGACTAAAGCTTGATAGTCGCTAATATTGTCACTGGAATAGTGACTGTTTTAGCCCGTTACTAGCGCACTCAATGAAGTGCGCTAGGCTAAACACAAAGGTTCATCATAAAAAGCCGCGTTTTACGCGGCTTTTTCTTTAGGTATATGTTGATTGTTATCTTTTGCGCTAGCGCTTAGGTTGGCAATCAAGAGATTGACCATTTACATCAATACTGTCGTTACCCATGAGGTAAAGATACATAGGCATGATGTCGGCAGGTGTTTTCAATGTATCAGGGTTTTCAGCTGGAAAAGCCTGTGCCCGCATATTAGTACGTGTGCCGCCTGGGTTAATACAGTTAAAGCGTAGCGACTTATTTTGATACTCGTCAGCTAATGTCTGCATAACACCTTCTGTAGCGAATTTAGATACCGCATACGTTCCCCAAAACGCCCGACCTTTGCGCCCAACGCTAGAGGTAGTGAAAATAACCGATGCATTGTCAGCTTTTTCAAGGGCAGGTATTAATGCTTGAGTTAAAAACACCGTACCATTTACATTGGTTTGCATCACATCAAGCCATTCTTGCTGCTCAATATCTTTAAATGAGCTTAAATGTCCAAGCACCGAAGCGTTGTGCAATACGCCATCTAGTTTACCGAATTGGTCTATAATGGTTTGTGTCATTTGCTGATAGTGTGACGGTGTTGCGCCTTTTATATCTAAAGGTACTATTGCAGGTTCTGGTGCCGGCTCAGCATTCCCAACACTCCCAGCATTTACGATTTCGTCATAAACGGCTTCTAACTTAGAGACGGTTCTGCCTAATAAAATACAGGTTGCGCCATGTTTTGCGTATGTTCGAGCGGCTTGAGCACCGATGCCATCGCCAGCACCCGTGATAAGAATGACTTTACCCTTTAATAAATCGGCAGGGGCTTGATAATCGTTCATCAGTATCCTTAAAAAATTCGCATGTGTTTTTGTGCACAATAGGTTCATATTATATAGGTGCAGATGATACTCACACTGGGCAATAAGTAAAACTTTCGAAGTATAAAAACGCCAAACGTAAAAAAAAATAACATTTAGCGTTAACAAAACTTTGCAAAGTTGCAACAAAGTTAATAAGATTGAGGGAGATACAACTGGTCTAACATGTTTGAAACTCGGTGAGTTTGCAGTAAGAACAAGGCTTTAAAGGTGCCATCTTACAAGCAATGCGAGTTTTAGATACACAGAATAACAACAATGCTTGTAGGGAGTAAGAATGAGAAAACTCATATTAAGTTCCAGTGTGGCCCTTGCGCTGGGTCTAACAGGCTGTGGCGGCTCCGATGATACCCTGTCCGATATTCAGGCCGAGACAGAGGTCCAAACACCATTTTCACGTATCGTGTTTGATCCCGCTAGTGGCGATTTAAATATACCTAACGATCTTTTAATGCTGCCTGGGGATGACGGCTTCTTCGATTATACCCTTAATATTCCGGTAGACGATCCGACAAACTTCGCTGACCCACAAAACGCACTTAACGTACTAGACGGTTGGTCAACTCAGCATCCATTTGCTATTTCAGTAGAGACGCCAGCGGGTGTTTCGCTAGACGCTTCTACCTTAGCAGCGGGTGTATTGATGTTTGAAGCAACCTTAGGGTTGGATTTAAACGATCCAGACTGCGCGCAAATCACAACGCCTTCTGCGGGTTGTAAGCTTGGCGATCAACTGGTTTACGGTGAAGATTATGTACTTTCGCTTGCTGATGAATCAACAATCACCTTTGTGCCATTAAAGCCACTGAAGCCGGCTCAAGGTCACATGTTGGTGATGACCACTGCTTTGAAAGATTCGTCGGGTAAGGCGGTTCAAGGCTCTACATCGTGGGATTTAACGCGACAAGATATCAATACACTGCCTTTATCAAGTGATGATCAATTATTGCTTCAAGGTATTGTGAACTCACTGGTTAACCCCGTAATTAGTGCAGGTTATGAGCGCGAAGATATCACCTATGTTTCTGCATTCACTACCCAATCAATTGAGAATTCACTCGACACTATCAAAAAAGTGATGGTGGGTGAGTTTGCTGCGCGCGCTGCTGCTGGAGACCCAACCGCAGGTGAAGCACTTCCAGTTATTGTAGTAGGGGACGTTGATAGCGCACCTACGGCAATGGAAGCATTAAACTTAGTTACCGAAGATGTGGTGGCTGGTGCAGTTTCGGTTGGTATAGATAATTTACCTGCTGAGGCAGCAGCCTTAGTACCTGTTATCGAAGCCACTGACTTCAGTGCCCTTGAAACGTGTGCTGGGTTAGCGGGTACTGTATCAGGTCAGTTATCTGCCCAATGGGGTGCGGTTAACGATTTCGCTGTAGCTGTGTCAACTGGCATACTTGCTGAAGCGGGCCCGTTTTGTGCGGCACAACGTTATGAAGGTAGCGTATCGCTTCCTTATTTCCTAGGTGTTCCAAGCGCAGAAAACCCAACCGCGCCGGTTAACGAATTTTGGCAAGCAGCCTGTGACAGCGGTATTGTGTTAGCAACGGCTTCTGACGAAGTACTCGCTAGTGCCACACCAGGTCCGAACTTCGAAACGTGCTCGAGCCTTGGCTTATCTGATTTACGTGTTGATGGCGAAATGCTAGATAACGCCCGTAACATCACTAAGTTTAACCCATTCCCTCAGATGACTGGCGGAAACATGGGTGAAGAGACGCTAGATGTGCAGGTGACTATTCCAGACCCAGCAATTGCGGGTGCACTTGGCTTTTCTGTCAGCATGCCTGAAGCGGGTTGGCCAGTGGTAATATTAGCTCACGGCATTACTAGTCAAAAAGAAGACATGTTAGCGATTACGGGGACGTTGTCGTTGGCAGGTATTGCTTCGGTAGCTATCGACCAACCACTTCACGGTACTCGTGGATACGATTTAGACGGTGACGGTACTGACGAAATTAATGCAACAACGGTAAGCGCGACGCATTATATGAACTTGGCAAGTTTGCCAACTGCGCGTGATAACCTGCGTCAAAGCGTGTCTGATTTATTGGGCTTACGTTTAGGTTTAAACGCAGTAGTTGATGCTACCGCAAGCCAGAACGTGTCATTTGATATGTCTCGTGTATCTATCATGGGTGTATCTTTAGGTGCTATTACTGGTGGTAACTTTGCCGCAGTAGCTAACACCAGCATGGGCGAAACATTAGGTGCGTTAGACGGTATGTACGCAGTTAAACAAGCCTCGTTAGAGTCTCCTGGAGGCGGTGCGGCTCAGTTCTTACTTGAGTCTCCTACCTTTGGTCCGCTCATTAAAGGATTGCTGTTATCACAGTCGTCTGAAGAGTTTGTTGCCTTGTTAACTCAGCTTTATGGCACAACTGATGTTTCAGAAGCACAGTTAGTGGGTGCGGTAAGCGCATTTATGGATGCCTTAAGCGATGAACAAGCTGCAGAAGTGAATGCGGTATTTGCTGAATTCGCATTTGCTGCACAAACGGTGATGGACGCTGGTGACCCAACTAACTATGCCACTACGCTTGGTGAAACGACGCCGGTACATATGATGACAGTGGTAGGTGACGGCGGTGAAGAAAACTTGCCTGACCAAGTCATACCCGTTAGTACATCATTACCATTGTCTGGTCAGTTAGCTCTTGCTAATACCATTGGTTTAGAGCAGGTGACAACTACCCAATCTGGTACCGATGCATTAAGTGGTTTGGTTTTATTTAACAGTGGTGCACATGCATCAAGTTTAAGCCCAGCAGCCAGTGCGGCAGTGACGGCTGAAATGCAAAGAGAAGTAGCAGGGTATATCGCGTCTGACGCTACGGTATTACCTATTACTGATGAGACTGTTGTATCTAACTAATGTTATGTAACTAATTGATTCATAAACATGAAAAGGCCGACTTATGTCGGTCTTTTTTTTGCTTATTTACGCTGAAAAATTAAAATGTTGTTTGAATGTTTCTTGTTGTTAATGTAGTGTTAATTGGTCGGATCTGTTGAAGAAAGAAGGATACAGGATCTTGATTTCGAGTATTACAACAATAAGGGACAGTTTGTGAACATACCAAAGAAACATATTTTGCCATATCGTACACTTCTCGCAGCCTCTATTGCTGCCACACTTATAGGTTGTGGAGGGAACGATAATAATTTTGATAACGTTCAAACGCCTACCACGCCTGAGCCAACTCCCGTTGAACCTACACCCGCACCGGTACCCGCTTTTGATACAGATGGCGTATTGACGGCTGACATAACGTGGACGACGTACGGTGTACCTCATGTTAAAGCGGACAATCTGGAAAGTATGGCCTACGGGGTGGGTTATGCGTTTGCTAAAGATAATTTATGTATTTTGGCCGATCAAATTATTAAATATAATTCGGAGCGCTCGAAATACTTCGGTCCCGACAACCAAGCGGGCAGTGGTGATTCAGAGCACCTTATAAATGATTTTGGTTTTTTAACATTGGGAATTCGTGCGCTGGCTGAAGAAAATTTAGCCCGCATGTCAGCTAACTCAAGAGCCATGTTTCAAGGTTATACAGCAGGTTATAATCGCTATTTAGCCGACACACCTGTGGCTGATCAAGACCAGTCGTGTGCTGGGCAGCCTTGGGTAACGGATATCGACAGCACTGACTTGTTAACTTACTCACTGGGTGTAGCTTTATTACCAGGTGCAGCTAACTTTTTAGGCCCAATGTTTTTAGCTGCACCTGAAGGTGAAAGCTACTTACCTACACCGGCAGCGAGCACCAATACCGCTTCGCAAGTCACAGCGACATCACCTAATGCCACTTTGTTGGCAAATGAAAATGCTGCACCATTTAAAATTAACCCGACCATAACGCTACCCGAAAAAAATCCGCAGGACATGGGCTCAAATGGCTGGGGGTTAGGGAGTGATAAAACCACGAATGGCATGGGAATGGTATTGGGGAATCCTCATTTCCCTCACACGGGTAATTTACGTTTTTGGCAGTTCCATACGCAAATACCTGGTTATCTAAACGTGACTGGGGGCTCTTTGACGGGCTTACCAGGGGCGGTGAATATAGGCTTTAACGAAAATGTTGCGTGGACACACACATTTTCTACTGCTGAGCATTTTGTCGTTTACCAATTAACGTTAGATGAAGATGATAACACGGGTCTTACGCATAGAGTCGATGGTAGTAAACGCACCATTTACGAAAAGCCAATGCAAATTGAGGTAGCAGTGGCGCCAGGTCAAACCATCATGCTCAATAAAACAGCCTATTACACTAATTACGGGCCTATGATTGAAGTGCCGGGTAATTTTGAGTGGACGGACACCAATGCGTTTGCCATAAAAGACGCAAACTTGCCGAATTTGGACGTTGTTGATCATTGGCTAGCGATGAATATGGCTGGCTCTATGGATGAGTTCAAACAAGCTTTTAAAAACTATGACGGCGTTATTTTCAATAACACCATGTCTGCTTCTGCTGACGGTCAGGTTTTTTACATTGATGATTCTACTGTCCCTGACTTAACGGAAACTGCCATTTCAGAATTAACCACTAATCCTGTGTTAGTTCAGACCAAAATAGCGGCTGGTTTTACGGTTCTACCCGGTTTTGCCTCGGCGTTTGATTTTGATGGACCTGTGCCTTACGAGGAAGCACCAAAGTATGAGGGAACAGATTCAGTACAAAACTCTAACGACAGTTTTTGGTTAACAAACTTATCGTCGCCCATCACAGGTGTATCGCCTCTTTATGGGAATGTGGAAAATCAACAAAGTCTGCGATCGCGTTTAGCTCAGCAATTTATTGAATCTGAAGCAGGCAGTGACAACACATTCACGCCTGACGAAGTTGAAACTTTGCTACTTAACAATCGAAGCATGTTAGCCGATATGGTGCTACCTAGCTTACTTCAAGCTTGTACCGCGCAAGGCAGTGATCCAGTTTCGGTTAATGGTGAAGACGTAGATATCTCTGGTGGCTGTGCAGCATTAGCCTCATGGGATGGCACCATGAATAAAGACAGTGTTGGAGCACACGTATTTAGAGAGTTTGCGTTTCAATTTGACAGGGATCCCCAGTGGGAAACGCCGTTTTCTGTAGACAACCCAGTTACCACTCCTAGTGGTTTATTGCAGAATGAAACCACAATTAATCAGTTTGCTACAGCGGTTCAAGTTGTTAACCAAGCGGGCGTAGCACTTGATGCAACATTAGGTGAAGTTCAATTTGTAGAGCGTAGCTTGCCGAATGGCACGGCATCGGGTGTGAAACTTCCATGGGCGGGTGCACATAACATTGAAGGTGGCTTTAATGTTTTTAGTATTGTGCCTAACAATAATGGCACCTTGTTACCAAGGCATACCTATGCGCCGCTTAATAGCAATACTATTATGAGCGCAGAAGCAGAGGGTTATCATATTAATTATGGTAGCAGTTGGATGATGGTCATTAACTTTACAGATGAAGGGCCAAAGGGAAGAGGGCTTCTTTCATACTCTCAATCTAGGGCTTATGGCAGTGAACATTCCCTTGATCAAACCGGACTTTATTCGTCTCAACCTACGTTACGTGAGTTGTATTTTACCGACGAAGAAATATCTGCAAATACAATCAGTACATTAACCCTATCGTCAGAGGAAAATTAGACTGCTATTATAGGCGCCATTATATAATGTCGCCTTAATGTAAGTTCTATTTAGACAATAAGGTCGTTAAGGAGGGTCTGACAACAGACCCTTTTATTTTGTACTAGGAGATAGATTTGGAGTTTTTGTACGAATACGGTTTATTTGTGGCTAAGGCCGTTACCTTGGTTATCGCGTTTATTATTGTGGTATCAACCATCGTTGGCGTTGCCAGTAAGCAGAAACAGGGTAAAGGTCAGTTAGAAATAATATCGCTATCAGAGCAACTAAAGGACATTACCCATTACGCTAAGCAAGTACTGCTCGATAAAGCAGCACTGAAGCAATTGGCTAAAAAGCAGAAGAAAGAAGATAAGGCCAAAAGTAAAAATAAGAAAGCTAGCGATGAAGAAGAAAAATCTCGCTTATTTGTGATTGATTTTAAAGGCTCTATGGATGCCAATGAGGTTGAGCATTTACGTGAAGAGATTACCGCTATTTTGTGTGTAGCCAGTAAGAAAGATGAAGTACTTGTGCGTTTAGAAAGTGGCGGTGGCGTGGTACATGGTTACGGATTAGCAGCTTCGCAGTTACAGCGCATTAAAGAGAAAGGTCTCACATTGACCATCGCAGTAGACAAAGTCGCGGCCAGTGGCGGTTACATGATGGCGTGTGTGGCAGATAAATTGTTAGCGTCTCAATTTGCGTATATCGGTTCAATTGGTGTGCTAGCACAATTACCTAACTTCAATAAATTATTGAAGAAAAATGATGTGGAATTTGAGCAGCATACGGCGGGTGAATACAAGCGAACGCTTACCGTGTTCGGTGAAAACAACGATGAAGGTCGCGCAAAATTTAAAGAAGAGATTGAAGAAATCCACACTTTATTTAAAGACTTTGTTCATAGCCAACGCCCAGAAATGAACATAGAGAAAGTAGCAACAGGTGAATATTGGCCTGGTGTTAAAGCGAAAGAATTAGGTTTGGTGGATGATCTTTCAACCTCTGATGACTACATTTTGTCGCACTTCCCAGAACGCGAAATATTTAAAGTGAAGTACTCGTTGAAGAAAAATGTGGCAGAAAAACTAGGGCTGTCTGTTGCTGCTGTGGCCGAACGGGTAGTTATGCAGTCTTGGAATAAAGCAAGACACTGGTTCTAAAATAATTAATATAAATTAATAGGTTGCAGAACCCCGGTTGGTTATGCGTAACCTTTTCACCCCGTTCTAAGCCGTTTCCTGCGTACTGGGACGGGGGTGATTGTACTTAGGTTAAAGAAAAATAAAAAATGGCGAAGCAAACTAAAGCTGATATTTTGGATGCCGCAGAACTGCTCTTTTCAGAGCAAGGGTTCACGCAGACATCGATGCGCGAGATTACTACTCGAGCCGAGGTTAATCTAGCGTCAGTCAATTATCACTTTGGTAGTAAGAAGAATCTTATTCAAGCGGTACTGAAACGGTATTTCGATATCTTAATGCCTGAAGTAAATACCTGCTTAGCTAACAATAAGGTATCTTCTGGTAGTCAAGGTGTCGCTACTTTGTTGTATGCACTTATTCCTCCCATGTTGAAACTCAATTTGCTCAGGCCATCTGGTACAGCCATTTTTGTTCAGCTTTTGGGCCGCGGATATAATGAAACCCAAGGGCATTTACGTCGCTTTATTATGAACGACTATGGCGAGACAATTAGAGCCTTGGTTGACGCTATTCAACAATGCTTGCCCGACCTACCTCAAGAAGAGCTTTTTTGGCGTTTGCACTTTGCAATGGGAAGTTTTGTTTTCTCAATGGCCTCAAGCCGAGCGTTAACAGAAATTGCTGAGTCAGATTTTCATAAGCATGTGAATATTGAAGAGGTGATCAGTCATCTTGTGCCATTTGTAGCACAAGGCGTTGCTGGCAACCTCCCTACACCGCAAAGCAAGGTTAGTAGTTTTAGCTAAACGACCTTAAAGTGGCGGTACAAAAAATTTAAAGTAAGAATGTAATCTGCCCTTATTACTACAAGGAAGTGAAATGTACTACGGCTCCTGCCTGTGTGGCGTGATAAACGTTGAAATTTCTGGCTCGATAGATGACATTATTCATTGTCATTGTTCACTTTGTAGAAAGAATAGCGGTACGGCCTACGCCACCAATGGTTTTATAAACATAAACGAATTCCGCGTTATCGATCATAAGAAGAAACTTGCCACTTACGAATTCAAACCCGGTAAAAATAGACACTTCTGTTCAGTATGTGCTTCACCAATTTATAGTTCAAACGCAGCCAATCCTAAAAAGATTAGAATTCGGCTTGGTATTTTAGATTCAGATATTTCTGAAAGGCCAATCTCTCACAACTTTGTTACTTCGAAGGCAAACTGGGATAACCTAGATGCTGAATTGCCAAGGTATGATAAGTTTGAACCTTCGCGGTCATAGCACCTTAATCCCCATTATCTAATATGGGAGGGTAGTATTTTGAGTAATTGGAAATTGCCATATACATTCACATTCAAGGGCCGTCAGGTAAAGTACGGTATTGAAGGTGAGGGAAGCCCGCTGAAGAAGCGCCTGTAATTTTGGCTAAAGAAATTCATGCTTTCTTTGAGGGTTAGGGTTAACAAGAAGCCCATCAGAACAGCTTGTTAATTTCTATTTCTCATATATTTACAGCAAACTTCTGTTAACCCGATGAATGTGGCTAGCGTTAAATTAAAATTAAAATTAAAATTGGAATTGGAATTATTAATAATGGAACCACTGGAAGTAGAAAAGACCGCCGAACTGGATTCGGCCAGTCAGAATAAAATTAGAAATGAGACGCTTACAACGGAGTTACATTTTGACCTGTTAAAACAATATGCGTGGTTATCATCTGCGGCTATAGGTGCAATCGTTGTTCTCGTTCAATTGAAAGCTGTAGAAGCAAGTAAAGACCTTTATATCTCCCTCGGTTTTTTTGTGGCTTCTATTATCATGTCAATAATGGGGCAAGATCATATAATTGATTCACTGCTCAAAGGTAAGCATATATACGATGCTTCAAAGGTTTTGAAGTTCATTAGAACAATTTCTATGCTGTGCTTTGGTATCGGCGTAGGTTATCTATCAGCAAACGTATTTGACTTTTAATAGCTATTTTCTTATTTTTTTGTGCCCCCAAATTCTATTTGCACTTTAGAACGCACACGAGGGGGCTTTTAGTCATTCTGGCTCTGCGTATGCTAACCATCTGCTAACGTTAAATTCTTCTTTGGGTGCTTCTTGCTTAAGTTAATCATTTCGACACTATTTATATTTTCCGTAAATGCTATATCCGCCGAAACGAATAGTCATAGGGAGCTGTCTCATTATTTAAATGAAGTTCGGGAAAAGAGTAATGTTCCTGCAATGGCTGTAGCTATTATTACTGCTGGTGAAGTGAGTTATATTGATGGTTTCGGCTACCTAGATGAAAAATTAACTACACCAGTAACGGATAAAACTTTATTTAGGGCTGCGTCAATTTCTAAACTTTTCACCGCGCAAGCCTTAATGAAGTTAGTTGAGCTCAAAAAGCTAAGCCTCAGTGACGAAGTAGGCTTATATGTACCACAGCTTGAAAAGTCTCAAATCACTATAAAGCAATTGCTCACCCATTCTTCGGGTTTAAACGACGTTATTAGGCCTGCGAGTGCTAAACAAGGTCGATCGCTGAAGCGTTATTTAGAATTGGTGGGAGATAATACAGCTCCCGAAACGTCTGAAAAACACAGCTTTGTGTATAGTGACACTAATTATAATCTGTTAGGTGAGATCATTCGCTCAGTTAGTGGTCAGCGCTATGACGCTTTTATCTATGACAATATTTTGAAGCCAGCAAAGGTCAAAAAAAGTCATTTTTATGGTGGTACAAATAAGAATCTAGCTGAAGCGCACCCAACCCATAAGGGGAGATTAATAGATAAGCCTCAGCAGCGACCCTATGATTTAGCATTCAATCCCAGTGAGGGGCTCATTGCTAATGTATACGATCTAAGCCGGTGGCTCACGTTAACGCTTAATAATGATCCCGCCATTTTAGAAACGCAATCCTTCGAAGCGATGTTAGTGCCACGAGTTAAAACAACGTGGGGCGAAATATACATGGGGCTTGGTTGGCAGGTTTATGAGAATGAATATGGCAAAGTCGCCAGGCATCCAGGTAGCGTTCGTGGATACAAATCGCTCGTGCTTACGTACCCAGACAATAAAAACGCAATCATTATACTGAGTAATTCAAGTGGTACACCGCGCTGGGAAATTGCAGAGTCCATTACGGATATTTTGAATAAGAACGGGGAATGGTAGCATGGCATGTGTCAAAAGAAATGACGGCAGTAGTGGTTTAAAATCAGTATAATGCTCAATAATTCTATAGGTTCAGCGAGATTGTTGGACTCATTGTATAACAGTAAACTGGAGTGTTTGTGTCAGTAAATAACCTTGAACTTAAACGCTATCTAGATGGCACACTTAGAGCCCATGAGATTAGCGATTATTGCCCTAATGGTCTGCAAGTTGAAGGGAAAGCAGAAATTCAACGTGTGGTTACAGGGGTAACGGCCTCACAAGCGTTAATTGATGCTGCCATTGCAGAAAATGCTGATGCCATAGTGGTGCATCATGGCTATTTTTGGAAAGGCGAATCGCAAGCAATTAGTGGCATGAAGAAAAAGCGCATCAAGGCATTGCTTGAACACGATATAAATCTATTTGCGTACCATCTACCTTTAGATGTTCACCCTGAGTTTGGGAATAACCGACAGCTTGCTGCACTACTTGAAATTGACAATGTGCAAGCCCTTAGTGGCGTAAAACCTACGGGTGTAGTGATGCAAGGGGAATTCGAAAAGCCAATGTCTCAGAATGAGCTACAGCAACGTTTAGCTGATATGTTAGGGCGAACGGTATTAGCGGAAGGTGATGAAACTAAAACCATTAAAACGCTAGCTTGGTGCACTGGTGGCGGGCAAGGATTTATTGAGCAAGCGGTAGCGGCTGGCGTAGATGCGTTTATTACTGGCGAAGTCTCTGAACAAACTATTCATACGGCGCGAGAAATGGGTATTAGCTTTTTTGCGGCGGGTCACCATGCCACTGAACGCTACGGCGTGAAGGCGTTGGGTGAGCATATTCAGTCTGAGTTTAACCTAGACGTGACGTTTATCGATATTCGAAACCCAGCATGACAGAAAAATCAGATCATATTTTTGACGGTATAGCCGCAAAGTTTGCCGATAATATTTATGGCACGACAAAAGGTAAACTTAGGCAAATTATGCTGTGTGAGGCGTTAGCGCCTTTTGTTGAAGTATCAGAAAACACACAGCCTAAAAAGGTGATAGAAGTGGGAGGCGGCACAGGTGTGATGGCCGCTCACTTGGCATCGCTAGGGCATAGGGTACTGTTAACCGATGGTTCGGAAGACGTTCTGGAACATGCCAAAGAGAACTTAAAAACATTCTCTAACGTGGATATTCAACATCAATATTTGTTAGATATTCAAAACATGGAACACTACGACCTTGTGGTTTGCCATGCTGTTTTGGAATGGTTGAATGATCCTTACCAAGCTATTCAATTTCTGTATGACAATATGCGTAAAGGGGCAATATTAAGCCTTAGCTTTTTTAACCGTGATGCAAATCTAATGACCAACGCTATCTATGGTAATTTTGATTATATTGCGCAGGGGATGAAAGTGAGAAATCAAGTTCGGCTGAACCCCAAAAATCCTTTACCGGCTAAACAAGCTAGTGACTTTTGTGAGTCTATTGGTTTTACTGTAAAAGCGAAAACTGGCATACGGTGTTTTCATGACTACTTGAAGAACCCAGAACATCAAACTACCCAGTTCGAAGGGTTGTTAACCTTAGAGCGAACTTACAACCAAACCGAGCCGTTTATGTGGTTGGGCAAGTACTTTCATCTTGTATTGGAAAAGTAGCAAATATTGCTACTTTCCTAATATTCTCTTAAACCTAAGCCTTTAAATCGTATTCGTTAACCGATACCCGTTATGCCCATGACGCTATGCATCTTAAAAGGTACCCGTTAATTTATAGGCTTAACCATATTGTTGTTAACGTTTAGACTGGCGTCACCGGCAATGAAGCACAAGTTATCTAGGGTAATAGCGGCAATTTCACTTAAGGCTTCTTTAGTGAAAAAGCCTTGATGGCCGGTTACCAATACATTTGGAAACGTTAGCAAGCGCTGAAATACGTCATCTTGAATAATGTCTTGGGAGTGGTCGCTGAAAAACAGTTCTGATTCTCGCTCATAAACATCCAAGCCTACATACCCTAAATGCCCATTTTTTAGCGCATTGATTACCGACTTATCATCAATGAGTCCGCCTCGTGATGTGTTGATTAGCATCGCGCCTTTGGGCATTAATGCAATACTCGATTCATTGATAAGGTGATAGCTTTGCTCGGTAAGCGGGCAGTGAAGGGTAACAATGTGGCTTTGGCTAAAAAGTGATTCGAGAGACGTGTAAACAACGCCTTCTTGTTCGAGTTGCTGATTAGGGTAGGGGTCATAACATAATACATTGCAACCAAAGCCTTTCAATATTCGAATCACCGATTGGCCAATGCGTCCTGTACCTATCACGCCTACGGTTTTATCGTGCAGAGTAAAACCCAATAAACCGCTTAATTCAAAGTTACCTTCTTTAACCCTGTTATACGCTTTGTGTGTTTTGCGATTTAGCGTAAGAATTAGCGCTAGTGTGTGTTCCGCTACTGTTTCAGGGCTATAGGCGGGTACTCTAGACACACTGATATTCAACTCATTGGCGGTGGCGATGTCTACATTGTTGAAGCCAGCGCAGCGTAGGGCAATATGTTTAACGCCAGCTTCATGCAGGATATACAAGGTTTTCGCGTTAAGTTCATCATTAACAAAAACACAAACCGCATCGAAACCTTGGCACAATAGCGCGGTTTCAGCGGTGAGTTGATGGGGGAAATAAGTAAAAGAAATAGGGGTGCTTTCTACACGCTCAATGGCGGCCTTAAAGGCAGTTTCTTCATATGGTTTGGCACTAAAAAAAGCGACTTTCATTACATTGCACTCCCTATTCATTAAACGATAATAATTTAGGCTTTTAGTAGTCCATCAATATCACTACTTATTTCACTCGGCTTCGTAGTTGGTGCGTAACGCTTAACAACGTTTCCGTTTGTATCGACAAGAAACTTAGTGAAATTCCACTTTATGCGTTTAGAGCCAAGTAAACCAGGTGCTTCAGATTTTAATTCAACGTAAAGAGGATGCGTCTGGGTACCGTTAACGTCAGTTTTTTTAAATAGTGGAAAAGAAACACCAAAGTTCATAGCACAAAATTGAGCGATATCGTCATCTGACCCCGGCTCTTGGTGGCCAAATTGGTCGCAAGGGAACGCCAATATTTCGAAGCCTTTCGCGCTATAATCTTTATAGAGTTTTTCTAAACCTTCATATTGATTAGTAAAGCCACATTTACTGGCAGTATTGACAATAAGTAAGACTTTGCCTTTAAAGTCTGACATAGCAATAGCTTCGCCGTTATTTTTAACCACTTGGTGACTATATATGCTCATAGCGCTTCTCTTTATTTTAGTTATTGATTTGTTTTAGTTATCAAAAAGTTTGTTACACTTCGCTTCAGTATAATCAGTTATGAAGAGAGTTACACTATGTCAAATGATACAACTACAATGTCTTCATCTGAAGGTTCACTTATCGATAATGCTTCGATTAAGGTCAGTTTTCTAGGGCTTGGCGTAATGGGCTACCCCATGGCTGGGCATCTAGCAAAATCAGGTTTCGATGTTACTGTTTATAATCGCACAAAAGCGAAATCTGATAAGTGGGTAAAAGAGTTTGACGGCAGCTTGGCGCTATCCCCTGCAGAAGCTGCGAAAGATGCTGATATAGTGTTGATGTGCGTAGGTAACGACAATGATGTTAAAGATGTTGCTAGCCAAGCGCTAGGTACAATGGCTCCGGGTACCTTGCTGATAGATCACACGACCGCGTCGGCAGAGGTTGCGCGTGAAATGTTTTCACTATGCCAGCAGCAGTCTATCGCATTTTTAGATGCGCCAGTGTCAGGTGGCCAAGCCGGTGCTGAAAATGGTTTACTCACCGTTATGGTGGGAGGCGAACAAAAAGCGTTTGCTCGCGCTGAAGCTGTATTTTCTGCTTATGCTAGACACAGTCAATTATTAGGTGAAAGTGGTAGTGGTCAGTTAGCAAAAATGATGAACCAAATTTGCATTGCTGGCATTGTTCAAGGGCTAGCAGAGGCACTTCATTTTGGGCAAAAAGCAGGGTTAGACTGTAATGCGGTGATAGATGTCATCAGTAAGGGCGCTGCGCAATCCTGGCAAATGGAAAATCGTGCAGCTACTATGCTCGACAATCATTATGACTATGGGTTTGCGGTTGATTGGATGCGAAAAGATTTATCTATCGCCCTTGATGAAGCGCGTCGAAATGGATCTACATTAGCGCTAACGGCCTTGGTCGACCAATATTATGGCGACGTTCAAAAAATGGGTGGCCATCGTTGGGATACATCCAGCCTGTTAATGCGTTTGAAATAACGCATTACTAGTATGAACTCATCCAGTTAACTCTTACCTAGTTAATTTGCCCGACTGGTAACCCAAGCTTACATCTAACCGCTAGTGGCGCTTGTTGTCTTCGTTGATAGCAGGAGCCATTAGCTTTTCAGCGTTCGCTTGTGCTGCTAAATTTAATTGGGTGAGCCTATGATGGTTACTGTCTGAAAGTGCCATATCAGCAACAACTCTAAGTAATTTGCGAATGCCGTATTTGCGATAAACAGCGGTGTCTGATTCAATCATGCACTGCAATAAATTAAGCCCGAATGCGGCGGTTTCTGGCGATAAATTCAATGCATCGTAAAAATGCTTCATCGCTGGTAAGTATTGTTTATCCATAAACAACTTTGTACCTGTTTCATTTAGCATGACGGCTTGGTCATGATTCAGGCCTAAACGCTCACCACCATTAAAAATGAGATCGTCGTTAGCGACTTGCTCAGAAATAATCTGTAGCTCCGAATTCTTCTGCTTTGCAAGGGCAAGTAATTGGCTCGCTTTCCCTTCCTCGCCCAATCCATGATGCACTTTAGCGGCAATAACCAGCATCGAGGGCTCGGTACGTAAGTAATCATCCATGTAGTCACTTTCAAGTAAGTGAGCGGCTTTTTGATCTTCGCCTTCTAAAATGGCTGAAAAGGCCAGTAGATAGTCTCTTTTTTGTAAAACTTGGCGATCACTTTGACTACGACCCGCTAGGCCAACTAACTTACGCGCCTGGCTTAAGCTTTCTTCTCGATTAGTACTAGGCGCTTCTTCTGCAAGTAGTAAATAAAATTCCGCCAATTCAAAGGTGAAATCATTAAATCTGTCTTTGGCACTTCGATGCATAGCGCGCTTTTTTTGAAGCAGGTCTATGGCTTCTACCACTTTATCCTGTTTTTGATACGCGATAGATTTTAACCTAGCAGCGGGTAAGCTAAGTTCACTGAATTTAATCTGACTTAAATAGGTCTCTACTTGCTCATACGACTTTTGCTCAAAAGACAAAGAGGCTAGCCATTCAAACGCGCTGTCTCGAGCAAGGCTTGAAGTTACCATGTCACTGAGTTCGTCTTGGCAGTCGGGCCAAAGCCCCGCCGCATACTGGCACTTAATTTTGCCCCATTGTGCCCAAAGCACTTTATCTGAACGAGTGAGTACATCGTCATACACTCGCATCGCATGCAAAATATCGTCGTTCTCAAATAAGAGTTTGGCGTAAAGTTTACCCACGTCGGAAGCGAGCCTTGGCGGCACGCCTTCACGCAACTTCTTGCGCAATAGCGTAATAGCAGAAGGGCGTTGTTTGTTATCCATTTCCCGCAACACGGGGTCAATATACTGGCGGTAGCTCAAATAGTGCTTAATTTGACGAGATAATGACGCAATGGTGTAAGGCTTTATAAGCAATGCATCTGGTTGCAAATCCATTATACGCCCGATCGTTTGAGGAGAACGATCGGAGGTAAGAAATATAAGTCCCGTTCCAGGGCGAATAAAACCTGATTCTTTTAAGCTCTGTACCCACTCCACACCCGTTCTTCCTTGGCCTAGGTGGTAATCCATTATAATGAGTTCGAAATGCTGCTTACGTAGCGCAGATTTGAGCTCTACACCTGAACCAAAACTGCTAACGTTTAATTTTGCTATGGGCAAAAGGTGACCTCGCAACGTGGTGCGCGCAGTTGCGTTATCTTCAACGATAGCAATCCGATAATCCAAAAGGTGTCAGTATAGTAGTGTTTTAATAAACATAGCTTATCAGCGCTGAGTGTAAAGTGCATTAGTCGTAAGTTTAACTTTCTAACTGTATGTCTTTATTTATTATTTTGAGGCTAAAGGGGTTAGAATTTTGGGTAAATTACCTTCATATTTGTCACATTTATTTTACATTAACTTTATTTATTTTTGATGTTTACGTTTACGTGAAGGTAAGTTGTTAGATACTGTATTTACGACTGACAACGCTATGGTTGCGTTTCACTTGAAACTAATATTACAAATTACCAATTTATAACCCAGAAGGGCAAGTAACATGAATTTCGACCTTTCAGATGATCAACTCGCCTTTGAAGAAACTGCTCGCCAATTTGCGATGCAGGAGTTTGCACCCCATGCAGCACAATGGGACAGAGACCATCATTTTCCCATAGAGGCCATTAAAAAAGCGGGTGAACTAGGTTTTTGCGGTTTGTATACACCTGAATCAGAAGGCGGATTGGGGTTATCGCGCCTCGATGCATCTATCATTTTCGAGCAGCTTTCTATGGGATGTACCACCACCACGGCCATGCTGACAATTCATAACATGGCCACGTGGATGATTGCGACTTGGGGCCAAGAAGCCGTTAAAAAGCAATGGTGTGACGTACTTGTATCAGGTGAAAAACTGGCGTCTTATTGCCTAACTGAGCCCGGTGCAGGCTCAGATGCTGCTTCATTAAAAACCAAAGCTACGCCAGTAGACAATGGCTATGTGCTTAACGGCGCAAAAGTGTTTATTTCTGGCGCAGGCAGTACCGACGTGCTCGTGGTAATGGCGCGTACCGGAGGAGATGGCCCAAAAGGGATCAGTGCCTTTGCCGTTCCAGCTGATGCTGAAGGTATTATTTATGGCAAAGCAGAAGAAAAAATGGGCTGGAATGCCCAGCCAACCAGAATGATCACTTTCGACAATGTAAAAATTGATGCGTCGTGTCGCCTAGGTGATGAAGGGCAAGGCTTTAAAATGGCTATGCAAGGGTTAGACGGTGGGCGAATTAATATAGCTACGTGCTCCATAGGAACAGCGCAACAAGCGCTCAATGTGGCCAGGCAGTATCTCACTGAACGTGAGCAGTTTGGAAAACCCATAGCTACCTTCCAAGCGTTGCAATTCAAACTCGCGGATATGGCAACCGAATTAGTCGCAGCCCGTCAAATGGTTAGAATGGCGGCCAGTAAGCTTGATAGCAAACATGCCGATAGCAGTACATATTGCGCAATGGCCAAACGGTTTGCGACAGATGTGGGTTTTAAGGTGTGTAACGACGCGTTACAGTTACATGGTGGATACGGTTATATCAAAGAATATCCGCTAGAACGTCACGTAAGAGATGTACGGGTACATCAAATACTAGAAGGCACGAACGAAATTATGCGAGTCATAATCGGTAGGCGCTTGCTAAGCGATGAAAACAGCGTTCTGTGATAACAGGCGCGGTGGCAAAGAATAGGTGATGCAACAAGGAGTAAAAAGTGGAACACACAGAATCAGTAGTGGTTGTTGAAGAAATCACAACAAACTCAGGGCATATTATTGGCGTGCTTACCCTTAATAAGCCTAAAGCCCTAAATGCGTTAGATTTAGAAATGGCGAGTTTGTTATTAGACGCACTACAAGCATGGGAAAATAGAAACGACCTTGTTTGCGTAGTGTTAAAAGCCGCAGGTGAAAAAGCATTTTGTGCCGGTGGCGATATTGTATCTATGTACAACGCCATGCTTGAATCGAATGGCGAAATCCCTGACTTTCTCGCTTCTTTTTTCCGTACCGAGTATACCCTTGATTATACCATTCACCACTATGCTAAACCCATTATTGTGTGGGGGTCTGGCATCGTCATGGGCGGTGGAATGGGGTTAATTTGTGGTGCAAGCCATCGCGTAGTTACCGAAACGTCCCGCCTTGCGATGCCTGAAATAACCATCGGATTGTACCCTGATGTAGGTGGCAGCTATTTTCTGCCACGCTTGCCAGGTAAAACCGGGCTTTTTTTGGGACTTACCGGTGTGCAAATGAATGGGGCTGACGCGTGTTACGTAGAATTAGCTGACGTATTAGTAGCGTCAGATCAACAACCGGCGATGTTTGATGCGCTGCAAAGCTTTTCATGGAAACTTGATGATGAATCTGAGTCCCTTAACGTGCAAGTCACCGCTATATTAGACGGCCTAAACGCACCAGAAAGTAAGCTAACGGAAAATGTAGAATCTCACCGAGCGGTTATTGAGAAATGGTGTGAACCAGTCAACGTCACCGATGTGGTTAATAACCTATTATCAGCGGATGTAAGCGAAGATAAATGGTTAAGTCGGGCGCAATCTACACTGGCTAAAGGGTCGCCTATAACCGCGCACTTAGTGTTTGAAGAGTGCAAACGTGGCGCTGAGTTGTCTTTGGCTGATTGCTTTCGTATGGAAGCGATTATGTCTTGTCGCTGTGGTCAACACGGAGAGTTTCAGGAAGGTGTACGCGCACTACTAATAGAAAAAGACTTATCGCCAAATTGGAAATACAAGAAAGTGGAAGATGTGCCAGAAGAGGTTGTTGCCTCTTTCTTTGACTCACCATGGACCAATGAAGCCCACCCTTTGGCTGATTTGTAGCCAGGCTTCACCGTGTGAGGGTTCCTTCGTGTTAAAACACGTAAACACTTTCACAACCTAGTATCAACGCTGAAGCAGTCACGACACCGGCGGCGAAGTTTGGTAAACTCGCCGCCAATATTAGACAGTTTTACAGTGGACTCTTTTTATGTGGCAATGCCCACTTTGCCGAAGCCCAATCGATATGAGTGCCTCGGTTATTCAATGCAGCAATAATCATAGTTTTGACAAAGCGAAAGCAGGCTACGTTAATCTTCTTCCCGTACAATTTAAAAATTCCAAGTCACCTGGTGACGACAAAAGTATGGTTCGCGCCCGAAGAGAGTTCCACGATCTAAATGGTTATGGCCCCTTAAAGCAGCGCATGACAGATATAGTGGCGCAGTATTACACCGATACCCGTAGTAGTGACAATGCTGATATCAATGCAAAGCCAGAACTTGCGATCTACGATGCAGGGTGTGGAGAAGGGAGTTACCTAAACGCCCTAGTAACAGGTTTAGAAGCCATTGGTATCCACACTAGCGGCAGCGGTAGTGATATCGCGAAAATTGCGGTGGAATTAGCGGCTAAGGCGTATAAATCGCAGCAGTTTGTTGTGGCCAGTAGCTTTGATTTGCCTATTGAGTCAAATACTCAAGATGTGGTTATTCAGGTTTTTGCCCCCGGAAGCAGTGAAGAGTATGTACGTGTGTTGAAAGCGGGTGGGTTTTTACTTACCGTGGATCCTGCGCCCATGCACTTGTTCGAGTTAAAGTCATTGGTATATGACAACCCCGCAAAACATGCTGTAGACAAAGAAACGCGGGTGGGTTTCGAACAATCTATGGATGAAACAGTCAATTATCCCCTGCATTTCGACAACGATGAGCAAAAAATCGCGTTGATTAAAATGACGCCGTATTACTGGCGTTTACCACCGGACAGATTGGCAGAAATTGTTGAGAAGCTAAACCAAGTCACCGTTGATTTTCGTGTTCAAGCTTGGCTAAAAATGCCAGAGACCGCTTGAGTGCATTTGAAGAGAAAGCACAACATGGGTTCACACACAGTTAAAGCCTTATTTTTAGACCGTGATGGGATCATTAATGTCGATCATGGTTATGTGGGGCAGTACGAAAATTTTGAATATGTTGACGGTATATTCTCGCTAATAAAGCGTTTTGAAAAAGCAGGCTATAAAATTATTATCGTTACTAATCAGTCGGGCATTGCACGCGGTTTATATTCCGAAGATGATTTTAACGCTTTGATGAGCGCTGTTCAGCAAGACTTTTACCAAGCCGGTATCGGCGAGGTTTCTGTCTATTTTTGCCCTCATCATCCAGAGCATGGCATTGGCGCGTACAAAAAACAGTGTGAGTGCCGGAAACCAAACCCAGGCATGCTACTTCAGGCCGCAGAAGAGCATGCTATATCACTACCTTTGAGCATCATGGTTGGTGACAGTTGGCGAGATATACAAGCAGGGCAAAAAGTAAGTTTATCCCACTGCTATTTTGTTTCCCGTAAAGCCCCGCCAGCTGGAGTAGAGCTAAGCAATGTCATTCAAGTCACATCTTTGAACGACATTCCTGTTCCCAGTAGCGTTTAACTCACATTTTCCTTAATGCTTTCCTTCACGTTGGCTAATGGCTAATGGCTAATGGCTGGGGCGCTAATTGAGTCTAGTAAGCAGAATGAAGAGAAAGCAAAGCTGTACGTCAAAAGCATTTGCGTTGAGAGTGCGTTAAAAAGCATTTTGAACGGATACAAAAAAGGCGCCCAAGTTTGAAGTGAAGTGGCGCCTTTCACGTTTTAGTTTTGGTTAGAAAACCGAGACAAGTGTTTGATGGCTTGGCTCAATAAATCAACGTTAAGCGGTGCATTGCTGCGTTTGCCTGTAGCAACGTCAGTAATTTCGTAACTACCGTTACTTAACACATCAGTACGTTTTCCATTGTGGAACACCACAATACGCTCACCAGAGGTACTGACTAGCCATTTGCGGTTTGGGTTTAACAAGTTTTGACCCGTCGAGTAGAAGGTTGTAGGCGCCGCGCATCCAAGGGCATTCATAATTGTAGGCGCAAGATCTTCAGTGCTAGCGATATCAGCACTTAGCGACATGTTGCTGTAAAGCATACCTTGCGAGCTTTCGCTCCCGAAACCGGTAGCAATCATTACCTTGTTGGTTTGCAGCATGTTTTGCGTTACGTAGCCTTCAATCGCAGATGCAGGTAAAAATGCCAAGTGTAACCCATTGTGATTGTTTGAAAGAGGCTGGCGATAACTAGTAAACAAATCGTCAGGTAAACTTTCATCAAAATGAATAGAGACAGGCATTCCTAGTCCAACGGGTAAGGCGAGTAGCACAGGGCGCTTTTTACTTAATGAGTCTTGATAAATCTCTGGTACACCAAACAAGGTGGTGGTTATCAACCCTTGTAAACTACTGGCGGTAGAATGGTAGTTTTCTAACGCATCAAGCCCAAGTGTGTCGATACCAGCAATAGGGGCATCATCAATCTGCACTATCACTGTCATGTTCTTACCGGAATCTATAGAGCAATATACAGGCTCCGCAGGATAGCTAATATTATGAATGTCGGTATTAAACTGCAGCTGTTTTCGCTCTTCATAGGCGGCTAAATCAAGTAAGCCATAACGCGACATGGTAGTTTTAGCCGTAGCTGGGTACGACAGCGGAAACATATTATCTTGCTTGATGATAGGCTGATAAAGTTCGGCATCGGCCCAAACATGCACTGCATGACTGGTAACAAAACACACCACAAAAAAGCTGGCTACTGGTACACCAATTTTATGCTGTGAAAAGCGCTCGACCCTTTTCCAAATAGCATTGGCAAGCACAAGTTGAAAGCCTAACCACACTAAAAACAGCATGAATAAATAAGCCCACTGTTGCCAATAGAATTCACTTATTTGCGTTTGTGCTTCAGTTTTAAGCAAATCGGCAGCGTGAAAGCTAATATGAAAACCGGTACGATTAAATAACAACGCATCGAATGCCAGCAAGGCAAGCCCAACCGCAGCAATGATTGACGCACTGGCTTTAATTGCCCTTGGATTGGTGGCTAAATAACACAGGGGCAAAATAAAAATTACAAACCCGAAAAAGGTCATAAAGCCAATATGGCCCAACCAATTGGTGAGTAAATAGAGCGTCCCTACGCCCGTGCCTGGCATGGGTGAAGAAAAAACAAAAATTGATGCAATAACAATGGCTATTATTATGTTCGCTAGTGCGAACCAATGGCCCCAATTAACTAATTTCGTCACTCGCTGGCGGCGAGGAGATTCGGCTAAAATCATAAAAAAGCCTACTTAACCTTGAACACTCTTCTTGAGCACATTAGCAAACTGATCTGCCATGGCTTCGCGTTTGTCAGGACTAACCTGATTCTGTAAAATATGGGTAATCACATTACCTAGTACCATTAGCGATAAATCTCTCCCCGCATCGTTTTCTTCGAGGGTTAGAATGACTTTATTCATTAAGGTTTCAAATTCGGCATTGGTATAACGACTGTTCTGGGGCACTGTTACGCCTCTTTTTTCATGATTTCTTTGATAAAAAGAATGGTTTTACTCGTAAAATGATTATAATCGTTGTTTGAGTGATAACAATCATTCATTCTAAAATCCCGCAATTCCGTTAGTTTTTCTGACATTTTTTAAGCAACAGGACACCCTAATCGCTATGAGTGCACTGATTCATCACTTTGTTGTACACCGTTTAGTCGTTAATAACGAGGATAAAATTGAAGCTATCCCTCGTGACAATTGTTTGGCAGTAACGCCAGAAATTGAGCTTCTCGCACACCAGATTAACCACAGCTTTAATGCTAAGCCAGGTAAAGGGGTGGGTCACTTTGTTTCACAAAGCGATGAAGAAAACACTGATAACGTTGCAGAGTTTTCCGAAGGTCTAAAAAACTACCTAGCGCAGAAAAAAGCGGGCGGCGACAATTTAGAAGAAGAATTTCATAGCTTTTCGTTATCAGCCACTAAGCGATTAGTGAAAACGTTAATAGATACAGGCACAGTAGAAACAGGGTTTCTTATCTTTTGTCAGTATGAATTTTTGGCGACGCAATATTTGATGATTGCGTTGCTAAATACGCGCTCTCACGTTGAAGTGACCAATTCACTGGATTTGTCTGCTCGAGAGCATCTCGATTTGGCACGTATGCAACTGGCAGTTCGTATTGACCTAACCCAATGGGATATACAACCGGAACAGCAGCGCTATGTAAGCTTTATCAAAGGCCGTATGGGCCGTAAAGTGTCTGACTTCTTTATGCAGTTTGTTGGTTGTGAAGAACTGGTTGATGTTAAGCAGCAAAATAAGCAGTTAATTTCGTCGGTAGATGCTTATTTGGCTAGTGAATCGTTAGATCCTCAAGAGCAGCACCAGCACCGCGAAGAAGTGAAAACGTATTTTAAAGAAAAGATTGATGCTGGCGAAAGCTTATCGGTTGATGAGTTAGCGAACAGACTGCCTTCGAACGAAGAAACCAGTAGCAACTTTTCATCATTTACTCAGTCTATGGAAGTACCGCTGGAAAAAGAAATTCAGCCAGATCCCGCCGCACTAAAACAGTTAGCGAAATTTACGGGGCAGGGCGGCGGAGTATCGGTAAGTTTCGAGCGCAAGCTGATGGGCGATCGGGTATTTTACGACCCCGCCACCGATACGTTAACGATTCGCGGAATTCCACCCAATTTAAAAGATCAGCTTAATCGCCAATCTTCTATGGACTAATCACTGCGTTTAACACGTAAAAAACGTATACTAACAACAGAAAACGAACACGATACAAGGGTGTCATGCAACTATTTGTAAACGATTTGACAGTAATGGACTTTTCTTACCTTTGCCCCAAACGCGGCATGGTAGGTGAAAGCTGGATTGTCGATGTAATCCTAACCGGTGAACTTAACGAAGAAAGTATGGTTCAGGATTTTGGAATTGTTAAGAAAGATCTTAAACGACTGATTGACGAATATGTCGACCATAAATTACTTGTGCCTGCAGAATATGCGGGCGCAACGGTTATCCATGATGACGTAAATGAACAGGTTGAAGTGCGCTTTACCTGTGAAGATGCGCGAGAAATTATGCTTCGCTGCCCAGCAGAAGCCTATGCATTTTTGTATTCAGATGTGGTTACCATGGAATCGGTGAGCGTTTATTTAAAAGAGGTGCTTGCCACCCATTTACCCGAAAACGTTGATAACATTACATTGAAGCTGCGTACCGAGGTGATAGAGTCTCCGTTTTATCACTATACCCACGGGTTAAAAAAGCATGATGGAAATTGTCAGCGTATAGCGCATGGTCATCGTTCTCGTATTGATATTTACCTTGATGGTAAAATTAGCGAACAAGAACAAGCTTATTGGGCAAACCGTTGGGACGATATCTATATCGCCACTACGGAAGATGAAATCGCGTACGAAAATCGCAAAATAACCGGTTCAGTCGCTACTCCTAGCGATTATTTCTCGTTTGCTTACGAATCATCACAAGGCTATTTTGAGTTACTTATTCCTAAGGCCGATTGCGAGGTGATCACCACAGATTCAACGGTGGAATGTTTAGCTCAGTACTTGTTAGTTGAGCAAAAGAAACGCACTCCCAACAACCACTGCCAAGTAGTGGCGTATGAAGGTGTGGGTAAAGGTGCCATGGTATCTGACTAATTACCTCATTTTTGTTTAAATATGGTAGGCAAAATCGGGTAAAGACTATTGGCAAGCTTAGGATAAAAGAACAGTACAAGCACGGCACAAGTACTTTATAAATTCGCTATCAATGCGAATCATGTGTGATGAAAGTACGAAAAGGAGTAGTAATGAGTTCTAGGGTTAAGGGGGGAGAGTCTATCCAATCTAGTGTGATTAACTCACTAAAAGTCGCAGCGCGTTCTGCTGGCATGTCAGCCTTACTATTGTTGGGTGGTAGTTTAACTGCCGCTAATGCGCAGCAAGACGGAATAACGTTAAATGGCACTCTAACTCAAGGGAGCTTGATAAGAGGTCAGGTTGCCCCTGATGCTGTCGTTACTCTTGATGGCGAAACATTGTCGCTAAATAGCGAAGGCAAATTCGTTTTTGGTTTTCCTCGCGATGCAGGCCTGTCTCACAAGCTTAAAGTCGAGCTTGCTGATGGCACTATTTCAGTACGAGAAATTACCCTTACTAAACGTGAATACGACATTCAACGTATAGACGGGCTTGATTCTAAAATGGTAACGCCGCCAAAAGCAGTGCTTGAAAGAATTAGGCAAGACAACGTTAATGTGTCGATTGCCAGAAGTAAAGTAACTGATGCCGACGCATTGTTTACACGCTTTGAGTGGCCAGCAAAAGGTCCAATAACTGGCGTTTACGGAAGTCAGCGTGTATTAAACGGTGTGCCTAAGTGGCCACATTTCGGCGTAGACGTGGGAGGCCCAACAGGCGCTCCCGTTACAGCTCCCGTTGAAGGCACAGTCACGTTAGCAGAAGATTTGTATTATTCAGGCAATACGTTAATTCTTGATCATGGAATGGGCGTCTTTTCTACCTTTCTTCACTTAGATTCAATTACAGTGAAAGTAGGCGATACGGTAGCGCAAGGCGAGCAGATTGGCACCATTGGCGCTACAGGTAGAGCAACAGGCCCACACTTAGATTGGCGAATTAACTTGGGCAAAATGCGCCTCGACCCTCAGACGGTAGTGTCGGGAACGCCAGATTAGAGCGGGAACGCCAGATTAGAGCGGGAACGCCTAAATAGACCAACAACGTTCCTTGTCACCTTACAATAAAAAGGGCTACCCAGTGTGGTAGCCTTTTTTGTATTTACTGGTAACTCTTACTATGTGCGTATCTAAAAAAGTGCGAATCTGCAGATACACTAACCTGCAGAGACGTAATTCTACATAAGCAAAGATTAACCGAGGGTGATTAGTTAAGCCCCAACCATGCCGAAAACTTTCTCTCATCCACAATTGAAAAGTGGCACACATCTTCTCGTGCGTTTCTTATATCAAGATCGCCCGTTAGCAATCGGCCATCTCGAATAAGTGAAACGCTGACTTGTCCAGTATTGGTTGCGTCTAAAATCCGCTGTAACTTCGCTTGATTCACCACAAAACCATTTATGGCGATAATGATGTCGTTAACCATAATGCCTGCGTCGGCAGCGGCTAAACCTTCAAAAACTTGCGTAACCGTTAATCCTAATGGAGCTGGCTTACAGTTAGCTCCCAACTGTCGTTTCATGCCCTCGGCACTTGTTTTACCACCCTTATCATCAGCAGATACTTTGCTGCGTGTGATGAGTTCGACACCAATGTTCGACAGCCAATTCTCTAACGGCACGTCTTTAGTGCCGTAAACCACATCGGCAAGGTAGTCAGTAATATCAATATCAAAATCTTGCTTACACAACGTGGCAATAACGTCGTCAGGGGTGCCTTTTTCGTCGCGGCCGTACTGATCCCATAAATGACGCATTAGCGAATCTAAGTTGATTTCGTTATTCGACTTTTCACGTAGCAACAAATCTAGTCCAAAAGCGATAATGCCACCCTTGGTGTAGTAACTAACAATAGAGTTAGCAGCACTGGCATCTTGTTTATAGAACTTTGTCCATGCATCAAAGCTGCTTTCTGCTACAGATTGCTTAAACCTGCCCGCATTTTGCAGTAGTCGAGTTAAGTTCTGCGACACAATATCTAGATATTTTTGTGGGGAGATTGAGCCTGCACGAGCTAATGTTACGTCATCATAAAAGCTGGTAAAGCCCTCATAAATCCAAAGTTGATTGGTATAGGTTTCTTTTTGTAAATCAGGCTTAACCATCACCTCGGGTTTAATACGCTTCACATGCCATGTATGGAAAAGTTCGTGGCTACACAAACTTAAAAACGTAATGTAACCATCGGTTTTCGTATCGCTTTCGCCCACCATAGGTAGGTCGAAACGCGGAAAGAGCAGGGCGGTAGAATCGCGGTGCTCTAAACCACCAAAGCCAGTATCAGCCAATAACGTCATAAACAAATAACGTCTAATAGGCTGGGGATCGCCAAATAACTGCATGTGGTGCTTACAGATTGGGGTTAAGTCATTAGCAATACGCTCTATGTCGAGGTTATTTCTACCAGAGAATAACAACTCGAAGGTAACGCCTTCCACTTCAAAACTGTGAAAGTTACATACCCCAATATAAAGTGGATGGTCGATAAACTCAGCATAGTCTGCCACTTCATATTCCCAACTATCTGGCATATCTTCGCTCATTGGCATACTGGTATAGGCACGCCAATTCGCTACAGCGGGTTTAATAATTTGCAATTTACATGGCTGTTGTTCAAAGCCTTCAACACTTAGAAATGCACTGGTACCGTTAATAAAGGCATACTCGTCATTAATAAACGCAGAACGCACTGATAAGTCGTTGGCATGCACTCGATAAGTAATAGTGACTGCCTCACCCTGGGTATCGGCCTGCCACGTTTGCTTATCTAATTTTGTGCAAGTAACCGGTTCGCCAGAAGCAGTATTGTTAGCCGTTAACGACACTATATTTTTGGCAAAGTCTCTCACCATGTAACTGCCAGGGATCCAAGACGGTAACGTGAGCGATAAAGTTTGTGATTCGTGAGAAGGCACGGTTAACGTTACATCAAACAAATGTTGTTGCCACGAGTAAATCGACAGTTGGTAGTGAAGTGAAGCGCTATTCATGGTGACCTTTATAAAAAATTATTCGTATCTTAAAAATATGGCGACATCATGCCTGATAGAGAAGGTTTTGTCAGCCGACACAAAATTGGTTACATTTAGAGTAAGTATAATAAGAATGTTCTTAAATACATGTCAGATAATGCAGTAAGTAGTCAACTTAACCGACAAGACGTCGATAATTTGTGTGCCTTGCCACCGGGTGCAGTGGTAGATTTACAAATTACGACACCAACGGCGCCTAAGCGTGTGAAAACCGCTTATGTAGGAATGGAACTGGCGACCTGCATGATATTCCAGATACCCACTTCCGCAAAATGGATAGTTGTCAGAGACTTATTGACGGTGGGTAACGACGTAGTAGTACGCTTTGTACTTGAAGGCGATGCCGGGCAAGTTATAGCGTTTAGGGTAAAGGTTCTCAAATTATTGGCTAAACCCTCAGGGTTATTGATTACCAGCTTTCCGCGCCGCATTGAATCTATAGGCCTTCGTGCTAATAAGCGGGCTCAGCCTGGTATAGCGGTTAAAGTGTCGTGTGAAGCCTTCCCTGAATCTGAACATGTGACCGGTATTATTGTGGATATATCTAACGATGGCTGCCGTATAGCTCTGCCGCTTAAGCCTGAATGGCCCATCATGATTGATGAAACTAAAATTGCATTAGTTTATTCAACCGATGGTAAAGAAGCCACGTTGAATGCCACTGTTAAAAATCACCAGTTAGAATCAGACTTTGTTTATTATGGCTTGAAATTCGATAGCGATGACGATGCCGTCAATGCGCTCTTAGCAGGCCATACGCTAATTAGTTAATACGATGTTCACAACAAAAAATTGAAGCAATTATTATAACAATAAGTGGAATTTGCTATGAGAACGATTGAAAAGCTATTACTGCAATACAACGAAAGCCACCAAAATAAAACCAACGTGCTTATTCACGCCATTGCGGTGCCCAGTATCTACTTCGTTACCTTAGGGCTTATTTGGGCAATACCCGTGCCCGATTTCATTGCCGATTTCAATGTGACTTGGGCACACGTTCTTGCCATTCCCATTCTGTTTTATTATTTCAAATTGTCTGGACCCATTGGTGCGGCCATGACACTGCTTACCATTGTTTGCTTCGGTGGTATTAATCTTATTGCCTACTATGGCCTTAATGTTTGGCTGTTCTGTCTATCGCTGTTTGTTGTGATGTGGATACTGCAATTTATCGGTCATAAAATTGAAGGTAAAAAGCCCTCATTTTTGGAAGATCTTCGCTTTTTACTTGTAGGCCCAGCATGGTGGTGGATGCATTGGCTTAAGAGATTGAATATTAGTTATTAGTTGCAGTCACTAATCTTAACAACCCGTGCGACAAGTCGCATATGAAGTACGACCAAGATGCTCCGCAAGGGGCTTACCTTGCGTATAATCTATCAATCAATTCAACCACTGGTAAACATGTGAGCCGCTTTCAGCGCGTTATTGAAAGTAACGAAAGGTTATTTTGGACTTTGCACAGCGCAGGCTGGGCAGGTTTTGCCATCATTTATTATATTGGCTCGTTCCTTCACGATGTAAGGCCAATTTGGGTATTTATAATATTACTCAACGCTTATGCTGGCTGGTTGCTAACTATACCATTGCGTTACGTCTATCGCTGGGCAAGAAAACAGTCGCCGTTGAACATGCTAATGACTGTGATTGCGTCCTGTTATCTGATAGCGTTGCTGTGGGCTGTAGTTAAAAATATAAACTATTGGGAAATATACAAGCATGGCTATCGGCCTGATGCTTGGTACATGTATTTTACCAATACCATTAACTCACTTATCATGGTGGGCTGTTGGAGTGGCGTTTACTTCGGCATTAAGAACTTCCAGATGTTGCAAAAAGAAAAGCAAAATGCGCTTAAAGCCAGCACCATGGCGCATCAAGCGCATATTAAGATGCTGCGTTATCAGCTCAATCCTCACTTTTTGTTCAACACGCTAAACGCTATTTCTACCTTAGTGTTGCTAAAAGAAAACGATACTGCAGAAGCGATGGTCTCTCGCTTGAGCGATTTTTTACGCTATTCTTTGGATAACGACCCTATTAAACGGGTGCCTTTAGGCCAAGAAACAAAGGCCTTGCGGTTATATCTTGAGATTGAAAAAGTACGATTTGATGACAGGCTAGAAGTGGTCTGGAATATTGATGAAGAGTGTGAAAACGCACTTGTTCCTAGCATGATATTACAGCCTATTATTGAAAATGCTGTTAAGCATGCCATCTCTAAAATGGAGAATGGTGGTCAAATTGCTATAACAGCCCGCGCGTTTGGAAACGATTTACTAATGGATGTGGCTGATAATGGGCCCGGTGCCGACATTATAGATGGTCAGTTAAGCCGTGAAAATGGTGTTGGACTGGCGAATATTAAAGAGAGATTGCATTCACTGTATCAACGCAATTTCGCATTTTCTATTGAAGATAATCAGCCGTCGGGTGTACGAGTTCGAATTCGTATTCCCTATGAAGTAAAGGATGTATGCGCATGACAAAGCAAGTAATTAAAACCTTAGTGGTAGATGATGAGCCACTTGCACGCCGTGGACTTCGCGCTAGGTTAGAACGTCATGACGACATTCAGGTGCTTGCTGAGTGTCAAAATGGGCTTGAAGCGGTAAGTAGCATTTCACAACTTCGTCCTGACTTAGTGTTTCTTGATATACAAATGCCTGGGCTAAATGGCTTTCAGGTTATTCATAAGTTGCGTGAGCTCAATCAACCGATCCCCATGGTAGTGTTTGTTACCGCGTATGACAGTTATGCGATTAAAGCATTCGATGTGCATGCGTTAGACTACTTATTAAAGCCAGCAGACGACGAACGTCTTAAAGATGCTTTAGTGAAAGTACGAGAATACTTCGCCACACAGCATCAAGATGAACAGTCTAAACGCTTAGTGAATTTGGTAGCCGAATTGACTGGCGACGATTGCGAAGAAATCTTACGTAAGCTCGCCAATGGTGAACCGGTAGAAACCAATCCTTACCCCGATGTATTGGCCATTAAAGATGGTTCTGAAGTTACCAGAGTGAATGTGCAAGATATACAGTGGATAGATGCAGCAGGTGATTATATGTGTGTACACGCATTAGATGGCATGCACATTATGCGCAAAACGATGAAAGAGCTTGAGCAAGAGCTTAACCCTCAATGGTTTGTTAGAGTGCACCGTTCAGCCATCGCGAATATCCGTTTCGTGAAAAAGTTAGTAAGCCACATTAGCGGTGAATATCACCTCATTTTGCAAAATGACACCGAACTAAAAGTAAGTCGTAGTCATAGAGACAAAGTAAAAGCCGCTATGAAAATGTAAGCTAATAGCTTGAGTGCATGAGCTTTAAACTGATAATGCAAACAACCAATTTAATGAAAAATGCCCGAGAAATCGGGCATTTTTATTTCTACTGACAAATTAGTCTAACTTTTTGATATAAAATATTAAGTTATGGTTATGCGTAACTTTTTCTTCGATGCTATAACAATTAATCAGGCGTATTTCAGTATCGCTCATTCATGATGGTGAGCATGGTTTCCATACTAGAAGGATTTAGTGGTTTGTCCTTCTCCCATGTTTGCGTAAGGGGAATTTCACTGGGCGTACCATTGAGTTCTCCAACCATAACACCGTTGATGTCACTGCCCACTAAATTCACAGCATAGGTGCCTAATTTAGTGGCAAGCAACCTGTCTTGACTCACCGGTGAACCACCACGCTGAACATGACCTAGCGTTACAGGACGAACTTCAGACTGAGTTTTCGAAACCAGTTTGTCGGCCAAATCATTAAGTCCACCAGGCCACACATTTTCAGCTACCACTATGATAAAACTAATGGCACCTTTGAGTTGTCTTCTCTTCTCAATTTGCCCAGTAATTTTATCGAGCTCTGCATCACATTGCTCAAAGGTTTCTGGCAAAATAACGTAATCAGCCGCCGAGGCGAGGGCTGAATTCAACGCAAGAAAACCGGCATGTCTGCCCATCACTTCTACAATGAAAATGCGCTCAAACGCGTCTGCAGTGTCTCTGACTTTATCGATTGATGAAACGACGGTATCGATAGCGGTGTAATAACCAATGGTGGCATCGGTGCCAGCGACATCATTGTCAATGGTGCCTGGAATACCAATAATTTGACCGTGCCAGAAATCTGCCAAATGATCAGCACCTCTAAAAGACCCATCACCGCCAATCACAATAAGGGTATCAATCTCTAGTTTTGTAAGGTTAGTGGCAGCAGTTTTTGCACCTTCGTCGGTTTTGAACGGTTCGCAACGGGCGCTGTGCAGTACGGTGCCTCCTTGCTGAATGAGGTTGTGTGTTGCTTGAGGCGCAAGTATTTCGTACTCTTGCTCAAGTAAGCCGTTATAACCATGCTGGTAACCAAACAGCATAAATCCTTGTCTTTCACAGGCTATAACAATAGCTCGAATACAAGCATTCATTCCTGGCGCATCACCACCCGATGTTAGCACTGCAACGCGTTTCGACATGTTTATATCCTTTTCTTGTCTACTTGATAACGCCTCTTTAAAAGATGTTACTACGAACAAGGCGCTAGACCATACCGTAACATGGCAGCATCAAAACCACACCGCCAATAAAATCTTGTGTTGCCTGATAGTTGCTGGCTTTAAAGCACCGCATAACCCTTGGTATCAAAAACAACCCGCTACTTAATAATCTTTAGGGGGTAAACTTTCTTTGTTAACCGCCGCTTTGGTTTTTTTACCAATGGCTTGTTGCTCACCCTTACAAATAGTGTCGTAATCATCGCGATAATACCTGAAGTTTTCACATTCACTTTCATAACGTTTTTTCGCTGACATAGCTTGCTGAGGGTAGCGATTATCATTCATCACTTTTGACAAGCTTTTGCATACATGTAATTGACGATTTACTTCTACAATATCTTCACAAGGTGGTGTTTGGCTGCATCCATTAAGTGCTAAAACTGAAAGTAGGCTAGCAAGCGCACAGATTTTTTTAATTAGGGTTATTGTCATTATGTAATTCCCATAAAAGTGTCTAAGTCGTTACGTAGCGTAGAGTATTTCTCTTCGTGTTGCGCCTTTAGTGGCATGTCATCAATAAGTTTATAAAGTCGACGACATTCTTTAAATAAATCTGGATCTGGCTTTTGGTTTTTGCTTAATATCTGTAATAAGCACTGTAATAGGTTGAGGGCTACACCTGTATTTACCGGAGAAAAGCCTTGTGCAAGGGCAAAGGAGTCTTTTGCTTTTTCATACTGTCCTTGTTGGTAAAGCTGAATGCCTTCACGGTTGAACTGCTGATAGTTAGTAAGATTCTGCTGGGCTTTGACCGACTCAGAATGCAATAAAAATTCGCTGTTGGAATCGAATTCTAAACTCTGCTGTTTAATAATATCTTGTAATTGCAATGCATCTTCAAATTCCCCAAGGTCGTACATGACTTTAAGACTATCCGGGATAAATGCGATTGGCGGGGTGGTGTACTTTTCGTCTATGGCAGCTTGTGATTGTGCCAAATTCTTTTTGGCATCTAGCATTTTTCCATCAATAGCATTAACGCGGGCGTTAATGATGCTACCAAAAATACTGACATCAAAATCTTCGTCGATACGTAATATATTTTCATCAAACTTACCTCGTTGAAGGGCAAGCAAAGCTTCTTGTTGGTAGCGATTTCGTGTGCGTTTGTCATCGGTATATTCGGCGACATCAAGCAAGCTTCGAATAAATCCACACCAATGCAGGCTGTTCTGATGTACGGTTCTTTTCGATAAGTCCCAAATGGCCAAACTAGACGTAGAGGCTAAAATGTAATCCTTATGGTTTCGGGCTATGGAGCATGCACTAAAATGCCTAGGCAAAGAAAAGGGCGAAAGTTTTATGGCATGATTTATCGCAGAGATCGCGGCTTCGCCCTGATTCTTTGCATCATTGGCTTTCGCCAATACATCATGCGCCTCGGCATTAAACCTGTTGCGTTTGATAATATCCTCGGCAATACCAATGGCTTTATCGAATTTTTCTAAAGCTAGATAGGTTTTCGCCAATGCAACTTTGGCCCAAAGTATTGGCTTTCCATCTAAATAAGGCGCAAGCACATCCAGTGCTTTGTCGTACTGTTCTAGACGCAAATACAATTCAACTAAAAGCTGCTCACACGTGCCTTTATAAGGCGATGGGGTACTAATAAGATCTTCACACAAATCGATAGCATTGTTGATGTTTTCATTGGCCACCTCTTGTAATACTGCCCCTAAAAACTGTCGTTTTTGCCATGCGCGGGTAATACGGGTTTTAAGTTGTACCTGTGAAAAGGGCTTAATAAGATAATCATCAGGGCGCCGTTCAATAGAGCCGAGTACTACCGGGCGCGCACTATCAGCGCTAATTAATATAAACACGGTGGTGGGTTTAATTAAGCGCTTTATTCTCAGCTCTTCAATAAGCTCGAAACCGTTTTTTTTATCTACTCCTAAATGAAGATCGCAAACAACAATATCGAACTTTTGCTTCTTACAGAGGGACAGCGCCTTTTCCGCAGATGACTTGGTAACAACGTCGCTTGCGCCCATGGAATGCAATAATCCACGTAGCAGTAAGAGAAAAGGGCGTTGATCTTCAACAATAAGCACCTGCTTATTCGAAAAGTTCATTTTTCATCCAATGATAACCATGACACTTTAACTACTTGAGAGGTTCTATACATGATTGTTTAAAATAACGATAAGGGCAAGAATAAGCTTAAGAAAAACATTATCTTGCCGACACTATAGGTATGAATTTTCAATCGTCTTATTTTTGTGTCTGATAACGATATAAACACAATTAAATCCATAGACCCCAGTATGGCATGGGAATGGAACGGCACGCTGTCAAAAGCAGCGGGTAATGCCACGCTTTTTGCTTTGTAT
Organism: Alteromonas sp. CI.11.F.A3; assembly: GCF_032925565.1. Taxonomy (NCBI): domain Bacteria; kingdom Pseudomonadati; phylum Pseudomonadota; class Gammaproteobacteria; order Alteromonadales; family Alteromonadaceae; genus Alteromonas; species Alteromonas sp. CI.11.F.A3. Next base: position 2,451,785 of record NZ_CP136708.1, read on the forward strand.
TTGGCAATGCAACAAAGTGCGTTAGCCGAAACGATATCAATAGAAAGCCCAAGCGAGGACGAAGCCAGTAGTGACATTACGCAACGTTTAGAAGCGCTTAATTTTTACCGTAAAGCACCGCTTTTTGCGAGTGAGTCAGATTGGTTACACATGAATCGACTGTCTCAAAAAATAGCGCATCAAGCAACACAGCAAGAACCCTCATCATTGCAATTTGACGAAGTACGCCTTCACAATGAAATGCACCCAGTGCCTCTTGCACAAACGAATGACGCTAAGAAAATTAGCCAAGATATTATTACTAACTGTTCGTTAGCAACTCAAAAGCGTATTGCCGCTACTTATTCCACCGCTATTGATGAAGACAACACCATGCTTGGTGACATTATTGAGCAGTCTGAGTCCTTTCTTGCCGCCTAGCTGGAAATTTTAAAACTGGTTTGGTATAGTGCGCGCCGCATTTTTGCACTGGTTTTACGTTCCAACTAGCAAAGGTTAACATTACTATGTCTAAATATATCGTTTGCGCGATGTACAAATTTGTTGCGCTTGAAAACTTCGAGGCCATGCGCCAACCACTATTAACTGCCATGGAATCTAATGGCATTAAAGGTACGCTTTTACTTGCCAGCGAAGGCATTAACGGCACAGTTTCAGGCACTCGAGAAGGTATTGATGGATTACTTCAATATCTTAATGCCGACGAGAGAATTAATCCTATCTCTTGTAAAGAATCACTCCACGAAGAACAACCTTTTTACCGCACCAAGGTTAAGCTTAAAAAAGAAATCGTGACCATGGGTGTTGAAGGTATCGATCCACGTAAAACCGTAGGTACGTACGTGAAACCAAACGACTGGAACGCGTTAATAAGCGACCCCGATGTCACCGTGATAGATACCCGCAATGGCTATGAAATCGAAATTGGTACTTTCAAGCATGCTATCGACCCTAAAACTGAGACTTTTCGAGAGTTTCCAGAGTATGTCGCTAAAACATTAAGCCCAGAAAAAAACAAAAAAGTGGCCATGTTTTGCACCGGCGGTATTCGCTGTGAAAAATCTACGGCTTATTTAAAAGAGCAGGGGTTTGATGAGGTATATCATCTGGAAGGCGGTATTCTTCAATATTTAGAAGATGTTCCAAAAGAAGAGTCATTGTGGGAAGGCGACTGTTTTGTATTTGATAATCGTGTGGCTGTGAATCACGATCTTGAAAAAAGTGATTATCATCAATGCTATGCCTGTCGTTTACCGATTACCGATGAAGACATGCAAAGTGAAAAATATGAGTCTGGCGTAAGCTGCCCGCATTGTTTTGGGACCCATACAGAAGATCAACTTTCACGTTTTCGTGAGCGCGAAAAGCAGGTGAATCTTGCCAAGATGAGAAAGCAAGAACACGTGGGTACAGAGGCGCGAATTACCATGGAACAAAAACGTGAAGAAAAGGCTCGTTTACAACGTGAGCGCGCATTAAAAGCAAGAGAAAATCAAGCATAGACACTACTCAATAAGGGCGTTAAACTCACCCTCTATGTAGTTGCTAAAAAAGGGAAAGCGCGTGACCGCTCAACTTTCAGACGAAAAAATTGAAGAAATAAAGAAAGATTTCACCTTCTTCGACCAAGATGGTAATGGTCAAATTGATTTAACGGAGTTTATCGAGTTATTAACCGTTATTTCTCCAAAAACAAAAGCCAGCCATGTACAGGAAGGTTTTAAATTAATAGACAGCAATAACGACGGCTATATCGACTTCGAGGAATTCCTTGAGTGGTGGCAAGAGTGTTGGTGGGAATATTAATACTAACTGAATGTTAAAAAAGCGAGCTTTTAGCTCGCTTTTTTTATAGTAAAATTAACGGTAACAAAATTGAGAGTAAAACCGGCGAGGTTTACTCACGTTATCGTTTAGAAGCAAAAGGGTAAGGACTTTTAGCATGACCTCTGAGGTAACAAAGCGTCTTAATAAATATATCAGTGATACTGGACTGTGCTCACGACGTGAAGCTGATAAATTAATTGAGCAAAATCGGGTTACCATTAACGATAAGCTGCCTGAACTGGGTACTAAAGTAGCGCAGGGCGATCAGGTTAAGGTTGATGGTAAGCTTGTTAAAGCCGTGGCCGAAGACAAATCAGACCGCATTTACTTGGTATACAACAAGCCCATTGGCATTACCTGCACCACCGAGCGCCATGTGAAAGGTAATATTATCGATGCCATTAAGCACAAACAAAGAATCTTCCCAGTAGGCAGACTCGATAAGCCATCAGAGGGATTAATTATTCTGACCAGTGACGGCGATATTGTGAATAAAATCCTGCGTGCTGAAAATGCCCACGATAAAGAATACGAAGTTACCGTTAACCAACCCATCAGTGAACGCTTTGTTCAAAAAATGGCAAGAGGCGTTCCGATTTTAGGCACAGTGACTAAACCGTGTAAGGTAAATGCACGTGGCAAGTTTCAATTTTCAATTATTCTAACCCAAGGCCTAAACCGACAAATCAGGCGCATGTGCGAATTCCTTGGCTACGAAGTGACTAAACTGAAACGCACCCGCATCATGCACTTAGAGCTAGGTAATTTAAAACCAGGCCAATGGCGTAACCTTACGGAAAAAGAGCTAAATCAACTAAATAGCGCTGTTCAAAAATCATCTAAAACTGCAGAGTAGGCGCTATAAAATCAAGCTGCTTAACACACGTGAAGGGCTTTATACGTTATAAGAACAAACCTTGAAGTTGGTCTTTTTGTTCTGTGCTAAGCCCTTTAACTGATTGTAATGCTACACCAAGCGCCTGTTTAGCTTCATCTTCCCTATTAAAATGAAGATAAGCATTGATCAGTGCGGTATGTGCATGTAAAGAATGTGGGTAATTTTCTGTATTCCAATTAAGCAGGGCTAGCGCATCGTCTTGCCTGTTTAAGTACTGTAACCACTGCCCATAACCAGCAGCACGATCTTCGGGAATAATCATCGATGTTTTTAACAATGAGGAACGTGTTGCAAAGATAGCCTGTAAATCGGCTAAGGTTTGCGGTGTTTCAGGTATTGCCCAACCATCAAATAAATACTTCACACCATAGTACTGACCAAGTAAGGCAGTGGTGTTATGCGTTTCATTACTAAACGTTTGGCTGGTTACAGCTAGCTGCTGCTTAGGGTAATGCTCAGTGAGTGCTACAAAGTTGGCGAAGGGCTCAGTCATTGTAGGCTCTTCTTGTGCTATAGAAATATACAAGCGCCCTTGCAAACTGCCTCGCTTTAACGCGGTTTCAGTTAATGTAAGTAACTGGCTTTTATTCCAATATAGAGACGGGCTTACTGCTACAACACCATTGAACAAACCTGGTCGTTTCACTAAAGCATTAATAGCAAATTGACCGCCGTGCGAGGTGCCAGCTAACCCTTGGTAATCTAAAGTACGATAACGCGCTTTTACTTCGGGTATCACTTCTTGCTCAACAAACGCTAAAAACAGGTCTGCATTTGCTAATTGCTCTGGGCTTTGTTTATCTGCACTGGTTAAGGTTAGGTCTCTTTCGCGTGTTTCACGAGGGTTCACAATCCCCACAACAATCATCTGTGGTGCCTGATCGAATTTTGCCAAATAATCTAGCGTACCTGCAGTATGAGGCCCCTGAATATCACCATCTGTAACATACAATACAGGGTAATGTGCATCGCTTTTTAAGTAACCTGCAGGCAAATACACTACAAGGTTACGTGTTTCACCAAGCTTTTTACTATTGATAACTAGGTCTTCAGTTGTAAATACAGCTTCAACTGACCACGCGTTATATTGGCTTCCCAATATAAGCAACAATCCGTAAAGTATCCTTTTCATTACATATTTCCCTATTTTTAAATTGTTATATGAAATTTTAACGGGCAATTAAGATTATCTTTCAAACAACGAGTGAGTAGGGCGCAGCTGTGCAGATAACATGGTGTTAGGCATCCCCTTTAATCACATACAGAATGTTAATAATTGCGGACTTTAACAATAGACCTACACAAGACAATAGGCTCTTGAAGGCCATAATAACCAAGGCCACCCCGACCAGTGAATCTACAGGTAAAAAAGTAGACATGTAAATAGCCTGCCCAAGCATAATGCCTATAAAAATGCTTTCGTAAGAAGCATGCCGATCAATGAGCACTATAAAACCTGCCAATACTAGCGCGCCAGTGTAGTAATAGGATGAGATCCAAGGCTCAATTATCACCGATAAAAAAGGGTGAAAAAAAATAAAATAGCAGCACCAAGCAGGGTTGATACAAACAAACCTAAAAGAAACTGTCTCATTAGCTTTTCCCTTTTCCCAATGCCTAACGAGTTGCCGTTTTAGCGAGATCAAATATTGCCAATTAGAGGTGCGTTGGAGTTTATGGTAAAGCGAAAATACCTTCAGGCGTTAGCAGTTCGAAATAAAGGCTTTAGTAATAGCCCAATTAATTTACAAGCCCAACAACAAGATACAGGGAACAAAAGTATAACCCGATAGCTAAATAGGCCAATGAAAAAAAGCTATTAATGGCCCATATACCGTACCAAAATTTTCCGAAAATAAAGGTGGCTCTCCTTAACTTAGCGTTCAGTAAAGCTAAGGAAGATGGGATTAATAAAGTGGCAGAAAGTCCAAATAAAGGAACGACAACAAACATTAATACTAAGCCGACCGAACTTGCGGCAGACCCACTTGATACCGGAGTTATGATAAACATTGACCAGTACGAAACTACTAGAGCAGCCAGTGCGCATATTAAGCCTAAAATTTGGATGCTACGCATATATTCCTTAAAAATAACAATCTAATGAGGGCGGTAATATGTATGTTAAATAAAGTATCCATGCACCTTTGGATAATTCTAAATCTGATTTGGCTACATCAGTTACCACAACAATAGAACTGACTAAGCGCCATTATAACTAATTACTTCATTGCCAAAATGCGTGTTCAGAGCGGACTGAACATGAATTAACTGGTTGGGTTATATTTGTGCGATCAACTACCCAACAATCCTCATAAATTGAGCAATAACAGAGCTCTATTTCAATATTATCATCTATAGCTAATATATCCGAAACCGACTCACCTTTGTATTTTAGAGGTGTTATAGAGTGACCCGACGGCAAAGTAGTATTGTTTAAATGGGATTGAGATATATTTTTGAATTCTGGAAATTCTGACCATTTTTTTAGAAATTTCGTACCCGAATAAACTTTTGCGTACTTGATGAGCGCTGGGCCAGTTCCCTTATTGGCAACGCCATAACTAAAAGAATTAGTATTATGGCTTCTAGAAATTTCAATTTTAGGCCATACCGAAGCTTTAGCATAAGCGCGGTCAGTGTAAGCAGAGTAAATTGAAATGAAAGCGGTAAGCAGTCCAATAAACAGAGCTGTGAGTGCGATTATCATCTCTGGGTTTCTGTACCATTTTTCTCTTGCCATAAATTTAGCCCTTAAGACACTTATTACGAAGCCAGTTGGCAACAATGTTTACGATTTAGGCCGTGTCAGCCGTTGCTCAATTTATTGTTATACGTCAAAGACTCTACGATGTAAGTAATCAATTTCAACTTCCATTTCATACAAGGTTTTTGTTGATTCTAAATTAAGGCTTTCTCGCATTAATTGACGTTGCTGTTCATATGCAGCGCTCATTTCGATTTTAGCGGCTTGGCGATAGGTTTCTTCATCTGGCCATTGAGCGTAAGCGATAAAAGTATCGTTCTTATGCCTATGTAAACGAGAACCTAGGCTTCCTTTGAATAGGAAAATACCTTGCGTGGTTTTGGGCCATGCGGAAAGAAATTGCTCTTCATATCCAGTCTTTACTACGAACTCAAACATTACGACGAACATTACAATTCTTCCTTGATGTAAACGCCGTAATAGACGGCGAGAAATAATTTACTGATATTTAAAGTAAGCAAACTAACGAGTACTTTCAAGCGCGTGTTACTCGCGTATTTCTACTTTCCACGGCGGATTTAAGCGGTTTGCTCCCGCCCAGTAGAGTTTGATCTTATTACCAGAAGGGTCTTTTAGAATAGCCTCTTTCCAAAGGTAACTTTGCTCAATAGGGGGTTGTAAAAACTGAATACCTTTTTGAGATAAATTTTTGTGAAGCTCAACAAGGTGTTCGTGTTCAAAATAAATTACCGACTTATTTTCAAACACTTCAGTTTCAAGAGATAAAGAAAATGTAGCGTTTCCATCTGGGCAAGAAAATCTAGCATAGTGAGGAGTGTCGACAATTTGGGTGAAGCCAAGATTTAAGTAAAAACCAACAGCATCATCCATATTGCTTACTGGTAAAGTAACCTGATTGAGTTCCATTTATTGACCTACTTTAAAAACTGATTATGTGGCAAGTTTGCAGCTAGAAAGCTTAAACACCCGCTTATTATTAGTTTATTAATTTGTTATACGCTTTTTAGCCAACCATTTTGAGATGCTATTAAGACTACGGCATCACTAATTAATAGGTCTTTGTATTTGTTTTTGTTACCCACTGCCGGTCCAATAATTTCGAATTGCTTGTTTAATTTGCGGGTAAGTTCTTCGCTATGTAATTTTAAACTTTGATTGTCAGCAATGTTAATTACCAGTCGCCCTTGTTCGTCGAGCGCTAATAGAAAATCTGAAGAAGTCGCCCGTTTATTTTGAAAAGACGCTTTTTGCCATTCTAATGCGGTGGAAAAATGGAGTTCACCGTCATGTAGCCAGCTCTCTTCTGTTTCGCCACTTTCCCTGAACTGCTGACTTGCTATATTCGCTAAATCTTCAGGGGAAGGGGAACATGCATACAGGCTTAGTAACAATATTAAAAGTACTGGTTTCATAAATCATCCTTGTTAAACGTCAACATAAGCTTAAGCATTATTGAGCACAGCGACAATAGCGTATTGTTAATTGTCCAAGCGAATTTACGAGCTTAAATGGCCTTTTTGGTGTCAACGGCTACGTTCTGGTGATGAGCATCGCAGTAAGGCAAGAATTTTTCATTCAAAAATTTAATCACTTCCGGGTGGAAATTATTTTGAGGTTGAAAATGATTTCCGTTAGGAACAGCGATATGTTTAAAAGGATGGGGGAAGCCCATTGTTTTTAATCTCTCTATTACTTCTTCTGACATTTCTTGTGAAGGCCATATGTGATCTTTTTCACCGGAAACTAATAATATAGGTCGATTCAGGTACTAGAATCGAATGTCATTGGAATAATGAATACAAATCCAACTAACAAAGTTAATATGATGAGAACTATAAAACTAAAATATTTAACTATTTTCAACACCGTTTGCTTCCTTTCATTTTTTAACAGATGTTACTTTTTGAAGATGGTTACATTAGTATTTAAGATCAGCTAATCGTAGACGGCTAAGAGGCGAAGCAGCAAAAAGGCAGTCACAGACCTTAAGAGGAGAAAACCGCCGCAGGTTATATGCTTTAGTACTATTCATAACCGTCTTCAAAAAGATTCAACTTTTCGTTTATATAATCCATTATTTCATCGAATTTCATCTCATCAATTTTTCCAGCGACAACGTAGCAATTCAAAAAAGAAGACACATAATGGTACTTGTATTGGAGTTTTGAATTTTCATCATGAGAACAGTCTTCTTTAAATTGCTCATCATTTGCTTCTATCATTTCTTTTAACAACTGCCCATCATTCATGTTTTGAGCCTGAGAATAAAAAATAGGAGCGAGCATATACATATTCTCTCTAGGAACTTCATCGCTGCTATCTACAGATTCCAGGGCTTTAGATAAAGCGCTTTCTACTTTTTCAAGCCATTCTTTCATAGTACGCACTTCCAGTTGAGAGAAACATAGCTTCTAAATAAGTAATATTTTAAATCTACTTTTGTTGTGAATCACTTTGGTTTAAGTCGTTACATAATTGGCAGTCGATATTTTTCTTAAAATTATAAGCTCTTCGAGTGGCAAATATAGCTACTGAAATAAAAGACCACGTTATACCAAAAACGACAGAGTAAGAAAGCGTATGCCCTTTAATGTATTGAATACCTGAAAGTAACGCGAATACCAGGGGAAAAGCGATACTGTATTGAAATATCCATTTTTTAATTGGCATGTTGATCCCTAATCAGTTTTGTAGGGCAGCGCGTTTATTTTTCACCTTTTTTGTAACCTATAAAACCTATTACTAAAGCGACACATAAAATAGCTATATCTAAATAAAAGGGTGGATTTTGAGCAATTAACAGTGTGCCAACTGCAGTTAACATGAGACTTATCGGTGTATAGTTATTTTTTGATTTTTACATAATATTTATCCTTATATATTTTACGTCGATTGTAAATGCGAAAATTTTAAAGCCTGCTAACACCCCCATAGCGGGGCAAATTCGTGGGCGATAATAACGAGCGAAGCGAGTGGTTAATGCGCTTGTTACTTTTTAATTCTCACTACTGGCTTTATTTGCATATTTACCAATTGCTTTGCCCGTTGTAGCCCAAACCATTACTCCTCCCCATGCTATTAGAGAAAAGCCCGCGGGAATACAAGCAAGCAATATATATTTGAATTGTTTTCTATTAAAAGCCAAGGCAAGCAATGCTGGAAGGAACCAGAGGATTAATACCCCAACAAGTAAAAAGCCTATAAATGCGTAGTTGTCACTTGCCAAAATACTATCGATGTATTCCATTTTATTCGCCCTTAATATTAACTACTGATTTGATGAAACTGACAATGAAATTTGATTGTCAAAGGTAGTAGTCTTGAATCTAAGAAATTTATTACAGAACCAATCAAAATATTTTCGACACAAAGGAGCAATTGAAACATAACCCCACCAAAAAATGGCAAATATATGTGGGCAAAAATCAGGAGCTAAGAGATACAGCCTATGTATTAGCGACACAGCCCACGAGGTGAGCAAGTTCATTTTTTGGAGGGTGTATTCCTTAACTCATGGGTGCCTACAAGCGCGTCGCCCTGAGTGTATGCGTCCTAGCGAACGAAGTAAGTGAGATTATTGAGTTGTTAGGTGTGCTCATGAATAAACCTAAGTACCGTTTCCGAACTATCCTCTAAATCTATAGTTGAATGTAGTATTGCGCCAGAAGATTCTATGAGCTTTGTAGAGCTGATATTGCTTTTGTAGCAGTGAATATGCACCGCTAAAATACCCATTTTATTCGCTTGCTCAATGGTTTGAGATAGCAAACGTTTTCCAACGCCTTTGCCGCGATAACTCGGCCTTACACCTAACCCGATATGTCCGCCAGCATGTTGTAATGAGTCGTTTAATGTGTGCCGTAAATGGGAGCAGCCAATAATTTCTTGGTTTTCTATGAGCCAGAAAGTGGTATTGGGCACCATGTGACAGGGTAAGTTGATACCCTCTGAATAATCGCTTAGCAACTGAACAAAAGCAGGAAAGTTCGAGCAATCTAAATCCATTGGGTAGGGATAACGTTCTTCGCTACCCAATTCTTTGATGTAGTTTAAATAGCTATCTTCAAGTTCAACTAAAGGATTGATAAGCATTAAATATCCTAGAAGCACCTAACTTTTAAATGAGGGGCGCTTTCATTGTAAAAACAACAACTGCACGTAATCCGCGTCCGACTTGATTTGCTTTGTTAGGTGCTCACGGACCATGAATATACAAACTCGCCATTAAAAAAGCACCCCACGAAAAAAAGCAAATAATGAGACCAACTGATATATAAGATTTCATGCTTCCTAACGTTGCAACAACAATTGACCTGACAACGGAAAAAAACCAGCCCAAAACTAGGAATGGTAAAATCCATAATGAAAGAATTCCAAGTCCGAAATACCATGAACCATACGTACCAATGATAACTGCAGTAAATGGAACAAACCAAATAATCCAGTACACCACACAATAGAATGCTGCACCCATATAAATATACGGTAGAAACTTTAAACTAGTGACACCTAACAATTTATTATGCACTTACTCGCGATCAAGCAGCGCCAACGTACTTTGATCAAACTGTATTTGAATAGGTTTGCCTTCTTTATCCCACGCACCAATGTGAATATGGGGGTTTCGGCTGTATCCATTATTACCGACTTTAGCAACGACAGTGCCACGCTTAACTATTTCGCCTTCTTTTACATCTATCTCTCGTATATGGGCTAGTATTACTGACAATCCATCCTTAGTTTTGAAGGTTATTGAGCTTGCTCTTCCCGGGGTCATAACGCCTGGTTGATTCGTAATTGGATTTAAGTGGATCTTCGTGACTGTGCAATCGCATGGTGCTAGCACATTCTTTTTAAAACCAAACCAATCTTCATTTTCAAAACCGCTGTTTATGAAGGATCTTTGAAATAGCCTTTTATCATCTTCATACCACCCCCCAATAACGCAGTCTGTTCCTAGTGCATCGCCAGCATACTTAAACTGACCATCCCAATGCTCCGTACATGCGAATGTTTCTTTATGGATAGCGTGAATTTCTATAGGTTTTTTCGCATGTAATTTGAAAGGAATCAAAATCACAAGCATAAGTAACTTAGCTTTGATATTCATTTGTCTCATCCTTAAGTGCATAATACCCCTTTAAGCGGTAAAAACCGCTCTTGTTTTTATCCGTCTTCAATGGTTTGTTATGAACTCTACAATTCACAAGTAAACCCGTTGCTTTTAATATATTCATCTTCTGAGGTGGAACAAATCAAAAATGCACCAAGAGACTCACCGCTTTTCTTCTCAGTCAGCTGCCAGTCATAGATGTCTGATGCTTGAAACCCTATGGTCTCTCCACTTTTAGTATCCTCCAAGAGCCGCGGGTTGCTGATAATTACGCCTATATAGAAATCTTTATATTTCTGTACGTCCCCCAACCACAAATATTCAACAGTTTCTCCCTCTGTAAATTTGAGATAAGCGCCATAATAATCATATTTAGAATTCTCAGAACCTCTACCCTCTAAAGCATCTAAAAATAAGCCTCTATGCTGCTTGGCCTTCGCAAAAGCATTAACGACAACTTGATCACCTCTTTCCTTGAGGAAAAACTCATCATTAGAACCCAATATCGGTGTGCATATTAATAAAAGCGGAAATACTGCAAGTCCTTTCACTATATACCTCATGATTCATAACGCCGCCAGCAGGGACAGACAAAGCGCGCAGCGGTTTGGCTGTCCCTCTGGCTGGCTTTGTTATGGTTACGATGTCTTATATACATACCAATTTCCAACGATATGCTCAATATAGATATAGTTATCGTCTGACATTATTGGCACTTCAGTTCCAGTTGGCACAAACAAATAACCAACTGAATTATCCAAGATTCCGCCTATATTGACGTCAACGATGCCACTAGTTGATTCGTATCCTACAAAATTAAAATTTAGATGTTTGGCTGATTCAGTGGCCTTTTCCTGACTTGTTTTAGCCTCCAACGCTATCGTATTTAGGCTATCAATATTCTTATGTAGAAACTCTTTAAGCTCGGAATCCAATTGCAAAGTAAGTAGCATATTCTGATATTGGTGCTCCTCTTCTTTTGTTCGATTAGCTTTGCTTTGAACCTCTTGCAAAGCCATAAAGAACAAACCTGGTAATGCTAGATTTCTGACGGCTGAAATTTTCCATCTGTTTTGGTCATATACTAAATAGATATACCAGTCTTGAGATCTACCGTCCTTTGAGAGCAATACAGCATAAATCTCCCTTTTCGGATTTTTTTCAAGCGCCCTCAGGCTAACCTCGATACCTTTGGGCAAACTCTCGCCCAAAGTAGGTTTATCTAGATAATGCTCCAACATTTCACCGGCATACACTTCTCTTTTATTTTTAATTCCATCTTGGCCAAAAAACTGTTTTACGAGACTAGACTCGTCTGCTAACGCAACCAAAGGTAAAAACAATAGAACGATTAGAATTCGCACCAAACTTCCTTAGTATCCATAACACCCCAAGAAGGGGCAATAACATGTGGGCTAAAATTCGGAACGAAGTGACGGGAGCCCACGTGTTATTGTCCCGCTTACTTGGTTTGTTATACCTTTGATACTAGACTTTTTACAAACCTAATTTTGCTGTTGTTTTCACTGCCTTGATCTTCGTAACCACAAATCTTGTAACCACTTGATATAAGTAGTTGGAGCATATCAGGATATCGATTCATGGATTTGACGCTTATAGAGCAATAGTGATTATTGGCAGCCCATAACTCTTGAGCTTTCCTCAATTTTGTCGCTACTCCTTTTTTTCTGTAATCAGGAGCAACTCCGCCCATCCAACTATAAAATTCAGTTGGAGATACCGCATACCCGACTTTGTAGGCAATAGGCTCAGAGCTAGAACACGCAACTAGAATTAGATAATCTTTACCATCTAATCGAGCTTTAAATTTATCTTGAGTAACTTCTCGATCAAATTCTGGTATTTTGAGATTTACCTGCATTAACTCTCCCAAGGTCCCTGTTCTAATAATAAAACTCATATAAAACATCCAAAATTAGAGTTGGGGTATAGACACAATGACTCCCTGAGAAATGCTAGCCTCCGCATTTTCGTGGGTTAACTTTTCAGCCACCGGAGCGCCGGCCGGAGTCCATTATTAGTTTGCTTAAGACTAAATCATTTGGAGGCTAGCATGAACAAACATAGCATAGTTTTTTTAGGATTAGATACTCACAAAGAATTTCATGAAGTGGCTTATTGTGAAGAGCAGCGTGGAGTAAGTGCGGTGCACTATGGCCGCATTCCTTCTTCAAAAGTCAGCGTCAAAAAGCTTATCCGTCAGTTTGAATCTAAATATCCTGGTGCAACACTTCACGTCGTATATGAAGCTGGGCCTTGTGGATATTGGATCTACCGACTTATCACGAGTTTAGGGCATTGTTGCTATGTTGTAGCGCCGTCCCTTATACCCAAAAAGCCTGGTGACCATATTAAGACTGATAGGCGCGATGCGTTAAAGCTGGTGAAGTTGTTAAAATCGGAAGATCTCACGCCCATTTATGTGCCTGAGCCAGAAGATGAAGCGGTAAGAGATTTATCCCGCGCTCGAGAGCTTGCGATGAAAGATTTAAAAGAAGCCAAATACCAACTCAAAGCGCTGCTGCTGAGAAACAATATTCGGTATGAAGGAACTGCTAACTGGTCGAAGAAACATCTGCGGTGGCTGACTGAACTGATATTACCTCATCCGGCGCAGTAAATCGTATTGCAGGAACAGTTGCAGACTATTGAAGAGCGGATCCGCCGCTTAGAAAGGCTGGATAATGAGCTAACCCATCATGTACACCAGTGGCGTTATTATCCTGTCGTTAAAGCGATCCAAGCCATGCGTGGTGTGAGGCTGCTAGTGGCGGTTGGGGTTGTTGCGGAACTTGGTGATTTACACCGATTCGACCACCCGAGGAAGCTTATGGCTTATTTAGGCTTAGTACCCAGCGAACATTCCTCTGGTGGAAAACGTCATTTGGGCGCTATTACGAAGTCTGGTAACGGCAGAGCTAGACGCTTGTTAATTGAGGGGGCGCACAGCTATCGATATCCAGCAAATGTATCGACTAATATTCAAATTCGCCAAGAAGGGCTACCCAAAGACATCGTCGATATTGCGTGGAAAGCACAGCTTCGTCTGTGCAAACGCTACCAGCGAATGAGTAAAAAAGGTAAGCATTACAATCTCATTATCACCGCAATAGCCAGAGAGATGGCAGCCTACATATGGGCTATCGCTAAAGAAGTGGTGCTTACGCCAGTTAATCAAAAATTGAGATTGAGCAGAGTACCTGCATGATAAAAGAGTTTGAGCTAATGCATTCGGATCAGGTCGCGGAATGTGGCACAACCTACGAGGGCGTTATGACGGCAATAACTTAACGGTTATTGATCCACGAACATAGACTGATGAGAAAGGCTGAGCGGTCACCGGGACACGGCGGAGTGAGTAAGGTAGGCGCTGTTCATTGAAAGATGAATAATCCATTAATACCACTGGGGCGACACTCGCCATGACAACCGACGACATTACTGCCTCATCCGGTGCGTTAGCTCATTTAATATGAGTAAGAACACAGCTAATTATGGACCGAAAAAATGTCAGGGAGACATTCGGTTTTTATTGACAAGGGGAGTCATACCAACACCCCAACTTTGGGGCACAAATACATGGGCTAAGATTACTCGCGAAGCGAGGGAGCCCATGTGTTTGTGTCCCAGCGAACGCAGTGAGCGCCAACAGTTGTTTGTTAGCTACACAACCCCAAATAACCTACGAATTTTAAGGCCAAACATAAACACCATTATTGATATAGTATGATTTGAGATTAGGCAGTGATCTCTTTGCTAATAACTCAGGCACAGATCCAAAACGATGTTGGTATAGCTTAACAGCTGATAATCGTTTCCAGCGATACAAAATAAATGAAGACTTTCGATTTTTTCGTAGCTGATTTTCTCTTGTCGCAAGTCGTTTTATCAAAGTTTGAAACATTGATTTATTGAGAGTAAACCAATTTCTTTCTTTAAGAAATGGACTACCTAGCTCTAATGAATATTTCCTTTTAATTTGTACTCTTCCTTCGTGGAGCTAACGCTAAGCTTTGGGGCGCTAGCACGTGGGCTAAAATCCGAACGAAGTGAGTCAGCCCACGTGTTAGCGTCCCAGCGACCGAAGGGAGTGCCAACAGCGTTTTGTTAGGCTTTATCCAGCTCAATTCTGGATCTTAGTTTACTTACATCTTTAGCTATTTGGTCCATAACCGATTGCATTAATTCACCAGTTTCTTCTGCAAAGCTATCGTAGACTTTTCTTAATTGCTCATTTTCAACTGGAGTTATATCTTCTGGTGATAGAACCTCCTGCATATCGGCTTCTTTCATAAAACCAGACGCTTTTTTACGTAGTTTAGTGAAAATTTCTTCTAACTCGTTTGATATATATAGCTGCTGTTTTATCATTAACTTTCTTAATGATATATATGTAGAATAATAGACAATTCCCCAACCTTCATGAACCTCTGTTGAGAATTCTTCTTCCATTTCTTCAATGTACTTATTTTTAGTATCGAGGAGCTCAAGATATACAGAAACCCCTTTTATCAAAAAATTTTTGATAGAAATCCTGAGAAATACCGCTGAATTGTTCTTGAGCTCTCTTTATAGTCTCTAATTCATGTTTTGTTTTTTCTAAAGCTTCTGTGTTCCTTGCTTTTAATGACTCTATACTTTGTGTCGATTTCGACTTTAACACTTCTAAATCTTGATTAAACCCAGCTTTTAGCGACTCTAAATCTCTGTTGATTTTTGCAGATGTTTGTTTGGCTAACCTATCAGTCCATACCTTACTAAGAAATTTAGCTAGAGCTGCTACTATGACGGCGGCCCCACCAAATGAGCCCATTACTGTGCCTAGTATTTCCAAATTCATGCTTAAATTCCTTTGAAGCCTAACGCTAAGCTTTGGGGCGCTAGCACGTGGGTTAAAATCCGAGCGAAGCGAGTCAGCCCACATGTTAGCGTCCCAGCGACCGAAGGGAGTGCCAACAGCGTTTTGTTAGGCATTGGGCTCAAACTTTGCCTTTGCGGCCAAAATAAAACAACACAGACTAGCAAACGTACCTAAGTAATAGGGGTAATCATTGTACAAATGAATATCATCATATACGGCATTGTCTATTATTGCAGTACCAACAGCTATTGAGACTATTGGGATAAAAATAGATAAGAAAGTAAAACAAAACCCCAGTGAAAGGTACTTGTATACCTGATGACCAGTAAGCTTTGCGCTTTTACGAAAGCTGAAAAATAAGTAACCAAAGGTTAGTAAAACTAACAGCTCAAAAATACCAGAAAGCATACCTTCTGTTCCTAGAAGCTCTAAAAAAAAGTCCATTGTTTACAATTACCTTGAAATGCCTAACTTTTAAATAAGGGGCGCAGACATGTGGGGCATAATGGCGTAGCCGCCCCGCGTGTTTGCGTCCCAGCGAACGCAGTGAGTGACTTAATTTTTTTGTTAGCTGCCACTTAAACCTACTGATTTCAGATAAACATACAAATATGGAATTAGTATTATCAAGATAACAACTACTGTACCAATGTAAAAAAAATGAGCCTCTTTTTCTATTTGGTCAAAATCATAGGTTTGCTCAATACTTTCTAATTCGGATGGATCAACTCCATCTTCTATCGCTCTCTCATTTATCTCTGATATTTTTTCGAACAATTTCTCATGCTCAGCTATTGCTGTTTTATGAATATCTGATTTGAATTTTTTATAATCAAGATAATGTCTATGAGCATGGTATGACCACGCAAGGGTGTATATAAAACAGAGCGAGCTAATCGTTGCGGAAAACTCAAATTGCACAACACTAAAAGCTATTAGAAATATCAAAATACCACAAAGACAATCTAAAATTTCACCTGCCGGTTGATACGGACGTCTTAAGCGATTTTTGTCAAAAAGACCAAAACAGCAACTCAACAAAAAAACGCAACAATAAAAATAACCCCAAACAGGCACTCGGTCTCTCCTTGGCAGCTAACTTTTAAATAAGGGGCGCAGACGCGTGGGGTATGATGCGAAGCAGCCCACGTGTATGCGTCCCAGCGAACGAAGTGAGTGACTTGATTTTTTTGTTATGCGATTTTTAATAACACCCTCGTTCTTTCAATGTTGGATGTATTTACTTTGCCATCTAAGGACTCTCGAAGCGACATTTTTTCTTGTGCGTCTAGTACTGATTCCGAACTCAATAATGCTGTTGAGGTGCCAAGAGTTGAATACCACTCTTCAGAGAATGTTGAGATAAATTGAGATATGGCCAATGCACAAACCTCTACAGAGCTTGGTTCTTCCGTGTATTCAAATTTAGCTGCTGCATTGAGTTCCCGCTCGATAGGACCAAACAACGCAATAAATTCCAAACTAGAGTTTAAAGGTCTAACACATGTATGAATTCTAAAAAAAGGACCAAAAGTGTACTTGTGTATATGAATGAATTGGACCAAATGTTCTCGCTCTCTGACCCAAAACGTTGGCTTGGTTCGCTTAAAGCCAAGTGGCTTGATTTGGTTTGTAAGCCTTCTTAAGACTTTATCTGCATTGGAACGTTCTAATTTTTTATCCATGTTCCACCAATCGCATAACTTTTAAATAAGGGGCGCAGGCACGTAGGGCATAATGGCGAAGCCGCCCTGCGTGTATGCGTCCCAGCGAACGGAGTGAGTAACTTAATTTTTTTGTTATGTGACGTTACCCTAAATAAGAGCATGCTTTTTGTACTTTTTAACAAACACTTTTGCTTCTGCCAACGTTAAAGGGTAAGAAACGCTGCAATAGCTATTTTTGATAGGCCTGATTTTTTGAAAATAGAAACCATGTTGGACGAGGTATGCCACCTTTTTCCATTGTGCGATATCCGACTTTTTTGGTGCTTTGAAATGCCGGCCCAAACTATAAGTAACACCACCACAAGAAACACACTGGCCGTGCAATGGATAATCGCATGGAGCACCAGGAAAGCTGCGTTGAAAAGAGGTTTTGCAGTCGAGGCACGCATACGCCATAGAATACTTGCCACTTGAAAAGGAAGCTTTGTCTGGTTTTATTGGCTTAGCCCTGTAACCAGAATCCCATCTAAGCGCTTTTTTAGTATTTCTATCCATGAATATCCTGAGTCACATAACAATTTACTAGACCCCAAATCGGTCTGTCTGAACACACCAAACTGGTTTTTTTAATTTTATCCATATCGTCAGATTACTCTCTAACTTCTCTAATTAAAACAATAAATCAGCATGGTGTTTTTTGCTCATGAATTAAAAATACCAAACTGGTGTGTTAGGGGCGAGTGGTGTACTTTGCTCAAATGCTGCAACGGCTAACTAATAAATTGATGGGCTATCTATAAACAAAAAGCAAAAAAGGAGCCCTTAGGCTCCTTTGTAATAATACAAATCTTTAACCGAAGAATTATCCGGCTCAAACTATACTTAGCTATTTTTATCGCTATTATTTAAATCTGTATCCACGCTGTCATCTGCATTAACGCCAGATTCAAATTCGGTATCGTCTTCAGGTTCAAGCTCTACTTTTCTGGGCTTGCGTTTCACCGGTGCCATACCAATTTCAGTACCTGCCATGGTGTCTACGCGGCGTACTTTCTTCGCAACAGCAGCTTCTGCACCATCTTGCTTACTGGCTTTATTTTTCTGCGTATCTTGTTTAGGCGTAGGGGCTTTAACCCCTTTAAATTTAGCGGGTAGTGCCTCGTGAGCCTCGCACTCCAGTTCATACTGTAAATGTGCCTTAAGCACTATAAAGCTCTTCCAATCGCGAGGGCCAACAAATGAAGCGGCTTCGCCTTTTTGCCCAGCACGGCCAGTTCTACCAATACGGTGAATGTATTCATCGGCATTTTTCGGTAAATCAAAATTAATAACCAAACCAACTTTAGATAAATCTAAGCCTCTTGATGCCACATCGGTAGTCACTAATACAGAATGCTGTCCGCGGGCGAACTCACTCATAATTGCAGCGCGTTGATTTTGTGGTAAATCACCTCGTAAGGCGATGGCCTCAAGCTTGTCTTTGTTTAACATGGTGGTTAAACGGTCGGTATCTTCACGGGTTGCGGTAAATACAATTGCTTGATTATAAGTACGATTAGAAATTTCGTGATGAAGCAGGGCGTCTTTATGCTCGATATTATCGGCAAAGAAACATTGTTGTTGAATATCGCCATGATGTGCCGTTGAATCACCTACCGATACGCGAACAGCAGCTTTCGTTAAACGCGCTGTCATGTAATTCAGTTCAATGCTATCTAATGTGGCAGAAAACAGCATTGTTTGGCGTTTACGGTGGTTTGCAAACTCATTAATCATGTTTAGCTGTTCTGAAAAGCCTAAATCAAGCATGCGATCGGCTTCATCAAAAATAAGCAGCTCTAGGCCATTTAAAAATACACTTTTGTCTTTCAAATGATCGGCCACTCGGCCAGCAGTGCCCACAATAATATGTGGGTTTCGGCGTAACGCTTTCACCTGATCATTATAGTTTTCGCCGCCCACAACCAACGTGCAAGACAGGTTCAATCCCGTACACATGGTTTTGGCTTCTATGAAAACTTGCTTCGCTAATTCGCGAGTAGGTGCAAGGATAAGCGCGCGAGGGTCTTGTCGACTTAACGCCTTTTGCGACATCATTCTATTTATGGCCGGAATTAAAAATGCGAGTGTCTTACCCGATCCCGTTTTAGATGAGGCAATAATATCTTTACCCTGAATAGCAGGAAGCATACTTTTTTCCTGAATTTCAGTAAGCTCGGTAAAGTTTCTACTTTCGAGTTTGGTAATGATTTTGTGATGAACGGGTAAGTCAGTAACTAGCAAGATTCGGCCTCATGAATAATATCATCGCGTATTATCCCTTAAAGGCCGATATTATGAAAGCTTGCTATGCGTTTACCTTGTCGAAAATGCAGTTATACCTGCATTTCGGTCACATTTTCCGAAACAATCAATTTGCCGCCGGTTTTTGCTTGTATATCTTCAACCGTTACACCCGGAGCACGTTCTTTAAGTAAAAAGGCGCCATCAACCACTTCTAATACAGCAAGATCGGTAATAATTCGGGTTATGCAATTTACACCCGTTAGCGGTAAGGTGCATTCATTGAGGAGTTTTGGGTTACCATGTTTATCGGTGTGGGTCATGGTCACAATAATGTTTTTAGCGCCTGCTACTAAGTCCATAGCGCCCCCCATACCTTTTACGAGCTTTCCGGGTATCATCCACGACGCAATATTACCGTTTACGTCTACTTCAAACGCACCTAGCACGGTAAAATCAACGTGACCGCCACGGATCATGGCGAAGCTTTCCGCAGAGTTAAAAATTGAAGCTCCGGTAATGGCGGTAACGGTTTCTTTACCCGCGTTAATCATATCTGCGTCTAGCTCATCTTCCTGAGGGTAGGGGCCCATGCCCAGCAAGCCATTTTCAGATTGCAGCATTACACTAATGCCTTCAGGCACAAAACTAGCGGCTAACGTAGGAATACCTATTCCCAAATTAACATAATCGCCATCTTTGAATTCTTGAGCCACACGCATTGCTATTTGATCTCGTGATAATGCCATTATTGTGACTCCTTTGCTGTGGTGTTACTTGCCGTTTTTGCGACAACCTTACGCTCTATGCGTTTTTCAAATTCCCCTTTTATGACTCTATTTACATAAATGCCAGGGGTATGAATTTCGCTAGGGTTTAGCTCACCTGGTTCAACAATCTCTTCTGCTTCTACCACTGTAATGGTGCCAGCAGTGGCGGCCATAGGGTTAAAGTTTTGTGCAGTATGACGATAAACACAGTTTCCGTATCGGTCGGCCTTCCATGCTTTCACTATGGCAAAGTCGCCCTTAATAGCTTCTTCTAAGATATAAGGGCGGTCATTAAACGTTTTCACTTCCTTACCTTCGCCTACAGGCGTGCCATAGCCAGTAGCAGTATAAAAAGCGGGAATACCTGCACCACCAGCACGCATCTTCTCGGCTAGCGTGCCTTGCGGTGTAAGTTCAACTTCAAGCTCGCCATTTAATAATTGCTTTTCAAACAGGGCGTTTTCACCTACGTAAGAAGACACCATTTTCTTAATTTGCTTGTCTTCCAGCAAGATGCCTAGTCCAAAACCATCTACACCACAATTATTAGAAACCACAGTAAGGCCTTTAGTGCCCATGGTTTTAACTTGAGCAATGAGTCCTTCTGGTATGCCGCATAGCCCAAAACCACCAGCAATAACTGTCATACCATCGGTCAGCCCGTCCATGGCTTCTTGATAGGTAGTGACGACTTTGTCAAATCCCGACATGGTACTTCCCCTTAAATTAGCATTGATAAAATGTGTTAAGTAAAAGTATCAACAATGTTATCAATTATGTAAAATTGAATTAATCACTCAATTAATAAGTTTTATTTATTAATTGAATGATTAGCGATGGTTATTAATTTTTCGAATTAAGGGCAAGTCAACGTGTTGGCTATTTTGTCGGTTAGCATTTCAAACATAGGGTGTGGGTCTTAGTTGAATGAATATTTCATATAGAAATTTGCAGGCTTTTATTCACGTAGCGCAATCAAGCACGTTTGCTGAGGCGGCTATTAAGCTTCACCTTACCCAGCCGGCACTTTCTTCTGCAATAAAGAAAATGGAAGAACAGCTTGGCGGGAAATTGTTTAGTCGTAGCACCAGGCATGTGGCGTTAACCAAAGAAGGTGAAGCCTTATTACCCAACGCCATTAGAATAATGCGTGACTGGGACGACACTTTTGGTGATATACAGAACCTTTTCGCCATGGCAAAAGGGCGCCTAACCATTGCGGCTATGCCTTCCTTTGCAGAATCACATTTACCGCATTTACTTAAACGGTATCACCAACTTGCGCCTAATATTAACCTTCGAATTTTAGATGTGGTGATGGAGAACGTAATTTATGAAGTTTCTGAGGGCAGAGCCGAGATGGGCTTCACCTTCGAACCGCAGCAAAATGAGGGGCTTATATTTACACCTCTTTTCGACGATTGTTTTGTAGTGGTGGTACACCCCCAGCATGAATTAGCAAAAGCCAAAACGGTTAGCTGGGAAGCATGTATCGAACACCCTATGGTAATGATGAATAGGGGCTCTGCAGTAAGAATGTGGACTCAACAGAAAATAAGTACTGTGGGTGATGCGGTGATTGTTGCCGAAACGGGCCAGTTAGGTACCCTTGGTCAGCTAATTAAACAGGGATTAGGCATCGCTATTATGCCATCGCTGTGTATTGCATCAATGGAAAGCATTGGCCTAACCGTGCTTAATATGAAAGACGATCCCTTAGTGAAAAGGGTAGGTATGGTGAAAAACGCCAAGCGCGATATGTCAGTGGCTGGGCAAGCACTTTGGACTGAAGTGTTACACCACTACCAAAGGTAGCGTATCAAATACTTGTGAACTAGCGCATTACCATTTCTTCTTAGGCGCAAACAACTCGTCTAATTCATCACGCTCTTCTTCTTGTTTCTTCGCTCTATCTTGAGCGTTAACACTCTTAAGGTTGTTCTGAATTTCAGACAGCCATTCGTGCAACGTGGCCAAGCGAGACTGTGTATACTCATCTTGCTGATTTTGATTTTCTAGCGCGGTCTTTGCTTTTTCGTAATACTGACGAGCTGAGCCTAACATATTCGACTGCTGTGCCGCTCTGCCGCGTTTAATTAGCGTTTCAACATTAACCTTAATTTGTAAGCGTTCTAATTGCTTGTCTTCATCATAAAACACTTTGCTTTCTACTTTGCCTTTACTGTGTTCTGAACGAAGTAGAATACGAAGCTTCTTAACAGCCTGAATGTATTGAATAATAAGTTTGTCGTTATCGGGTAAAACGAATTCGTTTGCGCTGACGGCATCAGGGCTTTTGGACGCGGATTTTTGCTCTGCATTGGCAAGTTTTTGTTTGGTTTCTGGCGTACCACCAAGCTCATTAACGGTTTTAAGCGCACCTAACACTCGGTTGTCCATGATTTGTAGCATGCGGCCCGAAATAGGCATGTTTGAGCAAGCTAGAATAACATTCTCTGTTTCATCAACAACAGCGCGTTGTTTAGCCAGATCTGCCCGACGTTCCGAGTCAGCCTTAGCGCGATGTTGCTGCATAGCATTTATAAAGATTGCTGCTATCAGTAATACAACAATCAGAATTATTATTATCATGTACATGCGCGTATTTCCGTTTATTACTTAATTCGAATTATATGTTGGCTTTCACTGCCAAACTATTATGCGTTAATGTTACGGTATTTTTACCCTAAATACACTTCCGCCAAGACTACCGCCATTACTTAAAGAAATCTCTCCTTGCAGTTGGCCTTGCGAGTGAGCCGATGCAATAAGTCTAGCAAAGAAAAGCCCTAACCCGGTTCTACCTTGACTAAGCTGAAAATCGGCTAAGTCTTCGTGGCTTTTTTCAAGCATAGACGTTGGATAGCCGATGCCATCATCTTCCACACAAATATGTAAGCAATCATCTTCAACCTGCGCTGAAATACAAATTTGAGAGGTTCCATACCGAAGGGCATTCACCAGCACATCATTAATTAATAGGTAAATAAGTTCTCTATCTAAATACCAACTTAAATCTAGGTCAACATTCGCATTAACCACAATTTCTTTTTGTTCAATGTAAATATTATTAGAGCCAACTACATCGTCTATTAAGTCACTAACGAAACACTCATCTACTGTTATCGGCAGACTTTCTAATTCTGCACGATAAAGTGATAAAATTTGTACTAGATTGGTATTGAGCCGCGATGCCTCATAATGCACATTAGCCACTTGCTCTCGTGCTTTACTGTTTTCAGGGGCTAAATCATTAGACAGATTTTCAATTGACTGGATAAGAAGAAACAGCGAATTTTTCATATCGTGCACAGCAGCTGCTAGCACCGACGAAAAGTCGATAGGAGAGGTAAGTTGCTTTTTTTCACTCATATGAATAAAACCCGTTATTTTCCTTAAAATTGAAGGCGTTGGACCAATTAAAACATCTGTAAGGATAAAGGAAAACAATTATTCAGTAGGTAACCCATTTTCAGTATTACTTATTTAGCGCAAAATTACCTACTATTTTCTGGGTTAATCTGTCACTTTTGTAATAGCTTATCGTAATTATTAGTAGTTTTGGTTATAACGATAAGGTTATAGTACACAACTGGTTACAAGGAGCGATGTTTTACATGAAATTACAACAGCTACGTTACATAGTAGAAGTACTTAACAATAATCTGAATGTTTCTGCCACGGCAGAAAGTTTATATACCTCTCAGCCGGGCATTAGTAAGCAGGTGAGAATGCTAGAGGATGAGTTGGGTGTACAGATTTTTGGGCGTAGTGGAAAACATCTAACCCATGTTACTGATGCCGGAAACGATGTCATTAATATATCTCGCGAAATCCTGGCGAAAGTAGAAAGTATTAAAGCGGTGGCTCGAGAGCATACGCTACCAGACCAAGGTAAGCTGAATATTGCTACTACGCATACACAAGCACGTTACGCGCTGCCTGATGTAATTCAAGGTTTTATGAGCAAGTACCCGAAGGTGTCTTTACACATGCACCAAGGTACGCCATCGCAAATTAGTGATTTGGCCGCTAAAGGCGAAGCCGACTTTGCTATTGCTACGGAAGCGTTGCATTTATACAACGACTTAGTGATGCTGCCTTGTTATCACTGGAATCGTAGTGTGATTGTGAATAAAGACCATCCTTTGTCGAAGAAAGGCTCTATCGATATCAGTGATATCGCTAAATACCCCCTTGTCACCTATGTATTTGGTTTCACTGGTCGCTCAGAACTCGACCAAGCGTTTGAACGTGCAGGCCTTACACCTAAAATTGTATTCACTGCCACCGACGCCGACGTTATTAAAACTTATGTGCGATTAGGTGTGGGTATTGGTGTTATTGCTTCCATGGCGGTTAGCGATGAACTCGATTCAGATTTAGTGAAAATTGATGCAAGTCATTTATTCGATTACAGCACGACCAAAATTGGCTTTAGAAAAGGCTCTTTCCTACGAAGCTACATGTACGACTTTATCGAGCGCTTCGCTCCGCATTTAACAAAAGATAAAGTTGAAAAAGCCATGATGCTGAAAAACAATGACGAAGTAGAGAAGATGTTCAAAGGGGTAACCTTGCCGGTTAAATAGGCGAGATTAGCATTGAAGAGACAATTGGCTTAATTGAATTGGCGGTTTGCGTATGAAAATACGTAACAGCATAAAAAAGGCGATTTGCGGTGTTTTTACCTATAAACCCCAATCGCCTTTTTTGTATTTACTGGTTTGTCACGTTCAGTGATGTCAGCTAACGTTTAGCATTCAATAATATTAACGGCTAGGCCGCCTCGGGCTGTTTCTTTGTACTTGGTTTTCATGTCGTTACCGGTATCGCGCATAGTTTTAATGACTTTATCTAACGACACCTTGTGCTCGCCGCTACCGCGCAATGCTAACCGTGAAGCGTTTATCGCTTTAATCGCACCCATTGCATTACGTTCAATACAAGGAACCTGTACTAAGCCGCCCACGGGGTCACACGTTAACCCTAGGTTATGCTCCATACCAATTTCAGCGGCATTTTCTACTGCCGGTACAGTACCGCCCATAATCTCTGCCAGCGCGCCCGCAGCCATAGAGCATGCCACACCTACTTCACCCTGACAGCCCACTTCAGCTCCAGAAATTGATGCATTCTCTTTGTACAAGATACCAATGGCTCCTGCGGTAAGTAAGAAGCGGCTTGCCACTTCTTCATCCACTGGGCGAATAAATTTATCTACATAATGTAAAACCGCTGGAATAATGCCGGCCGCGCCATTAGTAGGGGCCGTTACCACGCGGCCTCCAGCCGCATTTTCTTCATTTACCGCTAAGGCAAACAAGTTTACCCAGTCCATGGTTTGCATGGGGTCGGTGGTATGTTCGGTTTGCAGGCGTCTATAAAGTGCAGGTGCACGGCGCACTACTTTAAGGCCACCTGGCAATATGCCTTCACTGTCGATACCACGTTGCACACAGGCCTTCATTACTAACCATATTTCAAACAGCTTTTGTTTTACGGCGTGAGCAGGTTGAAAAGTGGTTTCGTTTTTAAGCATAAGGGCGCTAATACTCAACCCGTTATTTTTGCATTGTTCTAACAACGCAGCACCAGATTTAAAAGGAAAAGGCACAGTCGCTTGAACGGCACCTGCGTGAGCCTTAGTGGCATCAAAATCCTCTTCTTTTACGATGAAACCGCCACCAATGCTGTAGTACGTTTGCTCGCACAGCAATGTGTCGTTTTCGTAGACGTAAAAGGTAAGTGCATTGGCATGTTTGGGAAGTGTTTTACGTCGGTGAAAAACAATCGCATTTTTGTTTGGAAACAAAATGGGCTTCTCGCCATTGAGGTACAAAGACTCTTGGTTTCGTACATCTTCTAGCAGTGGCTCTATTTTATTTACGTCAATGCTTTCAGGCATTTCACCAGATAGCCCAAGGATCACGGCTTTACCTGTTCCGTGACCAATACCGGTTTGACCTAAAGAACCAAACAATTCCACTTTAACTGAGGTGATTTTTGAAAACAGCGCGGTGTCTGTTGCAAGTGTTTTAGCAAATTCAGCACCCGCCCGCATGGGGCCAACGGTGTGTGAGCTTGAAGGGCCAATACCCACGCTAAACATATCAAAAACACTAATCATAAAATTACACCAGTCTAAATTACTAATAAGTAGATCATGCATGTAGACGGGCTTAACTACAATACAGAAAAGCTAATCAATTGATTAGAATTGCTAATGTGGTGTAAAGAAATATTTAACCACACCCAATTAAGAGCACGCCGAGGCAAGTGTATTTAAGCGTTGGTAAGCTTAAGGATGAATATGGTGAGACAGGTTACGTAATATGGCAGCCGTAGCGCCCCAAATCATATGTTCATTCCACGGAATAAAGTAGATAGGCGATGAACGCTTACCTTTGCGCGCGGTATGAATAAGGTGATTTTTGCGGTCCAGCACATGGGCTAATGGAACCTCGAAAGCACTTTCTACTTCGTTAGGGTCGATAACGGGCGTAAAACTGGGTTCAACAAAACCCACAACCGGCGCTATTTGATAACCGCTTACTGTCCTGTAATTCGGCAACACCCCAATAATTTCTACGTTTTCAGAAGGCATGCCTATTTCTTCACGGGCTTCACGAAGTGCAGCGTCGAAAACGCTGTTGTCTACTTCATCTACCGCGCCACCGGGAAAACTAATTTGGCCTGGATGATGACGTAAGTGGTGTGCACGCTCTGTGAGCAAAACTGTCAGCTCATTACCATAGTCCATTAGCGGAATTAATACCGCAGCTGGTCTGCCTCTAGATTTAAGCGGGTAATCGGGCTCTCTGTGCGTTTGACGCAAATGATGAAATTGGCGGAGGAAATCAGCTCTGTTCACGGCCTGCTCCAAAATGGGAGGTTAGCACTGGCAGAATTTTAGACACTTTATCCAAGGTTTCTTTGTACTCGTCATTAGCCACTGAATCTAAAACAATACCACCACCAGCCCAGCAATGCAGCTGGTTATTCTCCCCAAGCAGCGTTCGAATACAAATACTTGAGTCCATATCTTCACGAAAGCCCATATAAAAAATACTGCCGCAATAGATATTTCGTCTATGCACTTCAAGTTCGTCGATAATCTCCATCGCCCTAATTTTAGGTGCACCTGTAATAGAACCGCCAGGGAACGAGGAGGCAAGTAAATCTAATGGGGTCGCGTCGTCGTTAAGTTCGCCAACAACAGTGCTCACTAAGTGGTGTACTGCTTCATAGCTCTCTAGCGCAAATAACTCAGGCACTTTCACTGAATGGGGCTTACAGTGCTTTGAAAGATCATTTCGCAGTAAATCGACAATCATAAGGTTTTCGGCACGATCTTTTGAAGCAGTCAGCAAAGACTGAGCGCTTCGCGCATCTTCTGCTTCATCACTGAACCGTGGGCGCGTGCCTTTAATCGGTTTAGTTTCCACCACGCCCTGCTTCACGCTAATAAAGCGTTCGGGGGATATACTTAAAATAGTGCTGTTTTTTAATTGAATGAATGCGGAAAAGGGCGCTTGGTTGCTTTCACGCAGAGCGCGATAGGCTTGCCAGCAGTCGCCAGTGTATGTAGCTGAGAATCGCTGCGCCATGTTAACTTGATAACAATCGCCGGCTTTTAAATAGTCATGAATGCGTTCAATACAGTCAATGTAGGCTTCTTTAGTTAGGTTAGACTTCCATTCACTGGTTAATGAAAATGACGTTTTGGTATCATCTTCACCTTGTACTTTCTCATCATTGATAGAGGTTAAACAGGCCTGATTGGTATCATCAGCACCATCTGTAAAATCAGTATCAGAACTGGGCTGTGTAATAAAGTCAGGTGGGGTAGTTTCACCTTTTGCCGAACAAAAATATAGGGTGCCTGTTACCGTATCCTCAATTAACGAAGACAGGTATAGCCCTACGGAAAAATCGGGGGTGGTATAAGTTTGCGCCGCTTTCGCCGGAAGCTTTTCGTAATACCGCCCCGCATCGTAGCCTGCAAAACCGGCTACACCTACTATAAAAGGGAGTTGGTTTGCTAACGATTGACTAGGTTCATCTACCTCAAGGTTGGCCACAGAGCCATGAAGGTAGTGTGTTACGGCTTCAAAAGGTAGAAGGTCGGTTGCAAATGCCTCATCACCAGCTAACTGCACTAAAGCCGCTTCGCCATGTTTGGCCGTTACGGTAGCGCTCGGTTCCCATACCATCACATTGTAGCGACCATTGCTTTTTGTCGAGCCACAAGTATCAAGCAAAATGGCTCCCGTGCGGTGGGCTACCCGCTCAAAAATATCTACAAGACAAAGGGAAGGCGATGTGCTGATTGGCGTAATGGTAATTAGCGATGTTGCGGGCATTAAAAACTAACTCTATACATCAGGTTAAGAAGAATGTTGTTGGCACTGAAGCAGCGTTAATTGGCAACTGAACGGTTAATTTAACAGTATTTGAACGGTATCAATCAGATAACGTTAGCTAAGCGCGTTAAATTTAACAGCACAAGTTTGTTTTATCGCAAAGCTTCACCCATATTTTACATGGTACGGTGCTAACAGATGCGCTAGTATACGCTTTTTTAGCAGGCTAAGACCACGAAAGCAAAATAAAAAAAGAGGATGTCATGACCGTTATCCGCCAACAGGACTTCATTGATAGCATTGAAGATTCCCTACAGTTTATCTCTTACTATCACCCGCTCGACTACGTTAAAGCCGTAGAAGCAGCGTACAACCGAGAAGAAAGCCAAGCAGCTAAAGATGCGATGGCACAAATCCTTATTAACTCTAGAATGTCAGCTGAAGGGAAACGTCCTTTGTGTCAAGACACCGGTATTGTGACCTGCTTTGTAAAAGTAGGCATGGGTGTGACTTGGGATAAAACCGACATGACCGTTCAACAGATGGTTGATGAAGGCACTCGCCGCGCTTATCTAAATCCAGATAACCCATTACGCGCATCTATCGTTGCCGACCCCGCAGGCGCACGAACCAACACCAAAGACAACACACCGTCAGTTGTGCACATTGATATGGTGCCCGGTGAAAAAGTTGAAGTAATGATTGCGGCGAAAGGCGGCGGCTCAGAAAACAAATCTAAAATGGTAATGTTAAACCCCAGCGATAATATTGCTGATTGGGTAGTTAAAACGTTACCAACGATGGGGGCGGGCTGGTGTCCACCTGGAATGCTAGGTATAGGTATTGGCGGTACAGCGGAAAAAGCAGCTGTACTTGCGAAAGAAAGCCTAATGGATCCGGTTGATATCCAAGAGCTTATTGCTCGCGGCCCAGAGACCACAGATGAAAAGCTACGTGTTGAAATTTTCGAACGCGTGAATCAGTTGGGTATTGGTGCACAAGGCCTAGGTGGATTAACTACCGTAGTAGACGTTAAAATTATGTCTTTGCCTACCCATGCGGCATCTAAGCCAGTGGCGATGATCCCTAACTGTGCAGCAACCCGACATGCACATTTTCATTTAGATGGCTCAGGTCCAGCTGAACTTACGCCACCTAAATTAGAAGATTGGCCTGAGGTAACGTGGGAAGTGAGTGAAAACACCCGTCGCGTTAACCTTAATGATGTTACCAAAGAAGACATTCAAGACTGGAAAGTGGGCGAAACCGTACTCCTTTCTGGAAAAATGTTGACTGGCCGTGATGCGGCGCACAAGCGTATTCAAACTATGCTTGATAACGGTGAAGGATTACCAGAAGGCGTAGATTTAACCAATCGCTTTATTTATTACGTAGGCCCTGTTGATGCAGTTGGCGACGAAGTAGTAGGCCCAGCCGGTCCAACGACTGCCACTCGTATGGATAAATTCACTGACATGATGTTAGAGAAAACTGGCCTAATTGGTATGATTGGCAAAGCAGAGCGTGGGCCTGCAACGGTTAAATCTATTGCAAAGCATCAGTCAGTTTATTTAATGGCCGTAGGTGGTGCAGCGTACTTGGTTTCTAAAGCTATCAAGAAGTCACGGGTAGTAGCGTTTGAAGATTTAGGTATGGAAGCCATTTACGAATTTGACGTAGAAGATATGCCAGTTACCGTAGCAGTGGACAGCACGGGCGCTAATGCGCACGAAACTGGGCCTGCTATTTGGAAAGCAAAAATTGAAGATTTAGATAAAGCATTATCCAAGTAATCATATATTTGTGATTAAAACAGGTGCCAATGGCACCTGTTTTTGTTTATAGTGCTGTATAAATTAACAGTGCGTGTGTTTTTATGTATTCCTTATCTGATTTTCCCCCCCAATATTTGAATGCTGGCCTTTTATTACTGGCGTTAATTTTTCTTGTTTTGCTAATAGTGACCCGTAGAACATTGAATCAGGCTCGCGATCAAATGGCTGAAAAAAGTGATGCGTTACTTGTTCTGCAGCAAGCCTCAAACGAAACCCAAGAACGTATGGGCATGCTGGTTGAAAAATCACGTCAGTATGAGCAGCTATTAGCTGAGAAACTACAACTTGGTGAATCCTTGAGCGTCCTGCAAAAAGAGTACAGTAAGTTGCAAGCGCAATACGAAGCGCAAAAAGCGAGGCTGGATGCGCTTATGCAGAATCATGAGGAAAAGCTTGCGTTAATGCATTCGTCTGAACAACGTTTACAAACCCAGTTTGAAAACTTAGCGAACAAAATTTTTGATGAGAAAAGCGCAACCTATCAAACCCAAAGTAAACATAATATTGAAGCGGTATTAGCGCCGTTTAAATCTCAATTGGATGGGTTCAAACAACAAATTTCAGAACAACACATTCGTGAAGGGCAAGAACGAGCATCGCTAAAAACGGAAATTTTAAGTTTAAAGGCGTTAAATCAGCGTATAACCGAAGAAGCCTCTGCATTAACTAACGCACTTAAAGGCGATAACAAAAAACAAGGTAATTGGGGCGAGGTTATTTTAGAGCGCATACTCAAAGAATCAGGGCTTCGCGAAGGTCATGAATTTGAAACCCAGGTATCGGCGCAATCTGAACAGGGTAGGCGGTTGCAACCTGATGTTGTGGTGCATTTACCCAACGACAAAGATGTGATTATCGATTCGAAAGTAAGCTTAGCGGCGTATGAGCAATATTTTAACTGTGACGACGACACCAGCCGCAAACAATATCTAAGTGCACACGTGGCTTCAATAAAAGGCCATATTAAAGGGCTGGGAGCTAAAGAATATCAATCCCTTAAAGGGCTGCGAACATTAGATTATGTTCTACTCTTTATTCCTATTGAGCCTGCGTTCTTGTTAGCGATTGAAGAAGAGCCTGACCTTGTTTCTCTCGCGCTTAATCATAATATTATGTTGGTTAGCCCTACGAACTTGCTTGTGGCGCTTCGTACCATCAACAATATTTGGCAATACGAATACCAAAATCAAAACGCGCAGCTCATCGCAGAACAAGCAGGAAAGCTTTACGATAAATTTGTCGGCTTTGTATCTGATATAGAAAAGATTGGTAAAGCACTAGATAGCGCCCATGGCAGTTACGATGCCGCAATGAATAAGCTTTCAAGTGGGCGAGGAAATTTAGTGCGGCAAGTTGAGAAGTTCAGAGAAATGGGCGTGCAGCCTAACAAGCGATTAGACGACACATTAACAAGATTGTCAGATGAAGAATAATGAAATCGCGTAGGTGAGGTAGCATTAACGTTAGGTAGGGTAACTTACTGATACTGCAGATATAAAAAAGGCCGCTTAACAGCGGCCTTTTACGTTTAAGTAATATCTAAGCGATATCGCTTATTTCATTTTACGTCTACGTAGATACACAACTGGAACAAGTAGCAATGCTAACCAACCCATTGAACCACCGCTCTTATCAGTAACGCTTACGGTTACTGTTTCTGTTGTTGTATTTAAACCATCAAATGCAACCACTTCAAACTGAACAGCAATGGTGGTGTTCGTATTAGGCGCTGTAGTCGTTAGACTTGAGCCTGAGATGTCATTGATAGTGAATGTAACGTCATCACCTTCTGGATCTGTTGCTGTAGCAGAAACAGTGATTGACTCACCTTCTTCAACCGTTAGCGGAGCAGTGATGTTGATAACAGGTGGTAAGTTATCTTTTATCGTTACATTGGCTGTTGCCATTGTAGTGTTACCGTTACTATCAGTCGCAGTAAGCTCAAGCACGATTAGCGTATCTTCAGTTACTTCTGGAGCAACTAAGATAGCTTCTTCTATGCCCGCACCTGCAATGATAGCTGCTGGCCCTTCAATTTGCTTCCAAGTAATGTCGACAGCGTCGCCATTAGGCTCTTCAACTAGACCAGGTAAGTTCAACTCCATTAATTCAACAACTTCCAGTGTTGCCACTGTCATGCCGTCAATAGTAACAACCGGAGGACCTTCAACTTGTAAACCTTCATAAGTTTCAGATACTGCAGATGATGCACCAGGGATGTTAGTTACTTCTGACATCGCCATCATTTGAATAGCACCACCAGCGTCATCAGCATTTACCATAACGGTGTAAGCTAATTGAGTAGGGCTGCTATCAACGTCGTCAAGATACATACAGATTTGCGTACCAGATGTAATTTCAGCATCAAAGTTTGCATCAAAGAAGTCTTGGCTGTAAGGCGTGTAGTAAGGAGCTTTACCCGTAGCGCCATCAATATCTTCGTAACCAATGGTCACAGGCAAGGAACTACCAAGGTCATGTGTCACATTATCGTATGAGAATACGATGTTTGGCTGACCTTCAGTTGGCTCATTGAAGAAAACAATTTGGTAATCTGCAATATCAGCGAAATCTTCGCTAAGACCCCAGAATCGCATGTTATCCCATTCAATGATGGTATAAGCAGCGCCTGCAGAAGCTACAGAAACACCTGTGCCATTAGCAACGTCAAATTCTTGGTCGCGCCATAGCGGAGCAATAACACCACTTGGATCTGCAACATCTGGAAGCCCTTGGTTCACCCATGGTGCAGTACCTAAGCTATTACCAACAGTAACAAAACCATCATCAGTGACTGTAACTGCATCATACATTGTGCCTAGGAAGTAAGCAGGAAGTGTATAAGTACCGTCTACTGTATCTCCATCTAATGTATCATCCTGTCCAATACCAAAACCGGCTAGGTCGATGTATCCACCGCCTTGACCAAAGTCAGGGTTAGCACAGAACGCATCAGTAGCATTAGTAGTAATTGCATAAGATGGAGTAGCACCAATTAGCGATTCTTGGGTAATAGACCAAGAAAGCGTATTTTCAGTGGCAACACCGTCGTGAGACAATGAACCTTCAACTAACGTAACGTTATCTGGTAGCGTTAGTGAAATTTCATAGTCACGGTCTTCCGTAGTAAAGTTTGGAAGTACGTTTACATAGAAAGTAGCTTCTTCACCCGGTAGTACACGCTCTTCAGACTCAGCAGTTACATAAACATCGTCTTCAGCACGAAGAATATCAACAGGAATAACGCCAAGGTTGTCAACGTTCTCAGCATCAGTGCCCATTGAAACGGCACCAATGTAGATGTCACCTTCAACCGCGTCGGTTAAATCCCAAGTAAAGCGTACGTCGAACTCAGTTAACTGAGGAATAGCTGAAGGAGCATCAATAGTTAACCCTTCACCTGGTTGGTTATCAACCATGGCATGCGCTAATACAAAGCTATCTTCAAAACCTTCTTCATCAGACGATGCAGCCCAGTTCTGTACAATTACCCAGTAGCTACCTGCTTCTGGCATTTCAACGCTTACATACTCTTCAGTTGCAGCAGTTGCGGCAATAGCAACTTCTTCATCTTCTTGAGGTATACCATCGGCATTTGAGTCGAACAATATACGTAAATCTAGATCTGGCGACGTAGTATCCATGGTTGCAGCTACTAAACGAAGTGTACCTTCAGGTACTTCAATTTGAGTAATATGCAAGCCATCTTCTAAATCATCTAGGTAATCGCTGTTGTCTGAATCTTGCGCAACCATACCTTCAACTTTGGTTGCTTTGGTTAGGCCGTAAGACGTAACCTGAAGATCAGTAATTTCAACTGCCATTACATCTTCAAGCAAGTACGAGTCTTGATTACGATGTACTTCAAAGTCGATTTCATCAGGTAAGTTACCGTTAGATGCAACAATTGAAACAGGAAGGTGCAAGTCAGGAGATGAACCAGACACTAAATTAATTTGACCGAAAGACCAAACGTCGCTTTCTGCGCGGAATGCATCAATCTCAATTGTTAACTCTTGAGATTGTCCAGCAGTTAAGTCGAAGGTAGCAGGCGTAACGGTAATTTCTATACCATCAGAAATTCCCATACCATCTACAGACCAAGAGCCGTCTTTAGTTGCTGTTACAGTACGAGTCCATGTGCAAGAACCTACACAGTTGTCGTCGGTAACAGAAGGTAGGTTAAGTGTACGAGGCTCACCACCTAGTGCTGGATCAGCAGAAGCATAATTTGCATCTGTTTCATCCATAACTAAGCCAGATTGAACGGCTAGGTCTACTTCAATACGACCTGCGCCCATATCAAACCAATCTGCTGCGGTAACACCGTCTTCTTTAAGAACATCGGTGGTAGCCGTCATCATAAGAGCAGAACGTACCTGATCTGGTGTCCATGACGGTTTCTCATGACGCACAAGTGCAGCAGCACCAGCAACATGAGGACCTGACATAGACGTACCTTGTAGGTAGGCATAATCGGCTGGTGCAGAACCTGTAGAATCTTGACCGTACTGTTCATCAGAGTAAGCAGCATAAATGCTAACGCCCGGCGCAGTTACCGACGGAGTTAGCGTGCTAATTGATGTATTAGGACCACGTGAAGAGAAATCAGCCATAATATCAGCTGCGTCATCATCTACTGTTAATATGCCCTGAGAGGCAGTGATTGACGCAGTATGACCTTCACCTTCTGCCAACCATGAACGCAGCATATCACCGTTTGTAGCATCAACGTGGATACCCGGAATAATATACGCATCGTTATTCACCGATGTTGCGCCATCTGCAAGGTTTGCTAGAACGAAACCAGCAGCGCCGCCACTTGCAACGTTAGATGCTTTAGCTACACGCGCTATTTCACCACGGTCACAAACAACGATTTCACCCGCGAATGTATCTTCTGGGAATGGTTGTAAACATTGTGCTGGATCGCCATCAGGATCATTCGCGTTGGTGTAATCACCAGCGTAAACGATTGAAGCAGTTACCGCACCAGAGTTACTTTTACCATCAATTGCGCCTAACTCAGTTGCACCACCAGTGAAAGAGATAGATTTATCATACTCTACACTTCGACCGTGCGTAGAAGCAGCAACAACGGTAATCCACGGTGCGTGTTTCTCAGTTGTTTCTGGATCGGGGCCACTATTACCCGCAGATTGAGCAATAAAAATGCCCGCGTTGCGTGCATTCAACCATGCTGCGTTAAGCGAACCACTCCAAGGGTAGCCACCACCTGAAATTGAGAAGTTGATTACATCAACAATACCTGATTCAACCGCATCGTCTACCGCTGCAGCCATAGCCGCACCAGTACAACCTGCATAGGTATCACCAGTGTTACCAGGTTGACATACCTGATAAGAAATAATGTTTGAGTGAGGGGCTACACCTGAAATTTGACCAAAGGTGAAACCAGTGGCAACACCGTCACTTGCATTTACGTCAAATTCAGCGGTAACTTCAGCAACATCAACAAGAACGTTACCGGCCGCAGTACTTGCAGTATGTGAACCGTGACCGTTGTAATCTTCACCAAAACGTATGGTACCGTTTTGAGGGAAGATAGTGGCATCTGCGTATACGTCAGAGATAGACGGGTAGCTATAAATACCAATTAGTTTGTCATTACAACGAACTTCAGCTTCAACCGCACATTCACCTAAGTAAACATCGGCGCCAAGTGGGTTAGTATGATCGTAACCATCACCACCTACATCAGCAAAAGAAGGGTGGTCACTGTTGATACCAGTATCAAGTACCGCAACTACAATGCCTTCACCTTGACGACCTACGCCGCTTTCATTAGCCGTGCCGTCCCATACTGCAGGAGCACCAATTAAGATAGGGCCCGTGTCAGTATCAAGTTGATACATTTCATCACGTTCAACGTTTTTAACGCCAGGCAAACGCGCGATGGCTTCTGCCTCAGCTGGCGATGCTTTTACCGCAATTGCGTTCAGTGCATATTTGTATTCTGCTATCGTCTCTAAAGAACCTACAGCAGATTCTGCTTTAGCAATAACTTCTGCCTGTTTCTTTTCAAGATAAGAGGCATAGGCTTTTACTTCTGGAAGAGAAGCATCTAAGCGTTTGCTAGCAGTCGACTTCGATCGTGTTACCGAAACTACTTTTTTAAGTTGGGGGTTAGTAGCTTCTAAACCTTCAACACCACCGTCGTAGCTCGCTACTGCGTCGTCAGAAAGATGTACAAAGTAAATGTAGTCTTTATTTTCGAGTCCTTTCTCAGCGGTGTAGAGTGTTTTTGGTGTGGAAACTGTTTTAGTGTTCTTGTACTTATTTATCGATGTCGCCTTAACTGCTTTGAGTTGATCAGCAGTTACAGAAAACGATTCGGTTGCAGATGATAACTCTGCAGCAGAATGCATGGACATCGACATCAGTGCAGCAGATACAGCTAATGTCACTTTATTATTCACAGGTAACCTCCGTCGGCCTGTTTTTGGGATTTTCCCTGGATGGATGAAATTTCTTATTTTTATTGGCTTTGTTGATCCAATTTTTATTGTCATAACAATGACAATAATATTTCTAGCATAATTTTTTTCACTTTGTAATGAATATTAAACATAAATATGAATTACACATGTTGTTACATTTAGTCATACTTTTTCATTTGATATTAACTAAAAAAAGGGGGATGGATTTGGCTACACAACAGTCAATTAGCTAGCTAAACGCTACTCTTTTAATAACAACCTCTCATCTTATTTTACAAAATAAAACTCTTCTCTTAGCCTTTCATTAGCATCAATTTAACAAGTTGGGTGTTTTTTAGGATATAAATACTATTAAAAAGGGGTATTGAGAATTTCCATCATATTTAGGTGATAAAGCACCGCATAAATAGCACAACGCCACCAACATACTTCTACTAGCATAGTAAAAATAGCAATCTTGCTTTCGTATCCTTCAAATTGCAGGGAGTTTATTGTGGAAGATAGAAATCATCTCGGAAAAATTAAAACAACAAACAGGGTTGAAGTTATCGGCAATGGGTTAATTGATATTCCCATGCTGCAATTGCTCAAACCAGATGGAAGTGAGCATGAAAGTGCGCAACTTCCAGAGATTGACCAAACACTGGCGTTAAAAATTCACGACACCATGGAATACATCAGAATTCTTGATGAAAGAATGGTGGCGGCGCAGCGCCAAGGTAGAATTAGCTTTTATTTAGCAAGTACGGGTGAAGAAGCCGCAGCCGTTGCTAGCGCAGCTGCCTTATCGCCCAATGACATGATCATGAGCCAATATCGAGAGCAGGGCGCACTTGCTTTTAGAGGCTATACAACTGATCAGTTTATGAATCAAATGTTCAGCAACAAAGCCGACCCAAACAAAGGGAGGCAGATGCCTATCCATTATGGTGATAAAGCCCTTAACTTTATGACGATATCTTCCCCACTAGGTACGCAAATACCACAAGCTTCTGGTTATGCGTATGGCCAAAAGATGGCAGGCAATGATGTTATTACTATTTGCTATTTTGGTGAGGGTGCAGCATCAGAAGGCGATTTCCATGCTGGTTTGAATATGGCCGCTGTGCTCAATTGCCCTGTCATCTTCTTTTGCCGAAACAATGGGTATGCCATTTCAACGCCCTCAGAAGAACAATTTGCTGGTGACGGCATAGCGTCACGTGGGATTGGTTATGGGGTAAAGACTATTCGTGTAGACGGAAACGACCCCCTCGCGGTGTTTGCCGCAACGCAGGAAGCACGCCGTATAGCATTAGCAGAAATGTGTCCGGTACTGATAGAAGCCATGACCTACCGACTTGCAGCGCATTCTACATCTGATGATCCAACGGGCTATCGTTCTAGAGATGAAGAAGATAAATGGCGCGCAAAAGATCCTATCGCACGTATGGCGAATTGGCTTGCACATAAAGGTTGGT
The DNA here is from genome assembly GCF_032925565.1 of Alteromonas sp. CI.11.F.A3. Classification (NCBI taxonomy): domain Bacteria; kingdom Pseudomonadati; phylum Pseudomonadota; class Gammaproteobacteria; order Alteromonadales; family Alteromonadaceae; genus Alteromonas; species Alteromonas sp. CI.11.F.A3. The sequence continues at coordinate 2,490,075 of NZ_CP136708.1, forward strand.
TCGATGAAAAGCAGAACAAAGCCAAAGTTGATAAAGCGCGTCAAGATGTCCTCGCGGCGTTGAAAGTCAGTGAAACGGTTCCAATTTGCGGCATAGACGAAATAGTTGAAGATGTTTACGACAGTGTACCTTGGCATCTGCAAGATCAGCTGACGTCGTTAAAAGCCCATATTAAACAATACCCTAAAAAATATCCTAAAACGTCTGGGAGTGTTCGCTAATGGCTAAAATGAACTTACTACAGGCAATTAATAATGCGTTGATTACCGCCATGACAGCGGAAGAAAAGGTCATGGTGTTTGGTGAAGATGTAGGCCATTTTGGTGGCGTATTTAGAGCGACCAGTCATCTACAAGAAAAATTTGGTAAAGGCAGATGTTTTAATACGCCGCTTACCGAACAAGGCATTATTGGTTTTGCAAACGGGCTTGCATCACAAGGATCTTTCCCTGTTGCTGAAATTCAGTTCGGAGACTATATCTTTCCGGCGTTTGACCAAATTGTTAACGAAACGGCTAAATGGCGCTATCGTTCAGGTGGTCAGTTCGATGTAGGCGGCCTAACAATTCGCACACCTTATGGAGGTGGGATTTCAGGTGGTCACTACCACAGTCAATCGCCCGAAGCGTTTTTCGCTCATTGCGCAGGTTTGAAAGTCGTTATTCCACGAGATCCATACCAAGCCAAGGGTCTGCTTCTAGCCTCTATTCGTGATAAAAACCCGGTACTTTTTCTTGAGCCAAAACGTTTATATCGCGCGTCTATTGCCGATGTGCCTGAAGATGATTATGAACTGCCTCTTGGTAAAGCCGATTTAGTACAAGAGGGCACTGATATCACCCTACTAGGGTGGGGTGCACAAATTGAGATATTGCAAAAAGCCGCTCAAATGGCGTTAGACGATGGCGTGTCTTGCGAAATTATAGATTTGCGTTCCATTTTACCCTGGGACGCCGAAGCCGTTATCAACTCGGTGATGAAAACCGGCCGACTACTTATCAATCATGAAGCCCCACTTACCGGCGGCTTCGCGAGCGAAATTGCCGCGACTATACAAGAAAAATGCTTTTTGTATTTAGAAGCGCCTATTTCGCGTGTCTGTGGTTTAGATACACCTTATCCACTCGCTCATGAAACCGAATATATGCCTGATGAAACTAAAACCTACGAAGCTATCAAGCGCTCGTTACATTATTAAGAGGGAGCCAATAATATGAATATTGATTTTATTTTACCTGATATTGGCGAAGGTATTGTTGAGTGCGAAATCGTCAAATGGAACGTTAAAGAAGGTGATGTTATTGCTGAAGACCAAAGTGTGGTTGAAGTAATGACTGATAAGGCAGTGGTAGAAATTCCTGCTAAACATTCAGGTACGGTACATAAGCTTTATTATAAGCAAGGCGACATTGCACAAGTGCATAGCCCACTATTTGCCCTTCATACTGATGAAAGCGCTAATGAAGGCCAACAAAATAGCACCGATGATACAGCGACTGATGCTACAACTGATCAAGTAAGTAATACAGAAAGAGTAAAAGAAAATACTAGCCCCAGCGCTACACTTGTTAACGACAATACCGGCGAGCAGGGTAACCTAGCCATTAGTGATAAATGGCAAGACGGGGATTTTGAGCCTCCTATTGCTATACCGGGCAAAGTTTTGGCAAGCCCTGCAGTACGCCGCATCGCCAGAGAGCATGAGATTGATTTACTTGCTGTTGCTGGCAGCGGCAAAAAAGGCCGTATTTTAAAACATGATGTCAGCAACGTAACCGCAAATAACGTTAACGCGAGTACCGTTAGTGCAAATAATGACGAACACTCAGCTACGTCTAATCTTGCGGGTGAATCAAGCTATACCGAAAAAGTGCGAGGCATTCGTGCGGCTATGGCAAAGCAAATGGTAGCGTCAGTAAATACCATTCCTCACTTTACGGTGAGCGATGAAGTTAGAATGGATAAGCTAATTGCCTTGCGACAATCACTGAAGCCCATGTTTGAAGCAAAAGGCGTAAAGCTTAGCTTTATGCCCTTTTTTGTAAAAGCATTGTCGTTGGCGTTAAAAGCGTTCCCTATCATTAACAGTCAATTAAATGAAGACGGTACTGAGCTTACTTACTTTAATCATCATAATATCGGCTTTGCCGTGGACGCTAAAATTGGCCTTTTGGTGCCTAATATTAAGGGCGTAGAAAACCTGTCTTTGTTCGACATAGCCCAGCAAATGCATACCACTATCGAGCAAGCTCGTGAAGGTAAATTGGGCGGTGACGCACTTAAAGGCGGCACTATCAGCATTTCAAATATTGGCGCTATTGGCGGTATTTCGGCTACGCCGGTTATCAATAAGCCTGAAGCGGCTATTGTCGCGCTAGGTAAAACACAAGAGCTTCCTCGTTTTGCCGCTGACGGTAGTGTTGAAGCGCACAATATCATGATGGTGAATTGGTCTGGTGACCATCGTATTATTGATGGGGCCACTATGGTTCGCTTCAATAATCTGTGGTCTAGCTATATTGAAGAGCCAGAAACCATGCTAATGCATTTGAAATAGCGATTGGGTTTTAATGTGGGCCGCAGGCCCACAGTTTGGTGATAGACAAGAACGCTAATATATAAATGGCTAATATATAAGTGCGGTAAGAAAAATTGGCGTAACTACAGTGACTTTAATCACGGGGCGCTTTTACTCGTTTTTACTTTACAGGGCTTATTTCCAGAGAACGAGCTGTCGGGCTTGTGTGGACGTTAGCCCAAGCGTTATTATTGGCAGCTAAACTACATTTTCCTGCGCAATATGCGCGTCAACTTATGGTATATCGTGCTTAGCTATCAACATGCATTTCATGCCGGCAACCACGCCGACGTTATTAAACACCTTTGTTGGATGGGCGTAATAAGCCATCTCAAGAAAAAAAATAAGCCTTTCACCCTTTATGATACGCATAGTGGGGCTGGGCTTTATCAACTTGATGATGCCTTAGCATCTAAAAATAAAGAGTATGAGTCTGGCGTAGACAAAGTCGCTAACATTTCGGCAAATTCACCTTTGCTGCAATCTTATTTGTCGCTATGTAACGGGTTTTTAAGTGATAGATGTTATCCAGGTTCACCAGCTATTAGTGCCAAACTAAAACGTGATATCGATGTGCTGCATCTTATGGAGTTGCATCCTGCTGAACATGAAAAACTCGATGATGCCATGTGGCAAATTGGCGATAACCAAAGCCATGTTCATCACAGAGATGGGTATGAAGGCTTAATTGCACTTACGCCACCTTCACCTAATCGTGGTGCGGTATTAATAGATCCGCCTTACGAAAAGGCTTCAGAATACCAAGATGTAGTCAGTGCGGCGAAAAAGGTATTGGCACGTTGGCAGCAAGCACAAATGGTAGTGTGGTATCCGTTACTATCAGAGCGAGCAGGGGCGAAAAGTGGGGCCAGTCAGAAAATGTGTGAGTCGTTATCGGCACTAGGTAAGCCCTGTTTCACTATCGAGCTTACCGTTGAAGAAAATACCGCCGATGCTGGCATGTACGGTTCCGGCTTGTGTGTCATTAATCCTCCGTGGCAGCTAGATGTCAGTATGGGCGAAGTGCTGGATGAAATAACGCCGCTCTTGGGAAGCCATGCCGCTTATACGTTGACATGGCTAACTACTGAAGAGTAATCCCTTTAGCTGGCTTTTAATAACGAAGAGCTAAAACCGAGTTAAAGCACTCAAGCGTAAACAATCACAGAGGTAGGCAATTGGCATGTCTCAGGTAAAAGGGTTAACGCATTTTTACATACCCGATGAGCAGTCTATTTATCTGCTCTCACATGCTGATGCCAAAAAACTTAAAGATTGGGTTGCACTGTGCATCGACCAATTGGCTAGTTTAGGCTATCGCAATATCTCCTTATTGGGAAAAGGGGCGTTCGGGTTTGCATTTGCAGGCACAGCGCCTAACCAAAATCTAGGCGTTAACTCAAGTTCGGATTCAAGCTCGGACTCAAATGCTACGCAAAACCCAAACGCGCAAGAGCATGTCTTTAAGTTTTCTCGAATAAATCTTCCTCAGCATGTACAAGAACGGCTTGAGGAAGAAGCTTTCATGCTATCTCAAGTATCCCATCCTTATGTGCCTGCATTGGTTGAATATCAGCAAATAGGTAAACAATCTATTTTGGTGATGGGCCGCGCCCCTGGCGAGGATTTAGAAAAAGTGAGTTTAGCTCACGGGCCACTTCCACCAAGGATCATCGTTAAAATAGCCGTGCAGCTTGGTGATTTGTTGCAGTGTTTTAGAAAGCATACGCAAAAAGGCAACGCGAAACCTATCGTCCATGGCGACATTAAACCTTCTAACTTAGTATGGGATGAATCTAAAGAGAGCATCGGGCTTATCGATTGGGGTTCATCCGTGTTTGCTCAAGTAGACGAAAATGGTCAGTACACTAGCAACAATGTGATGGACTTGATGTCTAGCGAGCTTCACCAAACAAATGCCCGATTAGGTGATGTTTATTTTATTGGAGAAGAGCAGCTAAACGGGGCGCTTTCATCCCCACGTTTCGATGAACAAGGTATGGCAAGCACGCTATATGCTTTAGCGTCGGGGCAATCGTGTCGATACGGCCATCACGTTATTCGCCCTTCATCACTTGGTCTGCCAAAAATGTTAGCAAGCATATTAGAATATATGCTCAGTGATGATCCTAAGAAAAGGCAACAAGGGGGAGATTACTTCTTCAATAACTTGCACGTGCTAAAACACATGGTGTTTTCAGAAGACGCTGTACCTCAGTACATACCCAGTATTCCTACGTGGATCACGCCCTCGCAAGATGACATCGAAACCGTTGTTTACAGTTCTCGTAAATCTTATTTGCGCCAGCAGTCTGCATTAGAAGATGCTTCATTACGGTATATCGATGATGCCCAGTTCGACCGATACTACAAAAACTTCTTGCAAGGCATGGGCGATACCGAGAAAGCTTTTGTGTCGGCAATTAGTCGGCTAGGCCGTTATCCCGTGGTAGGCGGCATGGCAATTCGCTGGGAGCCGAACGGCGTTTATGTAGACTCCAGTTTGAATTTACACGATGCGGCCTTAAAAACCGCCTTCGAACTTGCGGTTAACAATGTGATTAACCTTGCACGCGCTATTCATAAGCCTGGGGTATTTAAGTGTTGCATGTTTAACGCTAAAAATACGCTTCACATTGAGCGAGAAACCGAGAATGATGCGTTTGTACCTACGTCAAAATGCGCTATACCGTTTGAGTTATCCCGTGCGTCGGTGGCACAAGATGAATCTAGAACTCATTCTTACTTCGAGGATGGTGACGATCCTGACGAGCTTTTGAAGTTACCTGAGCCCATCATTGCTATTATCAGAGAGCTTAATACTATTCACCACACGGGCTGTATTATTTTTGAAGCTTTAAGTACTCATTTAAAGATTCATAGTTATTACACATTGCTCAATCATCACGAGCAAGAAAGGTTTTCTGAATTATTAGCCAAGTTAGTTGAACATGTGCCGTCAATAAAAGGGCTAGGCATTTCAGGGTTTATGAAGTTACCCTATAAAGACACGCGATTTTTTGAGCATAGGGCGTATTTACCTGAAAAATACTACCCAAGAAACCCGAACGCTGAGCAACAAGAGAAAGAAAAGCATGCCTGAGGTTAAATTATCTTCGTTATTTGAATTAGAGACTGTGGAAGCGGGTTTATATCGCGGACAAAGTTGGGATTTAGGCTTTCGTGCATTATTTGGCGGTCAAGTACTAGGGCAGGCGTTAGCCGCCGCTTATGAAACGGTAGATAAAGACCGTGTAGCTCATTCGTTTCATACTTACTTTTTGCTTCCTGGCGATGCAAAGAAACCTGTGGTCTACGATGTAGAAGTGGTGCGAGATGGCCGTAGCTTTTCTGCCCGAAGGGTAAAAGCAATTCAAGGCGGTCGAAACATCTTTTACATGACGGCATCTTTCCAAGTACCAGAGAAAGGAATGCATCATCAGCAAGCGGATATGCCTGACGTGCCGCCGCCAGAAGAAGTACAGTCTGATATCGAGTTTTATGAAAAAAACTTCGACAAAATCGCCCGTCCTATGCGAGAAGCATTAAGTTATCATCGCCCGGTCGATATTCGTACCATAGGTGCGGCGAACTCCTATCAGTCTAATCGCCAACCCGCTAAGCGCTATATTTGGATGAAAGCAAGAAACGAGCTTGCCCCTGAGATAACACTGCAACAAGCCGCGTTAGCGTATGCTTCTGATTACCATTTTTTAAGTACGTCATTACAGCCACACGGCATTTCAGTTACCGACAAATCGCTACGTATTGCGACTATTGATCATGCTATGTGGTTTCACCGTCCTGTTAATATGAATGAATGGTTATTATATGTAATGGAAAGTCCATTTAGTGGCGGAGCAAGAGGGTTGGTGAGAGGTCAGATTTTCACTCAGCAAGGTGAGCTAGTAGCCTCTGCAACCCAAGAAGGCTTGATGCGACAGGTCGATGTCGACTAAAGACATTTTGTCTTGAGAGCACAGTATTTTAAATTATGTACAAGGAACGCTTATGCAATACTCACTGGATACGTTAAGGCCTAAGTGTGATAGCACCAGTTATGTTGCCCCCGGCGCACATGTTATAGGCAACGTGATATTAAAGCCCCATAGCAGTGTATGGTTCAATGTGGTTATTCGCGGAGATATGGACGCGATTACGGTAGGAGAGCTTACTAACGTACAAGATGGCAGTGTGCTCCATACCGACTCCGGTATTCCTCTTACGTTAGGTAAGGGCGTAACCGTGGGCCATAAAGTTATGTTGCATGGCTGCACGGTAGGTGATTACTCTCTAATTGGGATTAATGCCGTGGTGTTAAACGGCGCAAAAATTGGGAAGTACTGCATTATTGGCGCAAATGCGTTAATTACCGAAAATATGGAAATTCCAGACTACAGCTTAGTGGTGGGCTCGCCAGGCAAAGTGGTAAAGCAGCTTGATAGTAGTGTAGAGGAAAAGCTTCAAGCATCTGCTGCGCATTATGCGCACAATGCAACGCATTATAATAAGCACCTTTCTGAGGTTTAAGCAGCACGCGCAAGCCAAATTATTATGTGCCTATTATTCCTCTTTATCTCCCCTTAATTTTAGCGCTCTGCAGCAGAAAAATTTTGTATTTTTCATAAAAAATGCCCAGAACATAGGTTCTGGGCATAGGGGAATGGCTCATTGCTGAGCCGTGCGCTAACTATTGCAAGGGAGAAGTGCATGCAAATTCTTTCAGACGGACATTAACTATAGTCCATATTTGTTTATTTTATAAACTAAACATTGTGAATTTTATTTTACAGAACCCCTGATCCAAATAAAATAATAATAACCTTTGAATAATCATAGGCTTCATACTGGTCGGAGTTTTTGAAATATTTCAATTCTTCTTTATCCTCATGATACGCACGGGTTATCCACATCTTGCTCAAGATAAGCCTAGTTATGGCGCAAGGCGTTTCCATTCATATCAGTTATGTTCATAACAAGCTGTTGTACCTAGCCGTTAAGATTGTAAGAATGCAGATACGCTATTGTTACTATTATTGTTAAGGACTGATATGCAAACGCACTCTACTTTTCTTCCGCCTGAGCGCACGTTAATGGGGCCTGGTCCTTCAGACGTAAACCCTCGTATTCTCAATGCGATTGCCAGACCGACTGTTGGCCATTTAGACCCGCTATTTATCGAGCTTATGGATGCCACCAAACAGCTTCTTCAATACGCATTTAAAACTGAAAATGCATTAACAATGCCTATTTCTGCTCCAGGTTCTGCGGGGATGGAAGCTTGTTTTGTTAACCTTGTTGAGCCCGGCGATAAAGTGCTGGTATGTATTAATGGCGTGTTCGGCAACCGTATGGTGGAAAATGTTGAAAGATGCGGTGGTCAAGCCATCGTGATTAAAAATGATTGGGGTAAGCAAACCGATTTAAACGCGGTAGAAGATGCACTTAAAAAAGATGCCGATATCAAAGTGCTTGCTTTTGTACATGCAGAAACGTCAACCGGCGTGAGAAACGATGCAAAACGTTTATGTGAACTTGCAAAACAGTACGACTGTTTATCGATAGTAGATGCCGTAACCTCTCTAGGCGGTATTGAGCTAGACGTAGATGGATGGGGCATAGATGCCATTTATTCTGGCTCTCAAAAATGTTTAAGCTGCGTGCCGGGCATTTCACCGGTATCGTTTAGTGACCGGGCAGTGCATGTTATTCAAAACCGCAAAACTAAAGTACAAAGCTGGTTTTTAGACATGAACTTAATTGTTGGCTATTGGGGGAAAGGGGCTAAGCGCGCTTATCACCATACCGCACCAGTAAACAGTATGTATGCATTTTACGAAGCCTTACTTATTTTAAAAGAAGAAGGCTTAGAAAACGCATGGAAACGTCATCAAACTGGTCATAACGAGCTGGTGGCTGGACTAGAAGGCTTAGGTCTCTCGCTTGCCGTAGATGCCGAATATCGTCTACCTCAACTTAATGTAGTCAATATTCCAGACGGTGTTAATGACGCTGAAGTTCGCTCAAGATTACTCAACGATTTTAATTTAGAAATTGGTGCGGGTTTAGGTGAGTTCGCAGGCAAGGTATGGCGAATTGGATTAATGGGCTATGCCTGCAAACCTCGCAATATCGACCATTGCCTCACCTCCTTACAAAAAGTATTGAAATAATAGACTGAAATTTGGTGTTCAAGCATTCAAAACACCAAAAGTGGGCCATCGAGCCCACTTTTTATTTCTGCCCTTGATTTCCGCGATTCATTTGCCGTCTAAAGCAAAAAAAATTTAACGCTTTTTATTAAAACTCACGTATCTGTTAAATCGCCTGTTTTATGAATGATTTAGTTGCGGTTCATAATACGTTCACTTACCGTTACTTATGATTTGCCTGAATTAATGATAATGAACACGGAGTTTTGAATGAATTCAATCAATAAACTAGCGGCGCCTTTAAAACGTTTTAACGTACGCAAGAACGCACGCAAGCGCTTATCACCGATAGTATTATTAACGGGTATCGTCGCCACAATGCTAAGTACGGCATCAATAGCGCAACAGCAACAACAGCTTATTCATGTTCAAGGTACAGGCGCAATGTCAGTTACGCCAAATGCATACTCAGTTACCTTTGTTATTGAAGAACAAGGCGAAACCGTTGGAAAGCTTAATACTACCCTTGCGTCGGATTTACGATCTGTTGTTAGCTTTTTGCTAGAGCAGGGTATTGAACGTAACGACATTCAATCTATGCAGGTTCGTCTAACACCAAGATACGTGAACAGTCCTAACGGCCGAGTGCAAGAAGGGTTTACGTTAAGTCGCGAAATATCAGTGACTGATTCCAATATTGAAAACTATGATAAAGTGTTGGACGGTGTACTAGGACGCGGTGTCGATCGTATTCAACAATTTTCGTTTGTGAGTACAACGCAAACCAATGCATACCAAACAGCTTTAGTCGCAGCGGTGAAAGACGCGAAGGCGCGAGCAGCACTTTTAGCGAAGGAATTAGGCGTTGAAGTGGGCGAAGTAGTTGCAATCTCTGAATCTGGTGGCAATATGCCCGTTCCAGTTATGCGCGCAGACGCGTTTGCCAAAGAAATGTCTGTTTCTTTACCAGGGCAAGAAACCGTTGAAGCACGTATAAACGTTAGTTTTACTATTATTCAATAGCAGGGTAACCGTTTGAAAGAAGAACAATACGCCCAGTTAATAAGCCAGGCGAAAAGCCTGGTTGCTGGTGAGCACGATGTCATTGCCAACATGGCAAACATCAGTGCACTACTTTTTAACCATCTCGATAAGGTAAATTGGGCTGGTTTTTATTTTTATAAAGAAGCGCAGTTAGTGTTGGGGCCTTTCCAAGGACAACCCGCTTGCATCCGTATTCCTATGGGGAAGGGTGTGTGTGGTACTGCCGCTGAAACCCGCACAGTACAGCGCATTGCAGATGTTCATGCCTTCTCTGGCCACATTGCTTGCGACGCCGCTTCAAACTCCGAAATCGTCATTCCTCTTGTGGTAAATGGCGAACTAATTGGTGTTTTAGATATCGATAGCCCAGAATTTTCTCGTTTCGACGAGCAAGATGAGCTCGGGTTGTGTAAAATAGCCGATATACTTATTGAATCTCAGCAATCGTTATGAAATACAACGTTGACATCCATGTAGTACTATCTACTTATGAAGATATGGAAGACAATCATGATGACCCTGATGAAGCGTCAGAACGATTAAATTTCGTACTTCACGCAATTTATGATAGAGCCGATGAAGATATTGAAACCCATCGGCTTGAACAATTATTGCAACACGGTTGGGAGTCTTGGCAACAAGATAAACATTTATTAGAAATTGATGATGACGAATTACTCGATTGGGTTGACCACGCGCTGGCAACTTGGGATGATGAGAGTAATGAAGAAATCTCTTGAATAATTTAGAAAGTTTAATGGAATCACCAGAAAAGTTTACTAGCAGTAAGGAAGTTATCGCTTTCCTTTCCGAGACCTTCCCTAAATGCTTTAGTATTGAAGGCGAAGCCCTACCACTTAAGATTGGCATCTTTCAAGATTTAGCCCAGCGTTTAGAAAGCGAAGAACGAGTGAGTAAAACATTACTCCGCTCTACACTTCGCCACTATACAAACAGCTGGCGCTACCTCTACAGTATCAAAGAAGGCGCAAACCGTGTCGACTTAGATGGTGTTGAAGGGGAAACTATTGAGAAAGAGCATGCCGATCATGCACAGAAGCAGCTAGAAGAGAGCAAAGCGAAAGCCGCCGAAAAGCGCAAAGCTAAGCAAGCTCAGCAGCCTCAAAAGAAAGAAAAACGTCAATTTGCTCGTCCGAAATCTACTGGTTCGGCGCCTGCAGGCAGCAACAAAGAAGGCCAGCAGGGAACTAAACCGAAAATTCAGAGACCAACTAAGACACCACCGGCTAAATTGACTGATGCCGATATGCAACAAGGTACGAACGTAACGGTTAAATTAGGTAAAACACCTATGCCAGCCGTTATCACCGAAATTGCCAAAGACGGTATTCATGTTCAGTTAGACTCAGGTATGGTGGTAAAAGTAAATGCAGAAGCTTTACGTTTGGCACGCTCCAAGAGGTCGTAAATATGAAAGATATCCTTCGAATTTCCATTGCTAGTGCATTTCTTACCGTTGGGGTAGGCGCTGGTGCAGTCACCACAACCCCAGATGTTGAAGAGCTTCCCGTTCTTCAACAAGAGACACAGCATAGTGTTGCTGCAAAACGCGTTAGTGCGTTATTTACCCGCGCTCACTATAAAGAAATTTCGTTGGATGATGTGTTATCGGCACGAATCTATCAGCGCTTCATTGAATCTTTAGATCACAACAAGCAAGTCCTTTTATTGTCTGATGTGGTAGGTTTCGAAAAATATCGAAATGCTTTTGATGATGCGTTGAGCAAGGGTAACCTTTCTGTTGCGTACAACATGTACAATGTGAGCGCGCAGCGTCGTATCGAGCGCTACGAGTTTGCATTAGCTGCGTTAGAGAAAGGGCCTTTTGATTTTGAAAAAGCCGATGACAAGTTTTATTACGATCGCGAAGAAGCCGAATGGCCTACAAGCAAAGATGAATTAGATGAGATTTGGCGTCAACGTGTTAAGTACGACGCATTAAACCTTATTCTTGCTGATAAAACGTGGGAAGAAGCAAAAGAGCTTCTTGAGAAACGCTACACACGCTCTATCAAGCGAACTAAACAAACCAAAAGCGAAGATGTATTTCAAATTGCTATGAATGCATTTGCGCGTACCATCGAAGCTCACACGAGTTATCTTTCACCGCGCAACGCTGACCGATTCCAAATGGAAATGAATTTGGAATTTGAAGGTATTGGTGCAGTACTTCAAAGCGAAGAAGATTACACTGTAATTAAAAGCGTAGTGCCAGGCGGTCCTGCCGATGAATCTGGGGCGTTAAAGCCTGAAGATAAAATTGTTGGTGTGGCTCAAGAAGATGAAGAGTTTGTTGATGTCGTCGGCTGGCGTTTAGATGAAGTTGTAGAGCTTATCAAAGGGCCAAAAGGCAGTGCGGTACGCTTGCAAGTTCAAAAAGGCGCGACAGATGCGAAAACCATGTCTGTAGTTAGCCTTACTCGCGACAAAATTAAGCTTGAAGACCGAGCTGCACAGTCTGAGGTTTACACGCCTGAAACTGGACCCCATGCAAATCAGCCTTTAGGTGTTATTACTATTCCTAGCTTCTACAACAACCTACACGCCGATGTTGAAAAGGAAATAAACAGCCTTAAAGCACAAAACGTTAAAGGTATCATTGTAGATTTGCGCGGCAATGGTGGTGGTTCTTTAACAGAAGCGACTTTGCTTACCGGTCTTTTCATTGAAAAAGGGCCTGTGGTACAAATTCGTTACGGTCAAACTAAAGTTAGCGTCAATCGCGATACCGACGGAAAAGTATCTTATGATGGGCCGTTAACGGTTTTAGTAGACCGCTACAGTGCGTCGGCGTCAGAGATTTTCGCCGCTGCAATGCAAGATTATAACCGCGCACTCATTATTGGTGAACAAACCTTCGGTAAAGGCACCGTTCAACAACACCGTGGTTTAGGTAAAATTTATGACTTGTACGACAACCCATTAGGTAGCGTGCAATTCACCATCGCTAAGTTCTATCGTATTGACGGTGGAAGTACGCAGCACAAAGGGGTAGTGCCTGATATTCTTTATCCTTCAGCAATTGAACCTGCTGACTGGGGTGAAAGCCAACAGGATAATGCATTACCTTGGGACAGTATTAACCGCGCAAATTACACTACATTTGCTGACGGCCAAGCTGCGCTGGACGTATTAACGGCGAAACATAATAAACGTATTATGCAAGACCCTGAGTTTTCTTATATTCACGACGATATTGTTGAGTACAAAGAAAACAAAGATAAGAACTTTATTTCGTTGGTTAAATCTGAACGTGAGTCAGATAAAAAAGAAGCTGAAGAAAAAGCACTCGAAAGAGCCAATGAACGTTTACAGCGTATGGGTAAAGAATTAGTCAAAACACTTGATGACCTACCTGAAGATATGGAAGAGTTAGATCCGTTCTTAGATGAAGCTGCCAACATTACTTTTGATATGATAGAAACCGGCAGATACGCAATAACACATTAAAGGTTGATGACAGAGGGCTGGTCAGTGGCCAGCCCTTTTTTTGTGTCTGATATACCTATACAACAATAATAAATAAAGGGAAATCACATGGCTATCAGAGGCGAGTTTTCTTCTCGAATCGGGTTCGTGCTCGCAGCAGCGGGTTCAGCAGTTGGACTCGGTAATATTTGGGGGTTCCCCACCAAAGTAGCAACGAATGGCGGCGCTGCTTTTGTTCTTGTTTATTTACTTCTCGCGTTTGTTCTTGCATACCCCGTTCTTATGGCTGAACTCATCATTGGACGAAGTTCTCGTTCTAACATGGTGGATGCGCTAGGCAATATTTCTGGCAATTTTATTGGTCGTGCAACCGGTATTTGGGGATGTATAACAGTCTCACTTATCTTGGCGTTTTACGCCATCGTGGGCGGTTGGATGCTTGTTTATTTCGCTGATTCTGCCGTCAATATGGTGGGGTTACAGTCTGCAAGTGATTGGTTGTTAACCTCATCGGTTACGCGTAACATTATTTTTTGTTTTATTTTCATGGCGTTAACTGCTTTTATTGTTGTGGGTGGTGTTAAGGCGGGTATTGAAAAGTGGTCGGTTAGGTTAATGCCCACACTGGTAATTCTTATCCTAGCCTTGATCATTTATGTCAGCTTACAGCCGGGAGCTTCTGATGGTTGGAGCGCGTACTTAGTTCCAGACTTCACGCGCATCCTCGACCCCGACTTATTAATTGATGCTATGGGCCAAGCCTTTTTCTCAATGTCATTAGGTGTGGGTACCATGCTTGTTTACGGTTCATACCTAAGCAAAAAAGAAAATTTGCCCACCATTGGTGCTTCCGTTGCGTTAGTTGATATTGGTGTAGCCGTTATTGCCGGTATGCTGATTATTCCAGCCATGTATGTGGCACTGCATAATGGTGTAGAAATCTTTACGCCAGAGGGGGCTTTAATTCAAGGTGACTCGCTTATTTTCAAAGTGTTGCCGGCCTTGTTTGATACAATTGGCGGGGTAGGTGTGTTTGTTGCATTCACGTTCTTTGCGTTAATGGCGATAGCCGCCGTTACCTCTTCAATATCAATGCTTGAAGTACCTGTAGCATACATGGTGGAAAGCAGAGGCTTGGTGCGCAAAAAGGCGGTAGTGACAATGGCAGCCATTATCTTTGTACTAAGTTGCATTATTATTCTTAATTTTAATGCACTGTTTGGGTTCGTTATTGCCCTTACCACTGAGTACAGTCAACCACTACTTGGCTTAGCGCTATGTATATTTGCCGGTTGGGTGTGGCGCAGAGATGCCATACTAGCAGAGCTTAAAGAAGGTGATGCAAACGCAGAGCAAAGTTTGTTTTGGAAGATTTGGCCTTGGTATGTACGCTTTGTTTGCCCGGTTATTATTGCGCTAATGTTTTACCGCTCAGTTTTTTGATTTAAGGCTTAAGAATAATAAAAATGACAACGACTAAAGAATTAAAAGAACCTTCATTATTTGACGCGCTTATTCCCATTGTTGCCCTTGTACTTATGATGGGTAGTGCGGTTTATTTATTTGCCGATAATTCATCGTATGGGCCTAACCAAATTGCCTTATTACTGGCAATGGGTCTTGCCGCCATCATTGGTATGAAAAACGGTTATAGCTGGAAAACCATCGAAAAAGGCATTGTTGATGGAATCTCAATGTCGCTCGGTGCGTGCTTAATTCTATTGGCCGTAGGTTCGCTTATTGGTACGTGGATGTTAGCCGGTACAGTTCCTACGCTTATTTATTTTGGTCTAGAGCTATTAAACCCTTCATTCTTTTATGCTGCCGCCTGCTTAATTTGCGCCGTGGTTGCTATGAGCATTGGAAGTTCTTGGACTACCGCCGCTACAGTGGGGGTTGCACTGATGGGCGTGGCTGCAGGTATGGATATGTCTGCTGCGATTACCGCCGGTGCTGTTGTGTCAGGTGCTTATTTCGGCGATAAAATTTCTCCGCTTTCTGAAACCACAAACTTAGCACCCGCCGTGGCAGGTACCGATTTATTTGAACATATTCGCTACATGCTTTGGACTACCGTACCTAGCTTTATTCTAGCGCTTATTTTGTTTGTAATATTGGGCTTTAGCGAAAGCGGTGATGCTAAAGCAGATCGCATCGAACAAATGCAGTTATTGTTAAATGAGTCTTTCGATTTAAGCTGGTATTTATTAGTCCCCCTTGTTGTATTGCTAACCCTTGCGGTTAAGAAAGTGCCTGCGTTTCCTGCTGTGTCTATTGGCGCATTATTAGGTGCAGTATGGGCAGTGTTATTTCAAAGTGATGTAGTTGCTAGCATGGCAAGCCCTGACGACAGTGCCAGCATTGGTGCATTAAAAGTGGTTTGGACGGCCTTGTTTGACGGCGTAAGTTTCTCAACCCCTGATGAAAACTTGAATAGCTTGCTTTCACGAGGCGGTATGTCGTCTATGCTCAATACGATATGGTTAATTATTTGCGCTATGTCGTTTGGCGCGGTACTTGAGAGAGTAGGGCTATTAAAACGTGCAGTATCCGCTATTTTGTTAGGCGCTAAGTCGGCCGGTGATATGGTAAGCAGAACTATTCTTACGTGTTTCGCGACCAACTTGGTAACGGCCGATCAGTACATCTCTATTGTGATGCCAGGGCGCATGTACAAAGAAGAGTATGAAAAGCGTGGTTTGCACCAACTAAATCTATCTAGAAGCCTTGAAGATGGCGGAACCTTAACATCGCCACTTATTCCTTGGAACACGTGTGGTGCCTATATGCACAGTGTGCTGTTGGTAAACCCATTCGACTATGTTTTCTATGCGTTCTTTAACGTAATAAACCCAATTCTTGCTATTATCTACGCCTACTTAGGAATTAAAATTCTTCGCCTAACACCTCCAGATTATGCAAAGCAACCTGGCGAAGCAAACCAATAATAGTTGCGTAGAATTTCTGTTTTAGGAGACTCTATGTCAGTTACAGCTAAACGTCGGGCGGATTATCTTCCGCCCGCTTTTTCTATCCCGTTAGTCGACCTGACTATTTCATTACATCCCACAAAAACTGTGGTAAAGAGTAAACTTAGCGTTAAGCGCTCGCTTACTAAAGATACGGTTAAAGACACAGAAAAAAATGACGGAAACAAAAAACAGCCCCTCATCTTAGATGGGAATAAGCTGTCACTTGTTTCTGTTCATATTAACGGTACACCTTTTAGTGATTACACCTTAGATGATGAAACGTTAACGCTAAATGTAGATGCCGATGATTTTGAATTAGAAATTGAAAACCACATCGACCCAGAACACAACAAAGCACTAGAAGGCTTGTACCTTTCGGGCGGTGCTTACTGTACGCAATGTGAAGCAGAAGGTTTTAGGCGCATTACCTTTTTCCCAGACAGACCCGATGTATTGTCCGTCTATACGGTGAAAGTCATAGGGGATAAATCGTTCCCCATGCTGTTATCAAATGGTAACCCGGTAGAACGTGGTGAAAACCCTGATGGCACGCACTTTGTTACGTGGCACGATCCTCACCCTAAACCCTGTTATTTATTTGCATTGGTGGCAGGCGACTTCGATTTATTAACCGACACTTATACCACCACCAGCGGTAAAGAAGTTGCGCTAGAGTTATATGTCGACAAAGGTAAGAAATCTCAGGGTACATTTGCCTTAGCGTCACTAAAGCGTGCCATGAAATGGGATGAAGACGTGTTCGGGTTGGAATACGACCTCGATATATACATGATTGTGGCGGTCGACTTCTTTAATATGGGCGCAATGGAAAACAAAGGCCTGAATGTATTTAACAGCAAGTTTGTTCTGGCCGACCAAGATTCTGCAACTGATGATGATTTCTTTAATGTAGAAGCTGTTATCGCTCACGAATACTTCCACAACTGGACTGGAAACCGTGTAACGTGCAGAGACTGGTTCCAGCTTAGTTTAAAAGAAGGGCTAACGGTGTTTCGCGATCAGCAATTCAGTGCTGACATGACATCGCCGCTAAGTAACCGTATTAAGCATGTACGTGTGATGCGCGAGCACCAGTTTGCAGAAGATGCCAGTGCAATGAGCCATCCTATTCGCCCTGAAGAAGTTATTGAGATGAATAACTTTTATACGGTGACGGTATACGATAAAGGCGCAGAAGTAATTCGCATGTTCCATACTCTTTTAGGGCCGGAAGGTTTTAGAAAAGGAATGGACGAATATTTCCGTCGTCATGATGGCCAAGCAGTCACGTGCGATGATTTTGTTTCTGCCATGCAATCAGCTACCGAGTTAGATCTTACGCAGTTTTCTCGCTGGTATAGTCAATCTGGTACACCGCAAGTATCCCTTGCTCACAACGTTACCAGCAATGAAACGGGTTATGTACATACCTTCACCGTAACGCAAAATACGCCTAGTACAGCAGATCAAAGCGAAAAGCTTCCTTTGTATATTCCTGTAGGTTTTGAGGTTATCGATGAAGACGGTAATCGATACCGTGATGATAGTGGTATTATTCAGAACGACTTACTCATCGTCGATGCACCTGAAGTCACGATTACTATCACCTGTGATGCGAAGAAACTAACCCCAGTACTACTTGGTAACTTTTCTGCCCCAGTAAAAGTACATAATGAGCTAGACACCGCTTCATTACTTACTATATTTGCCCACTCGCAAGATGCATTTAATCGTTGGGATGCCATGCAGACTTTATATAACCGCTGTATCAGTGAGTTGTATGAAAACCCAACTGCTACAATAGACAGTGGTATATGGGCGGGTATTCGCGCTGCAATAGACAGCGAAATCGACAATATTGAGCTTTTAAGTGAATGCTTAGTAATACCTTCATTTGAAACCTTGTGTCAATCTCGAAGCGATATTAGTGTGCAACCACTCATCGATGCACGAAAAGCGTTTTGTCGTCAGTTTTCTACCCAGTTGGAAGCAGTACTTCTAAATGCGTTTAACGGTATAGCCACACGGGCCTATAGTTACCAGCAAGATGCCGTTAATGCTCGCCGCTGCAAAAATGTATTGTTGTCTCATTTGGCTCGATTACCTCAGCATCAAGACTTGGTGATATCGCAGTTCGATATGACCGACAATATGACCGACACCCTAGGTGCCCTTAAAGCAGCGCAATCACTACCCACAGAAGCCTTTGAAAGCTTAATGGCTAAGTTTGAAGAAAAATGGCGTCACAATCCTTTAGTGTTGGATAAATGGTTTGCCCTGCATGCAACGCAGCCTCGTGAAGATATATTGGCTACCATCACTATGTTAAGCGAGCATCCTCAATTTAGTCTGGGTAATCCTAACCGCGTACGTTCATTAATTGGGAGTTTCGCGTTTTATAATAGCGAACGCTTCCATAACCTTGATGGGGAAGGGTATAAGTTTGTAACTGACTACCTCATAAAGCTTGATGCGCTCAACCCTCAAGTTGCAGCACGAATTGTGACTCCACTGATCCAATGGCAAGGGTTTGCAGAATTCCATCAGGCATTGATGAAAGCACAGTTAGGTCGATTGTTAAATCATAAGGGCTTAAGTAAAGATGTGTTTGAAAAAGTGAGTAAAAGTTTGGCGTATGACAACCATTCAAGCCACTGATACCGTTTATTACTTCTCAGTTAATGTGCCTTACATTCAATGTGAGGCACTGTACTCTGGTGCTGTGCCTACCGTCGTTATGGTGGCGGAAAATGGCACTAGCGTGCAAGTTCCGTCTACCAGAATAAAACAGTTTATTACCTCCCAAGGTGTTGTGGGGCGTTTTCGCATGATTGTAGACGTCAATAACAAAATTAAAGCCTTCGAACGGTTACGCTAAAGCCCTCAACCTTTACCTTTGGTTGCTTTTTGTGCGTATATTTTTACGATCCCGCCAATTACTTACACCTTTCGGATAAGTTGCTTTTATAGTCCCCACAAAGCAATAACTATTTGATACGATTAATGTTGTAAATTTTGTTAACTGGTACGATTACTTCTTGCGAAAGTGGCAAAATGATGTAATCATTTTGTTAATCGTTATGGTTGATCACGATGTCACGCAGCCTTGTGCGTCGACTAGGGAGTATAAAAATATGATAAATAAGCCTCGCGCTTTTAAGATGTCACCTGTTGCTGTAGGTGTGCTAACCCTCTTGGGTGCTGCCGCACTTCCTGCTAATGCCGCTAATTGGCAAGTAGGTGATGTTAGCATTTCTCTTGATTCTACATTCACAGTGGCTACCAGTATTCGTACTGAGTCTAGAGATTACGATCTTATCGGAAATAGTAATCATGCACAGTTTGATTGGTCAGGTTACCACGCTGCATTCAATCCACTTTATCCTAGTAGCGACGTTTGGGCGTTAGCTGACGGCGGTTATTCAACCAATGGCGACTTAGGAAATTTATCTCACGATCCAGGTGATGCATTTGCAACACAAATTTCAGGAAACCATGAGTTAGATATTAATTTTGGCGATTTCGGTTTCTTCGCACGTGGTTTCTGGTTTTACGACTTTGAACAAATGGATGGTGACCGTCCTAATTCAAATGCCATCACCGGTGTTCAATACGATCACTGCCAAGATCCAGAAGCAGAAGATTTATTATGTACCGACGTGCGTCTTTATGATGCCTTCTTCTATGGCGATTGGTGGATTGGCGATAAGCCGTTAACCCTTCGTGTAGGTCGTCAAGTTATCAGTTGGGGTGAAAGTACTTTCATCCAACACGGTATCAATACCACAAACCCAGTAGACGTTACCCGTGCTCGTGCACCAGGTGCGGAACTTAAAGAAGTATTTATTCCAGTGGGTATGGTTTATGCCTCATTAGGACTAAGCGATACATTAAGTGTGTCGGGTTACTATCAATATGAATGGGAACGCAGTTGGCTGCCTGTTTCTGGAAGTTACTTTGCTGGTAACGACTTTGCGGGCGAGGGCGGTCAGCGTCAAAACGTCCAGTTAGGTTTCAGTGGTAACCCTGATATCGATTTAGACCATTTGTTAACTGCACTTAACGGCTATGGCGATATGTTACGTGCCGGCGGAAATTCTGCAGATATTGCTTCTGCATACTTAGCGTACCCAACCAAAGTGGCTATTCGTGGCTATTCTGACGAAGCGCATAAAGATGCCGACGACCAGGGTCAATACGGTTTACGTGTAACTTGGTTCGCTGAAGCGTTGAATGAATCTGAAATCAGTTTCTACCACATTAACTACCATAGCCAACGTCCACTTATCTCAGGTGTAACTTCTGACTTTACTTCAGAAGGTATTGCATCGGATTTAGCCTTCATTGCAACCAATGAAGTAACCCGCGATAACATTACTGAACTGGGTGCATTCACCCAATCTGAGTTCTATTATCCAGAAGATATTAAATTGTATGGCGTAAGCTTCAATACTAACGTTGGCACAACCGCTTTAGCCGGTGAATTTGCTTACCGTGTTGATGAACCGCTGCAAATTGACGATGTTGAGCTACTCTATATGGGTATGCCCCAACAACTTGCTAACGCGGGTCTTCGTCCAGATTTAGACGGTATTTCTCAGTTAGGAAACATTGGCAGAGATGTTGGGCCAGGCGAAACTGCGGAAGGTTTCTTGTTTTCAGACACATGGCAAATGCAGTTAACGGCTTCTCACGTTTACGGTCCTAAGTTTGGTGCGGATAACTTCGTACTATTAGGTGAACTAGGTTATGTCAATATTGTTGATATGCCAGATCCAAACGTTATTCGCTTAAATGCACCAGGTACAGCACGTACACCGTCGCTTGAACCTACAGCAAGCGGCAATAATCGTGAAGGTCTACACATTGGTCTTTCCGATGGTCCAGAAACTAACCCATTTGCTACTGATGATGCTTGGGGTTATCGATTGTTGGCGGTGGCTGATTGGAACGACATTATGGCCGGCGTTAACCTTCGAGCTCGTGCTACGTTCTCTCATGATGTAGAGGGTACAACACCAGATCCTCTCTATGTTTTCACCGAAGATGTTAAATCTGCGGCACTGGCATTAACGTTCGACTACTTAAGCAAGTGGTCAGCAACAGCCTCTTATAGTGCATTCTGGGGCGGCGTTGGTACCACTAACGCATTGTCAGACAGAGATTTTATTTCGTTTAACATCAAGTATTCAATCTAAAGAGTGATGTATATGATTAGAAAAATAGGAATTATTGCAACAGCGCTTTCAATGGCTCTAACTGGTGCAAGTGTTCACGCTAAGGTTTCTGAAGAAGATGCCAAAAAACTAGGCGGTGAATTAACCCCAATGGGTGCTATACAAGCTGCGAATGCTGATGGAAGTATCCCAGCATGGACAGGCGGTATCACATCAGCACCTGAAGGTTATTCTGTAGGCGATCACCATCCGAACCCTTTTCCAGAAGATAAGGTGTTATTTGAGATAACGGCATCGAACTATAAAGAATATGCTGATTTCCTTTCTGAAGGTCAGAAAAAGTTGTTCGAAGCGTACCCTGATACTTACCGCATGCCGGTATATCAAACCCGTCGTTCAGCATCTAACCCGCAAGCAATTTATGATGCGACTAAGGTTAATGCGACTAGCGCAGAATTACTGGATGACGGAAACGGCATAAAAGGCGCTGTATTAGGTGTTCCTTTCCCAATGCCTCAAACAGGTATGGAAGCGATTTGGAACCATATCTTACGTTATCGCGGTGCTGCGGTAGAACGTAACGGTGGGCAAGCTGCGGTTACAACATCTGGTGACTACAACGTTATCGGTTTTGATGAACAATTAATGATTAAGTATGCTGAAGAGGGTGCTACACCTGAAAAGCTAACTGAAGAAAATATCTTGTTCATGTTCAAGCAAAAAGTGACTAAGCCAGCACGTTTGGCAGGTACTGCTTTGCTAGTACACGAAACCGTAGACCAAGTTAAAGAGCCACGTAAAGCCTGGACCTATAACACAGGTCAGCGCCGTGTACGTTTAGCACCTAACATTGCTTACGACACGCCAGGAACTGCGGCAGATGGTCTGCGTACTACCGATGACTTCGATATGTTCAACGGTTCTCCTAACCGTTACAACTGGAAACTTGTTGGTAAACAAGAGATGTTTGTAGCCTATAACAACTATGCACTGCATTCAGATAACGTAAGTTACGATGAGATTCTTCATGCTAACCACGTTAACCCTGATTTAACGCGTTGGGAAAAGCACCGTGTTTGGGTGGTTGAAGCCACGTTGAAAGAAGGCTTCCGTCACATTTATCAAAAACGCGTATTCTTCATCGATGAAGACAGCTGGCAAATTCAAGTTGCTGATATGTATGATAATCGTGGCGAGTTGTACCGTGTTGGTGTAGCTTATGGAGTGAACTACTATGAAGTACCTACACAGTGGTCAACCCTAGATGCCTATTACGACTTAAACTCTCGCCGTTACTTGGCCATCGGTCTTGATAATGAAGAAGCCATGTATGACTTCTCTATTCGTCCAAGAGACGTAGAGTTTACGCCTCAGGCGTTACGACGAGAAGGTAAACGCTAAGCGTTTTGTGTTAAGACGGTTGGCAGTGCCAACCGTTTTTGTTTTCAGACAATTAAATTTTAGGGAGAATGGTTAATCATGAAAAAAACCATTGCAGCGTGCATAACTGCAGCACTCGCAGCAAATTACTCCGTAACTGCTTCAGCAGAAGATGCCTATATTGCACCCTTAGTTGAACAGTCAGTTTTGCTAGATATTGACGCTGATAAATTTGTCGTTGTTGTCGGAGAACGCGGTCATATTCTTATTTCAGAAGATGGAACGGCTTTTAATCAAGTTGCCGTGCCCACCCAAGCGACACTCACTGCAACGACTGTAGTGGGCGATAATATTTGGGCGGTAGGCCATGATGCCACCATCATTCACTCCTCAGACAAGGGCCAAAGCTGGGAAATCCAGAATGTTCAGCCCGCGCTTCAACGTCCATTTTTAGATGTACTATTCTTTGATGAAAGTCACGGCATTGCTGCTGGCGCTTATGGCCTTTTCTACCGTACCACTGATGGCGGGAAAAGTTGGGAAACTGAGCGTCATGCTAGTTTACTAGACCCATACGATCGTGAATATTTGGAAAGCGTCAGAGAAGAAGACGAAGCGTTTTATCAACAAGAATTAGAATCTATTTTACCTCATTTAAATCGTGTAACACGCGATGGCGAAAAGCTATACCTTGCTGGAGAAGCGGGTTTATTAGCTAGCAGCGACGATATGGGGAAAAACTGGGAACGTTTTGAAGTTGATTACACTGGCTCATTTTTCGATATTAGAGCGCTTGATGAATCAACGCTACTGGCTGTAGGCCTTCGCGGAAATATTTTTGTTTTGCGTGACCAAGGTGAATGGGAATACGTAAATTCTTGTTCAACCAGTACGTTAAATTCAATTTTACTGTCCGATAACGACACGGTGGTTGCCATGGGTAACAACGGTATGATGGTGTCAGCCACTCGTCCGCTTCCCGTCAGTGATCACGATCCATACGCAAACCCTGCAAACTGCGAACCTGCAAAAGGTATTACAGTTACACAGGTTGAAGATAAAGCTGCCATGTTAAATGCCGTTAGCTTTAATGGCCACACCATAGCTGTTACCGCGAATGGTATAAAAACGCTAAATACAAAGTAGGGTGGTTTCGCTTTTATGACCCATTTCATTGAACATCTTGTTTTCTCTAACCGTAAATTGGTGGTAGCCCTTTTTGCTATCGCAACGGTATTTTTAGGCTTTCAAGCATCGCAAATGCGACTTGATGCTGGTTTTGAAAAAAATATTCCGCTTAATCATGAGTACATGAAAACCTATATTGAACATCGCCAAGATTTCGGTGGTGCGAACAATATCTTAGTTTCTGTTTGTGATAAGAACGACGATATATTCAATCAAAACTTTTTCGATACGTTAAAGAACGTACACGACCAATTATTTTTCATAAATGGTGTGAACCGTTCTCTCGTTATTTCACTGTTTTCTCCTTCTACCCGCTTTACTGAAATTGTAGAGGGCGGATTTGCTGGCGGGCCGGTTATTCCAGCGGACTTCAATTCAGCAAACCCAGCTGCGTTGGACTTAGTGGCTGCGAATATTGAAAAAGCCAATATTGTTGGTCGTCAGGTAGCCAGCGACTATAGCTGTGCCATGGTGACAGCACAGTTACTGGATATCGACCCACAAACGGGTGAACCGTTAAATACACTTGCGTTAGCCGCTGAGCTTGAAGAGCAACTTCGCGGCGAGTATGAAAACGAAAATATTTCTATTCATATTATCGGCTTTGCCAAGATGATTGGTGATGTGGCCGATGGAGCGAAAGACGTATTGTTGTTTTTCGCTATTGCTATCGCGATAACAGCCATCATGGTGTACTTCTTCTCTCGCAGTATCATGCTGACTATATTGCCGTTACTGTGTTCTGTTATTGCCGTTATCTGGCAGTTAGGTCTACTGACTTCGTTAGGGTTTGGAATGGATCCTATGTCGATCCTAGTGCCGTTCTTAGTTTTCGCTATTGGTGTAAGTCATGGCGTGCAAATGATTAACGCGGTAGAAAAACGTGCGGTAACAGGAATAGGTGCAAAACGTGCGTCTATGGCGGCGTTTAGAAGCTTGTTGGTACCAGGGGGCATAGCCTTACTTTCTGATACCGTCGGTTTCATGACCTTATTGGTTATCGATATAGGTATTATTCGTGAGCTAGCGATTACAGCAAGTATGGGTGTTGCGGTTATTATCCTCACCAACCTAATGCTGTTACCGGTACTTATGAGCTTCTTAAAGCTTGATAAGAAGTACGTAGACAAGTTTGCAGGTAAAGAAAATAGTAACTCCCGCTTTTGGGCAATTATTTCTGCGTGTTCACGTAAAAAGCCAGCAGCCGTTATTTTAATCGTTACCGCCATATTATTCGGTTTTGGGCACTACCAAGCACAAAACATGAAGATAGGTGATTTGCATGCCGGCGCACCAGCGCTTCATGAGTCTTCACGTTATAACCAAGATACCTTCTTGATTACCGACAAGTATGAAGTCACAGTGGATTACATTTCTATTTTGGTGGAAACCACACCTGAAGCTTGTACGTCTCACAGCGTCATGAAAGCAATGGATGATTTTCAGTGGAAAATGGAGAACGTTCCAGGGGTGCAATCGGCTGTATCGTTAGCATCTGTAGCTAAGATAGTGAATGCGGGTTATAACGAAGGTAATGTTAAATGGCAGGTTCTACCTCGTAATCAACAAACCTTAGTACAAGCTATTTCTCGTGTGCCTACTTCGTCTGGCCTATTAAATGGTGATTGTTCCGTCATGCCGATTATTCTGTTTATGGAAGATCACAAGGCAGAAACCATTTCTCGAGTGGTAGATGCAGTGAAAGACTTCCGTACTGAGTATGAGACTGATGATATGTCGTTTAGTCTTGCGTCAGGCCCAGTAGGGGTTATGGCGGCGACGAACGAAGCGGTAGAGGCTGCACAAGATCCAATGATGGTTTACGTCTTTGGTGCCGTTATCGCCCTATGCTTAATTAGCTTCCGTTCTATACGTGCAACCTTAGTGGTAGTTATTCCGCTGTATGTTGTATCTGTTTTAGCACAAGCGCTAATGACGTATCTGCAAATTGGTCTTACGGTATCAACCTTGCCAGTTATTGCGCTAGGTGTGGGTATCGGTGTTGACTATGGTATTTATATCTTATCGACGAAGAGCCTTATGCTTAAACAAGGAGCGACGGTACAAGAAGCTTACTTGGCTGCGCTAAAAGAGCGTGGTAGTGCGGTATTATTTACTGGTATTACCCTGGCAATAGGTGTGAGCACTTGGGTATTCTCCTCACTTAAGTTCCAAATGGACATGGGTATTTTGTTGACCTTTATGTTCGTGGTGAATATGTTAGGTGCAATTATCGTACTTCCAGCACTGGCTAGATTCTTGTGGTGGAATCGAAACGACCCCGGTGCATAATATTTTTGCATAGCTAATCATAAAAAAGGGCCGTAAGGCCCTTTTTTATAGGCGTTTTTTGCATAGTTATCTATGCTGTTAATATAAGGTTAAAAAGGGGCTTTTAATACCTCTCAGTTTTAGCGAAAATAGCCGCGCAACTTAGCACTTACGACATTTATAAGGTTAACTAATGACAGTCACCTCACAGCGACACTCAGTACTGCTAGATAATGTATTTGCACTCATTGAAAAAAAGGTGGATGCCCAGCAGAAGTCACTCGTGCAGCAATTCGGACGCCTGTTGTATAAAAATATCTCAAGTGATGACTTAGAAGATCGTAACGACAGCGATCTATATGGCGCCACTTTAAGCTTATGGAATGGGCTTGCTAAATTTGATAATTCAGCTCCCTACATACGAGTTTTCAACCCAGAAATAGAAAAACATGGTTGGCACTCAAGCCATACCATTGTTGAAATAATTGTTAGAGACATGCCGTTTCTTGTAGATTCGGTTCGTATGTCACTCAACCGATTAAATATTACTGCGCATTTATTTTTGCATAGCCCAATTGGAATAAAGCGAAATAATAAAAACCAAGTGGCGGAATTTGCAGAGCCTGGCAAGACCGTTGAAAATGCCAGAAAAGAAACCGTAATTTTTATCGAGGTTGACCATCAAAGTGCGAAAAAAGACATTGATGAATTAACTAAAGAATTACACTCAGTCGTAGACGAAGTGTCGTTGGCGGTGAAAGACTGGCAAGAAATGACCACTAAGTTAGAAACGGTGGTTAAAGACAGTACAAAGCTAAACTGGCCCGTGTCTGCTGATGAAAAGAAACAAACTAAAGCTTACTTACAATGGTTAAGCGACCACAACTTTACCATGATGGGTTATCGTTATTACGAAGTGAAGGCCATAGAAGGCGACCATCGCTGGATTCCGTCTAACGATACCAGCTTAGGTTTATTAAAGAACTCTATTAACGACAGAGAGCGCCTGTTGTCGAAATTACCGGCCAGTGCAAGAGCAGAGGCACTAAGTCAAAGTCCGTTAATTTTGACCAAAACCAATTCGCGTGCTCGTGTTCATCGTCCTGCTTATATGGATTATGTTGGCGTGAAAGCGTTTAACAAAGACGGTCAAGTTGTGGGTGAGCACCGCTTCCTTGGTCTTTATTCTGCGTCTTTCTATAATCAAAGTGTGACGCAGCTTCCTATGTTGAGGGAAAAAATTCAGCGTATTTGCGATTTATCTGGCTATGAACCCGGTACCCATGCCTTTAAAGCCTTCGTTAATATTGTAGAAACCTACCCTCGTGATGAGCTACTGCAAACACCAGCGGAAGAGTTAGCGCAAATCGTGATGGGCATATTCCAGATGCAAGAGCGGGGTATTTCACGCTTATTTATTCGCAAAGATGTATTTGGGCGCTTCTTCTCGTGTATGGTATTTGTACCTCGTGAGCGTTATAACACGCAATTACGTGTAGACACCCAAGCGCTACTAAAAGCGTCGTTAGGTGCTAAAGAAGAAGTTGAATTTACTACGTTCTTTTCTGAATCTGTGTATGCGCGCACGCATTACATTGCTAGGGTCAACGACAACAACGCGGAATTTGATGTGAAGGAAATAGAACGCAATATTATTGAGCTGACTAAAACATGGAGCGATCGATTAGCTTCATCTATTTCAGCGGCACACGGTGAAGCCCAAGGTAAAGCCCTTGAGCGTAAATATAGCAATGCGTTTTCCCGTAGCTATATGGAACAGAACTTACCGGGTGATGCCCTTGTTGATATTGGCAAAATTGAACAGTTAGATGATGATCATACTCTCGACATGTTGTTTTACCGTCCACAAGAAGAGCAGTCTGACAGCCAAGTAGTGAAGCTTAAGTTGTTCCATCGTGCTGAGCCTATCCATCTTTCTGACGTACTGCCTATGCTTGAAAACTTCGGTTTGCGCGTAATCGATGAAAGCCCGTACAAGATTACCTGCCCAGATGGTTTTAGAAACTGGGTGATGGACTTCACCATGTTACATAAAAGTGGTCAACACTTTGACATGGAACGTGCTCAAACCTTATTCCAAGATGCCTTTGCGAAAGTATGGAATAACGACTTAGAAGACGATGCATTTAACCGCTTAATTTTGGGTGCAAATTTAACCGGCCGTAAAGTCACTATTTTACGTGCGTACGCAAAATACATGCGTCAAACCGGCAGCTCATTCAGTCGTGATTACATTGCGAATACGTTAGCGAATTACCCTGATATTGCCCGCTTGCTCGTGGAGTTTTTCGACCAGCGCATTAATCCTAAGAAAAAACGTAGCGCGAAAAAAGAAGAAGCGTTACTTGAGAATATTAAGACTCAGTTAGACAGCGTGAGTAATTTAGATGACGACAGAATTATACGTCGTTATTTAGATATGATGTCGGCAACCCTTCGTACCAACTTCTATCAGCCCGATGAAGCAGGCAATGAAAAATCTTATGTGTCATTTAAGATGCTGCCTGAAATGATCCCTGATATGCCGTTACCCCTGCCTAAATTCGAAATTTTTGTTTATAGCCCACGTTTAGAGGGTGTGCATTTACGCGGCGGAAAGGTAGCCCGTGGAGGACTTCGTTGGTCAGATCGCCAAGAAGATTTCCGAACTGAAATTTTAGGCTTAGTAAAAGCACAGCAAGTAAAAAATACGGTGATTGTGCCTGTTGGTGCCAAAGGTGGGTTTGTTTGTAAAAAGCTCCCCGTTGGCGAAGGCAGAGAAGCGATTCAGGCTGAAGGCCAGGCGTGCTATCGCACCTTTATCACCAGTTTGCTTGATATCACAGACAACATTGTAAACGGTGAGGTAGTGCCACCTAAAGATGTGGTGCGATTAGATGAAGATGACCCGTATTTGGTTGTAGCGGCCGATAAAGGCACCGCTACCTTCTCTGATATCGCTAACGGTATTGCTGATGAATTTGGCTTTTGGTTAGGCGATGCGTTTGCCTCAGGCGGCAGCGTAGGTTATGACCATAAGAAAATGGGTATCACTGCCCGTGGCGGATGGGAGTCTGTTAAACGTCACTTCCGTGAAATCGGTATCGATTGTCAAACCACAGAATTCACTGCGGTGGGTGTGGGTGATATGGCGGGTGACGTATTTGGTAACGGCATGCTTTTATCTAAGCACACCAAATTAATATCGGCGTTTAACCATTTACATATCTTCTTCGATCCCGATCCAGATGCAGCAGCAAGTTACAAAGAGCGCGCTAGATTGTTCGAAAACCCACGGTTAAGTTGGGAAGATTATGATTCAAAATTGATTTCAAAAGGTGGCGGTATTTTCAGCCGTTCTTCGAAATCGATTAAGCTCACACCAGAAATGAAGAAGTGGTTAGGTACCCGTCAAATGACGATGACGCCAAACGAACTTATCCATAACATTTTAAAAATGCCTGTGGACTTGCTTTGGAATGGTGGTATCGGAACTTATGTTAAGAGCTCTAAAGAGTCTCATGCGGAAGTGGGCGACAGAGCCAATGACGACTTACGTTTAAATGGTAAAGACGTACAAGCTAAAATTGTAGGCGAGGGCGGTAACCTAGGCTTAACTCAGCTAGGGCGAATTGAATATGCTGCTTCCGGCGGTCGCGTAAACACCGACTTCATCGATAACGTAGGTGGTGTTGATTGTTCCGATAACGAAGTGAATATCAAAATCTTGCTTAACAGCGTGGTAAACGACGGCGAGCTTACGGTTAAACAGCGCAACAATTTACTGCACGAGATGACCGACGATGTATCGCGGATTGTGATTAAAGATTGTTATCGTCAAACTCAATCTATTTCGATTACAGAGATGTCAGGCGTAAGCTTATTGAAAGAACAGCTTCGCTTTATTCACGGTTTAGAGCGTGAAGGGCAACTTAACAGAGAGCTTGAGTTCATCCCCAGCGATGATGAAATTTCCGATAGAGTAGCGTCAGATCGTGGTCTAACTCGACCTGAACTTAGTGTTTTGATTGCCTATGGAAAAATGGTGTTAAAAGATGCACTGAATATTCCTGAAATCACTGATAACCCTTACCACGGTAAATTGCTGCTTCAAGCATTCCCTGAAGTGTTACGTGAGAAGTTCAGTACACATATGCAGCAGCACCCACTTAGAAGCGAAATTATTGCCACTAAATTAACTAATAATATGGTTAATGATATGGGCCTTAATTTTATGTTCCGTATTCAAGAAGAAACCGGCGCGAGCGTAGATGACATTGCCAATGCCTACGCCATTGTGCACGGTATTTTTGATATGGAAACGCTATGGAGTCGTATTGAAGACTTAGATAACGTTATTTCCGCTAAGCTACAGCTTAAGATGCTAGATGAAGCTCGCCGCATTATGCGCCGCGCCGCACGCTGGTATATTAGGCATGGTAATAAAGCCTTGTCGATTGAAGAGGCTATTGCGAGCTACCGTGAAACTTTTAATACGTTATCTAAGAATCTGCAGAACTACTTGGTAGAAGCTGAATATTCACAACTGGAAGAAAAAACAAGCACTTACGTAGCTCAAGATGTACCGAAGGATATTGCGTATCAAGTAGCGAGCTTCTCAAATATGTTCTCGAGTTTCGACTTAGCACACATTGTTGCCGCCGAAAAACATACCGTTGATGTTGTGGCTCGTTTGTACTTCCAGCTTGGCTCTAAACTTGAGTTACATTGGTTCTTAGATCAAATTAACAATCAAGCAGTCAGCAATCATTGGCAAGCTCTCGCCCGCGCGTCTTACCGGGAAGAATTGGATTGGCAGCAGCGTTCCATAGCCGCTAATCTTCTTCAAATTAACCCAGAGGCTAGCGATGCAGACAAAATTTTGGAAGATTGGATGCAGAGCAACCAAGTGTTGTTGAAACGCTGGTATCATATGATGTCAGAGTTTAAGACCAGCTCAACCCACGAATTTGCAAAATTTTCTGTCGCATTACGTGAATTGATGCTTTTAAGCGTGAAGTCTAGCCATTAGAATACACGCTATCAAAAATGACGAAGCCCTGTAAAACAGGGCTTTTTTATACCAAACACAAGCGAAAACAAACACCTATGCAATCATTAGTGCAAAAACTGTTGCTTCAATGCGAACCCGAAAAAAGCCATGATTTTACTATCAACTGGTTAAATAAAACGCAACACACGCCGTTGAAGTGGGCTTACAGCACCACAACAATTAAAAAGCCAGTCACGATTGCAGGTATAACCTTTGATAATCCTGTGGGTTTGGCGGCAGGCTTAGACAAAAATGGCGATTGTATAGATGCATTTGCCGAAATGGGGTTTGGTTTCGTAGAAATTGGTACGGTTACGCCTCGCCCACAAGCCGGTAACCCTAAGCCTCGGTTATTTCGTATTCCTGAAAAACAGGCCATCATTAACCGAATGGGCTTTAACAACAAAGGCGTTGACCACTTAGTTTCTCAAGTGAAAAAAGCCCAGTTTAAAGGGCCCATTGGCATCAATATTGGTAAAAATAAAGATACTGATGATGCTAAAGCACTTGATGATTATCTTATTTGTTTGAACAAGGTTTATCCTTACGCCAGTTATGTGACTATTAACATTTCTTCACCCAATACTCCTGGGCTTAGAAATCTTCAGTATGGTGAAGCGCTAGATGCGTTATTGGTAGGCCTTAAAGCAGCGCAAGAAACCTTGACGCAAACTCACGGTAAATACGTACCGCTATTTATTAAAATTGCACCAGATTTATCAGATGGCGAAATACAAAGTATTGCGCAATCGTTACTCGCCAGCAAAATGGATGGCGTTATTGCTACTAATACCACGCTGTCTCGTGATGCCGTTCAAGGGTTAAAGCATGCTGATGAAATGGGCGGTTTGAGCGGTTCTGTCTTAACTGACATGAGCCTGAACGTAACGAAAAAGCTATCTAGTGCCCTTGATAGAGCCATTCCTATCATAGGTGTGGGCGGTATCGATTCTCCTGAAACCGCAAAAGCACGTTTAGATGCAGGAGCATCACTAGTTCAGGTATACTCTGCGTTCATTTATCAGGGGCCCGACCTCGTTAAACGCATTGTAAAAGCGCTATAATTAGCCAAAGCGACACATTACAGTTTTATACACTCAAGCGTGTGTTAATAAACACACGCTCTATCAGGTAATTGAATGAATACTATTCTGGCAACAACCAGCCGCGGTCTTGACGAACTCCTTAAGCAAGAAATACTCAATTTGTGCCCAGATGCAGAAATTAAACAGTCTCCGGGCATGTTGCAGTTTGAAGGAAGCAAAGAAGACGCTTACAAGCTTTGTCTTTGGTCTCGCTTAGCCAACCGTGTTATTTGGATCTTAGGCACAGGAAAGGCAGGCAATGCTGAAGAATTGTATAAGACAGCCATGGATATTGATTGGCAGATGCATATGGAATCTCGCCATACGTTGTCAGTGCAATTTATTGGTACTAACTACGAAATTAAGAACACCCAATTCGGCGCGGTAAGAATTAAAGATGCCATTGTTGATCAATTCGTAGAAGAAGGCCAAGCTCGCCCGTCGGTTGAGCGCAAAATGCCAGATTTCCCCGTGTACGCCAGACTTCAACGAGATAACGTGATTATTGGTCTTGATATGGCCGGTGCAAGTTTGCACCAACGTTCATATCGTCAAGAAACGGGTGATGCACCACTTAAAGAACATATTGCCTGCGCCATGTTAATGCGCAGTGGCTGGGCAGAAAACATGGACAAGCCTTTGGCTGACATGATGTGCGGTTCGGGTACTATTGCAATTGAAGCAGCTTTTATGGCACGTAATATTGCCCCAGGCATAAAGCGTGAGTATTGGGGCTTTAGTAAATGGCTAAGCCACGATGCCGCTTACTGGGATTCATTAGTCAATGATGCCATTGCGAACCAAACAGAAAGTAAAAGCGAAATTTTTGCTGCCGATTACAACCGCAGAATGATTGCCATAGCCAAAGACAATGCTGACTACGCAGGCGTATTTAACGATATTAAATTCAGCAACCAAGACGCCACTAAGTCGTCACCGCCGGTTGCAACGCCAGGTTACATGGTGTCTAACCCACCTTACGGTGAGCGTTTAGGTGAACTAACCGCCCTTATTCCGCTTTTCAGTGAATGGGGTAAGCGCTTTAAAGAAGCATGGAAAGGTTGGCACGTTTCATTGCTTAGCAGCAACCGAGACTTATTGCGTGTGTTAAAACTTCGCGCAACCAAAGACTACGGTATGAACAACGGTAAGCTAGAGTGCCGGTTGGTCAATTATGTGCTGAGCGAAGAAAACACGGTTCAGTTCACAGAAGATGCATCGAACCATGAGTTTGCAAATCGCTTAAAGAAAAATCTTAAGAAAATGAAGGGTTGGATCAACAAAGTTGATACTAACTGTTATCGTATTTACGATGCCGACTTGCCCGATTACAACGTGGCAATTGATAGGTACGGCGATTGGTTGGTAGTACAAGAATACGCTCCGCCTAAAACCGTATCGGAAGACAAAGCTCGTAAACGCTTGCAAGAAGTACTACTTTATTTGCCGACCGTTACCGGTGTATCGCCTAAGCAAATTGTGCTTAAAGTGCGCAGTCAGCAAAAGGGTACTAAGCAGTACGAAAAAATTAACCAGTCTGGCACCATGATGGAAGTGTACGAAAACGGTGCGCGCTTATTGGTGAACTTGACCGATTATTTAGATACTGGTTTGTTTTTAGATCATAGAAACACTCGTCAAAAAGTTATGCAGCTTGCCAAAGGTAAAGACGTACTTAACTTATTTGCTTATACCGGTAGTGTGTCTGTGTTTGCAGCTAAAGGCGGTGCGAAGTCAGTCACTACCGTTGATATGTCTAACACCTATTTAGACTGGGCGAAAAAGAATGTGGCGCTTAATAAACTAAATGGCCCACATGCTTTTGTTCAAGCCGACTGCACATCGTGGTTAAGCGATCATAAAGGTAAATACGATTTAATTTTTATCGACCCACCTTCGTTTTCAAATTCTAAGCGTATGCAAAGCACATGGGATGTACAACGCGACCACGTTACTATGCTAACGAATGCCAGAAACTGCTTAAACGATGGCGGTACGTTAATTTTCTCTAACAATAAACGCGGGTTTAAGTTAGATGAAGAGGCATTGCAAGCCTTAGGTTTCACTATTGAAAATATTACTCAAGAAACCATACCCGAAGATTTTTCTCGTCGCGGAAATATTCATAAGTGCTGGATCTTGTCGTTATCGAGAGATGCTTTATTAAAAGAAGCATTATCAAGCGAAGCGTTATGAAAATAATGTTTTACACGGGGCCACAGTGTAGTTTGTGCGATTTAGCCGACATTGAGTTGGCTAATACGCAGCAGTTTTCTTCGTTAAACGTCGAAAAAGTAAATATTCGTAATAGCACCGATTTGTATCATTTATACGGTGCTCGCATTCCTGTATTGAAACGGGAAGACAATGGCGCCGAAATTGGCTGGCCATTTGATACCAACGCATTGGAGACATTCTTACAGTGAGCATTTTGCAGTTAAAGAACATCACTGTTATCTACGGCAACCCCCCTTTGTTAGATGGCGTTGAACTAATTGTTCAGCCCAAAGAGCGTGTGTGTTTAGTAGGCCGAAATGGCAGTGGTAAATCTACCTTAATGAAGGTGATTTCAGGTGATGTGATTGCCGATGACGGACAGCGCATTATAGAAAGCGACACCATTATTGCTCGATTAGAGCAAGATCCGCCGCAAACCACAGACGTGACGCTTTTCGATTACGTTGCTGAAGGGCTAGCAGATGTAGGCGACACCATTAAAGCCTATCACCATCAGACCAAGCTAGTGGCTGAAGATCCTAGTGAAGCTAACTTAAATCGCCTACAAACCTTACAGGAAACCCTAGAGGCCCGTGATGCATGGCAATTTGAGCAGCAAATAGAACAAACGCTTACCATGCTCAAACTAGAGCCTGATATTTCATTGTCCACCTTATCTGGTGGGTGGCGCCGTAAAGCGGCACTTGCACGGGCGTTGGTTCGTTCACCCGATTTATTGTTACTTGATGAACCCACTAACCACTTAGATATCGAAATGATTCGCTGGTTGGAAAGCAGTTTATCTAACTATAACGGCGCCATTGTGTTTGTAAGCCACGATAGGGCGTTTATTCGTAATATGGCAACCCGTATTGTGGATTTAGACCGTGGCGGATTAACCAGTTACCCAGGTAATTACGAAACCTATTTAGAGAAAAAGCAGCAAGACCTTGAAGTTGAAGCTGCCCATAACGCCGAATTCGATAAGAAACTGGCGCAAGAAGAAGTATGGATCCGCCAAGGCATAAAAGCCCGTCGTACCCGTAACGAAGGCCGAGTACGTGCATTAAAAAAACTGCGTGACGAACGTAAAGCAAGGCGCGCAGTACAAGGGAATGCGGTAGTAAACCAGCATCAAGGTACACGCTCGGGCAAAATGGTGTTTGAAGTCACCGACTTAGATTACGCCATTGGCGGTAATCAAATTGTGAAGGGATTAAACCTTAATGTATTACGTGGCGATAAACTTGCTTTAGTCGGCCCTAATGGTAGCGGGAAAAGTACCCTGATTAAGTTGTTATTAGGTGAACTTACCCCAGATAAAGGTAACTGTAAGCAAGGCACTAATCTTGAAGTGGCTTACTTTGACCAACATCGCCATGGCTTAGATTTGGAACAAACAGTGATTGATGCTGTAGGTGATGGTAAACGTGACCTTATGGTTAACGGGCACCCCAGACACGTTATCAGCTATTTACAAGATTATTTGTTCTCACCTGAGCGGGTGAATGCACCGGTGAAGTCACTGTCTGGTGGCGAAAAGAACAGGCTAATGTTGGCTAAGCTAATGCTTAAGCCCAGTAACTTGCTTGTTCTCGATGAACCAACAAACGATCTCGATGTTGAAACGCTAGAGATGCTGGAAACCCTGTTGAATGAGTATGCTGGCACGGTTTTACTTGTAAGTCATGATAGGGAATTCGTTGATAATGTTGCCAATAGTTGCGTTGTATTTGAAGGCGAGGGCTTCTTACGGGAATTCATTGGTGGCTTTACAGATGTAGAGAGCTGGTACAAAGATCAGAATGCTAAACGTCAACAAGTGATTAAAGACGAAAAAGCCAAAGTAAAGAATGAAACTAATTTAAGTTCGAATAGTCCTAGTGCTAAGTCTTCTCCCCGTAAGACGAAAAAGTTATCATATAAAGATCATCGAGAACTTGAATCGCTGCCTGCAGATATTGAGCAGTATGAAAATGAATTAGCTGAAATGCAGTTGTTAGTTAACGACCCTGAATTCTTTAAAAAAGGGAACGATGAAACTGCAAAAACCTTAGCTCTGTTAGCAGAGAAAGAACAAGCCTTATCCCAGAAGTATGCGCGCTGGGATGAATTAGAAAGTATGCTGGAAGATAATCAGCAGTAAATAGGATTTTAGATGAAACGAACTCAGCTTGCCGTCGCCGTTCTGTTGGCAACAGGTAGTGTTTCGGCAGTGGCCGAAACCTACACCGTGACACCACTTCCTTTGCAGGATGTTGGTCAAAATACCTTCGCTCGTTCAATTGATAATACCGGCAAAATGCTATCAATGGTGCAGCTAGAATTTAACCCACCTGTTGATTTGGATCAGCTAGAAGAAGATACCAGTTTCTTTACTACGTTTTCAGGGTCTCTTGAAAATGAAGATGATGCGCTACAAGGTGTATTTACTGATGCTGATTACACTTTAGTCGTCAACTTTCTTCTTACAAACCAAGATAGTTCTATAGGTCAAAAGCTCGCGAGCTTCAGAACCTATTCAACTGATACTACTGATATAGACTTGGTGCCTGGCTTAGATGAAGTTACTGATAAATTCGATGATTACACCCAATCTGTAGAAGCTGGCGGCAGAGACAGCGTAAGCGGTAACTTTATTGTAGGTGATTCTCCAGGCGTTGTTGTTCTGGACGAATACGAAAACGAAGATGGCGACACCATCAATTACACCTACTCAGAACTACCGCAACAAGCGTTTGTGCAAACCACAAGTGGAACTAAAATTATTCCAGCGGTTGACGATACCCTAGGTGGCTTCTCTTCAGCTCGCGCTGTTAATCAAAATCTGCAAGTGGCTGGTTTCAGTACCGTTAGCTTTTTAGATACGGTTGATGAAGCCATAGAAAGTTGTGAAGACGACGAAATACGTGGTGATATTCCGGAAGGACGTTGTTTCTACAGCATTTACGGCGGTGATTTCAACGTACCCCGTATTTCTAGCTATTTCGTGACAAACTCTACCAACTATCTACCTGCTTTCGTACTTTCGTCAGAAGTTAATGCCACTATTTGGCAGTTAGATGTTAACGGTGATGTAATAAGCACTGATACATTCCCATTGCTTTTCACGCCTGAAGAAGATGACACCTCACATTACTTTTCTTATGCCTATGATATTAATGAACAAGGTATTGCAGTGGGTGAAGCGTTAACAGGTGATGCTGTTACTATTACACGTCCTAATTCTTCAGGTTTGAATGAAAGCGAGCGCGTTGCCACTGTATTTAGAGACGGTGAAACACAAGAGTTACTGCCAAGAGAAGAAAACTTGCTCAGCCAAGCAATGGCGATTAATGATAACAACTGGGTAGCGGGTGCAGTGTTACGTGAATCGAGTGATATTGCGCGTTCACGTTTATTTGCTTACAACTTAGATACCACAGAGCAATTATACCCAGACGGTTTCTTTGCAACGGCCGGCGTACAAGTAAATGCCATCAATAATAATAATATTATTGTAGGTAAATCAGACTTTGATGCGACATCTGATAGTGTTCGTGAAACTCATGCTTTCATGTTCAATATTGAAACTGAAGAGTTTCTAGATTTGAACGATTTAACGCCGTGCGACAGTGAATACACCTTGCTAGAAGCTATCGACATTAACGACAACGATGAAATTATTGCTAATGCTCGTGTTCGTTCCACCAGTAAATATGTTACTGGGGCTGATATAATCAGCTCAGAAGGCGAAACCGTAGAGATTGACGCTATTATTTCTGTAAAGTTATCTCCTACAGGTGGCGCTATCGACGATTGTAGTATTGATGATGACGGTGAGGAAGTTAATGATAACTTCGAGCGTAGCGGAGCTTCTACGAGCTTCTTTGGCCTACTTACACTAAGTTTATTCGCCATTTTCCGCCGCAAATTGAAGAAATAATCAATTCACTTTATTTCTAGTTATATTTCAAAGGCCGCTACTTTCTAGCGGCCTTTTTTATTGCTAAAGGATGTAAAAACTGAAATATATATGCCTAAAAAGTGTAATATAAAATTCATTGATATTTCATAACATTACCAAATGTCAATGCACTCTTTACAATAATTATGTTGAACCATTTGGCACATTGCACTATCACAGTAGTGTGCACAATGACTTTTCCGCCACTATCAATTTAAAAAGATGTATTGGGCCCGAGAGAGAATTTGTAGCACATCCTACAAAGTTAAAGAGGCTAATCAATGAAAAGACAAAAAAGAGATAAACTGACACGCGCCCATTCAAAAGGGTATCAAGCTGGTATTAGCGGTCGTTCAAAGGATATTTGTCCTTTTCAACAGAATGACGCTCGGTCTGAATGGTTAGGAGGCTGGCGCGAGGCGGTAGAAGACAGGCACGTAGGTCTTAGTGTCAAATAACGTCTTCTCTCTTACAAAGTGATTAAGCAATGAAAAAGCCCCTTTTATGGGGCTTTTATCGTTTTTGATGTGTGTCGGTTTTCTTAGAAGTTAGACGTGTCTTGGAACAAACCTACTTTAAGATCTTTAGCGACATAAATTTCTCTGCCATCTACTTCAACAGAACCATCTGCCATTCCCATGAAAAGCTTACGCTTGATAACACGCTTCATGGTAATTTTATAAGTCACCTTTTTGGCGGTAGGCAGTATTTGCCCTGTGAATTTAACTTCGCCCACACCAAGCGCTCGGCCTTTACCTGGCCCATCACACCAGCCTAAGAAAAACCCGACCAACTGCCACATGGCATCTAAGCCCAAGCAACCAGGCATTACAGGGTCACCTGGGAAGTGACAATCGAAAAACCAAAGGTCAGGCGTAATGTCTAACTCAGCAATTATTTCACCTTTGCCATGTTCACCGCCATCTTCAGTTATAGAAACGACACGATCCATCATCAACATATTAGGGGCGGGTAGTTGGCTGTTACCAGGACCGAACATTTCACCGCGGCTGCATGCTAATAAATCTTCTTTGTTAAAACTATTTTTTCTGTCTGACATTCCCAACTCGTTGTTTTTTAAATTCGCGGTGCTAATTTAGCGAACACTTGTACGCTAAACAACTCCGAACAGTCATTTTTCTTAATAAAAACGCGTGTTAAACTCGAACTACTAACGAGCTAGTGATTACTATGACAGAAAATACGAAAAACAGCACAATAAAAGAGAAGGCAAAAGCGAATGCAGATAAGCAACGCCGCTTTCGAGAACGTCAACGAGATGCAGGGAAAAAGCTTGTAAGAGGCTATGTTTCTCCGGAAGCCAAGCTTTGCTACGATGAAATTCGAGAGAAAACAGGGTGGAGTGATAGTGAAGCTGTGTCTAACTCAGTACGTTTGATGTATGCGGCTTACAAATGCGGACAAATAAAATTGCTTAATGAATGGTTACGTAAAAACAACCGATAACCCATTTTTACTATCTTCAACAAGGTTACACGTAATCGCAGCGGCAGTATTTACTGCTCACAGGATACGCATAACCTAAAAAAGCTGACTTATTATGCATGTTATTGTGACAAGTAATGGCGTTAGCCTAGCCACTTTGCACAGAACTCACCATTGGGGTCGTAGATTTCGGTTTGTCTTTGCAAATTAAATTGCCGATTCTCACGAGGGTCTGTACCTACGCCTGCCAAGTAAAGCCAATTTCCCCAATTGCTAGCCACATCATAATCCAGCAATTGGCTTTCGAACCAAGCCGCGCCGTAGCGCCAATCTTGCCTGAGTTCATTCACAAAGCAACTTGCCACCAACTGCCGACCTCGATTAGACATATAACCCGTAACAGCAAGCTGACGCATACACGCATCCACAATGGGATATCCCGTTTGCCCATTACACCAACTGACAAAGACTTGAGGGTCGTGGCTGGTGTTTGGCATTTTTGATTTTATACCATCGAATTGAAACCATTTAGGCCCAAACTTTTGTTGAAGCCAATAAAAATACTCACGCCAAAGCAACTCAAAATAAATCCAATAGGTTGAATCATTTTTCACGACGTTTTGCTCGTACTTCTTCACTTCTTGAATGACATATCGTGCCGACAGCGCACCTGTGGCTAACCAAGGGGATAGTTTAGTGCTGTCTCGCCAACTATCTAAGGCGTTTCGTGTTTCTTTATAACTAGCTGCCACTTTCCATTCGAACAAATAACTGTTTAAGTGAGACAGTGCGGCCTCTTCGCCTCCAACGAATGCCCCTTCTGCTTGATTACGGGGAAGGCAACGGTTGAGCGTATATTGGTTTTTTGTGTCTATATCAGGTGTGAAAGGGCTAGGCAATGCAGTTAAGGTCGCTACAGGGACGCAAGGCTTTATTGCCGATTCTATTTTACGCTTAAAAGGGGTAAAGACATCTGGCATGACTTCAAGATTAAAAGGAAGGTCTTCTTGATTAAACAGTGAGCTAGATTCGCCCGTAACTATTTCTATATTGGGGAAAAAACGAGAAACAGCTTCGACTTCTCTGCGCTCGTTATAGCCGCCATGGTCAGTAATACCAAAGTGCGTATAGGCATTAGATGAAAGCAAAGACACGAGTAGTTCAGGTGTTTGGCCCTTTAAGGTCAAAATAGAGTGACCCAAAGTGCTCGCTTTTTCGTTTAATGCTTCTAATGTATCAATAAGAAACTTAAAACGATGCTCCCCAACGGGTTGAATGCCGTAAGAGTTTGGTACAAACCAGTTGTCATCAATTATATATAGTAGGGTTAATTCGTCTACCTGCTGACAAAGCGATGATAGCGCCACTTGGTCGTGAAAACGCAAGTCGTGGCGAAACCAAAACAAGCCTCGAGTAGGTTTTGTTGCATCACGCATTACATGATTATCCAGTATCATAAGGTTCCCTCCCTTATACAATTTTTCGGGGTAGACGGATCCTGCCTTCTGCGATTATCGTATCATACGTATGCGTAAGTGTTTATATATTGTTCAATAAAAGGGTTAACAGTGACAGTGCCAGTGTCGATAATGTGGTTCAGACAGGACCTTAGAGTAAAAGACAACCCCGCGTTAAATGCAGCCTGCGATGAGGGAAAGATAATCCCCATCTACATTTACGATGATAATGCACCCAATGGGAGAGCATTAGGCGGCGCCAGTAATTGGTGGTTACATCATTCATTAAATTCACTTAATGAAAGGCTAAATGGCCATTTGCAGGTGTTCAAAGGCGATCCTAAAACGCTTATTCCTGCATTGATGGAAGCCTTCGATGCGAAAGGGATTTATTGGAACCGTTGTTATGAGCCTTGGCAAATTAATCGAGATAAAGCGATTAAAAAGCAGCTTTTAGACAACGACTTTGAGGCACATAGTAGTAACGGTAGTTTGTTGTGGGAACCGATGAAGGTGCTAAAAAAAGATGGCACGCCATATCGAGTTTTCACCCCGTATTATCGAAAAGGGTGTTTGAACGTTGAGCCTCCTCGGTATCCGCAGGCGCCTCCGGCTCGCATCACATACGCCGATGTGGATGATAGTAAACTCAGTGAGCCTAATATCCCTTGCGGCATAAAGGCACTTGGTTTACTTCCATCACTTAATTGGGATAGTGACTTTAAGAATCACTGGAAACCAGGAGAAGACGGCGCGGCCGACAATTTACAGAATTTTATTGAGCACTCTGCTCGCAAGTATAAAGATGCACGTGATATACCATCAATGAATGGTACTTCCCATCTCTCCCCCCATCTTCATTTTGGTGAGGTATCGCCTAATCAAGTGTGGTACGCCATTAAAGACCGGTTTGAAACTACTGAAGATAAAAGCATAGACACATATTTGAGTGAGCTAGGTTGGCGCGAGTTCAGTTACTATTTATTGTTCCATTTCCCAACTATACCGAACAAAAACTTCAATGATAAATTTGATAAGTTCAATTGGCGACAAGATGCTAAATCTCTAACGGCATGGCAAAAAGGGCAAACCGGAATTCCCATTGTGGATGCGGGTATGCGTGAGTTATGGCAGACGGGGTATATGCACAATCGCGTTCGTATGATTGTAGGATCGTTCTTAGTCAAAAACCTGCTTATTAGCTGGCACGAAGGCGAGCGCTGGTTTTGGGATTGCCTAGTAGACGCCGACCTAGCTAGTAATACAGCTAGTTGGCAGTGGGTTGCCGGTACTGGTGCCGATGCTGCTCCGTACTTTAGAGTCTTTAACCCATTATTACAGGGTGAAAAATTCGACAAACAAGGCAAATATGTAAGAAAGTACTGCCCTGAACTTGCCGACCTTCCCGATAACTACATACACAAACCTTGGGATGCACCACCGGTTATTGCTAAAGATGCTGGTGTCCATTTAGGTGATAATTATCCTAAACCCATTGTAGATTTAAAAGCATCGAGGCAGCGTGCCCTTGACGCATTTCAAGCTTTGAAAGAGTAGGGTACCCATGGCTTCTTTAATACTTATTTTAGGTGACCAACTTACTTACAATTTGCCTGTACTAGAAAACGCGACAAAAACGAAAGACACCATACTGATGGCCGAAGTGCGGGAAGAAGCTACCTACGTTAAGCATCATAAAAAGAAAATTGTTTTTCTTTTTAGTGCAATGCGGCACTTCGCAAAAGCATTAAGGGAAGACAATTTTAACGTTAGTTATATTGAATATAACGATGAAACAAACCAAGGTAGTTTGCTAGGTCAGGTAAAGCACGCGCTAGCACACGGCAAGTTTGATAATGTTAAAGTCACTTCGCCGGGCGAATACCGTTTGCTAAAAAGCATGCAGCAATGGGAACACACCTTAGGTGTACCGGTTAATATTATTAATGACTCCCGTTTTCTCGCTAGCCCTCAAGAATTTAGTGATTGGGCGCATGACAGAAAGCAATTGCGTATGGAGTTTTTCTATCGAGAGATGCGAAGAAAGCATGGCATCTTAATGGAAGATAAAAACCCTATTGGTGGGAAATGGAATTACGACTCTCAAAACCGAGAGCCCATGCCGGCAGGTACAAATGTGCCGACCCACACGCAATTCGAAATTGATGCGATTACCCAAGACGTTATTGATTTAGTTGAAAACGAGTTCGGTGACCATTTTGGTGACATTAGCCCATTTCATTTTGCCGTTACCCGTAACGATGCCTTAACAGTATTAAGCGATTTTATTGAAGAACGCTTACCCCATTTTGGCCAATACCAAGATGCCATGGTTGAAGGTAAACCGTGGTTGTATCATTCTCATATCGCCTTTTATTTAAACTGTGGCTTGTTAAGC
This sequence comes from Alteromonas sp. CI.11.F.A3, assembly GCF_032925565.1. Taxonomy (NCBI): domain Bacteria; kingdom Pseudomonadati; phylum Pseudomonadota; class Gammaproteobacteria; order Alteromonadales; family Alteromonadaceae; genus Alteromonas; species Alteromonas sp. CI.11.F.A3. The sequence continues at coordinate 2,533,889 of NZ_CP136708.1, forward strand.
CCGAAAGAAGCCATTAGTGCTGCGGAATCAGCTTATTATGCCGGCACGGCACCACTTAACTCTGTTGAAGGTTTTATACGCCAAATACTGGGGTGGCGAGAATTTGTGAGGGGGTTCTATTGGCACTTTATGCCAGGCCTTAAGAGCGATAACTATTTCAATAATGATCGTTCACTTCCTGATTTCTTTTGGGATGGGCAAACGAATATGAACTGCATGCGCCAATGCATAAAGGAAACACAGGCTAACGCGTATGCTCATCACATTCAGCGATTAATGGTAATCGGTAACTTTTGCCTTTTAACCGGCTTATCACCCCATGAAGTTCAGCAGTGGTATTTATTAGTGTATGCGGATGCGTATGAATGGGTAGAACTGCCCAACGTAGCTGGCATGATTTTATACAGTGATGGCGGCCAGCTCGCGAGCAAGCCTTATGTCGCTAGTGGAAGTTACATTAATAAAATGTCGAACTACTGCAAAAACTGCGGATACCAAGTCAGTAAAAAAACTGGTCCGAAAGCTTGTCCTTTCAATTACTTATATTGGCATTTCATAGATGAGCAGAAAGAGAAATTAAGTGGTAACCCTAGAATGGCGATGATGTATAAAACTTATGCGCGAATGAAAGATGAAAATATTAATGCCATGAAAGACAGTGCGACCATTTTTTTAACGAAGTTATCTGATAATGAAGAAGTGTGATCTGCCAAGCAAAACATGCCCAGTATGTAATCGGCCCTTTACATGGCGCAAGAAATGGGAGAAGAATTGGGAGAATGTGGTTTATTGTTCTAAACGTTGTTCAGGTAATAGACGTATGAAGTAAAACCTTTAACTATAATCATAATAAAAAGGATACAAATTCATGGATGCGCCTATCACAGTAGATAGATTGCGGTTTTTGCTTTTTAGCTTCAAAGAAAAGCTGTGGGTAAAGCCACTTTCTTTATGCTTATTGTCTATAGCCGCCGTTTTTGCTGCAAAGCTAGCAGACGGAACCGCGCTTGCGCAGCACCTACCTAAAGTTGAGCAAGCATCGGTCGAAACTCTGTTGTCTATTATGGCTTCGAGCATGCTAGTCATAGCGACATTTTCAGCCGGTACTATGGTAAGTGCTTATGCGTCTGCCAGTAGGTCATCCACGCCACGTTCGGTAAGTTTAATCATCTCTGATGATGCCTCACAAAATGCACTGTCTACATTTGTCGGCGCGTTTATCTTTAGCGTAGTCGCCATTACGGCCTCAAGTAACAACTTCTTCGAAGACGCTGGAATATTTCTACTTTTTTGTCTCACTTGTTTAGTCTTTGCCCTCGTTATTTTAACGTTTATTCGGTGGGTAGACAGTGTAGCCAGACTAGGACGTGTGGGTTCCACAGTACAAAAGGTTGAAGATGCCGCAATGCGAGCCATTAATCATCGGTTGTCTACGCCAAGGCTCGGCGGTAAGCAGCAGCCAAAAAATGTGGAAGAGCAGGGCGGTGATACCTCAAAATACCAAACCCTAACAACCGATAGCATTGGTTATGTTCAAATGGTTGATATGGCAAAAGTACAAGCCTGGGCTGAAGAACAAGATGCTCAAGTACACATCGCTATGTTACCTGGACAATTTTGTACACCCGACAGGCCGCTGTGCTATATAGAAAGTGTTAAGCCGAAACATTCCGAGGATAACAGCAAAAATAAAAGCAGTGGCAAAAGTAATGAGAAAAACGATAAGTCAGCATTGCTTTCAGCATTTCAAATTGGAAGCGAACGTTCTTTTGAAGCCGACCCAAGATATGGCTTAGTGGTCTTATCAGAAATAGCATCCCGTGCACTTTCGCCTTCGGTTAACGACCCGGGTACGGCCATTAGTATTCTTGGCAGTTATTCACGACTGTTCATTCAGTGGGCGCAAAAAGAAGATAAAAATGAAGCTGAAGATATCAAATACAACAACGTCACCGTTCCTGATATCAGCACTGCAGATATGTTTGATGATGCTTTTACTGGGGTAGCTCGCGACGGCGCATCTATGATTGAAGTGTCTATAAGGATGCAAAAAACCTTAGACGCCATTGCTAAAACAAGCGGCGATAAAGTATCTAAAGCAGCAGCTGAACACGCCAAAACAGCTTATGAGCGCAGTATTAATGCATTTACCTATGAGGGCGATAAAGAAACGTTAAACGCAATAGTGAATAAATTAAACCACAAAAACTCTAATCCATAGAGATACTAATTTAAGCATCTAGTAATGTAATATTTAATTCCGAGTAATATACATTTAAATACGCGCACTGTAATAAACAGATTGAGGTAGCGTTTAATGAGCACAGCAGACGAAGGTAAAAACCAACATATAGAAAACGTTATAGCTTTTCCGACATGTTTGACGGAAGTAAGAAAAGTTATTACTCGTTATATTACTAGCAAGCTAGTTGGCTGCCAGCAACATTTAATAGATACCGCAATAGAAAATAGCGTAAGTCATTACAAACAGTTTGTGCACAACGCGAATATTATCGAAAGTGTCGAAGTGTCCTTATCAGAAGATGACATTATTTTACTAAATAAAAGCCTGGCAAAAATTCAAAAGGAAAACCGCAAACAGCTGTTAAGAATGCTAGAGCGTTTAATTGTATTAGAAATAGAAAATGCCGCCTTAAAAAATTAATACTATGAAGATCTTAACGTAAAGTAATTTACTGAACATATATTGTTATAAAACCCTTAATTTATAAAATCCTTCCTTAGTTTGTTATCTATTGAAAATTACAGTCTTTCAATTGTTCAATCTAGAAATTCATAACGAAATATCCATAACATAGTAGCTTTCACATAGAGCGTGTACGCGAAAAGTTCGACATACACCACGCAAAACATCTCAGATTTTAATCTCACGCACGTCATAAAAACACATCTTAGAACCACGCAATAATTGCAGACGCAAAAAAGTGTGTAAGCCATCACGCACGACAAACCAACCGAGAAGGCTGGCTTCAACCTCTCCAAACCCTCGCATACTTAATTGCGCATAATGTATATTATGTTAAATAGGATATTGATATAGCTATCTAGCTTGGTGTGTTTGTAAGTCGATGTGTTCCGAGTTCTGTATCTCGTGGTGGCCTGCTTTGGGGCTATTCCCTTTTCCTACGGTTAGATATATTTATCGCTTTGTTTACATTAACTAGGTGTGCAATGAATACTATAATTTTAAAGGTAACAATTAGAAGTTTTACATGGTTTAAAGGCTCAACGTTAAATATATGAGTTGGTTAACATCGCTATCAATTTAGATATTTCGATTGCGTTTAATTTATAGGTTTCAATAAGATTTTAATTAAGGCGCGAATTGAGTTTACGCAAGCTTGTTAGTTGATTATAAAAGAACATTGTATGAGTCTTTCTCTTAGTACGTTTTTGTAACTTTAAACTGATTTTATGAATAAATATCCTGAGCAATACAATATTTAAATTTGTGAGGCAGATAACTTAATTAGCCAATTGCCTATTGAGTATTCTTTATAAAAGATAGACGCCTAGCCTTTTTTTATAATTAAGTTTTTTGACTTAGACAGCATGCAATTAAATCTTCGATAAAGTTTTAACAAGAGAAATCTTTATCTTTTAAATTAGGATACAAACCATTTGAGTGTTTTGTGTTGGACTTTATTTAATGGTGCTATTTGAATAAACACGTAACCCAGTGTTTAGAATATTAATTACTCGGACGTAGTTTAGATAAAATAAATCGAAAAACTAGCTAATTAAAATGCGCTTCTACGTGAAATCTAAGCGCGTAATAGAGGTATATACCGTTAAATTTTACGTAGCGCGCGTTCAATAAATAGCCGATTAGATGGTGTAAAGGTCAATATAACCGTTGGAACTGTATATAAAGACAGTATTTATGTGTAGAATTGAGCTAATACAAGGCCATTTGGTTAAATTCACGCATGATAACTGTAATTATCATGCGTGAATTTACTGCCTTAATTAATCATAATAACAATGAGTTAGTTAGATGTCGTCTATATTCAATCCTGGTTCAAATACACAACTATCAATCGTCGATCGTGACAGTGCTAGTACCGAACGAGCTGAATATGTTGATGCGTATTTTCGTGACATTTTCACGAAGCTACCGCGTAATACTCAGCGCGCTTACATTAGTGACTTTAACGACTTCGCTATCTTCTGCCAGTCTGAAGCTATTGAAAGCTTCAATGATGATTTTTCTCACAATGAATTCGCAATCAAATGCTATGTGGAAGAACTGTGCAGGTCTCCCCTAGCCTATAGAACTATTAAGCGACGCCTCTCTGCCCTGAGTAAATTCTTAGGCATTGCCAAACTGCCCAACCCGATCATACAGTCAGTTTATTTACGAGACTTCGTTCGGTTATCTCTAATCGAAAATCGTAAGTTTCAACTCAGTCATAATCAAGCAGTACCACTTACCATTGATTTATTGGATGAGATAAATAATAAGATTATTCCTGACACGCTTCTTGAGATGCGCGACTTAACCATCATGAATTTGATGTTTGACGCACTATTGCGAGCCGATGAGTTGGTACGCGTATGTGCTGAACATATCAGTCGACGAAATAATGCATTGTTGGTTGTTACATCGAAGTCTGATCAGAGCGGTAAAGGTTCTCACCGATACATATCTACTAGTACCATCAACATGGTCGATGAATATATTTCGGAGGCTAATTTTGATGCTAAAACACAAAATGAAAGGCTTATTGATGATCCTCGTCGTATAAATAAAGGCATTCTTTTTCGCCGTGTTTCAAACCGAGGTCATGCGTTATTGCCCTACGATGAACAATCGGCTGATTCGTCGTTGCAATCAATTCTCGATTATTCTAGTGTTTATCGAATATGGAAACGGGTAGCCGACCGTGCAGGCATAAAAGATAACATCACTCCACATAGCGGTAGAGTTGGTGGCGCAGTTTCGCTAGCTGAAAACGGTGCTACTTTACCAGAACTTCAGTTGGCTGGAGGCTGGCAATCACCCGAGATGCCTGGTCACTATACTCAACAAGCTAACGTTAAACGCGGTGGAATGGCTAAATTATCTGAAAAATTTAAGCGTTAATGTCCGCTTTCTTCTAAAAGTGGTATTTCCAAATCGTATTTTTTCTCATTCTAATTGCTATCCGATACATTACATCGTTAATAACTCCCAACTTTGTAAAACTCTATCCCCCTGATTTAGAACGACTTGTATGCCTAAAATAGTTACGCGTAACTTTTTATCGTATGTATCCCCTACTCTTTTGTGTTGTTTCTATCTTATTGACTGCCTTTAATAACAATATTGAACCTAATTCAAGGATGGCTTCGTATCAGTTACATGTAGATACTAAAAAAGGAAATGTTATGTCTAATGGTATAGATGCATCGCACGGTAAAACAATCGCTGAGTTAGTTATTCCATCTAAAACGTGGTCACTTCATCCTGAAAAAAAGCCCGCTTTTACATCAATTGACCAAGCCATCGATTACTTCGCTGACAATAATGAGCCACTTTATATTAAAGTTCCGTTCGTTGATGAGGAAGACTCTGTGCTAGTTCATGTCAATTCTAGTGGTGAAGATGTTGTATTTACTATTTCAGATTTAAATCATGGTGGTGAAAGTCGCGTTGATGCCTCACACCTTAAGAACCTAAGTAGCTCTGTAGTGGAGTTAATTGAACAGTGTTACGATGGTAAAAAGAGTCCAGAAACTTTGTAGTTTTTTTGCATTGGGCTCAACTATATACCGCTTAGCATGAAAACCTAAGCGGTTTTATAACAAGATAAATTTTATTTAAAACACAGAAAGGTTATGTGTCCTTTATGGTTATAGTTCTATTTCTGCCATAACAATTTTTTATATTTTCACTGCCAGTACATCTCTTTTCACACCGTGTAGTACGGCATTTGCCGTTGAACCTAGCAAAAGACGAAGTCCACTTTGTCCATGCGTACCAATAACAATAAGGTCTGCGTTTAATTTTTCTGCTACGTAATGTATTTCATCAGCTGGAGAACCAATTTCGACATTAACGTTACCAGTTGGAATATTGTTGCCCGCTGCGATTTCACTTAGCTTTTTCATTGCCTGTTCTTTTACGTCTTGCGAATAATCTCGCTCCAAAAACAGCCCATATGGTTCAACATTGGTTTGTGGAAACGCCACATAAAGTAAGTGTATGTTGTCTGTATCGGGAGCGACTTGTAATGCTCTCGATAGAATCTGGGTATAGTCTGAAAACACATCAATAGGGACTAAAACAGTATTATAAACGTTCATCATTGGTTCCATTATCGGCAGTGGATAATTACAATATAGTTAACTTCTGCTCACTTTTCTTTGATTGAAATCAATTCTCCTTTTTAGATTTGCACCATAATTAAAATTGAGAATAATAAAGTTGGAGTCGTGAACATGGCAAAATTTACTACTGTAATCCCTTTTGTTGCGCTGTTGTTAACTGGGTGCGATTTAGGGCCTGACTCACCGCGGGGGTTTAGCTTACCAGAAGGGAACGCCGATGCAGGAAAAGTGGCATTTCAAAAGTACCAATGTACAGACTGTCATCAAATAGATGGCATAACCATGCCAGATGACCATGCTTATCTTGTTCCAAAACCTATACCTTTAGGAGGAAGCAGCGGTAGGATCACCACGTACGGTGAACTGGTTACCAGTGTGATAAATCCCTCCCACAAGCTAACACGCCGACAGCCTGTTAGCATGACTTCCGTAGATGGAGAGTCTCGCATGCGCAACATGAACAATGTACTTACCGTTCAAGAACTTATTGATTTAGTTGCTTATTTACAACCTAAATATAAAGTTGTTCCCTATAGAACGTCTGAGTATCGGTTGTACCAATTACGCATGCCAGAACAAGATAGTCAGGGTGAAAATTAAGATACTGATTTCGTTTCTTCTTCAATTTCAGCCAACAAGCTGCATGGCATAAAGCTATCAGAATTAGCTTCTTTGACATGCAGCTTAAATCGCTCAGGAATATCATCACCTAACAGTGTTCCGGTTTTCACTAACGGAAAGATTTCATCGTACCGAGCGATACTTGCTTGATCGACACGCCTAAATATATGGGTGCGGTTCAATTCCGTTGTACTCACATGGCCAGTTGAAGACAGCATATCCATTAACGCATGCAGCGTCTTTTTGTGAAAGCGATACACTCGCTCAGATTTATCTGTTACATCTAGCCCTTTAGCCAGTTTTGGGTCTTGCGTTGCCACGCCGGTTGGGCACTTATTAGTGTTACACGAAAGCGACTGCACACAGCCAAGCGCTAGCATCATACCTCTTGCGCTATTACAAATATCTGCACCTAAGCTCAAGTTTTTTACTAATTGAAACGCGGTGATAATTTTACCAGAGGCAATGATTTTAATTTGCTTTCTTAAGTCGTAACCAATCAAACAATCGTCTACAAAAGCCAGTGCTTCTCTCAGTGGAAAACCAATTGAGTTTGAATATTCAAGTGGTGCAGCGCCTGTGCCGCCCTCGCCTCCATCAACGGTGATAAAGTCGGGTGTAATACCGGTTTCTACCATGGCTTTACACATGGCGATAAATTCACTTTTACGGCCTAACGCTAGTTTAATGCCAATGGGCTTACCGCCACTTAGATCGCGAAGCTGTTGTATATAATCAATCATCTCTAACGGCGTAGAAAAGGCGCTATGGCGTGGTGGTGAATCTACCTGAGTACCTGGCTCTACGCCCCTAATTTTCGCTATTTCAGGTGTATTTTTATAAGCGGGTAATATACCGCCATGGCCTGGTTTTGCGCCTTGGCTTAATTTTATTTCAATCATTTTAACTTGCGGCAAACAGGCTTTTTCTTTAAACAGATCGGCATCAAACTTCCCGTCTTTGGTTCGGCACCCAAAATAGCCAGTACCAATTTGCCAAACAATATCGCCACCGTTTTCTTCGTGGTAAGGGGTTAAGCCCCCTTCTCCGGTATTATGGAAAAAATTACCTTTCTTCGCGCCTTTGTTCAGCGCCAAAATAGCATTCTTAGACAGGCTTCCGAAACTCATTGCACTAATATTAAGAATGCTGGCGTCATATGGCTGTTTACAGTGTTTTCCACCAACAGTAACCCTAGGGTCATGATCCATTTCATCAATGTCTCGGGCCGATAATGAGTGCCCTATCCATTCATAACCATCGTCATAAGTATTTAATTGGGTGCCAAAAGGAATAGTTTCTCTGCTGTCTTTCGCTCGTTGGTACACAATAGAGCGAAACATACGAGAAATAGGCGCGCCGCCAGTATCCGATTCTAAAACATATTGCTGTATGAAGGGCCGCAGTGATTCAATGGTCCAGCGAGTTCTGCCAATTAACGGGAAGTTTTTTAGAATCGCATGTTTATTCTGGACTGTATCGAAGATTGCTAAGACGAGTAACAACACGGTTAATAATAGAAACCACCACGCTGGATGCCAATAAAAACCTATCAGTAGGTTAAAAATAAATAATGCCGTTAAGGTTCCTAAGATTTGATTTCGCATAGCTACTCCATGTGTGATTATCAGTTATTACTGTTCCAACACAATTTTGGGTTTTATTAAGCGGTATAATTACTTATTACTATATCTTTAATTAATAAAACCTACAGCGATATAAACGCAACATAATGGTATCTATCTTTTACCATTCGCTCATGTTCCATTACATGCTAATCTAAACACTTCTATATACATCAGCGTGTTGAGCACTTTCGATGTTCGCCGCGCTAACTAATATAAGAATATTGGGTAAAAATGTAAGGTAAGAATGTCATGGCTAAAACGGACTACAGACATTCCTATTTGTACTAACTAATCGAAATGGTGAAAGGTAATTCATGGAGTATGCATTTCTTCTGTTCGCATTTGTCTGCGGTTTAACGGTTAAACTTATTGGGATCCCCCCGTTAGTAGGTTACTTGGTCGCGGGCTTCTTGCTAAATTTCTCAGGCTACACACTCACCGATGATCTTACCAAGATAGCCAACTTGGGCATTACCATCATGTTGTTCACCATTGGTTTAAAATTGAACGTTCGCGACTTAAGTAAACGTGAAGTGTGGGCCGGTAGTATTTCGCACACCCTTATTTGGGTGGGAATTGTTACTTGTGGTGTGTATGGCATTGCTGCCGTTGCCAGCCAATATATAGAAGGATTAACGTGGCAAAGCGCTACGCTGATTGCCTTTGCGTTAAGCTTCAGCAGTACGGTTTGTGTTATTAAGGTGCTAGAAGAAAGCGGTGAAAGTAAAACCCGTCATGGTCGCCTTGCCATTGGCATTTTGGTTATGCAAGACGTGTTCGCTGTTATATTTTTAGTGGCTGCCACAGGCAAACTGCCCTCGGTATGGGCACTTGGGCTACTGGCTCTTATTCCCGCTATGCCGCTTATTAACCGTGTTATCAATAAGTCAGGTCACGGAGAGTTACTGCCCCTTACTGGATTTATTCTTGCGTTAGGTGGTTATCACTTATTCGAGCTAGTGAATATTAAAGGTGACTTGGGCGCACTGATATTTGGCATTATGTTAGCGCAACATGAAAAAGCCAGTGAGCTTGCTAAGTCGTTACTCAGTTTCAAAGACTTATTCTTGATTGGCTTTTTCCTTACCATCGGGCTAACCGCGCTGCCTGATTTTAATATGATTATTATTGCATTGGTGTTCTGTTTATTCATCCCTATAAAGGCTGCACTATTTTTTGGCTTATTTACATCGCTACGATTACGAGGCAGAACGTCTTATTTAAGCAGCCTAGTACTGTCTAATTTCAGTGAATTTGGTCTTATTGTTGGCGCGCTTGCCGTGTCGCTGGGATTATTGGCTGAAAGCTGGTTGGTCGTCATTGCGCTTTCATTGTCTGTTTCTTTCGTTATTACCAGTGTGTTGTACCGCACCTCGCATTCTCAATATCACAAATATAAAGACACTATTAAACGTTACGAAAAGAACCGTCGTCTTAAAGAAGACATTTACCCTACTTTGCACAAAGCAGAATTCTTGGTGCTTGGAATGGGGCGTGTTGGGCAAGGTGCGTTTAATGCGCTATCTAAACTTGCTGATGTCAGCGTATGGGGTATGGACGCCGATAGAGTAAAAGTAAAACAACTTGCCAGTGAAGGATTAAACGTTATTTGTGGTGATGGTGAAGATGTTGATTTATGGGACAATCTGGAAATTAAAAACGTTCATTTAATTCTGTTAGCACTGCCCTCTATACAAGATGCGATCAATATTACACGCCAATTAAGAAACGCGGGTTACACCGGTAAAGTAGCGGCAATCGCGCGATATGAAGATGAAGTGAATTACTTATTAGAACAAGGCGTAGATAAAGTATTTAACTTTTTCACCGAAGCGGGTTTAGGTTTTGCCGAAGAAAGTTTAGCCTATGCAAATACGCAACAAGAATAGCTGGCTATTCTTAATGCAAACAAAGGATGAAGTGATAACCATTTCTATTTGTATATCATTGTTTTTAAAGTAAATTTTTGACATTTTCGCGTTTTCGCTCTACACTAGCGTCATATTGATAATTAAGGTTCTTACTATGCAAGGTGACAAACAAGTCGTCGCGAAGCTGAATGATGTGCTCACTAGTGAGTTAACGTCTATAAATCAGTACTTTCTGCATGCACGTATGTTCAAAAATTGGGGCTTACAAGAGCTCAATGAAAAGAACTACAAAAAGTCGATTAAAGACATGAAGCAAGCAGATGAGTTGATTGAGCGCATTCTATTTTTAGAAGGGTTACCTAACCTTCAAGCGTTGGGCAAGCTTTACATTGGTGAAGATACTGAGGAAATGCTGAGCTGCGATGCCAGATTCCAAAAAGAACAGTTGCCACTATTACGTGAAGCGATCGCACTGTGCGAAGAAAAGCAGGATTACGTTACACGGGATATCCTCGAATCAATTTTAGAGTATGAAGAAGATCATTTAGATTGGATTGAAACTCAAGAATATCAAATTGGCGCTATGGGTATTGAAAACTACCTTCAGGCGCAAGTAATGGGAGATGACTAATGAAAGGTAATCAAACCATCATTAAAGGTCTAAACGAGCTACTTTCTTATGAACTAGCCGCGATGGATCAATACTTCATTCATTCACAAATGTATTTGGATTGGGGTCTTACCAAGCTTTATGAGCGTATCGACCACGAATTTGACGATGAGCGTGGCCACGCCACTAAACTTATCGAGCGTATGCTGTTTTTAGAAGGCGTACCTGACATGGTCACACGAACTGGCTTTAAAGTCGGTTCAGATGTACCTGAAATGCTTGAAAGCGATCTTCGTGTTGAATATGAAGTGGATGCAAAACTGAAAGAAGTCATCGCGTTATGTGAGTCTGAAAAAGACTACGTAACACGTGATATCTTAGTAGTACTACTTGATGATACCGAGCGTGATCATGCGCATTGGTTAGAGCAACAACTTGGCCTAGTTAAACGCCTTGGCTTGTCTAACTATTTGCAATCTCAAATGTAAGTAATACTACATTATCGTTTCGAAGTTCAGGTAGCTTGGTGCTGCCTGCCCTTCTATATTTAACCGCAATTGCCATTTCATTGTCGATTCGTTACAGCTTCCCAACATAAACCAGCCTGACCATTTCCCTTTGTTCTTATTTTCGAGCAATACGGGCACTTTTCCCATGTACATGTTCACGCCCTCAATCCAGGCACTTTCTATCTTCGTCCCGACAGGCAAATCTAGAACTAGGGTAATAGAGGTTTCAGGTTCTACTTTGTCTGAAAATTCCGCATAGGCGTGTCTGCCGTGTATTAAAAATTCACAGTGCTCGTTGACAAATGTACAGCTCTCTCCTATTTCATTTAAGGAGCTCGAAGAAGGCGTAGCGGACATTTGGTATTGATGCACTGCAAATACACATACTGCCACGAGAAAAATACAAAGCGGCGTAAGCCATCTTTGTGAATAAAATGATCTCTTTTTGTTACTGTTATTTAGCATTTCTTAAATTTTGTATATTTCTTCATTGATGGAGATCAAGCTCAGGTAGTTTATGGTATCTTTTTGTAATTAAAAACCTTATCATCCGCGTACCAACTGGCTTGGAGACTATAATTATTACTCTTTCCGAGCTCGGTGTGAAGCGTTATTCCGTTGCTTTCACATGTCTAGACCGTACTTGAACGGCTGTTGGAGACCATAGTTCATTTGAAGTGGAAGATTCATTAAAATGAGTGAAATAAGCCAAGCACAACCTGACTACAATTATAAAGTAGTTAGGCAATTTACCATTATGACCATAGTCTGGGGTATCATTGGTATGGGCCTAGGGGTATTTATTGCCGCGCAATTATTTGCACCTATGCTTAACTTTGACACACCATGGCTAACATTCTCGCGTCTGCGTCCTTTGCATACCAATGCCGTTATTTTTGCCTTCGGCGGCTGTGCTTTGTTCGCGACGTCATACTACATCGTTCAGCGTACCTCTCAGGTTAGACTGTTCAGTGACAAACTTGCTGCATTTACGTTTTGGGGCTGGCAAGCCGTTATCGTATTGGCGGTAGTTTCTCTACCTTTAGGTTTAACCAGCTCGAAAGAATACGCTGAACTAGAATGGCCAATCGATATTTTGATTACGCTGGTCTGGCTCGCTTATATCATTAACTTCTTCGGAACCCTAGTTATCCGAAAAGTGTCGCATATTTATGTTGCGAACTGGTTCTTAGGGGCGTTCATGCTTACCGTTGCTGTATTGCACATTGGTAATAGCATGGCCATTCCGGTGTCTTTCACTAAGTCTTACTCATTGTATGCAGGCGCAGTAGACGCCATGATGCAGTGGTGGTACGGCCATAACGCAGTAGGTTTCTTCCTAACTGCTGGCTTCTTAGGCATGATGTATTACTTCGTTCCTAAGCAAGCAGGTCGCCCAGTTTACTCGTACAGATTATCTATTGTTCACTTTTGGGCATTGATTTCATTGTACATTTGGGCTGGTCCTCACCACTTACATTATACTGCCCTACCCGATTGGACACAGTCGCTAGGTATGGTGATGTCTATCATTCTATTTGTTCCTTCTTGGGGCGGAATGATAAACGGTATAATGACGCTATCTGGTGCATGGCATAAATTGCGTACTGACCCTGTATTACGTTTCTTAATTGTTTCATTGTCTTTCTATGGTATGTCTACCTTTGAAGGCCCAATGATGGCAATTAAAACAGTTAACGCATTGTCTCACTACACAGACTGGACTATCGGCCATGTACACTCAGGAGCATTAGGTTGGGTAGCCATGGTATCAATTGGTTCTATTTACCACTTAATACCTATTCTGTTTGGTCAGCCATCGATGTACAGCACACGTCTTGTTAATGTTCACTTCTGGTTAGCAACAATTGGTGTAGTGCTTTATATCGTAGCAATGTGGATGTCAGGTGTTCTTCAAGGGCTAATGTGGCGTGCAGTAAATGCTGACGGTACATTAACGTATAGCTTTGTAGAATCGCTTGAAGCGTCTAAACCTTTCTATGTGGTTCGTTTCATTGGTGGTTGTTTCGTGGTTACTGGCATGCTTATCATGGCTTATAACACATGGAAAACCGTTCGTGCCCCTAAAGGTAGTATCGCTGCTGATGTTACAACTCAGCCAGCGTAATAAGGAGACGACATAATGAAAAATCCACATGAGTTAATTGAAAAAAATGTCGGCCTGTTAACCGTGCTAATCCTTGTTGCGATTAGCTTCGGTGCCATGGTTCAAATTACGCCGCTGATGTTTCAGCAGCAAACAATGGAACCGGTAACAGGCTTACGTCCTTATACAGCACTCGAGTTAGAAGGCCGTGACATCTATATCCGTGAAGGATGTGTTGGTTGTCACAGTCAGATGATTCGTCCGTTCCGTGCCGAAACAGAACGTTACGGTCACTACAGTGTTGCTGGTGAGTCAGTATGGGAACACCCTTTCCTTTGGGGTTCTAAGCGTACTGGTCCTGACCTAGCACGTGTTGGTGGGCGTTACAGTGATGAATGGCATCGTGTTCACCTGCTTAATCCGCGTAACGTGGTACCTGAGTCGAACATGCCTGGTTTCCCATGGCTTGCAGAAAACAAACTTGACGGTAAGTTAACCGCCAAGAAGATGGAAGTTTTCCAAGGCTTTGGCGTACCGTATACCGATGAAGATGTCGCGGGAGCACAAGCGGCAGTACAGGGCAAATCAGAAATGGAAGCCCTTATTGCATACCTACAATCTCTTGGCACACATTTGAAATAATATGGATCAAGGAATAGTAGGTAGCATTTTTACTGTCATCGTCTTTGTTAGTTTCATTGGCATAGTTTGGTGGGCTTTTAGTAGCCGCAACAAACAAAAGTTTGATGAAGCGGCGAATTTGCCTTTCGCAGACGAAGACAAAGAAAAATCAAAAGAAGATTAGCAGGAGTCTCGAACTTATGAGTATGTTTTGGACAATTTGGATTTCAGTGATAACCCTAGGGTTAATCATTGGTTGCTATTTCCTTCTGCGCTGGTGTTTGTCCAATCAAACAGGCGTGCCAGAGGGAGAATCAATGGGGCATGAATTTGATGGCATCGAGGAGTTGAACAACAACCTTCCTCGTTGGTGGACAATCATGTTCTACATGACAATCATTTGGGGTTTTATCTACCTTGCCCTTTATCCTGGATTGGGTTCTTACGAAGGCTTATTTGGCTGGAAGAGCTCGAACCAAGGTATATTGACGCTTGAAGAATCGGCGCAAGCGCGCATCGATGCAAAAGAGCAAGGCAAGTTTGTAGAATACGATCGTGAATTGGATTACGCGGCTGAAAAGTTCGACCCAATTTTTGAAGCGTATGCGCAAATTCCTGTTGAGGAACTAGCGAAAGACCCTGAAGCGAATAAAGTAGGACAGCGCTTGTTTATGCAAAACTGTTCTCAGTGTCATGGTTCTGATGCTCGCGGCCAAAATGGCGGCTTCCCTAACCTTACCGATAACGATTGGTTATATGGTGGTTCGGGTGCAAAAATTGTTGAAACCCTAACATTAGGCCGTAAAGCCGCTATGCCTGCATGGATAGATGTTATGGGTGAGAAAGGCATTGAAGAAGTGGTTGAATACGCATTAAGCCTAAGCGGGCGTGATGTTGACCAGCAACTTGCTGATGCAGGTAAAGTTCGCTTTGCTGCATGTGCTGCCTGTCATGGTATGGACGGTAAAGGTAACCAAGCACTTGGTGCACCTAACCTGACTGACAACATTTGGTTATATGGCGGAAGTCATCGTGCGGTTACTGAAACATTAACCTACGGACGAAATGGTGTTATGCCTTCATTCAAGAAAACCTTGGGTGATGACAAAATCCACGTTGTTGCATCGTACGTTTATAGTCTTTCTAACGACTAAATTCGTATAACCAACAATAATGCTAAAAAGCCTCGTTATCACGGGGCTTTTTTTATGAGAAAATAACCCTCTTCAACTGGATGCCATATCTTTCCTATCGCGCCAGTTTTTCTGTAGTAAACGAGTTGATGTAATTAATGAATACACCCTGGTATAAACAATTCTGGCCCTGGTTCCTTATTGCCGTTCCCTTAATTACATTAGTAATGGGTGGCGTGTTATTGAAACTGGCTATTTCAACCGAAGATAGCTTAGTGGTAGACGATTACTACAAAGAAGGTAAAGCGATCAATGCACGGCTCGATAAAGAAGCCATAGCGAAACGCAAGAACATTACAACAGACTTAACCATTACCGATGGCAGTATTTCGGTAGAGTTCCATTCGGGTATTCCAGCAGAAGGAAACGCCCTTAAACTGAACTTTTACCATGTCACCATGGAAGAGCGTGATGCGAGTGTATTACTAAGTCGCGATGCGAATGGTATTTACCGCGGCTTTGTTGAAAAAGACCTTACGGGTAAATGGCAAGTTTCGCTTTCTCCTGTTGATGATAGTTGGAAAGTACAAAATACGCTTCAACTTCCCTACTCTGGCGCCATCAAGTTTAACCCGTAATGAGCGAGAATCTTTGTTTTCATTGCGCGTTACCTAACGATGCAACACATAAATATGAAGCCGTTATATTAGGTGAAACTAGGCAGCTCTGCTGCCCAGGTTGCCAAGCAGTTGCCCAAGCCATTGTTGATAATGGACTTGAAGACTATTACCAGTTTAGAACCGAACCAGCACAAAAGTCGGACGATGGTATTTTAGATGCATTGTCTGCGCTCAACGTATATGACGATCCCGCCCTTCAAGAAGAATTTGTTTTTGATGAAGGCCAACACAAACAAATACAGCTAACCCTTGAAGGCATTACCTGTGCCGCGTGTGGTTGGTTGATTGAAAAACAACTCTCAAAAGTATCAGGCATTGCCCAAGTAGCCGTAAATGTTCAAGAGCGCCGCGCATTAATAACCTGGGAACCCAGTGTTATTAAACTTAGCGAAATACTCACCACATTAAAACGCATAGGGTATGTTGGCTCACCGTTCCACCCCGATGAACATGAAGCTAGCTATAAACGTGAACAAAAATCGTTTATCAAAAAGTTAGGTTTAGCCGGCATTATGACCATGCAGGTAATGATGCTAATGGCTGGGCTTTACTTCGACTGGTTTGGTGCCATTGAGCAAGAAACCCGTCAATACTTCTATTGGGTAGCACTCACCCTTACCACCCCCGTTGTCCTTTATTCAGGTAGCGCGTTCTATTTAGGCGCTTTAAAGGCCATAAGCGCAAGAACCGTAAATATGGATGTGCCGGTCACCCTTGCGGTATTTGGTACCTACTTTGCAGGTTTACGTTCAACCTTGCTAGAGCAAGGTGAAGTGTATTTTGAATCTATATGTATGTTTATCTTTTTACTCCTTTTAAGCCGGTTTTTAGAGCATAGAAGTAGGCACCGTGCGGCACAAATTTCTGCCAACATGATGCAGTATATTCCCGTCTCGGCCGCAAAAATTGAAACTGATGGCAGCATTGCTCAGTGTTTGGCGAAGCTATTAATGCCTGATGATGTGGTACTAGTGAAGCCCGGTGAAACCATTCCTGTAGACGGTATTGTGCTAGATGGTACTGCCGCAGTTGATGAGTCTATGCTGACTGGTGAGTTTAACCCGGTTAGTAAATCGGCCAGCCATTTAGTGTATGGTGGTACGGTAAACCAAGATGGCACATTAACGGTTAAAGTGACTCAGAGCTTAAAGCATGCCTTGGTCAATCAAATCGTACGCTTACAAGCCAGCGCGATGGCAAGTAAGCCAAAAGCGGCTCAAATTGCCGATAACTTTTCACGCTACTTTGTTTTCTCTGTGTTACTTATATCTGCATTAACCTACGTTTACTGGTCTTACGTGGGCAGCGAAGAGGCTTTCTGGATCACTATCTCTGTATTAGTGGCAACCTGCCCCTGTGCACTAGGCTTAGCCACACCTTCGGCGTTAACCTGCGCTATGGCGAAGCTGAATCGTCAGGGCATTTTATTGAAGCGTGCTGATGCGTTAGAACAGCTTACCGATATTGATACCATCGCCCTTGATAAAACCGGCACGTTGACAGAAGGTAAGTTCTCGCTACAACAGCGCTGGTTTGCTAAAGGTGTAGATCCGGTGCAGGTAATGGCGCTTACCGCTTTGTTAGAGTCTCGTTCTGAACACCCTATTGCTCGTGCCTTCGATAACGAAGCTGTTAAGTCACAGAACAAAACCCCACCTAATAAAATTAATGGATTTACGGTTACACCTGGTGGCGGCATTAGTGGTGAGATTAACAATGTGGCTTTCACCATGGGGTCAGCCGTATTTTGTAACTTATCAACCACCGCAAAAGTAGACATACCGGCAAACGTGTTTTTGTGTGCCGATGGCGTATTAATGGCCGCGTTCTGCGTAAATGATAGTTTGCGTCAAGATGCTTTAGCCACACTCACCGCACTGGATGAACATCAACTCGTAGTACTAAGTGGCGATACACAGAAAAACGTTGATACACTTACTGCCAGTTTACCTATTCATATAGCAAAAGGTGGCTTGTCGCCGGAGCAAAAGTATTCTCAAGTGCACACTTTGCAAAAGCAAGGTCGCAAAGTCATGATGATGGGCGACGGTATAAATGATGCCCCTGTTCTTGCTAGCGCAGATGTGGCAGTTGCCGTAGGAAACGCCACCGATGTAGCGAAAACGGCTGCCGATGTTATTTTGCTAGGCGACAGTCTACTGTCTGTCCCCACCTTATTTTCAGTGGCCCAACAAGCAAAACGCAAAATTCAGCAAAACATCGCATGGTCGGTAGGTTACAATATTATTATTCTCCCCTTTGCGGTGTCAGGGTTACTCTCTCCCTGGATGGCCGTGGTTGGCATGTCACTCAGTAGTATTATTGTGGTCACCAATTCAACTAGGTTATTAAGTAAATAATATGAGTATCATTTACGTATTAATTCCCATCGCTATCATCATTGTTGCGTTGGCGCTGGTTATCTTTTTCTGGGCGGTAAAAACCAATCAGTTTGAAGACCTTGATAGACAGGGCTATAGCATTTTGTTTGATGATGATTTGTCAGGTGATGAAAAGAAACTAGCCGAGCAACGTAAGCAATTGCAACAACGCAAAGAAACCAATGACAGAGATTAATATATTCTCTGCCTTTTTCATTGGCATTGCTGGCGGCGTGCACTGTGTGGGTATGTGTGGCGGCATAGTTGCTGCACTACGCACAGTAACACCAAGTAATGAAGCCGCTTTGCCCTACACCCTTGCTTATAATTTTGGCCGTATCCTCAGTTATACGTTAGCCGGTGCTATTACAGGCGCTGTTGGCCAAATGGCCACCGAATTTGTGCCAATTGCTAAACCCGTTTTGTCTTTAATTAGTGGCATTATGCTGCTGCTTTTAGCGTGTTATTTAGGTAAGTGGTGGCAAGGCTTAAATTACATTGAAGCAATGGGGCGCGGATTATTTAAAGCTATTCAGCCCTTATCTAAACGCTTCCTACCGTTCAAAAGTCCAGTCTATGCGCTCCCGTACGGTTTTATATGGGGCTGGCTTCCCTGCGGACTGGTTTATTCAACACTTACATGGTCATTAGCATCAGGCTCTGCCATTGATGGCGCAGCTATTATGCTCTTTTTCGGGTTAGGCACCCTGCCCACCTTGCTAGCGGCCAGTGCAGGTAGTCAGTACCTTATAGCCGGTTTTAGGCACCCCGTGGTAAGGCAATGCTTTTCAGGAATATTGGCTATTTACGCGCTCTTTTTAATTTATGCAGCAATTTCATAAACAAAAGAGTAAGATTATATTAAGTCGACCCTATTTATAGTTTGAACCTATGAGCAAAGGAAGCCAATTCTCAATTCATTGTCAAAATTGCAGTTTCAGTCACTTATGTTTGCCCGTTGCGCTAAACAAGACTGAGATTGAATCTTTAGATGATATTATTGAGCGAAAGAAACCCCTTCACAAGAGTGATTTACTGGTAAAGTCGGGAGATACATTTAACTCTCTTTACGCAGTACGCACCGGCTCTTTTAAGTCTTTCGTCACCAACTCAGATGGTGAAGAGCAGATTACAGGTTTTCACTTTCCTGGCGATATTATCGGCTTTGACGCATTACGGGAAAACAAGCACCAAAGTTATGCTCAGGCATTAGAAACTGCGATGGTGTGCGAATTACCGTATGAAACCCTAGACGAGATGTCAGTTCAGTTCCCCAAGTTAAGACATCAAATAATGAGTTTTATGAGTGCGGAAATTAAACAAGATCATGACCTCATGATGTTGCTTAATAAGCGCTCAGCAGAAGAACGCCTATTGTATTTCCTCTCACAGCTTTCTCAACGTTTCGAAGAGCGTGGATTTTCAAACAAAGAATTTCACCTTACGATGACGCGAAATGAAATCGGAAACTACCTTGGTTTAACTATTGAAACCATTAGTCGCCTACTAAGCCGTTTTCAAAAAGAAAATATTATTCAGGTGGACGGTAAACTCATTACTATTTTAGATTTTGATGAGATGTCACGACGTTTATCGTCTGTGGTTGCACCTAATATTGCCTGTAATAGCTAATCTTCAAAGCTTTTGATCTAAAACAAGTTACGTAATAGCAAATAGGTATTACACTTAAATTGTAGCAACCAAAATTCTAACGATGTTTGGAGGGGTTATGATTAAGTATGAACGTATTTTAGCGGTCATTGAAGCCGATAGAGATACTCAACCTGCGCTTAGCCGTGCATACGAACTTGCCAAAAAGACAGGGGCTTCTGTCACCGCCATGCTGGTGGTTTACGATTTATCTTATGATATGACTACCATGCTCAGCCCTGATGATCGCGAAGCAATGCGCGATGCGGTCACTAAGGAACATGCGGGTTGGTTACGTAAAACCCTTAGCGATTTAGGGTTTGAAAAAACCGATATTGTTGTTGAATGGAACAACCGCGCCTTTGAAGCTGTGGTGCATTATGTAATAGATAACAATATAGACTTGGTTGTTAAAGCAACCAAACGCCATGACGATTTAGCTTCTGTTATTTTCACTCCAACAGACTGGCACCTACTTAGAAAATGTCCCTCCCCCGTATTGTTGGTAAAAGACCATGAATGGCCCGACAATGGTGAAATTATTGCGGCAGTCAATGTAGGCAGTGAAGACGACGAACATGCGCTACTCAACGACAAAATCACAGTCATTGCTAACGATTATGCCGCGCTACTCAGTGGCAACGTAAATTTGGTTAACAGCTATCCTGCTACACCGCTTAATATCGCGATTGAAGTTCCGGAGTTCGACCCTGATACGTACAACAACGCAGTAAAGCACCATCACGAACTTGAGATGAACAAACACAGCGAAAAGTATGCTATTGATAGTGAGCGCTGTTACGTTAAAGAAGGCCTACCTGAAAAAGTGATTCCAAGAATAGCCAAAGATATAGATGCCGAACTGGTGATCATAGGCACGGTTGGCCGAGTTGGTATTTCTGCGGCCCTTATAGGTAACACTGCTGAACATGTTATAGATGAGCTGGTGTGTGATGTACTGGCAATAAAACCAGACGGCTTTATTTCGCCTCTTTCACGCTAATAGATAAACATTTAAACACAGTCTGTTGGCACGGTTCGCTAGCGTAGCTTTGTAGCTTGAAGCGCTATTGGTTTTAGCCTTTAGCGCTATTGGCATTTTGTAGCAGCCCGTGCCAACAAGATACAAAAAATCTTAACCTCACACATTCAATTTTACTTGATTACTGTATAATGGTTTTTTTCGCAGTAACCAAGCTATTGATATGACCAGTGCAGGCACAAACCGTGCGGACGCTCCGTTAACCGCGTCTCAAAATAAACAAAAATACAGCTTTAACAAGCTACAAAAGCGACTTCGTCGAAATGTAGGCAAAGCGATTGCTGATTTCGGCATGATTGAAAACAACGATAAAGTCATGGTGTGCTTGTCTGGCGGTAAAGACAGTTACGCTATGCTTGATATTCTTATGTTTTTAAAGCGCATTGCGCCAATTCATTTTGACATTATTGCGGTTAACCTCGATCAAAAGCAGCCAGGATTTCCAGAGCACGTACTTCCTGAATACCTTGAAAGTGTGGGGGTAGAGTACAAAATCGTAGAAGAAGACACCTACTCTATTGTTATGGATAAAGTGCCAGAAGGTAAAACCACGTGCTCACTTTGTTCGCGATTACGTCGCGGCATTTTATACAGCACGGCAAAAAAATTAGGCGCCACTAAAATTGCACTCGGTCACCACCGTGATGACATGCTAGAAACCTTCTTTTTGAACATGTTTCATGGCGGTAAGCTTAAATCAATGCCACCGAAGTTGGTAAGCGATAATGGCGAGCATATTGTGATAAGACCTCTTGCCTATTGCACTGAAAAAGACATTCAGCGTTATTCTGATGCCGTAGAATTTCCAATCATTCCTTGCAATTTGTGCGGCTCTCAAGAGAATTTGCAGCGTCAGAACGTTAAGGCCATGCTACAAGATTGGGATCGCCGTTTCCCTGGGCGTATTGAGTCTATGTTCAGTGCGCTTCAAAATGTAGCGCCTTCGCATCTGGTCGATAAGAATTTGCACGACTTTAAAGGCATCTCTACACAGAACGGTCCAGTGGAAGATGGTGATATTGGTTTCGATCCACCCAGCTTTGAGTCACCCAGTGAGCCTACTGACGACACGGTTCAAGTTATCAATTTGATGGAATCAAACTAAATGAAAATAGGTCTAGCATTAGGTGCGGGAGCTGCAAGAGGTTGGACCCACATTGGTATTATTCAAGCATTAGAAAAGCTAGGTATTAAAATTGACGTGGTGGCAGGTTGTTCTATTGGAGCCTATGTTGGTGCTGCCTACGCCAGTGGCAAATTAGAAGGCCTTAAAGAGTGGTCTTGTTCTTTGTCAGATTGGCAGGTGCTTGCTTTGATGGGCGTTGGCTTACGTAGAGGCGGCATTGCTAGCGGGCAAAAAGTGTTTGATAAGCTTGCTAGCGAGTTTTGTGCCCCAACCTACGAAGCAATGGAGAAGCCGTTCGCTTCAGTGGCTACCGATTTGTACACAGGTCGTGAAGTGGTGTTTAGTTCCGGTGAGATTGGCAATACTATTCAAGCTTCGTGTGCTATTCCTGCCCTATTTGCCCCTGTAGCCCATGGCGATCGTTGGTTAGTAGATGGTGCGGTAGTTAATCCGGTGCCTGTTAATCTGTGTCGTCAGCTTGGTGCCGATTTTGTTATTGCCGTGAACCTGAATGCTGATTTCAGGCCCCTTAGGCTTGAGAAACTACGTCTAGATCACGAAGAGAATCAAAGGAAAACAGAAGACTTCTTCACTAAAAGCCAAAACGTGCTTAAGCAGTGGTTCTCACCTGATAGTAAAGATAAAGAAGAAACTGAAACCGACACCGAACATAGCGAACAAAACGAAGGCATTGCTAGCGAAGCTATTGAAGCCATAGAAGAAACGATTTCGCCGCCGCCAAATAAAGTCCCTAGAGGTAACCCTCCAGGAATTTTAAGTGTGATGAGTAGTTCGCTAGAGATACTACAAGCAAGGGTGACACGTTCACGTTTAGCGGGCGATCCGCCAGATATTCTTATCGAACCCCAACTAACCGACGTGGGTATTATGGAATTTCACCGTGCACAAGAGCTATGTGAAAAGGGTGAACAAACTATCACCCGTATTGCTGAGCAAATTAAGTATCAGCTATTAGCTTGATGCCATAGCGGTAACACGAAGGGGGGCTTTCGGTAGCGTAAGCCCTTTATTTTCGTTAATTTCACCTTGTTCTAAGTGAAGTATGCCGTTATTAATATGCAGGCCCTCTGGGGTTATATAATCCAGATTTTTATCATCAAATTGCAACATCAACCCTTTCACCGTTGGCATTAAGAACGACAAGAAACTGCCCATTTCATTAAAGAAAGCTTC
The DNA here is from genome assembly GCF_032925565.1 of Alteromonas sp. CI.11.F.A3. Lineage (NCBI taxonomy): Bacteria > Pseudomonadati > Pseudomonadota > Gammaproteobacteria > Alteromonadales > Alteromonadaceae > Alteromonas > Alteromonas sp. CI.11.F.A3. Next base: position 2,557,395 of record NZ_CP136708.1, read on the forward strand.
ATATTGGCCATAAATAAAATTCAGCTCTTCTTTTGTGTAACTGGCGGTTAGGTAGCTGCTTTTTGTTTCTAGCTGCACCGACATATCACACACATTAGCCGCTTCAGTTAAATCTATTCGCACGTAAGCATTTGCTAATTTTAGCGCTTTTTCTGTAGGTACAGTGAAGCGGTACTCATCGCTAATCTCTAACGGCATAGTTTGTTTGTCAGTGACTATTTCAGCATTGTTAATTTCACATAAACGCCCTTCACCAACACGCAGAAAACCAAAAGCGAATTGCAGGGCTTGAGTATCTTCGTTATCCAGTTTTTTTACGTGGCTATAAAAGCGGCTGTATTCAACATTAACCATTTCGGCGGCAACGCTAGAGGTGAGTAATGCGCCTATAAGCGCGCAAGCTATACGTTTCATTCAGTTAAGAACTCCTGGTTAAACCGGATCATGGTTTGTAATTCGTCTACATAGGCCGCGCCACGCTCAGAGTAGTTCATTAACCCCTCTGCCAAGGCGACGCCTGTAATGGGGATTTGATTTGCCCTTAACCGCTCTCTGATTTCTCGTAAATCGGTGTAGGCATCGTGCCTATTAAGGTTTCGCATATAAGTATAGGTAGCGCGAGAAAGGCTTGAAAACTTGGCTACCTCGTGCGTTGCGCCGGCATTTCGTTTACCTGGTACAAAGCCACAGCCTTTCACAAAGCACCATATACCAAAGAAGTTATAGCCTTTTTTGGCAAAACGACTGGTGCCCCATGCCGACTCATTCGCCGCTTGAACCAGCACCAATTCAGCAGGCAAAATATCAATTTTATGCAGCAAGGCAAGCAAGCGAGAGGTTAGCGGTTGGTCTGCCTTTACTCGGTACTCAGTTTGTAGCCACTCAAGACGGCTAATATCATCGTCGGTTAGCGGCTCTTCGTTTAAAGCCTTACGATACAAGGTTTGTATGTAGTGTCTAAGCGTAAGTAAATATGCATTTTGTTTTTCAACTTCAGGGCGTAAGTAATCAAAAAAGGCAGTCTTTTTTTCTTTAACGTCGGTATAAGCAGAAAAATCGGGAACAGGTTTAGTCGCTTCAGGTGTTTCAGGAATATCTAAAATATCGGGTTCGCGCTTAGTCAGTATAAGCGCGTTAATGACTATGACTGCTAATACAGCAATAGTAATTAAAACAATTTTTAGGGTTTCCCGTTTATGCATCGAAGCTCGACTCATTCGTTTTATTTTGAACAGTGTGGCTTGGTGTTGGTTCGCCCTCTTCACCAATCATCTCTTCATACAACAAGCCTAGCATGCTGAAATACAGGGGTAGAACCCACACAAGAGACAAACCTAGTGTTAACGGAACCGTGATAAATAATATAATGAAGACGGCAAAAACACCGGTTAACGGTGCCCAATATGCATTGAATACGCGGCACGATAAGATAATAGCGCGTAGTGGAGTTAACGATTTGTCGGCAACTAGCATCAGTGAAAAAGAGGTGGCCATCCATAAATACACACCGGGTGCGAATAACAACACCAAGCCGATTTGTACCACTATGCCATTCACCAGCTGTGTAAGCGCTAATGCGAATATTAAAGAGACGTAGCTGAAAATAGAAAATACCGTGGTCTTTTGACCTCTGGCGTGGCTTACCCCCATCATGTATAACCCGCCAATAAGTGGTGCAACAATGAAAATAGCGACTATTTCAATTAACGATTGGTGTTCAAAAACAAAAGTGCCATCGTCATTAAAAATGATGAACTTCTGAGCAACAAAACCAAGTGCGACAAACGTGAGAAATAAAACCAATGATGCTTGGAATAGGCTTGAAAAATTTGCTTTCACCAAACCATTAGCGCGGGAAAACAACGATTTAATATCGAAATCGTACTGCTTTGAAAGTGTTCTTTCTAGCTTGCTAGATGGCTGGTTATCTTTAAAAGGCATTTTATTGTCTGCCACACGTTCCTCTACTGCTGCTATCGAATTTAACCGCCGCATTATACATAAATATGGCGGTTAACCCCAATAACCACGCATTAGTTGATTAAATGTAATGCCTAGCGATTAGTTTCGAAGAATCGATCTCTGAGCGAAATGTTAGCCCAAAACTAATTTTGCGGCCAAACCAACCAATAAAACACCCATCGCGCGGTCGAGCCAGTACCCTTTTTTACCAATAAGTTGAGCAATTTTACTGGTGCTAAGTAGGTAGGATAAAAAGCAAAACCAAAGCCCTGTTGCGATAGCTAAATATATGCCATAGCCAAGTTTGATTGAAAAAGGCGTGTCGATATCAATAATAGCGGTGAAAAGTGATAAGAAAAACAAAGTCGCTTTAGGATTTAAACCATTCGTTAAAAAGCCAATCCAAAGTGCTTTTTGAGCAGAAATTAGTGGGCTAGCTTTGCTGTTATTAGCTGCCTCGGTGTTAGCTCGCCTGTTTTCAACAGAATTATCTATATTATTTACCGCAGCCTCGCCTTCTTCTGGTGGTTGGCTAGGCCCGCTTTTTAGTGCGCCATACGCAAGATATAAAAGATAACCTGCAGCAAGATAACTAAAGGTTTTAAACAGCCATGGCGTGGTGGCTATTACCACGCTTAATCCCACTAATGAATACCCAACGTGCAGCAAAATTGCGAGTCCAATGCCAATGCTGGTATAAATAGCAATACGGCGACCATACGCGAGGCTATTTCGAACGACTACTGCAAAGTCAGGGCCTGGACTAGCCACTGCAACAAGGTGTACTAGGGCAATGGTCAAAAATTCATTAAGGTAAGGCATGGGTTATTTCTATTACTCTGTATTTTTAAGCGCTCAGTTTACGTGAGCCTAAGTGCTAGTGAATAGGCTTTAGCGGTTTTTATCATTAAATCATCGGTTTATCTACAAATCATATTCTTCAATTAACCGAGCAACAAACTCTGGAACTATTTTAGTGGCACTACCGCTAATAGATTCATCGAATAAATAGTTGTTCGCACTGGGCTCTAAATTCAGTTCAATACATTTGGCGCCAGAATCTTTGGCATTAATCACAAACCCAGCGGCAGGATAGACATTACCTGAGGTTCCAATGGCTAAGAAGATATCGGCATTGGCAATAGCTTGGGCAACCTCATCCATATAAAGGGGCATTTCGCCAAACCATACAATGTCCGGCCTCAGTGTTGTGGTGTTACAGCAACCACAAAAACTCTGACCATCAAACGTTGTATAGCATTCGAATGCTTTATTCGTCGTTTCGCAGCGGCTGGACAGTAATTTTCCATGCATGTGTAAAATACGTTCACTACCCGCCCGTTCATGCAAATCGTCCACGTTTTGTGTAACCAACGTAAGTTGGCCTTTTAAAGCGCGTTCAAGTGTTGCTAGCGCTTCATGGGCTGCATTGGGCATAACCGCAGCGTTGGTGAGTTGCAGCCTTCGTTCATTGTAAAATCGATATACAAGGTCAGGGTTTCGTGCAAAAGCTTCGGGTGTGGCCACGTCTTCTACACTGTGCTCTTCCCATAATCCGTTGTTATCCCGAAATGTTTTTAATCCAGATTCAGCTGAAATTCCTGCACCAGTTAATATTACAACGCGAGGGGGTGTATTCATAAGCTCAATTCCTTTGAAATATATACACGTAACACGACTACCCTAACTTACATGATATTGTTAATCAGTCACCACTGGAAAAGTTGCATTTGCTCCCCATTCAGACCAAGAACCGTCGTAAATAGCAACATCACTTGCTCCACACATAAGTGCAGCTACGCCAATAATACACGCCGTAACCCCTGAACCACAGGTACAGATAATCGGCTTCGACAAATCAATGTCGGCATTGGCAAAAACGCTTTTTAATTCTTCAACGCTTAAGAAAAAGCCATTATCTAATAGCGCTGTGAATGGAAGATTGTAAGCGCCGGGCATATGCCCAGAACGAACCCCAGGGCGAGGCTCTGCCACTTTTCCGTAAAACCGAGCTTCACTTCTGGCGTCGACCAGTTGCGCATCGGTATTAATCGCTTGAATAACCGCGGAGCTATTAACGAACCATTTGCTCTGCGCATCACTTTCATACTTAAAATGTGAGGGAATTCGTTGTTCTGATACCGGTAAGCTCTTATCTTCCCAGGCTACTTGGCCGCCATTTAACAATTTTACGTTCTCATGCCCCATGGCCTTAAGCATCCACCAAACACGAGGGGCGCTGTACATGCCTCGGGTATCGTAAACCACGACAGACGATCGTTCGGTCAAACCTTGTCGCCCTAAGTACAAAGCAAAGTCAGATTCGGTTGGCATACTATGGGGGAAACCAGTGGTGTGATCACTGCCCTCGCCGTCTAAGTCTATATCCACAGAGTTTGGCAACACCATAGCATCACGAGAATCAGGCGTTTTGGTAACCGGGTCATCCATAACCGCCCGCACTAAAATGATGGGTTCATCTTGCAGTTGCGTGGCAAGTTGTTGAACATTAACTAACATCGACATATCACTCTCTCCATTGAAATGCCCACGTAACGCAGTGGGCATTACTGGTTTGAGCTATTTACGCTTTATACGCTTAATTACAAAGCAGCCATTGCTGAATCGTAGTTTGGTTCTTCAGTGGTTTCAGCCACTTGCTCGGTATAAAGTACCTTACCGTCGGTATCAATCACAACTACTGTTCGTGATAGCAGACCAGTTAGCGGCATTGAAGTGAACGCAACACCATAGTCGTCACCAAAGCTTGTACGGAAAGTAGAGCCGGTAATAACATTTTCAATACCTTCAGCACCACAGAAGCGGCCAGCTGCAAACGGTAAGTCGGCGGATACACAAATAACTTGTGTATTGTCTAGACCAGCGGCTTGTTCATTGAATTTACGCACTGACGTTGCACATGTACCCGTATCCACAGAAGGGAAAATGTTAAGAATAACGCGTTTACCCTTAAGATCAGCGAGGGTTACTTCACCTAAATCCGCTTTAACTAATGTGAAGTCTGGGGCTTGCTGCCCAACTTCTGGAAGCGAACCTACAGTTGAAACTGAATTACCTTGAAACGTAACTGTTGCCATGTTTTTCTCCTTGGGTTTTGATTGCTTAACCTTATAGTTAAGCGCGAATGCACGCAAGACAAGGGTTACTTAACTTGCGCCTTTGCAAATTCAATTTTGTGACTTAAATGGGGCTTCCCTTTTAAGTATTGATGTCGAAAAATACTGAAGTATTTGGCTAGCGCCGTAGCCGCTTCAACCTCACCTGCCAAATCTAACACGTTTATTCCCACCTCTGCAGTGCAATGCTGGAATTCCCGTGTAGATTCACGCAACAAGTAATTAGACGATATTTCTGGGGATACGCCCAGCACTGGAAAATTATCAAGGTACGGGCTTTTTCCAAACATTTTTCGCGCTTCACGCCACGTACCGTCTAAAAAAATAAACAACGGAATTTTATCTGTTTTAGCTTCTAACTTGGGTATGCAGCGTTCTGGCTCAGCATACTCGTGGGGAAATATAATAATGGGTTGATATTTAGGGTTGTTGAGCAACGCCAATAAATCCGCTTCAGGCTCTGTTCTGTGCCATACAAACGCGTAATTTTCTGCTACCACATCCGCAATTAACCTTCCTGTGTTGGTAGGCTTGTAGTACTCACCCTTATACATGATGAAGAGTACCGCACAGGATGCTTGTGGTTCAGGCTTATCAGCACAAATACATGCGTTTACCGGCAACAAACAAATATCGCAACGGATAACTTTACTACCACGGGCATTGAATGCTCGCTTGGCACGTTTAAGCTCAGACGTTCTAAGCGCTAAAATGGAATTAATATGTGAAGGCACGCAGTAAACTCAATCAGATTAGGACGATATGGTAGCACAGAGCGTGACTTACCGTTCCCCCTTATAACGCGAAAACCCTATAACTCATATTGCCATTTCATCACTTGCTACGTTCCGAAACAAAATCCCCAATGATTTAGAATAATTGATTTCTTTGAAAACAATTCATAAAACAGCACATTATGTAAACAGAAGGTTAACGGAAGGTTGGAAAATTTCATTGAATCTATGGTTATTGTGAATTTGTAATATTTTAACGAATGCTGTGTACAAGTTTTCCATAACCTTAATAAAATTTTGGAGAATTGAAATGGCTATAGATGTCACCCCTAACACCGTCGCGACCAACGCACTTCAAGCACTAGATTTTAGTTCACTTATAGGCGGGCCGATGGACGCAATAATCAAAGCTCAAGCTCTGGCAGCGAAAACCACCTATGAATTTATAAATGAAGTCTGTTTGACTATTGACCCCGATACAAACGAAAAGAAGCCGGTGAACGTCGTATTTACATATAACAATAACGGCCAAGAAGCCACATTAACGGTTCCTTTACTTGTTATTTTAACCATCCCTAGTATTGAAGTTTCAGAGTTTACGATTGATTTCATCGCAAACATATCTGCTGGTTCGTCATCTACTGAAGAAACTAGCTCAGACACTGAACTGGGAGTTGATGCATCAGCAGAAGCATCACTGGGTATAGGTCCTTTTAGTATTAAGGTTAAAGCAGAAGCTAATTATTCATCAAAACAGCATTCTAAAGCCGCACAAGAATCAAAGTACTCGGTTGAGTATACGATGAATGTAAATGTTAAAGGTGGCCAATCAGGTATGCCTACAGGCCTGCAAACCGTGCTTAATATCTTACAAGGTAGTGCAACAACAGTTGGAGTGGATGAGCAGGTATTAATTACCCCTGCCAATCTGAATATTGACAGAACGCCAAATGGGACTATCCAAGTCACCATGACCGACACTCAAGGGCGAAATGTTAAATCAGGTAAAGTTACCATTACTCCCGTCGGTGAAAATCCTTTCGAGTCAATTACCTTGATTAAGGGTAATGATCACGAAGAATTACAAGCTGAAGTAAATAACTTGGTAAGTGGTAAAAGACTAAATGTAACCAAGGACTTGATTAAAGCATTTAGGCGTAGAGATACAGGTCCTGAGACAAATGATGCAGATGCAGTCACAGGTTATACAAACAGGAAAGGCGTAGTTCAATTCCTTGTTACATTGTCAGAAAACGCGGTTGATTCTCAGGGAAAACTGAAAATAGAAGCGATGGTACCTATCGCAAATTCTGACAAGACTGAGCAAGAGATCATTGATTACACTTACACTGTGGTCACGAACACTGACCCTGTCGTTGAGGTTGAGGATCCCCCACCTCAAGGAACAAAAACGAGCTCAAAAGGCAAAGCTAAAGGATAAATATGCACTGAAACATTGATACGTTAATTAAGTTTAAATTCCTACTTACTAGGGGGGAGTAATTATGTCGGACATTTTGGAATCGGTTCTATCTTCGATATTGATAGATATGATCAACGCTCAAAACCAAGCTAATATTCGTTCGGCAGATATTGCCGAAAGCTATGTTGGATTGAATCGTAAGCATGAACTACTTCAGTACTTTGCTGTACCCACAGCGAATATAAAATCCTTTGATTTCGAGCTTAAATTTGGGCTTGAACAAACAGATTCACTAATCGGTGAGGGTATGAGCAAAGAACTGAGTGAATTGATTCATTCTGAGCTAAAGGCGTTTATTCAATCGTCATTGCAACATCACCAACTGCCAATTGAAGATGCAGATGCATTAAAAGCATTCATTTCATCAATTTGGAAGCGTGATGAGACAATCCCCCCTGCTTCTTTAAAATTTCAAAATAACAAAAAGTTAATTGACGATATTCGACAGTTTATTAAATCGCTACAACAATTAGTTCATGATTTTAGCGAGTCGAAACCGCTACTAGAAGTAAACGAATCTAATTCAGGTCTAAAGGCGTTACTTACTATCAGCGACCTTAATTCATATAACGATGACATACTCTGCTCAATCAACGTGAAAGCAGAAGTAGCCGGTATGAAAGCTGGATATGCAGATAAGGTAGGTGCTGAGGGCGGTGACGAAAATTCAAAACGAAAAATTTTCTTAGCAGGTACCTAGTATGGATAATTTTACCGAAGAGACTGTTATGTCGAATCTTTTCACTTTTGAGAAATTAGTCGAGTTTCCATTAACTTCGATTATTGAGTCGAGTGCTAACGGAAACAATACAACGCTAAATTTCTTAAATGAGTACTGCTTCACAAACACGAATGGAAAACGCGAAGCTGTTAAATTTGTATTTTACTATGATTATGTAAAAGGTGGAGCAGCTCAAACAATGCGGGTTGAAATACCCATCATATCCTTGATCACCATACCCTATTACACCATTAACTCAGCCCAATTCGAAATGGGCATTAACATACTAAGTTGGGTCGATGTATCGACCAAAACATGGGAGCAAGCGGATGAAAGTAAAAATGATAAAAAATTAATAGCTATGTTAGGGCCGTATGAATCTTCATCGTCTAAAGGAGACGCTCAGTCTGCTGAATCAACGCAGTACAGCAAAGTTAATACCAACATGAAGGTGAAAATGGATGTCGTTTCGTCAGATTTACCGTCAGGAATTTTACAACTACTAAATGTATCTAGCCAAGGCGTCGAAGGACATATTGCTTATGATTTAAAAATCAAGTCGAACACTTCTAGGCTATTAATGGATCAGGAGGAGGTTCCACTAACGTTAACATTAGTAAAAAACAATGATGAGTTTAATGACAGCTTAGCTGAAAGTGATGATATGGATTTAGTACCCTTAACGGTAACCTTAATTCCAAATGAAAAAGTAGAGTTAGAAAAGACTTTCGGTAAGAAAATCACCGTTGATAGTGGAGACATCGTGGGAAGTAGCTCTATAGAAAAAGTGCAAGTTCTCACAAACACGAATGGAGAAATAAAAGTTACGTTTCATCCTACCCTCAAAGAAGTGACAAACGGATTTATAAACGTATCGAGCCCATTAACGTCTAATATTAAAATTTACTTTAGGATATTAAAATCATGATTAATACTCAAAATACAGCACCCGGCATACCATGTCCCACAGAATCCTGTGGCCACAATATAAAGGTTTCATTACAAGATCTACTTTTTCAGAAGGTAGTAAAATGCCCTCACTGTTTAGTAGAACTAACAATGAATAGAGAAGCATCTAAAGAAACGATATCCGCCATGGCAGAGCTACATAATGCGTTGGAAAGTGCCGAAGCGGCCAAAACGTTTACAGGCAATTCTGTACGCCACCCATAAACTAAATAAATCTGTTTCGTTTTTTCTGAAAATACTATTTTAGACACAGATAGTGAATTAATGTTAGTGCGAAATAATTTATCGAAGTTTGGTAATACAGATAACTGCACGAAAAAAAGCTGAAACTGTTTTGAAATTAATCTTTAAAGAAATGGTGCCCGGGGCCGGACTTGAACCGGCACGTCATTACTGACGAGGGATTTTAAATCCCTTGTGTCTACCAATTTCACCACCCGGGCATCGGGGTAACCTTTCGGTTGGGGTGTCAGGCGTAGAAACCTGTTGTAGCATTAAAGCATTATGGAGGCGGAACCCGGAGTCGAACCGAGATCCACGGATTTGCAATCCGCTGCATAGCCATTCTGCCATTCCGCCGTAATACTAGACTTTGGAGCGGGAAACGAGATTCGAACTCGCGACCCCGACCTTGGCAAGGTCGTGCTCTACCAACTGAGCTATTCCCGCATTTAAAGTCTTACATTTCGTTTCGTTGTTGCCGTCTCGAAATGTGCGGTGAATTCTACCTGTAACGCTGAAAGTGTCAATACGAAAAACAAGGAAATATGCATTTTTGTGATCGTTTGCTACATTTTTATTCACATTGCTCAATAGACGATCAAATCTTATCTTTTAAACCCGCACTTAGGTGTGGCCACGCAGCACGTGAGTAGATAATCATTGACCAAATTGACAGCACTGCAGCGATATAAAGTAAAATATGTCCTAGGGTTACCCAATAAAGTGGAACGCCCATAAACGATTCAAGGCCAGACAATAATCCAATAATGGCTAACATTTGTGCAGTTGTTTTTGCTTTGCCAATAAATGACACTTTTACCGCTTCCCTCACACCATTTTGTCCCATCCACTCTCTAAGCGCTGAAACGTAAATTTCACGCACTAATAATGCAATGGCTGGAATGGTTATCCATAAACTGCCGTAACTGTGGGTAATCATTAATAGTGCCGCCCCAACAATGAGCTTATCGGCAACAGGATCGAGGAAAGCACCAAAAGGCGTAGATTGTTCAAGTTTTCGGGCTAGGTAACCATCGAACCAATCGGTAATAGCCGCAAGCCAGAAAATAAATGCGCCAGCTTCATGGGCCCAACGCCAATCAAGAAAATAAACACCAACAAACACAGGAATAAGGATTACTCTGAATAGAGTAATTAAATTTGGAACCGTCCACATAAATACATCTCAAAATTTTCGCCTATCATAGGCAGGTTTAGCGCGGCTTTTCTTAAGCCTTCAATTTTTAACAGATTACCGCAATTTACGTATTAATGCGCGTATTGGATGAGATTAAAGATGAAGATGGTCGTATATGGTGTCAGCTAACTCTTTGCTAATACCTGGTACGCTGGCAATTTCATCCTTACTGGCCTTCTTAAGCCCTTGCAGCCCGCCCATGTATTTCAACAGTGTTTGGCGACGTTTAGCCCCTACCCCAGGTATGGTTTCTAAACTTGATGTGGTTTTAACCTTTTGACGGCGGTTTCTGTGCCCTGTAATAGCAAAGCGGTGAGATTCATCTCGAATATGCTGAATAAGATGCAATGCGGGTGAGTGGCTATCCATAGGCACAGTATCGTGGCTATCGGCCAATATAATAGTTTCTAATCCCGGCTTACGAGTGGTGCCTTTCGCCACCCCTAGTAACATAGGCTTTTTATCATGAGGCCAATCTTCAAAGAAAGTTTCAGCCTGAGACAACTGCCCTTTGCCGCCATCAATAAGCAGCAAGTCTGGAATTTTTTGTACTTCTTTAACCGATTTATAGCGACGCTTAAGCGCTTGTGCCATGGCCGCGTAGTCATCGCCAGGGGTAATGCCTTCAATATTATAGCGGCGGTAATCGCTTTTAAGGGGTCCTTCACGATTAAACACCACGCAGGATGCCACCGTTTGTTCACCTGAGGTGTGGCTTATATCGAAACATTCCATACGCTGCAGTGGCGCATCTAACTCAAGCGCCGTTTCTAAATCGAGATAACGGGCAAATACCGATTTTTGTTCGCCGTACTGGGCTTCTAGTGCAGTTTCTGCATTGGCCTGTGCCAATTCTAAGTAGCGACGTTTCTCTTCACGTGCACCTTTGAAGAAATTCACTCGGTAGCCAGCTTCACTGCTAAGTAAATCGGCAATCGCTTCTTCATCAGACAACGCACTGGCAAATACCATTTGTTTAGGTATAAGTTTGTTGCCCGCTAAATAAAACTGCAATAAGAAGGATTCGAATATTTCTTGTTCATCGGCGGTGTTTGGGACTTTAGGAAAAAACGCTTTGCTTCCTAAAAGTTGGCTGTCACGAATAAACATCACTTGAATACACGCCATATTGCCTTTCACCGCAAAGCCAAATACATCCATTTCGTCTTGAGTACCGGCCACCCATTGTCGCTCTTGTACTTTGCGAAGCGTGTTGATTTGGTCGCGATAACGCGCTGCAGCTTCAAAGTTTAGTGCTTCGCTGGCCTTTTCCATTTTATCAACCAAGGTACCAATCACTTGTTGGTTTTTACCTTTAAGGAATAGCCTAGCAAGGTCTATCTGCTCGTTATATTCTTCGTCGCTAACGTAGCCTTCCACACAAGGCGCACTACATCTTTGCATTTGATATTGCAAACAGGGGCGACTTCTTGCGCGATAGTAACTGTCTTCACACTGACGTACTGGAAAAATACGCTGCATAGAACGCAAACTTTCACGAACTGCACCCGCACTAGGATAAGGACCGAAATATTCGCCCTTTTTCTTTTGCGGACCACGGTGAAACGATAAGCGTGGGTGCTGGTGATCAGATAGGAATATGAAGGGGTAGGATTTATCGTCACGCATGACCACGTTGTAACGCGGCTTGTACTTCTTAATGAAGTTGTTTTCTAGCAAAAACGCTTCTGTTTCGCTGTTTACAACGGTGACATCCATATTGGCAATTTGCATTACCAATGAGCGTGTTTTTGCATTATCGACATTCATTCGAAAATAGCTAGAAACACGCTTTTTAAGGTTCTTTGCTTTACCTACATAAATCACTTCTTCCTGGGCGTTATACATTCTGTATACGCCAGGCTGAGAAGTTAAATTTTTGAGAAACGCTGCGGAATCAAATGCAGACATACAGGCCTAAAGCAAATTCGAATCGATGAGTTTGTGGCGAAGCGCTAAGTGGGTTAATTCCACATCAGTGGTTACGCCTAACTTTTCAAACATACGATAACGGTATGTATTGACGGTTTTTGCGTTAATGCTTAGTTCAGTAGCAATATCAGGTACACGTTTGCCCTTGGTCAGGCGAAGCGCAATACTTAACTCTCTATCTGATAAATCATTGAACGGGTTGTCTGAATTTGGGGAAAGCTTATCGATGGCAATGCTGTTCGCAACTTCACTATCGATATACTTTTGCCCAGCAACCACTTTATGAATAGCTCGGATAACTTCTTCAGGTTCAGCATCTTTAGTTAAAAAACCAAAGGCACCTGCATTCATTACCTGCATAGGAATGGGGCTTTCTTTATGCATAGACAAACATATCACGCGTGTGTTCTCTGACATCCGCACAATGCGTTTGGTAGCTTCTAGCCCGCCAATGCCGAGCATATTTACGTCCATGAGTACCACATCTGGTGCGTTTTTTCGACATAGCTGTACGGCATCTTCGCCATTTTTAGCTTCAGCTATGATTGAAAAATCTACGACATCTTCCAGAATTCGGCGGATCCCTCTTCTGACCAAATCATGGTCATCTGCTAGGATTATCTTTATCACATGTATCTCACTGACTACGGTTTGCTTTCAAACAGAAAAGATCCGTAACCGTGGTGAATTCCACCAGTTACTTACCAATCATGCGTTCGTATCATACCACGACTACCGACTAGGTAAACTTTTCAGTGTAAATTTGTAGTAAGGAGATGTATAAAAACAATCATTAACGGACCTGATTGGTCAATAAAGGTACAGCACCGACATTTTAGCGAATAGCAGGTAAATCAAACCACAGTGCAAGCACATCATCATTGGCTAAAACCACTATTTTCTGTTTAGCGCCTAACCCGATGGCATCGCCTTTCGTTAAGGTTGTCATTTTATCGGATTTTACGTCGTTAACTGTCAATTCTCCTTTCACAATGTGCAAATAGCCCGCCCCCAAGGTTGCTGTAGATTCAACGGTTAAGTCAAAACTTTCCCCTTGGCTAAGGGCCAGTTTGCTAATGCGCGCTTCTTGATTAATTTTTAACGAGCCGTCTTGTCCAGACTCACTAACTAGCAGCTCTAACCCTTTTTTATCACTCACCGACTTTTGTAAATAAGCAGGCTTAACACCGGTAACGTTAGGCTCAATCCAAATTTGAATAAAATTAACTTCCTCAGAATCAGATGCATTCATTTCAGAATGCCGAATGCCCTTTCCTGCACTCATCACTTGAATATCACCAGCAGGGATAACATAGTCGTTCCCAGTACTGTCTTTATGTTTTAGCGCACCGCTAACCACAAAAGAGATAATTTCCATGTCACGATGCCCATGGGTTTCAAAGCCTCTAGCCGCCTGTACGATATCGTCGTTAAATACCCTTAATGCAGAGAACCCCATATGATTGGCGTCATAATACTGACCGAATGAAAAGCTATGTTTGCTGTTTAGCCAACCAAGATTGATGTTACCCCTTTCACTACCTTTACGAATGTATTGCATACTTAAATCCTTACATCGACTTTCATTTCCAAGCACCACTAGGGTGCTTGTATTCGATAATTAACTTTCAATACACAATATTGTAGTACCTAACCTGCGGGATAAAATTAGCGAAATTAGCACCGTTCATTCGTTTTTACAGAATGAATAGATTGGGGGAAGGCCTAGGCTCACGTAAATTTGGCTTAGGGTTTGGTATTAATTATCCTTCGCGCAGAACTACGACTACGTTGAAAGCGATAACTTATTAAGAAAACAATCTTAGTAGCGCCGTTTTTATAGCACTGGGATGGCAGGCTAAATTAAGACGCAAATAACCTGGAGCGTTAAAGCTTGCTCCATCTACGCCAATAACCCCTCGCTTACAGACTTCAACGAAAGTGTCATTTACAAAGCGTTGGTTCAAATTTAGCCACAAGAAATAACCAGCTTCGCCCAACGTAAAGGGTATTGTCGGGCTCAGTATATTCATTAACGCTTTCGTGTATTGTCGATTGAACGCAATAGCTTTTAGCACACACGCCAACCAATCATCAGCTTTTTCGTAAGCTGCAATGAGTGCAACTTTTGCTACGGGTGACGCCTCAAGATGGCAGCTGTCTATTTCTCGGGCAAACTTATCCCGCAATTCATCATTTGCGATAATGGCATACGACGCAGCGGGAATGGCTGATAAATTAAATGCTTTACCAGCACTGTTTATTCGAATAATTGTGTCTTGCGCAAATTGGCTATCTATCGCAAACGGTTTAATGGCACTCGTATTATTTCCATAATGCGTAATATGCTTGGTGTTGCTCTTGGTATTAGCAGCAGAATTAACAGTAGTATTAGCCATTGTATCGGTATCAACAAAGCCGAACTCACTGTGTACTTCATCTAGAATTAGCGTGATATTGTGAGTTTTACAAAAGCGGGCAATTTCATGCTGGAGCGATTCACTGAGCACTGTGCCTGTGGGGTTATTCGGGTGGCAAAGTACAAAGGCGCTACAATCTTCATCTAACAACGCCGTTATATTTTTTTCTAAACCTTTTTCATCACCTGCATCAGATCTGCCTTCATCACCAAGCTCGTTAGCATTGCTATCATTAATACTAATGTCATCAATACTAACATCAACCCGCTCTAGCCCTTGCGCCGCTATTCGTTCTCGAAGTGGGCCATAGGTAGGCGATAGCACCATGACTTTATCGCCCTTTGTCGTGCACACCTTCAAAGCGGTATAGACTGCCGCCATAACACTTGCCGTACTCACTACCGAATTGGCAGTAATGACCGCACCTTGCTTAGCGTAACGCGCTGCCACCACCTCACCAATATCAACTGATTGATATCCACAATGGGACGATACATATGCCGATATGGCATGGGCGATGTGTTTTGATGGCGCTGTGTCCATATCAGCTATCCACATGCTTACTGCGTTTTCTGGAGCATGAGGGAAGCGAGACGAAAGAGACGAAAACTTTAGGCGGTTGTTGCTTACTTGAACATCGCCATAGTCGCCATTGACGTTGCGATTATCGTTGTCGTCATGTTTGTATTCAATGTCACCGTGACACAAAGGTGTGTGCCACAGCGTTGAAAATTCATTAAATTCCTCAGAAAACAGGTAGTCGATATCGTCAACCTGTTGTTTCAACGCTGCGTTTGTATTTAAGCCGTTGTCTTTTATTTGTTCGGCGTCAGCCAAAGCGCCTTCCTTGCGTGCTTTCATTAATTACCTTAATTAGCTGTTGGCACAGAACACATAGCTCAAACGCTGTACACGCACAATACTATCGCTTTTTAAACACGTTAAATTCAGACAGTGTATGCTGGAATTTACGCTTCGTTTCACGAATAACAAAAGGTATTTCAGTGGGCGCCCCTACTCGCTCAAAGTTTTCTTTAAGGGTTGCTTCCAAAGCTTCGGTAGATGTTAGGGTTTCACCGTTCTCATCTTTGTAACCCCCTAACCATTCACTACGCTCTGTGTATTCTTCTAACCACGTAAATGGTGAAGCTATTACCAGCAAGCCGCCAGCATTTAGCCTTGCAGTAACATCGTTCAATACTTTCTTAGGGCTATACACTCTATCAAGCAAGTTACCCATAAAGATTAAATCGTAGCCTGTAAATTGAGGCTTCAAGTTACACGCATCGCCTTGGGCAAAGTGTACTTTATCCGCAGACTCCGCTAAGCCCATGTTGCTTAACTTACGCGCTTTAAATGACGTGAGTTCGCCCTCTTCAATAAGGTTATAGCGAATTTCGCCACGTTCTTGCATGGCAACGGCGGTTTTAATAAACCGAGCAGAAAAATCGATACCATCAACGTGATCAAAATAGGTAGCTAACTCAAACGACGACCGCCCTACCGCACAGCCTAAGTCTAGCGCTTTGCCGCCTTTGTTTTCCGGCATGTGGCTTAAACAAAAATGCGCACTCGCTTTAGCGAAGTTTTCTACATTGAAGTAAGTATCACCGTAGTGGAATTCACTGTATTGTGATACCTGTGTATCGCTTTCGTAATCCAAATCATTTACCTGTATGGGTAGCGCAGCTTCTACATAGCGAAAGCCTGCGTGTTGAAAGAAGTGACGGCGAAACGCATAACGGCTTTGTGCCATTGCCTCGTTCCCCGTAGATATCCAGCTTCCGCCTTTAATAAGGTTGTGTTTGTTGTCGAAGGTAGGCGTGGTGAAATCGTCGTACAGCGGGTGCACTTTAAACCCATCAAAGGGGTAAATTGGCGTTTCAGTCCACTGCCATACGTTGCCAACTACATCGTAAAAATCACCGCTTTGGTTAACATCAACCGGCTCACTAGACGCATACTTGCTTAACGCAATATTATAGCCGCCTGAATAGGTATTTTCGGTAACGCCTGCAAACTCACGTAAACGTAGCCATTCATCTTCAGTTGGAAGACGAATTAACGAACCCGTCTGCTCGCTTTTGTAATTACAGAAAGCTTTGGCTTCATGGTAATTCACATCCACGGGCCAATTAAGCGGTAACGGAAACGCATCTAGCATACTGCGATACAAATAACCGTTATCAGTCTTTACCCAAAAAGTCGGGTGAGCTGCTTTTGTGTACTCGCGCCACTTATTGCCTTCTTCTTCCCAATATTCTGAGTTTTCATACCCGCCAGCTTCTACAAACGCTAAGAACTCGGCATTACTAACAACAAATTGACTCGCTTTAAATTCCGTAACGTTTGCCTGATGATGACCATATTCGTTGTCCCACCCATACAAGGCGTCGTTCCATTGCTTGTTACATGTGACGTCGCCACTTGGCACATCAATTAATGTATTGGTAGGTGCACTGGATGAAACCTTACATCTAGGCCAATTTTCGTTGTCGGGTTTCACTTGGCTTATGGGTAGTTGACGAATAAGTACCGAGGATGTTTCTAAATGAATGCGTTCATGTTCAATACCCATCACTAGCGGCCACATTGGGCTATCCCAATTAATAGGCATACTAAAATCGAGGGTTTCTATTACCGATAACACGAGATCCCGCACTTGGCGGCGGTATTGACGCACTTCATCAACAGAAGGCCATGCGTAGTTTTCGTCGTTGAGATCATCCCAGCTCATTTCGTCTACACCAATGGCAAACAACGACTCGAATCTCGGGTTGATACGCTCAGTAATGGTTTTGGCCAGAATAAGTTTATTGATAAAAAAAGTAGCGGTATGGCCGAAATAAAAGATAAGTGGATGGCGAAGCTTTTCAGCACGCTGAAAATAGGCTTCATCGCTTGCTAGGCAAGTAAATAGGTTTTCGTAAGTATCAAACGAATCCGTAAAATACGCTTTGATTTCCTCACGCTTTTGCTCAACACTACCCTGACTCAAATTGAGCGTACTCATAGCCTGCATATCAATCCTCTATATTTATTCTTTTTCGTCAGTGGGCGTAACGGGTTGTCGATGCGTTCCACTTACACTTTCGTTTTAAGCATTAGCACTGTAATGAGTTATAACCTCTAAGTAATAACCTCTATATATCACTTACTATACACCTTAAATGCAATTGGACATTAGAGTGAAGCCCAGACCACACAACTGCAATCTAATCTATTTCTACAAATCTCAACAAGTGTACCTATTTACAACGGTCATAATATACAAAGCTAATAGTTAATCGTTTTTATCAGAATTATGTGACCAGTATGCGACTGACTCGTGAGCCTTTCTTAATTTCTCACTTTGTTTTATTAATGTTGGTCAGCCGGACACATTAGCCATAATGAATGTAGTAATTTTATAAGAGCTTATTACAAACTATAGACAGAGGAAGATCAGAAAAACTTTCAAGGAGTTGCAGTACTTTTTTACCGCCATTGGTGGTTTGTTAGTGCTTATATTCACGCAGTAGCGCTACCTAGTGGCTAGAACGCCTCCTACCCTTAATTATAGTTGTAGAATCATGAATTTTATTTAATTAAACATTCACAAAATTATACGCGGTTCAATACTGCTTGATTTGGTATTAAGGCACTTTATTTCAGGCATAAAAAAACCCGCAACAAAGTGCGGGTTTCTAGAGCTTGGCGGAGAGGGAGGGATTCGAACCCCCGGAAGGTTTGACCCTTCGCCTGATTTCAAGTCAGGTGCATTAAACCGAGCTCTGCCACCTCTCCAAGTGCTGCGTATCTTAATGATTTAATTTTTTCTGTAAAGGACTAATTTTAATAAAGTCAATCAAGTGACTATTTGATAAACAAAATGACGAGCAATACGAAAAATTGCTCACTTTTTTGGCTAAAAAGCATGAGCCACAAATTTGTGGCTCATGCTTTCGCACCTAAAAATAATTGTAAAGCGTCTACAGTCGAAACGTTTCCATGATTGCAGGTACGCCAGGGAACATGCCAATTAATGCCATTACCGTACATAGCACAATAAAAGTAATGCCGGGTATTAACCACCTACCCGCTTTGCCCAGTTCACCAGCACGCTCCTTACAACCAACTAACCCTAAGTTATCAAGAAGCATGGTGAACGACCAACCAAACACAGGGTTAACCAGCACTGATGAAATAACCACTAATGCTGCAGATTGTGTTGTTTTGCCTTCTCGTGTCATTTGCATACCCGCTTCCATCAGCGGTAAAAATACACCTACTATCAGCGCAACACATAACACGGGCGGCCAAATCGCAAGATCCATTGGATAACCCCAAATGGCAGCAACCACACACAATAAGCCTGTTACTATCGCACCGCCTGGAATAGGCCTACGCGCAATTGACGCTGGAATAATGTAAGTACCCCACGATGAAGCAATATTTCCGCCACCCAGTAAACTGCCTACAGCCTGACGGCTAGATGCTGCAATCATGGTATCGTCAATATTCATGTGCGCTTTTTCACTGTTCTTCGGGTAACTCAATTTT
Organism: Alteromonas sp. CI.11.F.A3; assembly: GCF_032925565.1. NCBI lineage: Bacteria > Pseudomonadati > Pseudomonadota > Gammaproteobacteria > Alteromonadales > Alteromonadaceae > Alteromonas > Alteromonas sp. CI.11.F.A3. Next base: position 2,576,715 of record NZ_CP136708.1, read on the forward strand.
TGGAAAACCTGATGCCCAAGAAAATCAGGAGACCACATAGACACCGCTAATACAGCAAATGGCAGTACCGCAATAAAATGAGACCAATCAGGTAACCCTAGTTGCCAACCTGTATTTTCACCCCACCAATAGGCTGGGTTTAAGTTTGGCATACCAGGCGAGGTGGTAAATTCAAATGGCGCGCCTAGCGTAAAAGCAATAACCGCAGCCATGACTGCACCTAAGGGAATAGCCAACCAACGCTTTTGAATATGCTCCAACCATGCATACATCAAAATAGTGGCAACAATAACCACAAAGGCTAAATAAGCCATGTCGAAACTCTCTGCCCACGCAAACAGCTTTTTTACTTGCCCAGTAATACCGATAAAACCTAAATACAGTAAAAGACCGCCACAAACCCCATTACTGGTTAATTTGGCAAGTACACTACCGCCTTTGGTTATCCCTAATAAAAAACCAAAGAAGCCAATTAGTAGCCCAAGCGCCATAGGATGACCGCCTGACGCAACAATTAGCGGTACCAAAGGCAGTAAAGGGCCATGAGTTCCCGCTAAGTTTGCTGAAGGGTTGAAAAAACCTGATATCAACACAACAAAAAGTACCGCAGCAATGAGCAGCTCAAATCGAACGTTTTCTACTACGAATTCAGGTGATAACCCTAACGGCGCGGCAAACGCCCCAACAACCGCCGCAACCATTACAATTTTACCTATCGTTGCCGCCATACCAGGTACGCAGTCTTCCCACTCTACACGATAGTCTCTACCTGGAAGGTTGAGTCGCCAGCGCTTTGGCGCAATGATCTGTAACTCGTGGTTTAGATAATCTTCTCTTGATTGAAATGTACTGCTTGGTTTGTGAAGCTTTTGATAAGAATCGCTTTCTTGAGACACTTTACACCTTACGATTGCTGGAAGAACCGCAAGGCTATACCTGTTAATAGCGTGTAACAATGCGACTGTGGTCTTACACGCAAGCTGATATTGTATTTATTTTAAACATAAAAAAACCCGCAACAGAGTGCGGGTTTCTAGAAGTTGGCGGAGAGGGAGGGATTCATTCGCGCCGTCCATGGCGCTCACCCTGCGGGCAGCCTTCGGCTGTGCAAAATGGCTATCCTGCCATTTTGTCGAACAACCAACGGGGGTTCTCACCCTCCCTCTCATGTAAGCTTTAACTTTTCTTAACCCATAAAAAAACCCGCAACAAAGTGCGGGTTTCTAGAACTTGGCGGAGAGGGAGGGATTCGAACCCCCGGAAGGTTTGACCCTTCGCCTGATTTCAAGTCAGGTGCATTAAACCGAGCTCTGCCACCTCTCCAAGTGCTGCGTATCTTAATGATATTTTTCGGCGTGTAAAGTGCAAATCTAAATAAAGTGTGCCAAGTGGCGAATAGATAAACAAAATGCAGTGCCAAGGCCAGATTTCATACAACATGCATTCGCTTTTTGCCTTTCAGTTAATGATGAAACTGAGTGGGTCAGCAAAGCTTGACGTTATTGTCGTCGGCGTTTTTTATGCCCTATTTGTGCTTTATAAAGGAATTAATCTTGCTTCCACTTCAACTTGTTCAACATGGCAAAGCCCCTCTTCCACTTCTACATCATACGCATACCAGTATTCGTATCCCTCTTTTTGAACGGTAATATTGTAAAAGCCTTCTCGTTCAAGTGCGCCTAACAAGAGCGTAGTAGAATCGCAATCCGTTGATTCTGGGTTTGTAAGCTCTTCTTCATAGCTCGATTCTTGAAGTATGGCACTGGCACCACAAGAAATAGGATCTTCGGTTACGTCATCAATAACAGTTATTGCAATGCCTGGAATAACCTCAGTGGTACAAACAACCCCGTCCTCGCTATCAGAATTACATCCTGCTAATAAGGCTATAGGTATCATAGCTAGAAAGTGCTTCATAAATTCATCCTTAAATTAATAGTAGGCTTCCGAAAATTCTTTTCTTTCTATAAATCAATAGCTGATTATAAAACATACATCAAATGTAATATAAGATCATGCACTTTATTAAAGACATAAAAAAACCCGCAGCAATGTGCGGGTTCTTAGAACTTGGCGGAGAGGGAGGGATTCGAACCCCCGGAAGGTTTGACCCTTCGCCTGATTTCAAGTCAGGTGCATTAAACCGAGCTCTGCCACCTCTCCAAGTGCTGCGTATCTTAATGATATTTTTATGACTGTAAAGTAAAAATTAAAAAAAATAGGTTAAGTGATGGCATTTCAGACAATTAGTGCGCTAATTGCGCGGTTGACACGTAATTCATACTTACTAACACTATTTTCATTTGAAACTACTTGAAAATGGGAACTAAAACCCATACAACATACACTAATAGTTAGTTTACCATTTTGGTTAAAGACATAGTCCTTTTGGAGGAAACAATGGATCAACGTTCGATGTATTCAAGTGCATCTCAACCATCAGTGTTGCAAACAAACAAGGTTTTGCGCAACACCTATATGCTGCTTGCGATGACACTAGCGTTCAGTGCGGTTTGTGCTGGTGTTGCCATGGCTGTAGGTATTTCTCCTATGATGTCATTAGGCATGACCATTGGTGCATTCATCACTTTATTTGTTGTACAAAAGAAAGCTGAATCAGCTTCAGGTATTTACTGGGTATTCTTGTTCACCGGTTTAATGGGCGCTTCATTAGGATACACGCTTAACTTTTACTTAGGTGTAGCGGGACCAGGCTTAATCATGGAAGCGTTAGGTGCTACCGCGTTAGTATTCTTCGCCCTTTCTGGTTATGCACTTACCACCAAAAAAGACTTCTCATTTATGGGTGGCTTCTTGGTAGTAGGCTTAGTTGTAGTGATTGTAGCGGCTATCGCGAATATGTTTTTCGCCGTACCTGCGGTTAGCTTGGCAATTAGCGCAGCTATCGTATTTATCATGTCTGGTTTCATCTTGTTTGATACAAGCCGCATCATCAACGGTGGCGAGACAAACTACATCCGCGCAACGGTTTCTTTGTACTTGAATATCTATAACTTGTTCACGTCTATGCTTCACCTTCTAGGTGCATTTGGCGGCGACGATTAAGCTTAACGTAAGCGTTTAAGAAAACACCCCGTTACTGGGGTGTTTTTGTTTCTACAACGCAATTTTTATTACTAGGTTTAACATTAGTTTTATCACTAACCATATTTTAGAGTAATGGCACACTATTCAATTTTAGTCACAAGCTCCCCTTACGAAGGCCAACATGCTCAGCGTGCGGTTTCCTTTATTAAAAGTGCAATTGCACAAGGGCATACTGTTAATAACATCTTCTTTTATGGCCAAGGTGTGCACCATGCTAATGGCTTCATGGTGGAAGTGGGTGATGAATTCTATCCACTTAACGGGTGGCAGGCGCTCAAAAACGACCATAATATTACCCTGCTGCTTTGTATTACTGCCGCGGTTAAACGCGGAGTCATTGGCGAGCAGGAAGCCGCTAGTGCTGGCGTGTCAGCTGCTAACGTGGCAGATGGGTTTGAACAAGCAGGTTTAGGTGAGTTTTTTACCGCACTTCATGACTGCGATAAGGTGGTACAGTTTTAATGGCTACTTTACTGATTCGTTTTACGCAAGCCCCTTATCAATCTAGCGCTAGTCAAGACGGGCTAGACTTCGCACTCGCTGCCACCAATTATGGCCATGAGATCATTGTGCTATTTGAACATCAAGGTGTGTTGCAGCTCAATAAGACTGATTCTGTGCGCGGAACAAAAAACCACAGCAAACGGTTAGGCTCCCTGCCCTTTTTCGATATTGAAGAATGTTACGTTTGCGAAGAAAGTTTGAAACTGTCGGCGCTAAATAACGAGAAACATGAATTAATAGCACAACTAGACGCTTCACTGTTATCGATTGATGAAAAGCTAGCACTGTGTGCGCGCGTTGACCACGTGGTGACCTTCTAATGCTCTTTATTGTAAAATCTTACCCCTTAAATGCTTTAGCAATCAAAACCTTAAAGCAGGCGTTTAGAAGTGCTGAGTCTGACCAAGCACTAGTTTTAATAGACGATGGTGTGTATTACGCCCAACAGACTAATGACGGTTTGTTAAGCGTTTTAGCGAAATTGAGCCTAACGAACACAATAGATGCCAACAAAGATTTGAATGGTGCCACTACGAGTATATTTGCTTTACAAGATGATCTTGCACTACGTGGCTTAAGCCTTAGTGAGAGCCATAGTGTAAACCAAACACTGAGCCATGAAGTAAGTAGTGAAGACGATACTGTATCTTTCACGCCAATATCGATGGATGAGTTTGTATCACTGACTGATACTTTTTATCCTATTGTATACTTATAAATGAACTTGTAGATGCACTTGTAGATGCACTTATAATTAATTCTTAAGGCGGTTGTTCTAAGTAAGGCAGTTGGCTGTTAACATCAGCTTCTTATTTAGCAAGTAGCCTCTAGATACTAGCTTTCAGGTACTAGCTTTTAAATCAGTCCCTTTTAAGCTTCACGCCTATGCAACCATTTGTGCCCGTGCAGTATTATGCTTATGCCGCAATAATGCGCTAAACCAATAACGGCATTTATAATACCGACACTTACAATACTGACAATTAAAATACCTTATGCGTCAATTACAGAGCTTTATTAATGACCCAAGAACAGTTTCATTTTGAATTTAACGGCACAGCCATTCCCACCGACAAAGCAGGCTATCTGCTTGATCACACCTTGTGGAATGAAGATATGGTGCCAACACTCGCTGCAAACGAAAATATTACGCTTAGTGAGCCTCATTGGGAAGTTATTCGCTTTGTACGTAACTTTTACGAAGAGTTTGAAACTAGCCCTGCTATTCGCGCACTAGTGAAAGCAATGGCAGCTAAATATGGGCCAGAAAAAGGTAATAGTCGTTATTTGCAACGGTTGTTCCCTAAAGGGCCAGCCAAGCAAGCTACTAAACTTGCTGGGTTGCCAAAGCCGGCTAAATGCTTGTAATACCTATTTCAGTTGGTGCATGCGCTTAGGCACTAATTAAGACCTAATGAGGAGCAGTACATGGATCTTATCTTTTTCGATTTAGACGGGACGCTGTTAAACAGCGAATCGCAAATATCAAATTACACCCGCGAAACGTTAGCCCTGCTCCAACAAAACGGCATAGCATATACAGTGGCAACGGGCAGAACCATGCTGTCAGCCAACAGCATTATTGCAGAAGATAACTTTCTTCTACCCCATATTTATAATAACGGTGTGGCTATATGGGATCCCACAGCCAATGCATTAACCCTTGAAAATCTCGTTAATGGTAATGAACTCGAATTCATCATCAATCTTGCCCATCAAAATGATATTACGCCTTTTGTGAATGTGATTGATGGCACGTCTCATGTTGTTTATCACCCCGCACCGAAACACCCAATAGAACAAAATTTATTAGACAAATATTTTAAGAAAACTAACGCACTACTTCGCCCGTTAAGCCAGCTTTCCCTTTCAGCTAAAATAACCAACATCAGTATGATTGGCGACAATACAAGGGTTAGAAATATGTGGAAAACCATTAACGACGTTGAAAACCTTATTGCGTATTCAGGGCCGGCAATTGAAGGGCAATCTTTTAGTTGGATGGATATTCACCACCGTGCGGCCAGCAAAGGTAGTGCGGTAATGAACTTGAAAGAAAAACTTGGCGCTACCAACGTTATTTGTTTTGGCGACAGCGACAACGATTTGAGCATGTTCGAGTTAGCGAACGAATGTTACGCCCCCGAAAACGCTAAGCCGGTTATCAAAAACGCCGCCAGTGAAGTGATTGGGCATCATAATGAAGATGGTGTCGCTCGCTTTCTGAGGCAACGATTTTCACTGTAAGTCACAAGTAAGTGACAAACACTACACGCTATGCTTTTTGCTGCTAGGCATTTTGTATTTTGGATTTACCAATAGGCATAGATATAGATATCGGCCAATAGAGATTTAGTTTCTCTCACATACAAAAAAGCTCGTAGATTCAACATCTACGAGCTTATAAACAGCAACTAAATACCTAATGCAAGTTGCAGCGCTAAATCTGCAACAACTTAGTTTAAAGCGCTTACGCTTTTATCACTTCTACACCGTTCATGTACGGTACTAGGGCTTTAGGTATCGTTACACTGCCGTCAGCCTGTTGGTAGTTTTCTAAAATAGCCACCAATGTACGACCAACTGCCAAACCAGAACCATTTAAGGTATGAAGCAACTCAGGCTTGTTTGTTTCTGGGTTTCTGAAACGTGCTTGCATACGTCTAGCCTGGAAATCTAACATGTTCGAACATGACGAGATTTCACGATAGGTGTTTTGTGCGGGCAACCATACTTCTAAATCGTAGGTTTTACATGCGCCAAAGCCCATGTCGCCAGTACAAAGCAATACTTTACGGTATGGCAATTCAAGTTTCTGCAAAATGGTTTCAGCGTGCTGAGTAAGTTCTTCTAACGCATCGAAGCTGTTTTCAGGCTTCACAAGCTGTACAAGCTCAACTTTGTCGAACTGATGCTGACGAATCAAACCACGGGTATCACGGCCATACGAGCCTGCTTCTGAACGAAAACAAGGAGTATGCGCGGTCATCTTAACTGGTAGCGACTTCTCATCTAGAATTTCATCACGGGCGATGTTGGTTAGCGGCACTTCTGCAGTTGGAATAAGTGAAAGCCCTTGGCCTTCTTCCGTTGCTGGCTGAGTATGAAATAAATCTTCACCAAATTTAGGTAATTGCCCTGTGCCGTAAAGGCTGTCAGCGTTTACCAAAAACGGGACATACATTTCATCATAACCGTGTTCGTTAGTGTGAACATCTAACATGAACTGGGCAATGGCACGGTTTAAGCGAGCCATCTCACGGCGCATCACTACAAAACGGCTACCGGTTAATTTAGTCGCCGTAGCAAAATCTAAGCTGTTATTTAGCCCTTCACCAATATCAACGTGATCTTTCACTTCAAAATCGAAAGTACGTGGCTCACCCCAACGTGAAATCTCAACGTTGTCGTCTTCGTCTTTACCTTCAGGTACCGACTCATGTGGCAAGTTAGGAATGCCTTGGGTAAACGCAGTGATTTCATCAAGCAATACGGTTAGTTCAGCTTTAGCCGCATCTAAGTCGTCGCCTAATTTGCCCACTTCTGCCAACAAAGGTGCAATATCTTCGCCTTGTGACTTGGCTTTACCAATGGACTTACTTCGAACATTACGTTCGTTCTGCAGATCCTGTGTTTTGGACTGAAGTGTTTTTCTTTTTTCTTCTAGCGAGTTAAATGTTGCTACATCGAGGTTATAACCACGGGCAGCCAAACGCTTGGCAGTTTCTTCTATATCGCTTCGTAAACACTTTGGATCTAACATGTGTTCCTACTTATCCTTTCATGAGTTCAATAGCCAGCCAACCTGCTAACAAGCAAGCGCCGACGTTAAGAAATATGTTAGCAATGGCTTTTAACCACAGCTCGTTTTCTAATAATGTGAGCGTTTCCACAGAGAATGTAGAAAATGTGGTAAACGCGCCCAACAGCCCTACCCCAATCAATGCGCGATAGGGAGAGTCGGTTAAATCGTTGCGCTCAAGAATGCCATACAAAGTGGCTAAAGCAAACGAGCCCACAACATTCACCGCTAGTGTACCAAAGGGCAAATTTTTTCCAAACCAAGAATCTATGGTTGTGGTACAAAAATAACGCAAGCAAGCCCCAATTGCGCCGCCCGCTGCAATATAGCAGTATAAAATAACGCCTTGAGGCACAATATTCACCGTTTCTGATTATTCCGCGCACTTTGTGCGCTTTCATTTAGCTTGTCTAAATAGTCACGTTTTGCTTTAAGCGCTTTCTCTAAACCACGTTCGTTAGGCTCGTATAAGCGAGTACCTGCAATGCTATCGGGTAAATACACTTCACCTGCTGCGAATGCATTGGGTTCGTTATGCGCGTACCGATAACCATCACCATGGCCTAGGTCTTTCATTAGTTCAGTAGGAGCATTACGTAAATGCATGGGCACAGGCGCATCGGATGTTTGTCTTGCTAGTGCTTTTGCTTGGCTAAATGCCATATAAACGGCATTACTTTTTGCCGCCAACGCACAATAAACAGCCGCTTGTGCAATGGCACGTTCACCCTCAGCTGGCCCCACGCGATGAAAGGTATCCCATGCGTTTATGCATAACTGCATGGCTCTGGGATCGGCATTACCAATATCTTCCGATGCAATTGCCAATAATCTTCTTGCCACATACAGCGCATCACCGCCACCGTCTAATATACGTCCGTACCAATATAGCGCGGCATCAGGATCGGAACCCCGTACCGACTTATGAAACGCCGATATTAGGTCGTAAAATGTATCACCTTTATTGTCGTAGCTGGCAATTTTTTCGCCTACGGCTTGTTCAATATCGGCAATAGAAATAACACTGTTCTCAGTAAAGTCGGCGGCTAGCTCTAAATAAGTGAGTAACCTGCGGCCATCACCGCCACACAAACCTAACAAGGCGTTACTCGCATCTTCCTCAATACTTAACTGTCGTAAACCTAACCCTTTTTCGTCATCGGTTAGCGCTCGTTGCATTAATTCAGCAAGTGCGTCTTGTTCTAGTGCTTTGAGTACATAAACCCGCACACGAGAAAGCAATGCGTTGTTCAATTCAAAAGAAGGGTTTTCAGTGGTTGCACCTATGAAAGTAACAGTACCCGACTCTACAAAAGGTAAAAAAGCGTCTTGTTGGCTTTTGTTGAACCTGTGTACCTCATCTACGAACAATAAAGTACGTTGGTTGTAGCGGGAGTTTTCTTTCGCGGAGTCCATTGCAGCGCGAATATCTTTAACCCCAGAAGTTACCGCCGAAATGCGAATAACCGAGGCGTTAGTATAGGTGGCAATAAGCTCTGCTAGGGTTGTTTTACCCGTACCAGGTGGGCCCCATAAAATCATTGAATGACAGTGACCCGCTTCTAGCATTTTACGTAGGGGTTTGTTTGCGCCTAATAAGTGCGACTGACCGGCATACTCATCTATGGTCACCGGCCGCATTTTAGCTGCTAGTGGCGCAAAAGGTTCGAGCGGTTCTTTGTTATCGTTAATCATCTATTCTTTGCTATCGCTGATCATCAATAATATAGCTTTGCGGCACGTCTACAGAGAAAAGATTGTCTTTAACAGTATCAATAGCAAAATCTAAGTCTTGGTCGCTAAACACTAACGCACTGGTTTGATCTTGTGCATCAAGCATATCTAACGTCGACAGAATACCGTCGCTGTTGAACCCTAATGTCAGTGACTTTATTTGGCCATCTGTCGATTTAGGCACAATTTGATATTGCTCTAACGTCGAGCTGGCTTTTGCGTCATCAAGCTTACTGATTACAAAGCTGTCCCACGTTTCATCGTCGTTAGCCGTTAATAAAACAATAGGGTTGTCTTTAATTGCTTGGTCTTGCGAAATAATAGTGACCTGCTCAACAAAGGTATCGATATTCCATACCGCTTCACCATCGGCGATAAGCAAGGTTTCATCAGGAAACGTGGTTTCCCAGCGAAGCTTATTCGGGCGCATCATGGTTAATGTACCCTGCGCTTCATGCACAATATTGCCTTGGGCATCCGTTACCGTTTGATTAAAAGCGGCTTGGTATTGCTGTAATCCATGTAGGCGTTTTTTCAAAAGTACATTTGCACTATCTGCTGCCTCAGCGGCTGCATTATCTCCTGCATTAACTGCTTTCGACATTTCGTTAGTACTTTGAGTGGTAAATTCAGGCTTTGTTACAGAACCCACTACCACTTCGGCTTCGCTATTCGTCTTTAGCGCATCGCTAGTTATATTAGTTACCTGCATTGCAGATAAGCTCAATGGTGCGGCTATTAACGCTGCCATCATAATAGGTACTACTTTGTTCATTCTTCTTAATCCTTAGGCGCTGGCGGAGCTAATACTTCGCGGTTGCCGTTGTGACCCTGTGCACTTACGACGCCACTAGATTCCATTTGTTCCACTAATCGTGCTGCGCGATTGTAACCAATTCTGAATTTGCGTTGCACACTAGAGACACTTGCCCTTCTTGTTTCGGTAACAAAGGCTACGGCTTCATCATAAAATGCATCAAATTCTTGATCTTCACCTTCGGCTTGTTCACCCGGTAAAAGTACCTCGGCAGACGCTTCGCCATTTAATATCTCATCAATATATTTAGGTGCGCCTCTACGCTTCCAATCTGCCACAACAGCATGAACTTCGTGGTCGTCCACGAAGGCGCCGTGCACACGAGTTGGAACTGGGCTGCCTGGTGGCAAGTACAACATATCACCCATGCCTAGCAGTGCTTCAGCACCTTGTTGGTCTAAGATAGTACGTGAATCAATTTTACTAGAAACCTGGAATGCAATACGCGTTGGAATATTCGCTTTAATTAAGCCGGTAATAACATCTACCGAAGGACGCTGTGTGGCGAGTACCAAGTGAATACCTGCTGCACGGGCCTTTTGTGCAATACGAGCAATTAGTTCTTCTACTTTTTTGCCTACAATCATCATCATGTCGGCGAATTCATCTACCACAACCACAATAGCGGGCAGCTTTTCTAAATCTGGCGCATGAGGCTCCATGCTTTCTTCACTCTTCCAAAGCGGGTCTTGAATAGGCGTGCCAGCGGCAATCGCTTCTTCCACTTTTGCGTTGTAGCCTTTTAAGTTTCTTACCCCTAAAGCGCTCATTAAGCGATAACGACGCTCCATCTCACCTACACACCAACGAAGGGCGTTCGCCGCTTCTTTCATGTCGGTAACCACTTCAGCAAGTAAATGCGGAATACCTTCATATACCGATAGCTCAAGCATTTTGGGGTCAATCATGATCATACGTACATCTTCTGGCGTGCTCTTATACAGCAAGCTTAAGATCATAACGTTAACCCCAACCGACTTACCTGAACCGGTAGTACCCGCCACCAACAAGTGAGGCATTTTAGCCAAATCTACTATTACAGGCTTACCGGAAATATCCGCACCTAATACCATGGTAAGCGGTGAACTATTACGCTGGAAGGCATCACCACCAATCACTTCACTCAAACGCACCATTTCACGCTTTTTGTTTGGAAGCTCAAGACCTATAACGGATTTACCCGGTATAACTTCTACCACACGTACTGATATTGCCGACATGGCGCGAGCCAAATCTTTAGATAAGCCCGTAATTTTGCTTACCTTCACTCCAGGTGCTAAATCTAGTTCGAAGCGCGTAATAACAGGGCCTGGGTATACACCCACAACATTGGCTTCAATATTAAAGTCAGCCAGTTTCTCTTCAACCAGCCTTGATATGCCATCTATCTCTTCTTGCGTGAGTGGATTCTCGTGTTTATCTGCACGCTCAAGCAAGTCGAACGACGGCATAGCAGTAATAGGTTCGCTCCCCTCCCCTTCAACACGGGTAATGGATTTTGCACCCATCGCAACCGGCGTAAAAGGTTGATGAGCCGGTTTTGGCGCTACTGATTCAGGAACAGGCGAAGGCGCTGGTGCCGGTGCCGGTGCCGGTGCTGATTCAGGAGCAGGCGCTGGCGTCTCTGCATTAACAGGCTCAGCGGTTTGTTGGGCCTCAGTCGCTTGCGTTTCATCTAACGTATCGGTTTGCGACATGTCGAAGGTTGGTTCAATCATTTCTTCTGACTGTGATTCAGCGACGTGATGATTGTCTGCTACCTCGTCTTTGCTAGAAGGCTTAGCCTCTTTCACTTTATTGCGTACCGCTTCACGCATACCCGATAACGAAAAGCTCGACTTAGGTTTATTTTCACTTTCAGTACTAGCAGGCGTGTGGCTTTGAGTTTCAAAAGGCGGTACATCATCTTGGTCAAACACATCATCTGGAATGCCAAATGACGGTTCACTGCGCTCAGCCTTAGGTGGCGGCGTATAAACGGGTTCAGGCGTTTCTGCAGGCTCTGCACGCATGCTGGTGATATCTAATTCGTCATTTTCAGGCTTTGCACTGCGAGAAGGTAGCGCAAGCCTTGGCATATCTAGGGCAAGTGCCTGTTGTGGTAAAGACACACATTTGCGCCCAAACCAAAGCGTCATTTCACCTAGTCTGTCCACAATACTTAACCAGCTAATGCCCGTTAATAAGGTAAAGCCGGTACAGAAAAAGCACAGAAGCAACAAAATCGTGCCTGCGGTATTAAAGTACGGCACAAGGGCTGAACTAATAACATCGCCCACAAAGCCGCCGGCAGAAAAGTTGTATATGTCGTCAAAATTTATACTGGCAATGCCCGTGGCACCTAGTGCCATTAATAAACCACCAATAATGCGCAAACCTATTGTGAGGTAATCGAACTCTTCTAGGGCTTTAATGTGTTGGAATAAGAACCAACCTAAAAAGGCTGCACCAAAAGGAAGGAGGTAAGCTAAGAAGCCAAAAGAGAAAAGTAATAAATCGGCACTCCACGCGCCGGTAGAGCCTACCCAGTTATGTACGTCTAATTGCAAGCCGGCTTGGCTCCAGCCAGGGTCGCCCGGATGAAAAGATACTAATGCCAGCAATAAGAAAAAGGCGAAGACACAGGCTATAATCATGCCGGCTTCCCAAATTCGCTGAATCCCTGTTAATTGCGTCATAACCCTAAATCACTTATTAAACTAAATTGATGTTTCGATGTTGTGATAATTCTATCGATAAAGAAGAATACAAATGCAGTGCCAATATTATCGTAATGTTTTCAATAAGTAATTTATTAATAAGGTGTATTACAAACCTGTTTACTTACACCCACTATTGCGAGTCAAATTCACACTAACAATAACCACTGTGTTTTTGCACAGCCTATCACAAATGCCCATAATTGAGCCATGCTTTCATTACTTCAAATTAATTCGAAGCGATGTTGTACTCTTCACTTCTTCCATTACCACATAGGTTCGTGACTCACTCACTCCTGGAAGGCGCAGTAAAGTGTCGCCTAACAATCTACGATAGCTAGACATGTCTGCAACTCGGGCTTTTAGCAAAAAGTCAAAATCCCCAGAGACCAGATGGCACTCTTGTATATCGTCATGAAGCCTAACTGCCGCAGAAAATTCTGCGAAGATATCCACCGACGTCTTCGTTAACGTTATTTCTACAAAAACAAGCATGGCGGCGCCCAGCTTTTCTGGATCAACCACGGCATGGTAGCCTTTTATATAGCCTTGGCTCTCTAAACGCTTCACACGCTCTAAGCAAGGACTAGGGCTTAAACCCACGTCTTTAGCCAATTCCACATTTGATATACGCCCATTTTTTTGTAGCGAAATCAGTATATTCCTGTCTATTCGGTCAAGGTGTTTTGGAGTCTTTACCAGCATATTTTATTCCGACTAAATCGTGCTATACAAGATTATATGCTGCAACCGATATTTTTTCAGCACATAGTTCGTTTTTATCTCACGTATACTGAATCAAATAATAATCGGCAAGTGAGCCACTAGGCTAATCAATTAGAGGAAGAGTTATGTTAATCGGTGTACCAAAAGAAATTAAGAACCATGAATATCGCGTTGGCTTAACGCCTGCGGCAGTAAAAGAGTTTACCAGTCATGGTCATTCAGTGTTAGTGCAAACACTAGCTGGCGATGCAATTGGTTTTACCGATGAAATGTACGTTGAAGCTGGTGCTGCTATCGCATCTACTGCTGAGCAAGTTTTTGCTGAAGCGGAAATGATTATTAAAGTAAAAGAGCCACAAACGAATGAATGTAAAATGCTTCGTAAAGGCCAAACCCTTTACACTTACCTTCATTTGGCACCAGATCCTACACAGACAGATCTTCTTATTGCTTCTGGCGCAACCTGTATCGCTTATGAAACCGTAACCGACGACCGTGGTGGTTTACCATTGTTAGCGCCAATGAGCGAAGTGGCTGGCCGTATGTCAGTTCAAGCCGGTGCACATTACCTAGAAAAAGCACATGGCGGCAGCGGTACACTATTGGGCGGCGTTCCTGGCGTAGCACCGGGTAAAGTGCTTATCATTGGTGGTGGTGTTGTAGGTACGCAAGCCGCTAAAATGGCCTTAGGCCTAGGCGCAGACGTGACTATTTTAGACCGTTCACTTCCTCGCCTTCGTCAGTTAGATGACATTTTTAATGGCCAAGTTAAAACGGTTTACTCTACCGTTGATGCGATTGAGCATTATTCGTCAAAAGCTGATCTTGTTGTTGGCGCAGTACTTATACCTGGCGCAGCAGCACCTAAGCTACTTAACCGCAAACAAATTGCGGCCATGAAGCCAGGCTCTGTTTTGGTTGATGTTGCTATCGACCAAGGTGGTTGTTTTGAAACCTCTAAAGCCACTACACACCAAGACCCTGTATACATCATCGACGACGTAGTGCATTACTGTGTTGCGAATATGCCAGGCGGTGTTGCACGTACCTCTACTATGGCCCTTAACAATGCGACGCTACCATTTGGTTTAGCGTTGGCGAATAAAGGGCCTGCAAAAGCCATGCTTGAAGATAAGCACTTATTGAACGGTCTTAACGTTCATGAAGGCAAAGTAACCTATAAAGCAGTTGTTGACGCATTAGGTGAAAAGTTAGGTTTAACTTACACACCTGCTGAAGAAGCACTAAACGCTTAAGCAATGCTTGATTATGCTAGTGCGGTAAAAGCACTAGCAAATAAAAACGCCCAGTAAGTGGTTAGCATATTGAATGCATTCACGACTGGGCGTTTTTTTGTGTGCTTTTTGTGTGTACCCTATGTGTGTATTTTTTGGTTTTTTTATTTTTGGGCAGTTAGCTATTTGGCAATTAACTGATAGACGCGTTTACCTGCTTCAATACTTCCATAGGTTCGCTAGCTTGCGTGATAGGTCGCCCCATTACTAAGTAGCTTACGCCACTGTCTATTGCTTCTGGCGGCGTCATTACGCGCTTTTGATCGCCCGCATCACTGCCCTTGGGGCGGATACCCGGCGTAACCAACAAAAAGTCTTCGCCGATTTCATTGCGTAGCATTGCTGCTTCTTTAGCAGAACACACCACACCATCTAAACCCGCTTGGGCAGTTAACGACGCTAAGCGTAATACTTGTTGCTCAGGCGTTACATTATCAATTACGCCACTTAGCTGCGATTGATCCATACTGGTTAGTACCGTTACCGCAATTAATTTGGTTTCAGGTCGGCTACTTTGTGCGATGCCTTCTTTGGCTGCCTGCATCATTGGAAGCCCACCACTGGCGTGCACGTTTACCATCCACACACCTAGTTCAGCAGCGGCTTTGCACGCTTTACCTACCGTGTTTGGAATATCGTGAAATTTCAAATCAAGAAAAACGTCGAAGCCTTTAGCCACTAAAGATTTTACAAACTCAGGGCCAAATAAGGTGAACATCTCTTTGCCCACTTTAACTTTACACAGGCTGGGATCTAATTGGTCTACAAACGAAAGTGCTTGTTCTTGGTTGTCATAGTCGAGTGCAACAATAACGCGAGGTTCTTGCATGGTGAAGTTATTCTCCGTCTAGCCCTTTTATCGGTTTTACTACGCCCCATTTTTTACATGAAGGACATAGCCAGTAGAGTTTACGCCCAGAAAATCCACAGCTATGGCAGCGGTATTTAGGGCGTTGCATCATTTGCTTCTCTACTAATTCTTTTAATATACGTAAACTCTCTGCTGAGGTCTTATCGTCTAATTGATCGATATATAAACCCATCAGGGTTTTAAAACCACGCATGGTTGGGCGTTTACGTAATTGTTCTAATAGGTAATCTGCTGCTTGAGTGGTATCGCCTTTTTTAAGCAATACATCAACCATGGCAAGGTACGAGGTTGCACACTCTTGCCAGTGGGCTTCTAAGCTTTCCTCGAAACTATCCCAATCACCGGTTTCTTCCGCAATTTTTTCTAAACTGGGCACCGCCTCACTGAACCAATTGATATCACGCTCGGCCACTTGTACAAAATAAGCCCGTGCGTCAGTGTAGCGTTGTTGTTGAAGTGCTAGCTGTCCAAGCATTAACCAAGGTCTTACTGCATGCTCATCGGCATTAACGGCCTTTTGAAGTAAAGATAACGCAGAACCCTGCTCATCGTCTTTTAGTTTCGCTACCGCGTGCTCACAATAGAAATGCGCTAAACGTTCGCACACATCATCGTTGTCGCCATGGCATTCCACCATGCGTTCGGCAAGCTCAATGGCTCTGTCCCACTCTTTCGTGGTTTGGTAAATACTAAATAACTGTGTTTGTGCTACCAAATAGTGTTTGTCGCTATTGAGTAGTTGAAGAAAAGCATTTTCAGCCCGCTCTAAAAAACCGGCGTGAGTGTAATCATGGCCAAGTTCTTTTAGCGCACTTTCACGTTGCGTGGGTTGCAACTCGTCTCGGCTTACTAGGTTTTGGTGAACCTTAATGGCTCTGTCTATTTCGCCCCGGTGACGAAAAAAGCTGCCCATCGCAATATGAGTTTCAACCGTGTCGCTGTTCACATTAATCATTTTAATTAACGTGTCTACCGCTTTATCGGGTTGATCGGAAAGGAGGAAGTTTAAGCCTTTATAGTAATGCTTAGAAAGAATACTAGACTGTTTACGTTGTGCTTGGCGAACACTGTTACGGCCCATAATCCATCCGTAACCTGCTGCAACAGGCAAAAGTAAAAACAGCAGTTCGAGCATATTAGTGTTCTTTTTTCAGGCTATTGATTTTTGAATTCGCCGACAACAACTGAACGCGTAAACGTAACCAGCTTGCTGACATAATAAGTATCCCTACTAACACCCCCAAAGAAAGCGCAATCGCAATAAGGGTGGAAACCCGCATGTTAGCTTGAGCAATAAGATAGTTAACGGTGATATAGGCTTCGTTTTGTGTGCCAATGACAAAAGCAAATGTCAGTAATATCAAAATGGCGAGTATTGTGAGGATCCCTTTCAAGACCAAACCCTTCTTGTACGTAATTAATAAAGAATAGCAAAATGCAGCAAGAGATAACACCAAAACCCAAGGTTTTAGTTGAGCTTACGTTAGCGTTACGCGGTGGCTTCATCTTCAGATAAAGGGCGCTCTTGCTTTGCAATTAATTTGGCCATAACCAAGTCGTGATGCAATGCAGTCATATTAGTCACAAAAATACAGTGTGTATAGCCAGCTTGCATGGTTTCTAATTTATCGTACATTGCCTTATCAAGTTTAGACAGCTGTGCTAAACGTTTCTTCGTCAGCGGTGTGGTGGCGCCATAACAGCGTATAGCTGTGACATTAGTGGCACTCACCTGCACTTTCTCTTCTTCTAACTGATTTTGAATTTGCGTGCGCAATTTCGAATAAAGAAAATCGCTTTCTTTAATGTATACCAAGCGATTGTCGCTTTTACGTACACAATGCACTACAAGGTTGTTTTCAACATCGCCTTTAAACATGGCTTCAAGCATCATCGATTTAGGCTTGGCCACTGCTTTATCGGCAAAAAAACCATGCAATGGAATAATGTTGGCGGTACGAGAAAAAGGGTATAAATCGTCAGATGAATCACTTTGATAAACGGTTTTGAGCCTATCCAGAATATGCCTATTCATTACGCACAGCACAGCAAGCGAAGGCATATGCCGTACGGCTAATTCCCAAATGAATCGGTGAGTTGAGCGTTGAATACGGGCTATGTCTCTAATTTTGAAATACGCGGTATTTTCTTCAACCATGGCATCAACACTTGCCCCTGCCTTAGATTTTTTCACATCTTCTAAGCATAAGCGCACAACGCCCGACGTGGCGTCGTAGTGAACAACTTTGTATTTCTCGTTTTTGATTTTAAGGTCGGGGACCGATACCCGCACTTCGCTTTGCAGTTCAGTGCCTGGGGCAACCATTAACTTCATGCCACTGGCAGACAAATCGGCAACGCGAACATCAATTGAAGATAGCAGCCCTACTTTTATCATCGCTGCCTTATCGATGATATAACGGGTTTCAGAGCGCCTATCAAGGTCATCTTCCATCACGAAATCAATAGACCAATTATCGCCAGAAGCACGTAGTGTTTTCGATAAGGGCTTAAAATCACACTTCTCGCTAAGGGTTAAGTTAGTAAGGTACATAGAAATATCACGGCAGTACATTACATGGCTTAACGCAGCTAGGTGCTCAAACTCTTTGCTAGGAATATCATGAATAGCGAAGGCTTTTACTTTGTCTTCACGGCTCACATCTTCTAAGCGGCACTGCGTGCAAGTGAACTCGCCGCTTTTAACCAGTAGATATATTATGGCATTGAGTTGTCCAAGTTCTACTAATTGGCGATGCGTTGCCGTGATGGTAATTGCACCGCTTTTGGTTTTAATGACTCCGTGAAAAATAAACGCTTCATTGTACTTATTTAGTTCTTGAACCAGATTTTCAAAATGCGCTTTGTCTTGCAGGCTGGCCAGTAATTTTTCTGAATTATTATTATCCACATTCGCTTTAGTAAATAGCGCAATAATGGGTTTGAGTGATTTTTGATGGGCTGAAAGAAACACCGGCAACCATGGGCTGTTTTCTAAAATACGGTCTCGCTCAAGGTCTTGCATTGCCCTTTCAATTTCTAAGTCTCGCTGCAAGGGCTGTTTATACGAGGTGCCTTTAATGTAGCGCTTTAAATTATTAAGCAGGCTAAGATCGGTTTCAGATGAAATCGTAAAAAATGACTCGTACTTACCTAAGTGCTTATTATATTTAATGGCATCGAGTTCGTAGGTAATTTCTGTAGGTTCAGTAGTTAACCCCATCACCTCAGGGATAACGAAGGTAACAATATCACCGGTGGTTACGTTAGGCGGTCGTTTTGTTTCTACAGCAATACCCGTAAACGAAAGCGAGCTAACCGTGCAATGCCTGCCCTTTTCAAAATCTACAGAAGATACCGTGAAGTTGGGCCGAACGGCGATGTCGTCACCAAAATCGATATCGGTAAATGATTGGCTTTCAACATTGAATGCTTCAACAATTTTTTTAAATTGATCGCGCTTGATTTGTGTTTGATAAAAGTCGGAGTTCATTACCGATTCAAACACGCCTACCGTATATCGCTCTTGATATAAGGCAGTTTCATTTTGAAGGATTTTAGCGCCCACTTTGTCTAAGCGCATGGGAATACCAAAATGCTTAAACTTCATAACAGGGAATTTGGCGAATGCAGAATTATCCGCAGATGCATCAGTTAGAGACGTAAGCCTTACAACTTCTTCTTTAATGATTTTGCGGATATTGCCTGGGAGCCGTTTTGAAAATTTATTAATACCTTCCAATAAGCGGTTTTGTTGCTCATAAGGGATCAAGGCACGAATAAGCGGCTGATATTGCTTTATAATTTGTTGTTCTTCGCCGGCCGACATTGGTACACCATGCACCGTATTTAATTAACTACAATCTATTCAGATTTGAAAATAAAACCTGCATCCAGATATTAATTTAAACTTAAGTTACGAATATACCAAATTTTTTTTCAATAGATATAAAAAAACCGCAACAAGTGCGGTTTTTTTTATTTAAGCTATGGAGGCGTCTACTCTTTCTCGAAGCTCTTTACCTGGCTTAAAGTGAGGGACATATTTGCCATCTAACTCTACTGTTTCGCCAGTTTTCGGGTTACGTCCCACGCGCGGAGCGCGGTAATGTAATGAAAAGCTACCGAATCCTCGAATTTCAATCCTATCCCCTTTTTGAAGGGTCTGGGCCATCTGTTCGAGAAGTTCTTTAATTGCCAGTTCAAGATCTTTCGCAGGAATTTGACGCGCTTGATCCGCGAGCCGTTCAATTAATTCAGACTTGGTCATACAAACCTCGTTTCAATATTATAGTTAAACAGCTACTGCGAACAAGGGAGTGCTGGACACTCCCACATATAGCTTATTATTCGCCTTTAGCAGCTTTAAATGCTTCTGCCATTGCGCTAGCAAAACCAGCATCTTCTTGCTGATTAACCTTGTCGATAGCTTCTTTTTCGTCAGCCTGATCTTTTGCTTTCACAGATAGGTTAACGGTGCGGTTTTTACGGTCAACGCCCATAAATTTCGCTTCGATGCTGTCGCCAACGTTAGCAGCTTCAGTTGCGTCTTCAATACGGTCAACAGATAAATCTGCAACGCGGATGTAGCCATCAACTTCTTCAGAAAGGTTAACTGTAACACCTTTAGCGTCAACTTCAGTAACCGTACCTACAACGATAGCACCTTTCTTGTTATCTGTCAGATACTTGTTGAAAGGGTCTTCTTCGATTTGCTTAACGCCAAGAGAGATACGCTCACGCTCTGGGTCAACTTGAAGAACAACAGCTGAGATTTCGTCGCCTTTCTTATAGTCACGAACAGCGTCTTCACCAGACTTGTTCCAGCTAATGTCAGAAAGGTGAACTAGACCGTCGATGCCGCCGTCAAGGCCGATGAAGATACCGAAGTCAGTGATTGACTTGATCTTACCAGACACTTTGTCACCTTTTTCGTGTGACTTAGCGAAAGTTTCCCAAGGGTTGTCGATGCACTGTTTAAGGCCTAGAGAAATACGACGACGTTCTTCGTCGATTTCAAGAACCATAACGTCAACTGTGTCACCTAGGTTAACAACCTTAGATGGGTGGATGTTCTTGTTAGTCCAATCCATTTCAGAAACGTGTACAAGACCTTCAACGCCGTCTTCGATTTCAACGAAGCAGCCGTAATCGGTAAGATTCGTAACCTGACCAGAGATCTTAGTACCTTCTGGGTAACGTGAAGCAATTTCTTGCCATGGATCGTTGCCCATTTGCTTCATGCCAAGAGAAACACGTTGCTTCTCTTTATCGAACTTAAGTACTTTAACGTTGATTTCGTCACCAACATTTACGATTTCACTTGGGTGCTTAACGCGCTTCCAAGCCATATCTGTAATGTGTAGTAGACCGTCTACGCCACCAAGGTCAACGAATGCTCCGTAATCAGTAAGGTTCTTAACGATACCTTTGATTTCGTGGCCTTCTTCAAGGTTAGCAAGAAGAGATTCGCGCTCTGCGCTGCTTTCTGCTTCAATAACGGCACGACGTGAAACAACAACGTTGTTACGCTTAGCGTCAAGTTTGATAACTTTAAATTCTAGCTCTTTGCCTTCAAGGTGAGTTGTGTCACGTACTGGACGTACATCAACCAATGAACCAGGAAGGAACGCGCGCACTGTGTTAACTTCAACAGTGAAACCGCCTTTAACTTTACCGTTGATAATACCTTTAATGGTAACTTTATCATCGTAAGCTTTTTCCAGCTCAACCCACGCTTCGTGACGCTTCGCTTTTTCGCGAGAAAGAATAGTTTCACCGAAACCATCTTCTACTGCGTCAAGAGCTACATCTACTTCGTCACCGATAGCGATTTCAAGCTCGCCTTCAGCGTTTTTAAATTGGTCAGCTGGGATAGCACTTTCTGATTTCAAGCCTGCATCAACAAGAACGATGTCTTTGTCGATAGAAACTACAGTACCTTTTACAATTGAACCTGGACGTGTTTCTAGTTCTTGTAAGCTTTCTTCAAAAAGTTGTGCAAAATTTTCAGTCATAAGGTTTAAATTAACTTTAAGTTGATATCCACGCTTCAAATCCGGATAACGTGGGGTTATTAGTAAAAGCCGCCACTCCCTGTGGTAGCACTGCTTTGAATACCTTAAAAACTCACCTTACTTAAAGGCGCGAATTGATGATATCCATCGCTTTTTCAAAGACTTGGTCAATATCCAAATCAGTTGAGTCTATAATTACCGCATCTTGTGCCGGTACCAATGGAGCGACTGAACGTTGTGTATCTCGCTCATCTCTCGCCTTGATATCGGTTAAAAGGCGCGCAATATTAACATCCATACCTTTAGCTTTCAACTGGCTATAGCGACGTTCGGCACGGGCTTCAGCGCTAGCAGTAAGAAATAACTTCACCTGTGCGTCTGGAAAAACGACCGTACCCATGTCTCGACCATCGGCAACAAGGCCTGGATCTTGTTGAAAAGCTCGCTGGCGTCGAAGCAATGCTTCTCGAACGCGAGGTAACGCAGCAACCTTCGATGCAACACTACCTACATCTTCAGTACGAATGTCGTCAGTAACGTCTTCGCCTTCCAAAATAACGCGTGTGGTGTCTTTATCTGTCTCAAAACTTACGTCGAGACCGGTTGCTAACGGAACAACACATTCTTCATCGTCGCACGGCAAGTCGTGGTGAAGCGCAGCGACAGCAAGCACACGATAAATCGCGCCGCTATCTAAAAAGTGCCAACCAAGCTTCTTTGCGAGTAAGCTACTTAACGTTCCCTTACCTGCACCGCTGGGACCGTCAACCGTGACTACGGGTGTAGAATGCATACCTGCTCCAGAATTTATAAAATACGTAAAAATCGCGCGCAATTATACGCGTTAAGTAGAGATAAGCAATGCCATCGAACGTTGATGGCATTGTACATAAGGCTAAATTTCGTTTTAAAAATAATACGCTATAAACGAAATGGGGTCTTTTTGCAGACTAAGAATAGAGTGTGGCAAACCGCGTGAAGTAGTCAGGGAAGGTTTTGCGGGTACAACCTGGGTCGTTAATGGTTACCGGCGTATCACTGAGCGCCACTAACGAAAAACACATAGCAATGCGATGATCGTTATAGGTATCAATGGCAGCATGCTTTAACGAATCCGTTGGCCATACTTTAATATAGTCATGCCCTTCTTCTACTTCTGCACCCAACTTTCTAAG
Organism: Alteromonas sp. CI.11.F.A3; assembly: GCF_032925565.1. Taxonomy (NCBI): domain Bacteria; kingdom Pseudomonadati; phylum Pseudomonadota; class Gammaproteobacteria; order Alteromonadales; family Alteromonadaceae; genus Alteromonas; species Alteromonas sp. CI.11.F.A3. The sequence continues at coordinate 2,599,463 of NZ_CP136708.1, forward strand.
TTCAGTGGCCATGGCGTTTAAACGGTCAGTTTCCTTTACTCGCCAGTTATAGATGTTAGTAATACTGGTTGGCCCTTCGGCAAACAGCGCAGTAGTAGCAATAGTCATGGCCGCATCAGGAATATGGTTCATATCCATGTCTACACCCTTAAGTGGCGCCCCTGTTACTTCCACATATTCATCATGCCACGCGATTTTTGCGCCCATCGCTTCAAGCACATCTGCAAAGCGAATATCACCTTGGATGCTATTTTGGCCAATTCCGGTTACGCGTACCGTTCCACCTTTAATGGCGCCGGCTGCAAGGAAGTAAGAAGCCGATGAAGCATCACCTTCCACCATAAATTTATCCGGCGAACGATATGATTGTCCTGCCGTTATGGTGAATGTTTGATAGTTATCGTTATTTACTTCAACACCAAACTTCGCCATGGTATCTAAGGTAATATCGATGTACGGTTTTGACACTAATTCGCCTTTAATGCGAATGGTAACGTCACCTGTAAACAAGGGTGCAGACATTAAAAGTGCAGTCAAAAACTGACTAGATACACTACCGTCTACTTCCATTTCACCGCCGGACAAAGTCTTACCCTTAATTTGTAGCGGTGGAAAACCATCGTTTTTAAGGTATTCAATTTCTGCATTGCCTTCTCGTAATGCATCAACCAAATCGCCTATAGGGCGCTCTTCCATGCGCGGCTCACCGGTAAGGACTACTTGTACATTACTGGCTGCTAATGCTGCGCATAGTGGGCGCATTGCTGTGCCCGCGTTACCTAAGAAAAGCTCTAATGGCTCAGCAACTGAAAATGCCCCGCCATTACCCACCACTTTACAGCGGGTTTTGTCTTCACTAAGTGAATACGTTACGCCAAGTTTAGTTAGCGCATTTAGCATATGCTCAATATCTTCACTATCAAGCAAGTTTGTTAGTTCGGTTTCACCTTCAGCTAGTGCAGCAAGCAATAACGCTCGGTTCGACAGGCTTTTAGACCCAGGAACATTTACTATCCCTGATACTTTGCTAATAGGTTCTAATGTTAACTGTTCCATGACTACCCGTTTACTCGTTCAAATTCACGCATAAATTCTACTAACGCCATTACCCCTTCAACAGGCATAGCGTTATAGATGCTGGCACGCATTCCGCCTACAGAGCGGTGGCCTTTTAATGCCATTAAGCCAGCGTCTTGTGCTTGGCTTAAAAATAGCGCGTCTAATTCAGGGTTAACCAACTGAAACGGCACGTTCATTTTAGAACGGTTGTCTGGGTGTACTTGGCTAGCATAAAAATCTGAGCTGTCGATAGCAGAATACAACAGTGACGCTTTTTCGCTGTTGCGTTTTGCCATAGCATCAACGCCGCCCATCTCTTTAAGCCATTCAAACACTAACCCCGCCAAATACCACGAGAACGTAGGTGGCGTGTTGTACATCGAATCAGCTTTCGCTGCTAATGCGTAGTCGAAAATTGACGGTGTTTCTTTGCGAGCTTTACCCACCAAGTCTTCACGGACAATCACGACCGATAAACCGCTTGGGCCAATATTTTTCTGCGCACCGGCGTAAATAAGACCGTGTTTAGCAACATCAATAGGCTGAGACAATATGGTAGACGACATATCAGAAACCAGCGGCACATCGCCAGACTCTGGTAACCAATCGTACGCGATACCGTCAACGGTTTCGTTTGGACAGAAATGATAATACGCTGCTGATTGGTCTACATTGGCGAGCGATGGTTGAGGCATGTAATGCAACCCATCTTTTTTAGAAAGCTCACCAACTACCACAGCGTTGTTGTATTTTGCTGCTTCGCTTACTGCACCATCAGACCAAGATCCACTCACTAAGTGAAGGCTGGTGTCTGACGCAGACGATAAATTAAGGGGAACAGCTGCAAATTGACCACGTCCACCGCCATGGGTGAAAAGAACATGGTAATTTTTAGGAACCGAGAGTAAGTCGCGCAAATCTTGTTCAGCTTTGGCTGCTATCTCGATGAAATCTTTTCCACGGTGGCTGACTTCCATTACCGAGCAACCTGAGTCGCGCCAGTTAGTAAATTCAGCTTGTGCTTTTTGCATTACGGCTTCAGGCAACTTTGCCGGGCCAGCGCTAAAATTGAAAACCTCTTTCATTGCGTTTTTCAACACCTATAAAATAACAAGCGGCCTAAGCCGCTTGTAATAAAGAACACCGATAACTGCCCGCTTTTAAATTAAGCGGGCAATACCCTACTCTTCTGTCGTTGAGCTGTCGCCGTCTTGTGCAGCGTTTTCTTCTTGCTCAATAGGTTCTTCTATAGCGATTGGATTGCCATCTTCATCTAGCTCTAGCAATTCTTCAACTACTTCTTCTATACGTTGTAAGCCAACAACATGCTCGTTTTCAACAGTACGGATTAAGCGAACACCTTGGGTATTCCTTCCTACTACTGACACTTCGCCAACGCGGGTACGTACTAGGGTACCTTGGTCAGAAATAAGCATAATTTCATTGGATTCATCAACTTGAACCGCGCCAACCACTTTACCATTACGCTCAGAAACCTTAATGGATACTACACCTTGTGTAGCACGGCTCTTCGCTGGGTAATCTTCAAGTGGCGTACGTTTACCAAAACCGTTCTCTGTGGCAGTCAGGATAGGACCATCACCACGAGGTACAATTAGGGAAACAACGCGTTGGTCGTCTTGTAATCTGATACCACGAACACCAGTAGCAGTTCGGCCCATTGGACGTAGTGCTAATAGTTCTTCGCCAGTTTCAGGATCTAACTTAACGTTACCTGTTTCGCTATCACGAAGTTTTTCGTTAAAGCGAACCACTTTACCTGCGTCTGAGAACAACATAATGTCGTCGTCACCATGGGTAATGTCAACACCAATAAGTTCGTCACCTTCGTTCAAGTTAACGGCAATAATACCGCTTGAACGTGGACGTGAATAAAGGCTTAAATCTGTTTTCTTCACGGTACCGTTAGCCGTAGCCATTAATACAAACTTACCTTCTTCAAATTCTTTGATAGGTAAGATTGCAGTAATACGCTCGTTATCTTCTAAAGGAAGAATGTTCACAATTGGACGACCACGGGCATTACGGCTCGCAAACGGCAATTGATAAACTTTCAGCCAGTACAAACGGCCTCGGGTTGAGAAACAAAGAATGTGGTCATGGGTATTGGCCACTAATAGTTTCTCAATGAAGTCTTCATTTTTCATCTTAGTTGCCGATTTACCACGGCCACCACGACGCTGCGCTTCATAATCGTTTAGTTTTTGATACTTCACATAGCCTTCACGAGACAAGGTAACAACAACGTCTTCTTGTTCAATCAGGTCTTCAATATCAATATCGTGACTAGCAGCAGTAATTTCAGTACGGCGCTCGTCACCAAATTCGTCACGAATTTTCTCAAGCTCTTCTTCAATCACTTCCATTAATCGCTCTGGGCTATTAAGGATGTGAAGTAGTTCAGCAATAACGTCTAGAAGCTGTTTATATTCTTCAAGAATTTTTTCGTGCTCAAGACCAGTAAGTCTATGCAGACGAAGGTCTAGAATAGCTTGTGCTTGTTGTTCAGTAAGGAAGTATTGTCCATCACGAATACCAAACTCAGGCATTAACCAATCTGGACGTGCAGCATCATCACCGGCACGTTCAAGCATTTGCGATACATCGCCTAAATCCCAACCTTGCGCAACTAATGCTTTTTTCGCATCAGCAGGGCCAGGAGAGGCTTTAATTAGCTCAATGATTGGGTCGATGTTGGCTAGCGCAATGGCTAAACCTTCAAGGATGTGTGCACGGTCGCGGGCTTTACGTAGTTCAAATACGGTTCTACGTGTTACTACTTCACGGCGATGTAGAATAAAGGCTTCTAAGGTCTCTTTTAAGTTAAAGACTTTAGGTTGGCCGTTATCTAACGCAACCATATTAATACCGAATACTGTTTGTAACTGAGTATTGGCATATAAATGGTTAAGTAGTACTTCCGCTGATTCGTTACGTTTTACTTCAACAACTATACGCATTCCGTCTTTATCAGACTCGTCACGTAGTGCAGAAATACCTTCGATACGTTTTTCTTTAACTAGCTCAGCAATTTTTTCAATTAAGCGAGCTTTGTTAACCTGGTACGGAATTTCGTTGATGATAATGGTTTCTTTACCGTTATCTTCCGTTTCAATTTCCGCTTTGGCGCGCATGTATATTTTGCCGCGACCAGTACGGTAAGCGTCATCAATACCTTTACGACCACTAATTATAGCGGCAGTTGGGAAATCAGGACCAGGGATATGAAGCATTAAGTCATCAATCGTAATTGATGGGTCTTTAATAAGGGCAATACAGCCGTTAATAACTTCAGTTAAGTTATGTGGCGGAATGTTAGTTGCCATACCTACCGCGATACCAGAAGAACCGTTTACCAGTAAGTTAGGAACCTTAGTAGGTAACACTTCTGGAATGTGTTCAGTACCATCGTAGTTAGGTACGAAGTCGACGGTTTCTTTATCGAGGTCGGCAAGAAGTTCGTGGGCAATTTTTGCCATACGTATTTCGGTATAACGCATCGCGGCGGCTGAATCGCCATCTACCGAACCAAAGTTACCTTGGCCGTCTACCAACATGTAGCGAAGCGAGAATGGCTGGGCCATACGTACAATAGTATCGTATACCGCTGAATCACCATGTGGGTGATACTTACCAATTACATCACCTACCACACGGGCAGATTTCTTGTATGGTTTATTGAAGTCGTTTTTCAGTTCGTTCATTGCGAACAGCACACGGCGGTGTACAGGCTTCAAACCATCTCTTACGTCAGGCAATGCTCGCCCGACAATAACGCTCATCGCGTAATCGAGATAGGAGTTCTTTAACTCTTCCTCAATATTAACGGGGAGGATTTCGTTAGCGTTATCAGACATAAACTGCTTAATCCCTTTATTTCGGTTTGTTCTGCATTATCAATCTAGCTCAATCTACACAATATAGAGAAGCAAACGATAGATTTGCATTGTTATTATGGGGTCATAATCTTGCTTCGAGTGTAACACTTGATGACACATTTATGTAGCGCTTAATTGCCCTTCCTTACGTACTCATCAACAAGCGATTACTTTTCGTTCAAGCAGACAGCTGAAACCGCATTCGAGTTCCAAAAACGATGCCTTAGCGCTGGTTTTGCGTTATGTTATTGCTCTTATAAAGGCAGTGTTTAATTAATCGCAGGTATCTTCTATCTGTTGAGCAGAATCAATCATGCGCGTTCTTTTGCAAAATTGGTGTGCAAAACCGATTCTATAAATTGGTGCAAAAAATACAAGTAGGCGCAGAAAGGAAAAATGTTAAATGACAAACGTTGATGAACAGGAAATTGATAAGTTTTCAGAGTTAGCCTCACGGTGGTGGGATCCTGAAGGTGAGTTCAAGCCTCTACATTTAATTAACCCACTTCGTTTAGATTTTATTAACCAACACAGTAACGGCTTGTTTAACAAAAAAGTCGTGGATATTGGTTGTGGTGGCGGCATATTGGCTGAGTCGATGGCGAAAGCCGGTGCTGAAGTGGTGGGCCTCGATATGGCCAGTGCGTCATTAGAAATTGCCAAGCTTCATGGTTTGGAGTCGGGTATTAGTGTTGAGTATCACTGCGTGACCGCTGAATCATTCGCAGACAGTCATACTGGCCAGTTCGATGTTGTTACCTGTATGGAAATGCTAGAGCACGTACCAGACCCTGCTTCGGTCGTGCGGGCTTGCGCTAAATTGGTTAAGCCTGGCGGGCATGTTTTCTTCTCTACATTAAATAGAAATATAAAGTCGTATTTAATGGGGATCGTTGGCGCTGAGTATTTACTTAAGCTTGTGCCAAAAGGCACGCACGATCATTCTCGATTCATTAAGCCATCTGAACTGATGCAAATGACAGATGATGCGGGTTTACTACCAAAAGATATGACCGGTTTACATATGGACCCTGTTTCGCAGGGATTTTATCTGTCTGATCGGAACGTAGATGTAAACTACCTACTCTATACGGTGTCGCAAGATTAATTAGCACTACATATTGGGGCTTGTTGATAATTTCAACACCACATATCGTGTTTAGGTGTTAAGTACGATATTAAGTTAAATTATTTTAAGCCTCGATCATTTTTTCGAATAGTACTTGCAATCAGTATATTTAAGGCTTGTAGAAAGCTAAAAAGTTAGTCACTACTAACCTAAAATCCGTGCCAGTTTAAGTGGTCGTTTAAGCACCAGATATTGGGTTGCATTGTGAGGCAAACCTCACTATCTTGTGTTTAATCCAACGCGGGATCCCAAAGCGAATTTTTGGGAAATATTGAGATCGATAACGATCCTTTCACTGCGTTTTTTTCGGATGATCAGACAAAACATACTATTAATGAAAAGAATTCAGCGGCTCCTCTCAAACTTATGCGCTAATAAGTTTAGGGTTGGTCGTGGTTAGTTGTGTAAATCGCGCAAATGGTCTTACGCAGATGTATTACTTCGCAGCGAAACAACTAACCTAAAAAGAATACACATTATAACAGGGTGATATACCCACGCCTCGCGCGCTAACAGACAACGGCCAGAGTAACATGAATAATAGTTTATCCGTCACCAAGCGAAATGGTGAACAAGAATCCATCGACCTAGAAAAAATTCATAAGGTGGTGACATGGGCTGCAAAGGGACTTGAAAACGTTTCAGTTTCTCAAGTTGAAATTAAAGCTCAAATTCAGTTTTTCGACGGTATTAATACCAGCGAAATCCATGAAACCCTTATTAAATCAGCGGCAGACTTAATTTCTACCGACGCACCTGATTACCAATACTTGGCAGCTCGCCTTGCTATTTTCCACCTTCGCAAGAAAGCCTACGGTCAGTTCGAGCCCCCTGCACTCTTTACCCATGTAACTAACATGGTAGAGATGGGCAAATACGATAAGCATTTAATTGAAGATTATACTGCTGAAGAATTTGCCGAGATGGATACCTATATCGATCATTGGCGCGACATGAACTTCAGCTACGCCGCCGTTAAGCAGCTTGAAGGTAAATACCTGGTTCAAAACCGTGTAACCGGTGAAATTTACGAAAGTGCTCAGTTCCTTTATATCTTGGTAGCAGCGTGTCTGTTCGCTAACTACCCGAAAGATACTCGTATGAGCTATATTCGTCGTTTCTACGATGCAGCTTCTACGTTTAAATTATCGCTTCCTACGCCAATTATGTCTGGCGTACGTACCCCTACTCGTCAATTTAGCTCGTGTGTATTAATTGAAACGGGCGACAGCCTTGATTCAATCAATGCCACGGCTAGCGCTATCGTTAAATACGTAAGCCAACGAGCAGGTATCGGTGTGAATGCTGGCCGTATTCGCGCACTAGGTAGCCCTATCCGTGGTGGTGAAGCTTTCCACACGGGTTGTATCCCTTTCTATAAATACTTCCAAACAGCAGTAAAAAGCTGTTCTCAGGGCGGTGTGCGTGGTGGCGCGGCTACCTTGTTCTACCCGCTATGGCATATGGAAGTTGAATCGCTATTAGTACTTAAGAATAACCGTGGTGTAGAAGAAAACCGCGTTCGTCATCTAGACTACGGCGTACAGTTCAACAAACTCATGTATCAACGCATGATGAAAGATGACTATATTTCATTGTTTAGTCCATCTGACGTACCTGGCCTTTACGATGCGTTCTTTGCTGATCAAGCAAAATTCGAGCGTTTGTATGTTCAGTACGAAAACGACGACAACATTCGCAAAAAGCGCATTAAAGCCATGGAGCTTTTCAGCTTGTTCATGCAAGAGCGTGCAAGCACAGGTCGTATTTACCTTCAGAACGTTGACCACTGTAATACTCACAGTCCGTTCAACCCTGAAGTGGCTCCTGTACGTCAAAGTAACCTTTGTCTTGAGATTGCACTGCCTACTAAGCCGTTGCAGCACGTTAACGACGAAGAAGGTGAAATTGCCCTTTGTACGCTGTCTGCCTTCAACTTAGGTGCCATCAAGTCGTTAGACGAATTTGAAGAGTTATCAGACCTTGCAGTACGTGCGCTTGATAATCTACTCGATTACCAAGACTACCCAGTTCCAGCGGCATACAATGCCACTATGGGACGCAGAACCTTAGGTGTGGGTGTTATCAACTTCGCTTACTACTTAGCGAAAAATGGTGTGAAATATTCAGACCATAGCGCTAATGGTCTTGTTCACCGCACGTTTGAAGCAATGCAGTATTACCTACTGAAAGCATCGAACAATCTTGCGAAAGAAAAAGGCGCGTGTCCTAAGTTTAACGAAACCACTTATTCGCAAGGCATTATGCCTATCGATAGCTACAAGAAAGATCTTGATGGCGTATGTAACGAGCCACTTCATTACGATTGGGATGCCCTTCGTGAAGAAATCAAGACTCACGGTTTACGTAACTCTACCTTGTCTGCGTTGATGCCTTCTGAGACATCTTCTCAGATTTCAAACGCAACCAACGGTATTGAGCCGCCACGTGGCTTTATTAGTATTAAATCAAGTAAAGACGGCGTACTTAAGCAAGTAGTACCAGAGTACGAGCGCTTAAGAGATCAGTACGAACTATTGTGGGATATCCCTTCGAACGATGGTTACTTACAGCTAGTAGGTATTATGCAGAAGTTTATCGACCAAACTATCTCTGCTAACACCAACTACGATCCTAGCCGTTATGACGGTAACAAGGTTCCTATGAAGCTGTTACTGAAAGACCTATTAACGACGTACAAACTGGGTGTGAAGACCCTGTATTACCACAACACACGCGATGGTGCGACAGACGCTTCAGCATTAGATGTTAAAGCCAATGAGCCGTTACCTCGTCAAGAAGAAGTGGTTATAGAAGAAGACGATGATTGTGCAGGCGGTGCGTGCAAAATATAGCGCGCACACGCTTTTGCGAAATCGGTATCGCAGCAAGAACATAATAAATAAAACGCGTTTATCATTAAGTTTTTAGTTAGGCACTCATGAAATATACTACGTTTAATCAGCAAAGTACCAACCCATTGGTTGAACCTATGTTCTTCGGTAATCCGGTGAATGTAGCCCGTTACGACCAACAAAAGCATGCCATTTTCGAAAAGCTTATTGAAAAGCAAATTAGCTTTTTCTGGCGCCCTGAGGAAGTAGATGTATCTCGCGATCGTGTTGATTTTCAAAAATTAACCGACCCTGAAAAGCACATCTTTATTTCAAACTTGAAATACCAAACCCTATTAGACTCGGTACAAGGCCGCAGCCCTAATATTGCCTTTCTACCTATCATCTCATTGCCTGAGCTTGAGACGTGGGTTGAAACATGGTCTTTCTTTGAAACCATTCACTCTCGTTCTTACACGCACATTTTGCGCAACCTGTTTTCAGATCCTAGCGACATTTTTGAAGACATTGTGGTTAACGATGAAATTAAGCGCCGTGCCGCCGACATTTCGAAGTACTACGACGACCTTATTTTTGCCACTCAATTATGGCAAACCCAAGGAGAAGGTGTGCACACAGTTGATGGCGTGCCACATACCATCAACATGTATGAGCTCAAGAAGAAACTGTATTTGTGCATGAACTCAGTGAATGCCTTAGAAGCAATTCGTTTCTATGTGTCGTTTGCTTGTACGTTTGCCTTTGCGGAACGCAAGTTGATGGAAGGTAATTCAAAAATTATCCGCTTGATTGCCCGCGATGAAAACCTGCATTTGTCTTCTACCCAACATATTTTAAATTTGTGGGCACGAAGCAAAGACGATCCTGAAATGGCGCAAATTGCACAAGACTGCAAAGAAGAAGCGCGCGCTATTTTCATGAATGCGGTTGAACAAGAAAAAGAATGGGCTGATTACCTATTCAAAACCGGCTCTATGATTGGCCTTAACAAAGAAATCCTTTGTTCTTACGTTGAATATATTGCTAATCAACGTATGACGGCGATTGGCCTAGACGCGCCATTTGAAATCAGCAGTAACCCTCTGCCGTGGATGAACAACTATCTTAACTCTGACAACGTTCAGGTAGCACCACAAGAGTCTGAAATTAGTTCTTACTTGGTAGGTCAAATTGACTCTGCTGTTAGTGAAGACGATTTTGCTGATTTCGAGCTATAGCGCTGAAAATTAGCACCGAAAAAAATGAGCACAACTGATAAAGCACTCCGCATCGACGTTGTTGATGTGGGGTGTATTTCTTCCCCTCCTGATCTTACGCTTCTTACCGCCCTTGAAGCCGCTAACATCAATATTCACTACCATTGCCGTGAAGGCTTTTGTGGTGCGTGTAGAACTAAGCTGATTGAAGGCGAAGTAGAATACACTACCGATCCCCTCGCCTTTATTGATGATGATGAAATTCTTCCGTGTTGCTGCGTTGCCTTATGCCCGCTTAAAATTAAAGTACCGCTTTAATCTGTCTTTACGCTGTTATCTGTTCAGCTACCTTTTTGGCTCTGTAAGTTTTCGTAGTTACAAGGCTCCGTTAATAAACGGGTATTATTTTACGAAGTGCTTATTAGCAACTACTCGCTATTGGCTTTTCGCGAGAGTAAGCTCAAAACTAAAACAGGTGCCCTTCCCTAATTGACTCTCTACTCGTAAATCTGAATTAAGTAGCATCATTAACTTTTTACAAATGGCCAAGCCCAAACCCGCATGACTACAGGTGTCTTTTTCTGTGTTGCTGGCTTGATACCTAGCATCAAAGATATACGCAATTTCTTTATCGCTTATACCAACACCGGTATCTCTAATGTCCACTCTTAACTTGTCATTATGCAGCACCACGGCAAGATCTATTTTGCCATTAACAGGTGTATGACGAATGGCATTGGCAATAAGGTTCGTTAACACGCGCTCCAGTTTACCAATATCGGCAAACACGTAATATTCAAAGTGGTCAGGAATAACTTGAATGCCAATGTTTTTCTGTTTTGCTTCAAGCTCAAATTTTGCGGCTACATCATGTAGCAATTCACCTAACGGGAAAGACTCTTGATGCAAAGTAACCTGGCCGCCTTCTAAATACGCTAGTTCAAATATTTGGTCGATAAGGTGCTTTAAGTTTTTCGCATTTTTTAAAGAGATATCTACAAAGTGCCTTCTATCTTCTTTAGACAAGCTATCTTCATTTAGCGCCAGCGTTTCAATGTAGCCTTGAAGGCTAGCCAAAGGAGTGCGAAGGTCGTGAGATAAGTCGGCTAACAATACTCTACGCTGGCTATCAATTTTATTAAGCTGGTCGAACTGATTGTCTATATGCGTAAGCATATCGGTAAACGCACAGCCTAGGCGGTCAACCTCGTTCGCGCTGTGTCTGTTCCATACAGACAAGTTAGGGGGTAACTTTTCGCGATGAAAATCCGCTTCTCGCACGCTGTCCATATCATCACTTAAGCGCCTTAACGGTGTGGTGAAGTACTTGAACAACACAAGAAGCGCCAACAATAATAAGAACAAACCTACAAACATGAACAACGCCACTTCACGCATGCTTTGGCTGTTCTTTAAATTTGCGATAATTGAATCATAACGCTCACCACCAATAATTACATACAAATAGCCTTGCAGCTGTTCATTATTATAAACCGGTGCGGCCGAAAATATTTTTTGCAGGCCAATATTTCTAGGATCATCGCCTTCAATAGGAAAACCGCGATCGGTATTAATCAGTTGCTTTATCGGCGCGATATCCACCGACGTGGCTTTCACTTTTCCAGGTTCAGCTGAATAGGTAAGTATGGTACCCTTAGGGTCTAAATAATAAAACTCGAAACTAGGCCCTAGTATCATTAGCGTATGGAAAAGATTTCCAAGAGCTTCGTAATCGTACACCCCTTCTTTGAGCAGTGGATTATCGCTAACCAAGTGTTCCGCCAACCCGATATGCAGTTTTTGTTCAGCTTCTTGTTGGGTACGTTTTTGCAATAGATTTGTGGAGTAAAAACAGGCAATCATCACCACCATAAATACGCCAACCAAGCACACAGCGAGGCGAGGATAAAAGCCAAATTTCATGGGGCTATTTATGGGGTTAATCATGTGGCCATTCATTGGGTTAGACTCCTTGAGGATTAAATTTATACCCTACACCCCAAACGGTTTGTACGATTTGTGGTGCGGTGGCATCGTTTTCTAATTTAGAACGCAGCCGGTTAATGTGTGAGTTCACCGTGTGCTCGTAACCACTATGGTGATAACCCCACACCGACTCTAATAACTGACTACGACTAAATACTTGCCCTGGGTGGCTAGCCAAATGATGAAGCAATTCAAATTCTGTGGCGGTTAGTACCAATTCTTCTTCAGATAAAAACACCTGATGGTTTCGCTGATCGATAGTCAATCGGCCTAGTGTTAACGGTGTATCTGCTTGTGGTTGAGTCGCTTGAGTTTGTTGCACCACATGATATTTTCGAAGCTGAGAACGCACCCTTGCTTGCAGTTCTCTTACGCTGAAAGGTTTTGTCATGTAATCATCAGCGCCAAGCTCTAACCCTAATACTCTGTCGGTTTCAGAGGTTTTCGAGGTAAGCATAATAATGCTCTGCATAGGTAAGGCATCGCGTACCTTTCGGCATATATCTAAGCCGCTCATGCTAGGTAGCATTACATCTAAAATCACAATGGCGTATTCATCAGATAACGCGCATTCCAGTGCTATTTTTCCGTCAGTTTGATGTTCTATTTCAACACCTAGTTCTAACAGATTAACCCGCATCAAATTGGCGATATCTTGGTCGTCTTCAACGATTAATATTTTGTCGGTCATTTTTGGGAAAGCCACAGTTCAAAAACTAATAGAACGATGGAAAAGCGTTAATCTTTCACAAGATTAACGCTTTTTATTTACTTACCCGTTAAATTAGACTTTTGTCTAATACGAGGGGCATAACTGCTCATTACTCTGTTCGCGTAATTTGAATACGAATAACCGGGTTATCGAACTTGTGTTCAACCGTTAGCGCAGAGCTTGAAAGGCCATCGTCAGCGCTAACCACACCTGGGTGCATTGAGATAAACCCTGTGTCGTCACGACTAGGGCTAAAGCCTTCTCCGTTCGCGGCTGGCCCTGGTACTGTCGCTGCACTTTCAGTGTTTGCTTCTGTACCTGCGTCATAAGCTGGACGCGTGGTGGTATAGGTAGCGCCAACTTCAAGGTTCGCTAGGCTGTAACTATTAATACCGGTAAAGGCATCGTTGGTATTTCCCAACATAGCGGCAATCGTTAGGTTAGCGTCGGTAATATCATTAATCGATACACTGATAGTTTGCTGATCGCCCGGTGTTATTGGCCCTACGCCTCCAGCACTTGCATCACCTAGAGTTAAAAAGTCGGCTGAATCGCCTACTTCGGCAATACGCTCTAACTCTACCGATGCTACTGCACCTACTTCCCACAACGTACCTTCGCTATGCAGCACTACCGCAGGCGGTGATACTGGCTGACCATTGGTTAAATTGGTTACGGTGACATCGTAAGATACCGGTACGGGATCTGGAATTTCAGCTGGCACTTCAACTTCTACTATCACTTCACGGGTATCGTCATCACCACACGCCGCAAGCAAAAAGGGTAAAGTAAGTACCAATGCTTTTTTATAATGTTTGGCTAAATATTGCATAACAGCCTCCTTATCGTACGGTTACTGTTACTTTAGCTACTGGGTTCAACCAACGATGAACGGCATTGTCTACATCACTGGCACCCTCAGTTAACGAGTCGTCACCAATGTTTCCGCGGTGAATATGTACGGTAGCGTTAGTATCTGCGCCCGCTACACCGGTTCCACCTGTACCTAACATAGGGTCTAGTGGTGGTGGTACTGGCATACCCGCCATGCCTAGTGCACCACTTCCACGAAGTTCGTCATTCGCTTCTGTTCCCGCATCGTAGGCATTTACGTAAACCGTATATGTGCCAGCTTCCGTTGGAATTGCCCAGTTATCTAATCCAATGAAGCCATCGTTAGAAGGCAAAATCATAGCAACCACAGACAACACAACATTGTCATCTGCTGTCATTAAATCGGCTGACGTAGACATGGTTGGCGCTAAAAGCCCGCCTGCTGGATTTGCAATAACGTCTGCGCCAATAGCAGTACCAATGGTAGCAATACCGTCTAAGCTTCCGCCTTCGGCCATCATTTGTAATTCAGTGCTGGCAGCTTCACCCACTTCAAACAAACTTGCATCGGCAGTGTGCGCTACAGCAGCAATAGGTGTGAAGTACAACCCATGAGTTAAGTTCTGAATTTCTACTGTTATATCAGCAGCGAAGCTTTGTTGGCTTGCAAACGCAAGCAATGCCGCTGCAGAAATTTTATTAAATCGCTTCATGATGTTTCCTTAGTAATAAATAGGTTTGTGTTAACGCCCTATAAATACTGAAAGAAAGATGTCACGAAAGTATCCAGAAAATGGGACAAAAATGTTCTGATGACATAACAGGTTTGTAAAAAGTGGTACGTATAGGTTGCAGACTTTTGATGAAAAATAGCACCTGAAGCGTTTGGGCTATAGGTATATTTTTTAACTTGCCATCCTGTTAACAATATCTAAAATGCATCTTTACTAATATTTACAAAACGGTTAAAAAACCGTAAATCAGAAAAGGAAGTCTACGTGAAGTACGCCCCCATTAATTATAAAACACCCCTATTGTCGTTATTAACCGTTTCGCTTATCAGTGCCTGTGGTGGCGGAGGTGGTGGTGCAGACCCAGTTACCCCTCCGGTTCAAGTTACGCCCCCTGTTACTCTTGCTGACTATGCCGATGTAGCGAGTGGTATCAGCTTGTCTTCAGTAGATAGCTTGTTGCAAATTAGCTTTTTAGCTCATAACACGTTGTTTACCACAGCGCACATTAGCGTCAACAGAGAAGGAAGTTGTTTTAATGGAGGTGTTTACGAACAAACGCTCACCGATAACGATGATAACTCTGTGATTTCGGCCGGTGACCAAGTAACGGTAACCTACAGAGAATGTTACTCTGACAATTTAAATAGTGTTGCCAACGGCACTGTTCGTTATGACGTAAGTGCATTAAATGAACAATCGGATTACGACATTACCATTGATGCCAGTTCATTAACGGTAGATGAAAGCATAAACCTGGTAGGTTCGCTACGTGTGAACTATCAGCGTGAAGACACTCAGTCTGTTATGACCGTAACGACATCTACTGAAATTGATGTTGACATAAACGGTGACACAATCATTACGCTTAGTAATATGGAAATTGTGAAGCGCGAAGACTTTGCAGAAGCGCAATATAGCGTGAGTGTAGATGGTGATATTAGGGATGAAGCCTTAAACGGGACATACTCACTGAGTCAAGTTACCCCGTTTTCTGGTTATTTTGACGAGTTCCCTAATGAAGGTGAAATAACTATATCAACAAGCGGTACTGAAAGTATAACAGTGACGGCCAACTTTGTTGAAGACTCAGCGTTATACGATGTTCAATACAAAGACGACTCTTTTTCGTTGTCTTGGGACAGTACAATTGATGGCGCGATAACCGGGTTAAATGGTCAGCGTAGCTCATATATATACGAGTTTCGTTCAGATAACTTTGATCTAGTATCAATTCTAAACACAAGTACGCTAACAAATTATGGTCTTAATGACAGCTACCAGTTGGTATTTTCAAGACCTGTCGAGTCATTTGTAGCGTCTTATGGTGAAATGGCTTTTCAAGCTGAAGACTGGCCCTTCGATAAGGTACTGGCTAGCGTTGAGATTAATGGCGCTCTCGTTACCATTACCCCAGAAGAAAGCCTGATGGCCGATACGTATTACGATGTATCGAGCTTTATAGTTACAAGCTTTAACCAACATAACTATGATATGTACGTTCCGTCTGTGCGAACCCGTGACGACATTATTCCGATGGTAACCTGGCAAACTAATCTCTATAGATTTAATGACACACCTACATTAAGCGCAGAGGAAACAGGCAATAATACCAACGGTGAACTTACCTATCAGTGGCAAGAATTGAGTGATTCAGGTGTTGTATTTGAAACACCAAACGCCGCTAGCACAACATTTACAGTACCAGAAACTGCTGACAGCGAGCTTGCTATCGAAGTTGTAATTACCTCGGAATACGGATATAGCGTAAATGAAAAAGTGTTATTAACGTACGTTGCTCCGCTTCGTTCGATCCTAAGCTTCGATAGCCCAGTGGGTGATTTTGTTGGTGGCGGCGAACAGCGCTTGTTCACTGAAAATGAGGGGGTATTTACCTTTACCAACCATGAAGAAGCACCTCATTACTTATCGGTAGACTATCAAACCGACGATTGGTGGACGTTAGATCTTGCCTCTCCCACTGATGAAGTATTAGGTGTTGGGGTATATGAAGGTGCAACCAGATGGCCATTTCAATCCCCTACGGGTCCAGGCTTAGATTTCTCGGGCGCGGGCAGAGGTTGCAACGAATTAAGTGGAAGATTTGAGATACTGGAACTAAGTTATGATGAGAATGGCAATGTAGAAAGCCTAGCCGTGAACTTTGAGCAAAACTGTGAAAAAACGATGCCTACTCTAAAAGGGCTAGTTCGTCATAACAGTAGCGTGCCGTTGAATTAATAAACGTTAGATACGCTAAAATTAAGCTATATAAGCCCCTTTCATTAGGGGCTTTTTTTTGCCATCAAAGATGTCTAGCTTGCAAAAAGCTGCAATTGTGATTAGCAATCATAGTGCCGAAACAAGCCATTACTGTGACAGTTTAAATAAATGAGAACACGATAAGATAACAAGTGTTTTAGTAATACCTTTCAAATTCATAGGCATTTCGGGGGGGCTAAGTAGTACCCCCATTATTCCAATGTAATGCTACCGTAACCGCCTGCAGGTATCGTTCGATATTGAGGTCTACTAAAACTGCTGTGAATTTTCCCTAAGCTTCTAGGAAAGCTTACGCCAATATTTTCTACCTTTGAAAACGTGTGCGTAGCGTACATTATTGCAGTCATTTTTTGGCTGTTCTGGTTTTCAATTACCTTAACACCATCAATAGCTAACTCAGTGGTATTCACACTGAGTATTGTTTGTTTTTGAAGCACCGATTTAAAAAAAGAATCTTGCGCTTTAATGGATAGCCCCGTAGGCATAACGTTGTCGATATCACCGACTAAAAATGCGGCGCTATCACTTACTGCTGCTACCCAATGGGCTCTGTCGGTTTGCATCCGTATTTCTACTTGCCCATCACGCAATATAATTTGCGCCGTGGTTTCTTCAACCACATGAGCATTTGTTACAAAAGAGAATAGCAAACAAGTAAATGCAAACACCCCGTTTAGCAAGGTGCGTAAATACGATACAGAAAACAAGAATGTAATCATGCGTTTTTTCACGGCTTTTCTACTGTAACTTTGCAAATAAGCGTATTAGTAGTTTCCAAGTCGTCGCCCCAAATTAGCTTCGCACTTTCATCCCAGCTTATAAGGTTGTAGCCGTCTTTAGGGCTTACTTCTGCAGCGCTATATTCGATAGCATTGGGCCAAGCACTTACATCGAACCCTGCCTTTTTCCAACCAGAAGGTTCTGCTGTACTCGTAAACCCACATGGCGCTACGCCAACTTTAGGGTTCGATTCGGTTTCACACTGTTTATTTAACGGCGCTTCATGAAGCACCTTGCAATGCCAAGCGCTATTACTAGCGGCAACAGCTTCATTGGTTGCAACATCGGTAAGCTGCATTATAAAGCCGCCATCTCCCATTTGTTGCTTAGGTGTACCTATATATTCCAGCCCGGTATCGTTTTGCTTAAAGTCTTTAATCACTAAGTTAATGGTTAGCGGATAATCTGCCGAGAATATAACTTCTTCTGCGTTGAATGAGCGCTCGGTGGTTATAGGTACTGAATCCTCAACAATAAGTTGCTGGTTAAGATACGCAGCGAACCAGTTGTCTGCCCACGCTTCCAATTTAAAAGTATGGGTTTTGTTCACCATTGTGGTGTGTGTCGTTTTGTTAACTATTGCACTATTAGGATCGTTTTGACGAGGTGGCTTTCTATCATCCTTCGGAGGGAATTGTGGCGGCGGTGGCGAAGATTGCTCTTGTCCCCTGCCTGGTTCTCTATTCTGGCTTTGGTTTCGAGGTGGTTTTTGTTTTGAATCGGTATTGCGACAAAACGTACCTGTTTCTAGTATTCCACCGTTACTTACTGTTTTTTGCTCGAAATCAAAACAGTTCGGCTTTAACGCATTTGGTGTGTAATGAACAAAGTAATCTTGCCCCTGGTAGGTGTAGGTCATAGAACGTCTACCCGTATCAGACACAATATGCTTTAAGTTTTCAACGCCATCCCTAGGAGGCGTTAAGTTATCTCGCATAGCATTAGCTGTAGTAGCGCCATCGGTATCAATACGGCTAAGTGGCGCTACTCTGGGTAAATGACTAACATCAACTTTCCCAACCAAACACTGAACAATATAAGGCGGTGCCTCTGAAGTATGATATCGGTAACCAAATGCGTCATCAGCTTGACCGTTACAGTCATCCAGTGTGTCGTTTTTTATTTTACTACCATCTGGGTTGTTGTCTCCGTATATAGGGTACCCATCATACGCCCACCCAATAATTGGGTTGTTGTTACGATTAGCCATGGTGTTAATCATACAAGTAGGCGCCGCATGGTAGTGGTAATCATCGCCCCGCCCTGCATGGCCACCGCAATTGTCTAACTGCCCTAATTTAACGGTATCAACGTTTTCGTTGTAGTGTGATAAATCAAGTTCGCCTTGAGATGAATAGTCGTAAATGGGAACGCCATTAACGGCAACACCTAACGCGGCATCAATGCTGGTTAACGATTCAGCTTTGGTAGGGTTAAGCTTTATAGGTGCTGAATAATCTAAAGCGGGTACAGGAATTTGCTCGTTAGTACCCGTGATGCCATTCATCATATCGTGGCTAGGATAGGTGCTGGAAGATAAGTAAGCATAGTTGTCGTCACATGTTACCTGTACCGACTCATTAAAACCTGCATCTTCTACAGACGCCGAAATGATATCGCATTGTGTGGTATCTGGCTGATGGCAAGCTGTTAGTGCGCCGCCACTTAAAAGTACCACTAAAAACGCGTGTGTGTGTTTCATATGGAAAGCTCCACCGTGATTTCGCTATTTCGGGCTTGATTTGACTTATTAATCATAGTGTAACAACAGATTGTGGAGAAATTATGGAGAAGGCCATAATTTACTTTTGACGCCCGTTTAAATACTCAAATACATCGCGCAGCGCTTCTGATGGTGAGCGAGGCTCGTATCCCAGTTCACTACGAGCTTTCGTTATCTCATATTCTTGCTTTATGCCATAGAATAAAGCCACTTGGCTTCTAATAAGCTCTGCGGGTTTACCTGTCACCTTAGCTGCTACCTCTGCGCACAAGGCAATAAAATACATTACCCACTTTGGTAGGCGTGCTGGAGCTTTTAATTTAATTCCCGTTGACTCGGCAGCATTGTATATCTCAGTAAGTGACGAAGAGTTGTTATTAGCCAATATGTACCGGCTACCAGAACTGCCTTTCGTAGTAGCAGCAACTACGCCTTTTGCCACATCGCGAACATCAACGAAATTAAAGAAAAAATGAGGGTCTATTTGAAGCTTATTGGTTCTAATGGTTTCAATAAACTGCATAGTGTCTGTGAGTCGATTAGCATGAGGTCCAATCATTGCAGAAGGTAGAACGGAAACCATCCAAAGATTGTATTTTTTTGCTAGCTGCCACGCTTTTTGCTCTGATTTTATTTTAGAGTTGTAATAGGCGTTGTTAGATAACGTGTTCCAACTATTTTCGTCTAAATAGCTTCCATCATGGCCAACAGCCGCAACCGAGCTAACATATACCACTTTTTTTACCTTGGCTTCGGCCGCCGCTTTAAGGACAATTTCAGTCCCTTTCACATTCGGCTCGACGATTTCAGTAGTAGGATCTTTAGCCCAATGTTTAAAAACCGCGGCAACATGATATAAAATATCGACACCTTCCAGGGCTTTTCTCATTGCGTCTATATCTTGCATTTCGGTATAGACGACTTGGCAATTCAAGTGGAAAAAATTATCCGCATTTTGGACATCACGCATCCCTGCCCTTACCGTTTCGCCTTGCGCTATAAGCGCTCTAACTACATTTCCTCCTAAATGACCATTCGCCCCTGTTACCAAACATACATTAGACATCTTGTATTCACCTATAAAGTTATTAAGTGACAAGACTATAAACTCTCCCCCTAGGGGAACAGTCAAGGGATTTTAATTGTTTGGGTTGTTAAGCGGAAATTGATCGATCAGTTCTTGTTTTAATAACTCTAGCTCAACATCTAGCTGTTTGGCTTGTTCAATCTCGATTCTAATTTGCTGCTGCTTTTGCTCTACGGCCTCTATCGCCACCTCAACCGGAAAGCGATTTTCTTTGGCCTTTACCTCGATCATTGGCAGTAATTCCGAAAGTTTAAAACCCAGAGATTGCGCTTTTTTTATCATCGAGATTATGACGACGTGATGCTTATCGTAACTGCGGTACTTTCCTAATCGAGGCACCTTTGTCAACAACCCTAGCGCTTCGTAGTGATGAATTGCTTTTTTTGATGCGCCAGTAAGTTTCGAAACCTCTCCTATATACATGTTTTTCAAATCCTGATGGGTGTAACGCCTACGTACTAGCTACGTTGAAGCGAAGTACGTTGAAGCGAAATGACTAAGGCAACGTGTTAGTGCGGCAGCGAAATTTGGCAACCTGTTATGTTACATTGACACAAGGATAACCAATTTCTGAAATGTCTTTTTCTAGCTGTTTTAATGTTGCTTCAGAGTTTACTTCTTTAACCAATTCATCGGTTAAAGGTAAGTGATTATAAAACTTTGCAATAGTTGCAACATCTAAGTCTACCTCATAGTACTCTAGAGCAAATACCCTATATGTTTCAGGGTTACAGTCAAAGATTTCTAAAAGATACTCTGAACCATCCGGATCTTCGACATCTGCAAATTCGAAGTCCCCCTTACCCCAAAAGTTTGCCGTGTGAAGTTTCCAAACACAAAACGAAATATTGTCCATAGAGAAAGCAGGCTCTTTAGACGCAGCAATAAATTCAGATGGCAATCCTTTCAATAAACCTGGCCATGGAACTTGCCCATCAGTACTCCAAGATGACATTGCAGATTCATGATCAAAACCTTTAACAAAGCAGCCATCTTGATTGAACAGTGCAAAGAAATCATCACCGCAGCCATTTCTCATCGAACCCATTTGTTCATTTTCGCCCCAATTTGAGTTGAACGAATAAAAACGTTCATCCCATTCAGGGGATATTATTGCATCTAGCATTGCCAGCGATTGAAGCAGCTTTTTTAACGCTAATACTTCTGGCATTGAGTTTAAATTTTTAGTTGATATAGCATCCAATGCTGGAGACTCCATTTGCAACATAACGCTTCTACAAGCAGGCAAAAGCCAACTGTATTTTAGCTTTCTGAATTAACTTTTTATGTATACGGAAAAATTAAAACTTATAAAATTTTAGTGATCTCAGGCTTGATAAATAAACCTAGGACCCTTCCGAAAAGGTTTTTGTACATATACTCTATTTCTTTTTTAGTAATACCTGAACCATATATTAACATTTCAAGATTTTCGCCTGGCTCTTTAACTGCAAAACCTGAAGGTGAAAAACCATTGTTCTCATAAAATTCTTTACGTTTAACTCTTTGTTGATAATTATTTGCCTGTTTATCTATGACCTCAATGTTTAAAACTATCCTTTTACCTAAATGTTCATTTTTTAAGGATTCGAGTACTTGACTACCAAAGCCTTTTGAACGGCAAGATTCTAATATTGCAATTGATTGGATAAATACAATATCTTCATATTCTGTTATATAAATAAGACCAATCCACATATCTTCTGTATGCAAAGCACTAAAACCTAACTTTCCATTCCTCAACTGATACTTGAGAAACCATTTAGGCACTTTCCTCGCTTCTGGGAATGCTTCTTTATAAAGATCTATTACCTTAATGTAATTAGCGCTACTACTACTTATAGGTAAGAACGTGATGCTCATAGGGAGTACTCATAACACCGCTGTAAGCGGCTGATAACTAAACAAGACAGGCATAATACAAGAACACAAAACTGTGCCTTAGTACACTTTCTTTAATCTGTATGGCTATTCAAACTGGTAAACGAGTTAATCAGAGTCATTCAGCCGCGATGCCAAAAGCCCGAAAGTCGCAATTTAGTTTATTGGATTTGTATACAAAGATGCCTGTCTTGTTTAGTCGAGAGCATGTAACGCCGCATTTAGAATAAATTGGCCATTTTATCAACATGACGATTAAACGGCTTTGTCAGGAAAACGTCAGTTTCGCTAACCCCGTAGCCAATATTTACAAAATACTGCCGATACCACTGACCACTATAATAAGTAAAACGACCATTTATATGAAAGCTAGCCGTTTCACCTTTAGATAGGTTAATAAGATTACGGCGAACACCTCCCCTATTTGGCGCACCATGTTCGTGGTAACTATAGCGAAAGAATACATTTAACCTATTGTCGGACTCTGTAAACTCAAACGACCAGTATTTTTTTGGGTTTGGAATAGCCAAAGTTTCACTTTCCAGCTTAAAACCATTCTCTTCGGTTGCTTTGACCTCATGAACAAAAATGGCTGCATCATTTTCAATATGGGGCAACTCTAGCCTTCTTGGGACAGAGTTTCTCAGTTTTGAGTTTGGCATCCCTCGTGAGGCTTTAGTCCAATGTGTTTCTATTTTTTGTACGATAATCATGACTTAACGTGTAACGCTCCAATAAGACGCTGATAATGCTTGGCTAAAACTGTTTAGCGAAGCGAAACTGAGCCAAGCTTTAGCGGTCACACTTGATTGACCTGTTACCATTACGCTTTAATGTACCAACCTTTAGATTTAAGACATTAAACTAAGCAGGACAGGCATAATACGAAAACACCCAACGCATAGAGGGAATTAAATAAGGAATTAAATAAGACAGGCACAGAATGTATACCTTTGCACACAAATATGCCTGTCTTGTTTAGTTGGTTAATTGGCGACCTATTGGATTTTTTTACGTAGTAAATTAGATAGTAAATTAATTAAAAGTAATACTAAAATCCCCCATATCGCGTAATCAGAAGGGGGTAGTTTGAATTCTGCTTCCATTCGCTGCTTAACTGCTTCTTCCTTTGACATTTTTTCGCGATACAACTTTTCATAGGGTATTTTTTGTTCAACCTCAAGGCCCTTCATTTTTCTATAATAGCTTTCGTAAACTACATCAATAGCTCGTCCTGTAGGGAGGACTCTTGTTTCATACAGCTCTAATGCTTTATTAATGTTTCCGTGTAAAAAATGAGCTTGAGCAGCAGTATCTAAATGGGCAACATCATTGGATAATTCCAATGCTTCTGCTAAGTATTCATAGCCTTCAAGTTTTTCCTTCCGTTCCACATATCTCCATAAATAGCTATTTACCTTTTTTAAATCGCTTTGAGTAATATTTCTAGGGCCGGTGTCCATCGCTGACGATATACTTGCAACATCACCAAAAAAACTAAGCCATCCAGCATTAGCGCTTACAGGAATAGCTAAACATATTAAAAAAAAGATTTTTTTCATTTTTATTTTTATTTCCATACATTGTGAACTTACATTTCGGAAGCTAACGCTTCAACAATCGGCGAAGAAGCAAAAGGCAACTGTAATTGGTCCATTTTAAGTTTTTGTTAAGTACTACGGCTTGAGTTTTATATTTGTAAAGTGCCACGTTACCCCATCTTTAGTTGGTAACTTTCCTTCAACCAAGTGAAAGCGATCTACTCGAATCCTTTCAAATACCGACTTAAAAGTTAAGCCTCTCCAAGCTTAAGTTTATTTTTATTAGGAATTATGCCAACCCCCTCACTATCTAAAAGGCTATACTTGTCAGAGCTCTTTGTATCTGTAATAAATATTAGGAAGCTTGCAACAATAACTTACAATAGTAAGCGCGATAAATTCATTTGGCTTTCTCCTCGAGTAATACTGTTCTTACCCACTAAAAGTGGACATCCATGTTAAGCGTATGCCGCTTTTTATTCGTTCGGTATGTTATTCCCCAGTTTTGAATACTAGCGTATGCAAGTATAAAAAATCTCATGGTATTCGAAGATACAAGATTTAAGTCCTTGAAGCGAGTTGAATTTCTCCCCGTATATGAGTTCGACTTGCATAGGACTGAAGAATGATTCCATCACGGCATTGTCCCAGAAATTGCTTCTTCTATTCATGCTGGACATTGCACTACCCAGTTAACAAGACAGCCATAATTCGAAAAATACCAAAACTGTCCCTTAGTACACTTTCTTTAGTCTGAATGGCTATTCAAACTGGCAAAGGAATCAATCAGAGTCAGGCAGCCGCAATGCCAAAAGCCCGAAAGTCGCAAATTAGTTTATTGGATACGCCGTATTATCATTGTGTTTCCCGCTGTGTTCGTCGTGCCTTTTTGTGTGGCGAGGAAAACGGTAGAAGCTTTGAACATCGTCGCCAATGGGTGGAAGACCGTATTCATGTTTTGAGTGAGGTGTTTGCCATTGATGTATGTGCTTATGCTGTGATGAGTAATCATACGCATCTGGTGTTGCACATAGCTAAAGAAAAGGCGGACGCACTGAGTACGGAAGAAGTGATTCAACGTTGGCATAGGCTGTACAAAGGCACCTTAATCTCGCAGTGCTACCTCTCACCAGATTTACGCAAAGAGTTACATGAAGCCCAAATTAAAACGGTGGAGTTAACGGCTGAGATATGGCGTAAACGGCTATTTGATATCAGCTGGTTTATGCGTGCACTGAATGAATATATTGCCAGGGCCGCCAATAAAGAGGATGACTGCACGGGGCATTTTTGGGAAGGGCGATTTAAATCGCAAGCGCTATTAGATGAGTCGGCGCTTGCCGCCTGCATGGCTTATGTTGATTTAAACCCGGTGCGGGCAAAAATAGCAAAGACCCCCGAAACATCTAATCATACCAGCATTAAATACCGTATTAACGCGGCCAGGGTAGGCAAAACACCCAAACGACTTATGCCTTTTGCGGGCAACTCAAAGAAAGAGATGCTACAAGGTATACCTTTTACCCTACCCGACTACTTACAGCTTGTTGATATAACCAGCCGATATATTCATCCCAACAAGCGCGGCAAAGTTGAACATAGCCTGCCTACTATTTTAGAACGTCTGAATATTGGACACGAACAATGGCTAATCTTAACCACGCAGTTTGAAACCCGCTTTAAGCAGGCGGCTGGCAAAGTAATTCACCTTGAACAATACGCACACAATCAACATCAGCAAAGGGTTCAAGGGCGACAAAGTGCAATGCGGTTACTGGGGTAGCGTTTCGTCAAAATAGCAAATCTCGCTCAACTGATTGCGACTTTACGCTGGTGAAGGAATAAATACACTAAAGCGCCTGTTACTCTTACGCACACTTTTGCTTTTTCTAACCATCAACTAAAAAGAAACGTTTACCTACACAATTAGCGACGAATATAGCCTTCGTAAGAAACAGCTTTACCTTTTAAAATATGCCTGTCTTGATTAGTCCTATCTACTCTTACGCACACTTCTGCTTTTTCTAACCATCAACTAAAAAGAAACGTTTACCTACACAATTAACGACGAATATAGCCTTCGTAAAAGCAGCTTTAACTTTCCAAATATGCCTGTCTTGTTTTGTCTTTGTTTTGTCCTGCAAAAGCAGCTTTAGCTTTCTAAATATGCCTGTCTTGATTAGTCATTTTTGATGTACTAAACAAGACAGCTATAATTTGAAAAATACCAAAACTGTCCCTTAGTACACTTTCTTTAGTCTGAATAGCTATTCAAACTGGTAAACAAGTCAATCAGAGTCAGGCAGCCGCAATGCCAAACAAGAGATGCCGCAAGGTTTACCTTTTACCCTCCCCGACTACTTAAAGCTTGTAGATATAACCAGCCGATATATTCTTCACAACAAGCGCGGCAAAGTTGAACATAGCCTGCCTACTATTCTAGAACGTCTGAATATTGAACACGAACAATGGCTAATCTTAACCACCCAGTTTGAAACCCGCTTTAAGCAGGCCGCTGGCAAAGTAATTCACCTTGAACAATACGCACACAATCAACATCAGCAAAGGGTTCAAGGGCGACAAAGTGCAATGCGGTTACTGGGATAGCGTTGTAACTAAATAGCGAATATCACAAAACTGATTGCCACTTTACGCGGCGAAGGAATAAACACACTCAAGCGCCAGCTACTCTTACGCGCGCTTTTGCTTTTTATGACCATCAAATGAAAAGAAACGTTTACCTACACAATTAGCGACGAATATAGCCTTCGTAAAAGCAGCTTTAGCTTTCTAAATATGCCTGTCTTGATTAGTCACTGCGTCGACATTTAGTCACTAGAGGTTCTGCCCACATAGACTCGCCACCAATCATCCAGTGATTGGGCAAAGATACGTGAACTTTAACTAATCCTTCGTTGCTCATTTAGATGCCTAACTTTTGAATAAGGGCGCAGGCTCGTAGGGCATAATGGCGAAGCCGCCCTGCGTGTATGCGTCCCAGCGAACGAAGTGAGTGAGTTTATTGAGTTGTTAGGCGCACATTACTGAATGTTTTGCTTTCTCCAGTTGTCTATTGCTTTATTTAACCGGCCAGCTGTTACATCACCTTGCCATTCCTTCCAGAATTCGATAGTGCCACTATCTGGTTTGTTATTAGGCTCATCTATGCGTATACGGCTAGGCAATAAGCTTGCGTCTCCGACAACAAGCGCTTCACCAGTATCTAAAGTAGGTAAAATATCACTAAAACCACCAAGACTATCTGGGAGTAGTTTTTTAATGACAGATTGATCATCCGAATTAGTAAGCCTCATAGCCACAAAGTTACTGCATTGGCTAAGTATAGTCTTATTCACTTCTGATGGTCTTTGTGTGACAACCACTAAGCTAACTCCGTACTTTCTGCCTTCTTTAGCTATGCGTTCGAAAATTTGAATAGATATATCATCCGATACTCCGGACACATTTTTATTAGGAATATACAGATGGGCTTCATCACATAAGATTGCTACGGGATGGCGTTCTTCAGAAGGAGTCCACTGTTGAACAGAAAAGGCGAGGCGAGCTACTAATGAAACGATTAGCGGAAGCACATCTGACGGTACTTCTGAAAAGTTAATTATCTTAACTCCTCCATTTCCATTTTCATCGTTGCTTCCTAAAAGGGCATCAGCTAACCTATTTAACCAGTCAAACTCTAAAACATCTACTCCGCCTTGAAATAAAAATCCTAATCGACGATCTGATATTTTATTTTCTAAACGAGAAATCATTCTGCTTAGTTTACCGTTAAATTCACCAGCTTTATCGGATCCTGCTCTGGCACCTGGTATACGCTCAACATTGATGGCATTTAACTCTTGTATTAATGATGTCAAATCAAAAGGAACTGGGCTATCAACTGTAAAGTTGTCTAAAATATCCTGATAGCAACCCTCTTCTAAGTATTTTGTTTTAGCTGAATTGACTTCTCTCGCCATAAGCATTGCTTGGTTTGGTGCATTTTGGTCACTTCGATCAACAAATAATGAAACCAATGCTTCATATGATAGCAACCAGTAAGGTAGGTAAATGGCACCGTCAGCCAATGTTCGATTTGATTCTATATCACTTGGGCCTGCCACTTTAAAGTGACTAATGCCATCTCCTTTTAAGGGAGAATACTCCCCGTGAAGGTCAAAAATTATGGCATTTGAATTTTTTAGTTCAGAAACTTGCTCAATGATTCTAGCCGTAGTCCAAGATTTACCAGCCCCAGTGCTTCCTCCGATAAAAGCATGTCGCTGAAAAAACTTATTACCATTTAAGTAAGCTACCGCATTTTCATCTAAGGTATATTTACCTAATGCTAATGAATTGCCATCAGCTTCTGCATGTGAAATAACTCTCATGAATGAGGTTAACTTTTCGCCTTCCAATGCAAAACAATTCGCATCAATTTCAGGCACGCTTTCTAGTGTACGGCGAAATATATTTCTTTTTATACCGTCAGCATCAATCAAAGAACCAATCAATGCCACTTTACATAAATTCTGTTCGTCAGTTGGCTCTTCATCTTCTTCAATAGCAGAAGGTATTAGCTTTTTCCTTGTAACCTGATTGATAATTCCAATCAAGTGCTGCCCGGGCTTACTACTTTGTAATACGGCTAACCTATTAACCTGCAATCTTTTTAAAAGTTCAGCATCATAAACCTCTACAACAACAGTTGCTGTATCTACTGAAGCTACGCTTCCCAATGCTTCATCGTCATTAAAATTAAAAATAGTCATATATTCCCTTACATTATTAAATTCATGAACCCCTTGAGTGACCAGAACTCGCCTTCTACTTCTACTGGCCCTTTCAATAGGGAGCTATAAATTTTAGATTTGTTATTCGCAGATGCTTCGATAGCTAGATAATTAGCTGTATTTTCATTTCCAATAAATTCTTTCGTAGCTTCAGTCAATTCATAAGTTATGATAGTTACTGAAGCGCCATTATTTGCACACCGATTCACTAGTTTCGTTTGAATGTGATCATCATTGAAACCAAAGCCAACACATAAATAAGCCGTGGCTTTGTCCATTACATCGTCAGATTCATGGATAATTGTTTTATAGGGTTCTTTATGAGTACTACGGTACTTTTCAATACCGGGTGTTACTATTAATGGCGTTAGGTCGTTAGGGATTTTATTGATGTTGCTTAAAGATGTAATCACACCATTAGAATTAGTGAACCAACCTAGGGAACCATGTACTTTCCATATATTTACCTGCCTGGAGCAAGATAAGTAGTCTTTCTTGGCGGTATAGCCTCTATAGCCATGAGAGAAACCACTGTAATGATGTATATTTTCTTGCTCGCATGCATATTCTGCTAACCTGTCATAATTGGGCGTTATTATATTTAGCTCTTTAGCTGTACTCCTAAACATGTGTTTTAACAGCTTGCCTAAAGGAAACAGTGAGATGTTATTTAGTGATTCCTCAAATACTTTAAAATCTTCAGGTGCTAGAAGGTTCCATGTTTCAGAAACCACCCTACCAGTTAGTTCAGATGACAATGGAACATCATGTAGCGCTGTTTCTAAATCTATATCCTCTTTCAATTTTTCACAAAAATTACGCCAAGAAGTTTGTTCATTGTCGTGTAAATCATTCACCTCAACATTCGCCATCAGGTGCTGTGCTAGCTGCCACATTCCGGACATTCCAAAAGCAGCCGAAGCCCCACTTCCTAAAATAATAACAGGAGTATTTTTGTAATAATCTTGAGCTTGTTTTGATATTTTATCTAGGATTCCCTCAGGCATAACATTCCTTATATTTGCTGATGAGTATGATCTTGCCTTGTGCGCCTAACGCCCTAATTTGGTGGCACAAACGCATGGGCTATACTGCGAAGCAGAGCCCGCGTGTTTGTGTCCCCAACATTTGTTTGTTAGCACTTTACTTCACGGCCTCTTGCTCCAAGAACAATGGCAAATTATTTAGTTTATCTTTTAGGCTGGAGTATTTATTTTCAAAAAACAACTGAAAGGCTTCTTTTACCTCTAGAGAGTCTTCCGTCAAATAGATTTTTATCCAACGAATCTGTTTCTCTTTACCAAATCCGAACAGAGTCTTTTTTACTGTGGGCTCCACTATTCCGATTAGATAAGCGAATTCGTTGGGCTTTCCCACCACCGAGACAAACAAATCAACATTAGCTGATTTGTTTTTAACAGAAATAGTTGCTTCGCTTCCACCGTTACTTTGACCTACTTCTTCTTGCCACGGGAAGCTATTAAATTCACTTAAAAATAAATCGTAGGTTGCGATGCCTTTTAAGTCGTACTGATCGAAGTCATAGCCCGCATGCTGTATATCGTATGTGAATTGTGTTTCTGCCAAAGCTACATTCCATGTAAGTAAAGTGAACAAAAAAAGCAGTGATTTCATATGGGTGCTAACGCCTAACATAAAGGGCCGGAGCTGCGAAGCAGCGGAGGTCCAGCCCGTTTACGGGCGATCTTTGATGTTATTGTTATGTGATTATACTGTATAGACAACATACTAACCGTTGGTTATTTGGTAGTTACGCTTAACATTTTTGCTTACTTTACCCCAGTTTGAATTCTGTACTCTCGATTGATGAAAATCGAAATCTTCTTGAGAATTGAACTCTTCGTAAACCTCGTACCGGGTAGGTATATTCTCATCTTGAACAACGGAAAATGTAATACACCCCTTTTCTTCTTGAGTTAATTTGGTGTGAACCTCTAACTCCCTTTTTATCAGGGTAAGCTCTGATTCGGGAACATCAATAAATCCTTTTAGTGTAACTTTCATCTGACTTCCTAGTTCACATAGACACAATGACTCCCTGAGAAATGCTAGCCTCCGCATTTTCGTGGGTTAACTTTTCAGCCACCGGAGCGCCGGCCGGAGTCCATTATTAGTTTGCTTAAGACTAAATCATTTGGAGGCTAGCATGAACAAACATAGCATAGTTTTTTTAGGATTAGATACTCACAAAGAATTTCACGAAGTGGCTTATTGTGAAGAGCAGCGTGGAGTAAGTGCGGTGCACTATGGCCGCATTCCTTCTTCAAAAGTCAGCGTCAAAAAGCTTATCCGTCAGTTTGAATCTAAATATCCTGGTGCAACACTTCACGTCGTATATGAAGCTGGGCCTTGTGGATATTGGATCTACCGACTTATCACGAGTTTAGGGCATTGTTGCTATGTCGTCGCGCCTTCCCTTATTCCGAAAAAGCCTGGTGACCATATTAAGACCGATAGGCGCGATGCGTTAAAGCTGGTGAAGTTGTTAAAATCGGAAGATCTCACGCCTATTTATGTGCCGGAGCCAGAAGATGAAGCGGTAAGAGATTTATCCCGCGCTCGAGAGCTTGCGATGAAAGATTTAAAAGAAGCCAAATACCAACTCAAAGCGCTGCTGCTGAGAAACAATATTCGGTATGAAGGAACTGCTAACTGGTCGAAGAAACATCTGCGGTGGCTGACTGAACTGATATTACCTCATCCGGCGCAGCAAATCGTATTGCAGGAACAGTTGCAGACTATTGAAGAGCGGATCCGCCGCTTAGAAAGGCTGGATAATGAGTTAACCCATCATGTACACCAGTGGCGTTATTATCCTGTCGTTAAAGCGATCCAAGCCATGCGTGGTGTGAGGCTGCTAGTGGCGGTTGGGGTTGTTGCGGAACTTGGTGATTTACACCGATTCGACCACCCGAGAAAGCTTATGGCTTATTTAGGCTTGGTACCCAGCGAACATTCCTCTGGTGGAAAACGTCATTTGGGCGCTATTACGAAGTCTGGTAACGGCAGAGCTAGACGCTTGTTAATTGAGGGGGCGCACAGCTATCGATATCCAGCAAATGTATCGACTAATATTCAAATTCGCCAAGAAGGGCTACCCAAAGACATCGTCGATATTGCGTGGAAAGCACAGCTTCGTCTGTGCAAACGCTACCAGCGAATGAATAAAAAAGGTAAGCATTACAATCTCATTATCACCGCAATAGCCAGAGAGATGGCAGCCTACATATGGGCTATCGCTAAAGAAGTGGTGCTTACGCCAGTTAATCCAAAATTGAGATTGAGCAGAGTACCTGCATGATAAAAGAGTTTGAGCTAATGCATTCGGATCAGGCCGCGGAATGTGGCACAACCTACGAGGGCGTTATGACGGCAATAACTTAACGGTTATTGATCCACGAACATAGACTGATGAGAAAGGCTGAGCGGTCACCGGGACACGGCGGAGTGAGTAAGGTAGGCGCTGTTCATTGAAAGATGAATAATCCATTAATACCACTGGGGCGACACTCGCCATGACAACCGACGACATTACTGCCTCATCCGGTGCGTTAGCTCATTTAATATGAGTAAGAACACAGCTAATTATGGACCGAAAAAATGTCAGGGAGACATTCGGTTTTTATTGACAAGGGGAGTCATACCAACGCCCATATAAGGGGCAGTAATACGTGGGCTAAAACCCGAGCGAAGCGACAGAGCCCACGTGTTACTGTCCCAGGGAGCTTGCGACCGACTTAATGTGTTTGTTAAATGCCAATTACTAACCTCATAGATTCTTCCGCAGATATAAAACCTAATAGAAAGAACAGTATACGCGTAAAAGTATTAACAGCAAAACGCAATGCATCAGGGTCATACCATGGGTTTTTATCAAAATCATTCTCGGTACGAAGTTGTCGTTGAGACTCTCTAATAATTTGCTTACCAATAACTAGCAATAAAATTAAGGAGAGAAAGGTAAAACCGTAAACTCCATCTGGAAGAGAGTAAAACTCAATAACGGGTTCGCTGAGTACTAGTAATACTCCAGCTATAAATGATGTTGTTTTTGTAGCATCCATTGGCATTTAACGCTAAGCTTTGGGGCGCTAGCACGTGGGCTAAAATCCGAACGAAGTGAGTCAGCCCACGTGTTAGCGTCCCAGCGACCGGAGGGAGTGCCAACAGCGTTTTGTTAGGCGTACAACGAAGAGTACGCAGCTTTGCTGCCACCACCATCCGATTAGACCGCGAATTTAAATTATTGAATTTAAGATAAAACAACCCTGTGCGAAAAGCTAGATGTTAACGGTAATGCTGGATAAAAGAGCGAGTTAAGAAAACTAGCTGAGCTGAATGTAGGTGTTACGGTGTTTGTGAAAAACGCGTTGCTAAAGCCGTTGAAACTACCGAGAAAGTAACTCGTAAAGACAACCTAGCGAAACAGCCTTGATGCTGAAATGTCACGGTTATACCCACTTTTTTATGCTGTAAGTAAATGATGCCTAACGCCCGCCTAACAGGCGCAAGATGCTTGGCTAAAATTAGGAACGAAGTGACGCAAGCCAAGCATCTTGCGTCCTTTGTTGAGGCGTTTGTTAGTTGCCGTTTTTGCAGAGGTATTTCAGTAAATCTGCGTAATCAGCTAGTACTACATTAGCGGCTTCATCCATATTGTAAGATTCATCATCAATCATTTCAGCATCGTGATAAATTCTATACAAGTTTCCATTAACGCCATCATTTATGTTTATGAAATATGGATCACCGGAACCTAGTGAGCAACTAGCAACAGGAATGTACCCAAATTTCTTTACTGCGATTCCAGGATAAAACTCGTTAGCCTCATTTAGAATTTGATATTCATCGAGTAGCTTAAGGTTACCACCATCTAACTCTGACAAATCAGCGGATTCTGGAATTTCACAGTATTCGCCCACTAATTCATTTTTAATGATGAAATTTTTCCAATACTCCGGTATCAAAGACAATCTCCCTAGGCAACTAACAGCTTATTATATGGAAAAATTCCTTTATGTAAGATGGAATCTTTCCGTACATCATTTTCCTAATTGACAAACTTTCGCACGAAACCACACTGTTATCAAACTATTGCACTTCAGCATTCAAATAGCTCCCCCATATTCCGGAATAATTCCTTTTTATTTCCAACAACGCCTCAAAAATAATCAACTGTATGAATATACAGACCACCAACATTCCTTAATCTAACTCACTCAAACACTAATCTATTACCCTCGAAAGTAACCCGATCTTTCTCGTCTAACTGCATGTACTCTACGCCCCCTACTTCTTCCAACAGACTCATGACGTATGGATTCGGCTTTTCAATACTATTAAACACATCTAACACCCGTTGTAATTTGTATTGATGAAAGCTCGATACAAAACGTTGTTCATCTACATTCCCAGTTTCGCTCCGCCCTATTTTAAAACTGTGCTGCCCTATTGTTCTTGGTATAAAGTGCGGAGTATTTTCATTACTCGCATCCTTTTCTCGCCAATCAGTTAACGCCTCTGAAGTATTTTTCAACACCGGCCATTGCTGAGTAAACATATCTTTTAATAATGGCAGCAAGGCTGCGGGTATTTCATCGTTTGCTAAAAACGCAGGGGTACTGGCA
Organism: Alteromonas sp. CI.11.F.A3; assembly: GCF_032925565.1. Lineage (NCBI taxonomy): Bacteria > Pseudomonadati > Pseudomonadota > Gammaproteobacteria > Alteromonadales > Alteromonadaceae > Alteromonas > Alteromonas sp. CI.11.F.A3. The sequence continues at coordinate 2,633,600 of NZ_CP136708.1, forward strand.
GGATTATTGATATCGTTACTAGCAGAGGTACTTGCTTGATGTGCAGTATTAGGGTTATTCATCCGCTTCACCCACGCCGCCACATTGGGGGCTATTTTATCCATTAACCGCTTGGGTGCAGGGTCGCGGTATAAGTGGGCATACAATGGGCCTAGTAATCCGAAGTCACCTGTACAGGGTTTATCGCCCAACAAATACTTATGGGTGGCGAAATGTTCGTTTAAATAATGCAGAACGGTGTTTTCATACCAGTCTTCAATATAGGGAATGCTTTTTTCGGTAATACCTAACAGTGGCACAAACCCTTGGAATTTTTTGGCTAGTTTCTTTCCAAAATACGCTTTAATAAATTTTGGTGCTTTAGGGGTAACTACTTGCCCGAACTCTTCATATATAAACGGGAAGTTATCTTTATTCCAGCGGTAGTGCATGGCGGGAATAACCAGCCATTCATCACCCCATAAGGCGAATAGCTCACTGACAAGATGCTGTGCGGGTGTGTTGGGTACTACTGATAGATTGTTGGTGTTGGTATCTGCCTGCGTATTAGCCTGAGCCTGCGCTTCAAAGTAATCAATAATGCGGGCGGTATCTTGTAGGTATTCACCTGAAGGAGTTTTTACCACCGGAATAAAGGCAACACCGGTTTTCGGGCGAATAATTTTCTTGTATACCGAGATAGTAGATAACACCTCGGTGAAAGGCAGTTGCTTATATTTAAGGTAAGCGCGAATTTTACCTGTATACAAAGACACTTCAGAACCATACAAAATATACACTACAACACTCTCTTAAACGCTGAATAATAACCAGATTAATACGCAAGTAATGTTCACGTCTATTGAATGCCTATTTTGTTAAATGATATAGCACCATAACAACGGCTATGTGTTACCTATTGCTGGTAATTCGTTATTCCTCTGCTAATTCTCTGTCGATCCTTTGCAAGCCCCTCTATTCGCTATCAATTACTATTAGATTGCCTACCTGCTAGCCAACTACACCGAAAAAAGCAAAAAATATTTCACATCCCAATTGTTACAATATAACATATCAGCAAATTTCGACTTTATACCGCAAATCAATGACATCAAAATCTGTAATCAGCGCTAGTGAATTGTCGGTACGTATAGACCAACGTACTATTCTCGACAACCTTAATTTTGAAGTAGGCAAAGGTGAAGTGTTTGCCCTTCTTGGTGGAAACGGTGCGGGTAAATCCACCACCCTTAAAACCTTTTTAGGGCTAATGAAACCTAGTACTGGAACAGCGTCTGTTATGGGCATGTCGGTAGCAGACAATACCAACGAAGTGCAGAAGTCGGTGGCTTATTTGCCTGAATCGGTCACCCTTTATGGTCATCTTTCAGGATACGAAAATATTCGCTACTTTTTGTCGGTAGCCGGTGTCGAGAAAACTGACAATGCTATTCATGAAGCCCTTAATAAAGTGGCGTTGCAGGAAAATGCGTGGCACAACACTTTGTCGAATTACTCAAAAGGAATGAGGCAGAAAACTGCTATTGCATTAGCCATTCTACGCAATGCCCCAGTGCTGTTTTTAGATGAACCTACTTCTGGTCTCGATCCTGCCGCTATTGATGAATTTAACTCGCTAGTATCTGAGTTAGCCAACAACGGTGCCACTATATTTATGGTAACCCACGATGTGTATGGCGCTTGTCAGGTTGCTCACCGCATTGTGCTATTAAGCAACGGCAAGCTTACGGGGTCGTTCGAACGCTCGGGCGATACACCTATCGATACAGAAGCTGTTCACGCTGCATTTGCTGGGCGTAAATAATGATGAGCAATACAATAAAAACCATTTGTGCTGAGCAGTGGCGTTATTGGCTGCGAACCAAGGTTGCCACTACGGTGTTAATTTTGGGCAGTGTACTTACCCTAACAGCGCTTGTGGTAAATGCCTTTCATATTGAAGAAGCGGCGCACGCCAGAGAACACCTTCAACATGAAGCTGAAGAACGCTTTTTATCGCAACCAGATAAACATCCCCATCGCATGGTGCATTACGGGCACTATGTGTTTCGTACACCTACCCCGCTTAGCGTAATAGAACCTGGTGTAGACACTTACACAGGTAACGCTATTTTCTTAGAAGGTCACAGGCAAAACAGTGCCATGTTTGCCGAGCAGCGCCAGTCTGCAGGGCTTACTCGCTTTAGTAGCTTAACGCCAAGCTTTTTAGCATTAGTGTTAGCACCGCTGTTTATTATTTTGATTGGCTACGGCAGCGTGTCACGAGAACGTGAAGCAGGCACACTAACTTTATTACTTACCCAAGGTGCTAGCCGCTGGCAGTTGGTATTAGGAAAGTTAGTGGCATTAATGCTGGCTAGCAGTATTTTCTTACTGCCATTGCTATTGGCCTGCTTGTATGTCGCTTTTTCCAATGAAAGCGCGTTAGTGGTAACGCTTTTCTGCTTAGGTTACGCACTTTATTTCTTGTTATGGGCTGTGGTGGTTACCGCCTGCTCTACGTTGTTTGAAAAAAGCAGCGCTAGCTTTACCGTGCTTATTGTTATTTGGATGAGTGCTTGCATATTGCTACCTAGAATGGGCAGCAGTGTGGCTACCAGTGTCGAGCCTTCTATCGGTAAGTTAGAAGCCGACTTTAAAGTAGAAGAAAAACTTCGAAGCTTAGGCGATGGTCACGATGTTAACGATCCTGCTTTTGTTAAGCTAAAACAAGACCTACTCGATAAGTACAACGTCGATTCTGTAGACGACCTACCCGTGAACTTCAGAGGCATAGTGGCGCAATATTCTGAACAGCGCCAAGCTGTTGTGATTAATGAATTTGCTGAAAGCCGCATGCAAGAAGAACTAGCACAAGCGCGAATTGCTAGGCAGTTTGGTTGGCTTTCGCCTACTGTTGCACTGCGTTCATTCTCTACGTTGCTTGCAGGCACCAGTATTGAAACCCATCACCGCTTTTTACGTGAAGCTGAAATCCTACGTATGCAGTTTGTACAAGGCTTAAATAAGGTGCATGTAGAAAAGCTAGATTACAAACTGGATATGAACCGCAATTCAAGCGAAGAAGCCGCAGACAAAGCGGTAGTTGAAGCCAGTAACTGGGCAGTATTGTCTGAATTTAATTTTCAGCCAGAAGCACCCATGGCGCGCTTAAGCAGTGCTGCCGTGTATTGTTTACAACTTCTTCTTTGGGTGGGCGTTGCTTTACTACTTCTTAAGCTTGCAGTAAGGAGGCTAAACCCATGATGCGGTTTAACGATATTAAGCGCGAAGCAAAGTTTGTGTTTGCCCATCGCCAATTTAAATTAACCTTATTGGTGGTATTTCTACTCAGCACAGTAGCCTTGTGGTCGGGTCATGCAGAAATGCAAGCACAACAAGCCACAATTGAACGCTTATTAGAAAAAGACCAAGTAGAGCGTGAAGCGGTACTTAATCATCAGTCTAGCTACGGCATGGTGGCCTATTACGCATTCCACCTAACGTATGCGCCGCCTTCGCCTCTTACCTTTGCGGTTGTTGGCGAACGTGATGTGTTCCCGTGGAAACATCGCATACGCATGCTAGCCCTTGAAGGCCAAATTTATGAAAGCGATACCGACAATCCAGAATTAGCGTTTTTAGGGCGTTTCGATTTTGCCTTTGTGGTAAGCGTACTGCTACCGCTATTTATTATTTTGTTACTGTACGACCTAAAAGCCAAAGAGCGTGAAGCCAGACGCTTCGACTTACTTAACGTTACGGCGCGTAATAGCCATGCGGTATGGACATCTCGTACCCTAGTTACGCTGGTTCCGTTAGCGTTAGTTACGCTGGTTCCTTTTGTGGCCTTTGCCATTGTGAATGGCGCTTCTGTAAGTTCTATCTTGTTAGCATGCGTTATTGTGCTGGGTACTATAAGCGTGTGGTCTGCCATTGTATTAGCCATTGGAGCAGCACAGCGTTTTGCTAAATACAGTGCCACCCACCTTGCTTCGTTAATGTTAGGCGTATGGCTTATTACTACCGTAATTGTGCCGGTTACCGGTCATACCGTTATTAATGCCGTGGTTGAAACACCTGAAGGTGGCGACATTGTGCTTACACAGCGTGAAGCCGTAAACGGTGCATGGGACAAACCCGTTGAGGAAACGTGGGAGAAGTTTATTGAAACTCACCCACAATGGGCTGATTACACGGCTTACGATCCTAAGCGAGATGGCTCTTTTAACTGGAAGTGGTACTTCGCTTTTCAACAAGTTGGCGATGATAGTGCAAGCGAACTTTCAAACGCGTATCAGCAAGCCACTATTCGAAAAAATCAGCTGGCGGGCTATGTGTCTTTACTGTCGCCTTCGTTGCTAACCCAGCGTTTGTTATCGAACACCGCAAGCACCAACGTGCAATCTATGATTGATTATGAAAATAAGGTGCGCGCTTTTCACGCGTCGTTACGCGAGTTTTACTACCAACAACTTTTTGCTGCGCCTGAGTTTTCAAAATCAAGCCTTAAGCGCTTACCGAAATTCACTACATCTTCACAATTTACTAGTACACCAATGAACACACAGGAAAACACCAATGAAAAATAACTGGGTGAAATCGACACTCGCCATCAGTATTGCTGCCTTTTTCAATGCACCGACTTTTGCTCAAGCAAATGCTCAAAGTGCAAATCAAAAAAACGAAGAAGCAAAAGTAGAAAAAATTACGGTACATGGCATGCATCGCGCTTATCAAGGTGCGTTTGAATACAAAGAAGTGCCTGCCGCAGCGCAAGACATCGACTTGGGCTTAATTGGTGATGCGGGTGCCATTAATTTAAATGATGCGTTAGATCTTTCTGCTTCGGTAGCAAGGCAGAATAACTTTGGTGGGCTGTGGAATAGTTTTGCCATTCGTGGTTTTTCTGGTGATGAAAACTTACCAAGTGGTTTCTTGGTAAACGGTTTTAATGCTGGCCGTGGCTTTGGTGGCCCGCGTGATTTGGCCGGTATCGACCATGTGGAAGTTTTGAAAGGCCCTAAAGCGGCGTTGTTTGGCCGCGGCGAACCTGGCGGCGCAGTAAACTTAGTGACTAAGCGCCCACAATTTTTCACCGGTGGCGAAGTGAAAGCCACTTATGGTAGTTGGGAACAAGTACGCGTGGAAGCTGATGTACAAACCGTTGCGGGCGATAATGACAGCATTGGTGTACGCGTAGTGGGTTTTTACGAAGACGCTGAAAGCTTTCGCGATACCGTAGAAACTGAAAAAGTAGGCTTCTACCCTTCTGTTACGTGGGAATTTTCAGCAGATACCCGTATTACCTACGAGCTTGAATATACCAAGCAAGAAATTCCCTTCGACCGTGGGGTAATAGCGGTAGACGGTAAGTTAGGTATTCAGCCTATTGAAACTTTCGTGGGCGATCCAAATGGCGATAGAATTGCTACCGACGTAGTTGGGCACCAGCTAGAAATTTCTCATGAGCTTAACGACGACTGGAACCTATTGGTAGGTGCTGGCCTGCGTGACACCACGTTTGAAGGTAATGCGCTTGAAACTAACTTTGGCGGCCGCCAAACGTTGTTTATCGACCCAGATCAAACGTTACTGTCTCGCTTTAAGCGCTATCGCGATTTTGAAACCGATTATGTGGTACTGCGCGGCGAAATTGCTGGTGAATTTGATACAGGCTCAGTTAGCCATCGCGTTATTATTGGTGGTGATTACGATAAGTTTGAAAACGATCAAGTTATCTTGCGTTACCGCCCACCGTTTTTCTCAGACGACACCAACATTAACGATTTGGATTTAAGCCAATATCTTGTGGTAGATATTCTTAACCCAGATTACTCGCCTTTGGCTGATGTTGAGTTGTCAGATAATTTAGACCGCTTAGAAACCCAAGAAGCTTGGGGTATGTACATTCAAGACCAAGTTAACATTACCGATAAGTTTCAAGTGCGCTTTGGTGGCCGAATTGACAAATTCGAACAAGAAATTCAGAACCGCTTAAGCGATCCGGTTTCTACTACATCGCAAGATGATACCCAATTTTCACCTCAGTTAGGTGCAGTGTACTTGCTTGATGACAGCATTAGTTTTTACGCAACGTACGGTGAAGGCTTCCGTCAGCTAACGGGTTCTGATTATGCGGGTAACCCGTTTGAACCAAACCAATCTGAATCAACTGAAGTAGGTGTTAAAACCGATTTAACGTCATTCTTTGATGATGTACGCGGCGATATTACCTTATCTGTCTTCAACATTGAGCAAAGCAATATTTTAGTGTTCGATAGCAGTGATGAAGCATCTGACGGTTTCTTTTTAACTCCTGGTGGTGAAGCGCGTAGCCGTGGCGTTGAGTTAGATGTTAACGCTGAATTTAGCAACGGCATTAGCTTATGGGTGTCTTATGCTTATATTGACGCTGAAAGTACCAACGATGCAGCAGACGCTAACTTTGTAGCTGCTATTGAAGCCGGCGATCCGCTTATTAACGTTCCTGAAAATCAGCTTAGCGTTCAAATAGGCAAAAGCCTTACGGTTTCAGATATGCCGGTACGCCTAGGCACAGGCTTGTTGTATGTAGATGAGAGATTAGGACAAACCGCAACAGAATTCTATTTGCCTAGCTACACAACCGTTCGTGCGTTCGCGCAAATTGAACCGGTTGAAAACTTAGTGGTACGTGCAGAAGTAGATAACCTTTTCGACAAAGAGCATTACACCAACTCTTTTGCCGACGTGTGGGTTGAACCAGGTGCACCGCGCCGCTTTAGAGTTTCAGCGTCTTACCGTTTCTAAGCTTTGTATTAAAAGGCTTTATAACAGCTCCATCGGTTTATAAATGACGTAGATAAGCTTTGTTTCCCTTATGCTTGTCTACGTCATTTTTTTATGTGTTCAAAGCCTAGGTTATCGACTTAGGTTATCAATTTAAATTATCAACTGAGGTTATCGACTAGGTGTAGATTGCACTTCTAAGTTGAAGTCTTTACCAATGCCTTCGATAATTCTGGTTAAACCTACTATTTCGCCCTCGTCGTCATTATTCCAATTGCAAGTAAGGGTACTGGTTCCTTTTCGAAGTTTACCCTGCCAACTGTCACGACTTACATCTAAGTCGCCAGGGGCATCGGTTAACTCCCACCCTTCGTCTTTAAACTGAAAAACAATGGTTGCGAACCTTTCTGTAGGGATAGCCCCAATAATCTTCAAGTCTTTACGCTGAAATTTAGACACAACGAGTGCCCGTCGAATGTTAGAAAATAAGCCCACGTTAGTCCCCTACCGTAATAGTCGTAGTCGCTATGCTATTTATAGCTACATTTAACTACTTTTTAACATATATTACCAATCTCTCATATGTGGGTTCTACGGTAATGAAAAAACAGCGTCCACTATTGTTCAATTAACGGGTACGTTTTTGAATGACTAACCAAATTCCGCCTAGGGTCATTAAAGAGGCAACCATTATCTGAACACTTATCGTTTCGGCAAGAAATGCCCACCCCATTAGTGTGGCTATTACCGGCACACTCAACTGAACGGTAGCGGCCGTTGTCGACTGAATTAAGGGTAGTGCTTTATACCAAATGGCATAACCGCAACCCGATGCCACTATGCCAGACGCTAGCGCATACATCACGCCATCATTGCTCCACTGCCACGTGCCTGTTACCCATAGCCAAATAATTAAAGGTATGGTGAAAAGCGTGGCGTATGAAAAATTACCGGCGGTAAGCAACAAAGGCGCATTACTCTTTTTACCTAACAACGAATAAAAGCCCCACGCAATACCGGCACTTATCATTAATAGCGCTGAAAACAGTGGCGGCGCGCTGGCACCGGGTAGCAACAAGATAACTAAGCCTGCAAAAGCCAGTAAAAAGCCCAACCACTGAAATGCAGCAAAGCGTTCGCCTTTTAGCAAACCTACTGAAATCATAGTGAGCTGCACTGCGCCAAACAAAAGCAGCGCACCTGTGCCTGTCGACATAGAGATATACGCGTAAGAAAACCCAATAGCGTAAACGAATAAGCATAGCGCCCCTGCTATTGATGCCTGTTGTTTAATGGCCGCTATTGGGCTGGTGTTTATATTAGCCGCAGCGCTTTCTGTTCCAGAAGCGCTTTGCTCACTTTTGTTATTGGCTAACGCTGCGCGGCGGGCAGTAAAAGCGACCAAAAGGGTTAAACACAATGCCCCACTGGCTAAGCGTATTGTGGTGAAAAGGCCTGGATCGATATCGGTATTGGCCAGTGCCATACGGCACAACAACGAATTGGCCGCAAACGCCAGCATGGCAATACACACTAATCCGTACGGGTTACCCATTCATTTTCTCCATCAGCGTATTCATAAAAGCCCTTTTATAAGGTTGATAACTTTACCAGGTTATTTCGTGCACATAGCCACATGTAAAAATACACAAAGCTCTTTTTAATCAAGGCTTTGTAAACTACCTTTTTACAGGCAAAAGAAAAGGACCGCAATGGGTCCTTTTTTCTTTCAATCGTTACACTAACATGCCGTTACAGTGAAACACCTAAGCGTTCTGCAACTTCAATGTAAGTTTCAACCACTGAGCCTAGGCCTTGTCTGAAACGGTCTTTGTCCATCTTCTTGCGGGTTTCTTTGTCCCACAAGCGGCAACCGTCAGGCGTAAATTCATCACCTAAAACAATGTTGCCATCAGGATCAACACCGAATTCAAGTTTGTAATCTACTAGCAACATGCCTGCTTCATCAAACAGCGATTTAAGCACAGCATTTACTTTAAACGTTAACGACTTCATTTCAGCAATTTGTGCTTCTGTCGCCCATCCAAATGACACAATGTGATAATCGTTAATCATAGGATCGTGCAATGCGTCATTTTTAAGGAAGAATTCAAACACAGGCGGCGCCAACGTTTGCCCTTCTTCTACACCAAGACGACGAACCAAAGAGCCTGCCGCTAGGTTACGAACAACACATTCCACTGGGATCATGTCTAGCTTTTTAACTAAAGATTCAGTGTCAGAAAGCAAAGCTTCTACTTGCGTAGCAATACCCGCTTCTTCAAGTTTAGTCATAATAAAATGGTTAAACTTGTTATTCACTTCGCCTTTACGGTCTAGCTGTTCAATTTTTTCACCATCAAAAGCTGATGTGTCGTTTCTGAAATGCAGAATTAACTTATCGCTATCATCAGTAAAATACACAGTTTTTGCTTTACCGCGGTAAAGCTCGTCACGTTTTTCCATTCTCAGTCTCAATTATATATCAAGGTTATCTTCTGACATGACCTCGGCAAATGCGCCGTAAAGGTCTGAAACCTGATTGGCTTCAAAAGGTTCGCTTTCATTATTCATGAAAGTCACTGAACTGCGTTTCTCACCGGCACGTGAAACTTTTAAACGGTAGTCACCTTTTTCAAGTAACTCATTGTCGCTGGAGAACAAACCGCCCCACCAACCCGTGTCACTACCATTATAGGAAACAAACAGTAGGCCGTTAGATTTATCTAAATCTTTAACGTCGAAACCAAGTTTACGCAATACCAATAACATACGTGGCCATACCACATCGTATTGTGCATCAACCATGAATGCTGGGTTGCCGTCATCGTTAAAGCCCATTTCGGTATTTAGGCCTTGGCGAATACGTGCAATGCGACGAGTTTCTTGTAATTGAATCTGGTATTCGTAATGACCAATCACTTGGTTAAGTACGTCTACTTCCTCGCGGCGCTCTTGCATGCTTGAAATTTCTGCAACAACATCGTCACCCGTGGTGGCCATGTAGTCTTTTAAATCAACAGAAAGTGCTGCGGTTCTACCGTGAGGTTTTACATCTAGAGTGAATTCAAAGCGGCGACCCACTTCACTTTCAGTGCTGGTCCAGCTGTACCATGGGCTATCCACTTCTTTTTTGATAATCATCCAATCAGTGTTTAGCACTTGCTGTTCAGGATCGAAGAAATCGACGCCAATACCTTGTTCGTCTAGGAAGCTTAACAATGAATTCCAAACTGCTTGGCTTAACGGCTGGCTATCATCAACTTGGTCGAACCAAATTGTTGCTGTGCTTTTGCCTTCTTCTACGTGCGAACCCGTAACCAGTGGCAATACCAATGCAGGAGACTGCACAAGCAATTTCTTGCCAACAAGACTTTCATCTACGCTGTCGTCTAATTCAGGTACTGCAAACTCTCTAGAAAAAGTTGGCGCATCTAAGTCGGCTGGAACTTGTACTTGCTTTTGTTCTTTCGTTTCTAAGTATTTGTACGTACCTGAAGCCGTCTTTCTGTCTGTTTGGCTTGAACAACCTGCAAGTGCGATTACTACCATCGAACTCACTATAGCCAGCGTTCTATTCATCTGTGTTCCTTATTAACCCGAAATCAATGCGTATTTTTGTAATAGTTCTTCGATATGTTTTTGGCTTACAAGTTCCGGTAAAACCATAGGTAATCGCATTTGTGCACTTTCCATCATGCCCATTTTGTATAAAGCCCACTTAGGAATAACTGGATTAGGCTCGATAAATAGCGCGGTGTGAAGCAATTCGATGCTTTCATCTATAGTGCGACATTTATCAAAATCTTTTGCTAAAGCGGCTTCGCACATTTGTGCAATGGCCTTTGGAACCACGTTTGCTGTCACAGAAATAACGCCATGACCGCCTTCACACATGAATTCACAACTTGTGCCGTCATCGCCACTTAATAAAACGAAGTCTGAAGGGACAAGTGCTTGCGTTTCTTTAAGACGAGCAATATCACCGGTTGCGTCTTTTAATCCAACAATGTTTTTGTGAGATGAAAGTTCTGCAACGGTTGCAGGCAGCATATCAGCAACAGTTCTACCTGGTACGTTGTATAACAACACAGGTAAATCGCTTGCATCAGCAATGGCGTTGAAGTGTGCCACCATGCCTGCTTGTTGAGGCTTGTTGTAGTAAGGGACTACGCTTAAGAAGCCGTCGATACCGGCCGCACCCAATTGTTGAGTAAGAAAAATCGCTTCAGCAGTTGAGTTTGCGCCACTACCTGCAATAACAGGAATAGCGCCAGACACCATAGCAACGGTCTCTTTAACGACGTTTACGTGTTCATCAAACGGTAAGGTGGCCGACTCGCCAGTGGTGCCAACAGACACAATACCATGTGTGCCTTGTTCAACATGAAAGCGCACTAGCTTCTCAAGTGACTTGTAATCGATGTCGCCGTATTCAAACATCGGCGTGACGAGTGCTACGTAACTACCAGTAAACATAATCTCTCCGCAAAATATGAGCGCACATGGTAAATATGTCGGTAGCTAAACACAAGCTATCTCACGCCTAAATGACAAGAATTTGACAATAATCTGCATCAATACTACAAAAAGCCGCTGGTACTAAAAAAAAACTCTATGCTACCATCACCCAATACGTTTCCTGTGATGTAGGTTTTAATGTCTCAGCACCAACTGATTGTTACCATTTTAGGTACAGATAAAACGGGTATATTAAGCGAAATTGCGACCACGGTATCAGAAGCCCAGTGCAACATTTTAGATAGCCGCCAAGCTGTTTATGGTCAAGAGTTCTCGCTTACTATGATCATTGAAGGCTCGCAGTCTGCCATTACCCGCGCTGAGTGTACCGTGCCCCCTCTTTGTCAGCGTCTCGATCTGCTTTCCATGATGAAACGTACCAGTCACCACGAAAAGCAAAATCTCGATCACTTATTTCACGTTGAGTTCAGCGGCGAAGATACCGCTGGGCTAATAGAAGCAGTAACAGGCTTTTTCGCAAAACGTAACGCGTCAATTAGTGCATTTAGGCAAGCCACTTATAAAGCGGCCGAGTGTAAAAACGAATGTATGCGCTGCAAATTCGTTGTGAATATGCCTGCATCTGAAGATTTTGCTGCCCTAGAATCAGAGCTAACCGCGTTATTTGAAGAGCTCAACGTAACCGGAAAAGTTGTAGATAAACATATTAAGGAATCTAATGAACACGCTTCAAGCTGGTGATAAAGCACCACAGTTTTCACTTCAAAACCAAAATGATGAAACCATTACGTTATCAGATTACCTAGGCAAGAAAGTACTGGTTTACTTTTACCCTAAGGCGATGACCCCAGGCTGTACCGTTCAAGCGCAAGGCTTACGCGACAGTAAAGAGGCATTAGACGGCTTGAACGTAGAAGTAATGGGCATCAGCCCTGATGCGGTTAAACGCTTGCCAAAATTCGCTGAAAAAGAAAGCCTAAACTTTACTTTGTTGTCTGACGAAGACCACGCGGTTGCAGACGCTTTTGGCGTATGGGGCTTGAAAAAGTTCATGGGTAAAGAGTATGACGGTATTCACCGCTTGAGCTTTTTAGTAGACGAAAACGGTGTTATCGAACACGTTTTCAATAAGTTTAAAACCAAAGAACATCACACAGTAGTGTTAGATTACTTGGCTGATAATAAGTAATTCACGTCACGCGTATTGGTTGGAAACAAAAAGGGCGGTAGTTCACACTACCGCCCTTTTTTCGTTTTGCTGGTTATTAATTTTATTCTTTGTTTAGCCTAATGCGCTATTTGCTTTCAGCCACAGTTAATCCCTCAGGATTACTCGACCACGCTGTTATTACTGCTTTTACCAATGTTGCCAACGGTATAGCAAAGAAAACGCCCCAAAAACCCCATAAGCCGCCAAATACCAGCACTGCAATAATGATATACAGTGGGTGCAAGCTTACTGCTTCAGAGAAAAGCAATGGCACCAATAAGTTTCCATCTAGTGCCTGAATGATTGAATAGGCAATAAACAGATACCAGAAATCAGGCGTTAAACCCCATTGAAATAGCGCGACTATGGCAACGGGAATGGTGACTACCGCAGCGCCTATGTAAGGAATCAGCACAGAAATGCCCACCAATACGCCAAGCAATATAGCGTATCGCAAATCCATAAAGGCGAAGGTTACGCATGACACTAAGCTAACAATCACAATTTCTATCACTTTGCCGCGAATGTAATTGGCAATTTGTGAATTCATTTCATGGCCAACTTGCGTAATTAACCGGCGCTCTTTGGGTAACAAGTTAGAAATGCTTTCTAAGAAATACATCTTGTCTTTCAGCATGAAAAACACCATTAAAGGCACAAGCACCGCATAAACTAATAGCGCAGCCACATTGGCAATGTTACTAAAAGACGCTGATATTAATGTTTCGCCTACACCAACAAGTTTGTCGTTTAGCCCTTCCATCATTTGATGAATTTGGTAAACCTGCACATAGTCAGGGTATTTTTCCGGCAAGGTTAAGATCCAATCTTGTGCCTTCTGCCATATTAAAGGGGTTTCTTGAATAAGATTAATGCTTTGGCGAGTCACAATGGGCACTAAACCAATTAGCATGAAAATGACCAGGGTAATAAACCCCATTAATACAATGCCGCAAGCAATAGCGCGGCTTACGCCAAATCTAACAAGGTGGGTAACTGGCCAGTCCAGTAAGTAAGCCACAATCGCTGCCACTAAAACAGGCATTATAAGCTCGCCCCACAAAAGCAGCGCGGCGGTGGTAATAAGTATTAGAATAAGCAGCATGGCTGCATCAGGATCGGAAAATTTGCGTCGGTACCAGCGACCAAACACACTGATCATAAAAGCTTCCTGAGAAATTTTAAGAATAGGATACGCATCATAGTGTAAAGACTTAGCATCGGGCAATACACTTTCTATTTAAATCAATCTGGTAAGACGATTTAATAAGCAATATTCGAATCAAACGCCACGCTAATTGATAATGACAGATTTGCACTAAAACTGGCATAAACGTACTTATCTAGGCAGAATGATAAAATTCATAATAAATAATTGAAACTGAAACGGTACTTTGGTGCTCTAATACGTATTCCAGTATTGTTCAGTAAATCACAGGTACATGAAGAAAAGGTTATCTCAAAAACTCTTGGTGCTGTCTTTCCTTATTACAGCTAGCTTGTCGAGTATTGCGCAAAGCGTGAGTTACACGAATAAAAATGCGCTACCTGAAATTGGCGTAGTGGCGTCTGACGCCATTTCTTTAGACAAAGAAATGATTGTTGGCGATGCCGTTATGCGTCAAATGCGTGGGCAAAGCCCGCTAATAGCCGATCCTGTTTTAGATGAATACCTACAAGATTTAGGCAACCGCTTAGTCATTCATGCCGAAAACGCCAAATTCCCATTCCGTTTTTTCTGGGTAGATAACGATGCGATTAACGCCTTCGCTTTCTTTGGTGGGCATATAGGCGTTCATACTGGCCTTATGCGCAGAGCAAACACTGAAAGTGAATTGGCCTCGGTTCTTGCTCACGAAATTTCTCACGTTACACAACGGCATATTGCGCGAAGCATGCAAGCGCAACAACGTTCGTCGCCCTTAGCCATTGCTTCACTTATTGGTGGCGTATTAATTGCCATGGCAAACCCGCAAGCGGGTATGGCGGCCATGCAAGCTGGCCAAGCGGCTTCTGTACAAATGCAAATTGACTACACCCGTTCTAACGAGCAAGAGGCCGACCGCATCGGTATTGCCATGTTGTCTCGCGCTGGGTTTGATGCCAACGGCGCCGCCGACTTCTTTTCAATTATGGCTGAAGAGTATCGAAACGTTTCTCGCCCGCCAGCACGTTTATTAACTCACCCATTAACTGAGTCTCGTATTGCCGATGCCCGTTCTCGTGCAGACGACTACCCTTCTCGCTTTGTTCCGGTAAGTAAACAATTCGAACTGGCTAAAGCCCGCATCATGGCTAGGTACTCATTTGAACCGGATTACGCGGTAGAGTATTTTACCGCTCAGTTAGATAAAGAAGTTTACCGCGTTAAAGAAGCATCGCTTTATGCGTTGGCATTGGCGTATATGAGAACTGAAGAGTACGACAAAGCCCAAGACATCGTTATGGGTGAGTTGTTACGTAAAGATAGCGGCAACCTGTTTTACTTAGATGCCGCAACCGATATTTACATTGCCAAGGGCGAGCCTTTAAAGGCAGTAGAAATGCTGTCACCGTTTGTAGAGAACAGCCCGCGCAATCAAGTATTGGCGCTGAATCAAGCAAATGCCATGATTAGTGCTAGCCGTTATGATGATGCTATTAGTTTGCTAAAAGACTTTTTACTAGTAAACGACGAATATCAAATTGCGCATCAGTTGATGTCTGAAGCGTACCAAAAAGCGAAGCGCTTTTCGCAAATGCATCAAAGTAAGGCAGAAGTGTACGCCTTGTATGGCGCCTATACTCGCGCCGTGGATGAACTACAGTATGCTTATAACTTTGCGAAAGACGACGATCATCTTCAAAAGCAACGCATTAGGGCAAGAATAAAGCAATTTAGAGATCAAGAAGAGCGGTTGCAGCGCTTATAACGCCTGCTCCTGCAACTTTGCTATTTTGTCTTTTAAAATATCAGCAGTTACCTCACCTAAAATCTCGGCTTGAACCTGTCCTTGCGGGCCCACAATGTAAGTCGCCGGTAAATACGGCGGCTTAGTAATGGGAAGCTGGGTTTCTTCATTGGCCACAATCAAATTCAGCGTGATGTCGAATTTCTCTGCCATGGCCTGTAAATCGGCTACCGGTAGTACGTCGTAGTTAATGGCGAATAACGATGTGTTTGGCGGTAGGTTGTCGTTTAAATGGTGTAACTCAGGCATTTCTCTTAAACAAGGGGCACACCAGGGCGCAAAGTAATTGATGATCACCCAATCACCTTCTAAATCTCGCCACTTATATTGTTCGCCCTGGAGGGTTTCAAAGTCGGTTTGATGGTAATGATAAAACCACACTCCAGCGGTTGCTGAAAGTAACATCACCAATATAATCAACACCCCTTGCTTCACAGCGTTCGTCATTTTTAGCGTACCTTTTTTTCCGTACTTTTTTGCCATACTTCTTTTATATAAGAAAAGCGTTGTTATTTATAATAAACAATAACGGTGTGAAAACATGCCTTGCTGCGTATTTAATAGCAAGTATTTTCCAGTGTTTTCAAATGGGCTTGCCTTTCTACCGGCTCAATTTCAAAAGCATCATTTTTAGCGCGCAGTTTGCACAAGCAAGGTTAATTGCTTAGCATCAGCGTTAATTGCTTAGCAACAGCGTTAATTTATAACCCCTAAACACCAATATTAATGCGCTTTTATCATTAATAAGGGCTTAGCACCTTGAAAAACACCTTCAAACAAGCAATAGTCAGCGCCAAAATTTGGCCATGATTAAACGATGAGGCGACAATATGTCTTCGGTTACTATTTTACATAACCCGCGCTGCTCTAAAAGCCGCCAAACCTTAGCACTACTTGAAGAAAAAGGTAGATCGCCTACCGTAGTAGAATACTTAAAAACGCCACTGAGCATCGATGAACTTAAAACTCTGTTTGGGCAACTTAACGTTGAAAATGTACGCGACATGATGCGCACGAAAGAAGATGCCTATAAAGCTGCAGCATTAGGTAGTGCAGATATTACCGATGAGCAGCTTTTCGCTGCCATGGTAGAACACCCTAAGTTAATTGAGCGCCCAGTTGTTATTAATAACAATACTGCGCGTATTGGAAGACCGCCAGAGGCCGTATTGGAAATCGTATAATGGGCCCTATTTTAATTCTTTATTACAGCCGCCATGGCAGTACCAAACGGTTAGCTGATGCTATCGCCCAAGGGGCAATGGCTCAACTATCAAGCTTTGAAGCGAACGCGTCATCACCTTCTACTGGTACATCATTTGTGCGACCAGAAGTTATTGTGCGCAGCGTGGCAAGCCTAAACGCTAATTCGAATGGCGCTAGTTCGAATTTAAATGAGCAAGGCTCTGAAGAAGAGAGCACCAACGTCAGTGTGGAAGAATCAAACCCTAACGCAGCCCCCACGGTTACCTTACAAGAACTCGAGCAATGTAGTGCCCTTGCCTTAGGAAGCCCTACGCGATTTGGTAATATGGCAGCGCCAGTAAAGCACTTTTTAGACAGCACCAGTAGCCAGTGGCTAAAAGGGTCGCTAATTAATAAGCCTGCGTGTGTGTTTACATCAAGTTCTTCCATGCATGGCGGTCAAGAATCGACACTGCTTTCCATGATGATCCCATTATTCCACCACGGCATGGTGATGTGCGGCCTGCCCTACAGCGAGCCAGCGCTTCATGAAACTCGCAGCGGTGGCAGCCCTTACGGTGTGAGCCATGTCGCCCTCGACAACGCAGTCACACTCACTGAAGATGAAAAATCTTTATGTATTGCTCAAGGTAAACGTCTGGCAAAATTAGCCAATGCTTTGTGGCATGCGAATAACCCGGAGACAACACATGGCGCCTAACACTCGCTTTTATCGTTATTTGGCACTTGGGTGCCATACCCTCTTAATAGCGTGGATTATTGCGTGGCAGTTTTTTCTTAATAAAACGCTAACGTACTCGCCAATCTTTATTACGTTGGTTTATTTAGTGCCGTTACTTTTACCTTACAAGGGAATTATACAAGGCAAGCCGTATACTCACGCTTGGGCAAATTTCGTGGTACTGTTTTATTTAATGCACGGTTGTACGGTGGCTTATGCAGTCCCTGAAGAGCGCTGGTATGCGGCAATTGAAATTCTGCTTTGTGTTGGAATGTTCGTTGGTTGCAGTGCGTTTGCTCGTAAACGTGGACGTGAACTAGGCCTTGGATTAAAGAAACTTAAACAAGTTATGCAAGAAGAAAAGGCGCATTTCGAACAAGGGGAATAACGATGAAGTGGCTACTACCGATTTCACTGTTGGCATTATATGGATGCGGCGGTTCAACAGGAGATAGCAACGTCACTACACCTACCCCATCTTCGCCACCCAGCCTAACAATACAGGGCGCCAGCGAAATTATTGCTGGCGACTCTGCCGATTTTGCCGTTGTCGCCCCATCGGGCACATTTATTACTAACGTAAACTGGACGGTAAGTGCAACTAGCGTTAGCACACAAGCAACCAATATAACTCCTCTTGCATCGCATACCCAAGCCATAGGTTTCGATGCTATGGCGGCCGGCGATTACCTTGTTTCGGTTACTGCCACTTTTTCTAGTGCCGACACCTTAACTGACGAGCTGAGCCTTACCGTTATTGAAGACCAGCCTCCTGAAGCTATTTTACGCTTAGGTCACGAAGCCAGCGAAGGTGGCCGCGTTTCACTGCACGTAGATAACAACAGCTTGAAAACCGTTACCGACATTACGTGGGAACAGTTATCAGGGGCATCAATACCCGCTTTTACTTTTGATGACGGCGATTTTTCTTATAATCTTTATTTTCAAGCGCCACAAGTAAGCGCCGACAGCATTGCTGAAATTCAAGCTACGCTGACTTTCGATGATGGCTCGGTTGCAACCGATACGGCTCAAGTGTTGATAAAAAATATCAATATAGATTCAGATGCGTATTTCGTTGATGACTCAGGCAGTAATCCAGAAACCGTGACGTCGCACATGCTAGCGTATCGTCCGAATAGCCCATATGCTGCAGCGCTGGACGCTTGCGTTTACCACAACGAGCTAACTTCCAGCTGCACATTTGCGCAACTTCCTCTTATTGGGCAGCAAACAGAATCCCCTACTATTGATGATATTTTAGATAGAACCTATGTGTCACATCCATGGATGGGAGAGGCATTCGAGCAGTTTTTAGAAACATCTAACAGCAGTGAAGATTTGCTACAAATGCTAAGAGCAACCAGTGCGGTTGTTATTTCTTACGATATTCGCCCCTCATTTTATTGGGCAGTGACTGGTGCTATTTATCTTGATGCAAATAACTTTTGGCGCAGCCCTGAAGAAAGAGACACCATTAATACTCAACCCGATTACCGTAGCGGCTTTGGTAGTGATTTAGATTTTTCTATTTTTTGGCGATACGTAAAAGACGCAGCCTATTACTATCCACAAACTGGCTTGGCAGCGTCAGCAAGGGCAACCCGTACTCAACAAGGTGTCGATGCTGCACTAACATGGTTGATGTACCACGAACTCGCCCACGCGAATGATTTCTTCGACTATACAACCTGGTCATCCTTATCTAACAGTAATACCCCACTAAATTACGTTAATAACAACGCGCCTTTATCAACTGGCCTTGAAAACACCTTGCCGCTTACCTCATCCGAACTACATTCGCTGGCGCAGGTACGTTATGGGGGTGATGATGCAAACAGTACACAGCGTGCTTATTCAGCGGCTCAAGTGGCCAATTGGTTCGCTAGCGACGGTGCAGTTACCTTTTATTCCTATTACACTGAAAGAGAAGATTTCGCTAATTTGGTCGAGCGCTTCATGATGCTTTATCGAATGGGCGCCAGTGCGGATGTGGCCATATTTTCAGGTGATGCAGTAGACGATGGCTCTTACGATGTCACTTGGGGGCAACGGGATCGTATTAACGATAGTAACCTGCAATTACGGGTAGATTATGCGGTTAGCCGCGTACTTCCTGAGCTCGACATTCCGGCTATTCAAGCTGCCATGCCAACGCCAACCTTATTTCCTGCCGGTAGCACTTGGTTTAATACGGTAGATTTAGACAATGAAGATAGTGTGCAGCTTACAGGCGATGAAAAGAAAGCGATTATAGAGGCGCAAGAGAAGCTTGAAGCGCGTTTATAGTTAGAAAATTAAAGCCCGAGTTCCCGCTTAACCATAGCCACAGAAAGCTTTTTTTGTTCCTGCAATGAACGGGTATCAAGCCTGGCTAATAAGCTTAACAAGCTTCGTAAATCTCTATCGCTATGGTGCAACAAAAACTGCAATGCCTGTTCTGACAACCTTAATCCTCGTTGGTCAGCACGCAATCGCACCACTTCCTTACGCGACTCATCATTAAGCGCCGTTAAATGATAAATAACGCCCCATGCAAGCCTAGAGCTTAAATCTGGTAATTGAAATGCTGGGTGTGAAGGCCCGTGTTGACTACTCCCCACAAAGAGTGCGTGAGGGTTTTCTATCACCCGATTGAAAAGGTCGAATAAGGCTTCTTCCCAGCGTGGATGACCAGCAATGGCATGTATATTATCTAAACAGATAACCGAGAGATTTTCTAACCCATCAAAAATATCGAAAGACCACTGGGCATGATGATTCAAATTTAAATAAAGGTGATTAACGTTTTGCTGTGCCAGTTGATGACACAAAGCATACAGTAAATGGCTTTTACCCAAGCCCTGACCACCTAACAATGTAACTAATGGCAGATGTAATGCAGAAAGCGAAGCTAAAGACGGTGCATCCTGCCATGCAGGCATAGCACTTGGAATACCCTTAAGCAACGCCACCACTTCTTGGTTTCCCGTATCAACAAAACTGTCGAACGTTTCATCTGTGGGTAGCGTTACAGGGAGAGTTAGCTGCATAGCAAAAGGGTCATTCATTCCAGTAAAAGGTATATCCTTCTACCACTTGACCAAAGGCATCGGTGACAGGCCGAAGTTTAGATTCAAGCCTTACAGTATTGAGTAAATCCTCTGGCGTACCAAGCAAGGTTAAATTATAAGTGGCTACGGAACCGGTTTGCCCGGTTAGCATGGCCTCTTCTATAACGCTTAAGCTGTTTAAATACGCATTGGCGTTAGCGTATTTTTTTAATGAGTCTAAATTAGCAACCGACACAGATATTTGCACTCGCTCTGCGTCTACGGCACCAGGGATCACAGCATATTGTGAGGACAAGTAATTGGCATAAGCATCAACCAACTGGTGCGTGAGTGACGTAGGTTCGTCGGCAAAAATAGAACCATAGCTTACCTTGCCATTACCCACAAATACCCAATCAAGTGCATATTCACCCTCTTGTGCTTTTTGCGCATATTGGGTGAATTCGTCCATCGTGAAAGGCGGCATTTCTTGCGCTTCATTCACCATTGAGGCTATGAGTTCCTCGCCGGTAACGCTGCCGCTTCCTACTTCCTGCCCATTTGGGTCTATCCCAACTTCACTTAAATCAAGTTCACCGCTGAGTGGCTGCGCTTCGGTTGAACCTTCACCGACATCTTGGTTAGAACCAGATGATGCAGGCAAACCTTCAGGAATAGACGGCATTTCCCCAGGAGTATTTTTATACAAACGAGCGCCAATAATATTATCAACACCATAACGCTGTGATGATGCCGTTAAAGACTGAACGAACCTACCCCACACATCGTAAATTGAGATGCTGGCAGAGTCGGTTAAATCCATTAGTGGCAGGCTTACCGGTACACCTCGTGTTTTCGCAGTGTTAACCAACATTTCCCCTACGGGTGTCGGTGAACTTTCATCTAAAATAATGCGTTCGTTGTCGTCGGTTTCTGTGGCCAACCACACAATGGTTTCTGGTCTACGCTCGCCCCACAAAGGTAGGCCTTCACGTTTCATCAGTTCGGTTAGCTTAGTTTTGTCAAACTCTGCAACATAAAAGGTTTCGTTGCCTGAATAGGAAAAACGGTACGAGCGAAGGTAAGCTTCCGGCTTTCTAAGTGCTGCCCTTACCCCAGGGTTCTGCAGCACCGCGGTATTACCTGACACCTTTACCATTACTTGGGTTAAGGCTTCTTTTACGGCGTTGGCTTGTGTTTTTTGACTCTGATCACTAACAGGTATCTGTGCTTCATTAACCACCACGTGCTGCGTAGCCTGAGCACTCATTGTGCACACCGCTATTGCCAAACCTACACCGCGAATTAATTGTTGCTGAAACATACGCCTAATTTTCCTGTTCCGATAAGAAATCAATTTCTTCACTACTCCACTACAACGCCAAAAGATCGTTGCCCGCTATTCTCTGTCATATTTGTGTTTATTTCATCAATAAATACAAAAAACGAAGTTTGAAGCGGCTAAAAAATGTATTTCATACTCAAATTACACTTTTTTCACATGATCTGACTCTTATACGCCTTAGTCAATTGGACTTGTGGTGACTTACTGGTAGAATCCGCGTTTTTCTACCTCTTACTCTTAGTTCTAGGGCGCAAACGTGAGCGAAAATAAAACCTCTCTTAGTTATAAAGATGCTGGTGTCGATATTGATGCGGGAAACCAACTTGTCGACCGTATTAAATCCGTTACTAAAAGGACTCACCGTCCGGAAGTAAAAGGAAACCTTGGTGGGTTTGGCGCATTATGTTCGCTTCCAACGAAATACAAGAACCCTTTATTGGTTTCTGGAACCGATGGCGTGGGCACGAAACTTCGTGTTGCTATGGATGCAAACCGTCATGATGGCGTGGGTATCGACTTAGTGGCAATGTGCGTTAACGACCTTATCGTGCAAGGTGCAGAGCCGCTGTTTTTCTTAGATTATTACGCTACTGGCAAACTAGATGTTGATGTTGCGGCATCGGTAGTGACCGGTATTGGTAATGGTTGTGAGCAAGCGGGTTGTGCGCTAATTGGTGGTGAAACCGCTGAAATGCCGGGAATGTACCACGGCGGCGATTACGATATTGCAGGTTTCTGCGTAGGTGTGGTTGAAGCTGAAAAAGTTATCGACGGCACTAAAGTAAAGCCTGGCCAGAAACTTATCGCGCTAGGATCATCAGGTCCTCACTCTAACGGTTACTCACTGGTTCGTAAGATTTTAGAAGTGAGCAACGCCGACGTAAATCAAGATTTAGACGGCAAGCCGCTTATCGAGCATTTACTTGAGCCTACCCGCATTTATGTGAAATCAGTCTTAGCATTGCTTGAAAAAGTTGAAGTTAGTGCTATTTCGCACATTACTGGTGGTGGTTTCTGGGAAAACATCCCTCGGGTATTACCAGATGATGCAAAAGTGGTTATTGACGAGAAGAGTTGGCAGTGGCCTTCAGTATTTAGCTGGCTGCAAGAGAACGGTAACGTTACTCGTCATGAAATGTACCGTACGTTCAACTGTGGTGTTGGCTTAGTTATCGTTATTGATGAAGCCGACGTAGAGACCACTATTGCAACGTTGAAAGAACACGGTGAAAACGCATGGTTAATTGGTGATATTCAAGCCAAAGACGGTGAGCAGCAAGTTGAGATAAACGCGTGAGCACTCCATCAACCAAACTTTGCGTTTTAATTTCAGGTAACGGCAGTAACCTACAAGCCATTATTGATAACATCAGCGCTGAAAAGCTCGATGCTGAAATTTGTGGTGTTATTAGTAACCGCCCAAATGCGTACGGTTTAACCCGTGCGCAAGAGGCCGGCATTACGGCAATAAGCCTAGACCACATGCAGCACGACAGTCGCGAAAGCTACGACAAGGCATTGCAAGCTGAAATTGAATCATTAAACCCAGACTATATTGTACTTGCTGGCTTCATGCGTATCCTAACGCCTGAGTTTGTAAATACTTTTTCTGGAAAATTAGTGAACATTCATCCATCTTTGTTGCCCAAATACAAAGGGTTGAATACGCATCAGCAAGCCATCGATAACGGCGACGAAGAACACGGCGTAAGCGTGCACTTTGTGACACCTGAATTAGATGGCGGCCCAGTCATTATTCAAAGCCGCGTGCCGGTTTTCGAAGATGACACCGCGGTAGACTTAGCAGATCGTGTTCAAGAACAGGAGCGTCGCATATACCCATTAGTGCTTTCTTGGTTCAGTGCGGGGCGACTTAAGATGGTAAATAATAAGGCTATCCTAGATGAGCAAGAACTCCCAGAATCGGGTTATGCAAACGAGTAAACGCCGCTTTGTAGCAGCAATATTAATGGCTTTTGTGGGCGCTGGCGCCCACGCGGCCGATGCAACAGAAAATAAACTTCAACCCTACGAGGCAGTTTATACTGCTTACAAGTGGGGCGACGATGTGGGCGAAGCTCGCATTAAGCTTGAAGCGCTAAGTAATACACAATATTCCCTCACCTACTCTTCCAAAGTTTCTAAATTCTTTTTATCTGACAAACGCTACGAGCACTCTATTTTTAAAGTAGAAGATAGCAGCGTTTTACCTATCGAATATCATTATACTCGCACAGGTACAGGGCCAGATAAGAAGCTCGCCGTTAATTTCAATACCGGTAACGGCGGCAAAATAGCGGTAGAGGATGGCGACGAGTTTGTTTGGAACGGTCAGTTCGACAACCAAATTTACCGTGTAGACCTGGCAAATCAATTAGCATCTGGCGAGACGAACCTGACTTACGACTTTGTTAACTATCGCGGTGAGTTACGTACCTACGGTGTAGAAGTAGTGGGTAATGAAAAATTATCATTACCCTATGGTGATTTCGATACGGTGAAAGTGAAACTTATTCGTGATTCTAAAACTCGCGAAACCTTCGCGTGGTTTGCTCCATCATTAAACTATACCCTAGTGCGATTGCAGCAATTTAAAGATGGTGAAGAGCAAGGCGACATTAAGTTGAAGTCTTACACCAGCGAGTAACTTTAAGTTACACCTTCAATAGGCGGGGATCTGCCCGCCTATTTCCATTTTTCTTTTCTATTTTCATTATTTGACCGTTTCACCCAACCTAGCTGCTAGCCCATAGCTATAGCGTGCTAGCGCAAACTATAAGCGTTAGTTTTAATGCAAAATTCATGTAAAAATCTTGATCTTTGGGCCATTAAATAATAGGTTTAACCCATGCTGGTCTGACCTCAATTTGATAACTGCGCAGAATCTTGCGTCATGAACCAAAATAAGAGGAACGATTAGCGTTACATTTAACGCCTTCTCAGGAGCGAAGTATGGCAGATTTTATTTGGTTTTTACTGGTAGTGTTAGCTTTGGCTGTTGCCAGCTATCAACGTACCAGCTTAGTAACAGCAGTGTGTATTGCTGGTGGAGTCATGATTTTAGGGACTCTGTTCGGCGATATTGGTTTACTTGGTTGGATTGTATTCCTAGCACTTACGCTGCCGTTTACCCTTTCTAATATTCGTCAGCAACACATCACTAAGAAACTATTAGCGTTTTACCGAAAGGTAATGCCAGAAATGTCTAGCACCGAACAAGAAGCAATCGATGCAGGTACAGTATGGTGGGACGGTGATATTTTCAGTGGTAAGCCTGATTGGGAAAAACTTCACCGTATTCCAAAAGGCCGCTTAACGGCTGAGGAACAAGCGTTCCTAGACGGGCCGGTTGAAGAAGTATGTTCAATGGTAGATGAATGGCAAATTAACCATAAAGATGCCGATTTATCACCTGAAATTTGGGCATTCCTTAAAGAACATAAGTTCTTTGCCATGATCATCAAAAAAGAATACGGCGGCTTAGCGTTCTCAGCGTTCGCACAGTCTCGCGTTCTTCAAAAGCTTGCTGGTGTTAGCGCAGTACTTTCAAGTACGGTTGGTGTTCCTAACTCGTTAGGCCCAGGCGAACTACTTCAGCACTATGGAACAAAAGAACAACAAGACCATTACTTACCGCGCCTAGCGGCAGGCCAAGAAGTGCCTTGTTTTGCATTAACTGGCCCTGAAGCAGGTTCAGATGCTGGCGCGATTCCTGATGTCGGTGTGGTATGTAAAGGCGAATGGAACGGTGAAGAAGTGCTAGGTATGCGCCTAACTTTCGACAAGCGTTATATTACCCTTGCGCCAGTAGCTACGGTAATTGGTCTAGCGTTTAAACTTCAAGATCCAGACGGTTTATTAAGTGACAATAAAGAGCCAGGTATTACTTGTGCACTTATTCCTCGCGATACAAAGGGCCTAGAAATTGGTCGTCGTCACTTCCCGCTGAATACCCCTTTCCAAAATGGACCTATTCGCGGTAACGAGATTTTCGTTCCAATCGATTACATCATCGGTGGTCCAGCGATGGCAGGTAGAGGCTGGCGTATGCTGGTTGAGTGTTTGTCAGTAGGCCGTTGTATTACCCTGCCGTCTTCTGCTGCAGGTGGTGCTAAGTCTGTTTCATTGGCAACTGGTGCTTACGCACGTATTCGCCGTCAGTTCCGTATGCCTGTTGGCCATATGGAAGGCGTAGAAGAAATGCTAGCCCGTATTGGTGGTAATGCATACTTGATGGATGGCGTAACACGCTTTTCAACAGTAGGTGTTGATTTAGGTGAGAAGCCGTCTGTGATATCGGCAATCTGTAAATATCACCTTACCGAAAAGATGCGTCAAATCATTAATGATTCGATGGACGTTCATGGCGGTAAGGGCGTAATGCTTGGGCCAAATAACTATTTGGGCCGTGGTTACCAAGGTGTTCCAGTGTCAATTACTGTTGAAGGCGCGAACATTCTTACTCGTAACATGATGATATTCGGTCAAGGCGCAATGCGTTGTCACCCTTTCGTGTTGAAAGAAATTCAAGCGGCGTCAATTGAAGATAAGAAAGAAAGCATTAGCGCATTTGATAAAGCCGTATTTGGGCATATTGGTTTTGCCATTTCAAATACAGTTCGTAGTGTTTGGTTCTCACTAACTAGCGGCGTATTTAGCAGTGCACCTTTCACTGACGAAACCGCTCACTACTACAAGCTGTTGCAAGGCTACAGTGCAAACCTAGCGTTACTTACCGATGTTTCTATGGGTGTGTTAGGCGGCGACTTAAAACGTCGTGAGCGTTTATCTGCACGCTTAGGCGATATCTTAAGTGGCTTGTACCTAGGTAGTACTACATTGAAGCGTTTTGACGAAGATGGTCGCTTAAAAGAAGACTTACCGCTACTTCATTGGGCAATGCAAAACACGTTGCATGACATTGAAACAGCCATTGATGACTTCTTAGCAAACTTCCCTAACAAAGCCATTGGTGTTGTACTTCGTGGCCTTGTTATTCCGTTTGGTCGTCGTGTTGGTAAGCCTTCTGATAAAACCGAGCATGCTATTGCACAAATGCTACAGACCCCTTGTAGCGCACGTAGTCGTTTAGGTTATGGTCAGTACCTTTCTCGTGAAGAAGGTAACTTGTTCGGTGACTTAGAACAGACGCTTGATGATGTATTAGCAGCCGAGCCAATCTTCGAACGCATTTGCAAACATAAGAAAGCGAAACTGCCTTTCACACGTTTAGCGGCGTTAGCAGATGAAGCGCTTAGTGAAGACATCATTAACGAAGAAGAAGCTGATTTACTTCGCCGTACAGAAGCAGGAAGACTAAGAACCATTAACGTGGACGATTTCGACCACGAAGAATTAGTGGCTAAAGTAAACTCTTCTAGCGAAATGAAGAAACGAGGAGGCAAAGCTGCTTAGCTTAATCCTCCCTAAAAAGGGCCGCTTCGGCGGCCTTTTTTTATGCATCAAACCCACTGCTATTTTATGGTTAGCTTTTCTACTGACTGCACCTGCTCATGCTGAATCGCAGAACCCGATGGTTTCATTACCTTCTGACACTTTTCAGTGTGGTAATTCAGAACAAGCCCAAAAACTTGCCCGGCTTATTGTGAATGATAAAAACCAAGCACGCCCCCAAATTCACTGTAACCCCACCTTAGTTGCCATTGCTGAACAAAAGGCAAAAGACATGGCAGAAGAAGGCTTAGTGTCGCATTTCTTAAATGGCAGCCCTAACACCCGTTTGCGGAACGCAGGGCTAACACTGCCTTCCTATTACGGCGATGCTATGAGTAATCAGGTTGAGGCATTGGCTGGCGGCTATCAAACCGCAAAAAAGGTGTGGCACGCATTAAAAAGCTCGTTCTCTCACAAACAGCATTTGCTGGGTGAAATTCCTTTTTATGCTGAACAAAATGAAATTGGCGTCGCCTTTTTTAAAGATTATAAAACGCCACACATAGAATACTGGGCGATTTATGTCACTAAACTAAGTAGTGATAAACAACAGAAACCATATGGTGAAGTACCCGATAAGGGGCTCGGCATTGTTACCGAAAATGGTGAAATTACCCCAATGCAACAGTGAGCTATCACTTTTAAAAATTGCGGCAATGGCAGCAGAAACAAAAAAGCCGGTGTTATTTAAAACACCGGCTTTTTTTAATTTGTAGAACTTGTTTATAACCCTAGCTATGCCGAAGCTTTAGCTAAGTTGAAGCTTATCCATTAACAACACCGCTTGCGTACGGGTGTTGATTTCAAGTTTACGTAGAATTGCGCTGATGTGCGCCTTAATCGTCGCTTCTGTTACATTCATTTCGTGAGCAATTTGCTTGTTCATTAAGCCTGCACGTAGGAATGACAATACTTGAATTTGTTTAGGCGTAAGCTCTCTGAATCGTTGAAGCAACAACTTCAATTCATCGTCTACTTTCTCAAGCTCTTCTTCCATACCTTCAGGAAGCCATTTTTTACCCGCAATGATATCAACAATGGCTTGTGCCATTTCACGTGTTGCTGACACCTTAGGGATAAAGCCTTGAGCACCTAAGCTCATTACTTGTGCAACCACTTCTACCGTGTCGCTACCAGACACTACGCCGATAGGAATATTAGGATATTGTTCACGCAAGGTAATGATGCCATTAAAGTATTCACCGCCTGGCATATTTAAATCAAGTAAGACCAACTCTATGCCATCGTATTCATTTAAAATGGCTAGCGCAGCATCAAGGCTTCCAGCTTCAAGAATCTGCGCGTTTTCAAAATAAGGGCCTAGCGCTCCGCTGAGTGCTTCACGAAACAATGGATGATCATCTGCTACAAGAATTCTTGTCATTAGCGTTGTTGCTTCCTTTAGTTCTTATATCTCTAGGTTAATACTTTCGATTTAATTCTAAAAGCCCTATTCGTTAAAAATCACCGCTTTATTTGATTTTTTTAATGTTTTCCATTGGCATTTCTGTTTGTGAGGGTAAAATTGCCGACCAAATTCCCGCTAGCTGAGTACATTTTGTGCAAAAACACGACAGACTTTATGCAAACCCTCTTAAAAAGGTAGCAGATTTTACCTTCGATGAGTCAGTAGTTGACGTTTTTCCCGATATGATCCAACGCTCGGTGCCAGGTTATGAAACTATTGTTCATACTATTGGCGAATTGGCCAAAACAAAAGTACAACCAAATACGAGGGTGTATGACCTTGGTTGTTCACTGGGTGCAGCAAGTTTTTCAATTGCACGGGCCACTCAAGATGTGCCGTGTGAAATAATTGGTATAGACAGTTCGGATGCCATGGTTGACCGTTGTAGAAGAATGGTTCAAGCCTTCAATCTACCAAACCCAATTACCATTGTTCAGCAAAATGCCCAAGATACCCAAATAGAAAACGCTTCTATGGTCGTCATGAATTTCACATTACAATTCATTCCGCCTGCCGATAGAGAAGCACTATTAAAACAAATTTACGATGGTTTGAACGAAGGTGGCGTGTTAATTCTTTCAGAAAAAATTAAACACCCCACCATGGCTGGCAACGAACTATTGATAGACCTGCACCACCAATTTAAGCGTGACAATGGTTATAGTGAATTAGAAGTAAGCCAAAAACGGGCCGCCATTGAGAACGTAATGCTCACCGATACCTTCAGCGAACACGAAACCCGATTAAAATCCGTTGGCTTTAAAGATGTGGTGATGTGGTTTAAGTGCTTTAACTTTACGTCGCTAGTTGCAATAAAGTAGTTGGCAGTGCGGTTAAGTGGGTATTAATACCCTACGAACACTTATAATTAGCATCCCGTGATTTAGCATTAAGAATAGTGTGAGTCACAGTTTAAAACACTGTGACTCACAATGAAGAACACCGAGAAGAATATGACGAAACCAGAATCAGCGTGGTTTAACGACTGCTATAAATCTATTTTAGATACGCCATTAGCCCATTGGCTACAAACACTGCCCGCGCAAATGGATGAATGGCAAAAGAGTCAAAAACACGGTGAATTCGACAAATGGTGTCGCCTACTTGCAAAAATCCCAACGACGACACCGTCGTCCACGACGCTTGTTGATGAAGTTCGAGTGGGTACAGCGGATGATATAGACCAATATACCCAAAAGAAAATCTTAGGCTTACTGCAACAGTTTATGCCGTGGCGCAAAGGCCCTTTCCATATACACGACATTCACGTTAATACCGAATGGCGTTCAGATTGGAAATGGGACAGGGTTGCCCCGCATATATCGCCGCTTAAAGATAGAACCGTATTAGATGTGGGTTGCGGTAGCGGCTACCACATGTGGCGCATGCTAGGGAATGATGCGTCTCGCGTGGTAGGTATTGACCCCACCCAGCTTTTTCTCATTCAATTTCAGGCTATCAAACACTTTATACCTGACAATCGCATTCACTTCTTACCACTAGGTATTGAGCAGATGCAGCCGTTGAACGCGTTTGATACCGTTTTTTCTATGGGCGTCCTGTATCATCGCAAAGATCCTATTCAGTTTCTTACCCAGCTGAAACATCAACTGCGAAAAGGTGGAGAGCTAGTATTAGAAACCTTGGTGGTAGATGGCGATGCGCAAACCGTATTAATGGCGGGCGAACGCTATGCACAAATGCGCAACGTGTGGTTTTTGCCCAGCACAGATGCATTAACAGTATGGCTAGAGCGACTTGGGTTTGAAAACATTCGCGTCGTTGATAAAAACTTCACCACACTGGATGAACAACGTGCTACTGAGTGGATTGAAGGCCAGTCATTGAAAGATTTTCTCGACCCTGAAGATATTACTCGCACCATTGAGGGGTATCCTGCACCACAACGAGCCGTGATTGTCGCGAATCGTAAATAAGTTCAGCCCTATGTAATGCAACCGTGATGTTGGCATAAATGTTGTAACCTATATTCCCCATGATGTACGTATTCTGCATTTAATAGGGTTGCAACATGGACATACATGGGTTTTTAAAGACACATCAGCTACCAAGTACGTATGCGGACACTGCACAAAAATGGTTCATTCCATTATGCGAACGGTTAGTTAAGCACCAAGAGAGTGCGGAGAATTCAAGCAAAGCCCCATTGGTGGTCGGAATTAACGGCTGCCAAGGTTCGGGAAAATCTACGCTTACTGATTTTATTAGTGCGTATTTAACCAGCATTTACGCCAAAAAAGTGGTTTGCCTTTCTATTGACGACTTTTATTTAGATAAGTCGCAGCGAAATGCGCTGTCGATAAAAGTTCACCCGCTTCTTGCAACCAGAGGTGTCCCAGGTACACACAATATGCCTTTAGCGCTTGATACGTTTAAGCAGCTTAAAGGCAGTGGTCAAGTTGCCCTTCCCCGTTTCAACAAAGCCATAGACGACCCCTTCCCTGTTAATCAGTGGCCCGTTATTTCTGCGCCACCAGATATCATTATTTTGGAAGGATGGT
Organism: Alteromonas sp. CI.11.F.A3; assembly: GCF_032925565.1. Classification (NCBI taxonomy): domain Bacteria; kingdom Pseudomonadati; phylum Pseudomonadota; class Gammaproteobacteria; order Alteromonadales; family Alteromonadaceae; genus Alteromonas; species Alteromonas sp. CI.11.F.A3. The sequence continues at coordinate 2,664,741 of NZ_CP136708.1, forward strand.
GTGTTGGTGTGACGCCACAAAATGCTACCGATTTAAAGCAACCCATAAATAGTTTAGAAGAAAACCAAGATCCACTTGGTATTTGGCGTTCGTTTGTTAATACTGAATTATCAAATGACTACCAAAGCTTGTTTGATCAAATCGATTATCGGGTTATGTTAAAAGCCCCCTCGTTTGAATGTGTTTATCGCTGGCGGTTAGAGCAAGAACATAAACTTGCTGTAGCAACCCAGGGTGCTTCTACAGGGGTAATGTCCGATGAACAAGTCGCGCAGTTTATTCAGAATTACCAACGACTCACCGAGCATGCACTTAAAACATTGCCAATAAATTGTGACACTGTGTATTCGCTAGATGAAACAAGAACTATAACAGGCGAGGAAGTAAAATAATGACAAGAACGCTCGTTTTCACCGATATGGACGGCACGCTGTTAGACCACCATACTTACTCCTTTGAGGCGGCGAAACCTGCTTTAACAGCGTTAGAGTCACGAGATATACCCGTTATTCCAACCACCAGTAAAACCTTTGCCGAGCTACAGCCTTTACGAGAAAAAATTGGTCTTACTGGACCATTTATCATTGAAAACGGTGCAGCGATATTTATTCCACATGGCTTTTTCAAAAAGAAACCTAGTGGGACCGTATGGGTAGATGGCTATTGGTGTAAATCTTTTATATCTAATAAAAACTACTGGATTAAACTGCTGGATAAAATCAAAGCGGATTTTGAAAGTGAGTTCAAACAGTTTTCGCAAATGAGTTTAGAAGAAATTCAAAGCAGTACTGGCTTAGATGAAGCGTCTGCTGCACTAGCAGCTAAACGTCAATTTGGCGAACCTGTACTTTGGACAGGTTCTGATGAAAACAAACAAAAATTTATCGCGGCAGTGAAAGAGCGTGGCGCTTATCCTCTAGAAGGCGGGCGATTTATCCATGTATCTGGCAATTGCGACAAAGGCCAAGCGCTTAAATGGCTAGCGGCTGAATACCAAAGACAACATGAATGTCATGTTAAAACCGTCGCCCTTGGCGATGGAAAAAACGATATTGCTATGCTTGAAGCAGCACATATCGCAATACGAATTTTATCTCCGGTAAATCCTCCGCCTTCCGTTAAAAAAGACGAGGTTTATACCAGCACGTTGCATGGCCCAGAAGGCTGGAACGAAATGCTAACTCAATTGCTATCCCTATAATCAGGAGGACACATGGCTGATTTTTATCAAAACGGTGTGGTTACAACTTTACATAATCTTTCTCGTAGACCAACAGAGGAACTAGAAGCCGAATTACTCCGCTTTTCGCAGAAACGCCCCATGGCGCTAATTTTGCCGTCTCTTTTTTCAGAACTAGAAGGTGATGCCTTACCTCATATTGTTGATGAATTAACAGGCGTACCCTATTTATCTGAAATCGTCATTGGCTTGGATAGAGCCGATATGGCGCAGTACAAACATGCGCTTAAGTTCTTCGACAAACTTCCTCAGCATCATCGCGTACTGTGGAACGACGGCCCTCGCTTGAAAGCCCTTGATGAAGAACTACAATCAAAAGGTCTTGCCCCTAAAGAATTAGGTAAAGGCCGTAATGTTTGGTATTGCATGGGCTATGTATTGGCATCCAATCGTGCAGAGTCTGTTGCTCTGCATGATTGCGATATTGTGACTTACAACAAAGACTTGTTGGCGAAGCTTATTTACCCAGTCGCGAACCCTAACTTTAACTATGAGTTCTGTAAGGGTTATTACGCCCGTGTAGCGAACGGTAAAATTAATGGCCGAGTATCTCGCTTATTAGTAACGCCATTATTACGTGCACTTAAGCGCATTATGGGTGATAACGAGTACCTTGAGTTTATGGACAGCTTCCGCTATCCATTAGCCGGTGAGTTTTCGTTCCGCCGCGACGTGCTAAACGATATTCGCATTCCAAGTGACTGGGGCCTAGAAATTGGCGTGTTGTCTGAAATGCATCGCAACTATTCACACAATCGTCTTTGCCAAGCCGACATTTGTGATATTTATGATCACAAACACCAAGATTTGTCGCTTAATGATGAACATGGTGGCTTATCTAAAATGTCTATCGACATTACTAAAGCCATCTTTAGAAAACTTGCTACTCAAGGTTATACCTTTAGTAACGAGATGTTCCGCTCTATCAAAGCGACCTATTTTAGAATTGCGCTAGACTTCATTGAGACCTATCACAACGATGCAGTAATGAACGGTCTTACTCTTGATATTCACAGTGAAGAAAAAGCCGTTGAAATGTTTGCCAGTAACATTATGAAAGCTGGTCAGAACTTCTTAGAAAACCCAATGGAAACCCCTTTCATTCCAAGTTGGAACCGAGTAACCAGCGCTGTGCCAGATATTCTCGAGCGCTTGCTGGAGGCCGTTGAAGCTGACACCGCAGAATTTATGGAGTAATAGACAATGACATGGCAAGTACTCCATGACAAAGTGAAGCACCATCTAGAATATATCTATGCGGACGTGCCCCTTGAGCATTCATTAGAAAGCTTAACCATGTCTTTAATGGAGACTATGGGCATTAAGCCTGATGAAGATGTTTCGCTTCCTCAATCCCATTCTAATTATTGGGACGAGGAAGACATCATCATGATCACCTATGGCGATAGCGTTATTGATGGCGACGAGCGACCGCTCGTTACCCTTAATCGCTTTTTAAATCGTTATAGTAAGAACACCATCAATAATGTGCATATATTGCCTTTCTTTCCATACAGCTCAGACGATGGCTTTTCGGTTATCGACTATTCGAGTGTGAATGAAGCCTTGGGCAGTTGGGATGATATTGAAGCTATCGCCAAAGACTATGGATTAATGACCGATTTGGTTATTAACCATTGTTCAGCACGAAGCGTGTGGTTCGATAATTTCATTAAAGGTGAAGGCCCAGGTTCAGATTTCTTTTTTACCGGGGATCCAGCGGACGATTTATCTATCGTTACTCGTCCAAGGGTTTCTCCACTATTGCGTGAAACAGAAACTAAAGATGGTACTAAACACGTCTGGTGTACTTTCAGTCACGACCAAGTCGATTTTGATTTCAGGAACCCTAAGGTACTTCTTACTTTCATTGATATCATTCGTTTGTATATCGATAAGGGCGCAAAAATATTCCGTTTAGACGCTGTGGCGTTTTTGTGGAAAATTGTTGGGACTAACTGTATTAACCTTCCTCAGACTCATGAGGTCATTCGGTTAATTCGTACGCTGATTGAACATGTCGACCCTTCTATTATTATCATTACAGAAACCAATATTCCTAACCGGGAAAATTTGACCTATTTCGGTAATGCCAATGAAGCCCATGCTATTTATAACTTTTCATTACCGCCATTATTGGTAAACACCTTAGTGACCGGTAATTGTAAGTACTTAAAAAGTTGGATGATGAGCATGCCACCTGCGCAAAATGGTACGGCATACTTTAACTTCATTGCATCCCACGATGGGATTGGCCTTCGCCCTGCCGAAGGGTTGTTAGATGATGAAGAAATTTCAGAACTTGTGCATACCATGCAAAACTTTGGTGGCAAGATTTCGTGGCGCGCGTCTGATCATGGGCAACAAAAGCCTTATGAAATAAACATTACGTTATTTGATGCGTTACAGGGAACGACAAAAGGCCCTGATAAATGGCAAATAGACAGATTCATCTGTGCACATGCCATTATGCTGGGAATGGAAGGTATTCCAGGCATTTATATTCATAGTTTATTGGGTACGTCTAACGACTATGAAAAAGTCGCAAATACAGGCCAAAATCGCTCGATTAACCGCAGACGTTGGGATTTCAAAGAGCTTGAAGCTCTGCTTGATTCGCCCTACTCTCAGCACCATAAAGTGTTGACGCGATTGTCTCAATTAATTCGAATTCGTAAAGCGCAGCCTGCATTCCACCCGAATGCCACACAGTTTACATTGCAGCTTAATGAAAGTATTTTCGGTTACTGGCGCCAAAGCTTAGACAGAAAGCAAAGTATCTTCTGTATTAGTAATGTGTCAGATGAAGAGCAAACTATTTTACTATCAGATATCAACTTAATTGGTACTGATAACTGGATAGATCTTGTGACTCGCCAACAAATTGCTTTGTCGGATGCCTTTTTGCAATTGAAACCCTATCAAACGCTTTGGATAAGCAACCAAGACTTTGAGTAACCGAGTCTTTGAGTAACATTAGTTTCTTGAGCTTTCCATTCACCTCTTCCAAACGGCGCATTTAGCGCCGTTTTTGTTATAATGTCCTTATCGTCATTGCCTAATACATTGGTTTATTGACTGATTTAGGTGATAATCCCCACCCTCAAATTAGGGAGTGGTTTTCATGTCTTCAAAATGGTTATCGTTAGAACACGCATTAGAAAAAGCGATTGATGCAACTAGCACCTTAGGTGAATCTGAAACCATTGCGTTGAGCCGCGCCCTAGGAAGAATTACTGCCTCTGAAGTACACGCTACACTCTCTGTGCCCCCGTGGGATAACTCTGCAATGGATGGCTTCGCTATCAATGCAGCTAGTAGTCAACCAGATACGCTTATGCCTATTCAGGGCACGATTACCGCTGGTATGGCCGCAGACGAACCATTAAAACCCGGTCACGCAATTAAGATAATGACGGGCGCGCCAGTACCTCCAGGTGCGGATGCTGTAGTCATGGTAGAAAATACGTCTACTGAAGGCAATCAAGTAAGTATTAATAAGCAACACGCTTGTGGTGAAAATATTCGCAACAAAGAAGCGGATATTAAAATTGGACAGTCACTGGTAAATCAAGGCGTTCGATTACAGCCACAGCACCTTATGTTGTTGTCTTCACAAGGCCTAACTACGGTAGAAGTAGTGAAACAAGTTAAGGTGGGCGTGGTCGCCACAGGCTCTGAACTGGCTCAGCCCGGCGAGCCTTGTTTACCCACTCAAATCTATGAATCGAACCGAATTGGTGTTAGCGCCTTGCTCTCAGAGTTAGGGGTAGAAATCATTGATTTCGGCATTGTAAAAGATGACGAACAATCACTCACCAGCCTGTTTAAAGAAGCAAGCGAGCGAGTAGATGTGATGGTAAGTAGTGGCGGCGTGTCTGTTGGCGATGCCGATTACGTGAAAGATGTGATAGACGCTTTGGGCAGCATCGATTTTTGGAAAGTCGCCATAAAGCCAGGCAAACCTTTCGCTCTAGGCCATATTGGTAACACCTTATTTTGTGGTTTGCCTGGCAATCCTGTTTCTGCCTTTGTAACCGCTAAACTTCTTGTTACGCCGTTAATTAGAAAAATGCAGGGTGAACGCCACGTTCGTAAGCCGCTAACTGTTAATGCCACAGTAACTTGTGACATTAAACGTCGTGCTGGCCGACGAGATTTTCAGCGCGCTACCATGACCTACGATGAAAACTTCAATCTTCTCGTCACGCCGTTTCGCACACAAAGCTCTGGTGTAATGACATCTATCACCGCAGCAAATTGTTTAATGATGATTCACGAAGACATCAGTCATGTTGAAAAAGGCACCACTTTGCCTGTTATCCCTTTTGATTTACTTTCACCTGAATCGGATTTGTAACCTTGAAGAACAAACGTTATCTACTTGAAGGTAGAGATATAATAAAGCTGGCTTGGCCATTACTAATTGCGCAAATCACCCAAATGCTGATGGGCGTAAGCGATACGATTATGGCGGGGCGTTATAGTGCCACTGATATGGCTGCAGTGGCTCTGGGTTTTAGTATTACCGTTCCCTTATTATGCTTTATACAAGGTATTGCACTTGCCTTACCACCGATTATTTCAAGGCTTCAAGGTACAAAAGACATAACCGGCATTGCTAATGCCAGCCAACAAGCAGGCTACTTAGTGTGTTTCGTTGGTTTAGCGGTGGCCGCCCTTATTCCCTTTGCCAGCAACATCGTATCGCTATTCCCTATGGCAGATGAGCTTCATACTATTACCGTAGATTATGTCGTTTATGTGCTGTGTGCCATGCCAGGTTTTGCACTTTATCAGTGGCTACGAAACTACTGTGAAGGGTTAGGAAAAACTAAGCCCACCATGTTAATTACTGTTATTGGTTTAATGGCTAATATTATAGGTAACTACCTGTTTATTTACGGCGTGGGCCCTATTCCCGCTTTTGGTGGCGCAGGTTGTGGTGTCGCAACAGCCATTGTGATTTATACCATGCTAATTGCTACTTTCATTTACGTACGATTTAGCCCAGCACTCAAAAAATACCAACTGTTTGATACGTACTACAAGCCGTCTGTAGTGGCCATAAAGCGTACCTTTAAGCTTGGCCTTCCTATCGCCATGACATTGCTGTTTGAAGTGACCTTGTTTGCGGTAGTGGCATTGCTGCTAGCGCCTTTCGGTTCAACCACCGTTGCCGCACACCAAGTAGCCCTTAATTTCTCAGCACTCATGTTTATGATACCCATGAGTATTGGTATGGCAGCGTCGATTCGAATTGGTTATCGCATTGGTCAAAACAATAGACGGCAGGCTAAAATTGCGGCCCAGTGCTCAATTTTAATTGGGCTTGTTACGGCGGCGTGTACTGCAACCTTCACGCTGAGTGCCAAAGCGTTCATTATTGGACTTTATACCAGCGATGATGCGGTGTACCAAATGGCTAATGCGCTACTTATTTATGCAGCTATTTTCCAGCTTTCAGACGCTATTCAAGTTATATCGGCGAATGCCCTTCGTGGTTATAAAGATACGACTGCCATGTTTATCATTACGTTTGTGTCTTATTGGTTAATTGGACTGCCCACCGGCGTAATATTGGGTCGAACTAATTGGATAACGGCAGAGCCTATGTCTGCTGGCGGCTTTTGGATTGGATTTATTGTGGGGTTAAGTGCAGCTGCCATTATGCTAGGCGCAAGACTTTATTATATTCAGCGACCAAGCTACCGCTACGCCACCTAATTTAAGAGATGCTATGCCTATCGGTTACACGTTTGTGTTCCGATAGGCTTCCCAATCACTAGGCGCATCAATATCAAATGCAGACTCGGGATGATTCACCCCAATGGCCTGCCCTTTATTTTTCCAATCTTCTATCACTTTCTTTGCGCCTTTATCACCGCTTAACGCAAGCATGCTATCGAATGCCGCTTTGGGGAAAATAGCAGGCACTGTTGCTTTTATTTCACCTCGACGATTCTGCCACTGACTGTAAATGATGTGATTGGGGTTTGATGGTATTTCGCTGAGCAATGCTTGCAGTGTGGCGGTGGTGACACTGGCTAAGTCTGCTAAGTGCACCAACACGTGGGTGTACTGGTTGTCGTTTGCTTGCATAGCATTGCTAACTCCACTGCGAATACTAGAAGCGATGCCTTCATGCCATGACGGGTTGTAACACACCTTAATCCTATTGCTTTCTGGCACTGCATTTATCGTAATTAAATCAGCAATATCGCTGTGCCAACGGCCAGTAACCACATAAGTAGCATCAAGGTGAAGTGCTTGTAACTGCCCTAATGAGTATTGGATTAACGGCAATCCATGATAATGCGGGGAAAGTAACTTGTTACTGCCGTAACGCTTACTTTCCCCACCCGCCAGCAGTATGCTTGCAATCTTAATCATGCTTACTCGTGTTAATTTAGGGTTGTTGCCGTATTTGCCGCATTCACTGTATTAACCGTATTCATCAGTACTCGTTATACATGCTTTCGAAACGAAACATGCTCTAACGTGAACGGCTAAGCGCATTAATGGCTTGGGTTAGCCCTTCAAGGGTGAGCCCGTACATTCTGTCTTCAACAATCTCTTTAATAATTGAAATAGACGAATAATAAGGCCAATAGTTCTCAGCTTGTGGGTTTAACCATACCGCTTTATTAAAGTGGTTCAGTATACGGCCTAGCCACGCACTACCTGGCTCTTCGTTCCAATGTTCTACACTTCCACCAGGATAGGTAATCTCATAAGGCCCCATGGTGGCATCGCCAACAAAGATGACTTTATAGTCTTTACCGTAACGGTGAATTATATCGTGAACCGATACCCGCTCTTTTTCACGGCGCAGGTTATCTTTCCATACTTCTTCATACACGCAGTTATGAAAATAGAAGTACTCAAGGTATTTAAACTCACTCTGCACTGCGGAGAAGAGCTCTTGGGTAGTTTTGACGTGAGGATCCATAGAGCCGCCCACATCAAAAAACATTAACACCTTTACCGCGTTATGACGCTCGGGTGACATGTGAATATCTAACATGCCCCCTTTTTTGGCCGTTTCACCAATAGTGGTGGCCACATCAAGTTCTTCACTGGCACCGGTTCTGGCGAACTTACGTAATTTACGCAAAGCCACTTTAATATTTCTTGTGCCTAGCTCAACATCGGCAGATAAGTTTTTAAACTCGCGCTTATCCCATACCTTTACCGCAGAGTTACGACGGTTGCCTTTTTGACCAATACGAATACCTTCAGGGTTGTCGCCATACGCGCCAAAGGGAGACGTTCCCCCCGTACCAACCCACTTGTTGCCACCTTGATGTCGCTTTTCTTGCTCTTCAAGGCGCTTTTTAAGGGTATCCATTAAGGCTTCTAGACCGCCAGACTGTCGCAGTGCTTCACGCTCTTCTGCACTTAAGGTTTTCTCGATTTGCTTACGTAACCATTCTTCGGGGATTTCTTTACCGAATAAATCGATAGATTCCACCCCTTCAAAATAATCGGCAAATGCCCGGTCGAATTTATCGTATTGAGATTCGTCCTTCACCATAATGGTTCGAGACAAACTATAGAAGCCTTCTAAATCTGCATAAACAATATGCTTTTCCAAGGCGTGGAGTAAATCAAGTAGCTCTCGCAAGCTTACCTTTACTTGATATTTTCGCAGCGTGAAAAAGAATTGAATAAGCATTAGCGGCGCGCCATAAATACCAATTTTTCGAACAAGTGAATATCTTGCTCGTTTTTAAGTAATGCACCATAAAGTGGTGGAATTGCGGCTTTACCGTCTTTAGATTGCAAAGCTTCAGGTGGAATGTCTTCAGCCACCAGCAGTTTCAACCAGTCGATAAGTTCTGATGTAGACGGTTTTTTCTTAAGCCCAGGTACGTCTCTAATCTCAAAGAAAGCTTTTAATGCTTCATCAAGCAGCTTTTTCTTTAAGTCAGGGAAATGCACATCTACGATTTGCTGCATTTCTTCAGGGGTAGGAAATTTAATATAATGGAAGAAACAACGACGTAGGAAGGCGTCTGGCAGCTCTTTTTCATTATTTGATGTGATAATTACGATGGGGCGTACTTTGGCCACTACGCGCTCTTGAGTCTCATAAACAAAGAATTCCATCTTATCGAGCTCAAGCAATAAGTCGTTTGGAAACTCAATATCCGCTTTATCTATTTCATCAATTAATAGAATAGGACGATTGCCCGCCTCAAATGCCTGCCACAATTTTCCTTTAACAATATAATTGCCAATGTCGTGGACACGATCGTCGCCTAGCTGTGAATCACGAAGACGAGATACGGCATCGTATTCGTACAAGCCTTGTTGTGCTTTTGTAGTAGATTTGATGTGCCACTGAATTAATTCGGTACCAAGACTCTCTGCTAATTCCTCTGCCAACATGGTTTTACCGGTGCCCGGCTCACCTTTGATAAGCAGTGGACGCTCTAGCGTAATGGCGGCATTCACGGCAAGTTGCAAATCTTTTGTAGCGATATAATTCGACGTTCCACTAAAAGCCATTCTGGTTTTACCTCTTTCGTTCTGATTCGTCATGTAAAATAACAATAACATATAGCGAAAAAGCACTTTGCATTTTCACGTTTGGGACCAATGATATAGGGGTATGACGAAATCCCCTAATTCAGGCTATGAATTATTAACTATTATAAAGGTCGTACAGATCACGACTGCTGGGATTTCCTAACTAGGTAAGGATTAATAATGCAAGTATTTGACGACAACTCTCTTTCTATTGGCCGCACGCCTCTAGTTAAATTAAACCGCGTTACTTCTGGTAATGTTTACGCAAAGGTAGAGTCTCGTAACCCTAGCTTTAGCGTTAAATGTCGTATTGGCGCCAATATGATTTGGGACGCAGAAAAACGTGGCGTGCTTACCCAAGGTAAAGAAATTGTAGAGCCTACCAGTGGTAACACAGGTATTGCCCTTGCGTTTGTTGCAGCATCACGTGGTTACAAACTAACGCTTACCATGCCTAGCAGCATGAGCTTAGAGCGCAGAAAGCTATTAAAAGCCCTTGGTGCAAGCTTAGTATTAACGGAAGCGCCAAAAGGCATGAAGGGTGCGGTTGCCGCAGCACAAGAAATTGTGGCATCTGATCCTGAAAAGTACGTGTTACTTCAGCAGTTCGATAACCCAGCTAACCCTGCTATTCACGAAAAGACCACAGGTCCTGAAATTTGGAATGACACCGACGGTAAAGTAGATGCATTCGTAGCAGGCGTAGGTACAGGCGGAACCATTACTGGTGTTAGCCGTTACCTTAAAAACACCCAAGGTAAAGCTATTACCTCTATTGCGGTAGAGCCTACTGACTCGCCGGTTATTACCCAAGCCATGAATGGTGAAGAACTAACACCTGGGCCACACAAAATTCAAGGTATTGGTGCAGGCTTCATTCCAGGTAACTTGGACTTAAGCTTGATTGACGAAGTTGAGCAAGTAACCAACGATGAATGTATGGAGATGGCTCACCGCTTGATGACCGAAGAAGGTATTCTTGCCGGTATTTCTTCTGGTGCAGCAGTAGTGGCAGCAAAACGCTTTGCTGAGCGTCCAGAGAATAAAGACAAGATTGTAGTTGTACTACTAGCCAGTGGTACCGAGCGTTACCTAAGTAGCCCATTATTTGCGGGCGCATTTGGCGACCAAGAAGAAACACAATAATTAGCTTTACCACCCCCGTTACGCGGGTACGAGTAAAATAACAAAACGAGGCTTCGGCCTCGTTTTTTGTTTTAAGATACCCTATAAAGGCATAGCGTTAGTCATCGTTATACTTTTGTTTTTAGCAAAAAAGAACTCAAAACCTTTCATCTCAACTATCTTTATCTAAAGGCTGTAATTTAAGAGATTCGTTGAAGAAATTAGTGAATGTTATTCGAAAGATTAAGACTTATTGGCTTGCGTCTCATCGGATGAGTCACGATAATATGTGCGATCATTTTCCTTTATCTTATTTTGGGGTTTTCATTAATGCGTTCTTTTCGTTTTGGTTTGTATGCCGTTTTGCTTAGCGTGCTTTGTTTAGCAGGATGTGAAGAAAAAGAAGAAGGAATGGGTCGCTACGGTATGCTAGCCGACAGTACACCAGAGTATTCGGCAGTGACATTTCTAAAAAGCGTTTATGAAGATGATAATCTTGATGTTGCAATTAGCCTGTCGTCCGATCGATTGGCTAGAATTCTGACCAATTACCACAGCAACAGAAACGTACAGCGTCATCTATTAAATTTAAAATACGACACTGTGATTATTACCCCGCAAAGCGGTAACAGTGTTGGACGCTCTGAGTTCTCAGAGAAGGCAACGGTTACCGTGTTTTTAAGTGGGATGTACGATGACAATAAAATTGAAGACTTGCGCAGTTTAGATCTCATTAAAGAAGATGGTATGTGGAAAGTATCTCAAATTCACCCAGACCATTTTATGTAATAAAAAAGGCTGTTCGAATGTATGATTCGAACAGCCTTTTAGTATTTAGCTACAGTGCTAATATAGTGCTAACGCGTAGCATGAATTTAGCAGCTTGATTTAGTAGCTTGATTTAGTAGCTTAGACTAACTAGCTTAACGCCCTACCGCAACGCCTTCACGTCTTGGATCGGCACCGCCAATAATCTTACCCGACTTAATTTGAATACCGTGTAAACCACTGTTTAGGTCGACAACCTTTACATTATGCCCTAACGCTTTTAACGGCGCTTCAAGCTCAGCAATAGGCGTTCCCTTTTCAAGGGCGGTGTAATCATTTCGGTTGGTGATTTTAGGCAAATTAATAGCCTGTTGTATGTCTAATCCAAAATCCAACACACCTACTAACGTTTGAGCCACGTAACTTACAATACGAGAGCCACCAGGAGAGCCTACTACCACTTCTAAGTCACCTTCCTTGTCAAATACCATTGTAGGGCTCATCGCGCTTCGAGGGCGCTTACCTGGCTCAACACGGTTAGGTACAGGGAAACGATTCTGTGTAGGTGAGAATGAGAAGTCGGTCAATTGGTTATTTAGCAAGAAACCTCCAACCATCAAGCCCGAACCAAACATAAATTCGATACTTGTGGTCATCGACACCGCATTGCCCTCTTTATCGACAATAGAGAAGTGCGATGTATTTGGCTGCTCCATGTTGCTGCCAAGACTAATATTGGCATCGCCGTATGGGTTACCCGCACGCACACGTCGCCACTTCTTATCTGGTGCAATACCTTCAGCGCGGCGGTGTAAATAAGCAGTGTTAATCATGGCGGCAAACGGTAGGTTGGTAAAATCACTATCCGCTATGTATTTTTCTCTGTCAGCGTAAGCCAATGCACTTGATTGCGTGAAAACGTTGGCGAACTCTACAGAATCAGGCGTGAAGGAAGAAAAATCCTGCCCTTCTAACATTTTCAGAATTTGGTAAACGTTAATACCACCCGAACTTGGCGGTGCCATGCCACAAATCTGTTTTTCACGATACAAGCCACAAACCGGTTCACGTCGAATAGGTTCGTAGGCGGCCAAGTCTTCTGTCGTCATTTGACCTGGGTTGATTGACGCAGAATTCACCGTTTTAACAATTTTTTCTGCTAACTCGCCTTTATAAAGATAGTCAGTGCCGTTGTCCGCAAGGCCTTTTAAGGTTTTAGCCAGTTGCTTGTTTTTGCGTATCGCGCCCTCTTTCAAAGGAAGCCCTGCAGGATAGAAGTACGTAGAGCTGGTAGGGAACGTTTTTAACCCTGGATGATAATCAAGGGCAATCAGCTTGGCGAGTCTTGGCGACACGCGAAACCCTTCGGTCGCGGTTTTAATGGTATCGTCAAACAGTGTGTTCCACGGCAAGTTACCAAATTCACTTTGTGCTGTTTCTAGCGCTTTAATAGCGCCAGGTACACCTACCGATTTTCCGCCTACTACAGCATCAAGCCAACGCATCGGCTTGTTACCTTCCATAAACCAATGAGCATTTACGGCCGCAGGCGCGGTTTCTCTGCCATCAAAGGTGTGTAGCACTTTGTTTTTATTGTCCCAATACAATATAAACGCACCACCACCAATACCAGAGGACTGTGGTTCAACAAGCGATAACATTGATTGCACTGCAACGGCAGCATCAATGGCGCTTCCACCTTTCGCCAAAATGTTTTTACCTGCCCACGAAGCGTAAGGGTTGGCTGCGACTACCATGTAATCTTTAGCAGCAAAGGCTTGTTTCTCTACATATCCCGTGGCGGCCTCTGGCTCCCCAACTTCTCTTACTTGCTGTGCATTTGCAGACACCAACAGGCAGCTTGAAACTGCAATGGCTAAAAACGATGAACTAAACCATGAACCACGTTTCAAAATATGACTTCCTCTTTATTTAAATTTCTCCGAATTGATCGGACGTTTTGACAAAAACGCATCAAACGCTTCTCGCGCTGCCTCTGAATCCATTGCTTGACCAAACACGTCGAACTCAATATCCATATAGTGATGGGTAGATTCCACATCATTCTTTAACAGTGATTTGGTTTGCATCAATGCAAATGAGGGCTTTGCCACCAGCTTTTTGCATACTGATGCCACTTTCTCGCTTAATTCATCGGCAGAGTAGCTACCGGTAATTAACCCAAACTGACAGGCATCTTCTGTGCCAAAAGGTTCGCCTAGCATCAACCACTCGCTGGCTTTTATGTGACCTGCCATTTTAGGAAGAAGATAACTCGACGCAAATTCAGGAACAAGACCTAAGTTGATGAATGGTAGAACAAATCGGGTGTTTGTCTCTGCGTAGATGAAATCACAGTGTAAAAGCATGGTAGTGCCTATACCTACAGCCACGCCATGGACTTGCGCTACCACCGGCACTTTACAGTTAATTAGCCCACGCATGAATGCGGCTGACTCGTTAACATCATCTCCTTCTTTGCGCCCTGCAAAATCACTGATATCGTTACCTGAAGTGAAACAATCACCTTCACCACGAAACAGCACTGTCTTAATGCTATCGTCATTTTCAATACTGAATAATGCATCAGCCATGCTCTGATACATTTCTCGAGTTAAGGCGTTTTTCTTCTCTGGGCGATTGATGGTGATCGTTAAGATCCCGTTTTTCTTTTCAATTAAAATTAGAGACATGTGTCACCTCATTTCGTATTTATGATTGTTATATAGGCGGAAGCCGACGAAAAAAGCATTTTTACCGATAACGCTTTCCACCCTACTGGCAATTTTATGTATCATACCCAGCACACACGGATTACTAAAATAAATAACAATGATGATGTCACTACCGGTCTCACCTAAGTATAGCGTAGGCCCACTTATTTTAGCGCTCTGCGCTATCGTCGCTTTTTTCTTTGAACCACTTTCTGGTGAGTGGTTAGCCTACGATCGTTTCGCCATTCAAGGGCTTGAAACATGGCGCTTATTGTCTGGCAATATTGTGCATACCAATGGTTATCATCTGCTACTTAATTTATCTGGGCTTACTCTACTATGGGCGCTACACGGCGAACACTACCGAATTGGTCGTTTCTTAAAAGTGTTTGTATGGTGCAGCTTAGGCACCAGTGCCGGCCTTTATCTGTTTTCTGAAGATCTGATTTGGTATGCGGGGCTATCTGGTGCGCTGCACGGTATTTTTGTATGGGGCGCGCTAATGGATATTATGAATAAGATGCGCTCTGGTTGGATTTTACTAGGCGGTGTTGCGCTAAAAGTGGTTTATGAACAAATATCGGGCAGTAGTGCGCAGGTGGCTGCACTGATTGACGCCAAAGTCGCCATTGATTCGCACTTATTCGGTGCGGTAAGTGGATTGATCATCTTTACACTTATGTGGTTAACCGCTAAGAAACGATGAATATTCAGTTGCTCGTGTTTATTCCTGGTTAAAACAAAAACGCCCCTGTATAGGGGCGTTTTTTTATCTCAATAACCAGCCTTAACTAACTACAAGTTCTCTTCGAATAATTTATAGATTCGGCGGTATTCGTCTAACCAAGAACTTGGTTGCACAAAGCCATGTGGCTCTACTGGGTAAATAGCCGTTTCAAAGTTCTCTTTTTCTAACTCAATTAAGCGCTGAACTAATCGAACCGTATCATGGAAGAACACATTGTCATCAACCATGGGGGCGTTAATTAACAGTGGCTTCTCTAGTCCTTCTGCAAAATAGATAGGTGAACTGCGCTCATAAGCAATAGGATCAACATCTGGGGTGTTCAGGATGTTAGACGTATACCCAATGTTATAATGCGCCCAATCCGTTACTGGGCGAAGCGCTGCACCAGCCGCAAAAAGATCCGGTGCGTTAAACATAGACATGAAAGTTAAGAAGCCACCATAAGAGCCCCCGTATGTGCCTATTCGGTTACGATCCACATTGGCGTTTTCTACTAACCAATTAACCCCATCGCGTAAATCTTGTACTTCAGGTGTACCCATGTTCCGGTAGATAGCAGTACGCCAGTCTCGCCCGTAACCTGCCGAGGCACGGTAGTCCATATCAAGTACCACATACCCTTGTTGCACTAGCATGCTATTGAACATGTATTCTCTGAAATACAAAGACCACCCTAAGTGGGCATTCTGCAAATAACCTGCACCGTGATTAAAGACTACGGCTTTTAGCGGCTTGTCTGCTTGATAATTTTTCGGTAAGTAAACACGGGCATAAATAGGCGCATCGGTGTGACTAGATGGAATGGCCACCACGTTAGGCACTGCCCAAGGCATAGCGGTAAACGCGTCGCTAACCGTATCGGTAATTTTAGTTGCTGCTTGCGTGCTATCTACCGCTTTAACATAAAGCTCAGGCGGGCGAGATACTTTACCGTGGCTCAACACTAATGTGGTGTTATCTGGGCTAAGTTCATACTCTGTTAAACCGTTAAGATTAGTTAGCGCTTCAACTTCGCCGCCGGTAGCCTTCACACGATAAACTTCAAATATACCAGGGTGTTTACTGTTCGCGGTAAAGTACATCCACATGTCATCATTAGACAACGTTGGGCTATCGGTAATGAACGTCCCCTGTGTTAATGCTTTAGGGGCTTGACCCAACGCTTGCGTATAAAGGTGCGCATAGCCTGAGTGTTCGGACTGATAGTACAAGGTTTCGCTGTTATTAAACCAACCAAAGCTGTTAAAGCGATAGTTTACCCATGCATCATCATGTAAGCGATGTTGGTTCACTAAACGTTGGTTATCGAGGTCTACCGTGGCAATCCAGCGATCCTTGTTGTCCCACGCTTCTACCATTACCGCAACTTGCTCACCGTCTTTATGCCAGCTTATAGATGGCTTTTGCCAGTTCCAGCTAGACAGCAAAGTAATAGGTCTTGGTAAGCGGTTCACATCATAACGCTCACCTTTAGCTTCTGCATTTTCAGCCTTCACTTCGGCTAATACATCGTCGTTATAGCCGGGTAAGCTAAAGTAATTTAATAGAGACTTTTCACCGTTTGCTAAGTCTAAAAGCCAAAGCTGATGATTTATGGGTTCTGCGTCAGCTACCTTTCTACGTACAGGCTTACTGGCGATCCGGCTATCTTCCTGAATGTAGTGCGGCATAATGTCACTATCATTTCGGGAAGGCGTATCTGGCGTAGTCGCCACAATCGCGAAATTCCCTTTCGGAGATACACTCACGCCCACCAGCTTATGGGTTTTATCAAAATAAAATGCATCAGGTGCAATGCTAGTGTTATTTGCCGCTAGGGTGTCTTGTGCTTTCGCCTTGGCTTCACGATTTTTACGCTTTTTAGCAATGTATTTAATTAATGATTGCTGCTGCTCGGCAATATAATCTTTTGGCGCAGCTACGGGTTCTGGTGCATCACTGAATGACCAACTCACCAATTCTTCCCTGCTACCGTTAGTCAGGTTTATGGCAATGGCGCTATTGCCACTTAACGCCATTAAACGCCCATCAGTCATAAAAGATAGTGACGAGAGAAAACTGCCACCACGGGTAAGTTGTACCACTTCATCGTTGGTAAATTGCACATAAACGCTGTCTTTAAATCGATAAGCAATGACACCGTCTTCACGTTCTACCCGCTCATCGTATTTATATTGATGTAATTGAGATAAAGGTGCTTTTACACTTTTATCTGCCGCATCAAGACTCGCGATATAAACATCTTTTAGCTTGCTGTTAGGTTGTTCTCTTTCGTAAACAATGTGGCTACCATCAATTGACCACCCCATATTAGTCGGCGCTCGGCCTAACCATTGAGGGTCTGCCATAATTTGTTTTAAGGTAATCTCACCGTTTTCTGAATACTGTACAGGGCCCTGCTCAATGTCGGGAGTGTAGGAAGCAATGGGCTCATTACGGATACTTTTAGGTGCCCTAGATGAAAGGGTGTCACTTTGGGCGGCGCTTCTTTTAGCGTTTAATTCAGTAGTTGAATCTGTATTGGCGCATCCGCTAAGCAGGAGCGCAATACTAGAAGCTAAAACAAGTGAGGAAAATTTCTGCATAATAACGACTTTATTTTTTAGTTATGCCCGCATTATACCCAGAGAATCGAGTGATTGACTATTAGGCTGTAAACCCTAGGTGAAAATTACTCAATTCGACAAATCTCTGATTTAAACACCACTAATAAAAATCTCTGAATGAAAGCCGCGCATAAAAAAGCCCCGCATAATATGCGGGGCAATCAAGCACACTCAACTTGGAACACACTTTAGCTCAAACGCACTCATTGCGTTTTGCTAACTGCATAGATTTAGTCAGCGTTTTTTTGGGTTAGTTCAATTATTTTAGCCTTCGCATTAGCGATACTTTCATTAGCACTGTCTTCACCCATGCTAAGTCCTTCTGCATAAACAAATTTCACATCAGTAATACCGATGAAATTTAAAAAATGAGTTAAGTATGGTGTTTGTGTATCGTAGTCGCCGCCTTCGTAAACGCCGCCTCGACTAGCAAACACCTTCGCCTGCTTGCCTTCAAGCAAGCCTACCGGCCCAGTTTCCGTGTATTTAAAGGTAATACCCGCCCGTGCAATACGGTCGAAATAGGCTTTAAGTGATGAAGGAATACCAAAGTTGTACATAGGAACGGCCAGTACAATTTCGTCTGCCGCTTGAAGTTGTGCTACAAGATCATCGGAAATCGCGGCTAAACTCTTTTGTGATGAAGTGCGCTCGCTAGCGTCTGTCATCCACGCTTGCATTTCTTCACCCGTTAAATGTGCCAACGCAAGTTCTGCTACATCAACTTTTGTTACCGATGTTTCGTCGCCCTCAAGTGACTGAAGGTAATAGTCAGCAAGCTCGGTTGATTTACTGTTTTCGCCATTAAGGCTTGAATACACAACAAGAATAGACGTCATTACATTTCTCCTATTAATTTAGTGTGTAAATAATAAGAGACTTTAAATCGAATATATATTAGGAAAATACCCGCTTATCGTTCGAATTTAATTGATGAATGGCCCGTATTATAGAATGCACTAACGTAAAAGCTCAAACGTAAAAATCACTAGCAAGAATTCAAAACGGTAAATTAAACAGAGCACGACTGGCAGAATTTAAAGGGTGAGAAAGGGAAAGAAGGGGCAAGAAGCTGATCCTCTCACTGCTAACCCAGAATCAATCGAGTTTGCCACAACACAACTAAGAGAATTAATGCGATGAAAAGGACCAAGCTACTTCTTGCAAAATTGATAGTAACACCACTTTTTGTTCGTTACTGCTCCGATGACGAACAAAAAGTGAAATTAACGTTAAATCAATGAAACCGACAATTTATTCTGCTGCGTATTTGCGGTCAAAGGCATTCGTGAAATCATTAATAAGATCGTCGGTATCTTCAATACCTACCGATATTCTTATCATGGTATCTGAAACGCCCATGGCTTCACGCTCTTCTGCTGTATTTTCAAAGTAAATCGTTGGAGCAACAGGCAATGCCAGCGTACGGTTATCACCTAAGTGCGTAGCGCAAATTACCAACTCTAGGGCATTTAAGAATTGAACTGGGTCAATATCATCAATAAGGGTAAAGCTAAGAATAGCCCCATAGCCTCTTTTTAACTGCTCTCGCGCCATAAAGTGCTGCGGGTGACTTGCCAGCCCAGGGTAAAATACGTGTTTTACTTTGGGGTGGTTGTCTAAAAACATCGCAAGTTTCTGTGAATTCTCACACGCTCTACTAAGGCGCAAACTTAACGTTTCCATACCTAACGCGATAGCGGTTGCAGACTGAGGGGCCAGTGTGGCGCCTAAATCTCGTAACCCTTTTTTCTTAATTTGGGTTAAACCCCATTGGGCTTCATCGGCAACTTGGTAAGCGCTTTTAATGTTTCCAAAGCCTTTCCAATTGAACAGGCCGGTATCAATAACAGCACCGCCCAACACATTACCGTGACCAGAAATGTATTTAGTCAGTGAGCAAAATATTAGCGAGGCTTTTAATTCTTTAGCATAAAAAAGCGGTGGCGGTGTCATGGTGTTATCTACCATAAACAAGATATTACGCTCTTCGCAATACTGACCGATAGCACGTAGGTCGGCAACTTGGGTGACCGGGTTAGCTACCGTTTCAGTATAGACCCCTTTCGTATTCGGCAAATACGCTTCTTTAACGTTTTGGATATCCGTTACATCAGCAAAGGTAATCTGTACGCCATAATCGGCAAGTGTATCGAAGAAGCTTCGCGTATTCCCAAACAGATATTGGCTAACGATAAGATGATCGCCCGCTTTTAAAAGCGAAAACAAGGTACTGCTAATGGCAGACATACCTGTTGAGAAGCACAACGCCCCTAAGCCGCCCTCAAGGTCGTTAAGCATATTTTGCAATGCGGCAACCGACGGAGATGATGAGCGCGAATAGACGTGAGCTGCACGTTTGCCCTGAAAAGCATCAATGATACCTTGGGCATCAGAAAATTCGAAAAGTACAGAATTAGAAGTGCTGGTATGCACGCCGCCATGCTCTGGAGTATTGAGCAAACGATCTGCGTGAACCTGCCGGGTTGTAAATCCCTGTTTTGACACGGGTGAACGCTCCGTTACGTTAGCTGGTTATACAGTTTTTTGGATAATGGGCGCAAACGTTAGCATAAAACGCATAAATAGTTTGCATTTGTTCTTCAATATCGTCGATTTGGTCAATAATTGGGCCAAGTACAACGGTTTTCGTGGCGTAATCAAGCCCTAGCAGCTGAATGGGAATATTGGCCTCTTTAGCAATATACATAAAACCGGTTTTCCAAGGGAATACGCCTTTTCGTGTTCCTTCGGGAGCCAGGGCCAATACTACTTCTTCGCTTTGTTGTATCTGACGTACAATATTATTCACCACCCCATGTGCTTTACTCCGCTCAATGGGTATGCCGCCAAGCTTCCTAACGATATAACCTAAAGGGGGCGTGAAAATGGTGTGCTTGCCAAAAAAGTTAATGTTAATGCGAAGTGCAAATACCACCAGTATGCCAATAAAAAAATCCCAGTTTGAGGTGTGTGGCGCTACCGCTAATATCACTTTTTTATCGTTAATGAGTTCGCCTTCCACTCGCCAGCCTCGTTTAGTTAAAATAAAACTGCCGCAGGCGCTTAGCCAATGCGGCCATTTGCGTGGTAACTTATTGCCCACTAATTGATGATGAATCGTTTTTTTCATTCTTGTTATTCTCTTACTACTTACTACGTTTTAGCGGGTAAGCATAAAAAAGTTAGCGGCAATCCACCACCTTTACGTGAGATTGAATGCGGTTACAGTGTTCATTATTCACAACAGTCAGCGAGTAAATGTGTATATGTGCATATTGTTTATTGCAGTAGACCAAAGTCAGGAATTCCCTTTAGTTATTGCAGCAAATAGAGATGAATTTCACGCTAGACCCACTGCTGCGTCTGGGTTTTGGGAAAATTACTCACATGTGCTTGCAGGCCGTGATTTGCAAGCAAATGGCACATGGACGGGCGTTACGCGTAACGGGAAAGTGGCCGCATTAACCAATATTAGAGCCCCAGAAACGATTAAAACTGATGCTATTTCTCGCGGCGGGTTAGTAGCAGATTGGCTTGTCGATGAGGCAATGAAACAGCCCACCTACCTAGAAGCATTACGTGCAAACCGGCACCAGTATAACGGTTACAATCTGGTTTATGGCGATGTAAAATCACTCGCGGTATACAACAACTTCGAAGACACCCACGCTAGGTTAACCCAGGGTGTTTATGGATTATCCAATGCGAACTTAACGACACCTTGGCCAAAAGTCACCAAGGGAATAGCGTCGTTAACCGATTACGTGAGCCAAAATAACCAGCTTGATACTGAGGCACTTTTCGCGATTTTAAAAGACGAAGACAAAGCATCTGATCATGCACTGCCCAATACAGGCATTGGGTATGAATGGGAAAAACGTTTGTCGTCTATTTTTATCCAATCACCAGAATATGGTACTCGTACTTCTACCCTGCTTCTTGTCGATAGCCACCAGCGAATACATTGGTATGAACGTACCTTTAATGCGCGCGGTGACGTGGTAGGTAACCAACATTTTACCATTGGTTAAGTAGTATTCTGCCCGCCACTACACACTTGGGTGCAAGTGAAAGCGCGTATGAAGCGTATTAACTGACACGGATTTTGTGATGTGTATTTCGTTTTACACCACAAATACCGATTTAATGACATATTTTCTACTATAAAGGGTCGTTTTTTCTACCATCGGTGGCATAATGCGTGCCTGCTATTTTTTGCATTGCAACGAGGAAATATCGTGTTTGAAGTATTACCCCATCTCGCCCCAGACCCAATACTTGGTTTGTCAGCTGCTTATCGTGAAGATTTAAATTCTCATAAAATCGACTTAGGTGTCGGTGTTTATAAAGATGAGCAAGGTAATACCCCTATTCTTACTAGCGTAGCGAAAGCGCAACAACTGTTGTTAGAACGCGAAACCAGCAAAACTTATATTACCCCGCAAGGTAATCAGGGTTACATCGACAATATGCTTACTTTGCTTTTAGGCAAGAGCAGCCCTGTATTGCTTGCTGACCGTGTTGCCGCGGTTCAAGCACCAGGCGGGTGTGGTGCGCTTCGCATTCTTTCAGAATTACTGGTTCGTTGTAACGAGAACGCTAAAGTATGGGTAAGCGACCCAACATGGGCTAACCACATTCCATTAATTGGATCGGCTGGTCTTAAAATTGAAACCTACCCGTACTTCGATAAAGCGTCAGCTAGCATTCGCTTCGATGCCATGATGGATACCCTTCGCGGTGTTGAAAAAGGCGATATCGTGTTACTTCACGGTTGCTGCCACAACCCAACGGGTGCAGATTTAACGAATGCACAGTGGGACGAAGTACTCGCGGTTGCTAAAGAGCGTGAGTTCCTACCTTTCATTGACGTTGCTTACTTAGGTTTCGGTGAAGGCTTAGATGAAGATGCATATGGCCTTCGTCTATTGGTAGAAAACCTACCAGAAGTAATTGTTGCAGCGTCTTGCTCTAAAAACTTCGGTTTATACCGTGAGCGTGTTGGTCTTGCTGCCATCATTACTGCTGATACTAACACTCGCAAGATTGCTCAAGGCCAAATTCAATCTATTGCTCGTGGTATTTATTCTATGCCACCTAGCTACGGCGGTGCCTTGGTTGATATTATCTTGTCTGACGAATCGCTTAACCAAGAATGGGTAAATGAAGTAGACGAAATGCGTAACCGCATGAAGTCTCTACGTGCCATGCTGGTTAAGAATCTACACGACAATGGTTCGCCCAAAGATTTCAGCTTCGTAAACGATCAGAAAGGCATGTTCTCGTTCTTATGTATTACTCCAGAGCAAGTACGTGAAGTGCGTGAAAAGCACAGTGTTTACTTCGTTGACTCTAGCCGCGTGAACATTGCGGGTATTAACTCAGAGAACGTTGAAACACTAGCGAAAGCCTTAGTTTCAGTATTATAAGAACTCGGTATTATAAGAGTCAGTACTGTAAGCTTTACCTCATAAATGCAAAAGGGCTGCGTAAAAACGCAGCCCTTTTTGTTTGTATAAAATGTTTGCCTATCTCCTAAGAAACACCGTGTTTAACTCGGCTCACTTAGTTCGTCCCGCTTGAAATTATAAAGGCTAGCGCGTGCCTGCGGTAATCATTCTATCTAACGCATTGGCGAAGTTCTGTTTATCACGCTGAGAGAACGCTTTAGGCCCACCCGTATGTTCACCGCTTGAACGCATGGTATCCATAAAATCTCGCATGGTAAGCGCGGCGCGGATGGACGACTTGTCGTACTCATCGCCTCGGGTATTCATAGCTTTGGCATTCTTAGCCAAAATATCAGCTGCCAATGGAATATCTCCGGTTATCACCAAATCACCGGCTTCTATCTTTTCAACAATGTAATCATCTGCTGCATCAAAACCAGAGGGCACGATAGTAAGGGTAATGTGTTTATCTGGTGGTACAGACATAGAATGATTAGCAACTAAAGACAAAGGCAGGCCGGTACGTCGAGCTGCCTTAAAAAGAATGTCTTTAATCACACTGGGACACGCATCTGCGTCAACCCATATATGCATGGTAAAATCTCGTTAGCGTTTTTACGCTAGCATACCACCATCAACTACAACTGTCGTGCCTGTGGTGTAGCTAGATGCATCAGACACTAAGTACAATACTGTACCTGCCATTTCGTCAGGATCAGCAACACGACCTAGTGGGATCACTTTAAGCGCATGCTTCAAAATTTGATCGTTTGAAGTCAATGCAGAAGCAAACTTGGTATCGGTTAATCCAGGTAATAACGCATTAACACGGATATTTAGACTACCACATTCTTTCGCGAACGATTTTGTCATGCTAATAACTGCAGCTTTCGTAATAGAGTAAATACCCTGCATATCGCCAGGTGTTACCCCGTTAACTGACGCCGTATTTAGAATGACACCGCCGCCCTGCTCTTTCATCATTTTGCCCGCTTCAATAGACATAAAGAAGTAACCACGAATGTTCACATCTACTGTCTTATCGTAAGCGCCTAAATCGGTATCTAGGATATGCCCAAAGTACGGGTTAGCTGCGGCATTGTTCACTAAAATATCTAGCTTACCGAAGTCGCTTTTAATCGCAGCAAATGCGTTCGTAATTTGCTCCATCTCGCCAACATGGCATGCAAGTGCTGTTGCTTTACCACCTGCATCGCGAATTGACGAGGCAACCGCTTCACAGCCATCAATTTTACGACTAGAAACGATAACGTGTGCGCCATATTGCGCTAACAAGCGAGCGATTGATTCACCAATACCGCGGCTAGCACCTGTTACTAACGCAACCTTGCCAGTTAAATCGAATAAGTTTTTCATAATAGTTTTCCCTTTTTAAATCTGTCACGCTTTTTTTCAAACGCAATAATTTTATCCAACGAAAGAAATTGAGTGATTAGGCCAGCATGCCGCCATCAAGTACTACCGATTGCCCTGTCATGAATGAAGACTCGTCACTACACAACCATGCTATCGCATTCGCTATTTCTTCAGGTTTACCTAGACGCTTCATGGGGTTTGCACCCACCATAGCTTTTTGGCCGCGCTCGTCTAATTTAGACAACACGCCCTGCACCATCGGCGTATCAACAAAGCTTGGACACACCGCATTGATGCGAATATTGGCTCGAGCATATTCCACCGCTGCCGATTTAGTTAGGCCAATAACACCGTGTTTAGATGCACTATAAGCACTGATCATAGGCGCTGAGCGTAAGCCAGCCACCGACGCAATGTTGATGATATGACCACCACCATTGACCGTCATATGTTTAAGCGCATTTTTCATGCAATACCACACGCCCGCAAGATTCACCTGAATGTTCTTCATGAACATGGCATCGTCTACTTCAGTAAGGGGTGCTGGAAAATGGTCTATACCTGCGTTATTGATGATTACATCGAGCTTAGCTTGCTGTGAAAACGCCGCTTCAAACATGGCATTCACTTCTGCAGGCTCGGTCACATCCACCTTTACTGCATAGGCATTACCGCCCGTTTCTTTGAGCTCATGCACTAAAGCTTCAGCAGCATCTATATTCAAATCGGCAACACCGACCAATGCCCCGCGCTCACACAAGGTTTTGGCCGAAGCCGCGCCAATACCTGAACCGCCACCGGTAATAAGGATATGTTTCCCTTCTACGTTTGATGCCACCATTGTTATTGCCCTACCTTAATGTTTGATGCTATTTGCCGTTGTTGATTTGTCATTGTTATGTCCTTTAAGCCGTTATTAAAAATAACTGGCTTTCACATTTTCACAGGTTGGTTCTTGTGACGTAATGACTTCTATATCGCGTTTTACTAACGGTAATTCCCAATTAAGGAAGTATTCAGCGGCTGCCATTTTTCCTTCATAGAAATCGCTGTCTTGACCACTTGCGCCGTTAACCAATGCTTGCTCGGCAACATTCGCCTGGCGTAACCATATCCAACTCACTACGCAAGCAGAGAATATATTCAAAAAGCAGCTTGCGTTGGTCAGTAACACGGCTTGTTTGTCTGAGCGTAAGTCACCAGCCGCTTGCTGAATGAGCCCGCCAAGTTGGTCAAGATAAGGTTTAAGTTTCGCCGCTAACAGTTGAGCTCGCGGTGTGGTAGCCGCTTTCATGTCGTGAGAAACACGGGCCAGTAATACTTGAAGCCCTTTTCCTTCGCTTTGCCATAATTTACGGCCTAGCAAATCCAATGCTTGAATACCGTTTGTTCCTTCATGAATAGGGTTCAAACGGTTATCACGCCAGCACTGTTCTACGGGGTATTCACGGGTATAGCCTGCGCCACCTAGAATTTGAATGGCTAAGTCGTTAGCTTTAGGGCCAAATTCAGAAGGCCACGCTTTAAATACTGGGGTAAGTAGCTCGAGTAACTGGGAAATTTCGGTACGTTTCGCGGTGTCTTCTTCCGTTTCTAACGCATCAATTAAGGTACTGCCGTATAAACATAGTGCCATGCCGCCTTCACAGTACGACTTTTGCGCTAGCAACATGCGACGCACGTCACCATGGTTAATAATTGGCGTAGCCTCATCTTCTGGGGCTAATTTTGGCGCTGCACGGCCTTGGGTTCTGTCTTTTGCATACTCAAGAGAATAGCGATAGCCGCGATAACCAATCATAGCAGCACCGTAACCTACACCAATACGCGCCTCGTTCATCATCATAAACATATAACGCAAGCCTTGGTGCGGCTCACCCACTAGGTAACCATGACAATCACAGTTCTCACCAAACGTAAGCGCGGTAGAAGTGGTTCCGCGATAACCCATTTTATGTATTAGGCCAGCTAGCGTAACGTCGTTACGTGGGCCTGGGTTACCGTTTTCATCTAAACGGTATTTAGGAACAACAAATAACGAAATACCTTTTACGCCCGCAGGGCCGCCAGGTATTTTCGCTAATACCAAATGAACAATGTTGTCTGATAATTCATGTTCGCCGGCAGAAATATAAAGCTTACTGCCCTTCACGCGATATGTACCATCTTCATTAAGGGTCGCCGAAGTGCGAATATCTGCTAGTCCAGAACCGGCATGAGGCTCCGTTAATGCCATAGTGCCGGTAAAGTCACCTGTGAGCATTTTAGGCAAAAAGGCTTGCTTGGTTTCTTCGTTGGCAAAATGCTTCACCACATTTGCGGCGGCAGCAGTAAGAAAAGGATACGCAGTGGTGGAAGGGTTCGCGGCTAAGAAATAACCCGCACATGCATTCATAATGGTAACGGGTAACTGCATTCCGCCATCTTCGTAATCGAAGTGACCTGCAATAAAGCCCGACTCACGATAAGTATCAAAGGCTTTTTTAACCTCACCTATCATGGTGACTTTTTTGCCATCGAAAGTTGGCTCATCTTTATCGGCAATAGCGTTATGAGGTAGAAACAGCTCTTCAGCCATTTTCTCTGCCATATCAATAACGGCATTAAACGTTTCAACGTTATGTTCCTCAAAACGGGCCTTTTCACACAAAGACTGTGTATTTAATACTTCGTAAAGTTGGAATTGCATTTCCCGACGGGGAATAAGTTGATCAGCCATAATAAAGTCCATGAGCAAATTGTTAATGCATTGTGTCATATTCGTTATCATGCCATTATTGTCATTTATGACACAATCATGGTCATTTACGCCAACAATCACTGTTAGTTATCGTATCTAATAAACTGTATTATTTTTATGAATAAACCACCTTTTGTCGTTACCGTTTTAGGATTTGACCAAGCACTGGCTTCTGCCATTACTGGGGCACTCGATGTATTCGCATTTGCTGGGATTAGCTGGCAACGGATTCATAACCAACCCACCACCCCTAAATTTAAAGTGCAGTTGGCCAGTTTTCATGGCAAACCTTTTCACTGTACTAACCAGTTACTACTGACCCCTAACATTGCTATTGAAGATGTCACTGACACCCATATTTTGCTGATCCCTACTATTGGCGGCGATATAGATACCGTTTTACAAGAAAACGCTAATCAACTTGTGCACATTAAACGGCTACAAAAACAGGGCGCGGATATTGCCGGTAACTGCACGGGGACTTTTTTATTAGCAGAATCAGGGTTACTTAATGACAAAATTGCTACTACTCATTGGGGCTATGCCGATAAGTTCCGCTCTCACTACCCCAATGTAAATCTACAGTCTGAAAAGATGGTAACTGAACAAGATGCTATTTTTTGTGCAGGTGGCGGCATGGCGTGGATAGATTTAGCAATTTTGCTTATAGAACGGTATTGCGGTCATCAAGTAGCAAGTGATACTGCTAAATCTCACGTACTCGACTTTTCTAGGCCAAATCAAACCGTGTATGCCAGTAGTCGTCAGCATAAATTTCACCAAGATAAAGATGTGTTAGCAGTGCAAAATTACTTGGAAGTACATTTTACAAAACGTCTCACGCTGAAACTTGTTGCCCACGAACATAATATGACTGAGCGCACATTAATAAGGCGTTTCAAGCAAGCCTGTGCAATAACGCCTATCCAATATTTACAAGGTTTACGGTTAGAACAAGCACGAAAAATTTTAGAAACGTCTATGTCTCCTCTTGAATCAATTGTGAATAGTGTGGGTTACGAAGACCTCAGTTCTTTCACTCGGCTTTTCAAAAAAAATACGGGTTTATCACCTTCACAATACCGCGCCAAGTTCATAAGAAAATAATTATTTACAACAAAGATAAGTTTTTGTTACCTAGTTTGTGTAAAATGCCACGCCGCGTACAGACCGCTTTTTCTGTACCAAAAAACACTATAAAAGTATAATTTAAAACTCTTGGTGGACACATGAGAACACATAAACTTGCCTCACTGGCGCTTGCAGTTAGTGCAGCGTTCAGTACTTCTATCGTTGCTCAAGAAGCAGAAACAATACAAAAGAAAGAAACTGCGCTTGAACAAATTACCGTAACCGCTCAAAAACGCACCCAGTCAATACAGGAAGTGCCTATTTCTGTAGCGACCCTAAGTGGTGAGAAATTTGAAAGCTTGTTTTCAGGTGGTGAAGATATTCTAGCATTGGCCGTTCGCGTGCCTGGTCTTTATGCTGAATCGTCAAATGGTCGCGTAGCACCCCGTTTTTATATTCGTGGCCTAGGTAACACTGACTTTGACTTGGCTGCCTCACAACCTGTTTCTATTATCATGGATGAAGTGGTAATGGAAAATGTGGTACTGAAAAGCTTCCCACTTTTTGATGTTCAACAAGTTGAAGTATTACGTGGCCCACAAGGAACCTTGTTTGGACGTAACACGACAGCCGGTATCATTAAGTTCGATACAGTAAAACCTACACAAGATTTAGAAGGTTACGCTAAGGCCGGTTTTGGTTCTTACGGCACCATGAACTTTGAAGGTGCTATTAGTGGCGGTTTAACTGATGAGCTATCAGCCCGTTTATCATTGTTATCGCAAGAGCGTGATGATTACATCGACAATGCTTTTACCGGTGAAAACGATGCAATTGGCGGCTTTGATGAGAAAGCATACCGTTTACAGCTTCTTTGGGAGCCGTCAGATGATTTCTCAGCTTTATTAAATGTTCACGGCAGAGAATTAGATGGCACAGCTTCAATTTTCCGCGCTAACGTTTTTGATGTTGGTAGCAATAACTTAAACGCAAATTACGACCGCGATACCATTTATTATGATGGAGATATCGACGGTAACGGTGCAGACAATAACCCTCAAGAATATGACGGTTTCGGCGCTTCACTAAAACTTGAATACGACATGGATGATGTCACTTTCACATCAATCTCAGCAATGGAAACCGCTGACGGTTCAAGTCTTGGTGACATTGATGGTGGTTTCAACAATGCTGATGGCACATCAGGCCCTGGATTCATTCCATTCTCTGCCGTTACTCAAGACAATCTAGACGACCTTGAGCAATATACGCAGGAATTCCGTTTATCAAGCAACACCACTGACGCAATGAACTGGCAGTTAGGCACATTCTATTATGATGCGTCTTTCAACGTAACGAGTGTAGACGGTTTTTACGGTGCAACCACCGTTTTCCATGAAAACAGAACATGGGCAGTATTTGGCCAGACTTCTTACCAAGTTAACGAGAAGCTAAATATTACCGGTGGTCTTCGTTATACCCATGACGAAAAATCATTGATTGTTGGCGATCAAAACGTAGATGGCTTCGCCGTAGTTATTGGCGCAGCTAGCGTGCAAGACTACGAACCGATTAACGTTGACGATGGACAAACCAGTTTTGAACTTAGCGCTAATTACCGTATCACAGACGATATGTCTGCATACGCTCGCTACTCAAATGGTTTCCGTGCTCAAACTATTCAAGGTCGCGATGTAGCGTTTGAAAGCTCACCATCTGTGGCTGACGCTGAAACTATTAACTCTTATGAAGTTGGTTTTAAATCTGATTTGCTAGATGGAACACTTCGCCTTAACGGTGCAGCGTTCTACTACACAGTTGACGATATGCAATTGTCAGCCATTGGCGGTGGTAACAACTTTACTGCATTGGTTAATGCCGATGAAGGCGAAGCCTATGGTTTTGAAATTGACTCTCAATGGTTAGCAACAGATGAACTAACGTTCACAGCTGGCTACAGCTACAACCATACAGAAATTAAAGATGACACATTGACGATTGGCGGTTGTGGTTCGTGTACCATTACTGATCCCGTAGCAGATGATGGTAACTACATTGTTGACGGTAACCCGTTCCCACAAGCACCAGAGTCAATCTTTAACTTTACCGCACGCTACACTGTGCCTATGGGCGATAACGGCGAGTTCTTCGTATTTACCGATTGGGCATTCCAAGGTGAAACTAACATCTTCTTATATGAGTCTGTAGAGTTCCAAACAGACGACAACTTTGAAGGTGGCTTGCGTATAGGTTACGAAAACTTTGAGCATAACTACACAGTAGCCTTGTTCGGCCGTAACATTACCGATGAAGATAACGTTAAAGGCGCTATCGACTTTAACAACCTAACCGGTATCGTTAACGAGCCACGTATTCTTGGTGTTGAAGTTAAGTACTCTTTCTACTAAGCACTACCTTGATTTAGGTTGAAAGTGCAGATCAGGTCTGCACTTCTATTTTTAGCCTTATCAAGTACTGCATTTAAGAATGATAAACATAAAAAAGCGAAGGTGTCGTTTTAACGACCCTTCGCTTTTTTGTTCTTCTATTTTTAGCTTATGCCTTTGGCTTTTCTCTATTAACTTTTACCTTTAGTTTTGGCTTTCGCTTTATCTTTTATTTCGGCAGTTAGCACGTTTGGCCGTTACTAGTGACTTAGTGACACTT
This sequence comes from Alteromonas sp. CI.11.F.A3, assembly GCF_032925565.1. NCBI lineage: Bacteria > Pseudomonadati > Pseudomonadota > Gammaproteobacteria > Alteromonadales > Alteromonadaceae > Alteromonas > Alteromonas sp. CI.11.F.A3. The sequence continues at coordinate 2,695,785 of NZ_CP136708.1, forward strand.
ACCTTAAGTCATTTACGCCTTAACTCTACACTTTAGCTACACACTTTAGCTACACAAGTGATTAGGCCGCAAATTGCGCGCTCTGCGCCCATTCTCTGTCTTTTTGTTGCCTGTCCTGCTGTAGCATTCCTTGGGATGCCTTTTCATGTACGCCCTTTTCTTCCAAAAGAAGACGCTGCAACTTTCGGCAAACATTCACCATACGAGACATCTTGGTAAAATAAACCTGCTCTATTAATTCGCCTTTTTCATTAAACATGAAACTGGCTAATTTGCAGTTTTTGTAGGGCAGATAAAAGTGGTGGATTGTGAATCGACGAGATACAGGCGCGCCCATCACTTTTTGATACATACAAAAAGGCAACGAGTCAGCTCGTTTATCACCACCAAATAAATGCGTTAAGCGCTGGAACTTATCTTGCCCTGGCGAAGATAATATTCCGAACTTTTCAATAAGTTGATCAACTGCTTTAACACCTGTAGTCATCGCGTTCACCTATATACTGTTCATTTATACAGTATATAACTAATCGTACAAAATGCAAACAAAAACACCGCATTGGCGAACCAATGCGGTGTTTTTATAATCCGTTTCGCGAACTAGACGGGAATTTTTCTATTTATTAGCCGGTGTTACTGCTGCTCTATCGATGCAGAACCCACTGATTCAATATGCTTTCTACCTTTGAATACATTTTTAATATCGTTCAATATTAGGTACAAGGCTGGTACTAGTAGCAAGGTAATAACCGTTGCAAACAAAATGCCGAAAGCCAATGAAATGGCCATAGGAATAACAATTTGTGCCTGTAGGCTTCGCTCGAATACTATTGGCATTAACCCCATAAAAGTAGTTAACGACGTTAATATAATCGCGCGGAAACGCTGCGTACCTGCACTAATGGCAGCGCGCATTAATGAATGGCCTTCTTGGCGGGCACGGTTAACAAAGTCCACCATAATCAAGCTGTCATTAACCACTACACCTGATAACGCAATAATGCCGCAAATCGACAGTACACTTACCGCCATGCCTAATACTAAGTGCCCGATAATGGCACCCACCACACCGAAAGGTATAACTGACATGATGATAAACGGTTGGCTATAAGATTTAAGAGGGATCGCCAACAGCGCGTAAATCGCAAATAAGGCAAACAATAAGCCCTGCGCCAAACTCATCATTGCATCAGCTTGTTCTTTTGCGTTTCCTTGTAACTGGAAATCAACTTTAGGGTAGCGTGCTAACAAATCAGGCATGACAGAGTCGATAACCTCACCTGTAATTTCAGACGGATCCATTAATGCCTTATCTACCACAGCAGTTACCGTAACAGAGCGGCTGCCATCTACACGAATGATAGAATCAAAGCCTTCACCCACGGTAAAGCTAGCCACTTGCTGGAAAGGTATCTCTTGGCCGTTCGGCGCACGAATACGCATATTTTCTAAATGCTCAACTGAACTACGCTCTGCTCTTGGGTAACGCACCATGACTTTGATTTCTTCATCGTCACGTTGAATACGCTGTACTTCAGCACCGTAAAAGCCAAAACGTACTTGCTGCCCAAGTTGTTGTAGCGTAATACCTAATGCATCGGCTTGAGGTTTCAATGCTAATTGAATCTCTTCACTACCACCTGAGAAGGTATCGTTAATGTCAGTTACGCCATCGTAACCGGACAAGATGCTTTTTAGTTCATCACTTACGGCTCTTAACGACCTAATATCACCAGAACTAAATTCGAAGCTAAGATCAGCACCACCACCTGGGCCACCAGGGGCGCCAATACTAAACGTCTTAACGCCTGGTATTTCAGACATTTCGTCACGCCACAGCTGATGAATTTCATAATCGGCCATGGTACGAGTTTCACCTTTGGTCAGTTCGGCAAACACCTCCCCACCCAAGTCACCGTTATCAAACGCCATAGAGTGTTTGATTACACCTTCTCCGGTATCGTCACGCACCTTTTCATCCATTCGCATCATGCCTTCACGTAAAGCCGTAAGCACTTCGTCTCGTTGTTTTAACGAAGAGCCGGGCTCTAGCTCAAAACTTGCAAACATGAAGTCGCTAGGAATACTGGGGAAGAAAACAAATCGAACAATGCCGCCGCCAAATAAACCAATAGTAAGAATTAGCATGGCCAAGAAAACGGATACCGTGGTGTAGCGATTGCGTATTGTCTTTTCTAGAAATGGGGCGTAAACATTGTGTATAAAACGCTTAATACCTTCACTGAAAAAGTCTCTGAACTTTTGCAGTTTGTTAGCCTTTGCTGGGTCGTAAGGCTTTAGCTTCATGTGCACTAAATGTGCAGGCAAAATAAGCTTCGACTCGATGAGTGAAAACACCAAGCAAATGATCACCACTAGCCCAATGGTTTTCCAAATGACACCAAAGGGACCAGATACCATTAGCATAGGAGAGAATGCCGCTATGGTAGTAAGCACCCCAAAGGTGGCTGGCATAGCCACTTTCTTAACACCTGCAATGACATTTTCGGTGCTGTGCCCTTTTTGATCAATTTCGGAATAGGCCGATTCCCCCATTATGATGGCATCGTCCACCACTATTCCAAGTACCAGAATAAAGGCAAATAAGCTCAGCATGTTGATAGACACACCAAGCATATCGATAGGCATAACCAATAACGTACCCAAAAAGCAAACAGGCAAGCCAACAATAACCCAGAACGCCAGCTTTATTCTTAAAAACAACGACAGTACTAAGAACACCAATAAACCACCAAAGAACATATTTTCTAGCATCATGTTTAATCTATCCGCTAGATAAAACGAACTATCTCCCCATGTGTCGGCGGAAATATGGGCTGGAAAGTCATTCTTTTTCTCGTCAATGTAGCCGTTTACTTGTTCTGATATCTCTAATGCATTTTGATCACCCACCGCTTGCACACGAAGGCTAACCGCTGGCTTTCCATCGAATAATGCATATTGGTTGTTCTCAATAAAACCATCATTTATATAAGCAACATCGCCTAACGTTACCCGTGTACCATCAGCATTGGTAACCAACACTATTTGAGAGAAATCCCAACCCGTGTAAGCCTGCCCTTTGGTTCTAAGCAGAATATCGCCATTTTCTGTTCGAATAGAACCACCAGGTAAATCGATACTCGACTGACTTAAACGACTTACGGCGTCGGCAAAGGTCAGGTTATATTTTTGTAAGTCGACCTCAGACAGTTCAACCGAAATTTCGTAATCCCTGGCACCAACAACTTGCACGCTCGAAATACCAGGAAGGTTTGCAACATCATCGCGAATGTCTTTTGCAAACTCTTTCAGTTCACGTTCACTGGCATCGCCAAACACAGATATCCAAATAACATCTTGCTGAATCTTTTGGCGATAGATAACTGGCTTTTCTGTATCGGCTGGAAAAAGAGGTATGGCATCAACTTGCACCTTCACTTCATCAAGTAAAGATTGGATATCGTAATCTTCTTCAACTTGAATGCTCACCGTACCCATCCCCTCTACCGCAGTAGAAGTGACTTGTTTAATGCCTTCTAAGTTCTTAATCGACTCTTCTATCTTGAGAATTACGCCCTCTTCTACTTCTTGAGGCGCAGCACCCAAGTACGGTACGCGAACGTTAATGATGTCTATTTCAAAACTAGGGAAAACTTGCTTTTGAATACTAAAGGCACCAAATAGCCCGCCAACAATTAACAACCACATCAACAGGTTTGCGGCAACATTGTTGCGCGCAAACCAAGCGATTAACCCTTTTTGCGTATCAATTTGACTCATTACTTACCCCCAGAAGAAGCAGGGCTGGTTTCAGTAGCATTGTCTTTAACGCCTACTGTTTCAGTGTCTGACTCTTTATCGTTCTCTGCTTCTGGTGGCATGGCAGGCTCATCACCTGGAAGTCTTACTTTCATGCCATTGTAAGGATTCGGAACCGCACTGGTTACTACTAACGCGCCACTGTTTAAGCCACTACCAATGAAGGCTTCTTCTGCCGTGGTACGCACTACGTCTACCGGTACAATTTCAATTTCACGATTGTCATTTACAATTAGCACTGTGTTATCGAGGCGTAATATCGAGCGCGGCAATACGGTTAAGTCTTGCTTTTGATGAGAAACGATTTTGGCTTGAACGAATTGGCCAAAGCGAAGTGGCGCATTGTCGCCACCATTAAATTGATAAGGGTCTTTAACTTCAACCACGGCGTAAAGCACGCGACTGCCTGAATCCAAAATGCCTTCAGAGCGAACTAACTTACCAGTCCAAGTTCTATTTTTACCGCCTACCGTGGCGTTTAATGTCACATCAGATTGATTGCTTGATTGGTTACCAATATCAACAAACATCAAGTCTTTATCGGTGATAGGTAAACGTACCTCAGCGGTGTCAGTTGAATAAACGGTGCTTACTGTGGCCCCTGCTGATACAAATTGACCTAAGTCGATGTTTCGCTCAACCACGATGCCATTGTACGGCGCTTTAATTTGGGTACGATCAAGATTACGTTTAGCACGCTCTAGTTTTGCCTCTGAGGCTTTAACATTGGCCTGCTCTTTTGCTAATTGAGGTTTACGCAAGCCAAGCTCTGGCGGCACTACACTGCTGACTGAACGCCATTCTTGCTCGGCTACTTTGCCTCTTGCTAGTTCTTCTTGAAGAGCAGCATGTGCTTGCGCTAGTTCGGCTTCGGCCAGCTTTACTTCAGTGCGGTAGTCATCTTGTTCAAGGGTGATTAACACATCCCCTTTTTGGAACATGCCCCCAACAATAAATTTATCGGACAAACTCACTACGCGGCCACTTACTTGTGCGCTAAGTGATGTTTTGTTGCGCGGCACTACATTGCCCTGAGAGTCAACCACAAAGCTAACAGGTTGGTATTCCATTGGTTTGGCATCAACAAGGAAGGCTTGCGTTTCAACGGGAATTTGCTCTGGCGGCTTACGTGAAGAAATCATAATTGCCGCAATAACAAACGCGACCAGAATGATGATAAGAGGTATACCGCTTTTGAGCCAAATGGAGTTTTTCATTATTTTCCCTGTAAAACGTAGTACTAATACATAACCTTTGAATCGAGACTCACCTATTTGCATAAGTGAAATGTGTCTGGCGAACAATGGGTTAAAGCTATACGTGATTTATTATTTTTTTATTGTTTCTAGTGTAATGTGTTTCGACGTGAAGCGCTTGTCTTCGTTTGTTAAAAATTGTGAATTATTCAACTAATTATTGCGCTACTCATCGTAATATAAAAAAAACCGCATCGAATTAAAATGTAAGATTGCTAAATGAGTAATAATCGTTGATTATTTAAACACCTGCACACTCGCAGGAAAAGTTGCACTTATCGATGCAACAACGAATTTGTTACGCTAAAAGGGATGACCTGTCATGAGCCTAAAAAAGCAATACCTGAAATCTAAACCCATTTGTAAAGTAACATTCCGCCTTTCCGCTGAAGAAGCAAAAAATGCCGATGAGGCTAGCTTAGTGGGTGACTTTACCGAATGGGACAAGCAACCTCTCTCGATGAAAAAACTAAAGAGTGGCGATTTTACGCTAACGATCAATTTAGAAACCGATCACGAGTACCAATTTCGCTATTTACTCGATGGTGATATGTGGGAAAACGATTGGGCCGCCGATGCTTATCTCCCCTCTACCATTGGAAGCGAAGATAATTCTGTGGTTCGTGTTTAACACTACCCTCGTCTGCGGTTTCTAACCGTTAATACGAGCATTAAAAAGGCTGCGTTTAAAGGCAGCCTTTTTTGATATTTATAAAAGCATTGTATTTATAGTGTGTTTTCTAGTTCAGGCAACACATCAAATAAATCGCCAACAAGACCGTAATCCGCTACCTGGAAAATAGGCGCTTCTTCGTCTTTGTTGATAGCAACAATGACTTTAGAGTCTTTCATACCGGCAAGATGCTGAATGGCACCCGAAATACCTACGGCAATATACAGCTGCGGTGCAACGATTTTACCCGTTTGGCCAACCTGCATGTCATTCGGTACGAAGCCCGCATCAACTGCGGCACGAGATGCACCAATAGCAGCACCAAGCTTGTCAGCAATACCTTCAAGTAACTTGAAGTTTTCGCCGTTTTGCATACCACGACCACCAGAGATAACCACTTCAGCGGCGGTCAACTCAGGGCGCTCAGACTCGGTAAGCTCTTCAGACACAAAGCTAGACTTTTCGCTTTCTTTAACCACATCGAGTGTCGTTACTTCAGCGCTTCCGCCTGTTGTTGCAGCATCAAAAGAAGCGGCACGTACAGTGATCACCTTTTTGCTATCAGACGATTGTACTGTCGCAATAGCGTTACCAGCGTAAATAGGTCTAATAAAGGTATCTTCGCTTTCAACACCAATGATGTCAGAAATTTGAGCAACATCTAAAAGTGCAGCAACACGAGGCATGAAGTTCTTGCCTGTGGTAGTAGCTGCGGCTAATAAATGGCTGTAATCATCAGCAAGTGATAACACAAGATCAGCGACGTTTTCGGCAAGCTGGTATTTGTAGACTGCGTTGTCGATAAGCAATACTTTGCTTACACCGTCAATTTGCGCAGCACTGTCAGCAACGGCCTGACAACCTTCACCCGCTACAAGCACGTGAATATCGCCACCCATTTTCGCTGCAGCATGAACCATTTTTGCAGTTTCTGACTTCAAGCTAGCATTGTCGTGCTCGGCATATACAAGAACTGTCATGAGATCACCTTTGCTTCATTCTTAAGTTTTTCGACCAACTCAGCAACATCCGCAACTTTCACTCCACCTTCACGTTGAGGTGGCGGCGTTACTTTGAGAACTTTAACGTTAGATTCAAGTGCCACACCGAAGTCGGCAGCTGATTTAACATCTAGCGGCTTACGTTTCGCTTTCATAATGTTTGGCAGCGAAGCATAGCGAGGTTCGTTCAAACGTAAATCGGTAGTCACAACAGCTGGCAACGTTAAGGCAACGGTTTGTAAACCGCCATCAACTTCACGGGTAACGTTAACGCTTGTTCCGTCTACCGCTACTTCTGATGCAAAGGTGCCTTGAGGCATACCGGTTAATGCAGCAAGCATTTGTCCGGTTTGGTTATTGTCTGAATCGATACTTTGTTTACCTAAAACCACCAATTGAGGTTGTTCTTCTTCAACAACTTTAGCAAGCAGCTTAGCCACTTGAAGAGAATCTAGGTTTTGGTCTGTATCAATTTGAATACCGCGGTCGGCGCCTAGTGCTAACGCAGTACGAATTTGTTCTTGGCAGCTTTTATCGCCAATAGAAACCACAACGATTTCAGTCGCTATTCCCTTTTCTTTTAGTCTTACTGCTTCTTCAACAGCAATTTCACAAAAAGGGTTAATGGCCATTTTAGCGTTAGTAAGGTCAACGCCAGAGTTATCGGCCTTCACTCTTACTTTAACGTTATAATCGATCGCGCGTTTGACCGGAACGAGTATTTTCATATTTACCTCAATTGTTGAGTTCGTCGGTGTATGTTGCTATTCCATGCTAATAAGCGGTTAAGGAAACAGCGTTACTTCACCACGCATTCTGAAACTTTAACAATGTGCTTTACGCTAACTTTGCGTTGTGGCGAAGACATTTTCAAAAGGCTAGACCCAAAATATCATTAACACCACGTTTACTTGCACAGTATTTATGCTGCTAGTTAACGTTAACGTAAACTCCCTGCAATGTACTTACTGTTGACGTAAACGTCAACCTAGATTACCTTTCAGGGCGACAATTAATTTACATGTTTTTGACACATCGCATTATTTGTTTCATCAATAGTGCACTATAAAAAACCGAACATAAGGAGCCACCCGTGGAACGAGAATCGATGGAGTTTGACGTAGTCATCGTCGGTGCCGGCCCAGCTGGACTATCAACCGCCTGCAAGCTTATGCAGCTTGCCAATGAAAACAACCAAGAACTCATGGTCTGTGTTGTCGAAAAAGGCTCTGAAGTGGGTGCACATATTCTCTCAGGTGCGGTATTTGAGCCTAGAGCAATGAACGAACTTTTTCCAGATTGGAAGGAAAAAGGCGCACCTTTGAACACCCCAGTGACCGAAGATCATATTTATTTATTGAATAGTGAATCATCATCAAAACGCCTACCAAACGCAATTACCCCTAAAACCATGCATAACGATGGTAACTATATTGTGTCGATGGGTAATGTCTGTCGCTGGTTAGCTGAACAAGCAGAGCAACTAGGTGTGGAAGTCTTTCCAGGCTTTGCGGCTTCAGAGGTCATTTATAATGACGACGGCAGTGTTGGCGGCGTTTTAACTGGCGATATGGGCGTTGGCGCTGATGGACAACCAAAAGATGGCTATATGCCGGGCATGGAACTTCGTGCGAAATACACGGTATTTGCAGAAGGTTGCCGTGGGCATTTAGGTAAAGACCTTATCGAGCACTTTTCGCTTGATAAAGACGCCTCGCCTCAACATTACGCAATAGGCTTTAAAGAAATTTGGGATATTGACCCTGCTAAGCATCAACCTGGATTAGTAGTGCACAGTGCTGGTTGGCCGCTAAACGACGCAACTGGCGGTAGCTACCTGTACCACGCAGAAGATAATCAGGTATTTGTCGGTCTTATTGTTGATTTGAACTACAGCAACCCATACTTGAGCCCGTTTGATGAATTCCAACAATTAAAGCACCACCCTGTATTTAAACAATATTTGGAAGGCGGGAAGCGTGTTTCTTACGGAGCCCGTGCTATTGCAAAAGGTGGCTTTAATTCTTTGCCTAAAATGACATTCCCGGGTGGCATATTAGTAGGTTGTGAAGCAGGGACACTTAACTTTGCTAAAATTAAAGGCAACCATACAGCCATGAAATCAGGCATGTTGGCTGCTGAATCTATTATTGAAGCATTAGCGAAAGATGCCGAGGCACCTGAAAGTGAATTAACTAGCTATACCGATAAATTTAAAAATTCGTGGGTATATGATGAATTATTCCGTTCACGTAATTTCGGACCGGCTATTCATAAATTAGGTAATTTCTGGGGTGGCGCATTTAATACCCTAGAGCAGAACTTCTTTAATGGTAATTTGTTTTTCACCATGAAAGACGAACATAAAGATTATGCTCAACTTGATTTGGCTGCTGATGCAAAAGAAATTGCCTATCCTAAACCGGATGGCGTTTTAAGTTTTGATAAACTTTCTTCGGTATTTTTATCAAATACCAATCATGAAGAAGAACAACCTTGTCATTTACAATTAAAAGATGCCTCTATTCCTTTAGAAGTGAACTTCCCTAAATACGCAGAACCTGCGCAGCGCTATTGTCCTGCCGGCGTTTACGAAATAATTGAAGAGGAAGGGTCTAAACGTTTTCAAATTAATGCGCAAAACTGCGTGCATTGTAAAACCTGCGATATTAAAGATCCTTCACAAAATATTCGTTGGGTTGTGCCTGAAGGAGCCGGTGGTCCAAATTACCCGAACATGTAATTTAAAGCCATTTATCTTAAAAAATTAAAAAGCGGACTCTCTCCGCTTTTTTTTTGTGCTAAATTTAATTATGATTCGCCCGAAAAATCCACTACGAAACGCTAAGGTTATTAAATGAACGAATTTTTAGATATTTTAACCCATGGAAGACGTTTACAAGGTGCTGTAAAGGAATTAAGCATTCAAGAGCTAGAAACTGTGCAAGAAAAACTTGCAAACATTATTGATAAAAGAAAAGAAAAAGCGCTTGAAGAAGAAAAAGTCGGTCAAGAAAAACGCGCCAAGCTTGAAGAAATTAAAAAACAAATGGAAGAAGCGGGTTTAAATTTTGAAGACTTACAATCATTAAATGAAGACACCCCTAAAAAGGTAGGTAAAAAGCGTCCAGTTAAATACAAATTAACGGATAGCGAAGGTGTTACCCACCCTTGGACAGGTATTGGTCGTATGCCTCGCGTATACAAAGAAGCACTTGAAAGCGGAAAGTCGTTGGAAGACTATTCAGTAAACGCGTAGTGCTAGTGCTATAAAGTGGGTTAGCAGTGAATTAGTTTACTGCTAACCACCCTATCTCTTGTCATTTTTAAATTTCCCCCCACTACTAGTCTTAATTACTATTTTTAATAGGGTATAAAGTGTCTTTGCATTTCAAATTATCTGAAGCCCAGAAAAATTCACCATGGCTAGTGTTAGTTCATGGTTTGTTTGGTAGTGCTGACAATTTAGCAGGTGTTAAACGCCATTTTGAAAGCACTTATAATATTATTAGTATAGATTTACCTGATCATGGGCAATCCCCTTGGACTGACGGGTTTTCGTTGGAAGCCGCAGTAACGGGAATTGTTGAAATACTCGATAACAACCAGGTTGATAAAGCTGCCTTTTTAGGGCATTCCTTAGGCGGTAAAGTGGTAATGCAATTTGCGTTATTAAACCCAGACCGTGTTAGCCATTTAATAGTGGCAGATATTGCCCCCGTCAAATATTCACATAGTCATCAAGCGGTGTTCGATGGCCTTAAAAATGTTCCTCTAGACGCAATAAGTGATAGAAAAGAGGCACAAACCGCCCTTTCTGAATACGTTAAAGAACCTGGTGTACAGCAGTTCTTGCTTAAAAGCCTATACCAAACTGATAACGATGAGTGGCAATGGCGTTTTAATGTTGATGGATTAATTGAAAGTTATTCACGAATACTTGATTGGCCTCAAAGTAATTTGACCTTTGAAGGGATAACCTTGTTTATTAAAGGAGCCGAGTCGGATTACATTAATAATTCTTATAGGAAGGAAATTGCAAAATACTTTCCTGGTGCCAAGGCACACATTATTGAGGGTACAGGGCACTGGCTACATGCTGAGAAACCAAGTGTTTTCAATGCAATTGTGGCTCGCACATTAGAAAAGACACCAAGTTAGCGCCATCTAAGATGCGAATGACTATTATTACTTTTTTTTGACCCTTTTTGACTCTGCTAGGCGTATATACTGTGATATAGTTGCGCCAGATTTTTTCCAATAAAGACACTATGCTTGCAGAAAACTTTGAGCTAATTGAAACCATCATGCTGTACGGCGGTTTATTTATACTATTTGTATTGATGAGCTTTGCGGTACACGATGTCCTATCGAAAAATAATGTGCCGTTAATTGGGCGTGTTGTGACCTATGGGGTATTAGGCTTAGGGGCCATTGGTTTCCTAGCAAAGGGAATCATTGAATGGTTCTGGCTAAGCACAGGTGTATAGTAACTAGTAACGAATAATAGAGGTTTGATATGGCAAGCGTTGGCCTGTTTTTCGGAAGTGACACCGGTAATACCGAACATGTTGCGAAAATGATCCAGAAGGAACTGGGTAAACAGCTAATTGATGTAAAAGACATTGCCAAGAGCAGCAAAGAAGATATAGCAGAGTTTGATTTGCTTATTTTCGGGATCCCTACTTGGTACTATGGTGAAGCGCAGTGTGACTGGGATGATTTCTTCCCAGAACTAGAAGACATTGATTTTACCGACAAGCTCGTGGCTATTTTTGGCTGTGGCGATCAGGAAGACTATGCAGAATACTTCCTTGATGCTATGGGTATGGTTCGCGATATCGTTGAAGGCCGTGGCGCCATCTTAGTAGGACAATGGCCTACCGAGAGTTACGATTTCGAAGCATCTAAAGGTATGGCAGACGACAACCACTTTGTGGGCTTAGGCATTGATGAAGACCGTCAGCCAGAGCTTACCGAGTCGCGTGTTAAGTCATGGTGTAAGCAAATTCACGACGAACTGTGTTTGTCTGAGTTAGCCTAGCTTTAATAGTTTTTTCAGCTTCATGCTGATGAGTAATAAAAACGCCGCTTATTTTAGCGGCGTTTTTGTTAGCGTTTTTAAATAACTCTTTAATACTTCACAGGACTAAAGCTGAAAACGTTCTACCGCTCTTCTAAGGCTGTCAGTTTGAGCATCTAGCATCATAGTCGACTCATTGGCTTGACGAGTACTTTGGGCACTAGAATCAGCCAATGTAACAATGGTATTCAAGCTTGACGCAACATCTGCAAGCAAAACATCTTGCTGCTGGGTATCTGAAACAATATGCTCATTTATTTGACTTAAACGAGCAATAATTTCTCGAATACTTTCAACCTGCTGCGACACCTGTTGGGTAATTTCTACCCCTTCCTGGGCTTGTTCTCTGCCCGCATTAATTGCTTTTACCGCTTTCTCGGCATCTTTTTGAAGATTGCCAATCATAGACTCAATTTCTTCTGTCGAGTTATGCGTACGGTTTGCCAAGGTGCGCACTTCATCGGCTACCACAGCGAAGCCTCTGCCTTGCTCTCCTGCCCTGGCAGCTTCAATTGCGGCGTTAAGTGCTAATAAGTTAGTTTGCTCTGCAATGGTTTTAATAACATCCAGAATGCTGCCTATGCTGCGTGAATGCCCATCTAAACGATTGATGATGTCAGCGGATGCTTCAGCCTGTCGGGCTTGACTGTCTACCTGACTGCGGTTTTGCGCCACTAACTCACTAATTTCTTCACTTTGCGCGGTGACCGTATGCAGCGCTTCCATGGCGTCATTGATTTGGCTTAAATTGCTACGGCTTGTATTTTGAACATCTTGGGTATTGGTGGAAATCACCGTTACCTGTTTACGTTGTTCATCCACACCTTGTAAGCTCTTTTCACCTAATGCGACACTTTCTTTAGTAATAGTAATTAAGCGCTTTTCTTGCTCTAAAATATTCCCTACTAACTCTCGCAAGCTATTAGTTAAGCTATTCACTTTGACAGAAAGCGCCGTAAACTCATCATTCCCTATTTCAGGCAGCGTGTGGCTTAAATCCCCTTTACTTAATTGGGTTAGGCCTTCATTGATTCTTCCAAGGGGCGTAGAGATACTGCGGGTTGCCAGCACACCTAACGTGATAGCTGCAATCAGGCCAATAACTGCCACAACAAAGTTTTTAACTAAGTTGGTTTGCACCGATTCAAGAATAGCATTTTGTCCTTGGATAGATTCAGACTGCACACTATCAAATAAGGTATTAATGCTGCTTAACGCTAATTGCAACGACGCTAACGCTTCGTCTTTTTTTGTTTGTGCTAAGGCTATTTCAGTTAACTTCTGTTGTTGCAATGCCACCAAACCGTTGGTGCCATTGACGTTATCAATAACTAAGGCAAATTGTTCATTAAAAGCGGCTACCGTGCCTCCATCATCAATATCAAGTGCAAGGCGGTTTATGTAATCTTTATCTACCGTAATATTACTAATTTGATATTTTATATCGTCAATAATATTAGCGGTGTTTTGTGCGTCTACACTGGCGGCAAGTTCGCTGAACGAATCAGTGGTGGTAAGCAGCTTATTATCAATATTGGTGCCCGCACCAATTAATGTATCTAAGCTTGGACTGTCTGACTCTAAATAGGATAAATCTAACATTAAAGCGCTTGCTTCATCTGCCGCGCTCAACACCTCATTTAATTTGTCGCCTAACGCGCTTTCCAACGCCATTCGCTTCGCTAACGCGGCATACATATCATGACTGTTTGCTACGTAAGCTAAGCTTGCCTCTACTGCTTCTACCGCAATGCTATTGCCCGGCAGAATAATGGTTAAGTTATCAAGATCATCAACAAACTCATTCGACAAAGATTCGAACTCTTGTTGATTTTCAGACAAAGCGCTAGGCGTATTTTCGTGAAAACCATTTGCGGTAACCACAGATAACGCCAGAATCTCGGTTTTCACTTTAAGCATGCTGGTTTGGGCTGGCATTTTGCGTTCAACCACGTCTTCTGCTGAACGCCTAATGTCGTTTAAACCGAAATAAGAAAGAATACTTGTGAGAAGTAACAAACAACCAAAAAGGCCAAAACCGATTTTTATTTTATTTATAACTGTTAATTGCATTGGCATAATTCAAAGTACGCGATGGAATCTACGTACAAACCTCGTTTTACCATTATTGCAACAAGTTTAACAGAATGTTAAAAATATGCACTTGCAGTTTGGATAGATGCTATTAATCATTAGTAATAACTGAGACTTACAAACTGGTCTGTCCTCAGAAGACAGTTTAGTTACCGACAAGCCACTCTTATAAGAATTGCTAATTCGTTCGAATTTCCATCGTACCGAACAAGAAACAGCAGTTTTACTTTTAAATCCTGACGAGTTACCTATAATAGCTCCATTGATAAACATCTCGTTCTCAGTAGGTTGTAATGGATCAGAATAAAGAACTTAAAAAAGCAGGTTTAAAAGTAACCCTGCCACGTCTCAAGATTTTGCAAATTTTGCAAGAACCACAAAATCAACACATCAGTGCCGAGGACGTGTATAAGATTCTGATCGAACAAGAGGAAGAGATTGGTCTTGCAACAGTATATCGCGTGCTAAACCAATTCGATGATGCGGGCATATTGAATCGCCATCACTTTGAAGGTGGCAAATCAGTTTTTGAAATAAGCCACAAAGAACATCACGATCACTTGGTATGCCTTAAATGCGGCAAGGTAATTGAGTTTGAAGACGATATTATTGAGCAGCGCCAAGATATGATTGCGAAAAAGCATAATATTAAGCTTACCCATCATAGCCTGTATCTATATGGTGAATGTACAGATGGCAATTGCGAAGGTAACGACTAGTTACCGCAACGCATTACGAAATAAAGAAGGCCCTTCAATGTAAATTGAAGGGCCTTTTTGTTTTTCTTTCAAAACCACGAACAAGATATTTGGCATAACGCGCGAGCTCGCGTGGCCGAAATAATGGATACCGGTTTCCTAATTTTTCCTAATCTCTCAAGATCACCCTAAGTAAACATCAATAAAAAGTATCTGCATGTGTATGTGTATTTATCCTAGACAAACAAGGCTAAAAGGAGTGTTAGCATCAGTCCGACAACGCCAATGATAGTTGCCATGCAGGTCCAGGAAATTAAGGTGTTTTTTACTGAGATATCGAAATATCGGTTAATGATCCAAAATCCCGTATCGTTTACGTGAGACATAGCGGTTGCTCCAGCAGCGATAGAGATGGTCATTAGCGCTAATAAAGATGGTGATAACGACAGTGCATTTACCACAGGTGCCATCAGACCTGCAGCCGTTAACATGGCAACGGTTGCCGAGCCTTGAATGATCCTTACGGAAATGGCAATAAGAAAGCCAGCCATAAGCGGTGGTAAGGGTGAAAGTGCCACCACATCAGCAAAAGCTTGTCCTGCCCCCGAATCGATTAATACTTGTTTGAACATACCACCCGCACCTGTCACTAATATCACGAGTGCAACTGGCTCTAACCCTTTCGATGCCACATTTCTCACTTGATCTGCACTTAAACCTTGGTTTTTACCCAGCCACTTAAAACATGCCAAGGTCGCGATGGTGAGTGCGATGAATGGATGTCCAACAAAAATAAATACCTGTTTTACTATGCCATCGGCTAGCACAAATTTCGCAATTGACCCGATGAGGATCACTACAAGAGGAAAGAATAACAAAGCGGCCACTAATGAAAATGAGGGCAATGCTTCTACTGGTCTAGCTTCGATATTTCTAATATGTTCCGGCACTGGCACATGGATTTTTTTGGCGATATACGATGCGTAAATTGGGCCAGCAATACAGGCACATGGCACACCAACAATAAAACCAAATAAAATCACTAGGCCTATATCAGCATTCAAAATAGACGCCACGGCAACTGGCCCAGGCGTGGGGGGAATAAAGGCATGGGTAACCGCAAGCCCTGCAGCTAAAGGAATGCCATAATAAATTAACGACTTACCGGTTTTTTGCGCCATTGAATAAATCAACGGCATTAATATAATAAGTCCTACCTCAAAAAACACAGGTATCGCCACAAGGAAACCGGTTATTACCAGTGCCCATTGGCTATTTTTTTCACCGAACTTCTGTTTGATGGTTAGCGCCAGTCTATCCACACCACCCGACTCTTCTAAGAATTGCCCGAACATTGCGCCTAGCCCCACTATAGTGGCAACAAATCCAAGGGTATTTCCCATTCCGCTTTGCATTGAATTGAGCACTTCTGTGGCGTCCATTCCCGTGCCTAATCCTACAAAAGCTGCTGCAATAATAATGGCAATAAATGCATGTACTTTTTTAGCAATAACCAAATAGGCCAGCAGCACAATGCTGATGATGGCGAAAAAAAGAAGTGAAAAAGTATCTGACATGTTTCTTCCCTATAACCTGCAATTAGCGGCACGTAAAAATCTGAGGTACACGATGAAAATTTTTATTATTTAGTAGACAGAGAACACCTCAGGCAACCCGTTGTTACCCCATGCAACACAACGTTAACAAATTATGTATTCGCCGTAACACTATTATAAAGAAACCTTGAACGCAACCGGTTTCCGAATTATGCTTATTTTAAATTAATTAACGTAGTGTCGGGCTCATTGCTTAGCATTGAATCAAAAAGGTAGTTGAATGACTGCAAATACCGTTTTCTTTATTACTGGGGTTTCAGGCACAGGGAAATCTACCATCGGCGAGCGTGTGGCTTCTGAACTGGGATTCGTTTTTGAGGAAGGTGATAATTATCACCCTACCGCTAGCGTAGAAAAAATGTCTGCTGGTATTCCGTTAGAAGATGCCGATAGATGGGACTGGCTAACGCACTTGAATAAAATAGCCAAAGAGCATTTGGCAAATGATCAAAGCGCTATTATTTCTTGTTCAGCGCTTAAAGCATCCTATCGAGCAATATTATGTGAAGGGCTAACAGGTAGGCAAGCTGAAGAGCTAACTGAAGAGAAAACAAATCCATTAGCTAAAGGCGTTCAATCAAATGTAAGGTTCATCTACTTACATGGCTCTACCGATACCATTGGCCAGAGGCTTAAACAAAGACAGCATTTTTTTGTGGGCGATGATATGCTCAAAAGTCAGTTTTCTACCCTTGAAGTACCCACTAAAGATGAGGCTTTCTTTGTAGACGTGACACAAAGTGTCGATGAGGTAGTGGCTACCTGCAAAACGTTTATCAGCTCAGTGACAAGGGCGACATTACCCCTGGATTAAGGCCCTTTTAATACAGCCCTATAGCGCTCTCCTCACGGCTTAATATGTAAACTGCGCACTAATAATAAAAATTGAATATACCCTATGAAAAATATAAAGAAACGTACCACCATTTCAGATATCGCAGCACATTTAGGTATTCACAAAACTACGGTTTCTCGCGCACTTAAAGATTCAAGTAGCATTTCTAAAGCGTTATCGCTGAAAATAAAGAAAGCGGCTAAGGACTTAAATTACATCCCCAACCGCGCCGCACAAAGTTTATCTATTCAAAACAATAAAACGATTGCATTGCTACTGCCTTCATTTGGGAACAATGTCTTTAACGATGTAGTTTCAGGTGCAAAAACTATTGCTGATGAACTTGGCTATGCATTAATGATTGGTGACGCTACCTATTCAGAATTGGGAGAGGAACGAATTGTTGAATCTTATATTCAGCAAGCGGTTTCAGGTTTCATTCTCACGTCTAGCCGCCATACCGATGAAACCATAAGAATGTTAAAAAATACAAATGCGCCGGTTGCTGAAATAATGGATATGTCGGACTCTACTTTCGACGTCAATTATGGTGTAGATCATTTCAATGCGGGAAAAGAAATGACGGACTATTTAGTAAACGTGAAGGGCAGAAAGAAAATTGCTTTTTGTTCATTGCTGCTTGATTGGCGTGCTGTACTTAGAAAACGAGGCTGGGAGCAGGCCCTTCATAATGCACAGTTGCAAGATGATATGTGCCTTCAGTCACGTGCTGATGCCTCATTTCAAGCGGGCGCTGAATTGCTAGTTGAATCGCTTCACAAATGGCCAGACTTAGATGCCATATTTTTTGTTAGTGATGAGCTTGCAGCCGGAGCTGTAATGGAATGTAATCGCCGGGGGATCAAACCGGGAAAAGACATTGATATATGTGGTTTCAACGATTTGAGCTTTGCGAAAGCTATTTACCCTTCCCTTACCACGGTATCCACACCAAGAAGGGAGATGGCTGAATTAGCCACCCGCTCATTGATATCTATTATCGAAGGTAAAAGTGTAAGCGAAACAAGTAAAGTGTTCCCCTATCACATTAAATTAAGGGAAACCGCCTAGGCATTTTGCCTGTTTGCGCTTCCCTACCCTTCATTTTACAGCAGTATTAACAGACTTAGGTTCAGGCTTAAAACATCAAGCGTTTCGTTTTAAGCCCCAAGTTTGAGCTTTTAACGTAAGTTTTTTAACTCTATGCCCTAAGCCTCAAACTTATAATTGTGATAAGCCTTTATGGCTTTCTCCCACATCGTCCCCACTTCACCAGTACCAATGGTTTTACCATCAACTTCAATTACAGGCGCAATTTCTTTGCTTGAAGATGTTAACCAGACTTCGTCTGCGTTAAATAAATCTTCCGTGGTGAACCACTTTTCTTCTACTACCAAGCCCGCTTGTTTAAATGCTTCTAACGCTATTTGGCGGGTGATCCCAGGTAAAAGCTGGTTATCTAATGGTGGGGTGAAAATAGCGTTATCTTTTACCATGAAAACGTTGCATGAACTCGCCTCAGTAATAATGCCGTCACTATTGTGCAAAATAGTTTCTTGAACGCCACTCTCTACTCCCGCCTGAAAGTGCATGACATTACCTAACAATGACGTTGATTTGATATGACATCGCTGCCATCGTTTATCTTCTTCAAGCGCTACTGTGAACGGTTTAACTTTATCCGCTTCTAGGGGTTGAGCGGGCGCAATTTCAAATGCAAAACCAAATACGGTGGGCGTAATATTTTGCGGGTAGGCATGATAACGCTTAGTGTCCGTGCCTCGACTAATATGAAAATACACGCCAATGTTTCCGCTTGGAAAATGACTAGCATTGGCGTCAATAAGCCCATCTAGGTTTTGCTGCCATTGCTGTGCACTATAAGGGTTAGTGATAGAAATTGCGGCTAATCCATCACGCATTCTGCTTAAGTGGCCTATCATACCCACTGCCTTCCCGTGATAAGTGGGTATAACTTCATAAATCCCATCACCGAACAAAAAGCCTCGGTCCATGGGGGATATTTTAGCTTCTGATAACGGCATGAATTCGCCGTTTAAAAATGCAATGGTCACTCTTATTCTCCTGTAAGGCGAAGTCGTTTTTGCCAATTCAATAAAAATGCGGCGCGAGCATCGTCGTAGTGCTGACTTATGAAAGTAACAGTCTCCCCCGGCACGGCTTGTGCTAAACGATTAACATCAAGCAAACTTACGCTGCCAAGCTTAGGGTAGCCTCCTAAGGTTTGTCTATCTCGCATCATCACAATAGGTTGCCCATCGGGCGGAATTTGCATCGCGCCAATGTGTATTGCTTCAGAGCGCATTTTACTAATGTGGCTATGAATGGGGGCACCAGTCAATCGATAGCCCATACGATTAATATTCGTTGTTACCGTGTACTCATTTAAAAACAACCGCCCTTTTTCAGAAGCATTAAATTTGTCTTCTTGGTAGCCAAGTATTAACGCTAAGGGTTGGTTCAAGTCGTATCGCGGCCAGTGCTTCTGTGCCAGCGCCCTGTGAGCACTGCGTAATGTTGGGGTTTCAATGTCGATGGAATCGCCAACCCCTAACGGTGCACCTTTGTTTTCAAGGCCGCCTATCCCCTCACGCAAAACCGTGCACGCACTGCCTAAAGGTGATGGCACTTGCCACCGCCCTTGTATAGCTAGATAGGCTTTGCTGCCCATGTGTTCACTGTCAATGGATACCCTATCACCCGCTTTAACAAAGATGGTTTCAAATGGGCAAGCCGATTGACCATTGACCAGGCAAACCACATTGCGACCGGTAGCCGCCACCTGCCCGTTGGTATCAAATACAAATTCTGCGCACCCTATAATTTCAATACACGGCGTATTTTCTTGGTTACCAGCGAGATAATTCGCCCACCAATATGCTTCTTCATCCATAGGGCCTGACTGACAAAAGCCTTGATGCTGTTTACCTTGCCGCCCACCGTCGATAATTAGGCTCAGCAAACCATTTTGTTCAACACTAACCTTCATGCAAGTCTCTGAATTCCTGTTCTGAAATAGGCGCGAACTTTACATTATCACCTACTTTTAAAAGCGCGTTATGGCTAGTATCCACTAAGTTTAGTGGGCATAAACCCAACAAATGCCAGCCACCAGGCGATGACGAAGGGTAAATAGCGGTTTGGGCATCGGCAATGGCAACCGCCCCTTTTGGTACCTGCTTTCGTGGCGTTTCTAATCTAGCGCAGTGCAAGGTGTCGGGCACGTTCCCCATATAAGCAAAACCTGGCGCGAATCCAACAGCGTAAACTTTGTAAGTCATGCTGATATGAGCATCAATAATATCCTGCTCGCTTAAGCCCGTTTTCTGGCTAACCAACGCTAAGTCGTTAGCCGGTTCTGCGCCGTACCACACGGGTATTTCATGAGTTTTCACGCTAATACCGTCAGTAGCATTTATCCTTATCTTTGGATCTTGCGCTGCCACTGAGCGAAGCATCTGATAAACATAATGGCTATCCACTTTGTGAGCATCAAAAACCAATAGCAATGAATCGTATGCCGGCACGCATTCTTTTAGCCACGGAAACGCCAAGTTCGTAATGGCATGCAACCAATGCTGACATCGCGCATTGGCAATATCTACCGTGTCGCCCGCGAAATACAAAAGTATGGCATCTAAACCAGCAGGTACAATCTGCTTAATATCCCCAAAGGGATGCATAGTAATATCCTTAATAAAAAGGGTGAAATTGTGGCGACGTTAAGGCATTTATGTGATTTATTAAGTAAAAAGTGAATGCGCTTGTGCCTTCATACCGTCTATTTCATGCATTCACGAATTTGTTGCGCAATGTCAACTGCACCGGCGGTATCGCCATGCACGCACAGTGTGTCAGCCTGTAATGGCAATCTTTGCCCGCTAACGGTAATGACTTCCCCATCTTCAATCAAAAGCTTTGCTTGCGTTAACGCTTCTGCGGCAGTTAACACTGCGCCTTCTTGTGAGCGGGGCTGCAAAAAACCTTCATCGGTATATCGTCGATCTGAAAACGCTTCGAATATTAGCGACAATCCATATTCTTGTGCTTCGAGCACCAGCGCTTCATTGTGGGCGTGTGATTGCACCATCAATCCCAATCGACCTTTATTAATACTACCCACAGCTTGCATAACTGCAGTGCGCACTTGAGGGTCAAGCATCATATCGTTATATAACGCACCATGGGGTTTCACATAGCTCACTGGCACGCCAACGATACTGGCCATACCCATCAATGCACTGACTTGATATTGAACACAGGCTATCAGTTCTTTTATTGGCATAGCGAGACTTCGACGTCCAAACCCTTGTAAATCGGGATAAGAAGGATGCGCGCCTATTTCAACATTACTGTTTTTAGCCAAATACAAAGCTTGTTTCATCACCACGGGATCACCGGCATGAAAGCCGCACGCAATGTTAGCTTGGTCGATAAATTTCATAATATCGGCGTCTACAGGCATTTGCCATGCACCGAAACTTTCACCTAAATCGCAATTTAACTTCATAAGTGTTTAGCTCTTAACCTCAATCCGATATCATGTTACCTGTTCTTTTTTAAAAGTCAGTGTTAATGATAAATATTGGAAAAATTAATACATTAAAAGTGGTAGCGGAATATCCGTTCGGCTATGCATTAGCGCCACTTACCGATAATGTAGATTCAACCGACTACAGTAGCGATGATATGCCTACTGTAACCTTACCTCACGACGAAGTAACCACGCCGTTGGAAGTGGAACAAACCCTAGATGTGTTTGTGGCTACCGATCAGCGCGGCGATTTTTTTGCTACCTTGAAGCCACCGCGCATACAAGTAGGTGAAACCAAGGTACTTAAAGCGGTTTCTGCTACACACTTTGGCGCTTTTTTTGACTGGGGCTTAGAGAACGACTTACTCATACCCGCCGATTATCAAGAATCGCCTATTGACCCCGGTATGTATTACGTTGTTCACGCTTTCTTTGATGAAAAAACAAATCGAATTTTAGGTGCAACCCGTTTGCACTACTTCCTTAAAGAAGGCAGCGCCTATCTTAGCGAAGGTGAAAATGTAAGTTGCTTGGTTTATGCCAAGTCTGACTTAGGCTTCAAAGTGGTATTGAACGAGAGAGCCCTAGGCCTAATATTTCATAGTGATGCATTTAAACCGCTAAAAGTAGGGCAATCTACTGATGGCGTAGTTAAAACCATCCGTGAAGATGGCAAGATTGACGTGGTGTTACAGCGTCATGATAAGGAAACTCGTGATGCCTTGCAGCAAGCCATCTTAGATGATTTGGAAGCCCACGGTGGTATTTCAACACTCACGGACAAAAGTCCGCCCGATGCTATTTACCAGCATTTTAATGTAAGTAAAGCCGCGTATAAAAAAGCATTAGGCGCGTTGTACAAACAAAAGAAAATCACCATTGGCGCAGACGCCGTTCGTCTCACCCAATCGTAAGCAGGAACTAATAGGTAGGAAGTACAATGAAAGCTCAAGTTTCATGGGATAAAGACCTCACTTTCACCGGTACAACCGACAGTGGGTATAAAACCGTCATGGACGGTAGTGGAAATGCAGTATCACCAATGGAATCAGTATTGTTAGCCGTTGGCGCCTGCTCCAGTATTGATGTGGTAGACATCCTTAAAAAGGGTCGTCACGAAATTGAAAGCTGTGAATGTGAATTAGAAGCCGATCGTGCTGATGACGCCCCACGGGTATTCACAAAAATTCATGCTCACTACACAGTGGTAGCAAGCAGCGTGACCGAGAAAGCATTAGCACGTGCAGTACAACTTTCTACTGAAAAGTATTGCTCAGTAATGTTAATGCTTACCGGCAATGTGGAGATCACCACCAGCTATACCTTAGTTGAATCCACACACAATTAGGCTAATACGCCACCTATTAGTGTAAAGGGCTATCAGTGATTGATGGCCCTTTTTTATTCTCCCACCAAAAACAAGCTAACCAACTGATTATAAACATATAAACATCTTCTTACACTTACTGGCATGGTTGCTGCTGTAAGTTGGTAATAAACTAATAATTAACGACAACAATCAGGTATTTGACCATGGACGCTTCGTTTAACACTCTTCGCACACTGTCCCTTACTGGCGGCATACTTTCTTTATCTTTGCTACTAGGTGCGTGTACCGACGCCGATGCGATAAACCCCACAGAAGAAATTTCTGAAGCGGTGATAGCTATACCGGTAGAAGCCGCTGCAGTAACCAATGGTTCAATCAGCTCCACGTATACTACTACCGCTATTTTGGAAGCAAGAGAAGAAGCGTTTGTGGTAGCACGAGCGTCAGGCATTATTGAACAGATAGTGGTAGAAGAAGGCGACTACGTTGAAAAAGGCCAAGTGCTTGCGCAACTAGATAAACGCAGATACGAACTTAATCTTGCGAAGGCAAAGGCAGATTTAACTGGTCTTGAGCGTGAGTTAGATAAAGTAAACAAAGTGTATTCTAAAAACCTTATCAGTGTAGATACCTACGACAAACTGACCGCTCAATATGAGTCAGCCAAAGCATCGGTTCATCTTGCTGAACTAGATTTAAAAGAAACCACCATTACTGCCCCTATCAGTGGTTTTATTGCTTCTCGTAATGCCAAAGTAGGTAACCTGACTGAGTCTTTCCAGCGAGAGCGCATGTTCCATATTGTGCAACAGCAGAATTTACAAGGTGTAGTGTATTTACCTGAAAACGAATTACAAAATGTGGCGGTAGGTCAACCCGCAACCCTTATTGTTGCTGCACTAGGTAATAAATCGTTAACTGCATCTGTCGAGCGAATTAGCCCCGTTATTGATGCTGCCACTGGCACATTTAAAGTCACCCTTGCAGTGCCGAATGAAAAACACGTTTTAAAAGCGGGCATGTTTACCGACGTGGCTCTCGAATATGCACTCCACAATAGCGCTACGCTACTTCCACGTCGTGCCCTTATCACGATGGACAATCAACATAGCGTCTTTGTTGTTAAAGACAACATAGCCACAAAAGTCGACATTGTTACTGGCTTTGAACAAGACGAAATGATTGAAGTGTTAAGCGGCTTACAAGGTGACGAGAAAGTCGTTACCGCTGGCCACCAAAACTTAAAAGACCAAGCCCCTGTAGATGTAGTCAACGGCTAAGCCCGCTATAAAAAGGATATACCATGCGTATTGTTGATATAGCGGTTAAACGCCCAGTTGCCGTGTCTATGTTTACTTTTGCTGTGCTGTTGTTTGGTATGGTCTCACTTGGTCGATTGTCAGTTAATTTACTGCCCGATCTCTCCTACCCCACGTTAACTATTCGAACCGATTATACGGGCGCTGCCCCAGGCGAAGTGGAACAACTTGTTTCTAAGCCTATTGAAGAAGCTATTGGCGTTGTAAAAGGGGTTAGAAAAGTCACCTCTACTTCACGAGCCGGTCAATCAGACGTGGTAATGGCGTTTAGATGGGGTACCGACATGGATTTCGCGAGCTTAGAAGTACGGGAAAAACTTGATGTACTTCAACTCCCTCTCGATATTGAGAAACCTCGTCTGTTGCGCTTTAACCCAAGTTTAGATCCGGTTATCAAGCTAGGGCTTACTGAAGATGTGCTCTCGGGGCAACTGTCTACCGCCCAAATGAAAAGGCTACGGTTATACGGCGAGCAGCAAGTGAAACGGGCCCTCGAATCTGTTGAAGGTGTTGCTGCTGTGCGTGTTGGCGGTGGTCTTGAAAACGAAGTACACATTCTTATCGACCAACGTAAAGCGAGTCAGTTATCTATTCCTATTACCCGTATTATCGATCGTATTAAAGCCGAAAATGTAAACGCTGCGGGTGGTCGTATTGAAGGCGATGCTCAAGCATTCTTAGTGCGCACCCTGAATCAATTTGAAAACCTGACCGAAATTGAAAACCTTTTTATTGGCCGTTTCGAAGGTAGAAATATTCAATTAAAAGATGTGGCTAGTGTAGAAAGTGCTTATAAAGATCGTAGTGTGGTAACCCGCTTCAATGGTAATGAAGGGGTTGAGATTGCGATATACAAAGAAGGCGATGCAAATGCGGTAGATGTAGCCAAGAAAATAGCCTCTCGTCTTAGTGAAATTGAAAATGACATACCTTCGAATTACACACTGACGCAAATATACGATCAGAGTGTGTTTATAAAGCAAGCCATTGATAATGTTAAATCTGCAGCAATAATGGGTGGTCTGCTTGCCATGTTAGTGCTGTACCTATTCCTTAAAGATTTTTGGACTACGGTCATCATCTCTGTGTCAATTCCAGTATCGGTTATTGCCACCTTTAACCTAATGTACGCCAATGATATCAGCCTAAATATGATGAGTTTAGGTGGAATTGCACTGGCCGTGGGTTTGCTTGTCGACAACAGTATTGTGGTGTTAGAAAACATCGATCGCCATAAAAAGCGCAAGCAAGCCAAGTTGGTAAACGATGCTGTTGCTGATGATCCCGCTGCATCGGGCACTAAGGAAGTCTCTGGCGCCATCGTTGCTTCTACATTAACCACCATGGCCGTTTTCGTACCGCTTATTTTTGTAGAAGGCATAGCGGGCCAGCTGTTTAAAGATCAAGCGTTAACTGTCAGTTTTGCGTTAGCCGCCTCGTTGGTTGTAGCACTTACCCTTATTCCTGCAATGGCGCGAAGAAAGCAAAAAGCAAAGCTTGCCCACGAAGATACGTTTTCATCGCCCGCCAAAGCCCGACCCACTACTTTGCTTGGGAAAATTGTCTATTTTGTAAAATGGCCTTTTTCAATGGTACTTCGTTTTGTGTTTGTGTATTTGCCTGCTGCGCTAATTACCTTAGTAATCGGTGCATGGCATATTCTTGCAAAGGGCTTGTCGCTATTATTTACGCCATTGGTATGGGTATTCAACAAGGGCTTTAATGCTATAGAGAAAGCATATCACGGTGCCCTAATTGCTAGCTTGAAGGCCAGAACGCTTGTGGTCGTGGTAGCTTTAGTGTCAGCAGGTGGTGCGCTGCTTCTTGTCCCTAAATTAGGTATGGAGCTTATTCCCACAATGTCGCAAGGTGAATTCTCGGTAGATATTACTCTCCCCGCCGGCACACCACTGAGCACGACAGATGCAACATTATCGAACTTATCGGCAATAGCCGCGGCAGATTCAAACGTAGCAAGAACTTATGCTATGTCGGGTACAGGAAGTTTGATTAGTGCCGCGCCTAGTCAAGGTGGCGATCATTGGGGAAGACTCAATATTGTAATGAACCCTAATGCCGATACCAGCGCGGGCGAAAACACAAACGCGAGTAGCAATATGGATAAGGTAAAGGCGGCTCTACGCGATGCCCTTAACCGTTACCCGAATGTTCAAGCTACCTTTACTGAGCCAGAACTGTTTACTTTTGCCTCGCCTATTCAAGTTGAAGTCAGTGGATATGATTTACGCCAACTTCAAACCTATAGCGATAAAATTGCCCACGAGCTAGGTACACACGACAACTTAACCGATATTGCTACCAGTATTCGTGAAGGTAACCCAGAACTAAAAATTGAGTTTCATCATGCCAAGCTCTCTCGTTTAGGTCTTGATGCTGCCACGGTGTCGTCTTTAATTGCCGCGAAAATTGGTGGCCGTGTTGCCACGCAATATAGCCTTGAAGATAGAAAAGTTGATGTACTGGTAAGAACCAAAGACAGCCAGCGCGACAACATAAACGATGTACGCGCCATTGTCGTAAACCCTGATGCATCACAACCTATTCCCCTTGGTGCCGTTGCCGATGTTTACATGAGCGTTGGCCCCAGTGAAATTACGCGCATTGGCCAACAGCGTGTGGCATTAATTTCAGCCAATTTAGCAAAAGGGAAGCTGGATGAAGCCGTTTCCTTGGTCAATAAGGTGTTGGACAACACGCAACTTCCCTTGTCGATGGATGCAACGGTGACTGGGCAAAGTGAAGATATGCAAGATAGCTTTAGGTCGCTGCAATTTGCCTTAGCACTGGCTATTTTTATGGTGTACTTGGTGATGGCGTCGCAATTTGAATCACTACTGCATCCATTGCTTATATTGTTTGCGGTTCCCCTTGCTGGTGCCGGTTCAGTGTATGGCTTATGGCTTACCAATACGCCATTAAATGTGGTGGTGTTTATTGGGCTTATTATGTTGTGCGGTATAGTGGTTAACAACGCCATTGTGTTGGTTGATCGCATTAATCAATTGCGTGCTAACGGCATGGAAAAAACTGCAGCCATCATCGATGCAGGAAAAACTCGTTTACGCCCCATTGTGATGACAACCCTTACCACTATTTTAGGCTTGATGCCCATGGCATTCGGATTAGGTGAAGGCGCTGAAATACGCACACCTATGGCCATTACCGTCATTTTTGGATTGCTATTTTCGAGCTTGCTTACCCTAATACTGCTGCCGGTGCTTTACAGTCTTTTCGATAAAAAGCCATCAAACGTGGTTGTTAAAAACCAAGACTCAGCGGTTTCGGGAGGCACGTATGAAAACGCCTAATGAAAGTACGATAAAGGGTATTGGCGCATCATTAGCACGTTTTGCGTTAAACCGCCCGGTGACCATAGGCATGGTGTTTATCTCCATGCTGCTGTTCGGCGCAGTCTCTGGGAAGTTACTGCCACTAGAAAAATTCCCTGGTATCGATATTCCTGAAATGGTGGTTGAGGTGCCCTACCCCGATGCCACGCCGGTAGAAATTGAAACCATGATCACTCGTCCGGTGGAAGAAGCCATCGCCACCATGTCGGGAATTAAACGTTTGCGCGCAAGGTCGTATGAAAATAAAGCGGAAATAATCGTTGAGTTTGATTGGGATGAGAACCTTAAAGCCAAAAGTGTAGAAGCCAGAGAAAAAATTGATGCTATCCGTCACCTGCTTCCTGCAGATGTAGAGCGTGTCATGGTGTACAAGTTCAACACCAATGATATGCCTATTTTCCAACTACGGGTATCGAGCGACCGTGATTTATCTCTTGCGTATGACTTACTAGAGCGCAACTTAAAGCGCCCTATTGAGCGTGTTGCCGGTGTGTCTAAGGTGGAACTTTACGGCACACTTAAAAGGCAAATTACCATTCGGTTAGATCCGAAATTAATGACCGCCTATCAAGTTGATGTCACTGCTTTAGGGCAAAAGCTGCAAGACGCCAACTTTTCTTTAACCGCGGGCTACATGTACGACAACGGCGAGAAAATACTCGTCAACCCCGTTGGGGAATTTACCGACATGGCCGATTTCGAAAACATGTGGGTTTCACCCAATGTGCGACTGTCCGACATCGCCACCATCAATTTCGAATTGCCGGAGCAAAGCGAAGGTCGTCACCTAGATAGAACCTTTGCGGTAGGCTTTAATATTTTCAGAGAGTCTGGCAGTAACTTAGTTGAAGTGTCGTCTGCCGTGATGGAAGTGATTGAGGAAGCCAAGTCTGACCCTGCGTTTACCGGTATTAACCTGTTTGTCATGGACGATGTGGCAAAAAGTGTAACCTCATCACTGTCTGATTTGCTAAGTGCTGGGTTATTAGGCGCATTACTTTCTATCGTGGTGCTGTATTTGTTTTTACGCCAACTGACGACGACATTAATTGTGGTGCTTTCGGTCCCCTTCTCCATTTGTATCACCTTAGGGGTAATGTACTTATTGGGCTACACCCTAAATATTTTATCCTTAATGGGGTTAATGTTAGCGGTGGGAATGTTGGTTGATAATGCGGTGGTTATTACCGAAAGTATCTTTCAAGAACGACAACAAGATAACAACATTAGCCGCGCCACTCAGCGTGGGGTTAACAATGTCAGCTTAGCGGTTATTGCAGGAACCGCGACTACGGCCATTGTATTTCTACCTAATATTGTTGGAGTGAAAATTGATGTCACAATATTTTTAGAGCACGTCGCCATAGCCATTTGTATCTCACTATTCGCCTCGTTGTTTATCGCTAAAACCTTGATCCCTTTGCTAACTACAAAAATAGCGATTCCCGAAGCGAAGGAAAACAGTACGCCAGGCTATATTTCGAGGTATGGTCGAATTCTGTCATGGGTAATGGTAAATCAAGGAAAAACATCACTGATTGCTTTGGGTATTCTACTCTCTACTATCATTCCTATGCAGGTCGTCACCTCTGACGATGAAGGTAACGATAACCAAGAACGTATATGGCTTAATTATCACGTTACTCAAAACTATACGCTTGATGAAGTAGAAAAAACGGTGGATAAAATGGAGGCGTTTTTATATGAAAACCAAGAACGCTTCCATATCAAGCAGGTTTATACCTACTTTACGCCAGGACATGCGGTAAGTGGAATAACCCTAAACGACGACCTTCCTGTCAGTGTGGGGGCTATTAAAGAAGATATTCGGGAAAACATGCCAGCCTTTGTAAGAGCTCGCCCCTCATTTCAATGGGACAGTGGCAATGGCGGCGGTGTTCGCATTACTTTGTTGGGTGAATCTTCAGATACCTTGCTAGAAATATCAGAGCGCCTTATTCCTATCCTCGCTAATATTGATGGCCTCACCGACGTGAAAGCCGATACGGGTTCTAAACGTGACGAACTTCAAATTCGAATAGATAGAGAAAAGGCAAACCGATTAGGCATTCAAGTGAGTGACGTAGCTCAGCTTGTAGCTACAGCATTAAGAGGCGCTAATTTACGCACATTTCGGTATGGAGATGCGGGTGAAGTTAATGTTCAACTTCGCTATGGCAGCGATGTTCAAAAATCACTTGATGCACTTAAGCATATTAATATTGGTTTTAATCAAGACCGAGCAATCACCCTGGCAATGGTGGCGGATTTCTCGGTAGTGCAGCAACTTTCGCAAATTAATCGAAGTTACCGGCAAACGGCGTTAGCTATTGGTGCCAACTTACAAGACGACGCCACCATAGAAGACGCGAAAGTACGCATTCAACAAGCTCTAGCGCACATCGAATTACCTACGGGTTACCAATGGACGCTTGATGGCAGTTTTTCACGTCAAGATGAGGCCAACGGCGTGATGCAAATGAATATGCTGCTCGCTTTGTGCATGATTTATGTGGTGATGGCTGCGCTATTTGAATCGCTAGTGTTGCCTACCTCGGTGATTACGTCGTTACTCTTTTCATTCACTGGCGTTTTTTGGGCGTTTATGGTCACTGGTACTCCCATGTCAATAATGGGCATGATAGGTATGCTAATACTTATGGGAATAGTGGTGAACAACGGGATTGTGTTAGTAGATAGAATTAACCAACTAGTTAATGAGGGAATAACCCTGTATGACGCAGTTGTGCTGGGGGCACAATCTCGTATTAGACCTATTTTGATGACAGTGGCAACAACCGTACTCGGTCTAGTACCGCTAGCAATGGGTGCAACAAGAATAGGTGGCGACGGACCGCCTTACTCGCCAATGGCAATTGCCATTATTGGTGGGCTAGTGTTCTCCACCATGACCAGTTTATTTTTGGTGCCGCTTGCTTATGTGTTACTTCTAAAGCTGCGTTTTAATACTCAGCGAATGATAGTTAACGGGCAAGCTAGAATAGCTAAACTTATTAAAGTGTAATAGCGTAGTTGCAAAGACTAAGCTGTAAATAGTGTAAAGACATTACTTACGTAGCGGGTGTTTCTGCTGATAAAACGTAACAGCGCAGCCACCCGCTAACTTAGTAAACGCACAATTAACTACGTGACGTTAGGTATTCGTGAACTGAGTTGGCATCGCGCTCAACAGAGAACTTAATTAAGTTAACACCATTACATGTTAAACCGTCTTCTGCAGTAACCATGCGTAATACTTCACGTTGGCTAGCGCCAATACGACCTACGTTACGGGCAAGGTTTGAACGCAATACTTTAATATCATCAAGTACAACCGCTTTACAGAAGCCAGAAAATTGTGTTTCGCCTACAAAGCGAACGTCTTTTTCTGGGGCAGCGTTAGCGTTAACAGCAAAAGCTAGTGCAGCAGTAGCCGCTAAAGTTTTAAGTAATTTCATCATTAGATCCTCAAAGGTTTTGGCAAACTCGTAAAAGCAGTTCAAGGAAGGTATTCCCTGAGTGCCCTTTATTTATGACCTAAAATGGAAATTAATGCTGTTTAAAGATTGTATAAGGTGAGTAAACTAACGGTAAATCAGAATGTTACTAAGTCTTTAATAAACTATACGCCTGATTTATATAGAATTATTAGTTTGAATTATAACGGTTCGTTATAGGAGAGGGATTTTTACTATTAAAAAGGTCTAAAACTTTTGTCTATTACTGTACAAAAAAAAGCCTTCTGTATGAAATTTTCACAAAAAAAGACGAGTTAACTTGATGCAATCAGGTAAACCCGCCTCATTTTGTTGTAATAAAACTACATTTTAATCATATTTTCTTGCGCGTTTTGTAGAAATGGCGTCAATGTAAGCATGCCATGATGCATACCCGATAAGTGGCATTAATATGATAAAGCCAACGAACCCGGTTACAAAACCAATGGCGACCGCCGTAAATATAATGGCGCCCCATATAAGCATGGGAACTTTGTTTACCCATACTGCGTTAACACTAGTCAGTAACGCCGTGGCCAAATCGACTTTTCGTTCCATTAATATAGGTTGAGTGAACGCAGTCACAAATAACATGGCTAAGGTGAAACCCGCACCGACTATTGAACCCAGTACCAGAAATGGCATCAAACTCTCAAGGGTGGTTTCAATGTTCGAAGGATACAATGCGTGAATAAGTGATGCTACACGAAGCCAAAAAATCATCATTACCATTAGCAAGATGCCAAACCCCCACTCATTTACAGCGTTTCTTCGCATCGCTCGCAATGAATGCATAAAGGTAGGCTTGTGCCCTTTTTCTAATTCCCAGCTTACATCATATAAACCTGCAGCTAAGAAAGGGCCAATCAACATGAAACACACAATGGCAGGCATTATCACTAGATGCCAACCTGTCATTTCTACCAAGTACATTATGAACCAAGGGATTACGGCAAACATAACGCCATACACCGCGGTTAAAATAGGTGTACGCATTGCGTCACGTAAACCAAGTGAGAGCCATTTTATAGGATCGCCTATATCGAGTTCCTTACAAGGGATCACCCTTGCAATACCGCTTTGAGTTATCGCATTTTCTGGGGTTTCTTTAAAATGGTGCGACATAATGAGAACTACCTCTGCTATTACACGTAAAAGGTGTTGGCGCGCCCATCCTAATGCGCCGTACTTATACGATAGGCCGATTTACTCAATTTTACAATTAATTAACAAGATTTTAGCCTTTTTGATAAGTTTTTATTTCTAATTGGCTGTTAATTGGTGACTTTAATTTATGAAGTTTTTTTTAATATTGTGTTTAACAATCAATTTTTAGGTGTTTTCAGTCAGTTTTATGATGTAAACCACAATTAGCCGTACACTTTTCAACCAAATCGAAATATTTTTCACGTTTAGCGCTAAATTAGGCTTCGCAAGGGTATGTGGTTTACGTTAACCTCAAGGTCTGTAAATTAACCAGATAGACCATGAAAACTGTATCTCGCTCACACAAATTAGATAACGTTTGTTATGACATTCGCGGCCCCATTGCGGCACAAGCTAAAAAAATGGAAGATGAAGGCCACCGTATTTTAAAACTAAATATTGGTAACCCTGCCCCATTTGGCTTTGAAGCCCCCGACGATATTCTTAAAGACGTTATTCATAACCTGCCCACTTCTCAAGGATATTCAGATTCAACGGGAATTTACGCAGCACGTGTGGCCGTTATGCAGTACTACCAGCAGCGCAATATTCAGCATATTCGCGTAGACGATGTTTACATTGGTAACGGCGTTAGCGAATTGATAATGATGGCCATGCAAGCGCTACTTAATCATGGCGACGAAGTACTGATCCCAAGCCCTGATTATCCACTGTGGACCGCCGCGGTAAGTTTGTCATCAGGCTCTCCGGTACATTATCGTTGTGATGAACAAGCGGGCTGGTTCCCTGACTTAGATGACATCAAAAGCAAAATCACCAGCAAAACTCGGGCTATTGTATTAATTAACCCAAATAACCCTACTGGCGCTGTTTACGATAAAGCCTTGTTGCAAGACGTTG
Organism: Alteromonas sp. CI.11.F.A3; assembly: GCF_032925565.1. NCBI lineage: Bacteria > Pseudomonadati > Pseudomonadota > Gammaproteobacteria > Alteromonadales > Alteromonadaceae > Alteromonas > Alteromonas sp. CI.11.F.A3. Next base: position 2,729,002 of record NZ_CP136708.1, read on the forward strand.
TCAATTTGGCAAGAGAACATGGCTTGGTTGTTTTCAGTGATGAAATTTACGATAAAATTTTATACGACGATGCCGAACATACCTGTATTGCCTCTCTTGCTGACGATGTATTTTTCGTTACCTTTGGTGGCCTGTCTAAAAACTACCGCGTAGCAGGTTTTCGCTCTGGTTGGTTAGTGGTCAGCGGCAACAAACGCTTAGCAAAAGACTATATTGAAGGCTTAAATATTCTTTCTTCAATGCGAATGTGTGCAAACGTGCCTTGCCAAAGTGCGATTCAAACGGCGTTAGGTGGGTATCAGAGCATCAATGACCTAGTGAAAGACACGGGTCGTCTGCGTATTCAGCGCGATGTGGCGGTAGACATGCTTAACAGCATCGATGGCATACACTGCGTTAAACCCAAAGGCGCGATGTACTGTTTTGCCCGAGTTGATGAGAAAAAATTCAACATAAACAATGATGAGCAGATGATTTTAGATTTGCTGCGCGCTGAGAAGATTCTATTGGTACACGGTAAAGCGTTTAATCTGACTGACGGCGTTTATTTCCGTTTAGTGTTTTTACCGCATAGTGATGTGCTAGTTCCGGCACTTCACCGTATAGGTAACTTCTTTCAACACTATCAACAAGGCGCTTAACGTGTCAGATAAAAGTCATTTTTTTGCTCACCTTGCCCGATTAAAGCTTATTAATCGCTGGCCACTTATGCACAATGTACGTACTGAAAATGTTCAGGAGCACAGCTTACAAGTGGCCATGGTGGCGCATGCCCTCGCTTTAATAAAGAACAAGTTTTTTGGCGGAACAATAAATGCAGAACGCATTGCGACTATCGCGATGTTTCACGATGTGTCTGAGGTATTAACGGGCGATTTACCAACACCGGTAAAATACTATAATCCAGACATCAAGCACGAATATAAAAAGATTGAAAAGATAGCTGAAAATATTTTAATCGATATGGCACCAGACGCATTCAAAGAAGATTACGCTTCACTCATTGATGCTAATTTTCACACTGAAGAAGAAGCTTTTATTGTTAAAGCTGCCGATGTGCTATGTGCCTACTTGAAAACCTTAGAAGAACTTTCAGCGGGAAACCAAGAATTCAAACTGGCTAAAAAGCGGTTAGATAAGATTTTGAAAGAGTATCACTCAGATGAAGTCGATTATTTCTTAACTCGCTATGTGCCGAGCTTTTCGCTTAGTTTAGACGAAATAACCCAGGAAGAAATTTAGAAAAGGAACACACTGTGACAGTACACAAGTGGGAACAAGATTTACACGCACGCAGACTGCCGCGCAGTGTTTCTCGCGATGGCGATCATCGTAATCCCTACCAGCGAGATAAAGCTCGCGTACTGCACAGTGCCGCTTTTCGACGTTTACAAGCCAAGACCCAAGTATTAGGTGTTGGCCTTAGTGACTTTTATCGCACTCGCCTTACTCACTCTTTAGAAGCCGCGCAAATAGGCACTGGCATTACCGCCCAATTAAGCGGTAAGTTTCCAGATATCGCCAGCAAATTAGCCCTTGATCCCACGCTTATAGAAACCTTGTGCTTAGCCCATGATATAGGCCACCCGCCATTTGGTCACGGTGGTGAAATTGCCCTTCATTATATGATGCACGAACATGGCGGCTTTGAAGGAAACGGACAAACGTTTCGTATAATTACTCAGTTAGAGCCCTACACTGCCGAGCATGGCATGAACTTATGCCGCCGAAGTGTATTGGGTCTTGTGAAATACCCCAATTTTATTGATACCCTAACAGCCCCTAAGGTTAACGGTGAACGCCCCGCTTCATTACGCCAAGTAAAAGCCAGCGAATGGCATCCACCTAAAGGCTTGTTTCGTTGTGACGAACCTTTATTCGATTGGTTACTAGCGCCGTTTAGCGCCTCTGACAAAGACAGGTTAATGTCTTTTAATCAATTTGATACCAAGCACAGTAAAACCCGTTTTAAGTCTTTTGATTGCTCAATTATGGAGCTTGCGGATGATATCGCCTACGGCATCCACGATTTAGAAGACGCGATTGTAATGGACATGGTGAACCGACAAGACTTTGTTAGCGATGTCACCCTTCCGATAAAAGCACTAGAGATAAAATGGTTATCAGATAACATTGATGAACTTACCGAGAAGCTTTTCAGCAAAGCCCATCACGAGCGCAAAAACGCCATTGGCGCTCTGGTAAATAGTTTTATTACGGCTATAGAAATCGCCGATGTAGAAGGCTTTGCGCATCCACTGCTTGCCTATAATGCTAAAATGCCTAACGATTTCGAAAGTGGTTTAGAGCTATTTAAGCGGTTTGTGTATAAAAAAGTTATTCGACGCCCTGATGTACAGCAGCTTGAATATAAAGGCCAAATGGTAGTGATGGAGTTATTAGAAGCCTTTAGTTCTGATCCTGAACGCCTATTGCCTGAAAACACCCAAGAGCGCTGGTTAAAAGCCTGCGAACAACATAACGGCATGCGAGTGCTTGCTGATTATATTTCCGGTATGACCGATGAGTTTGCCTCACGGTTATATGGAACACTCTTTTCCCCTCGACAAGGTGGCATTCAAGACAGCTTCCATATCTAGCGTTAAGTGTGGAATAAGGTTATTTAGCTATGTTACGCAAGACTAATCCTTAACCGCATCAGCAACAGTTTTTGCCGTTACAACTTGGTTCACGCTCCCTTGAATAACTACGGTGGCTGATATTTTATCCTGAATGGCCTGTCTGTTTGGATCCCAGTAAACCTGTAAAAAGCCTAATAGCCCCGTCGCAAAACCGGCTCCGTAGCCGCCGTACCGGCCAAAGCAATCAAGCATGCCAAGTGGCTCTCCGCTTAGCGAAACCACGCGAATATTACATACTTTTTTACCTGGAGTTTGCCCGCGCCAAAGTAACGAGAACAAGGTAAAGTAAACAGCAGCCCAACCAAAACCAAGACCTAGGTCTTGAATAATGCCTTTGCCCCACTGCACAATACTGGTTACAGGTGTTGTGTCGTTTTCGCTTGTATTTTCGTTTGTATCTTGGCCCGCAATACTCTCTGGCGCTAAATCTAAATTTTCAATATCATCTGCGGCAATAGGTTCATCGTCAGCTATGGCCATTAAGTGCAATAGCGATCGAGTAACTTGACTATTTCCAGCGTTTTCAATTTCAGCAAGCTCAGGCAATTGAGCAAACAATTTAGCGCTAGCAGCACTTTGGCAAATATCGTCGCAGTTTTTATCGTCGCCAGTTTGCGCTAAATATGTGCGTATTATTGATCTATCATGCTCACTTAACTCATCATTCTGTTCAGATGTGTTTATTTGTGTTCCTTGTAGAGTGCTATCGCCTTCAAAGAAGTCTATTGCTAATGAGAGTACCGTTAGCGAGCTTACAAATAAAAAGCTGGCTGCAAAAAGCTTTAGGGTTCTGCGCCAAAACGAAGACATTTTAGGAAGGTATTGTTGTGCTGTGCCTTTATAAAAAGCCATAGCAGCAACAAAGGCAATTAACGTTGCGCTAAGCTTTGCAGCCATAAATATTAAACTGACATCAATGATAATTGCTATTGCGCGTCTAATAGGCGGAGCCAAAGGAATGCCTAATAGCGCTTGGTCAACTTTAAAGGCATACGGGGTGATCACATCTCTGGTTTCAGAATCTGACAGCGCTAATTGCTCTATTTCGTTGGCTTTCATTTTTATACTTGTTATTACAATACCTAAACCATTTAAGTTACGCGCTTTTCATTTTTAGCTCAAGCTAAAGCTATTGATTACTATGTATAAAAAAGCATAATGCGTTTAATTAGCATCATTTATTACCACAGCGTTTCGTTGAGTTCTTTTTAATTCATGAAATTTTATTCTTATTAAATGGGTCTTCATTTATACGCGTTAAATCTGTAGTTACTTTTTATAAAATTCGCGTGTGTATTACATGGTGCAATCTTAAAACCCTGCCTTCACGTAAGTAATGTAATCTCGGTGCCTTCGCGCGAAGTCGACGTTACCTGCTTTTGCGTTTTTAATGTCTAAGCGCGCTCAATAATTATGGTGTAAGTATGTCTAAACCTTTTAAGCCTTCAGTAAAGCTAACCGACAATCATGTTACCGATGAAAATGTTTATCTTAATCGTCGTAAGTTATTAAAGTCTCTTGGCTTTGTAGGTGCGTCCGCGTTGCTTTCAAACTCTGCAAATGCAGCTGGGTGGTTTTGGGAAGACGATGAGGAACAAGCAAAGGCATTCAAAACCCAAGCGCTTAAATTTAGTCAGCCTGAAAAGTACCAAATTAGCGAAACCCAAACCCCAGAATCCAAAGCGACTTCTTATAATAACTTTTATGAGTTTGGCACTGCCAAAGATGAGCCTGTTAAAAACGCGCAAGAATTCGATACATCTGAATGGACATTAAAAGTCGATGGGCTGGTGAACAAACCACTCACACTGAATCTTGATGATTTAACAAAGCGTTTTCCTCTTGAAGAGCGAATCTATCGCCTTCGTTGTGTAGAAGCTTGGTCTATGGTTATTCCTTGGATTGGTTATGAGTTAGGCGCGTTATTAAAAGCTGCAGAGCCCTTGTCGTCAGCTAAATATGTGGCCTTTGAAACCTTATACGAGCCTGAGCACATGCCCGGGCAACGCAACCGTTTCCTTGGTGGGGGTATTGAATACCCTTATGTTGAAGGTCTGCGTTTAGATGAAGCTATGCACCCTCTCACGCTGATGTCGGTAGGCCTTTATGGTAAAACCCTACCGCCGCAAAATGGCGCTCCTGTTCGTTTAGTGGTGCCATGGAAATACGGTTTTAAAAGTATTAAGTCGATTGTGCGCATTCGGTTGACCGATAAGCAGCCCCCCACTACGTGGAACCGTTTAGCGTTTAACGAATACGGCTTTTACGCTAATGTGAACCCAGATGTATCACACCCTCGTTGGAGCCAAGCTAGCGAACGCCGTATTACCACCGGTGGATTACTATCACGTAATAGAATACCTACCGAAATGTACAATGGTTACAGTGAAGTGGCGCCGCTTTATGCAAACATGGACTTAACGCGTAACTTCTAATGAAATTATTTAAAAAACCAGTTCGTGTTTCAAATTTAGCTCGCAGGGGCTTAAAAGGTGTTATTCACTTATTATCACTCGGGTATCTCGTTGGGTTATTTTATGCGGGGATAACCGATAATTTAGGCCCTGATCCTGTTGATACCTTGTTGAATGAAACCGGTATATGGGCAATACACCTTTTGCTTATTACCCTGATGTTAAGCCCATTAGCAAAAATACTGCCTAGTCCTGAGCCAATTAAGTTTAGGCGAATGCTTGGGATATATAGCTTTGTCTATGCGTTGTCACATTTTGCGACTTACATTCTGTTCGAACTGCAACTGGATATGAGTTTGATTGCTACCGAGCTGGTTAAACGCCCCTATATTGTCGTAGGGCTAACCGCCTTGCTTTTACTCTTCGTATTAACAATAACGTCTTTTCAAAAAATACGTCGAAGCATGGGCAAGCGTTGGCAGATTTTACACAACAGTATTTATTTAATAGTCCCTTTGGCGTTACTTCACTTTTCGTGGTCACAAAAAACCATATGGCAAGAACCCATATGGTATTGGCTGTTTGCCTTTGTATTGTTATTTAACCGAATTAAAGGCTTGGTGACTACAGCACTTAAAAAGCATGCTCGCAGTAAAAATCGGAAACACGCTACTCAGACTTAACACGTACTAGGGTGGAATCAGCGAGTGATAAAAAACAACAGCGCGGCATATCGCGCTGTTTTGCTAATTCCTACTATTAATAAGAAAAACCAAAAGCGCGTACGCAAGGTGCCCGCTAACAGAGTTAATGGGTCGCCAATAATTGGCACCCAGGCTAATAGTAATGACCATTTCCCCCATTTTTTATACATGACTTCAGCCCGCATAAAGGTAGTGTGAGAAACGCGCAGCAATTTTGTTGCTACCAATTGGCCGTAGCGAAAGCCCAATACATAATTGACGATTGAACCCAACACGTTACCAAAAGAAGCAACAATCAGTAACAAAAGCGCAGATGAGCCATTTAGCGCCAAAGTGGTTAATACAAGCTCAGAGCTTAACGGTAATATTGTGGCAGCAAGAAATGCTGAAACAAACATACCTATATACCCTAGTGCTATTAAACTGCTCACTGAAAATTACGCCTTATTTTTTGCTGCTAGGTTCACCCCGACGTGTTTAACCTAGTGAAATTCTGTGCGGATGTAGTTTACCTAAGTCGCCAATTTAGTCATTAAGTTTGCTTACCTATTGATGGCAGTACTTTTGCGCTCTAGCAGCTGTGCTGCTGAAGACATTGATATTGCGTCATTTATGCGCAAATAACTCCCCCTCGATAAATCGCTATTTCAATTCAAAAGTATTTGAGAAGTATGCATTGTGTGAAAAAAACACAATTTAATGCTTGCAATCCTTTTAACTTAAAACTACTGTATACGCATACACACTGTATATATAACCAGCCCAAAAGATAACTTACGAAAAGGTAACGCTATGAACACTTCACCAATTGCACGTTTACAGGCATTACGTACCTCAGTGACCAATAAGTCTGTTTCAAGCACCGCTATTTCTAACGTTGTACAACTCCCCTTACCTTTCGAAGGTTATCCAGGCGAAGGGAAAGGTGGCACAAGTAAAGGTTGGAATTATCTATTAGCCGATTCAGTGTCATTTTCAAAAGAAGTCAACCACGCCATTCGTATTCAAAAACCTGAAAAGGAAAAAATGCCAGAGTGGATAAGCAAGCTGATAACCGGCGGTCAGTGTAAAACACTGTATGTTGAAAATATTGATTTAGATTTACAGCCTACCGACAGCGATATGATTAGAAAGCTTTGCGAACTTTATTCAGTATGTTTGGTAAATGTAAGAGTAGATTCAGCGTTAAATGAAGGCAACCTTGCAGTAGGACCATGGTAATTCGCTTAATTTACCGTTAGCATTGCGCCCGCGTATATATTCAATAGCGCACTGCTAACTTGGTTGTAAAAAATTATGCGATGTTATTGCTGTTCAAATTTGCCATTTTCTTCATGTTGTGAACCTTTTTTAAAAGGGCAAGCCAAACCTCAAACTGCTGCTCAGTTAATGCGTTCTCGTTTTTCTGCCTATGCCAGTAAGCAATTCGATTATGTACTGGCTACCTACACAAAGGAGCGTCAACCTGAATTAAGTGTTGATGAATTAACTGCTAATGCAGCTAATTCCACGTGGTTTGCACTGGAAGTGGGTGAAACTGGAAATGTCTCGCTTATTGCCCAAGCTGAAGGGGTAGCTGAGGCCGCAACACAAAATAATGAAGGGGCGACAGATACGGTAGATTTCATCGCTTATTATTTTGAAAACAAAAATCTTTATCAGTTACATGAAACTTCGAACTTTATTGTTGAAGATGGCCAGTGGCGCTACCACGACGGTATACTTCACGATGATTGCGGCAAAGTAAAATACGGTCGTAACTTACCCTGCCTTTGCGGTAGCGGGAAAAAGTTTAAGCAATGCTGTGCAACGAAATCACGGTAGTGCCTATTTGACCACGGTAGTGGCTGCTTAAGCACCGGAGTGGTCACTTAAGCACCGGAGTGGTTATTTAAGCCGCGTTGCCCCCCCTATTCTGTGTTAATACAAAACGCTTTTAAAGCTGTTTAACAGCACCTCATTTTATTTAAGATGTCCAAAACCCGAAGTAATTTAACCTGTTAGCTCGGGCCTTTGGACAGTTTAATTCCATTCTTTTTATTCATAGTTTTCATCTTTCACATCGCTTCATATAAGCAGATTGCTTCTAAGTCAGAACGATTACCTAATAATTTTATATTTCAAAATCGAAGATTATGAGCAAAACTCATCATTTTATGAAATTAAATCATTTTTATTCATCAATAAATCTGCGTATAAAACCCTCTCTGCTCGACACAACTAACGTATTGCATTCGTTTTTAATTCGCCGCTACAGGCTTAATTGGAAAATACAGAACAGTTGTACTGAGCAAAAAAATTTGGGTTTATGTTCACAAATGGAATGTCAGATCACCATGAATAACACTTTTACTTTTTCGCTTAATCGCGTTTGTTTTGATGAGAATTACCGTCCATCTGACAACACACGTATCACCACCAACTTTGCTAACTTGGCTAGGGGCAATCGACGTCAGGATAATCTTCGAAACGCATTACAGATGATAGACAATCGTTTCAATGCACTTGCGTATTGGGACAATGTTAACGGCGATCGTTATTCGGCAAAGCTTGAAATTATATCGGTTGATATTGATGTTGAAGGTAACGGTTCTACCTTTCCTACTATTGAAATACTAAAAACAAATATTCTTGATCGCAAAACTAATACAACTATTGAAGGAATTGTGGGAAACAATTTCTCGTCTTATGTACGAGACTACGATTTTAGCGTGATCTTATCCGAGCACAATAAAAACCAAACCCAATTTAGTATTCCCAAGGATTTTGGTGATTTACATGGGAAGTTGTTTAAAGCATTCGTAAATTCAGGCGTTTACAAAGAAAGTTTCAGTAAATCGCCTGTTATCTGCCTAAGTGTTTCTGAAAACAAAACTTACCAAAGAACTGAAAATCAACACCCTGTATTAGGTTTTGAATATCTTCCTGATGGCTCATCGTTAACTGAGCAGTATTTTCAAAAGATGGGCCTGCAGGTTCGCTATTTCATGCCGCCTAATAGCGTTGCACCTTTGGCATTTTATCATTTTGGCGATCTACTAAACGATTACACCAATCTTGAGCTGATAAGCACCATTAGCACCATGGAAACATTCCAAAAGATTTATCGCCCTGAGATTTACAACGCTAACGCGGTTGCCGGAAGAGTGTATCAACCTAATTTAAAACACCAAGATCATTCACTCACACAAATAGAATATGACCGAGAAGAACGTAATCACTTAGCGGCTCAGCAAGGTAAGTTTGTTGAAGAGAATTTCATCAAGCCTTATCACAATATTCTTCAGCAATGGTCTGCAAACTGCGCCCTTTAACTCATTCAAACGTGTAGTACATATTATGAAAAAATTATTACCTACTTCAATCGCCGGCAGTCTGCCTAAACCGTCTTGGCTTGCACAACCTGAAACACTTTGGTCACCTTGGAAATTAGACGGTGATGAACTGACTCAGGGCAAGCAAGACGCGTTACGTCTTTCGTTACTTAATCAGCGACAATCTGGTGTTGATATCATTAGTGATGGTGAACAAACTCGCCAACATTTCGTTACCACTTTTATTGAGCATTTAAACGGTGTTGATTTTCAGCAGCGTAAAACGGTAAAAATCCGCGATAGATATGATGCCAGTGTACCTATGGTGGTTGGTGAAGTGACTCGCCAAAAAGCGGTGTTTGTTGATGATGCTAAATTTCTTCGTCAACAAACTGATCAGCCCATTAAATGGGCACTTCCTGGCCCCATGACTATGGTAGATACCCTTTACGACAGTCATTACAAAAGTCGCGAAAAGCTTGCCTGGGAATTTGCGAAAATATTAAACCAAGAAGCCAAAGAGTTGGAAGCTGCAGGCGTTGATATTATTCAGTTTGATGAACCTGCATTTAATGTCTTTTTCGATGAAGTGAATGATTGGGGAATAGCGGCACTTGAACGTGCTGCTGAAGGGCTAAAGTGTGAAACTGCCGTTCATATTTGCTATGGCTATGGCATTAAAGCCAACACCGACTGGAAAAAATCATTGGGCGCAGAGTGGAGACAATACGAAGAGATTTTTCCAAAATTGCAATCGTCTTCTATCGACCTCATTTCACTAGAATGTCAGAATTCTCGAGTTCCCATGGAGTTAATCGAGTTGCTTCGTGGCAAAAAAGTCATGGTTGGTGCCATTGATGTAGCCACCAATGCTATTGAAACACCAGAAGAAGTCGCTAACACGCTTAGAAAGGCCCTACAGTTTGTGGATGCCGACAAACTACTCCCTTGTACAAACTGTGGCATGGTGCCTTTGTCACAACATGTAACACGCGGAAAACTCAACGCGTTGAGTGCAGGAGCTGAAATTATTAGGCAAGAACTGACGCGTTAATGTTAACGTCCTAATTACTATTACAGAGCTGACACTGAGTTTGCATTTGCGCTTACTCAACTTTGTTGGTCAGCTCTGCTTAGCCCGCTAGCCAATGAATAATATTAAGTAAAAATCGTTCGTTTTGTTCAGCCCCCACCGACCTCATACCATGCTTCTTACCTGTTCGAGTATCGATTTGAGAAGAAAACATCATGCCTTCAGAAAACACCGCAACTCGCCCCTTGCCCAATTCCAACAAGGCACCCTGACTCCAGCCTTCGATATCTCTTCGAGGCGTGCTTGACGTTATTTCAAAAGGAACTTCTGGCTCAATAGATACCGCACGTGGCCCAAAAGTTAACAATGAAATAGCCGCTTCTGGTAGTAAAAAAGCAGCGCCGCCAAATGTTTTAACTTGAATCACTTCTTTTGTGTGCAACTGACTGTTTAATAATAATGTAAATGCGCCATGTGGACTTTCTTGCATAAAAACCGGAACTTCGACATGGTTTGGGCGTTTAGCTTCAGGATTGTCTTCAGAATTAGCATTAGCACTAGAATTATCATCTTGCGTAGCATCTTCATGTGCATAGGTTACTGCGTGGCTAATTAGAGTACCCGTTGCTTTGTTAAACAATGTTGCCTTAACGTGGCCATTGGTAAACGTGAAGCCCAGTGCTGTTGCTAGGCTTTCAATCACTTTAGGAAAAGGGGCGTGATCAGCAATAAGAAAAAGAGAACCGCCTTTACGTACCCACTCAACCACATCAGTCACTTCCTCATTAGTTAGCGCTTGGTCAAACGGGGGTTGCCAGTTGCTTCGTTTTTTATCAAGGGCGTTGGCGATAACAAGAATATCCACATTTTTAAGGGCCTGTTGGCTGAAACTTACCTTGTTTGATTCAACCGTGACGCCGTCGCTGAGCAACACTTTAGCGAAGGGCTTAAAACGATTATTAATGGTAAGAAAATTGTAGTGAGCTTCATCAACCATTACCACTGGGCTGAAATTTGCGGTGTAAGTCGCTGCTCGCTTGTAGGGTTCAAATGTCGCGTCTGCTTGCTGAGGGCTCTCAGTGCACGAAACCACTAAAAGCACATTGAAAAGAGTAGTTATTCTCGCCATAGCTTTCATTAACACATCCTTATGAATAACTTCTAAAGTAAAAAGAATAAAAATAAAGCTAAATATTTCATAGCATTAAACACATATTCGACTGTCATTAGATTATTTTCTAATCATTTTGTAATTTTTATTTTTTATCCGTGACTATAGCTTTGAAGGTTAATTAATAATCACCAACCCATACACAGGGATTCACAATGACGGCACAAACTTCAGTAAATCAAAATGAGTTAGCATTAAAAACCAACAAAACTTTCGAGAATAATAAAACTCGCGTTGAAGATAATGCGTGGTTCACACAAGGTTGGCAGCTATTTAAACAGGCGCCTTTTTCGTTATTTGTTCTTATGCTGAGCCCGTTAATTATTGAAGGCCTGCTGCAGCTATTAGCTGGCCCCGTAGCGCTAGTTCTATCAAAATGGATGATGGTGCCCGTTATTGGCGCTACGTGGCTCTGCATTCATCACTTGGCAACAAAAGGAAAAGTATGGTCATTCTCTGCAATAAGCAATGCATCATGGGGAAAATTTTTACTTATTAGCCCTCTCCTTTTGCTCCCCTTTTTAAGTCAGCTTATGTTTTCTTGGTTACTACTTGGAAGTAGCGGTGTAGATTTACTTTTATTCCAACAGTTTATTGATATAAGCGCACATACGTTAGGCTTAATATTTTCATCGGCAGTCCCACTCATAATGCTATTACTTTTTGTTGCGCCACTAATGCTAATAGCTAAGCGCTCATTCAAACAAAGCATGACAACAACCTTTTCGATTGTTTCTGCACAGCCTACATCTATCGCCATATTGTTCGCGCTAAACACCTTGGTTATTTACTTTGCGCCTCACACTTTTGGTTTGTCTGTGTTACTTGCAAGCCCAGTACTTGCATGTATCCACTATGGGGCTATTAAGGCAAATCTAAGCCAAATCTAGGCCAAATCTAAGCCATATGTAAATGATAAATAACTTTTAAAATAAACCAACAAAAAGGCCGCTCATGTCAGCGGTCTTTTTCAACCTTTACCACTTACAATATTTTACTCATGCCATTTTTCGTAAATACACCCTATAGATCACTGCTATCACTAGACATACGCTAGCCGGCGCAATAAGCGAGAAAAACTGAAACATGCCAAACAGAATAGCGCCCGCTGTACCACCAAAAATGAAACCGGTAATAATGAGTAAGAATAGCTTGGCTTTTCTGGTATCTAGCTTTTCTCCTCGGCACAAGGCGCCAAGCATAATACCTAAATCGGTGAAAATACCGGTAACGTGAGTGGTTCGAATAATAGCGCCGCTATAGGTTGTAGCTAACGCATTTTGAAGCCCGCAGGCCGCTGAAGCAAAAAAATGGCCGATAAACTGTTCGTTATACAAAAACGCCAGTGCAACAAGCAATAAAAGCGCTTCTATCACAAGAGCAGTGTCGTAATGTCGCCCCAGTTTTAATGTAAACCCATGCAGTAAGAAGCCTGCAATGGAAGCGCCAGCAAGGAAGGAAAGCAAGACGCCTACAAGATGAAATGCATTTTGCAAAGAGCCTTGATAAACACCAGTACCTAGTAAAGTGGCAGTACCTGATAGGTGCGATACAGATTGATGGTCAAAACCAAGCAGCCCAATCGCGTTCACATAACCCGCCACCAGCGCTAAAATAAACGCGCCGAATTCTACCCACTTAGGTAGCTGTGAAATCATGATACCTCGCCTATTTCGTATTCAGATAAGACAAGCATACTCGTAACAACACAGAATCAATCTGACCAATATCAATAAAAGCCGTGATAATAGACGCTTATGTGTCTATCAGCAGCACTGACATAGTTTGAATATCATAGCTTAAATACATGATATAAATACATAGATTAGCGCAGTAATAGCTCGCCTTGTACAGGAACGTATTTACTCGCGGCCTTTATAAGAGAAACCGAAGTGAGTTCTTGAACGCCATACACTTCTACCTCTTTACCTTTATCTACTAGCTTACTGGCCAGCAAATCAAAGTCGCCATCCCCTGTGGCAAATACAATGGTGTCAGCTAATTCAGCGTACTCCATAGCATCAATGGTAATGCCTACATCCCAATCGCCTTTCGCTGAACCATCGGCACGCTGAATGAATGGTTTTAACTTCACTTCAAAGCCAATACCACGCAGGATATTTTGAAACTCTCGCTGCTTTGTATCGCCGCGCTCAATAGCATACGCCACCGCTTTCACCACGTTCCGACCTTCGGTAGCTGTGCGCCAAAACTGATTGTAGTCAAAATTGCACTTGTGAATTTGTCGGGTGGTGTAGTAAATATTCTGAACGTCGACGAAAAGCGCAACGTTATCCATGGTTATTCCTTATGAGAGCGAGAAGGCTCAGTCTTTTTGGTGTTAATGACTAGCTTGCCTTTAGCGCGAGTAGATTAGCTAAATGTACGAATATATAACGCTTCAACTTTGTCTCTCGCCCACTGAGTTTTTCGCAAAAACTTCAGTGAAGATTTAACAGAAGGGTCGTTGTTGAAACAGTTCACCCTAATTTCTGCGTACAAGCCTTCCCATTGATAATGTTCAACGAGACGAACAAGGATTTTTTCAAGGGTAAGCCCGTGAAGAGGGTTGTTTGGCTGCTGTTGGTTCATAATGCTAATTCCGAATAGAAACAAATACGTATCGCGATTAATAAGCTCGCTAGTACGTTGATTTTGTTATTTTAACAGAGTATGTTGGCATTCCCTTCGAAAAATTCGAAGGGAATGCCGTTAGAGCAAATAAACATAATTAAATATTGATAAACAAGGAAGTTGTATGAGTGACAATATGAATAATAACCAAGACATCAGTAAAACAAATGAAAATATTCAAGAGTATTGGGGGATGCCCCTCAACACCTATTGCATGCTGATTCACCTTAGTCAGTTGACTAGTATTATCGTGCCTGGTTTAGGCTTAATTTTGCCTATCGTTATGTGGGCTGTGAATAAAGATAAGCACCAAGATATTGATATGCATGGAAAGGTAACCGTGAATTGGTTAATTAGCTTATTTATTTACTCGCTTATTTGTGGCGTGCTCACATTAATTATTATTGGTATGTTTGGCTTAGTAATACTCGCCATACTGAACTTTATTTTTGCTATTGTTGCTGCGCTGAAAGCTAACAAAGGTGAATTATGGGTTTACCCACTTAGCATTACCTTTCTTAAATAACTTTCAAATAACCAATTAAATTGGTCAATTAACGTTATATATGAAAATTAAACATGACGACCTTAGCAGCGGCGATGTTATCGCCCTGCTAGAAGAGCACTTAAAAGATATGTACGCCACTTCTCCCCCAGAAAGTGTGCATGCCTTAGATGTTACCGCGTTAAAGTCACCTGACATTACCTTCTTTAGCGCATGGCAAGGCGACGTTTTAGCTGGCTGTGTCGCGATAAGAAAATTAAGCAACACTGAAGCTGAATTGAAATCTATGCGAACTGTTGCCGCTTTTCGTAATAAAGGCGTAGCAACACAGTTGCTAACCTTTGTGATTGAATTCGCTATAGCAAACGGTTACCGCACGTTAAGCTTGGAGACTGGCACACAAGGCTATTTCAAAGCCGCTCGGCAGTTGTATGCCAAAAACGGTTTTGAAGACTGCGAGCCTTTTGGCAGTTATCAGCTTGATCCCAATAGCCATTTTATGACCAAACCGTTAGTTAACATTGACATATCCCCGTCATCCCCGCCAAAATGCTTTAATACTGGCTAACTGAAACGTCTGCATTTTGACCACGCTATCGCTACACAAGTATCAAGTAAAACTAGAAAACAACTTCACCACTCCTGCATTTACTTTTACCGTTAATCAAGGTGAGCATGTACTCATTGCTGGGCGAAACCGTGCAGGGAAATCCTTGCTTATGGCGGCACTTGCCGGTCGTGGTAAGCCACTAGCAGGTTCACGCATATGTAAAGTGTCAGTTGCTGAAGTGAGCGTAGCCGTTCAACAAGCACTCATTCTAGAAGAAAAACAGAAAGACAGTGCCGACCTGCTTGATATTGTGGCCGAGCCTACCCTAGTACACGAGCTTTTAAGTCAAGCGAACCCTGACTATATAGAACACAGCGCATACGAAGCTTTATCTATAGCGCTGCAGGTTGAGCATTTACTCAATACCGCCTTTCTTTCACTGTCTACGGGTGAAAC
The DNA here is from genome assembly GCF_032925565.1 of Alteromonas sp. CI.11.F.A3. Taxonomy (NCBI): domain Bacteria; kingdom Pseudomonadati; phylum Pseudomonadota; class Gammaproteobacteria; order Alteromonadales; family Alteromonadaceae; genus Alteromonas; species Alteromonas sp. CI.11.F.A3. The sequence goes on from NZ_CP136708.1 coordinate 2,744,425, forward strand.
ACGTAAAGTACTTTTGTTGCTCGCATGGGTGAGCAATGCTGACGCTATTTTAATTGATGAGCCTTTTGAAGGGTTAGATAAAGAAGCACGGGCGCGTTTTAACACCTTCTTGAGCCAACAAACTCAGTCCACCTTAGTGATAACGGCAAACACAGTGCGTGATGTGCCGAATGTGGCTTGTAAGTTAGTCTTAGTTGATGCGCTAACTATTGTATCGTCTAGCGACGACAACATGGCACCTGAAGTCTTGGTTAATCATTTATCCTCTTGGTTTAGCTTAAGCACGGCTAACCCCACATTGCCGCCTAGCACTGAAACGTCTAAAGTCTTTCCCAAAGATGAGCCGGTTATTGCACTTCGAAATGGGTTTGTTAAGTACGATGACAATACCGTATTTAAAGATTTAGATTTTGTGGTCTACCCAGGCCAGCATTGGCAAATATCTGGGCCCAATGGCTCGGGCAAAACATGCCTACTGACTATGATCACAGGCGATAACCCTCACTGCTATACCAATGATTTAACCTTGTTTGGAATAAAGCGAGGCACTGGGGAAAGTATATGGGATATCAAGCAACACATTGGCATAATGTCAAACGCACTGCACATGCAGTACCGGGTAAATTACAGCGCTCACCATGTGGTGCTTTCTGGTTTTTACGACAGCATCGGCCTTTATACCACGCCAACCAATGCTGAAAACACGATTGCCGATGCATGGCTTGATGTTATTGGTTTTACCGATAACAAACACACTCCTTTTAATAACTTCTCGTTTGGTGAACAGCGCTTGTTACTTATTGTGCGCGCCATGGTGAAGCACCCGGCGGTATTAATACTTGATGAACCCTGCAATGGGCTAGATGATATTAATCGCACCAATGTGCTGGCGCTAATTAAGCTACTAGCTGGCTCTACCCATACCACCCTGCTTTATGTAACTCACATAGCAGATGAGGCAATTGAGGGCATTGATAACTTGCTTGATATGCGAGATTACCAAGGCTAATTTGCTTTTGTTAATGTAGCTTTTGCTAATGTGGCTTTTTTGATATGACTTCCATGTACAAAACACCATTGAAGCGGCTTGCCCACTTATAAAAGAAAACCCAGCTTTTGCTGGGTTTATTATTTATTTCTTTTGACGTGCTGCTAGTTTTTCTAGCTGTTCATCACTGGCCGGTAATTGGTGGTTTTCTTTCCACTCGGAATACGGCATTTTGTACACGACTTCGCGTGCGGCATCATAATCGATGTCTTCACCCTGCTCTGCAGCGGCAGATGAATACCACTTAGCAAGACAGTTACGACAAAAATCGGCCAGAATCATCAGGTCGATATTTTGTGCATCTTTGTTCGCGTCTAAATGATCAACCAAACGGCGAAACACGGCGGCTTCTATTTCAGTTTGCGTTTGCGTTTCCATGTTGCTCCTTTCTTTAAAAACAAAAAAGGGAGCTAAGCTCCCTTTTCTAATTTTCTATATCTGTTTTAAATCTGCTTCTTGCTATGTTGCTTGAGCTAAAAACTAAGCCACAGCAAGGGAGCAAATAAAAACCTTACTCTGCGTCGTCAGACTTAGGAGCAGGTTTTTCAAGTAACTCTTTAATGCTTAGACGTACGCGGTTTTGACGGTCAATTTCCATCACTTTCACGTCAATCATCGCACCTTCAGTAAGGTAGTCAGTTACTTTGTTAACACGCTCGTGAGCGATTTGAGAAATATGTACTAGGCCTTCTTTGCCTGGTAATACTTCAACAAACGCACCGAAATCTACGATACGGGTAATCTTACCGTGGTAAGTTTTGCCCACTTCGATTTCAGCGGTAACTTGCTCAATCTTGCTGATAGCAATATCGGCTTTAGCACGCTCAGTTGCGAAGATTTTGATAGTACCATCGTCTTCAATTTCGATGTTGGTATCAGATTCTTCAGTAATTGAACGAATCATCGCGCCGCCTTTACCGATAACATCGCGGATCTTATCCTGATCGATTTTAACCGTGTAAATGCGTGGAGCGAATTCGCTAAGCTCTTCGCGGTGACCGCCAATAGCTTCGTCCATTACGTTAAGAATATGCAAACGTGCTTCTTTTGCCTGTTTAAGGGCAATTTGCATGATTTCTTTAGTGATACCTTCAATTTTGATATCCATCTGCAATGCAGTGATACCGCCAGTAGTACCAGCAACTTTAAAGTCCATGTCACCAAGGTGATCTTCGTCACCAAGGATGTCTGAAAGTACAACGAAGTTTTCGTCGCTTTTCACTAGACCCATTGCAATACCAGCAACTGAAGCTTTAATTGGTACACCTGCATCCATAAGCGCAAGTGAAGTACCACATACAGAAGCCATTGAAGATGAACCGTTTGATTCTGTAATTTCAGAAACAATACGTACTACGTACGGGAATTCTTCTTCGCTTGGCATTACAGCTTGAATACCACGCTTCGCCAAACGACCGTGACCAATTTCACGACGCTTAGGAGAACCAATCATACCGGTTTCACCAACACAGTATGGAGGGAAGTTATAATGAAGCATGAAGCGGCTGTCACGACGGCCTTGAAGCTCGTCAATCATCTGCGCATCACGTTCTGTACCTAAAGTAGCAGCTACGATTGCTTGCGTTTCACCACGAGTGAAAACAGCAGAACCGTGAGTACGTGGTAAAATGCCCGTTGCAACGTCTAGTGCACGAATCATCTTAGGATCACGACCGTCGATGCGAGGCTCGCCAGCAAGGATGCGTGAACGAACTACGTCAGACTCAAGATCATGAAGAAGATTAGATACTTCTTTCTTATCTTGGGTTTCGTCTTCAGCAAGGATAGCATCACGCGCTTTTTCAGTAGCAGCAGTTACTGCATCTTTACGAGCAAGCTTGTCAGAGATTTGGTAAGCAGCAACCATTTCAGCTTCAGCTAGTGCTTTCACTTTATCTTTAAGGGTTGTATTTTCTGCTTCTGGTTTCCAGTCCCACTTGTCGATACTAACGTTAGCAGCAAATTCTTTAACTGCTGTTACTACCGTTTGCAATTGTTCGTGACCGAACATTACTGCGCCAAGCATAACGTCTTCAGAAAGCACATCGGCTTCTGATTCAACCATTAATACCGCGCCTTCAGTACCAGCAACAACTAAATCTAGATCGCTGTCAGCTTGCTCTTCAACACGGGTATTTAGAATGTATTCGCCGTCAGTGTAACCAACGCGCGCTGCACCAATTGGACCATTAAATGGAATACCAGAAATGGCAAGTGCTGCTGAAGTACCAATCATAGAGATGATATCAGTTGGGATATCTGGGTTAGCAGACATTACCGTGATAACAACTTGTACTTCGTTTTTAAACCCTTCAGGGAATAATGGACGGATTGGACGGTCAATCAAACGAGCTGTAAGGGTTTCACCTTCAGAAGGACGACCTTCACGCTTGAAGAAACCACCAGGGATTTTACCCGCAGCATATGTTTTTTCTTGATAGTTTACTGTTAATGGGAAGAAATCTTGATCTGCTTTCGCTTCTTTCTTACCCACAACCGTAACTAATACAGCGGTGTCATCCATACTTGCCATGACGGCTGCTGTGGCCTGACGAGCGATAACGCCCGTTTCTAGTGTTACAGTATGCTGTCCATACTGAAATGATTTAGTAATAGGAGTCACTATTTGTCCTTTAATTTCAATCTTATTTATCGCTTATAATCGCGGTGCATAGTATAGCGATGAACTAACGCTAATACCATTAACAAATTTTCTATTCGTAGAATTCGTTGCGGTTTGTAGCTATTTCGCACACATCACGTATTCACTGTGATTAACCCGCTACTCAATGTAGTTCACATTGGCCAAATAAGCGCACAAATACTCACCGCTACGTAAATATCACCATATCCAGATGAAATTTGTATGAATACGCTCAAATTGTATGTATTTTCATCATAATGACATAAAACCTCGTATGCTATAACTAAACCTACACGGTGCGCTAAGGGGAATGTAATGCTAGTACTTAGACTAAATAAAGCTGGCATGCCACAGGAATGGATCCATGTTGAGCAAGCTGCAAAACTCTATTGTCAGGAAAAGGTATTATTCGAATTAGGCAGTGATGCTATTACGCTCAAAGGTGGCTGGGATCATGATGGCCATCAAAGTCAGTTAACCTTGTCGAGTATCATTGCTTGCGATGGCAAGGTAACGGATTTAAGTGGCAAGATAGCATTAACCAATCGGTATCTGTTTAGGCGTGATAATTATTTGTGCCTTTACTGCGGCCAACGCTTCTCACCAAGCCTGTTAACCCGTGATCATATTATTCCACGCTCACGGGGTGGCAAAGATAGTTGGACTAACGTGGCGACGTCTTGTCAGCGCTGTAACCATGCAAAAGCGGCCAAAACCCCAGAAGAAGCTGGAATGCCTTTGCTTGCTGTACCCTTCAGGCCAAACGTTTATGAAAGGTTCTATTTGGTTAACCGTCGAATACTGGCCGATCAAATGGAATTTTTAAAAGGCCACTTCACCGATAAACGAGATTGGCACTTAAACGGTTTCCCCTAGCGATTGAGAGCTAGACGAAGTATTCGGCGGGCAAGCAGATTTTTCTAATGCCTCAAACCACAGGCTTAACCAGTCTGAACACATTTTGTGTTCAAGTTCGTGTGCCTCAGCTGTCGGGCAAAACAAACTGACTTTTACAACGACTTTAGCCAGTTCATTGGTTTTAATTTCAACCTCAGGGTCAATTTGAATAAAATCTTGTTCTAAATGACGCTCAATAAGGCCTTTGTAGCGCTCTGCTACATCACGAAAGTATTCACAGTGAGCATGGGCACTGGCTCTAAATGCCGGTAGTAGGCTGTAGGCATTTACGGTAGGTTCATTAACAATGTTAAACGAGTGCAATTTATAACGGCGTAAGAAGTTTAAATTACGCACTGTCTGGGTAACTAATTGGCTGTTAGGAACATATACGTGCTTACCCGTATAGTTAAACGTTTCAGGGTCAACCTCTAACAAGGCGGTTTTCGCCCAATCCATTTCCACCACTTCACCGATTACGTTATTCATTTGGATCCAATCCCCTACCCTAAATGGCCGTGCCCCTAGGTAGTAAATGAAGCCCATAAAACATTGAATGAATTCGCGGGTAGCTAACACAATGGCTACCATGAAAGCGGCAATTGAAATGGCAAGATTTTGAATTTCAGACGACCACACCATCATCAGCAATACAATAATAAATGCATTGCCTAACTGCTCCAAAATATTAATTTGGTTACGTCGGTCTTCCCCTTTGCGAGAACTACGGCGCTTAATTAATCTAAGGGTGCCCTTTTTAAAGAAGTGCAGCAATACCACTAAAACGAGCGAGGCCAATAGCTTGTAGTCCAACACAAATTCAACAAAATTTTGCCACATTTGCGTAGGGTCAATCACTATTTCCATTTAAATGCTCCAGATAACCGTTTGATAGAAAATAAAAAAGCGCTGAAAATTCAGCGCCTTTATTATGAAGCATGGTAATGATGGGCACAATGCCGACCAGTGGGATTATTATCATCTAACGGCCAACATTTTACGCACCTCATAGGATATTACTTCCTATATTGTGTCGTCGCTTATTCGCGTATTTGACCTACGCCATTCACAAGGTACTTTTCAGAGGTTAGTGACTCTAACCCCATTGGCCCATAAGCATGAAGTTTCGTGGTCGCGATACCAATTTCAGCACCTAAACCAAGTTGGCTACCATCAGAGAAACGTGAAGATGCATTCACCATCACTACACTGGCATCTACGGCACGCTGGAATTTCTTCGCGCTATCTTCGTTTTCTGTACAGATAACTTCAGTATGGTTACTACCAAAATCGGCAATATGAGAAATAGCACCAGCAAAGTCATCTACTACACGAATAGCAATTTCTAAACCTAAATACTCTTCGCCGTAAGCGTCTTCGCTAATAACATCTGCGTTGTTAAAGTACTGAGCGCCTTTTTCATTCACATGCACTGTTACCTTGTGTTGCTCAAACGCTTCTGCAACACGAGGTAGGAAGTCGCCCGCAACAGCTTGATGCACCACTAAGCCTTCAAGCGCATTACATACGCCGGTACGTTGGGTTTTACCATTAAGCAGAATAGCCAATGCTTTGTCTAAATCAGCATCTTTATCTACATATAAATGGCACACACCTTTAAAATGCTGAATAACAGGCACTTTAGAGTGTTCGGTCACGTAGTTAATCAGCCCTTCACCGCCACGTGGAATAATAACGTCAATGTAGTCACGTTGTTCCATAAGCTCTTGCATAAGGGCACGGTCTGGGTTTGGCACTACCGTAACAAGTGCTCTTGGCAAATTGTGCTTTTCAAGCACGTCTTGCATTAGCCCAGCGATGGCTAAACTGGTGTCTAGTGCTTCTTTACCGCCACGCAGAATAACACCGTTACCTGATTTGAAACACAATGCGCCGGCATCAGCAGTCACATTAGGGCGTGCTTCATAAATCATGCACACAACGCCCAATGGAATACGCATCTTTTTAATTTCGATACCGTTTGGACGGGTGCCAATCACGCGCTCACGACCAACAGGATCGTCAAGGCTAATAATAACCTCAATGCCTTCAGCCATAGATTCTATGCGAGCATCGTCTAGAATCAAACGGTCAATCATAGCGTCATCTAAGTTGTTTTCCTTAGCGCGCGCCACTTCTTTTTCGTTAACCGCTTTAATGGTGTCTTTATTTCCACGGATAGCTGCAGCCATGTCTTTCAACACCGCATTTTTCTCAGCTTCATCTAAGATGGCAAGTGTTTGTGCTGCTTGTTTCGCTTGTTTTGCTAATTCTGTAATAATGCTCATTCTTTCTCCAAATTTGCTACATGCTGATCAGAAATAATAGGGCCAGTCTTATCTTCAAATTCACTGGCGAAGTCATCGTTTTCCTGATTCGCGATAAAATTCAGTAAACAGCTACTGTAGTTTGATTTCGCTTTCACGAGCTTAGTTCCGTCAGCTTTTCTTACCAAAATGGTATCGCCTACTGAGAACTCGCCTTTTACATCAACTATTTCGCTGCTAGTCAGTTGTTCACTGTCGTTTTCCAGTGAAGAATCAAAATCTCCCTCAACTATCACTTCGCCCTGCGCGTTCGAGGTGTGGCGCATCCAATGCACGTTTTCTAGCATTGGTTTGTCGTAAGGGCTAAAGTGCGTGCCTGGGTTTTTACCCGCAAGCAACATATTAAATGACAGCTCGGTAAAGCCGTTAATAATATATGTATCTATTCCATGCGAAACTGCTTTTTCAGCCGCTTCAATTTTTGTACGCATACCACCGGTGCCAACACCGCCTTCTGCTGCACCACCAGCCATGGCATAAATGCTGGCGTCTATGGTATCTACTCGTTTGAGCAACTCAGCATCATCGTGATCATGAGGGTTTTTATTATATAAACCATCAATGTCCGAACAGATAATAAGTGCATCTGCGTCAGCGGCTGCTGCCACCATAGCGGATAAGTTATCGTTATCGCCTACTTTTAGCTTGTCGGTGGTTACCGTATCGTTTTCGTTAACGATAGGCAGCACATTATGCTCAAGCAAACTAAAAATAGTTTCACGAATACTAACGTAGCGCTCTCTATCACGCAGGTCAGCATGGGTTAACAGCATTTGCGCTGATGGGAAGTCGAACAACCTATCCCAGGTCGCAATCATTTCTGTTTGCCCTGCTGCAGCCATTGCTTTTTTCACAGCAATGTTCGATTTTTCATGGTCAGGGAACAAGTGTGCCCCAGCGGCGACTGAACCTGAAGACACTAACACTACCTGTGTTCCATTTGCCCGACAACGCACGATGAACTGGGCAATACTTAGCAAATAGTGGCTGCTGCACCCTTGCTTGTTCGGCGAGATTAGTGCACTGCCTACTTTAATGACCACGCGTTTCCAATTGGGATGACTCATAATATTTCATTCACCTTAAGATTGTTGATCTGCTAATTGCTGGTTAGTTGCTCTAAATAAGCGCTGAACATTTTCAGACGGCGCAGCACCTGCGCGCGATACCAACCAAAGGGTTGCGGTACTTACCGCAAAACCAGGAATAATTTCATAAATAACACTGCTTAACGTTTTACCGTCAGCCAATACGGGTGCGTATATCCAAAACAGGACAGTTACTGCACCACTGATAATGCCGGCCAATGCCGCGTTTTGTGTTAAATCCTTTTTGTACAGGCTAAACAGTACCAATGGGCCAAATGCGGCACCAAAACCAGCCCACGCATTGCTCACTAACGAAAGAATGGAGTTCGATGAATCCATTGCCAATAGCAAGGCCACAACGGCTACGCCCGCTACGCCAACTCTCCCGATGGTCACTGTTTCTTTTTCGCTAATGTCTTTTTTCGCTACAACACGGTAAATGTCTTCGGTTAGCGAGCTAGCCGATACTAACAATTGAGACGAAATAGTACTCATGATGGCAGCTAAAATAGCAGCCATTAAAAAGCCACTAATGAGAGGATGAAATAGCAACTGAGAAAAAACGATGAAAATAGTCTCAGCGTCGTCTACTCTCAAATTGAATTGATTTGCATACGCTATTCCCACAAAACCTGTTGCTAATGCTCCAAGTATAGTAACTAGCATCCAAGACATACCAATATTTCGTGCGGTACTTACCGATTTAACATCTCGAATTGCCATAAAGCGCACAATGATGTGAGGCTGACCGAAATAGCCAAGTCCCCACCCAAGACTTGAAAGCAATCCCACGAGCGTGAGAGCGCCCCATGAATCAGAAAAATTCGGTACTGATTCATACGCGGCAGCCGTCATTTGGTTTACACCATCGAACTCGGTAAAGGCCACAACCGGCACAAGTACAAGGGCAATAAACATAATACAACCTTGCACGAAATCGGTAAGACTAACCGCTAAGAACCCACCCAATAAGGTATACGAAACAACAACGCCCAATGTGATAAAAAGCCCAAGCTGATAATCAACTGAGAACGCACTTTCAAAAAGCTTTCCGCCTGCCACGAGCCCTGCAGAAGTATATAAAGTAAAGAATAAGACAATGATGACAGCTGAAACGATGCGTACGTTTGCTTTAGGGTTGTCGAAGCGCTTTGCGAAGAACTCCGGCACGGTTAACGAATCATCGGCAACTTCGGTGTAAACACGAAGTTTGGGAGCAACCAATATATAGTTTGCTAATGCCCCTGCGACAAGACCAATAGCAATATAAACTGCGTCGAACCCGGTTAAGAACATTGCCCCTGGCAATCCCATTAACATCCAACCTGACATATCGGAAGCGCCGGCAGATAACGCGGTAACTTGGGGACTAACCTTTCTACCACCTAGAATGTAACCTGAAATGTCACTAGTAGATTGACGATATGCAAAAAGACCTATACCTAACATCGCTAGAAAATAGATTGCCAGCGATATATAACTTTCAATTGGCATAATGTGAGATTGCTCTCCTATGTTAGTTAAAATTACATCGTTCAGATGCTAGAAGGACAAAATATTCCCTCGAAGTGCTATACAAAATTTAAAACCTAAATAACACGCATCATTTGTTTCCGACTTTAGCCTTATGCCAAAATCAGAATCAAACATTTAAATTGAACAATAATGATTAGAGCTCTAATTATATAAGTATCATCGGTAAGATTTCAAGTTTAAATAGTAGCCAATTTACTATGAAGTCTATTTGCTATGTGAATATAGCCTTAAAGGTTTCACACGCATTAACGAGCTTTAATATCCACACATTATATTGATTACAATGAGATTTTATACAGATAAACCAGTTCGTGAAACGCAGCAATTTATGCCGTAACTCGCTTAACTATTACACTATTAGTATCAATAGAAGCATTTAATATTAAAAGTTAATCTAGTTGTCACTCAGATGAAATGATCGACAACAAAAGCTTTTCAGTGCTTAAATCTCGCTCAACGGGGTCGCAAAGTTGCTCGTTGCCCTGCTGGAGTGTCTTCAACAAGTTTTCGAACGTATTTTTCTCGTCAAACACAGAATATAACTTCGGGTGAATGTAATACTGCCTACAAACAGAAGGCGTATTGCCTAGCATTTTTGACACATGTAAGCTAAGTGCGTTCGGCCATTTTCGGTTACGCCCTTCTCGCAAGTACCTATCTACGTCTGGGAAGCTTTGAAGTGCAAATCGACTGGCTGCCCAGGTTCGAAAATCTTTGCAGCTAAAATTGTCGCCTAAATGCTCGTGAATAAATGCATTTACATCTTCACTATGAATATCACACCACGAGCCATCGGCTAACTGATATCGAAATAAGCTGTAACCTTGAAGCTGAGTGCATTCACACACTAAGGAGGCTAATAAGGGATCGTCTATCGTAATAGTGCGTCGCTTACTGTGTTTACCAGAATATTCAAGAGACACCTTTTCTACCGTTGCTTCTTGAACATGTTTACGGCGAAGCGTGGTTAAGCCGTAGGTGTTATTTTCTTTACTGTACTGCGGGTTGCCTATTCTTACGCCGGTATAATCCAATAACAGGCATACCAAGGCTGATGCCCGCTCTATTGTCCACTGCTCGCCATTGACGAGTGTTCTGCAATATTCTCGAAACTCAGGTACTTTCTGACCGAACACCGTCAAACGTTTGAATTTTTCCGCCTGTTGCTGTTTATGCCAATCAGGATGATAAAGGTATTGTTTTCGCCCCTTAGTATCCAAGCCAATAGCTTGAATACTTGCTTTAGGGTCGCGACTAATGGTGACACTTTTCCAGTTAGGAGGAATGGCAAGTGATTTGATTCTGCGCAGCACACGCTGACCAGCTACCTTTCGACCGCTGGTATAACGATAATAAGCACCTTTGCCGCAAGGAATGCGCTTAATTGTGAGGTGTGGATGAGGCATACCCCCATCGACGACTTGCCCTATAGTCACGTGAACTCCTTTTTATAATATTCTTTATCGCAAACTTACTTCAAGGCTGCTTACTAGTGTGGCAACTTCTACTCGCCATTTTGAATGCCAAAGGAAGATGCAAGTTACGTGCATGTTAATGCCCCACCTAAAACCTATTTCCCTTTTCGAGGTAATCGGTTCGATTAAGAAAAAATTTTCATTATTTTCATATTATTAGCGGTGCGCTTTGATTTTAGAGATAACATCCGGCGGCGTTAATTTGATAAGTCCAAGGCTACCAATAAAAGATAGATTTACAGACTGAGACAAATTTTCATAGTGTGAGTAAATATGAAACATAGTGGAAATACTATCTATAGACCTATGCTAATCATCAGTTAAATGAACTTAAGTTAACATTTCAGAAAAAAGCATATAAAGCATAATAATCATAGTGTTACAGATGAAAGGAGCGTTTGAAATGTATGTAGACTAAAGTTTAACCCGTCAGCGGAACGCATTTTGAATGGTTATGAATGAATATTTGTAAATTCGCTTAATAGTTATGAATTTACCCGCCTTTAACACATTTCGTTAAAGGGTACCGCTTAGGTATACATTGACCGGGTTTATCGGAGAAGTTATGCAAACTGCTAATCATGAAAATCTTCGCGCATCTCTAGCGCCAAATGACCAAATTCAAGTTGCTGCCATATTTGAAGACAAATTGTCGGCAAAAAAAACCATACAACAACTGGCTAATTCCACTGATGTCAGTACTGAACAAGTGGCTTTCATCGACGCAAGCGATACTGCGATGAGTGAGAAGCTAGAACAAGAGAGTAAAAGTATAGGCAAAAACCTATGGCACTCACACTTAATGCTCGGTGGAGTCGGTTTTCTTGTAGGTATGCTTGCGGCGTTTCTTTTAGTCTCGTTTGGCCCTGAATTAACGAAGCAAAATCCATTGTTTACCTACATCGCTTTAATAAGCCCAGGAATTTTTACTGGTTTGTTTGTAGCGGGCTTAGTTGGTCTTCGTCCAGACCGTTCAGAAATAGTACAAGCGGTAAGGCATGCCATTAGAAGAAATCACGTGGCGGTCGTTATTAACTTGAAAAAGAGTCAATCAGCGTCAGACATTGCATCGTTTTTGCATTCACGGAGTAAGAATGTGGTTGAAGCGGTACGCTAGTACGATTTAAACCAATATTAGCAGCCTACTCCCTCTAACCGCAGGTTAAGGGAGTTGCTAGATTTAGTTTCCTCCTCTTTACCTTTCTCTTTTGACCGTTCGCTTTGCTCTTTCATTTTGATCTTTCGTTTTAGCCTTTCGTTTAAATTTGTGCTTGCTGGTCTGGGCCTATCAGGCTGAACTTTGGTCATCATCAGCCGTTAACTTTTTCGCGAGTAAAAAACACGCTGGAAATACTGCACCCCATACAATAGCTAATATAACCACAGTAATAAGTGGTGAATATCCAAAAGTCACCGCACCAAATTTTTGACCACCAAAATAACTTAACGGGGCGAACACAGCACCGCCTACCATGGCAAGTAATGGCTTATCAGCAAACGCACTCAAACTATGCTGTAATGATCCACCTAGTGCAGCCCACAGGCACACCAGCCAAATAGGTATTATCCAATGAGAAGCACCACCGCTAAACCAAGCTCCAGGCTCAAAACCAAATACCCCTGTTAACATCAACAGTGAGTCGACCGCGGTGCCCAGAAATAAAACTGCTATCATTGTTTTACTGTCTGACTTTCGCAGTGGTGAGTAAACAAGCCACGCGAGCAGTAAACCTACAACCAAAAAAGTGCTTTGGTATAAAACCACCAACCACCAAATGGTTTGAAACCATAGAAAGTTTACCAACTTGATAGTGAAACTGTTCGACATTGACTTCGCCTGTTTATGAAGTTACGTACTGCGGTGAAAATTTTGATGGAACCATTACGCCACTATTTATCACTCAGTTCACTGATAAAGTTTTAAAAAAACGTAATTTTTGGTGATTATTTTCATTCTACCTTCATAGATGCTTATTAGTAATAAACAAAAATAGCGTAACCACTGTATAAATAAATTAAATCTTTGAACAAAGGAAATGTGAACAGTATGAAGATGGTTAAATATTATGTACTCGGCGCAATTTTAGCACTAGTGCTAACATGGTTTAGCCCAACATTGTGGCTCTCTGTCATTTTTGCTTGGATCAGCTTTTCGCTTATTGCAGTGAGTAGCGCCTACTTGCTTAACTACCCTGCATTGTTCAGAAAACGAGAAGATGGGTCTATCCCTATTTATATACGTTGGGTCTTTGTTCCATTTTTATTGGGAAGCTGGTTATACAATGAGTATGCAAGGCGAACAGATAAGGTTCCTCCCTTTCAAAGAATTGATGACCAGCTTTATCTAGGCTGTCGCATGTCTTCTCAGCATGTGGATATGCTTAAAAACAATAATATTAACGCTATTTTAGACGTTACCGCGGAATTCGATGGTTTAGATTGGACTGCCTATCAGCTAGATTTTGATTATTTAAATATTCCAGTCCTTGACCATACCAGCCCCACCCAAGAACAACTTACCCTTGCGATTAATTGGTTAGATCAACAACTTGTTGAAGGTAAAAATGTGGTTGTGCATTGCGCACTTGGTAGAGGTCGTTCTGTATTAGTGCTAGCTGCCTACCTACTGGCTAGGGATCCCTCGTTATCCATTTTAGATGCGATGGATAAAATTCAAGCAGTTCGTTCTACAGCAAGACTTAACAAACATCAGTTAGCAGCACTTGAAAAAATAAAGAATGGCGGCAGCTTGTCGTTGACTAAGCGTCTTACTCTTATTGCCAACCCTGTTGCTGGAGGGGGTAAATGGGAAGTTGAAAAGGCGGATATTCTGTCAAGACTAAACGAAAAATTTAAAGTTACCGTTAAAGAAACAACAGCTGAAATAAACGGTGAAGTATTGGCTAAAGAAGCCTTAGTCGACGGGGCACAAATTATTGTTGCCTGTGGAGGCGACGGCACCATCACCGAAGTGGCCAATGCCCTTACCGATAAAAACGTCACACTAGGGGTTATTCCACTTGGTACTGCCAATGCCCTTTGTCAGGTGCTACATGGATATGCCAGTAAAATTGTTCCCATCAGTACAGCATGTGACATCATTATTGACGGCAAAACTGCAGATATCGATACTGCCCAGTGTAATGGTCGAATGATGTTACTGGTTGCTGCGGTTGGGTTTGAAGAGCATATGATTTCTGCCGCGGATCGGGGCGAGAAAGATTCAGGTGGACAATTTGCCTACCTTAAGGGGCTATGGGAAGCCATAGGGAAAAATGACAACCTTAGTTTTCAAGTAAAGTTTGATGAAGATGAAGCCCAGCATCTAGAAACACCAAGCTTAGTAATAGCTAATGCCGCGCCAATTACCACCGCACTTGCTCAAGGCGGAAATCTACCTGATGTAACCGATGGTAAATTAGATATCACATGGCTAACGCCGCAAGATTCTTCTGACCGACAACTACTCTCTTTGGCAGAGCTTGTTTTTGGGCCTGAAGAATATAAAACCAGTTCAGACAGCATCAGGCACAAACAAACCCCATCAATATCCCTTTATTTTGAGGAAGAAGTACCTTATGCGGTTGATGGTGAGATTTTCAGCGCTCGTGAAATCAATATCACCACACACCCTGCTAGTCTTAGGGTATTAACTGGTATAGACCATGCGCAAAATAACAGTCAATCCGCTTCACAATAGCTATAGGTAAAGATTACCGCAAACCCTATGTAAGAAATGCATTATTTAAGCGGTTACTTATGTATCGTAATAATAAGTAACCGCTAAAAGCTGAATTTACAATGACTTAGTGAGCTCGATATAGTGGAACGCTTCTCGCATTAACTAAACGTGTAATGTGTAAAGTGCTTTTTACGCCATATTTTTAGTTCAACTAGTTGAGGGATTACCGATGAAGATTTTCGAAGCGTTACGCCAAGATCATGAGAAACAAAGACTGTTACTTAAAATTCTCGCTGAGACCAGTGGAGACACGGCTGCACGCCGAGAGTATTACCAAGAGCTTAAAAACCAGCTTGAAAGTCATGCAATTGCAGAGGAGCGCCATTTTTATTCTCCTCTACTTAAAAAAGATGACGCTGTCGATTTAACCCGTCATGGTATTGCAGAGCATCATGAAATTGATGAGCTTATTGAAAAACTGGATGAGACCAAAATGGACTCACCAGGATGGCTACGTCACTTAAAATCTCTTCAGGAAAAAGTTGAGCATCACCTTGCTGATGAAGAGCAAGAGTTTTTCCAAGTTGCAGGCCGACTTCTTAACGATTCTCAAAAGAATAAACTTGCTGATTCTTACCAAGAAGAAATGGCAAAAGAACTCGCGCCTCACTAGGCGCGCGTTTTACCTAAATCTTACGAATACAAAAAAGGCCAGTCATATACTGGCCTTTCTTTTAATGTTTGGTTTTACTAAAAATTAGTAAAATAAACTATCGTTTAGCAATAATGTACACGGCGTGGATAACACCAGGGAAATAGCCAAACAATGTTAGAAGGATGTTTATCCAAAACTGAGCGCCAATACCAACTTGTAAGAATACACCTAGAGGGGGCAGTAAAATTGAAAGTATAATGCGAATAATGTCCATAATAATATCCTTGTTTTTGAAGTAATTTCACAGTTTACCCACTCTAACTGCAATAACTCACGCTTTTGAGCAGGCTTTGCTTTTATAATGCATATATTCTGCCAACAATAAGGGATTTACTGGTTCACGTCTATTCGCCTAAAGGTGAATTTTCTAACCACTCCTCTAGAGCATCCTTCGCTAAAGGTCGGCTAATGAAGAAACCTTGCGCAATATCACAGCCCCACTCTTTCAAAATATTTAACGATATCTCGTCTTCTACCCCTTCAGCGACCACTTTCAAATCGAATGCAGAAGCTAATCCCAGCACGGTGTGAACTATTTGTTTATCGTTGTCATCGGTGGCTAACGACAAAATAAAGCTCTTATCGATTTTGATGGTATCCACAGGCAGGTTCTTCAAATACGCAAGTGATGAGTAACCAGTACCAAAATCATCGATAGCAAAGTGAAACCCTCTGCTGGTCAATGAGTTCAAGTTTTCAATAGCAAGTGAGGCGTCGGCCACCAAATCACTTTCTGTTATTTCTAGCTCTAGCGCATCAGGTGAAAGTGCCGCATCGGTAAGCATCGAAACCAATTTATCGAGTAGCGGCTTATTTTGAATGTCTTGCGTTGATAAATTCATCGCTACCGTAAAGCCATAGCCTTTCTGCCTGAAGTAGGACAAATCAGCAATGGTTTGCTGCATAACCCAAGTCGTGACTTGTTCAATCAAGGCAGCCTGTTCAGCAATGGTAATAAACTCATCGGGTGGTACGAAGCCAAGGGTGTCGTTATTCCACCTTATTAGCGCTTCCATACTGCATACTTTCATCGTGCTGAGATCAATTTTTGGTTGATACACCATCGAAAGCTCACTTTGATTGCTAGAAAGCGCTCGCTTAAGCTCGGTAGTAATAGTCAAACGCCTAACGTACTTAGCCTCAAGTTCTGGGCGATAGTGCACACACCATGCATTAGAATGAATAGCTTCGTCGGTAACAATATTAACTTTACGAAATAGCTCTTCTGAGTTGGTTGCATCCTGAGGACAAGACACCACGGCCATCGCCACCTTCACTGGGATTGAGATTAAGTTGCTTTCAACGGGCTGCTCTAAAATGTGTTTCAGTGTTTCTAATTGATTTTCGTCTAACGCCGTATCGGTAATATAGAGAATTTCTCCCCCCGCTAAACGTGCTGAAGTGCCAGGCCAGCGAAGCAAGCGCGTAGCGAGTGCCTTAAGCGTGTTGTCACCGTTGGAATAGCCATAAAGGTCGTTAGTGGTTCTAAAGCCAATAATGGTGATAGCAACAACTTGCAAGTTTACGTTTTCAGACATTTTTCCATCAAAATACCCTTCCACGTAATTTCGATTAAACAAACCGGTTAGCACATCATGTTGCGCTTGATACCGAATGTGCTTTTCTCGGTGCTGAATGCTCTCTTGCATGCTATCCACTGCCGAGGCCAGCTCACTAATTTCACGTAACTTTGATGGCTTATCTAGTGTCGCGCCGTATTCACCGCCTGCTACACGATTTACAGCTTTTACAAGGTTAGAAACGGAACTACTGACATTTCGAGCTAGTAGCATTGAGAACCCCAACGCCACCAGAACCGCAACTAGGGTTAACACGAGAATACTTAATTGTATGTTAGTAAAGGCCTGAAAGGCATCTGATACGTCTACGGCAATAGTAATACGTACAGGAAGTTCCGACATCGACACTAGGCTTACTTCACGGCTAATGTAGGTGTTTTTTTGCTTGAATGTAACATCAACCCAAGAAGGCGTGGGATCACTCGTTAAAACGGATTCTACTTGCTCTGGCGAAAGTGTTGATGCAATAGGCATATTGTCAGTGATATTGGTGATAATAATTTCAGCATCAACAAGATTTTTTAATTCTTGTAGTAATGTTTCGTCAAACTCCACACCGATAATCATGTAATAGCGTAACGTGGGAATCTCTACTTTATAGAGGTTTAATTGAATTAATGTGTCGTTAATAAGGAAAAAGCCGCTTTCGTAGCCTTTCGCAACCAACGCTGTACTAGCTTCTAAGGTTTCCCCTGGCTTAAACAGAGCACTATGAGATGCAACAATGGTGTGGTCTAAATTCACTAATGCAATGACATCGGAATTGATGCGCGACGCATAACTTTCTAATGCGGTTTGTATAGAGGGTAAATCTGCAGTTCCCACGGCTTGGCGAAAGTCGTAGGAGCGAAGTAGTACGTTAGATACATTTTTAATAATGGCTTGGCGATCTTCAATCAGCCTATGCAGTACCTTTTCAGTAACAGCGATATCTTGGCTAATATTTTGTTTTACTAAGTTGTTAGCTGACTTCCAAACCCCTGCAACAATGAGGAGTGAGGCTATAAAAATCCCGCCAAGAAGGGTTCTAAAAAGACTTTGTCGAAGTGATATTTGCAACCTACCGCTCCCAGCGCGCCGTTCTATACATAATACTTACATTCACTTTTTCTAATTGAGTTAGTAGCATAGCCCAATTACCGCAATACTAATAGTCGCTAGGTTGGCGTAATTCCTCATTTTGTAAAAAATTTACAGACACAAAAAAACCGGCTAGAAGCCGGTTTTTAAAGTTGGTGCGGAAAGCGGGACTTGAACCCGCACGAGCTATGCTCACCACCCCCTCAAGATGGCGTGTCTACCAATTCCACCACTTCCGCAAAAATCTTAATTAGGTACGTCTGAATCGTCAGACTTAGGTACGTCACCTTCGGTGATTTCAGCCTGAGGAGCATCACCCGTTGGAATGTCATTCGTCGTTGCTGCGTCTACTGCAGGCGAATCCATAACTGGAACGTCCATATCAGCTGGCGCTTGAACCGGCGCTTCAACAGCTGCTGGTACTTCTAAATTATCCCACTCGTCTTCTGCACTTTCGCGGTTTGCTGTCATCGCACCTAATGTAAGGCTGATAAAGAAGAACAAGCCTGCAAGAATGGCTGTAGTACGAGTCATGAAGTTACCAGAACCACCTGAACCGAAAACCGTATTTGAGCCGCCGCTACCAAAAGAAGCGCCCATATCTGCACCTTTACCCTGTTGAATAAGAACAAAACCAATCAACAGCAATGCAACAATTAAATATGCTACCAGTAGCACTTCGTAAACCATAATTACCTCGTCAGTTTGCCGCTTGGCAAATTGAAATAAAATCTTCTGTCTTTAAGCTGGCGCCACCAATGAGGCCACCATCTACGTCTTGTTGTGCAAACAATGTTTTAGCGTTATCTGCTTTAACACTGCCGCCGTATAAAATTCTTAACCCTTGAGCAAGCTCAGCGTCTACTTTTGCAAAGTATCCACGAATAAATTCATGTACATCTTGCGCTTGTTCAGGAGAAGCTGTCTTTCCGGTACCTATAGCCCAAACAGGCTCGTAAGCCAGTACCGATTTAGAAAGCTCTTGAACGGTTAAACCGTCAACTAATGCATCAAGTTGTTCGCCAATAAAAGACTCAACCTGACCACTTTCTCTAATATCAAGTGACTCACCCACGCAAATAATTGGGGTTAGTCCGCTTGCAATTGATTTCTTTGCTTTCTCGGCCACTAAGCTATTGCTTTCACCGTGGTCGTCTCTTCTCTCTGAGTGCCCTACTATGGCGTACTTACAACCAAGTTCACTGAGCATGTCAGCAGAAAGGTCACCCGTGTGAGCGCCATTATCAAGATGACTTACATCTTGTCCACCCAGCGCAAAGGCTTGAGCAGAAAAGGCTGAAAGATATAAAGCAGGAGGACAAATAACTACATCAACATTATCAAGTGCATTATTCTCAAATGCATCGTTGAACGTAGTGACTAGAGAACGATTACCGTTCATTTTCCAATTGCCCGCTACCAGCGGCTTTCTTTTATTGTTATTCACAATGCAGACCTTAGCCCTGTCTTAAAGCGGGCGTGATATTAACGATTTCAGTAAAAATATACAAGTATAAAACGCAAAATTAGCAGTTCTACCAACTAATTGGCGACTTTACGAACAGTTTCAGCAATATGCTCTGCCCACTTGGAAGAATGCCCTTCATTATCAGACTCTACCATAACGCGAATAAGAGGTTCAGTTCCGCTTTTACGTAATAAAACGCGGCCTTTTTTACCTAATGCAGCCTCTGCTTCTTGTTTAGCGCCTTGCACATCAGCATGGGCTAGATAATCTTGACTAGCATCTTGATAACGCACGTTCACTAAGCACTGAGGATACATATCAAAGCCATTGCTTAAATCGTGTAAATCTAAGTCTGAGCGTAACATTGCAGCGATAACTTGTAGGCCAGCAATAATGCCGTCGCCAGTTGAAGACGTGGCCAAATTAAGAATATGACCCGAGTTCTCGCCACCAATCGCCCAGCCTTTTTGCTGAAGCATTTCCATGACATAGCGATCCCCTACTTTACTTCGTGCAAAAGGAACGCCTAGCTTGCTAAAGGCAATTTCTAAACCAAGGTTGCTCATCAATGTGCCAACAACACCGCCTTGCATACGACCATTTTTAAGTGCATCGCGGGCAATCATATACACGATTTGGTCACCATCTATCACATTGCCTAAATGATCAACCATCATGATACGGTCGCCGTCACCATCTAAAGCGAAACCAAGATGTGCATTGGTTTCTTTTACTTTCTCAACGATTGCGTCCATCGAAGTGGCGCCAACGCCTTCATTAATATTTAAACCATTTGGCGCGGTACCAATTTCAACTACCGTAGCACCAAGCTCGCGCAATACGTTAGGCGCAATATGGTAAGTAGCTCCGTGGGCGCAATCTACTACTATTTTTAAACCGGTAAGAGATAAATCAGACGGGAAACTACCTTTACAAAATTCAATATAGCGGCCTGCAGCATCGTTGATTCTGGTTGCTTTTCCTAGCTTGTCAGAAGCAACACACGTCATTGGCTTATCAAGCATGTCTTCTATAGCCAGTTCAATATCATCATCTAGCTTGAAACCGTCGGCTGAGAAAAACTTAATCCCATTGTCGTAATAAGGGTTATGAGATGCGCTAATCACAATACCCGCTTCAGAACGAAACGTTTTCGTTAGGTATGCGATAGCAGGTGTAGGCATAGGACCCAGCAAACCACTATCAATACCTGCAGCCGATAAGCCTGCTTCTAAAGAAGACTCTAGCATGTAGCCAGATATACGGGTGTCTTTGCCAATAAGTACTTTATTAGTGCCTCGTCCGGCAAGCACTTTCCCTGCTGCCCAACCAAGCTTAATAACAAATTCGGGATTAATATTACTTTCGCCCACTTTACCGCGTATGCCATCAGTGCCGAAATATTTACGCTGCCCCATGAAGGTTCCTTATTCTATTGTTGTTAGCATATTAACAATGTTAACTGCGTCCGCCGTTTCCTGTACATCGTGAACGCGGATAATATGCGCACCTTGCTGTGCTGCAATTGTAGCGAGGGTAATACTTCCCGCCAAGCGTTCATCCACATTTCTGTTTAACAAATTGCCAATCATTGATTTACGAGACATACCCACTAGCACCGGATAGCCCAGCGCCATTATGCTTTGGAGGTGTTTAACCAGTGCATAGTTATGTTCAAGGGTTTTACCAAAACCGTAACCAGGATCGAACAAAATTTGCTCTTTTTTAATGCCCGCCTCAATGCACTGCGATGCCCTTGCTAATAAAAATTGTTTAACGTCAGCCACAACGTCTTTGTAATGGGGCTGTTGTTGCATATCTTTAGGCTGCCCTTGCATGTGCATTAAACACACAGGCACATTCGCATCTGCCGCTGCCGTTAGCGCACCGGGTTCTTGCAAGGCTCTTACATCATTAATTAACCCTGCCCCAGCTTGCACAGCCTGGGTCATTACCTCAGCTTTACTGGTATCTACTGAAATAATGCAATCGGTATTGGCACGCAAAGCTTCAATTACGGGAATAACACGGTCTAGTTCTTCATCAAGTGAAACTGCTGCGGCACCTGGTCGAGTCGACTCTCCGCCAACATCAATTAACGTGGCACCTTGAGATAACATCTTTTCAGCATGTTTTACCGCGTTTTCAAGGAGGGCATGTTTGCCTCCGTCAGAAAATGAGTCGGGTGTGACATTTAAGATGCCCATAACCTGCGGGCGGGATAAGTCTAATTTGTGGGAGGAGAACTGCATTTACTTACTCTTAAAATCAATCAGCCAGCACGGCCTGGTATCGGTCATTTAAAATTATTACGGCACAAATAAAAAACGCCAGAAATACTGGCGTTTTATAAACTTTTTTAGCAACGTTTAGCTTGGTAAGTCACCTGGTTTACCAACAGAAGGCTTATCAACACCATCGTTAGTAATTTCGCCTTCGCGAGTAGGCTTACCGCCACTAGGCTTGTCGCCATCAGAAGGACGACGATCATCCCAATCTGAAGGAGGACGAACTTCACGACGTTCCATCAAATCATCAACTTGCTTCGCGTCGATAGTCTCGTACTTCATTAACGCATCTTTCATGGCTTCCAAAATATCCGCGTTATCTTTTAGGATCTTTTCAGCTCGTGCGTAGTTGCGGTTGATGATGTCTTTAACTTCTTCATCAATTGCTAAAGCTGTTTGATTTGACATTCTGATTGAACCAGATGAAGAACGACCTAAGAACACTTCGCCTTCTTCTTCTGCGTAAAGCAATGGTCCCATCTTGCTCGACAAGCCCCATTGCGTCACCATTTTTCGCGCAATATCGGATGCACGCTCAATATCGTTTGAAGCACCCGTAGTTACGCCTGCTTCGCCAAGGGTCATTTCTTCAGCAATACGTCCACCATACAAACTAGAAATCATGCTTTCTAAATGCTGTTTACTGTGGCTGTACTTGTCTTGTTCTGGAAGATACATAGTTACACCCAGCGCACGACCACGAGGAATAATAGAAACCTTGTAAACAGGATCGTGTTCTGGAACCAAACGACCAACAATTGCATGCCCTGCTTCATGGTAAGCCGTGTTGGTCTTTTCTTCCTCAGTCATCACCATAGACTTACGCTCAGAGCCCATCATGATTTTATCTTTCGCTTTCTCGAACTCTTCCATCGCTACTAGACGTTTATTACCACGTGCAGCGAATAAAGCAGCTTCGTTAACTAAGTTAGCTAAGTCGGCACCGGAGAAACCTGGTGTACCACGGGCAATAACGCTTGCTTCAACGTTATCGGCCACAGGCACTTTGCGCATATGCACTTTAAGAATCTGTTCACGACCACGGATGTCAGGTAAACCAACAACCACTTGACGGTCAAAACGACCTGGACGTAACAATGCAGGGTCTAATACGTCTGGACGGTTAGTCGCGGCAATAACAATAATGCCTTCATGACCTTCAAATCCATCCATTTCAACAAGCATCTGGTTAAGTGTTTGTTCACGTTCATCATGACCACCACCTAAACCTGCGCCACGTTGACGACCTACCGCATCGATTTCATCGATGAATATGATACAAGGCGCGGCTTTTTTCGCTTGTTCGAACATGTCACGAACACGCGATGCACCAACACCCACAAACATTTCTACGAAATCTGAACCTGAAATGGTAAAGAAAGGTACTTTCGCTTCACCAGCAATCGCTTTAGCAAGCAACGTTTTACCCGTTCCAGGAGGACCTACCATCAGTACGCCTTTAGGAATTTTACCGCCTAATTTTTGGAACTTAGATGGGTCACGTAAGAAATCTACCAATTCAGACACATCTTCTTTTGCTTCGTCACAACCTGCAACATCAGCGAATGTGGTTTTGATTTGGTCTTCACCTAATAGGCGAGCTTTGCTTTTGCCAAAAGACATTGCGCCGCGACCACCGCCACCTTGCATTTGACGCATGAAGAAAATCCATACACCAATAAGCAGAAGCATTGGGAACCAAGAAATGAAGATAGATGTGAGAAATGATTGTTCTTCTGGCGGCTCACCGTAAACGCGCACATCGTTTTTAACTAAGTCAGAAACTAACTTGTCGTCAAAATACGGTACGTACGTTTGGAATGTTTCGCCTGAACGTCGGGTACCACGAATTTCGCCGCTATTATTAATGCGAACTTCACGGATGTTACCCTGCTCAGCTTCTCTTAAAAAAGTTGTGTAATCGGTCTGTGTTTTCGACGATTCACCAGGTGAAAAGCTCTGAAAAACAGACATCAACACAACGGCGATAACCAACCATAAGATTAAATTTTTTGCCATATCGCTCAATGCTACTAACCTCTAAAAATCCGAAAGAATATACTTGTGAAAGATAAAACCACGAGAGTTTCACTAACACACATAAACTTTCGCAACGAAAATCGCTTACTCAAAGCGTACTACACTTTATACCCAAGAGCCACCAAATACACCTCACGAGACCGTGATCGTGATGAATCGGGCTTACGTGTTTTTATGGTTGTGAACGAGTCACGTAATGCGCGCAGAAAGGTATCAAAGCCTTCCCCTTGAAAAACCTTGATCATAAAACCTCCACCTGGTTTCAATACTTGATGACACATATCCAGTGCCAATTCACACAAGTACATCGACCCGGCTTGATCTACTGCTGCATTTCCAGACAGGTTCGGTGCCATATCAGACAACACTATATCTACGGTGTTCCCGCCAATTCTGTTCAATAACGCATTTAAAACAGCTTCATCTCTGAAGTCACCCTGCAAAAAATCAACGCCAACGATAGAATCCATCGGTAAAATATCGCATGCGATAACTTGCCCGTTGTCTCCTACCAGTTCAGAAGCGAGTTGTGACCAGCCTCCTGGCGCAGCCCCAAGGTCCACTACTGTGTTACCCGGACTGATAAGTTTGTCTTTTTGCTGAATTTCTTCCAATTTGAAGAAGGCACGCGATCGCTTACCCTGCTTCTGCGCTTTTTGCACATAATGGTCGTTAAAATGTTCTGTTAACCAGCGTTTACTGCTGGCAGAGTGCTTCTTTTTTGTCATTCCAATACATTGTCATTAGGATTGTAGAGAAGATGGCGTTAGAATACGTTAATTCAAGCTTAAATTTATAGATTAATTGTAAGAAAATTGACTACATGAAACTTTCAAATAAACAGAAACAATTTTTAAAAGGCCTAGCGCACCCGCTAAAGCCTATCGTACAGCTAGGTTCAAACGGCCTTACTGAAGGTGTTGTTGCGGAAATCGACAATGCATTAAATTTCCATGAACTGATTAAAGTTAAAGTTCCAACTGATGATCGTGAAGAAAAATCACTCATCATGGATGCGATTGTTCGCGAAACTAAGTCAGAAAAGCTACAAGTAATTGGACATACGCTAATTCTTTACCGTCCGAGTGAAGAGCGTAAAATTCAATTGCCAAAATAAGTCATACCGTGGTGCCGGTTTTTGCCGGCACCATAGTTTTCGTACCGTATTACCGTTAATATTATGTTAATAGACATGATAATGTCGATGTGGACATAAATTAACAAAAAAATAATACGGAACCTACGCGGAAACCCTATGATAGAAACAAAGCCTATCCCCGACTCGCTTCATACTACCTATTTACAGCAAAAGCCTCTTGAAAACCGAACCGCCATAGTCACGGGTGGATGCTCTGGTCTTGGTCATGCTACTGCCATTGCGCTTCGTGCGGCTGGTGCCAATGTGTGTTTACTCGATCTTAATGAAGAAATGGGTAAACAACGTGTTGAAGAACTTGGTGCTGAACATACGCTGTTTGTTAAGGTTGATGTGAGAAGTGAAGATGACATTACCCATGCTATCGATAAGTGCATTACTCGCTTTTCCGCGCTTTCCCTGTGCGTAAACTGCGCCGGCATTGCCCCGGCTAAACGTTTATTGGACCGCGACGGCAACCCAGCCCCCTTAGGTGACTTTCAAAACACGATTGATATTAATTTAGTGGGAAGTTTTAATGTGGCGCGCCTTGTGGCTGCAGCCATGGCGAAGCAAGCCCCATTGAATGAGGAAGGCGAGCGTGGCGTTATTATTAACACTGCCTCTGTGGCAGGCTATGAAGGGCAAATTGGCCAAACTGCGTATGCAGCCAGTAAAGGCGGGATTATTGCGCTTACGCTTCCTATGGCAAGAGATCTTGCTCCACTAGGCATTCGCGTCAACACTATTGCACCTGGGGTGATGGGAACCCCTATGCTGCTTTCCATGCCAGAAAAAGTTCAAGACGCCCTTTCTGCTAACGTTCAGTTTCCAAAACGCTTAGGCTTACCGGAAGAGTTCGGAAAATTGGTGCTGCATATTGCCGAAAATAATTATTTAAATGGCGAGACCATTCGCTTAGACGGCGGCTTAAGAATGCCGCCAAAATAATTAGCTATATTGGCTATAACAAAAGAGAGCATCATTGTGATGCTCTCTTTTACGAATAGCCTTTATTCGCCGTCGCCACCATTTACCATGAGTGCAATATTATATAGACGATTCACTGCATGATAATTAATGGTGTTTTTAGGGTAACGACCTCGGCTACTTAATGTACCGGCGTCTTGCCCCATTAATACGGCTAAGGCTTCATCTACCGTTTCAACCGTATGAATGTGGAACAAGCCTTTTTTCACCGCATCAATGACCGTGGCATCTAATACCAAATTTATCGCATTCGATTTAGGAATAACCACACCTTGGGTACCGGTTAGACCGCGGTGCTGACATAAATCGAAGAAGCCTTCGATTTTTTCATTCACCCCTCCCACCGCTTGCACTTCACCGTATTGGTTTATCGAACCTGTAATGGCAAGCGTTTGAACGCAGGGAATTTCGGTTAGCGCAGAAATTAATGCTACTAATTCGCCTAATGATGCACTGTCACCATCGATGTGCCCATAAGACTGTTCCAAGGCAATATTGGCCGATAAAGTTAGCGGGAAATGTTGGGCATATTTATAACCCAAATACCCTGTTAACAACATTACGCCTTTGGAGTGAATGGGTTGCCCCAGCTCTACTTCACGTTCAATATCGACTACGCCACTAGCGCCTGCAAATACTGTTGAAGTAATGCGCGCAGGCGTACCAAAGGCGGTATCGCCAATATCTAGCACCGTAAGCCCATTCACTTTACCTATGGCTTTGCCGTCGGTAGCGATAAGCACATGCCCTTCTTTAATATCATTCAGCAAGGTTTGGCTTACTCGCCCTGTTCTGCGTTTTTTGGCACTCAGCGCGGTGCGTAAATGATCAAGCTCTAGGGTTTCGCCACCTGACTTTACACAAAAATAATGGGCTTCGTTTACCAGCTCAATCACTTCGGCAAAATGCGCCGAGAGCTTTTCTTGGTGTTCAGCCATACGCAGTGAATATTCAACTAACCGGCACATGGCATTAGCGGTAATACCGGTTAAATTAAGCGCCAATATGTGTTTGCGCACTTTGCCCACAAAATCGAACAACGCTTGTCGGGTCACCAGTATTTCTAAATCAAAATCGACCAGTACTCGAAATAGCTCATCGAATTCATCATCAAAATCTTGCAAGGTGTAATATAAGTCTCGTGACCCCAGAAGCACAATCTTTACGTTCAAATCGATAGGTTGCGGGTTCAACGTAATGGCATTTACCATGCCTACATCTTGCTGCGGCAAATCCATTTTTAAGCGGCCTGATTTCGCCGCCAGTTTAAGGGTATCCCACACATAAGGCTGTTCTATTAACTGATCCACATCAAGCAGCAAATAACCGCCATTGGCACGATGAAGTGCACCTGGGCGAATCATTCTGTAATTGGTATAAACACTGCCATGAATATTGGTGTATTCAATTTTTCCGAACAGGTTTTGATACGTTGGGTTTGGCTCATAAATTACCGGCGCTGTGTCATCTAAACGATTTGCAACCAATACATTGGGCAAAAATTGCTCTTCTAAGAACAAGCGTTTGTCAAACTCATCATTTTTTTCTTCTTTTTGCTCTTCAGCTAAAATAAGCAAAATAGCATTCACGAGCGCGGTTTTAAGCTGCTTTAAATATTTTAAAATACCTAAATCTGACGCATATTTGTGCTCAAGCACTTTTAATAGCGGCTTGATGCCTTGCTCGGCAGTTTGCTTATCTAGCTCACGCAAGCGCTCTGAATTTTCACGCTTCCACGAAGGTAAACTTAATAAACTTTCACTTAATCTATTTTCTAGCTCATCTATTAAATTATAAAAGAATTGGCGCTTTTCATCGCTCGCGGTAGCAAATTCAGCATCACTAATGGGTTTGCCATCAACAATAGGTGAAAATGTAATGGTGCCGCCATCTTCACTCATGGCCACATCGTTAGCTTTTGCAAAACGTTCTACTGCATCAATAGCGCTATCGTATTTTTGATCGAACTCGCGGGAAATGCTGGTTCTGCGGCGCTGGTAGCCAGGATTGTCAAATGCCACTGGAAAGGTATCAAGCACATCATCAATTAAATGAGTGATATCTTTTTGGAATGCTTTGCCGCCGCCAGGGGGAAAACGAAGGGCTACGGGTTCG
Source organism: Alteromonas sp. CI.11.F.A3 (assembly GCF_032925565.1). NCBI lineage: Bacteria > Pseudomonadati > Pseudomonadota > Gammaproteobacteria > Alteromonadales > Alteromonadaceae > Alteromonas > Alteromonas sp. CI.11.F.A3. The sequence continues at coordinate 2,772,533 of NZ_CP136708.1, forward strand.
CGCTCTTCATCAAAATTATTGATATAACACCAATCATCAGGTGCAGGCAGCACGGCGACTTGGCGTTCAATGTAATCCTTTACCAATGTGAAGCGACCCGTGGCCGGTTCACCCATCACATAAAGGTTATAGCCTTTCGCGTTAATGCCAAGACCAAAAGTTAACGCTTCTCGCGCGCGCTCCTGCCCTATAAAAGTGGCATTTAAGGCTTCATCGTCTTTTAAGGCAGCATTCACTGCTTTTCGATTAATGGTTGGGGTGAGGTCAATTGGATCTAGGGCCATAGTGGTGCTTTCGCCTGGCATAGTGTTCTATTTATTGTGCTTTAGGGTAAGTGAAACCCTATTTAACTAGTGTGTCAAACCCTTATGCTGTAAAGCACTGTTTCAAGCCTCTAATCGGTGAATTAACGAGCAACTACCGCTATTAATTTTTCGTCAGTAAACGATGATGAAGGGAAACCTTTGCCAATACGCTTACTTTTTCAACAAGTAGTCACAAAAAAGTCGTGCTAACCTAGCACTAGCTATTGAGGCTAAGTGTAGCGCTGGGTTATTCTATGCGGCTACATGCAAGTTAAACCTGCAATATTGTGATTCAGCCTAATCGCGACTCACTTCCCCAGAATGAAATTTTCTAGGGAGCAGGTTTCATGAACGTTTTAACTCTAATAATGCGGAAGCCTAAGTTTCATGGCCGAAAATCAGTACAACCCGAAAGATATAGAACAACGTGTTCAGCAATACTGGGAAGAAAATAACTCATTTCAAGCAAATGACGATGTAGAAAAAGAGAAGTTCTACTGTCTCTCTATGTTCCCCTACCCAAGTGGTCGCTTGCATATGGGTCACGTGCGTAACTACACCATTGGTGATGTTATTAGTCGTTATCAGCGCATGCAGGGTAAAAACGTTCTCCAACCTATGGGTTGGGATGCTTTCGGTCTTCCAGCAGAAAACGCCGCTATTAATAATAATACTGCGCCTGCGAATTGGACCTACTCCAATATTGATTACATGAAAACACAGCTTCGCTCTTTGGGTTTCGGTTACGACTGGGACCGCGAAGTTACTACCTGTAAACCAGATTACTACCGCTGGGAACAATGGTTCTTCACTCGTCTTTATGAAAAAGGCTTGGTATATAAAAAGAACTCAACGGTTAACTGGGATCCAGTAGACCAAACCGTTTTGGCTAACGAACAAGTTATTGATGGTCGAGGATGGCGCTCAGGTGCATTAGTGGAACAAAAAGAAATTCCACAGTGGTTCATCAAAATTACCGACTACGCCGAAGAGTTATTGGCCGACTTAGAACAGCTTGAAGAATGGCCTGATCAAGTACGTGCAATGCAGGCAAACTGGATTGGTCGCTCTGAAGGGGTAGACATTACCTTTAACTTAGGTAAAAACGGCAGCGACATAAACGATTTAACCGTTTACACCACACGCCCTGATACTTTCTACGGCGTAACTTACGTGGCAGTGGCTGCACAACATCCACTAGCTGAATTTGCAGCGAAAACAAACGCTGAACTTGCCACCTTTATCGACGAGTGTAAAAACACCAAAGTAGCCGAAGCAGAATTGGCGACTATGGAGAAAAAAGGCTGCGATACAGGCATTAAAGCGGTACACCCTTTAACGGGTGAATTACTTCCTGTTTGGGTGGCTAACTTCGTATTGATGGATTACGGTTCAGGTGCAGTAATGGCAGTACCTGGTCACGATCAGCGCGATTGGGAATTTGCGACTAAATATGGCTTAACCATTAAGCAAGTTATCGCGCCTAATGCCGATGCAAAAGAAGAATGTGATTTAACTGCTTCTGCGTATACCGAAAAAGGCACGTTAATAAATTCTGAAAAGTTCGATGGTCTAGCGTTTGACGATGCGTTTAATGACATCGCCACCGCACTTGAAGAAAAAGGCTTTGGCAAGCGCAAAGTAAACTACCGTTTACGAGATTGGGGTGTAAGCCGTCAGCGTTACTGGGGCTCACCTATTCCAATGCTCAACTTGGAAAATGGCGAGTCGGTTCCTGTACCTGAAAGCGAATTGCCAGTTGTACTTCCAGAAGATGTAGAAATGAACGGTGTTACCTCACCGATTAAAGCCGATCCTGAGTGGGCAAAAACCACTTACAACGGTGAACCTGCGCTTCGTGAAACCGATACCTTCGATACCTTTATGGAATCGTCGTGGTACTACGCTCGCTACGCAAGCGCCACAAATCACGATGCCATGCTAGACCCAACTTCATCAAACTACTGGCTACCCGTGGATCAGTACATTGGTGGAATCGAGCATGCCATCTTGCATTTATTGTACTCTCGCTTCTTCCACAAACTTTTACGTGACGAAGGCTTGGTAAATTCTGATGAGCCGTTTAAGCGTTTGTTATGCCAAGGCATGGTACTAGCAGATTCTTACTACCGTGAAGACAGTGCGGGTAAGAAAACCTGGTACTCACCGACTGAAGTGTCTACTGAGAAAGACGAAAAAGGCCGTATTGTAAAAGCATGGCTAACTGCCGATGGTGAAGCCGTTATTCACGGCGGCATGACTAAAATGTCGAAGTCGAAGAACAACGGTATTGACCCACAAGAAGTTATCGACCTATATGGTGCCGATACGGTGCGTTTATTTACCATGTTCGCTGCGCCTCCTGAGCAAACATTAGAGTGGGTAGATTCAGGTGTAGAAGGTGCTAACCGCTTCTTACGTCGTATTTGGAAGTTAGTTACTGAGCACGTTGAAAAAGGCGTACCCGTTGCCCTTGATGCAAAAGCGTTGAATAAAAATCAACAAGCATTACGCCGTGAAGTACACAAGACCATTGAAAAAGTGTCTGATGACTTAGGTCGTCGCCAAACGTTCAATACTGCTATCGCTGCTATTATGGAATTATTGAACCATCTTCAAAAAGCACCACAAGAAGATGCGCAAGATATTGCCATTATGCGTGAAGCCGCAGAGTCATTAGTGTTGCTACTTAACCCTATTACCCCGCACATTTCTCATGAATTGTGGAAAGTATTGGGTCAGACAAGCGATATCGACCATGCCCCTTGGCCTGAAGCCGATAAAGCGGCCTTGGTTGAAGACGAAAAGCTTATCATCGTGCAAGTTAACGGTAAGGTTCGCGCTAAAATGACCGTGGCTGCTGATGCCAGCAAAGACGCCATTGAAGAAGCGGCAAAAGCACAAGATAACGTGCAGCCGTTTATTGAAGGTAAAACAATACGTAAAGTTATTGTGGTGCCAGGAAAACTTGTCAACATAGTGGCTAACTAATATGCGCCGTTTACTTCGTTACACAGTGGTATTGAGTGCACTTGTTGCACTCAGCGGTTGTGGATTTCATTTAAGAAGTGCGCCTAGCCTTCCAGAAAATGTTAAATCAGTGCTTATTAACAGTGCTCGCGCTCATGCACCGCTTGCAAGAGCGCTTCATAACCGCCTTACCGTGTACGGGTTAAATGGCGTTTACCAACAAGATACTACGTCGTCTACTGACGGCGTATCTTTGTATTTACTGCCTGAAAAATTAGAGCGTAGACTGCTTTCGGTTTACGCTTCGGGTCAGGTTGCTGAATACGAACTGATTTATACCGTACGTTATCGGGTTCAATTTCCTGACGAGGAAGCCATTATGGCTACCTTCGACGTAATGCGTGATTATCAAGATGACCCCGATCAAGTATTGGCGAAATCAAGAGAACTAGAATTAGTACTTGATGAAATGCGTGCCGAGGCAGCGGACATTATTATCCGTAAACTTTCAAGCCAAGCCTCTGCCGCTAAGCTGATTGATTAAGCATGCAACTCTACCCAAACCAATTTTCCAGTGAAATAGGTAAAGGATTAGCCTCCTGTTACTTGGTATTTGGTGATGAACCTCAGCAAAAGTTTGAGGTGATAGAGCAAATCCGTACCACGGCAAAAGCCAATGGTTTTGATGAGCGCACAGTGCTTGTGGCTGACACTGGTTTTTCATGGAACCAGTTGCTTGAAGCAACGCAAAGCATGTCATTGTTTTCAAACCAACAGTTTATTGAATTAGAACTCCCCACGGGCAAGCCCGGCGCTGAAGGCAGCAAAATGCTGCAAGAAGTCGCCAAAGGGTTAACCCGAGACACCTTGCTGTTAATTCACGGTCCCAAAATTGGCAAAGATGTTCAGCGTGGTAAGTGGTTTAAAGTACTCGATGAAATGGGTGTTTCTGTTCTGTGTTATCCCTTAGAAGGTAGACAACTCACTGCATGGCTGAGCAATCAAGTGAAACAACATCAGCTGACCATTAATGCAGCTGGAATGAAAATGATTGCCGATTTTTGCGAAGGCAATTTACTCGCAGCCAAACAAGAAATTGATAAGCTTGCCTTACTCTACCCGCAACAATCCGTCTCTGAAGCGCAAATTGAACGAGCGATGGTAGACCAATCTCGCTACAACGTGTTTCAGTTAGTGGATGTCATGCTAAGCGGCGATGCCAACCGCTGCGTGAAAATGCTTTACCGCCTTGAAAGTGAAGGTTTAGAGCCAAATATTATAATTTGGGCTCTCATTCGAGAGTGGGAAGTATTGTGGAAGTTAAAAAGTGCTGCCGCTAATGGTGAAGCAATTCAATGGCAAAAGTTTGGCATTTGGCGTAACAGGCAAGGCTTCTATCAAAGCGCGTTAAATCGCCTTAGCATAGAACAGCTGCTACAAATTCAGGATGCCCTTACCCAGGCCGATTTAGCGTTTAAACAAAACGTTATTTCACGCCCCTTCGTAAAGCTTTGCCATTTATGCATGATGTTTATGGCAATGGGTATTTTTCACCTTCCTTTGATGGAAGCTTAAGTTCTTGGCTATTTGCGCCATTTTAGGGGGCACTTTTAACCCGCCCCATTTAGGCCACGTTTCTCCTGCGCTTCATTTACTGTCAGAATTGAATATTGATGCATTAGGTTTAATGCCCTGTAAGCTTGCGCCGCATAAAGCCGTGGCTGTTAGCGAAAAGCATCGGGTAAACATGGTGAAGCTGTGTTGTGAGCAAGATAAACGCTTGTATCCAGAGCTTATCGAACTCTCGCTTCCCTCGCCGTCTTACACAGTAAAAACCCTTCGTGCATTAAAAGAAAGAGACAATAAGACAATCTGTTTTTTCATTGGCGCCGATTCCCTGTATAATCTTAAGTCTTGGTTTGAGTGGGAGCGTTTGCTTGATTTCTGTCACCTAGTGGTAATGCGTCGCGACAGCGATACGTTTACACCACCCGATGACTTAGTTGAGTGGTTAAAAGCCAACAAAACAGAGGACGTTCTGCAACTTCATGCTCAGCCTAATGGCTTAGTATTTCTTGCAGATACCCCATTACACCCTGTTTCATCAACGCAATTGCGCAGCGCCGTTCAAACGAACGCATCATCGACATTGCAAGAAACACATTTGAACGAAACAGCATTGCATGACGCAAAGTTTCAAGCCACGAAATTAATAGCAAAGTGGCTGCCCACGGCAGTCGCAGACTATATTCATACACATCGGTTATACCAAGAATTATCAAATAAGTGAGGAAACACTTGGAGAGTCAACAACTCAAGCAGTTCGTAAAAGATAAAGTAGACGACATGAAAGGCCGCGATATTATAGAACTGGATGTTCGTGGCAAATCAACCATTACCGACACCATGATTATTTGCTCTGGTAACTCAAAGCGCCATGTTGTTGCTATTGCTGAAAATGTAATAGTAGAAGCTAAAAGCGCAGACGAAGCACCAACAAGCGTTGAAGGCAAAGAAACTGGCGAATGGGTATTAGTAGATTTTGGCGACGTAATTTTGCACGTGATGCAAGATGAAACCCGCGATTTCTATCAGTTAGAGAAGCTGTGGTCTTAACAAAGCCAACCGCAGACTTATAAGAAAGGCTGCGGTCAACTTTGTTGGTAGTTTGATGTACTAAAGGATTTACCCACTGTGCGTATACAAATTGTCGCCGTAGGTACAAAAATGCCCGCCTGGGTCACCACAGGGGTAGATGAATTCCTTCGCCGCTTCCCCGCCGATTTGCCGGTAAGTTTCACCGAAATTCCCGCTGGTAAACGGGGCAAAAATGCCGATATTAAACGCATTTTAGAAAAAGAAGGCGAACAAATGCTCGCTGCTATTCCTAAAGGTAACCGAGTAGTGACATTAGAAGTTACCGGTAAACCTTGGGACACCCCAACATTAGCCAAACAGTTAGATAATTGGAAAATGGATGGCCGAGATGTCAGTCTTTTGATAGGTGGGCCGGAAGGTTTAGCGCCTGAATGTATTGCTGTGTCTGAACAAAAATGGTCACTATCGGCACTTACCCTACCTCATCCACTTGTAAGAATTATTCTTTCTGAAAGTTTATATCGCGCTTGGTCTGTTACTCAGAACCACCCGTATCATCGCGAGTGAGAGAATAGTCTTTTATGCATCGCAAGCGCCAAGCAATTCGAGACCACTCGGCCGAAGCAAACTTATTTGCAAGACGTGCGTCTATCGCCTTTATTATTGTTGTAATGATGTTAGGCGTGGTGCTGAATAACCTTTATTCCCTGCAAGTTGAACAACACGACGTTTACCAGACCCGTTCAAACGGAAATCGCATCAAGGTCTTACCTGTTGCGCCAAACCGGGGGTTAATTTACGACAGAAACGGTATATTGCTTGCGGAAAACCGTCCCGTGTTTAGCTTAGAGATCACGCCTGAGCAAACCAACGATTTAGACGCCACCTTAGATGGCTTAACCCAATTAATGGGTATCACCCCCGAGGAACGCGAAAGCTTTAATAGCAGTTTAAAAGGCCAACGACGCTTTAAACCCATTGCCCTTCGTACCAAATTATCTGAAGTAGATGTTGCGCTGTTTTCTGCCAGCAAACATTTATACCCAGGGGTACAAATTGAAGCACGTCTAGCGCGTCATTACCCCTATAAAGAAGCCCTTACCCATGTGTTGGGTTATGTGGCTCGCATCAATAAGAAAGACCTTCAAAAGTTAGTAGAAGCGGGCCAAGAAGATAACTATGCCGCCACCCACGACATTGGCAAATTGGGGGTAGAGAAATACCACGAAGAGCTGTTACACGGTTCCGTTGGCTACCAACAAGTGGAAGTAAATAACCAAGGCCGGATAATTCGCGTGTTAAACGTAGACCCTCCTGTGCCCGGTAAAGACATTGTATTAAACATCGACCTTTCGCTACAAATTGCTACCCAGCAAGCACTGGAAGGTCAGCGCGGCGCAGTCATTGTGAGTGATGTAAAAACAGGAGGGGTATTGGCGTTATTTTCAAACCCCAGTTACGACCCGAACTTGTTTGTGCACGGTATCAGCAGAAAGAACTACGCTGCCCTGCTCAACTCCCCTGATCGCCCATTAATAAACCGCGCCACTCAAGGTCAGTATCCGCCAGCATCCACTATTAAACCGCACCTTGGCTTAATTGGACTTGAAGAAGGCATAATTACCGAAGAATATACGATTCAAGATAATGGCCGCTATCAATTACCCAATGTATCGCACACGTGGCGAGACTGGCGAAAGTGGGGCCACGGCGAAGTAGATATTGCCAAAGCAATAGAAGTGTCCTGCGATATCTATTACTACGACTTAGCGTATAAGCTGGGTATAGATAAAATCAGTGAAGCCATGTACGAATTTGGGTTTGGTGATTTTACCGGTATCGATTTATATGAAGAATCTGATGCGAATATGCCTAGCAGGGGCTGGAAGCGTGCGAGATTTAACCAGCCTTGGTATATCGGCGACACCATTCCTGTGGGTATTGGGCAAGGGTTTTGGTCTACTACCCCTATTCAGTTATCGCACTCAGTGAACACCTTGGTTAATCGTGGCGAGCGTATTATTCCGCAAATTATTCGCGGGTTCATGCATGAAGATAGCTCGGTAGAAATTATTCCACTTAAAACCCTTCGGCCTATCGAAATTAAAAATCAGCATAATGTCGATATTGTACTTAATGCTATGCACGACGTGGTGCATGGTAAAGAAGGTGGTGCTCGCCATACCTTTGCCGATGCCCCCTATCAGTCTGCAGGAAAAACCGGTACTGCACAGTTATTTTCTGTGGGGCAAGATGAAAAATACGACGCCGAAAAAATTGATGAGCGTTTGCGAGACAATGCCATGTATGTAGGCTTTGCTCCTTTTGAAAACCCAGAGATTTCAGTGACAGTGGTGCTTGAAAACGCCGGAGGCGGTAGTAAAAATGCCGCTCCTGTGGCCAAAAAAATCATGGACTTCTATTTTCGTGATCGGGTTTTCGACACCGAAATTAGCAAGGTTGACGAATAATGAAAAAGAACACGCTCAACCCAAATAAAACCAGTTTCTTACAGCGTATCCATATTGATGGCTGGCTGTTTTTAAGCCTGTTAGTGCTAATGTCAGTGGGGCTGGTAACGCTATATTCCGCCTCAGGACAAGACACCGGCCAAGTAGAACGCCAAATTACGCGCTTAGCACTGAGTGTGGCCGTTATGTTCGGTATTGCACAAATTCCCCCTGGCGCATTTCGCCGGCTGTCGACTTACGCTTATATTGCCGGGCTGCTAATGCTTATCGCGGTATTGTTATTTGGTGACATGGGTAAAGGCGCGCAGCGCTGGCTCGACTTAAAATTTATACGTTTTCAACCTTCAGAGTTAATGAAGCTTGCCGTGCCTATGATGGTTGCATGGTATATTAGCCAGTTTACCTTGCCCCCTCGCACCATGAATATTGTGGTGGGCTTTTTAATGGTGGCTATTCCAACGGTGCTTATTGCCAAACAGCCCGATTTAGGGACATCGCTGCTTATCGCTAGCTCGGGGATTTTCGCTATTTTCCTTGCCGGTATGAGTTGGCGGCTTATCGGTTTTGTTGCTCTGTTGCTAGGTGGTTTTGCGCCCATTATGTGGTTCTTTTTAATGGCAGAGTATCAAAAGCAACGGGTGTTAACGTTTTTAAACCCAGAGAGCGATCCACTCGGTTCGGGTTACCATATTATTCAGTCGAAAATTGCCATTGGCTCAGGTGGCGTAGATGGAAAAGGCTGGTTACAGGGCACCCAATCACAATTAGAGTTTTTACCCGAACGACATACCGACTTTATTTTCTCGGTTTTCAGTGAAGAATTTGGCCTTACTGGGGTTATTGTTCTGCTGGTTATTTACCTTTGCGTTATTTTACGTGGGCTTATTATTGCCAGTCGCGCTCAAGACGCCTACTCTAAATTACTGGCAGGCAGTATTACCTTAACCTTCTTTGTTTATGTGTTTGTAAACATGGGAATGGTATCTGGATTACTGCCTGTTGTAGGGGTGCCATTACCTTTAGTGAGTTATGGCGGCACTTCCATGGTGACATTAATGGCCGGCTTTGGCATGCTAATGTCTATTGCCACTCAAAAACGACTAATGTCTCGATAATATGCGCACACTACTGTTGATACTGTTTGCTTCATTCATACTCGCTGCGTGTAAATCAGCGCCTACTGGCCGCTATACTCAACATCAAGATACTGCCCCAAACCATGTGGCAAAAGTGCCTGAAACCTTAGATGCAGTCCCCAAGTATGAAGCATATAGAATGTTTAACAGCCGCCCTTATAAAGTGCTCGGTAAACATTATACGCCGCTTACATCTGGTAAAGGGTTTGAAGAAGTAGGTTACGCCAGTTGGTATGGTCAGAAGTTTCATGGCCATTTAACCTCAAACGGTGAAACTTACAATATGTTTGCCATGTCAGCAGCCCACAAAACGCTTCCGCTGCCTTCTTATGTGCGTGTGACTAATTTAGATAACAACAAACAAGCCATTGTTCGCGTGAATGATCGTGGCCCTTTTCACGATAATCGTATTATCGATTTGTCTTATGCTGCGGCAGTAAAATTGGGTTATCACAACAAAGGCACGGCAAAGGTTAAAATTGAAGTCATTCACTTCGACCCCGACAATAACGTTACGGTTGGCGTAAACCCAACGGTAACTTACGATGAATACATTGGCATTGCGCCTCTTCCCTCAGCGCCAATACCTTCATCAGAAGTGGCCGCGAATGCGCCTGTACAAAGCGACAACCTTCCACAAACGTCAATGTCATTAAACGGCTACTTTATTCAAGTGGCAGCACTATCGAATCAGAAAAAAGCCGAGTCTATTTCGAATGTACTGTCGGCGCTTTATCAGGTGCCGACACACATGCCAGTGGTAGGCAATGTGTATAAACTTCAACTTGGCCCTATTGAAGATGAAGCCCTTGCCCACGAATTGCTAGAACAACTTAAACAAAACGGCTACCCGCAAGCGTATAAGATAAAACAAACCTTATAGTCTCCCATTTAAAAAAAGCGCTTGTACAAAAAAGCGCTCACTCAAAAATTCACCCGTTTAAAAAATCGCCACAACTGTGGCGGCAATGTGGCGAAACGCGTTTCAAATCTGTCATTTATGGCGCTTTTTCGTTGTTTCGTAGCCTAATCTCTATTAACAGCTAAACTTTTTGGTTTAACCCTAGTCGAACTATGCGCCTTACGTTAGAATTCTAAACTAAGTAGTAGTATTAACTGTATAGCGTGCCTGCTGTGCAGTTTTAAACGGATAATAAACGGTCAAAGAAAATAAAATCATGCTCAGAATAATTCAACGCGCTAAACCGTCTTTTCTCTCCTTCGCTTTTATGCTTTTCAGTGTGCTAGCACTGTCAGCTAATGCAGCAGTGGTTACTCCACCCGCTCCATCTGTAGCGGCGGGAGGCTTTCTTTTAACCGACTTTGAAACCGGACACGTAATCGCGTCGAAAAACGCAGACATGCAATTGGCACCTGCCAGCTTGACTAAAATCATGACCATTTATGTTATTGGTAAAGAACTGCAAGCCGGTAACATTAGCCTTTCTGACGAAGTAACCATTTCTGAAAATGCATGGGCCAAAAAATTCCCAGATTCTTCAAAAATGTTCATTGAAGTGGGTACACAAGTTACGGTAAGCGATTTATTACGCGGAATTGTAGTGCAATCAGGTAACGATGCTTGCGTAGCAATGGCCGAGCACGTTGCTGGTTCACAAGCCGCATTTGCCAGCATGATGAATGCCCACGCCCAAGCGCTTGGTATGACAGGCTCACACTTTGTGAATGCACACGGTCTTCACGACCCTGACCATTACACCACACCTCGTGATATGTCATTAGTGTCTCGTGCGCTTATTGCTGAAACCCCTGAAATGTATAAAATTTACAGCGAAAAAGAATTTACATTTAATGGCATCAAGCAATATAACCGTAACAGCCTATTATGGGACAAAAGCTTAAACGTTGATGGTATTAAAACTGGCCATACGTCAGACGCGGGTTACAGCCTTATTACTTCAGCATCACAAGGCGATATGCGCTTAATTTCTGTGGTTATGGGCACCGACAGTGAAAGAGCCCGTAAAGTAGAAAACAAAAAGCTACTTAAATATGGCTTCCGTTTTTATGAAACGCTAACGCCTTACAAAGCTGGCGATAGTTTTGTAGCACACCGCATTTATATGGGCGATAGAGAAACTGTAGACCTTGGAATTAACCAATCTACCCCCATTACCATTCCACGCGGCCAAGCGGCTAACTTGGAAGCCAATTTTGAACTAGATAAAAAACTAGAAGCGCCACTGGCTAAAGGCCAAGTTGTAGGCACACTTTTCCTTCAACTTGAAGGCGAAGATGTTGCTAGCTACCCCCTTGTCACTTTACAAGAAGTGAAAGAAGGCAGCATGCTAAACCGCATTAAAGATTACATTATGCTGCAACTGGGTTTCGACGAAGCGTAACATTACGCATCGCTACACTAGTTCAAGGGCGGCCTGATTGGTATAATCGGGCCGTTTTTGTATTTAATGATTGTATAAAAAGGATATCGCATGGATACCCGTTTCGATGAACTTCTAGATTTTCCAACAAATCAAACTTTTAAAGTAATGGGCATTGCCCATGACGATTTACCTAATCACGTAATTGAGTGCTTACAGCAGCACGCGCCAGGTGATTATTCACCTGCAGTGAAGCCAAGCAGTAAAGGTAATTACCATTCTGTATCGGTAAGTGTACGAGTGACCAGCAAAGAGCATATGGAAACTATTTACACTGAACTGGCTAAGTTAGAACTTGTAAGAGTCGTACTATAAGTGAGCACCCTAACCGACTCTGTCATTATTCGGCAACTTGGCAGACAAAGCTACGAGCCCACATGGGCTGCCATGAAAGCGTTCACGGATGAGCGTGACGATACGACTGAAGATGAAATTTGGCTGGTTGAGCACGACCCTGTATTCACACAAGGTCAAGCAGGCAAAGCTGAACACATCTTGATGCCCGGTGACATTCCCGTGGTACAAGTCGACAGAGGCGGTCAGGTAACCTACCACGGCCCAGGCCAGCAGGTTATTTATCTTCTTATTAATATTCGAAGACGCAAGCTAGGTGTACGTCACTTAGTGACTGCGATGGAAGACGCGGTAGTAGGCTTGATGGCTAAATACGGTGTTACCGCCTACCCTAAACCCGATGCACCTGGGGTTTATGTAGATGAGAAAAAAGTCTGCTCATTAGGGTTAAGAATTCGTCACGGTTGCTCATTTCATGGTTTGGCATTAAATGTTAATATGGACTTGTCACCGTTTCAGCGCATTAACCCATGTGGTTATGCAGGTATGGAAATGATTGATACCGCCAGTCTGAATGGCCCTGATTCGATAAGTGTTGCCGGTGAAGTTCTTACCGACTTACTACTTGAAGCGCTTTCCATTACGGAAAAACGACATAAAGAAGGTTTTGATGAGTAACGCACGACCTGTAGCTGGAGTTAAACTCCGCGACGACGAAAAAGTAAAACACATTCCTGTCACCATTATTCCTACTGAAAAGGAAGAAATGCTGCGCAAGCCTTCGTGGATCAAAATTAAGCTGCCACGCAGCACAGATAAAATTGATCACATTAAGAAGACATTAAGAAAGAATAAACTGCATTCTGTGTGCGAAGAAGCCAGCTGCCCTAACTTAGCTGAGTGCTTCAACCATGGTACGGCAACCTTTATGATTCTGGGTGACATTTGCACCCGTCGTTGTCCGTTCTGTGATGTTGCCCACGGTAAACCGCTTCCGCCAAGCGCGGAAGAGCCAGAAAAGCTAGCGAAGACCATTGCTGAAATGAATCTTCGTTACGTGGTAATTACCTCGGTAGACCGCGATGATTTGCGTGACGGTGGTGCACAACATTTCGTTGATTGTATTAACGCTATTCGCGAGCACAGTCCGACTACCACTATTGAAGTGCTAGTACCAGATTTTCGTGGCCGTATGGATCGCGCATTAGAAATTTTCAAAAATGGTGTTCCTGATGTGTTTAATCACAACTTAGAAACCATTCCTCGCTTATATCGCGAGTGCCGCCCTGGTGCGAACTACCAGTGGTCACTAGACTTACTTAAGAAGTTTAAAGCTCAGCATCCTGATATTAAAACCAAATCAGGCTTGATGATGGGCATGGGCGAAGAAAACGTGGAAATTGAAGGCGTGCTTCGTGATTTACGTGCTCATGACGTGGACATGTTGACCCTTGGCCAATATTTGCAGCCAAGTCGCCATCACTTCCCTGTTAAGCGTTACGTTCATCCTGATGAATTTGATGCACTAGGCGCTTACGCCAAAGACATAGGCTTCACTCATGCAGCCAGTGGCCCTATGGTTCGCTCTAGTTACCATGCAGACCAACAGGCAGCAGGTAAAGAAGTAAAATAAATATAAAAAAAGCGGCTTTCACAGCCGCTTTTTTATTTGCCTTTCTTTTTACTTAGCCAGTTATCAACTTACTCGCCTTGGCTTTTAGATTTTACCTCGTCTATCCACATCGACATTTTGTCACTTAAAATAGGCATTGGCATTGCCCCATCGGTCAGAATATTGCTGTGGAACGCTTTGATATCGAAGTCGTCACCTAAGGCTTCAGTGGCTTGATTACGCAAATGTCTGATATGACGCTCACCCACTTTATACGCTAACGCTTGACCGGGAATAGAAATATAACGCTCTACTTCCGCAACCGCATCAGACTCAGCCATAGAAGAATTCTCAAGCATATACGCAATAGCCTTCTCACGGCTCCAGCCCTTGGCATGCAACCCAGTATCGACCACTAAACGCATAGCACGAAGCTGTTCATCGTTTAAGCGCCCGTACCACATGTAAGGGTCGGTAAACATACCTAGCTCTTTTCCTAAGCTTTCAGCATACAAAGCCCAGCCTTCACTAAACACGGTATAGCCGTTGAATTTTCTAAACAAAGGTAAGCCTTCCACTTCTTGCTGAATAGCAATTTGGAAGTGATGACCAGGCGCAGCCTCATGAATACTCAAGGTTTCCAAACTAAATTTAGGTTGGGCTTTAAGGTCACGGGTATTGATATAGAAAATACCAGGTCTGCTGCCATCTGGTGCAGGAGACATATAACTGGCTGCGGCCGAGGACGCTTCACGATACGGCTCTACCGCTTTTACAATATAATCGGCTTTAGGAAATACGCTGAAAAGTTTAGGTAACCGAGCGTCTATATCCGTTTTAACATCGGTATAGGCTTTTATGAGGGCTTCATCAGATTCAAAGTAGAACTTATCGTCAGTACGAAGGTGATCAAAGAACGCCGCTAAGTTGCCTTCAAAGCCTACGGTTTCTTTAACCGCTTTCATTTCATCTAATATGCGCGACACTTCAGATAACCCAAACTCATGCACTTCATCGGCACTTAGCGGCAAGGTAGTGTTGTCTTTAATTTTGTATTCGTACCAGGCCTTTCCATTTGGTAAATCTGAATACCCTACCGTAGCGCGTGTATGAGGCAAATATTCTTCTACTACGAAGTCGTGCAGTTTTTGATACGAAGGTACAACCATTTCAGTGATCATTCCTTCATAGGCAGCAGCTAAGCGTGCTTTTTCATCATCGCTAATATCTTCATTTTGCTCGAGCTGTTTTACAGGTCCGTAGAACACACTCTCAGAGGCTTTCTTCACAACATGAGCGCTTAATTGCGGTACCATTTTTTCGGTGATAGCGGTCGGTAATACTACCCCTTCCTCAATCCCTTTTTTCATATACAGAATTACGCTATCGATAAATTCGACGTAGCCTTTAGTACGTGAAATAAAGTTTTCATAGTCTTTAACTGTCGCGAACGGCTGCGCAGATTGGCCAGAGCCCAGCATGGGGAAAAAAGTATGCACGCCATACATTTGATTAATTGGCATGTACTGGCTACCAAACTGGTAACCGGTAATGGCATGTTCTCTGTCACTTTTGAAAATATGGTAACTGATCCAATCTTGCCCAGTAAGTTTAGACGCATCAATAGCATTAATGGCTTCTAAATAAGTTTGCTCATGCGCCTTTGATTTAGCAATAAATGCCTCGCTTAAAGGCTCGTTAAACTTATCGTTGTAATCGCTTACGCCATAAAATGTCGCCATTATAGGGTTTCGTTCTAACGACTCGTTGAAATATTTAAGCGTTAGGGCGGCTAATTTTTCTGCCTCTGTTTTCTTTGCCTCAACGTCTGTGATGTCTTTGGCATCACTAACCGCAGACTGCAATTGAGTAGAAACCGACGTATCGGCTTGCTGATGGCCTAAGGCTGGGACAGCTAGTAGGCTACTTACGATGGCAGCACTAAGTAAACTTATCTTCATTGTTTTCATTATTAAAAATAACCTGTCGTGTATTTATTATTGATTTACCGTCTAATATTGCCTGTTACCGCCTATTGATTACAAGGTTTTTGCGCGAACAGGATGACTTTACTTTTCGGGCTGTTAGAATGCCGTCATTCTGCCTAAACCCACACAAGAAGTGAGGTTACGCAATGCGTAAACATATCTATATTGCCTATACAGGTGGCACCATCGGCATGAAACCATCAGATCATGGTTATATTCCAGCCGCAGGCTTCCTTGGTGATACATTGAATGACATGCCGGAATTTCATCGCAGTGAAATGCCATTATTCACACTGCATGAATACGATAACCTGATTGATTCATCGGATATGGATCCCTCTGATTGGCAGCGCATTGCTGATGATATTGCAGAAAACTATGATAAATACGACGGTTTTATTATTCTGCATGGCACTGATACCATGGCCTACACTGCCTCAGCACTAAGCTTTATGCTGGAAGATTTAATCAAGCCTGTGATTGTAACAGGTTCGCAAATTCCTCTTGCAGAACTGCGATCTGACGGCCAAGTAAACCTGTTAAACGCGCTTTACGTTGCCGCTAATTTTCCTATTGCTGAAGTGGGCTTGTTTTTTAACAACCGCTTGTTACGGGGAAACCGTAGCCGTAAGGTGGATGCTGATGGATTTAGTGCCTTCGACTCACCTAACTTTCCACCGCTTCTTGAAGCGGGTATTAACATTCGCCTTAAAGCGGGTGAACTCGCGACTAAGTCGGATAAAACGCTTAAGGTTTCCAGTGTAACAGCGCAACCTATTGGCATGGTGAGTTTGTACCCTGGTATTTCATCCGAAGTCCTTAAAAACACGCTACAGCAACCTGTCAACGCACTCATATTATTAAGTTACGGCGTAGGTAACGCACCCCAAAGCCCTGCCCTTATTGCGCAACTAGAATATGCGCGAGACAGACAAATACCGGTGCTTAACTGCACACAGTGCATGCGCGGTCGCGTAAACATGGGCGGCTATGCCACCGGACATGGATTGCAAGAAGCCGGCGTATTGTCTGGCAGTGATATGACCCCAGAAGCAGCATTGGCAAAATTACATTACTTATTAAGTAAGAATTTACCGTTTGAAACCATCAAGGCCAAGCTTACCCAAAATCTTTGCGGCGAGCTTAGTGAATAGGAATACACCATGACCACATCTTATAGCGGTGCGCTGAGAAAAATGCACACTCATGCTGACGACAACAATACGGTTAACTACCAGCTTCCAATTGGAAACCACAACGTCGATATAAATCCGGTTATCGGACAAAAAGTTTCTCTGGGTTTTACGGGCGACATTAACTGCGTACATTGCAATAGAAAGACTAAGAAAAGTTTTAGCCAAGGCTATTGCTACCCTTGTCTAATTTCACTAGCCCAGTGCGATAGTTGTATTATCAAGCCTGAAAAATGTCACTACCATGAAGGGACATGCCGAGAACCCCAATGGGGCGAAGAGCACTGTTTTAGCGAGCACTTTGTGTACCTGGCTAATACCGGCAATGTAAAAGTGGGGATAACTCGCCACGTTACCGATGGCGTATCGTCACGCTGGATGGATCAGGGCGCTACCCAAGCCACCGTCATGTTACGCGTAACAGACAGGCTCACTAGCGGCCTAGTGGAAATGCTTTGCAAAGAACATATTGGCGATAAAACCAATTGGCGCACTATGCTGAAAAGTGCTCCAGATCAAGTTGATTTACTTGAGCTTAAAACCACTATATTGTCGAAAATTGCTGATGGCTTAGCAGAAATTCAGCAGACAAAAGGGATACAAGCGGTATCTGAAGCCGATGGTGAAGTGCATAACATTCATTACCCTGTTGATACTTATCCTGAAAAAATAAAATCGATTAACTTAGATAAGACGCCAGAATTTGAAGGAGTACTCACTGGAATTAAAGGGCAATATTGGATGCTAGATGGCGACCGTGTTATCAATATCCGTAAATACGCCGGCTACAATGTAAATCTGCATGTAGGATAAAATCTGGCTTAAAATCTAGGTTGAAATGCAGGTTAAAAAGCGGCTTAAAGTGTAATACATAGCTTTCCCGCTCGATCCGTGCAGATAAAATTATCTTATCTGCACGGTTAGCTTTCTACCTAAGCCTGTAATGAAAAGCCTGTAACGCAAAGTTTGCTACATTAACCATGTAAAACCCTATAACACTGGGCGTGAAGCGGAAGCCCAGCTCTCAAGTGATTAGCACGCCAATACTGAAAGTTAGCGCCAGTATTCGAAGTAGTCAGATGTATCACGCTCTGGTTTTGCTGCTGGTTCAAACGCTGGCGTACCTAAATATAAAAACCCAACAATTTCGTCGTCATCGCTTAAATCAAAACCACGCTTTACCGTATCGCAATGAGCATAACTCCCCGTTCGCCACATGCCATTGAACCCCTGGGCTACCGCAGCCATTTGCATTGCCATCACCCCGCAAGACGCTGAAGCAATTTGCTCTACGCGTGGCACTTTTTCATGCTCAACATGTTTAGCAATGGCCACCACAATCATAGGCGCTCGATGTGGTAACTGCACTGCCCGCTCAATTTCTTTTTCAGATTTATCGTTATCGATAGCTGATTGCTCGTATAAGCTGCCTAGTTTATCTAAGCCTTTCCCTTCACAAACAATAAAACGCCACGGTGTTAAACACGCATGATCGGGGGCACGAAGTGCAGCTTGCATGATATTTTCAAGCGCATCACCTGACGGTGCAGGTGCATTAAGTCTAGGTTGAGAGCTTCTGTTAAGCAGTAACGTAAGTGCATCCATTTCAGTATCCTATTATCGAACAAAGCGTTATAGGAAGATCCTACGTTCTATAATGAGAAAAGACCAGCATAGCTGGTCTATTTCAAGGTCAAATTACCTAAAGCCGTTATCTTGTAATTTAGGGCGAAAGAAATAATCAATACTTACATAGCGACCACCACCATAGAAAAATAGCACCAGTAACATGACGAAATAGGTAGCACCGAATTCAATACCGTTGTTTAGCACCACCAAACTGCCACTGGAAGTAAGCCAATCGTAGTTTCCATAGGTTTGCAGTAGAGATTTTGCAGCACTAAGTTTCTCTGGAGCAGCCATCACACTGTCGTTCATCAAAATAGTGCCATCGGCTAACCAAGAAGATGCATCAGCAATGGCCAACCACCCATTGTCGATGTGTACCGTAAATATGGCCACTAACATGGTTACCATTAACGGTATCGCCACTAATCTTGTTAGCAAGCCTAATAATAAGAAAATACCGCCTATCAATTCAGCTGCCGTGGCCAAAAAGGCAAGCACTAATGGAAAGGGTAGTCCCAGTCCGTAGTCTTCATTCCCGAACCAGTCAACGATGCTCGAAAAGCTACTGGCTTTGTTCCAACCAGCCTGAATCATTACAGGGGCTAAATAAAGCCTTAATAGCAGTAATGGAATACCATCTGCCACACTGAGTTTTTTAAAGAGGTTTGCGTATAATTGCTTTATCATTATCAAGAGCCTTGTTATTGGGACTTCGTTTTTAACGTCTTGTTATAGGAACGTGATGAAGTGAATAAACTTTCACTTAACAATAGGAAACAACCGCAGGGAAAGCAAAATGCATCGCCGCTTAAACGGCTATTCGTTCGTGGGCACAAAAAAGTGGGTTACAAAAAGACCACTGGCGACTTGATGATGCAGCTAAGCGCGAATGATCATAAACACATCGCTGAAGTGATTGCGCAATGGCTCACAGATGACGAGAATGCCCATAAGTGAGTGACTTTGCGGTACAATCACAAACAATTACAAATTAGTTAGCGATCTAGTTTCGATTCGGTAACATAATAGAGTTAAACAAACAGAAGGTAATGTAATTTATGGCAGCCAAAGGAAACTGGACTAAATCCTTATTTATTGGCCTGTGGACGGTTTTAAACTTCACCCGTAAGCTTTTTTTCAACGTCATTTTTCTGGTGATTTTTGTTGGCATAATCATCGCGATTACCTCTCAAGAAGATGACCAACTTACGGTAAAAGCCAATAGTGCGCTTTTACTTACCTTGAACGGACAACTTGTTATTGAAAAAGAAACTGTCGACCCGTTTGAACAGTTTTTACAAGATGCCATGGGTTCAGAGCCTGACAATCCAGAAGTACTTGTGCGTGATGTGGTAAAAGTTATTGAAAACGCTAAGCAAGACCGACGGATTAAAGCATTAGTATTAGACCTTCAAGGTTTATCTGGCGGCGGTTTAGATAAACTTCGCACGGTAGCGCGAGCCATCAACGATTTTAAAACCTCTGAAAAGCCTGTGTATGCCATTGGTGATTATTACACCAAAGAACAGTACTACCTTGCAGCGCATGCGAATCAGGTTTATCTCAATCCTATGGGTTCATTACTGCTAGATGGCTATGGTCGTTATGGCATGTATTTCAAAGATTTCTTGGAAAAGCTTAAAGTGACTACGCACATTTTCCGTGTAGGTACTTATAAGTCTGCCGTAGAACCACTTATTCGCAACGATATGTCTGAAGCAGCTAAAGAAGCTGAGCGTAAATGGTTAGACGGTTACTGGCAGCAATATAAAGAAGACGTTGCCGCTGCCCGTGGCATTCCGCTTTCCAACTTTGATGAAACACTAGAAGGCTTGTTGGCTAAGTTTGAACAAGCTGGCGGTGATTTTGCCAATTACGCTTTACAAAATAATTGGGTAGATGCACTTAAAACCCGTGAAGATGTTCGCGTAGAACTTACTGATCTTGTGGGCGAAAACGAAGACAATCACGGTGTTAACGTCACTCACTTTAACACCTACTTAAAAGTCGTTAATCCTCCCCTACCTTCTATCAACAGTGACATCGACCAAGTTGCGATTGTAGTAGCAAAGGGCACTATTTTAAACGGCAATCAAAAAGCCGGCACCATTGGCGGCGACAGTACCGCACGCTTATTGCGTAAAGCACGTTTAGATGAAAACGTTAAAGCAGTAGTACTGCAAATAGATTCGCCAGGGGGCAGCACATTAGGTTCAGAGATTATTCGCCAAGAAGTACTTGAGTTGAAAAACGCAGGTAAACCGGTTGTGGTTTCTATGAGCACGTATGCTGCATCAGGCGGTTACTGGATTGCAGCAAACGCTGACCGCATATTTGCTAGCCCAAGCACTATTACTGGCTCTATCGGGGTATTCGGTATGTTTATGACATACGAAAACTCGCTTGATTACTTAGGCATTCACAGTGATGGCGTTGGCTCGAATGAACTAGCAGGCTTTTCAGCAGTACGCCCTCTTGCGCCAGAATTTGGCCAAATTTTGCAACGTAATGTTGAAACGAGTTACGGCAACTTCCTATCTTTAGTATCGAACGCTCGAGATATGACGGTAGATGAAGTAGATGACGTTGCACAAGGTCGTGTATGGATTGGTACCGACGCCCTAGAGCTTGGATTAGTTGATGAGCTAGGTACGTTAGAAGACGCGGTTAATGCGGCGGCAGAATTCGCTGCACTAGATAACTACGACACTTTCTATGTTCAGCGTACACTTTCAGCACAAGAGCTGTTTTGGAAAGAGTTCTTTGGTCAAGCCTTTACGTTTGTTGGAAAGTGGCAGTTTGCTAATTCAGACTCTGCGTTAATCAATGAATTTAAACGAGTACTTGGCGAGTTCGATATCTTTAACGAACTGAACGATCCCATGGGTACCTATATTCTTTGCTTGCAGTGCCAAGTAGAATAATTAGTAACTCAGTTAAGGTACTACCATAGCAAGCCATGATTTAACCTCTCTACAGCGTCAGCATATTGCTGATGCTGTAGAAGGCTGCTACCAACGCGCTGATAAATATTTTAAGCGTACATTTCCCCGCCCTGCGCTTACCTTTAGACGCTCTGGTAAAAATGCTGGCACCGCGTTTCTACAACAAAATCGCATTAATTTGCACCCCGAATTATTTAAACAGAACGAACAGGAATTCATAGAAGATGTTATTCCTCATGAAGTGAGTCATTTGCTTACTTGGCAGTTGTTCAAGAAGGTAAAGCCCCACGGCGTGGAATGGCAAGCCATTATGATTGATGTGTTTAACCGTCCGGCTAAAGCTACCCACAGTTTTGATGTTGAAGGCGTTATTGGCAAGCAGTTCAGCTATGCCTGCCTTTGCAGTTCACACCAGCTGACAATAAGACGACATAATAAAATTTTGAAAGGGGCGCAGTACAAGTGCCGAAAATGTAATGGCGTGCTTGTAGAAGAGAAAATGGTGAGTTAGCTGTTTATTCAGTTAGTCAGTTACTTTGTAAATTAACCCGCTAGCTAGCAAACATACCTGGGCACAGCAGAACCTAACGGGATTTTAGCGGAACCAATGTTTAGTAAATACGTTATCTAAATCGTTAAATGCGGTTTTGAGTAACGCTGCTAACTCTTTATATTTCGGTTTCGATTTAACCGACGATACGTTGCAACCTTCTGATCGCATTTTACTGTGAATATCTTGATACCAGCTGTTTAATTGCGGTGGTAGGTATTGGTTTGAACGATGACCCAACCACAATAACCCTTGTAGCGGAAGGCTTAAAAAGAAAGCACCTATGGTGATGGTTTGCGGAATATAGTCTGTGCCCATATTCTGAAGTAACAATGCACACGAAAGTATTGCCACAGGCGGCATGGTTTTAATAGCAAAACGCGTGGCGGCAACTACCCGGCATTCGGGGAAGTAGGCATACAGTTCTTTTTTGACGGGCCAAGTTTTCATATAGTGCTGGCCATCTTTTAGCATTGTAATCACAGACTGTGACATAAACCACCTCGTTTCACTTCAGTAAGTAGCGCACTCTGGATGCCTTATACTTGGTATTCAATAGCAGGTTAGCGCTGCTTTAACGCCGGCCAGTTGGCGCTGTTTTAACGCCGGATATATCGTGATTATAATAAGTATAAACGTCATGTTTATTTAAACGTTGTTTTTGCAAAAAAGCCCAGTGATAACACTAATACTTAATTATAACCCCAATACTAGGCGTTACATACTTGGCGTTAACATACATAGCATTAATATGGTGCCAAACACTGATTTCTAAAGCACAGATTTAACGTATTGCTACAACATGAATTGTAATACGAATTTCGTCTAATACAACGCAAGTTCGTCGCAATAACGCCGCTTTTCATTATAAATAATTTAAAAACAACATTAATTACCTAATTAATGATAGCCAAGCACATCAGATGGGTGACTTTTCATCATCATGAAGGCATCATAATGCCCTTCTTTCAATGCTATTTTCCGAAGGTATCGTGTTTTTCGAAGGTATTGGCCGATTAGCAGTTGAAAAAGCAAGGTTCAGTCCTTACCTAGCTACCTATAGCGACAGTTGGCTACTGCGACAGACAGTTAGCAAGTTTCGTTTCAAAATTATAGCAGAATTCAGCCCGGATAAATGGGCATTAGTTGGAGATACAAATGGCAGATAACAGACATGTTCGCCTACTTATTTTAGGATCGGGCCCAGCAGGCTACTCAGCGGCAGTGTATGCAGCTAGAGCAAATCTAGAACCTGTGCTTTTAACGGGGATCCAGCAAGGCGGACAGCTTACTACGACCACAGAAGTAGAAAACTGGCCAGGCGATCCTGAAGGACTAACGGGTCCTGACCTTATGGTTCGTATGCAAAAGCATGCAGAGAAGTTCGATACTGAAATTATCTTCGACCATATTAACAAGACAGACTTAACTAAGCGTCCTTTCACCCTTTATGGTGACAGTGGCACGTACACGTGTGACGCCTTAATAATTGCTACAGGTGCATCTGCTAAATATCTTGGTATGGAATCTGAGCAAGCGTTTATGGGTAAAGGGGTTTCGGCCTGTGCTACCTGTGACGGCTTTTTCTATCGCAACCAAAAAGTAGCGGTCATTGGCGGTGGTAACACGGCCGTTGAAGAAGCCTTGTATTTATCTAACATTGCATCTGAAGTTCACGTTGTGCATCGTCGTGATACTTTCCGTAGTGAAAAAATCCTTGAGCAGCGTCTTCGCGACAAAGCTGAAAATGGCAATGTGGTATTACACTTAGACCGTACCCTTGATGAAGTCATGGGTGACGAAATGGGTGTGACGAAAATTCGCATTAAAGAAACCGATGGCGAAGCAACTGAAGAACTTGATGTAATGGGTCTTTTCGTGGCAATCGGTCACAAGCCAAATACTGACATTTTTGCTGAACAGCTTGAAATGAAAGACGGCTACATTGTGGTAAATAGCGGCCTACATGGCAATGCTACACAAACCAGTGTTGAAGGGGTATTTGCGGCCGGTGATGTGAGCGATCATATTTATCGTCAAGCAATAACGTCTGCGGGAACGGGCTGTATGGCCGCGTTAGATGCAGAAAAATTCCTAGATGGCTTTATGCCTGAGCAAGGCTAAGCCTTGTTTGATTTCAAGCCCTGCACTGTAATTTTCAGGGCTTGATGTCTTTCCTTTTATGATAGCGCTGCCTTATTTAGACATTGATACACCCTTCCCCCCTGTATCTGAAGCACTTGACGATCCAAACGGCCTATTAGCCTTTGGCGCAGATCTTAGCGCCCAGCGTCTTTTTTCGGCCTATTCTAGCGGTATATTCCCTTGGTTTAGCGATGATGAACCCTTGCTGTGGTGGTCACCTAACCCACGCTCTATTATCGAATTAGATGATTTTGTGTGTTCAAAAAGTTTACGCAAGCTAGCTCGACAAAAGCGCTACAAGGTCACTCTTAATAATGCATTCGATTCGGTAATTAATGCCTGTGCCAATATTCCTCGTAAGAACCCTAATTCACAAGCCCCCAGTCAAGACACCTGGATAACCGATGACATGCAAAAAGCCTATAGCTATTTGCATCAGCTTGGTTTAGCCCATTCTGTTGAAGTGTGGGATGGTGAAGAGCTGGTAGGAGGCTTATACGGCGTTGGTGTAGGGAAAGTGTATTGCGGTGAGTCTATGTTTCACAAACAAAGCAATACCTCTAAATTGGCTATGCTAGCGTTGGTTGAGCACATGAAACGTAACAAGATGGCATTCATTGATTGTCAGTTGCCAACGGAGCATCTTAGCTCGCTAGGTGCGAAAACCATTTTCCGTAACGAATTTATTGAAAAACTGCAGACTAGCAACCACACTCTAACCGATGAAGGCTCTTTGACTGATGAATACAAGCATCAGTGGCACCCGCAGGTTATCACACCGTGAGATTTGGAATTACGCAATCTTTTGATTGTAGCTATTTGCCCAATCAACAAGAACAATTACTGGTTTATGCTGAATCAGATAACCAGCTTGCGTGGCGTTACGGTCAACTTATTCAAGTAGGGTTTAGACGCAGTGGCGAGCAAATCTACCGCCCACACTGCCCAGACTGTCATGCCTGTGAATCGGTAAGAATACCTGTGGTTACGTTTCGTCCTTCGAAAAGTCAAAAACGCATTCTTAATCGCAATCAGCATTTTGTGGTAACCAGCGCCAAGAGCGCCAATCATTTATATTACCCGTTGTACGAGAAGTACATTTGCGCCCGTCACACCGATGGCAGCATGTACCCGCCTTCTAGCGAACAGTTTGAAAACTTTATTTTGTGCGAATGGAAACGCCCACAGTTTATTGAAGCCTACGATGGCGATACGTTAATTGCGGTGGCAGTAACAGACACCATCGACAATGGTGAAGAGCATCAAGCCTTATCGGCACTTTATACTTTTTACGATCCTGATTACCATTCATCGTCTCTTGGGACGTGGATGATCATGATGCAAATCGAACAGGCAAAGCAACAAGAACGAGATTTCGTATACTTAGGGTATTATGTAGAAGAATGTCAAAAAATGTCTTATAAGCACAAATTTTACCCTTATGAGCAATTTTCTGGCAACAAATGGCACCGTTTTGATAAAAAACCTGCTTAATCGCTTTACACGCAAGGCAAGATTGGTTAATGTCTGCGCGGCAAAAAATTTGAATTACTGAGGTAACTGCTTTACATGGCAAAAGAAGATTGTATTGAAATGGAAGGTACGGTTCAAGACACCCTACCTAATACTATGTTCCGTGTTGAACTAGAGAATGGTCACGTAGTGACAGCACACATTTCTGGTAAGATGCGTAAAAACTATATCCGAATTCTTACTGGCGATAAGGTCACTGTTGAGATGACTCCTTATGACCTAACAAAAGGTCGTATCATTTATCGCGCCAGATAATGAGCCATTAAGCGGTCAACGCATTCCAAAAAAAAAGCCCAATGTAAATCATTGGGCTTTTTTGTCTGTGTCTGGTTATGGTCTGCGATGGTATTTAGCGATGTCTTTGCGCCTGTTGTTAACGCCTGTTGCTAGCGCCAGATGTTAATGCCTAGTTTAGCGTTTAGTGCTTAGCATTTGGTATTGAGCATTAGATGCTTGGCGTTGGAAATTGGGCACTTTGCGTCAACATGTAATGAAACGACTTATTAAACGCAAATTTAACGACTTTCGCCTTCAACATTAAACGCTCGAATGTTTTATTATAAAAGACACAAAAAAATGCCACACCCTTTCAGGTGCAGCATTTTAAAATCGACATTAAACGTTTAATAAAACAAGTTCACTAGGTGTTAGCTAGACTCGGTTTCTTCCTTAACCGCGTCAACGCCTGAATATTCAAACTCCAACTTATCGTCGTTCAAATCTACTTTAACGTCGCCGCCTTTAGTTAATTCACCAAACAGCAATTCGTTCGCTAGCTCTTTCTTAATCTCTTCTTTGATTAAGCGAGACATAGGACGCGCACCCATGGACTTGTCGTAGCCCTTCTCGGCTAAATAAGCTCTAGCTGCAGGGGTAACCTCTAAAGATACACCTTTCACGTCCAGCTGCGCCTGAAGCTCAATTATGAACTTATCGACAACCTGTAAGATAACCTCAGCATCTAGGTGATTAAACCAAATAATGCCGTCTAGACGGTTTCTGAATTCAGGGGTAAACACCTTATTGATTTCAGATAGCGCATCGTGGCTATGATCTTGCTGTTTAAAGCCAATAGACTTGCGCACCGTTTCCTGCACACCCGCATTGGTCGTCATTACCAATACAACATTTCTGAAGTCTACTTTACGGCCATTGTTGTCGGTAAGCGTACCGTGATCCATTACCTGCAACAGAATGTTGTAGATATCACTGTGCGCTTTCTCGATTTCATCTAGCAGTACCACAGAGTATGGGTTTTTGATCACAGCATCGGTTAACAATCCACCTTGCTCAAAACCCACATAACCTGGAGGTGCACCAATCAAACGGCTCACCGCGTGGCGCTCCATGTACTCAGACATATCGAAACGAACCAATTCAACGCCCATAATTTTAGCGAGTTGCTGCGTAACTTCGGTTTTACCAACGCCCGTAGGCCCTGCAAACAAGAAACTACCGATTGGTTTTTCTTCAGCACCTAACCCAGAACGCGATAGCAAAATAGCATCGTTAAGCGTCTCTATGGCCTTGTCTTGGCCAAACACCATCATTTTAAGGTTACGGCCAAGGTTCTTAAGTACTTCTTTGTCAGACGCTGACACAGACTTTTCAGGAATTCGGGCCATTTTCGCAATAATCTGCTCAATATCCCCTACCCCAATCGTTTTCTTACGCTTCGATTGTGGCAACAAGCGCTGGCTTGCCCCGGCTTCGTCCATTACGTCAATCGCCTTATCGGGCAAATGACGTTCGTTAATGTACTTAGCCGATAGCTCGGCTGCCGCCTGAATAGCTTTTTGCGTGTAGCGTACGTTGTGATGATCTTCATATCGGCTTTTAAGGCCAAGTAGAATTTTAGTGGTATCACTAACGCTTGGCTCAGTCACATCCACTTTTTGGAAACGACGGGCCAAGGCTCTGTCTTTTTCAAAAATACCTTGGTATTCCTGATAAGTTGTTGAACCAATACAACGAAGTTCGCCGCTTGAAAGCTTAGGCTTCAGCAAGTTAGATGCATCCATAACACCGCCAGATGCTGCACCCGCACCAATGATGGTATGAATTTCATCAATAAACAAAATAGCGTCTTCGTCTTTCGACAATTCTTTCAATATCGCTTTTAAGCGTTTCTCGAAATCACCACGGTATTTAGTACCGGCTAGCAGGCCACCTAAATCTAGCGAGTAAACGGTACTGTTACTGATAACCTCAGGCACGTCTTCGTTGACAATGCGATAGGCCAACCCTTCAGCAATAGCGGTTTTACCTACGCCAGCTTCACCCACCAATAGCGGGTTATTCTTTCTACGACGACACAAAATTTGAATAGTACGCTCTACTTCTTTATCGCGTCCAATTAATGGGTCTACTTTGCCTTCTTTGGCATGGCGATTTAAATCGGTAGCGTACTTACTTAATGCCGACCCACTTTCTTCCGCACCATCACCTTCTTCACCAGAATCTGAATTAATGGGTGCGTCGTCTTCGGCTTTACTTACACCATGACTAATGAAGTTAACGATATCTAAGCGGGTTACATCAGACTTTTTAAGAATGAAAACGGCTTGAGACTCTTGCTCACTGAAAATAGCGACTAGTACATTGGCACCAGTAACTTCTTCTTTACCAGATGATTGCACATGGAAGACTGCACGTTGGAGCACGCGCTGAAAACCTAAAGTAGGCTGGGTTTCTCGTTCGTTCATTTGCTCGTCAAGAATCAACGGGGTAGTGTCTTTAACGAAAGAGATCAGCTCACTTTTAATTGCTTCAATATCCGCACCACAGGCATGCAGTGCTTCACGGGCTGCCGAGTTATCAAGTAGCGCCAGCAATAAATGCTCGACCGTCATAAACTCATGGCGGTGTTCTCTGGCAAATACAAACGCATCATTCAACGTTTGTTCTAATTCTTTATTTAACATATCGCTCGCCCTCTACAAATTGACTTACGCCTGTTCCATAGTACACATAAGCGGATGACTGTGCTTACGTGCATACTGATTCACCTGCATCACCTTGGTTTCTGCTATCTCAGCAGTAAAAATGCCACAAACCGCCTTACCTTGGTAGTGTACTGTTAGCATTATTTGATGCGCTTTCTCAGCATCCATATTAAAAAATTGTATGAGCACTTCAATTACAAAGTCCATTGGCGTGTAATCGTCGTTGTTCAACAACACTTTATACATTGGCGGCGGCTGCGTTTTTTGGCGCTGCGCGTCTTTGAGTTTTTCCCTTTCGATGCTAATGGCGTTGTCTCTACTCATAATTAATAATAGTGCTTTGTTGGCAGATGTCTCACTAACTTTAGGATAAAATTAATTCACATTTGCTCTTGACATAATATGGTTAAAAAATCTACATTTTAGGGGTGACGTTGTTGTTTTCAAAACACGTCACACTGCCTTCAATTATATTGTGGGGGCATAATCGTGTTAGTTCAAGGATTAAGAGGAAGTCGAAGTATGGCGATTGGCAAAGTTAAATGGTTTAACAACGCGAAAGGATTTGGTTTTATTGTACCTGAAGATGGTGGTGAAGATATTTTCGCACACTACTCAACTATCCAGATGGAAGGATATCGCTCACTTAAAGCTGGTCAAGAAGTCACGTATGACGTGCAACAGGGCCCTAAAGGCCTACACGCCGAAAACATAGGCTTTAAAGAAGAACCAGAGCGTTAAGTAACACCAAAAAAATTCTACAGAAGCCTGTTGTTGCCAATTAAGGCAGCAGTGGGTTTTTTCTTAGGGAGTCGACAATCGTTCACTCTCATAGAGCTGTATGGCCTACTCTTTTTATTAAATTTTATTTATTTCCTCCCAACACTTCTTTTAATTATTACTTATTTTTAAATATTCTGAGCTTAATTCAGATAATTTACTTTTCTGCTTACCCATATTTTTAGATTAAATCGCGCTAACCAGTAAAAAACTAAAATTAATAAGCATAAAGCTAAGTAAATATTCTGGAATATTTTCACTAGTAACTTTTTTTTAAATTTTAATATTTATAAAAAAAAGCGCCCCTGACTATTTGGTCAGGGGCGCTTTTAAAAATTAGGTTACTAAAATATCAGCAGCCTATTTAATTTTATTAAGCGTTAAGAATCGCTTTCAACGTTTCACTAGGTGACATAGTCGCTTCTAGTTTCGCTGAATCAGGGTAGTAGTAACCACCGATATCTTGAGGCTTACCTTGAGATTCATCAATCTCAGTAATGATAGTATCGATTTTTGCCGATAATTCGTCATATACCGCTTTAAACTGGGCCGCTAAATCAGCGTCTTCAGTTTGGTTAGCCACTTCTTCTGCCCAGTACAAACCAAGATAAACGTGGCTACCACGGTTATCTAGCTGGCCAGCTTTACGCATTGGTGACTTACCATTATTTAGCAATGTTTCCGTCGCTTTATCTAACGCAGTAGCAATAATTTTCGCTTTCTTGTTGTCGTGCTTAATCGCCACGTCTTCAAGTGAAACCGCTAGCGCTAAGAACTCACCGAGTGAATCCCAACGTAAATGCCCTTCTTCAACAAACTGTTGAACGTGCTTTGGTGCACTACCACCAGCGCCAGTTTCATACAAACCGCCGCCTGCCATTAGAGGCACAATTGAAAGCATTTTAGCGCTGGTGCCAAGCTCAAGAATTGGGAACAAGTCAGTAAGGTAGTCACGTAGCACGTTACCGGTTACTGAAATAGTGTCTAGGCCGCGAATTGCACGTTCCATGCTGAAACGGATAGCGCGAACAGGTGCCATGATAGAAATGTCTAAACCTGACGTATCGTGGTCTTTTAAGTAAGTCTCTACTTTAGTGATTAGCTGTGCATCGTGAGCACGCTCGTCATCTAACCAAAATACTGCTGGCATACCAGATTGGCGTGCACGAGTAACCGCTAGCTTAACCCAGTCTTGAATAGGTGCATCTTTCACCTGACACATACGCCAGATATCGCCTTCTTCAACAGCATGTTCCATCAATACGTTACCGTCTTGATCAACAACTTGTACCGTACCGTCAGCTTCCATTTCAAACGTTTTATCGTGTGAACCGTATTCTTCCGCTTTCTGCGCCATCAAACCAACGTTAGGTACTGTACCCATTGTTGTTGGATCGAATGCACCATGGGTTTTACAGAAGTTGATCACTTCTTGGTAAATAGTCGCGTACGTGCTTTCAGGAATAACCGCTTTAGTATCGTGCGACTTTCCATCTGGTCCCCACATTTGACCAGAGTTACGGATCATTGCAGGCATAGAAGCATCTACAATTACATCACTTGGTACATGTAGGTTAGAAATACCTTTATCAGAGTTCACCATTGCGATAGGTGGACGGTCGGCATAACAAGCATTGATGTCTTTTTGAATTTCAGAACGCTGAGATTCAGGAAGACTAGCAATTTTATCGTATACGCTACCAAGACCGTTGTTAGCGTTAACGCCTAGCTCTTCAAAAAGGTCGCCCCATTTTTCAAACAAATCTTTGTAGAATACTTTAACGCAGTGACCAAATACGATGGGGTGAGACACCTTCATCATTGTCGCTTTAACGTGTAACGAGAATAAAACGCCGGTGTTTTTCGCGTCTTCAATTTGTTCTTCGAAGAATTCACACAGTGCTTTCTTGCTCATGTACATTGCATCGATAACTTCACCAGCCAGCAAATTCACCTTAGGCTTAAGGGTTTTCTTGCTACCGTCACTACCGGTAAATTCAATGCTTACATGGCCTTCTTTTTCTACCGTTACTGATTTTTCACCTGAGTAGAAGTCGCCGCCGCGCATGTGCGCTACGTGAGTGCGAGATGCTTGTGACCACTCGCCCATTGAATGCGGGTGCTTACGGGCAAAGTTCTTAACCGCAGTAGGAGCACGGCGATCTGAGTTACCTTCACGTAATACAGGGTTTACTGCACTACCTAGTACCTTGCCGTAACGCTCACGAATCTCTTGGTCTTCGTCAGTTTTAGGCGAATCTGGGAAAGCAGGTACGTTAAAACCTTTTTCGTTTAATTCAGCGATAGTGGCGCGTAACTGAGGAATAGACGCACTTACATTTGGTAGCTTAATGATGTTAGCTTCAGGGTCTTGCGTCATCTCACCAAGTTCAGATAACGTATCAGTTACACGTTGCTCTTCAGAAAGAAACTCGGGGAAAGTAGCCAAAACACGGGCTGCAAGAGAGATATCACTTAGCTCTACTTCAACATCGGCAGCACTAGCAAACTTCTTAATAATAGGAAGCAACGAGTACGTCGCCAGCATTGGCGCTTCATCTGTTTTAGTATAGATGATCTTAGACTTGGTCATTATGTACCTCAATGTTGTCGGTAGCGTACTACCGTTTTAGTCCATTAGTCGCACTAACACAAAGCATGTGAAAAGCCTTCGGTCACTACGATACGTAATTGATGTTTTATGTTCTGTTGCACATAACAGCAGAACCACTTGTTGTTTTCGTCCTCGTGCTGAGATTAGCGCAACCTTCATGCACTCAACACGAATGGGCAGTCTGTTATTTTTATAACTGCGAACATTAGTATAAGGTCGAAACTTTTAGTTACAAGTCATACCATTGTCTTAACCGACGACTTGCCTGAATTTCGCCGAATTTCCCGCACATTTTTATGCCCTTTATTGTTTTAGCTTTGTCTTACTCGGGCAGTTTTTCACGCATTGTGGTAGGCTTTTGTGATAGAAGACATCCTAAGAATAAGAGTAATTATTCACACCATGGCAAACGAAAGCAAAATCGTACTTTTCAACAAACCTTTCCAAGTACTGTCTCAATTTACTGATGCAGATGGCCGAGAAACCCTTAAAGATTATATTGATGTACCAGGGGTATATGCTGCCGGTCGACTAGACCGAGATTCCGAAGGGTTATTGGTGCTGACTAACGACGGAAAGCTACAACATAAACTGGCACACCCCGAGGCCAAAACCAGTAAAACCTATTGGGTGCAAGTGGAAGGCACTCCTAACGAAGCAGCGCTAGACGCCTTACGTAACGGGGTTGAGCTTAAAGACGGTATGACCAAACCAGCCAAGGTTGTGGCCATAGAACCACCTGAATTATGGGACAGAAACCCACCAGTTCGTTTTCGACAGACTATTCCTACTAGCTGGCTGTCTATCACAATCAGTGAAGGCAGGAACCGCCAAGTCAGGCGTATGACCGCCCACATTGGTTTCCCTACATTGCGTTTGGTGCGCTATCGCGTGGGCAACTGGACCATTGATGGCATCGATAATGGTAAGTACGTGTGTTTCTAACAGTAGTAGTAACACAATGCTGATTTCACCAAACGCTAACGAGTGTATGGCTCATTTTGTAGACCGCTATAACGATGAACCTTAACGACTATTGCGTTCATTATTAGTTATAGCTTTTTGGTTTATTGAATATTGAAATTTCACGCTTGAAATACAATGTTAAACGACCAATTTACTCATCCCGACAATAAAATTTGTCGAGAAAGCAAAACGATTGAACACAATCGCTTTATTATGTGAATTGGTGGGCTTTATCTGGTAAAATCCGCCACCCTGAAATCAACCTAAATGAGTGTTATCTACGTTGTGACTGATATTGAATCAAACGCGAGCAAAAAAGTAATCGTCGGAATGTCCGGCGGCGTCGACTCTTCCGTTTCTGCCTACTTGTTATTACAGCAAGGTTATCAGGTGGAAGGCCTGTTCATGAAGAACTGGGAAGAAGATGATAATGATGAATATTGCTTAGCCGCCGAAGATTTAAAAGATGCACAAGCCGTAGCGGACAAATTAGGTATTGAGCTTCACACCATCAATTTTGCCGCTGAATACTGGGATAACGTGTTTGAGTATTTCCTAGAAGAATATAAAGCAGGCAGAACCCCCAACCCCGATATTATGTGCAACAAGGAAATTAAGTTTAAAGCTTTCCTTGAATTTGCTGCTGAAGATTTAGGGGCAGACTACATTGCTACCGGTCATTACGTGCGCCGTCGTCATCAAGATGGCAAGTGGCAGCTATTGCGTGGGTTGGATGAAAACAAAGATCAAAGTTACTTCCTCTATACCCTAGGTGAAGAACACGTCGCGAAAACCTTGTTCCCAGTGGGCGATATTGAAAAGCCACTGGTACGCAAAATTGCTGAAGAACAAGGGCTAATCACGCACGATAAGAAAGATTCCACCGGCATCTGTTTTATTGGTGAGCGTAAATTCAAAGACTTTTTAGGCCGTTACTTACCCGCCCAACCCGGTATTATTGAAACCGCGGAAGGGGAAGAAATTGGTAAACACGAAGGCTTGATGTATCACACTTTAGGTCAACGTAAAGGGCTGCACATTGGTGGCCACGCAAAATACGGCGAAGAACCTTGGTACGTGGTAGATAAAGACGTAGCACGCAATGTATTAATTGTAGGCCAAGGTGCCGACCACCCTCGCCTATACTCTAAAGGCTTGGTGGCAAAACAACTGCATTGGGTAGACCGCACTGCTATTACAGAGCCTATGCGCGCTGTGGTTAAAACTCGTTATCGTCAAACTGATATTCCCTGCGCAATCGCGCCAATCAATGATGATATGATTGAAGTCATTTTTGATGAACCGCAAAAAGCGGTTACACCTGGTCAATCTGCCGTTTTCTACCTAGATGAAGTGTGTTTAGGCGGCGGAATTATTGAGAGCTATATTCGTTAATGTTAGATACCGACGTAGAAAATAATTTAGCCTTGGCTGGTGTTTGCCAGTCGGCGGCACTTGTGCAAAGCCTTGCAAGAAAAGGCACGGCAAACGAGGAAGCGGTAGAAGCGAGTCTTTCCAGTATATTGGTTACCGACCCTGAAAACCCGCAGCAAGTGTTCGGCAAGTTAAGCAACCTTGAGGTTGGGTATAAAACCTTATTCGCACAACTGTCAGATAAACAACAGAGCAAAGACACCGAGCTAACCCGTTATATTGCCAGCATTCTTGGTCTTGAAAGAAAACTCGCACGCAAACCTGCCGCCATGAAAGAGCTGGCAGAGCGTATTTCTCACGTGCAGCGCCAGCTGGCGCACGTAGACTTTCAAAACCCACAAATTGTGTCGTCTTTGGCCAGTATATACAGCGATATTATTAGTCCATTAGCACCGCGTATTCAAATAGCGGGCAATCCGGACCATCTTGGCCAACCGGCTACGCAGCATAAAGTTCGCGCTATATTACTTGCTGGCGTGCGCGCCGCGGTAATGTGGCGTCAAATGGGTGGTAAACGTCGGAACATTTTGTTTCGCAGAAAACAAATTTTAAATAGTGCTGTAAAGGCGCTCAGGCTGATAAACTAGTTAAGGAGCTGAAGGTGGAACTGAGTCAGTTAACTGCAATTTCCCCTGTCGATGGTCGATATGCTGGAAAAAGCGTAGAATTACGTAGTATTTTTTCAGAGTACGGCTTACTGAAATACCGTGTTGAAGTGGAAGTACGTTGGCTGCAAATGCTATCGGCGAACACCAAAATTGAAGAAGTTCCTGCGTTTTCTGATACCTCAAACGCATTATTAGATGCTATTGTGGCTAACTTTAGTGTTGATGATGCCATGCGCATTAAAGACATTGAGCGCACCACCAACCACGATGTTAAAGCGGTTGAATACTTCCTAAAAGAACAAGTGGCTAGCAACAGCGAATTATCTGCTGTAAACGAGTTTATCCACTTTGCATGTACGTCTGAAGATATTAACAACCTTTCTCACGGCCTTATGCTTACCGAAGCCCGTGACACTGTGTTACTGCCTTACTGCGACAAGCTTATCGATGCCCTTATTGCACTTGCCAAGGAATACCAACATATTCCAATGATGGCACGTACACACGGCCAACCTGCCTCTCCTTCTACCATGGGTAAGGAAATGGCTAACGTGGCAATGCGTTTGAAGCGTCAACGCGCACAAATTGCTAACGTAGAAATATTAGGCAAAATTAATGGTGCTGTAGGTAACTACAATGCGCATTTGTCTGCTTACGCTGATGTAGATTGGCACAGTGAGTCTGAAAAGTTTGTAACATCACTAGGCTTGTCGTGGAACCCATACACCACGCAAATTGAACCGCATGATTATATTGCTGAGTTGTTTGATGCAGTAGCCCGCTTTAATACCATTCTTATCGATTTCGATCGTGATGTGTGGGGTTACATTGCCCTTGGCCACTTTAAGCAAAAAACTATTGCCGGTGAAATTGGTTCTTCAACCATGCCGCATAAAGTTAACCCTATCGATTTTGAAAACTCGGAAGGTAACTTAGGCCTAGCCAACGCTATCTTTAACCACTTAGCCGCTAAGCTTCCTATTTCTCGCTGGCAGCGTGATTTAACCGACTCTACCGTACTTCGTAATTTAGGTGTGGGTGTGGGTTATGCGGTTATCGCTTATCAAGCTACCCTTAAAGGTATTAGCAAGTTGGAAGTTAACGAGCAAAGCTTGTTGAATGAACTTGATAACAACTGGGAATTACTTGCAGAGCCAATTCAAACGGTAATGCGCCGTTACGGTATTGAAAAGCCTTACGAGAAATTGAAAGAGTTAACCCGTGGTAAAAAGGTTAATGCTGAAATCGTGGCTGAATTTATCGATAACTTAGACATGCCAGAAGCAGCAAAAGCTGACCTTAAAGCATTAACACCAGCGAGCTACATTGGTGATGCAATCAGGCTGGTAGATCAGTTATAAAGGCATCGCCTTTTCCATACACTTAAAAACGCGGCCAGTCCGCGTTTTTTTATGGTTGGAATTTAGGCATGCATACACACAAAACATTTCATTCAAAAGCAGCAATACTTCACACAACCGCGTGCTATTTTGCTCTGTGCTTATTGTTACAGGCGCCGTTATTAGTGGCCTATGCTGAACATAGCGCGCATCATATAGCACTGTGGTGGAATCTGACCTTCCATATTCTTTGTGCTTTCTCCGTTCTATGCCTTTGTATCCAAGGCCAGCCCACCCATGCTCGCACACTGCTGTTTACCAGTTATTACAGCTATATAGTGCTAGCAACGTTTCTGTGGCGTGGTGACGTATACATTCAGCACTTTTTATTAATTGGCTGCTTATGCTGCGTGGGGCTATTTAGCCAGCATGAACAACGCCCACGACTTTATTGGGGGTTAGTTTTCGCCCTAACATTCTGTGTTATTGATGGCCTATTTAGCTACTCGCTTCACGGTTGGCAAGGCGCTATTCGTCGCAGCAACAGTATTACCCTAACCCTAGCAAGCGTGGGACTTATACTGACCTTGCATGCCCATAGTCGGCGCCACCTTCATCACCTTGCGGTGAACTACCGTCATACGCGGCAACTATTAATAAAAACCACCCCTGCAGCCAAGCTTACGAATGCGTTTACTCGCCCTTTGAGCCATGATTCGAATACTCCTTTAACTGGGTTTTCAAGTAGTGCATCAACAGGCTTTTCGACCGGGCTGATGCGGCAAAGCTTTACCTCGGCCTGTGTGTTATTCGCAGATATAAAAGGCTATCAAACATTAGCTCCTTTGTTTGGGGAACAAAAGGTGATAGAAGCACT
This sequence comes from Alteromonas sp. CI.11.F.A3, assembly GCF_032925565.1. Taxonomy (NCBI): domain Bacteria; kingdom Pseudomonadati; phylum Pseudomonadota; class Gammaproteobacteria; order Alteromonadales; family Alteromonadaceae; genus Alteromonas; species Alteromonas sp. CI.11.F.A3. Next base: position 2,809,868 of record NZ_CP136708.1, read on the forward strand.
GGATGCCTTTTACAGCCAAATTGATGTGCTCGCCGCTGCGCATAATATGTACCCAGTAAAAACGAATGGCGATGAATACATGGCGGTTAGCGAACTGTGTATGTTTCCTCCTTCAAGTGCTTCATGCACTTCAAATGGCGAACAAAAAGGCGAGCAAAAAAGTACACATCATATAAATAATGGCGTGTTGTTTGCGCTTGCTGTTACCGCCACCTTTAAAATTTTTGCGTTAAAAGAAGGCTGGCCTTGCCAAATTCGTATCGGCGTTGCAGCAGGCCCAGTTACTGCTGGCATGCCTAGAAGGCAGCACGGTATTTTCGATGTGTGGGGTAAGACCGTGAATTTGGCGTCTATGCTAGAACAACATTGCAACGGCAATGCGGTTACCGTTTGCGATAGCACATTTCCTCATTTAGCCGCTGAAACCCAAGCTAAGTTCTGCCCTATTTTAATTGATAGCAAAATTGGTGAATTGGCTGCCTTCGAGCACCGGCTTACCGATACACACTACGCTAGTAACCCTTTATAGAATAAACGATAATACCCCCATAGATGCGTGGAGATTACTTAATGAAAGAATTCGATATAGAACATTTTCTATCTCATTATTGGCAACAAAAGCCTGTTGTATTACGTGGCTTTTTTCAAGATTTTGAAGATCCTATCGATGAGCACGACTTGGCCGGCTTAGCCCAAGAAGAAGAAATAGATAGCCGACTACTAAGCTTCGAAAATACCAGTGGCAATACAGCTGATGGCACAGGCGAATGGAAAGTACATCAAGGGCCAATTCATGATTTTGAAGCCGTTTGCGAAGGGGCTTGGACACTACTTGTCCAAAGTGTAGACAGGTACGTACATGATGTAGCAGACATTCTTGAACCCTTCCGCTTTCTTCCAAACTGGCGTTTGGACGACCTAATGGTAAGTTTTGCCACTAAAAATGCAGGTGTTGGGGCGCATATCGACCAATACGATGTGTTTTTGGTGCAGGGAAAAGGTCAGCGTCGTTGGCGTGTAGGCAAGCCTGGTGAATACAAAGAAGTATTCCCACACCCTAAACTTCGTCAAATTGAAGGCTTCGATCCTATTATTGATGAAGTACTAAACCCAGGTGACGTACTGTATATTCCGCCGGGTTGGCCGCACGATGGCAAAGCGTTGGAAGACTGCTTAACCTACTCTGTAGGCTTTCGTGCCCCTGAAACCGCGCAGCTCGCTGATAGCCTGTCGTTAATGTTAGAAACCAGCGACATTAATGTGCGATTTACCGATGCAGGTAGAAAGTTGTCAATGCCTTCGGCGGTGGTTGACCCCAGTGATATCGCCGCGTTGAAACAGCAGCTCATCACAGCGATTAATTCCGATGACTTCACCCAAACATTGCTTGAATCGCTAAGTGAACAAGGCCTTCCAGAGTATCCACCTGAACATTTATATACTGATAGCCAAATTACTGCCGGATTTGAAGAAGGTGTGGAGTTTGCAGCCGCCCCAGGAGTACGTGCACTCATTGCAACAGATACTGAAAACACGCCATCCTCTCACCATGCTCGCTTCTTTTACGTTAACGGCGAACGTTTCAGTTATAACAAAGAAGATGAGCAATGGGTTCAGCTTTTAGTGAACAACGATGTACTTTTTGCGGACATCCTGCCTGATCTCCCCTCTTTTGCGTTTTTAGCAACATTAACTACACTTATTAACAAAGGATACTGGGAATGGATAGAAGCATAAAACAACGATATGGCTTATACGATAGAGAACGTCGATTGGGCAAGGGATAAGCATCGGCTAAAAGCAATCAGGGAAGATGTATTCGTTTTGGAATGGCGAGTACCCCAAGACAGTGAATTTGATGAGCGCGATGCCAGCGCTTTTCATGTACTGCTTTTGGAAGACGGTGGAGAAGCTAACCAACCCATTGCAACAGGACGGTTAACTCAGTGTGGGGAAATTGGCAGAATTGCAGTGAAACGCGGCTACCGAAATATGTCTATTTATCGCGCGCTGTTTGCGGCTTTAATAGACGTCGCCAATCGCCATAATGTCACTATTTTAAAAGTAAGCTGCAGCCTTGATAGTGTGTCGTACCATCAAGGCTTAGGGTTTAAGCCCGAGGGGCAAGTATTCATGGACGGTGGCGTAGCACGTCAGCGCATGCAATGCCCTGCAGAGCGTTTTCCATTCCCCGACGTTTCACAAATGCATTAGCTAATTATTAGCCATTGCATCATTAAAGGTTAGCTTAAACGCCTTGCCATAGTTCATCTTGGTTCTGTATGGCGTGCAAACCTTCTGCTCTACTTTCTAATAATTCTGCATACTCCAACGATGAAGCATCCGCACTGTCTGACTCACGTAAATTTGCCGCCTTTAACTGCCATGCCATTGCGAAATGCTTAATTGCATCGCGAGCAGTAGCCGCCGTAGACTCAGCAATGTAGTCAGTAGGTAAATCGCCACTCATTACCCAATACATCGCATTGTTGGTGTCTTTTATCTTCCATACCGCCAAGTAAGGCACTAAATAGCGGCTTTCATTGGTTACGACTGATTCAAAAAGCACACCATTTTCTGCTAGGTGTTTATTTGCTTTTTGAAATTGCTCACGCACCCATTCACTACGTTGCTGGTCGGTTATTTCATTTTGTGGTGTATTGTCTGTCATAGTATTCTCTAATCTATTTCGTTTTATTTTTAGTTTTTACGTAGCTGGCTGATGTTGGGTTTAGGCTACTGCGATGATGAAACACAGGCCAACAAACCTTGTAAGGGATGCTTCGGCTTAAACTGCTCTATACGGGCTACCTGACTTCGACAAGAATAGCCTGTGGCAAGAATAGCATCTGCGGGATAGCGTTTGACCGCTTGCTCCCAACTTAACCCATAAATGGCTAACGACTTTTCTTTTTGATCGGCTTCATGACCATAAGTTCCGGCCATACCGCAACAACCTACAGCAACAATATCAACTGGCTGATTAACTTTAGCAAACAAACCCTGCCATTGCTTTTCAGATGCGGGCAACGCCGTTTTTTCTGTACAGTGACTTAGCAGCGCGAATGGCTGCGCTAAATGCTCTGGCGCATTGGCCTTCTTGCTTGTCGCTTGCCATACATCACTGGGTACCGTTTCAAGCCATTCATGCACAGCTAACACATGAAAATCCCCGCGGGCTTTATCTAAGGTTTTAGTATATTCATCACGATAAACCAATACCAAAGACGCATCTACACCCACCATAGGAATGTTTAACTGCGCCACTTCATTTAAAAAGGCAGCGGTATTTTTTGCGGTTTTTGCAAATTTAGCTAAAAAGCCTTTTACGTGTTCAGGCTTACCGTTTGGTTTAAACGGCAACATTACCGGTGTAAAGCCAAGGGCATTAACTAGGGCAACAAAATCTTCAACTACACTCGCGTCGTAGAAGCTGGTGAAAGGGTCTTGCACTATTAACACCGTCTTTTGCTTTTCTTGGGCACTTAGCTTCGATAACGCATCATGGTTATAACTTGCCACTTTCCCTTCTACCCTGTTTGCCAACGTTGGCTCAGATAAAATAGGCGTGTCTACATAACCAATGGTTTTTTCAATACCGTCTTGCATCCATTTTCGTTTCAAAAACAGATTCACCATAGGCGAGAACTTGGCCATAATCGGTGCCATGCGTTCAATATTGCCTACAAGGTGGTCTTTCATTGGGCGCATGTAGCGCTGGTAATAAATAGATAAAAACTTCGACCTAAAATCAGGCACGTCTACTTTCACCGGGCATTGGCTTGAGCACGACTTACAGGCTAAACAACCATTCATGGCGTCTAACACTTCATGGGAAAAATCGTCTTGTTTGTTTCGGCTGTTGCTAAAGCGTTGCCACCATGACGTGTCGAATTGATCGGCACTTAACGTTTTGGTGTCTACCCCATCTTTAGCAAGCAAGCGTATCCACTCACGAATAAGGCCAGCACGGCCTTTCGGGCTATGGCGTCTATCGCGAGTTACCTTACTTGAGGGGCACATCGGCGACGTGGTCTCGTAGTTAAAGCACAAGCCATTACCATTACATTCCATAGCCGGCGCAAAGGCTGCTTTAAAGCTAACAGGAATAGTTCTATCGAATGTTGCCCGTTTGGTATCGCTAACTTTAACCAAGCTTTCAGTGCTGTCTAAAGGCGTACACACCTTACCTGGGTTCATTTTATTAAGGGGGTCGAACGCGCTTTTAATTTTGCGTAGTTCAGTAAATAACATGTCGCCGAAAAAAGCAGGGCCGTATTCGCTGCGGTAACCTTTACCGTGCTCGCCCCACATTAACCCGCCATACTTAGCTACTAGTGCTACCACTTCATCTGATATTTGATGCATTAACTTTTCTTGTTCAACATCACACAAATCAAGGGCTGGGCGCACGTGTAACACACCTGCATCAACGTGACCAAACATACCGTACTTTAAACCGTGACTGTCTAACAGAGCCCTAAACTCCATGATGAAATCAGCCAAGTTTTCAGGCGGCACTGCGGTATCTTCTGCAAAGGCGATAGGCTTTTGCGCACCCTTGGTTTTACCCAGCAGGCCCACCGACTTTTTACGCATGGCGTATATTTTACCAATGTCCGCTTTATCAAACGTAACCTGATAACCAATTACCCCACCCTCACCTGTTTCAGCGGCGGCGGTAAGCCTAGCTTCTAGCTCGGCTATACGAGTGCGAATTTCTTCTTCATCGTTACTGTTGTACTCCACCATGTTTAAGCCCAACATTTCCTTATGTGGGACGTCGGTGATTAAATCGGCGATGGAATGCCAAATAATGTCGGTTTTAGCCAAATTAAGTACTTTCGAGTCTACTGTTTCGACAGAGGTGGCGTTCGCTTTTACCATTTCAGGTGCATGACGAAGTGCCGATTCAAAGGTATCGTACTTAATATTAACGAGAGCTTTGTGTTTCGCGATAGGCGTAAGCGATAGCTTAGCTTCGGCCACCATCGCAAGCGAGCCTTCAGCACCGGTAATTAAGCGGCTTACATCTATAAGCTGCTCGGTATCGTTATATGCATGTTCTAAATCGTAACCGGTTAAAAAGCGGTTTAAACGGGGGAATTTTTCAATAATGGCTTCGCGCTTGTCTACGCAAGTAGCAAGGACTTGGCGCAGAATACCCGCATAGGCACTGTTATCTGCGTTTGTGTCTGCTATTTGTTTCGCTTCTTGCACACTTATTGGCGTGGTATTTAATACTTCACCGTTAGCCAGCACCGACGTTAAGCCCAATACATGGTCACTGGTTTTACCGTAAACCAACGAGCCCTGTCCAGAAGCATCGGTACTAATCATTCCACCTACGGTGGCACGGTTACTGGTAGAAAGGTCGGGCGAGAAAAAGAAGCCATGTGGGCGAAGTGCATCATTTAATGCATCTTTCACTACACCAGATTGAACTTTAACCCACTGCTCTTCAACGTTGATTTCTAGAATTTTGTTCATGTAGCGCGACATATCAACCACAATGCCGTCAGTTAAGCTTTGGCCATTAGTGCCTGTGCCGCCGCCTCGAGCAGAGAACTTTACTAGCGGATGGTCGTTAACCAGCTTGCCCAATACTTGTAAATCGGCAATGCTTTTGGGAAATACCACAGCTTGAGGAAGTTTTTGATATACCGAGTTGTCGGTAGCCACAGCAAGACGGCTGGCATAGCTGTACTCAACATCACCAGTAAAGGTGGTACTAGCAAGCTGTTCTAGGTATGTCTTATAATGTGTTAAAAGACTCTGCTGGGGCACCACACGTGGCAAACTCATTGTGCTCAATTGCTGTAAAACCTCTAGAAATGCGTTCTGCGGCTAGTATAACCACAGCGCCTGCGAGTCTCTAGCCAATTACACATATTTCATGTGGTTTTAATGACTAATTTTGCACTTTATATAACCGTAAGTGTTTTTAGGCGACCTACTTTTGTAAATAGGAATATCTTAGAAACTCACAAGTTAGCCATTCACCCATAAATATTGCACAATGCACGCTCTTCTATTCTCGATAAAAGGAAAGCAGTTTATGTCTTTTACAGTAAACAGTTATTTTGATGACAAGGTTCGTTCAATTGCATTTGAGTCGGCAAATGGCCCATGCACTTCAGGCGTAATGGCGCCAGGTGAATACACCTTCAACACCAGTCAGCACGAAGTAATGAAAGTAATGGAAGGCGAAATGACCGTTAAACTTCCTAGCTCAAGCGACTGGCAGTCTTTCAAAAAGGGCACAGAATTTACCATAGACGCTAACTTGTCTTTCGATGTAAAAATTGAAACGCCTACTGCTTACCTTTGCTTTTATAGCTAGTATTGCTTTATGGCTTAAGTTTTTAACTAACAATAGTTTATCGCTTAGGCTTACCTAACGCTGCACTTGTGTTTTTGTGCAGGCGGCAGCGTTAGGTAGATTCGATACTCGTACCTTGAGTGTTGCCTTACCCTCTTTATCCTCTGTATCCTCTGTACTCTCTGTACTCTCTGTACTCTCTGTACCTTCTGTCGCCTTATTTATTTGCTAATAGCGATTTCATATCTATCACTGAACTCTGACACCATCACCTAGAATAATTAAGTCTACCTCCGGCCAGACAATAATTTTTTTCGTCGGCGTACCTCTCGCCCTATCAGTGCTACGTCGCTTTTACTTTGTTTTTAAATTTATTTCGTACCTTTAAGTTAGGTTGAACTTATTTTTATAAAAAGAAGCAAATGATTGAAATGCACCTTTGCCCCTAGACATATCGTTTTGGTACTTTTAATTCATGAACAAAAAATACCATTCTGATTTATTGTTTTATTTTGTGAAGTTAGCGGGTAATCTGACAATATGGATAGCGTAAAAACCCCATAATAGTTTTTTTAAACAGGCCGGATTGGGGTCTAGTTAACTCACTCACTTCGTTCGCTGAAACGCTTCTCCATTATACCCTACGTACCTGCGCCCGTTATTGAAATGTTAGGCACTTAGAAGAAGAATTAAATATAGGGAGATTAAATGAAAATTTTAAAAAATATCTTAATTGGGTTTGGGGGTTTATTTGTAATTTTAATCTTTCTTGTCGTTTTTCTTGCAGGAAGCTCAAGTGACTTCAAAGAAGAATATGAACCATTTACTAAACAGTTCTTAGCGGACTTTTCCGTAAATTGGGATAGAGCAAGTGTTATCGATAGAATGTCCAACTCACTAATTGAAGACACTTCCACGCAGGATGTGCAAAACTTTTTACAACAGTTGCAGGGATTAGGTGAATTAAAAAGTTTTGGAGAAATCACAATTGAAAACTATACAACTCATACAGACACCGGTGAAGAAGCCATATTCAGTATCAGTACGCAATTTGAAGCAGGCCACGCTCTATGGAAAATTAGTGTAAGCGTGATTGACGATGCTGCAAGGATAACGGGCATACATTTGGTTAACTTTGAGGGCGAAATGATTGAAGCTGAAAACGTTGTAGAAACAAGTGCCTAACAAAACACTAAACACCTTGACCGGGACAATAACGCAGCGGCGCTTCGTCATTATAGCCCCGCGCTAGCGCCATTTATCACGAAGGGAAGTACGGCGCTGAGTTCTTTTACCCTAAAAGTGCGGTCGATACAGATAAGTCGACCTGGAAAAAGTTTTCATTTTCGAAAGTTAAAAGTGCCAAAGACTAAATCTCCAGCCTACTAAGGCTATCGTAGTCACACTAAGGAAATATTTAGCAACGTGAATTTAGTATTGTTTGATTTTGACAAGACAATAATAAACAAAGATACCGGCGCCGAGTATCTTAAGTTCATGCTGCAAGGCAGTCCTACTCGGTTTGCTTTATGCTTTTTAGCGCTACCTTTCACGCTGCCCTTTTTGATACTGAAAAAAACGAAGTTTATTGGTTTTTCTGTGCTTCTGTGGCTGGTAACGTGTGGTATGCCCCCTAAAAAAGTAGCCGCGTTGCGCAAGCGCTTTATCAATAGGTATTTGGGTAATAAGACTACCGCCATATATAAAAGCGCGATTGAAAAGTTAATTTCACATGTGCAAAATAAAGACACAGTGGTTATTGTTAGTGGTGCTTCAGAATGGATGGTAAGGGGTATTATTTCGAAGCAGTGTATTCCAACATTGGAGTTCGCCTGCTCTGAAGAAACTCGGTTTGCTGGGGGTATGGTCAGCAAGTTTCACTGTTATTCGGCTAACAAAGTAAGACGCATCAAAACACGCTATAACCTTGAAGAATACGAAACAATCATAGGTTACTCAGACAGTTCAATTGATATCCCTCTATTACGCCTTTGCAATCAACAAATCATAGTTAATCCAAAGCCGCGCTGCTTTAAGAAGCTGAGTAAATCTTTTGAACAGTCGATGAAAACAGTGAACTGGGTATAACAACGCAAACAGCGAAAATAAAGTCAGAGCACGTTAAAAGCTAAAACTGTACTCTGACTTTTTCCCAATACTTATAAAACTATTCTTTCACCGGTTTCAGTTAGCCGATAAAAGTTACCCTTTTCAATCAACAATCCCTCAGAGTGTTTTGTTGGAAAGCTTCCGCGATAATCGTCAGGATGTTTCACATCAATAGCATACACGCGGCCATCAAACTGTTTATTCACCTTAAACTGTAAGGTATGCCCTACCGTTACTGATAGTGCGTCGAACTTATCTAATGTTTTCTGTAAAGAGGTACTACTTGCATCACCTTTGAAATACCCTCGATACCATGCTAACCCCGTCTCAGTTGAAATTAACGCTTCTGTTACCTTGTCAGCTACACCGGGAAAATACATTTGTCGGTAATAGGCTTTAGCCTTGCTGTTTATCTGTTGCAAACTTAAATCAAGGTTCGCGATATCTTCATGAATACCGCCATGTACAAATAAATGGCCGTTTATTTTTTCAATGGTATTTTTACTGGCAAGCCAACGCCCTATGTACGAATTGTGGCTGAATAAATCGGCCTGGGTTTTGCCAAGCAAACCCGCGATGGGAATATACTTATTAGCCGCCGATTTAAAATTGCCTTGAAGGTTTTTAAGCTCGTGATTGCCAATAATGTAATGCACCACCCCGCCCGCTTTTTGGGCTTCTTGCTCTAGCTTATAAATAAACCAGAGCAATTGGGTAGTAGAAAACCCTCTGTCTACCATGTCGCCCACTAGCACTAAATGACCTTCACCAAATTGCCACTCAAGGTTTTCATTAATGACGTTATGGGCAATAAGGAAATCACGGAAGGCTTTGTAATTCCCCTCTAAGTCGGATATTGCCAAAATAGGTGCGTTGCTTTCATATACCGACGCCGTATTGGTGTTCAATGCGTTTAATGGCTTTAGATTGAAGGTAAACGTGGCATCTTCTAAAGCAAAATAAACGTCAAGAGGCTCTGCTATCTTTTCTGTTAAAGGCACGTGGCGTTTTTCTATAAAGAAGTTATCTTCTCGGCTTCCTCGAATGTAATTTATTTCAACAGAAGTATCACCATTACCAGAGCCTTTAGCATCTGCGCCTGTAACATCAGAGCCTGCTACATCAGAGCTTGTTACATCAGAGCTTGTCGGCGTTTCATTCTTGAAAAATACAAACGGTCCTTCTCCACCTACTTTATAGGCCAATGGCGCATCGCCCATATTGATAGACCCATGCTGGCTTATTAAGACACCCACACCAATAACTGCCAATACAAAAGAAACAAGCAGAAAATGTCCTAGTGATTTGGCTAAACGTTTCGCTGCACGCTTAAGCATACTGATAGCCAATAGCAAACCGTTTAAGCAAAGCCAAAATACGATAAGTAAGTAAGCTAATCGCGTAGGCACTTACCAACGCCACCGGCGTTATCCAAAAGCCTGTAATAGTAGCGTCGCTATTTGCCAATATAGGGTTACTTAAAAAACCAATAGCAACAGAGTTCCCCTCAGCCTCTACCCAAAAAGCAATACCGTTGGGCAACAACAGGTTCGCAAATGCTAATAGAGCCAACGCTAAACCTGTACCATAGCCAAAGGCTAACATGCCCCAATATAGGGTTTTCGATAGCCCTTTGGTGACTGATGCTAATGGACGAAATCCTTTTGGTGGCGGCGTACCTTGTTGAATATGACTTACGTAGTTTTCGGCAAGCACCCTAGGCGCACCAAGGCCAGCTAAGATACCTTCAATATCGGCGTCTTTTCCAGCCATTTCCTGCTGATCGATAGCATCATAAATATGAGACTCAATTTCTTTAATCACTTCAGCCGCATCTTCAGAACTTAACGAGGCCAAGTAGCGGTTAAAGCTTTTTAGGTAGTTGCTTATTTGTTCCCTTCCACTCATTGTGCTTATCCTTTTCTTTTTCCAGTTTCTTTGCCGTTGTCTGTGCTGTTATTCGCGCCACTTTTTGAATCGGCTAACAACGATTCCATATCAACTACCGAACGCTTCCACCGCGCGCGCAGAATATGTAATCGTTCAAGACCGCTTTCGGTGAGTGAATAATACTTTCGTGGGCGCACTTCACCCTCTTGGTGCCATTTTGCATTAAGTACCCCTTCGCGCTTAAGCCTGTCTAGCAGCGGGTAAAGCGTACCTTCACTGATCACCATGGTTTCAAACCCATGTAGGTAATTGAGAATTGCCAGCCCGTACTTTTCTTCACCCGCAACGGCCGCGAGTACCGCCAACTCTAAAGTACCTTTGCGGAGTTGGGCATCCCACTTCGCGCTTTGATGTGAAGTTTCTGTCATGACTTTTCCGCTAGGTTAAACTTATTACTATGTAATACATAGTATGATTTATAGCATAGTAAATAACTAAAATACAACTTACGCTTTTAACGGTTCGTTTTTGCTTTTTAATTTGTGAGCGAAGTGCACCAATTTAATTTGTTGTTTAATTTTGAGGAGTTGGAGGGTAATCTGAATTTATTGAATAAAGGATTGAGCTCAGAATAATGTGTTTAGACGGGTCGGTTTAGAGGTCTAGTTAGCTGTAATCCACTTTAATAAGAACAATATAAGCATCTAGCACTGAGCCCTATTTAAGGTTGCTGAAAAGATGTAAAAAAGGATTTTTATCAGAATGAAATTGGTTAAATTTGCAGCGTTAACTTTAATAGCCATCATTATTGCATCAGCACTGTCTTATGAAAAAATTATCACCAGCATACTATTGCCTCAATATATTGACTGGGCACATGAAATAGAACGAAAAGGGCTGGATATCGGCGTCCCACTTAATAAAAAAGAGTTATTGTTGGCATCTAATATAGGTATTGTGCACCCAGAAAAAGTAAGGATTGTTTATGTTAATGAAGTTCCTTTCCCTTATGAAAACTTCGCATTGAAGGTTTTTGGCGAAGCTGTCGGACTTGTTGGTGAAGGAATAATTAACAATGCACAAGTATTCGGATATTCAATTTACACTCGCAAAGACTTTGAGTTAAACAGACCCAAATTAGCGCATGAATTGGTGCATGTTCTGCAAATCGAAAGGTCTAGTTTAGGTAAAGTCGTCACCCAACATTTTTCTGATATGGCAGAGTACGGATACGATAGAGCACCATTAGAAGTCGAAGCTTCTGAAGCAAATAAGAAATACAGCACGAGTTGGTAGTCAGGTAGGTTGTGGCGAAGTTAACCCACTACTTACCACTTATGCGCGACGGCTGAAGCTTGGCTCAGTCTCTATTCGCTACAAAAAGTTTAGCCAAGCGTTATCACCCGTAATTGAAAAGTTATGCACTTAACTACAATCTTAGGAAATATTCAGTATGTCTACATGGAATAAAATTGGGACTTGGTCAATGTTGGTTATTGCTATCGTAGTTTTTATGGCAGCTGCATTTGTGCTTGGTTCAACAATTGGCACTATGTATGTACTAGGGTCATTTGAACTATCGTTCCTTGAAGTCGGAATCATTTGTGGTGGAATAACATCTATATCTGTTTTTGTACGCTGCGTTAAACAACTGAAAAGTAACGCTGAATTAGCAAGTACATAAGCAAAAAAATACCCAACGCTGCGTGCTTTGGCGCATACTAAACAAGCAGGATGTTAGCGCTACAAGGAGTTATCAATGAGAAAGTTAGTTCCATTATCAATTCTAAGCGTTTTTTTGATGTCTTGTGCATCGCTAAAGCCCAACGAAACTACCCAAGCTTTTGCTGAAGAACCAATTCGGTACATAGATTTAACCGCAGACAGTAAAAAGGGTTTAACCGAGAGGTATTGGGTAGTAATAAAAAGTGCAGACCCTAAGTACCCCGTTGATGCTGCTAGAAGAGGCTTGTCTGGTTGTGTTGATTTTATCGTAGCAATTGATAGTAACGGAACACTAGGTGGGTTTAAAATTAAAAAGTCATACCCTGAAGGCGTATTTGACAAATCTGCGGCAGCAGCATTAAACCGGTGGAAGTGGTCAGCGTCAGAAGACAACATTGAAAACGCACCGGTACTAACCACAATCCAATTGAACTTTATGGTTAGCAATTCTAAAAATAAAGCTGAAACAGAAAAGCAATGCAGCTTTTCTCATATATGAACAAGTAGTTTAAATATTAAGAACCACTTACCCATTTAAACTAAGGAACATAGGATGTTTTCAAATTTACGCGCAAAATTTGCGTCAGTCATGTATGTACAAATTTGGGAGCATCGATTAAAAGTCACTGATACTGCAACGCGCGAATCTTTTGACGATTACCCCGCTATAGTCATTAAAACTAACGATAAAGGTGAGAAGCTGATTTCAGGAGTTGGTAAAGAAGCGAGTGAAAGGCTTCAACATAATGAAATTGCCATTAATCCATTTTCCCACCCTAGAGTGCTTTTTTCAGATTTCTATGTAGGCGAAAAACTACTGCAACACACGTTTAGACATTTAGGTAATAGTAAAATGCTACGGCCAAGACCTAAGGTTATTATCCACCCGATGGAAAAAACTGAAGGTGGCCTCACTATGATCGAAAAGCGAGCGTTCAAAGAGTTAGCGATTGGTGCAGGTGCAATAGCAGTAAAGATTTATATCGGCTCCGCATTAAGTCTAGAAAAAATAAACTTTGACGAACTAGAAGATGACGATAAACCTACAATACAAAGTAGTTCACCACCATCAAAGTTGACTAGCTATGGCGTATTTGTCTTTTACCTTGTAATGTTAACTTTAGCTGTTTGGTATTTAGGCAAATGAAATAGATTATTTAGACCAGAGCGGGTTGGGATACTTTGATTTTTATTAATTAACTCTTATCCCATTCACTAAAGGAAAATGACAACCGGATGGAATATCTCTATTTAGTAGCAATACTTACAACACTAGTTACTTTCTTATTGTTCCGCTCGCCACGCCTGAATAGTCCTGCGCATATCCTGCAAGAAATCGGGGATGAAGCCCTAATTGTTCGCTAAAGGAGCTCTCATGAAAGTCTCTGTTGAAATAGTAAATGCATTTATTGACGGTGACGCAGGTGGAAACCCAGCTGGTGTGGTTTTAGATGCGAACGCTTTAACCGCGCAGCAGAAGCTACACGCGGCGCAAAAAGTGGGGCTTTCTGAGACTGCTTTTGTTTCTCGCTCAGACGTTGCCACTATAAAGCTGGAGTTTTTCACCCCAGTACAGCAAATTGCGCATTGCGGCCATGCCACCATAGCAACGTTTAGCAGAATGAGTGAGCTTGGCTTGGTGCAAAATGGTCGAATGTCGAAAGAGACCGTAGATGGCGTGAGAGAAATAATTATTGATGGTTCAATGGCATTTATGGAGCAGTCTCGGCCAACCTATACCGATGTATTAGATACCGAAGAAGTACGAGCAGCACTTAATCTTCCAAGCGACGTGCCGCTCGACTCAGTAACCATTGTAAATACTGGGAATGCTTTTTTACTTGCTCCACTTCAAAATGCGTCTTCTGTAGCTGAGATACACCCTAATCAAGCCCTTATTAATGAAATAAGCGAACAATACGATTTGATAGGTTTTTATGTGTTTTCAAGAGAAACCGAAGTTGACGGACGTCACGCTGGCGCTAGAATGTTTGCACCACGCTATGGGATAGACGAAGAATCTGCAACCGGCATGGCTGCTGGTCCATTAGCTTGCTATCTACATGACCGCCAAGGACTCGAAGATACGACGTTACAGATTGAGCAAGGCCATTTAATGAACCCACCTTCGCCCAGCGTAATAAATGTTAATTTACAGTTGGTTAATGGTAGCATCAGTCGTTTAATGGCTGGTGGCGTTGGCCGCTCCATTCGACAGGTTGAAATAGAAATTTAGTAGCAGAGCAATGTTTGTGCATATTGGTGTATAACCCTCATTGCTTTTAACGAGTTTCAAGGAAGAAAAAAGCATGTTTGATTTATTGTCATATACAGGAATAATCGCTTCAATATGGATTGTAGTGGGTATTTACATTGCGTCGTTATATTACCCAAACTACAGTCACACTAGGCAATTTTGTAGCGAACTTGGCGCCTTTGGTAGCCCAACACAAAGGCTATCACCCGCTATCAACAATTACCCATTAGGGCTTTTATTTGTTCTATTTGGTTACTATCTAATAGCAGCTAATTCTTCGAATCTTCTTTCCACAAGTCTCAATACCACAATTATAGGCATAATGGTTATTGTTCATGGTGTGTGTACGTGGGTATGTGGCTTTTTCCCAATGGATGCAGATCCTTACACCCCCACTCCAACAGCAAGTTGCAAAATTCATACGTGGTCAGGGTTAATTATGCTCATTTCGTTTATTGTCGCGCCTGCCATTGTGATGCTTTCCAGCGTCTACCCAATAGCACTGCGCTTATTTTCGTTTAACTGCATTCTTGGCTGTTTCTTTTATTCTTATAAATTATCAGGTGCACTAAAAGCTAAAACGCATCCTGGGCTATATCAGCGTTTAAGTTATGGCTTTCAAATACTTTGGCTATTTGTTTATTCGCTCTACTTAATAGGGTAAAAACTAGCATCTAGCCGATAATCTTCAGAAAAATATCGAGAAGACATTATGCTGGCGTCACGCTAACCAATACTTAAACCGTTAGCTCTCATTACTCGTCAGCGCTTTTTCTTTCAACGTGTCATCCATAAGATTTTTAGCGGCTATACAGCTCGCTAACGTGCTTATGACGAACGTCATCTCTCTTGCATTCTCTATTCCAGCAACTAGGTACCAAACACAAAACATGATGGCACTTAAAACAAAGTGTGTTACAACAAACTTTAAATATAGCTTTTTCATAGAGTTATCAATCAAGGGCTAAGGACTTGGGGATTAGTGAGTTAGCGTCAAAATCATTTTAAGCGATAGAATTTACTTTTTGTACTGAACTGAGTATCGGTTTTAATGCACGAAACCAAATTTTTTGCATAAAAAACTCGGCACTTAATGCCGAGTTCATGTTATTTACGTAAACGTTTATTCAACGTTTTACACCACGACAAACGCTTTTAGTACGTCACGTTTTTCACTTCAAAACTATTGTTGTTTGATTGTATCTTAGGCGTATTGTTCATAGTGACATTTTCAATCAAAGTAATAGGCTCGCCATTGGTTAAATAAAGCGACATAGGGGCGCTATCAACCCACTTTGAATCGCTAACATGTAGGTTCTGTACACCATGAAAATACATCGAAGCGCCCGTTCTATGGGTAGAACCTTTACCTACATTGTGTAGTGTATTGTCAGTTATAATAACGGCTGGGCCGAAGGTACTTTCATCAAATCCGCCACGGTAAATGGTTACTACTTCTTCTTTAATGTCTTTAAACGTATTACCCGATAGGGTTAAGTTTTCTACACTGTAAACCCCTAAGTCGTCCGTTTCTTTATTTAGCGACAGCACTGCGCCCGTGATGTTTTCCATGTGGGAATTCTTAATATCGATGTAGTCGGCAAAAGTACCAGGGTGCGCTTTAAAGAAGTAGAAGTAGCCGTTAATGTCTAAATCGGTCACTTTCACGTTTTCGACCGACAACGCATAGTTAATATTCATAGAAGAACGGCTGGTTCTAATAATGCTATTGCCTTTGTAATCTGGTGAAGCGGCGCCATCAAACCATAAGTTTTCAACTTCAAGCGCGCCGCCGTTTTCGATTACTATAAAGCTTGGTTTTTCAGAACGAATAACGGGCTTATCGCCCTGCTCGGCCATAATAGTCACAGGGTGATTAACCATCGCAAAACGTGTTAGCAGATAGTCGCCACCATTTTCAAGCACTAGAATATCGCCAGGCTTACTTGCAGCAAGGGCGGTAGACAAAGTATCCATACCCGGTTTAACCTCAATTTTACTGCCGCTTTTAAAGGGTACTTGGCTTTCGTTTTTAGCATAAAAACGAGCACCGGTATCTTCCTTAGTAACAGGCAGTTTTACTTCGCCAAAATTGATGTCGTCTAGCAATGTTTTTTCAGGCACCCATAAGCCATTACTGTTTTTGCTTACCTTGTAAGGCACTTCTTCAAACCCTGAAGAAAGTGAGTTACTGGCATCTTCATTTAACACATTGCCTTTAAAAGTAATGCCAGAAACATCACTGAATACGGTAATAGGATTAAGGTTTTGCTTACCCAATATAATGTTGTTTTGCATTTCCGTGGTGGTAGGCGGTGCTGAGCGCTCTTCATCTGCGCCTGCGCCAAGCTGAATATAATCACTATCAATAACCACGTTATTGTTCATTGCAGATTCAATAACTGGGTCGTAGCGGTTTGGCGGTGAATTCGGTACGCCATTCATGATCACTAGCGCACCACGAAAACGACGCCCTGTTAAGCCATACATGTAGTTATTACTCACCGTTTGGTGTTCGTTAATGATGCGTATACCACCAGTATTCGGCTTTCTATTACCTAAAAAGTAGTTATTTTCTACCGTCGTGTAATGCCCATGGCGCATAGTCAGGGTACCTTGGGCTTCAAAAAATACGTTTCCTTTAAAGGTATTACCGCTCGACTTATTCGAAATAATTTCGTGCTCGCCGTTGGTTCTATCAAAGTAGTTATACTGCACTAGCGTGTTAGCGTACTCTCTTGAAAAGTGGCTAGTACCAATGCGCAGGGTCTCACCGCCATTGGCACCAAGTACTTGTCGTGGGCCAAAGTAATTGTATTCAATAGTATGGTAATTTTTGCGACTGCCTTCAGAGTTCATACGTACCGCGACGGTAACGCCTCGGTTACGTTTGTTGATAAAAGAGTTGTGATCGATACGATTATGTTTGCCATATATGGCTAACCATAAATCAGAGAGTTGGCGCTCTGGGTGACTGAAGTTGTCAATTACCACGTTCGTTAATCGTGAATAGCTTGCCAATTCATCAGGGGAAGTACGAAAGGCAATTACCTCGCCCGTAGGTGTATGGCCATCAGTAAACACTAGCCCTTCTATTACGAGGTATTCACCTGAAACACTTAAGTTCGACAGGCCAGTTATTTTTACCTCTCCGGGGTTTTGGGCTTTTAGCGTAATAGGTTTATCTTCAGTGCCCTTCCCCTTTAATACCAGCTCTACATCATGCCAATCACCATTGGCCATCACTATGGTGTCGCCCGCTTCAGCGCTGGCTACAGCATTATTGAATTCGCTAATACTTTTAACCATTTGTGCTGATGCAATAGAATGAACGCAGAACAAAGCGACCAAGCTAAACAGCTTTGCAAGGTTACTTTTACGTGCGAATTGCTGCGCTGTTTTAAGTACTATTTTAGGTGCTATTTTCTGCATTTGTAAGGCACCAACCTGTAATGCTAATACGCCTTTCATAATGAAACTCCATCTTGACGGCGCACCATTTACTGCGCCATTAAATTTGTATGCTTTTTAGATATGCTGTTTGCTAAGCTCTTTATTACTGCACTTCAGTTTTGAATCTAATAACGCACTTCTGTTGCAAGGCAATAACCTTCATGCGGTAGCGTGCTAACCTTATAGTGACGCACTATGAACATAGGCCGTAGCGTCTTTAATAATGTCGACCAAAGTTGCTGACACATCTACCTTCAGGCCGTAATTGGGCATCTCAAAGGTTTGCAATTGATTTTCTAGCAGACTGCCGTCGAAAAAGTGATTCTCCCGTGCAGAAAGTCTAGCGCTTAATAACGCGTAACTGCCTGTAAGCACCACCCATGCAATAGGAAGTGTGTCATTCGCGCTTAATACCTTTCGGTAGCTTTCTTTTAGTGCTGAACACGCTAGCACAACCCCTTTTTGTTGTTCGTAGCGAGCAAGTTCCCCAGCTAAGGTTTGTAACCACGGCCATCTATCATCATCGGTTAAGGGGATCCCGCTTTGCATTTTTGCTTTATTAACTTCAGGGTGAAAATCGTCTGCATCAATAAACGGTAAGCTTAGTTGCTTACCTAATGCCTGCCCTACGGTCGACTTTCCGGTACCCGATACACCCGCCACTACAATAATCATTGGCACTACCCTTTAAAGTTGTTCAACAATGGCAATTACACCATTGGCAGAAATAACAATGGCAAACAGCAGTGCTAGCCCTAACATTATGTTTAGGAATATGCCTGGCGCATGTTCTTTCATAAGCTCTCGTTTGTTTATTACCACTAGAATGCCGATGATGACTAAGGGCAACACGAACACGTTAAACACTTGAGAAAGAATTTGCCCTTTAATAGGGTTGAACCCAAATACTGGAATGATCAGCGCCACTAAACAGGCTATACCGGTAATGGTTTTAAATTGAGTAGATTTGGTATCTAGCTTTCCTGAGCGGTAGTCGGCGATTAATAAGGGCGCAATAAGCAAACAAGGAAATACGGATGATAACCCTGCCGCCAATGTGCCAAAGAAGAATACTGTTAGCGCCGTTTTACCTGCAATAGGTTCAAGGGCGTTCACCATGTCGAGTACATGGGTAATTTTCTTACCTTCATGGAACAACGCGCCGTGCGCAACGGCCATTACCGATGCACTAATCACAAACACTAAAAAGGCAGCCACAAAAGCATCTTTCTTCTGCTGTTTTTGGTTTTCCATACCCCACCCTTTACCCTGAATAAACAGTGGGCGAGATAAAAATGTAGCGGCAGCCATAGTCGTACCCACAAAGGCAGCCACCATCATTTTCCCACCTTCTACATCAGGTATTGAAGGAACAAAACCGGCTGCCACTTCTGCTGGCATGGGATGTACCACCAATAGCGAAAACACAAAGGAAATACCCATGCAGGATACAAACATGACCAGAATTTTTTCAAACAACGAGTACTTACCAATCAGCATAATGGCGTACATAATACTGATGACACTTACTGCTATGGCTAACACCAACTCGTATTTGTAAGCGTTAAGAGATGGGGAATACAACGCCAGCATTTCAAAAATTATGTTCGATGAAATGCCGAGAATACCCATTAATGAGTTCCACTGGCCAAAGGTCACGCCCGCAATAATAAGTATGGCGATAGGACGCCCAAATTTAAGATGCTTTTTAAAACTATAGAGTGCAGTTTCACCGGTAACAATGGCGTAATTACCAAATGCATAGATAAGTGCCCCTGAAAACAGGCAACTTAGAAACAACACCCATAGCAAAGACATGCCATAGGTACTGCCCGCTACTATCATAGACGTAACGCTACCTGTACCTATGGTGTAGCCTATTGCAAAGAAGGCTGGCCCGAAGGCCATTATTTTTTTTATTATCGACGACATCTCGTTACCTCTGTCATTCTGGCAATGTTAGTTTTAGCAAACCTAGGGTTTTGGCTTGTGCAAAAAGGCCTAATTGTACGTAACCTTTACAGCCGCATTTTTAAGGCTAGTGTTTAGCCTTGCCTATGCCTGTTTTTATACATGAGCCTTCTGATCCCTAGGCCATGTAAACGCCGCCGTTAATATCTAACGTCGCACCCGTGATAAACCCGTTATATTCAGAGGCAAAGAAGGCTACCGCTCGGGCCACATCCATTGGGTTGCCTGCTCGTTTTAATGGTATTTCACTAATGGTTTTATTCGCCGATTCATCGGTGGTGTGGGTAGCATGAAAACGTGTGCCTAAGATCAAACCCGGCGTTACCGTGTTAACGCGAATACCGTCGCCAGCCAATTCAGCGGCTAGTGAACGGCTGAAAGTAAGCACCGCACCTTTCGATGTGGAATAGGCTAATGAGCCACCGTGCCCGCCTTTTCGACCTGCAAGTGAAGACAGATTCACAATAGATGCACCTTCTTCAGCGTGTTTTAACATGGGTAAGAGTGCACGGGTAACCATCATCATAGAGGTCACATTAACCGCCATCACTTGTTCCCAAAAGTCATTTTTAATATCGCTTAAGGTGTGTCGCTCAACCAAGTCGCCGGTATTGTTTACCAATATATCAAGCGTAGACGTTAGATTAGCCACTTCGTTAGCGAAGGCATTAACCGTGTCTTCATTGGTCAAGTCAGCTTGAAGCGGAATGATCTCCCCAACACCAGACTCAAGCACTTCTTGTTGAAGTTCTTCAACTGCGTGCTTCGAGCTATAGTAATGCACAAAAACGGTCGCACCTTGTGCCGCAAGTTCAGAAGAAATAGCGCCGCCAATACCACTGGCACCACCGGTTACCAATACTCGCTTTCCAGTTAACGTATTCACACCAAAACCCTCTATATAATTGAAAATCAGTTAACAAATTCACAGATAACGTTTTGTGCATTTTCGCTAAGGCAATGATGTCGTAAGTCGAAAACCAGCAATAATTTCTGCGAAGTATGTTTTACACCCCGTTAAGTTCGTTATTTATAAAACCAAACAAAACCGGTTTAGTTTTGCCAACAAGCTAACATAGAAGTGAGTGATGTCAACGCAAAAATATTAATAAAATATACAATTTACATTCATTAAATTAACAAACCGAACATCTGGAACTTAACTAATAACTATAAATTTCAGCACCTTATTTATCATTAAGTTTTACCCAAGTGCTAAATGTAAAAATTTCGATTGTTATTTTGCTGCACGTTCCACCTTCCTCCTTCCACCTAACACCCTCGCCCCCATAGCACCGCTTTTTTCGAGTCTCTACAATCTACTTTGTGATAAACGATAGCGATTTACCTTAAAACTCGCTCAAACCCTTAATTTAAAGAGAGTGGAAGAGTCTACTCTTCGGCTCCAGTGAATAAATTTAATACTTTTGGATAATTTTTTGTTGACGAAAAGCGATGTAAATGTAACCTTATTGTTAATATTCCGGTTGCAGGCGTTCTCTTTTAAATAAAAAACTAAACCGGTTTAGTGCTATAGGAAAAAGCAAGTAGAGCGAATAAACATTGCCTGATTAATAAGACAAGCCGTCACTTCACAAGAGAATTTAATAATAATTTATGTTTGTGAGGTACTTAGCTGAACAGCTTTTGGAGAAGCAAAATGAACAACAAATTATCAAAACTTACGGTTGCCATTTTATCCGCCACCACAGTAGGTTTTTCTTTGCCAAGTTTTGCGCAAGAAGAACAGGACACACAAACACCCGATTCATTAGAAGTCATTGAAGTTCGCGGTATTGCTAGCAGTATTGCGGAGTCGGCGCGTTTAAAACGTTACGATTCTCGTATTGTGGATGCCATAGTGGCAGAAGATATTGGTAAGCTGCCCGACAACAACATTGCTGAAGCGCTGCAACGTATTACGGGGGTGTCTATTAGTCGTGACTTTGGTGTGGGTGAATCAGTGACTATTCGCGGTATTTCTCAAAACCGTGTTGAATTAAATGGTCGTTCTACGTCAGGCAGTGGCCGTGGTGGTATTAGTCTAGATGACTTCCCTTCTAGCTTTCTAAAAACCGTTGAAGTGGTTAAATCCCCTACCCCTGAAATGATTGAAGGCGCACTTGGCGGTACTATCAATATGACAACCGTGCGCCCATTAGAACTTGAAGAGCCTTTGGTCGCCATTACACTAGATGGTGAATATGCTGATAAAGCAGAAAACTGGGCCCCTATGTTTACCGGCGCCGCTGGCAGAAACTGGGACTTGGGCGACGCTGGAACCTTCGGGGCTTCTGTGGTGATGTCTTATCAAGATCGCACCTTAAGACGTGATGAATTTTTTAATTTAGTGACTCCAACAGAACTCGATTTAGATGGCGATGGTAACAGCGATTCTGCCAACACGCCTAGCGGCAACTACCTTGTACGTAGCCAAAATACCGTAGAGCAAAAAACTGAGCAGCGTGAACGTACCGCTTACGGTTTGTCACTTCAGTGGGCACCTAAAGATACTGACGCCTTCATTTACCTAGATGTAAATGCCACCGATCTTGACGGCGGACAAGAAGCTTACTCGGTATTAAATGACAGCAAAGACTATTCTGACTTGGTGTTAGATGATGCCTACGATGACGCACAAGGCCAACTGCAAAGCTTTGGCTCGGGCAGCGCGTTTGTACAACCTAAAACATGGGCCGACTTTACCACCAACGACTCTATCTCGAATGCATTGGGTGGCGAGTGGTTTATTACTGACAAACTGAAAATTTCAGGCGAAGTCGCTTATACCAAATCTGAAAGCCTTCGCACCAATTCTGAGTTTAACTTACGCCCTATTTCGCGTTCACAGTATGAAGAAGACGGTACCATTACCGAAAACTTATTCACCATTACCATGACCCAAGATGGTGACCAAGTACCTGGCATTGCCTTTTCGGATGAAGACGCATTATTAGACCCAAGCAATTTGGCTATCCGCCAATTTACCCACCAGCGTTATTATGAGGAAAACGAAGAAACTGCTATTCGTTTTGACGTGGAATACATCGAGCCTTTTTCAGGCTTAGACTTCCTTACCAAAATTAAGGCAGGTATTCGCACTACTGACAGAGACTATGAGCTAGACCGTTACGACTTACGCAATAATGGTAGTGAGCTTAAAAACTTACAAACCAGTGTGTCTTACGATGGCGTTGTCAGACCAACTTGGGCAGATGAATTTGACGCTGCATTCGGCGGGTTTAAAGAAATTAACCACAGTAACACCTTCGACCAATCAGGTATTTCGGGTAATAACGCCCTAACCCACTACTATGTTTATGATGGTGCTGAGCTTGCTTACAATATTAATAGTACTTACGACCGCGTGAAACAAATGCTGGACGGCAGTAGCCATGAACTAACGGGCTCGCTTGACGACAATATGGTGCGTAATACAGGCTCATATGCGCAAATAAGCGAAGAAACCCAAGCGTTATATACTCAGTTTCATTTAGATTTCGGCGACCTTACCGCTGTGGTAGGTGCTCGCTATGTTCAAACCGATTTAACATCGAATACGTTTGATCAAACCGGGAGCTACGATTACTCAGACTTTCTTCCAAGTATAAACGCCACCTACTCTTTAACCGACGATACCATTTTACGTTTTGCTGCCGCGAAAGTAATGCGTCGCCCTGAGTTTGGTGAGCTTAGCCCTGCGATTAGTGTCGATAATTCACTCGTTACCGGTACCCAAGGTTCATATCAACTAGACCCATACCGTATTACCCAATACGACTTGTCTGCTGAGCATTACTTTGGTGAAGGAGGTATGGTCTCTGCCGCTATTTTTTATAAAGATGTAGAGTCATTTACGGTAGCTAGTAGCTCTTGTATGGCTGATAGCAACACGGTAACAGGCCAAAACGTAACCGAGTACGTGAACGTGTGTTTGCTTGATACCGCTGGGGTAAGCCAAGCTGATGTGAACTACGTCAGTGGAGATCAAGACCTTGCGTATGTTGAAGCGCAACGCGACGCTGGCTTAACGGGTATTGTGATCGATACGGACGTTAACGGCGGCAGTGGCGAAGTAGCAGGTATTGAACTTGCCTACCAACAACAGTTTAGTTTCTTGCCAGGTATGTGGTCTGGGCTTGGTATTAGCACTAACTACACGTATGCAGACAGTGAACAGCCTGATGGTAACCCATTGTTGGACATTTCAAACCATACCTTTAATGGTCAGGTTTACTGGGAAAATGCCGGTTTTCAAGTACGTCTTGCCTACAACTGGCGCGATAAGTACTTAGACACGCAAGATGAAAAGCGTGTACGCCCTGTTGGTGCACTCGCAACAGGTGTGTATAACCGCACCAATCCTGAAGAAGCTTTCTTTGACCCTACATTAGGTAACAACTATCGTGACGCACGGGGCCAGTTCGACTTTTCAGCCAGCTACGATGTTAACGAGCATATAACGGTTGTGGCTAACGCGGTTAACTTAACCGGTGAGCCGATTGTGCAAGTGACCGAACTAGACAGCATTTGGCAGTACAGTGAATCGGATAGACGCTTTACCGTAGGCGTAAGAGCGCGCTGGTAGGATTATAAAGTAGCCTACTTGCTAGGCTACTTTAATAAAGCGGTTCGTCTAAGCCTGTTTGCCTAAGCTTATACGACTAGGCCTATTTAACGAGCCCTATGTGAGTAACGCTATACGAATAAAGCTAGCCGACTCAATTGCAATAACCTACTTTCGCCGCAGTGCATGCTGCGGCACATTTTTTCATTATTCATTACTTTTTTCTTTTGACGATGCCCGTTAGGAGCGCATTCATGACAGACGCTAAACCTCTTTATTTGGCCGGCTTAGCCGTGCTTTCTTTAATTGCTGGGTGTAATGATACTCAAAGCGATAAGCAGAACGAAACACAAAACAATAAGCAAACATCATCAACCAGCAAAGCAGCAACAAACGCTAATATGGAGACAACGAACACCAGCTCCAATGCAGCCGAAAAGACAAAGCTAGCAACCAAAGCCCCTGGAGACGTATTCGATCTTTCTCCTTGGAACATTCTCTTACCGTTAGATAGAGACGGTGATGGCAAGGCAGACAGAATTGAAAATAAAGACTTACCGCGTTTCCACGTGGATGAATTCTTTTACTTAGACGACAATAACAACATGGTATTTGCCGCGGCTAATAAAGCATTTACCTCTCCCACGTCTACCAATACCCGCAGCGAACTTCGCCAAGTGTACGCCGATGAAAACGGCAATGTCCCCCGTCTAGACAGCCCCGCAAATTACTTTGCATTGGCATCTAATCCTGATGCAGAGAAATTCGCAGCTATTGGCGCTAGAATGGAAGCCACCCTCAAAGTGGACCACGTTTCTACCAATGCTAAATATCATGACAAGCCACCCGCCTATTCTGTTGTAGTAGGCCAGATTCATGCAGGTAAGTTAGACGAACTTCGTAACAATGAATCGGGTTTTGGCTGGGGGAACGAGCCACTTAAAATTTATTATAAAAAGTATCCCAATCACGATACTGGCACTGTGTTTTGGAACTACGAACTGAATTTGCCAGAAGATAATCCTAAACGTACCGACATTGCATATCCTGTGTGGGGCGATGGTTGGCACGACAGTAGCGACCCGGGTGACATGGGTATCGCCCTTGGTGAGTCTTTCAGTTATGAGATTAATGTTTACGGCGATACAATGTACTTAACCTTTAGTGCAGATAATCACCCAACGGTTAGACATCAGATTAATTTAGCCAATAATGTTGATGCCAATGGATTTATAGATGACTATGATGACCCTGTGGCTTACAAGAACGACTGGCTGTTTTTTAAAGCTGGCGCATATAACCAGTGCAGTACGAAGGATGCCCCCACATTTCGCTACCCTGCTTGCCCAGGAACTGGCGATTGGGAAGTCGATAAAAAAGCTGGTAACTACACCCGTGTGTCCTTCTCTCATTTGCAGGTAGGCGATGCTATTGAAGTGAAATAGCTACCGAGGATTTGGCGATTCAAATACTCCATTAACGCCTTTAGTAAGAGAATAATAATGAATAAAAGTAAAGTTAGACTGATTGATGTGGCTGAAAAAGCTGGCGTATCTAAAAGTACCGCGTCGCAATTTTTGAACGGCCGCTTTGATTTTATGTCGTTCGACACCCGTTTACGGTTACAAAAAGCGGTCGAGGAACTAAATTACGTTCCTAATAATATTGCTCGTAGCCTAAAAACCAATAAGACCAAAACCCTTGGTGTTATCGTGAGAGACATTGCTAGCTATTACACTAGCCAAACGATACGCGGTATGGACGATTACTGTAAAAGTCATGGCTACGACTTGTTCATTTATAATTCGGACTTTGAACCCAAAACTGAAAAAAACGCGCTGACTACGCTGTGTCAGTTAAACGTAGACGGCGCCATCATTGCCTCTTGCGGTAATAACGCAAAGCTAATAGAAGACATTTCAAACAACACCATGCCAGTGGTGCAATTTCAGTTAGAACATGACGATTGTGACACGGGCATTGTGGTCGCTGATTACAAACGTGCCTCTTTTGATGCCACTGAATACCTTATCAACTTAGGCCACAAACATATCTGTTTTGTAACCCAGAAATTCGAATCGGTTAAGTCTCGCCAAGAGAAGTATCAGGGGTTTGTAGATGCACATACAAAACATAATATTCCCGTTGATGAAGCCCTGACAATTCATTGGAGTCGGCAAGAAGGTTTGCATCGCTCTCCTGTTGAGATGCTAAAGTCAGACAATCCACCCACTGCTTTTTTCACTCAGCAAATTGCGATAACCATTGATGTATTAAAAGAGTTAGAAGCCGCAAGTATTCCTATTCCCCAAGATGTGTCTTTACTGGGGTTTGAGGAAATACCCATGGCGGAGTTTTTTAAGGTGCCCATTACCGTTATTAAACAGCAACCTTATGAGCTAGGCGGCGAAGCCGCGCGCATGTTAATGAATAAAATTAATAACCCAAAATCGGTGAACACCCGCATGCTGGTGCCCTGCTCTTTGGTGGAGCGTTCATCTTGCGCTGCACCCAAAGCTTAGGCCTTTAAATCTCTCATTTTGAACATGGCGGCTTAGCCCATCACACTGAAAATAGTGAAATTTTATTTTCACGTTGCCGCCGCAATCTCGATTAAGTTTGATACAGTATTGCTCATCTACTGAATTTAGTGCATTTATCGATTAACTCCCATGCTTTCATTTATCACCAGTACCCTAGTGCCTGTTTTAATCCTACTTTTAATGGGCTGGGTGTTCTTTCGCATCCGCTGGTTAAATGAAGCCTTTATCGAATCGGGTTCAAAGTTAGTATTCAACGTTGCCCTACCCGCACTCCTGTTTCTATCTATTAGCCAGTCAGACTTTTCAAACGCAGCTAACTTAACCCTTATCACTATTGGGATAAGTGGCTCGGTACTAATGTGCGCGGTATTAATGCTATTAGTGCATTTCACGGTGAACCCTCAAAATGCTCGCGGTGTAGTAGTGCAAGGTGGCTTTAGAGCCAATATGGGGATTATTGGCTTGGCGTATTGCGCAAATACTTACGGGCAAGAAGGCTTAGCGGCGGCATCGGTTTATATGGGCTGTATTACTATTTTGTACAATGTTATGTCGGTGTTTGTACTTAACTTCTATCAGGTCGGTTTTACGGCGCCTATGAACCAAATTAAAGGCATTGCACGCAACCCCCTTATTATTTCGATTGTGGCAGCATTACCATTTTCTTATTTTCAATGGTCGTTACCCGAGGTGGCATTAAGAACTGGCGAATACTTTGCCCAGCTTACCCTGCCCTTGGCACTTATTTGTACCGGCGCGTCGCTGCAGTTTCGTTCTTTTTCTAGCGACTGGTATAACATTGCGTTAGCCACAATAAGTAAATGTATTGTCTACCCCGCCTTACTGGTGGGTATGGCGTGTTTAGCAGGCTTTAGAGGCATGGAGCTAGGCATAGTGTTATTACTGTCTATTGCCCCGACAGCCGCAGCCAGTTACGTAATGGTAAGAAACTTAGGTGGCGATCATCGCTTGGCGGCCAGTATCATTGCCTTAAGCACGTTGGTATCGCTTCCTATTACTGCCATTGGTTTCGGCGGCTTGGCCATGCTGGGACTTGTTTAAGAGTGATAAGTACTAAGTAGCGGCGCTAGGCAACCCTTTGCTCATACGAATTTAATCGCGTTATACACTTGTTTACACTTTTCTGGTTGGCAATGTTTAAGATTTGAACCACAATGCAGGTAGTTGTTTCAATTAGCTGGAAAAGTAATCGTGAAAATTGTTCGATTAACCCTTGGTGGCATTCTTTTTATCGGCGGCATTATTTTAACCCTATTACCAGGCTCAATTCTTTTGGTAATAGGTGGTTTGGTATTATTAAGCTACGATTGGCCTCGTGCTCGTGGATGGCTCAAAATAAGTCAAAACATGATGACCTCAAGCGCGAGAAGAATAGACCGCGTATTATTAATGCGTAAATTTCGCTAAGCGTTACTGCGTAATTTGCGCTATTCCCCCCTGTCATCGCACATCGTAAACCATTAATCTGAAGTTTCAGTATAACCTTCACAGTCATGTTATTTTTATACGCTAAACTCGTTACGAGTATAGAATTCAACGACACGATTAATAACACCTTATAAAAATCAAAAAAACTTTCATTTATTCAAACAGGCAACGTGAGGTATTCGACTGACCATCGAACACTTACGACAATGGAGACAAGACCATGATTACGTTTACCGTTAACGGTGAAACACGTGAATTTGCGGGCGATCCTACCACTCCCGTACTTTGGTACTTACGTGACGAATTACATCTAACTGGCCCTAAATTTGGCTGCGGCATGGCACAATGTGGCGCTTGCACAGTACATATTAACGGCGTAGCACAGCGCTCTTGCGTATTGCCTGTTTCTGCCGTTTCAGGCAGTAAAATAACCACCATTGAGGGTTTGAGCAAAGACGGTGAACATCCTGTTCAACAAGCATGGGTTGAACATAAGGTTCCTCAATGTGGATACTGTCAGTGCGGCCAAATGATGCAAGCCGCCAGCTTATTAGCAAGCAACCCTACCCCAAGCGATGAAGAAATTGTGCAAGGTATGTCAGGCAATATCTGCCGTTGTGGTACTTACCCCCGTATTCACAAAGCCATAAAGTCAGCAGCAAAAACCATGGCTGGCGTGGAATATTATGTGCCTGATACCCTTGCCTCTGAGACAACGGGAGAAGAAGCATGAGCAAGTATTTTGACTTAACTCGTCGCAGCTTTTTAAAGTCATCGGCTACCGCGGGCGCCCTTGTTTTAGGCACATACTTTATGGGTGCGGCACCTCGCGCTATGGCTGGTGTGTTAGCTAAACCGTCGGAGTCAGCCAAAATGGCTAACTTATTTGTGTCACTTCGACCCGATGGCATTGTTGAAATTACGTGTCACCGCTCTGAAATGGGCCAACAAATTCGTACCGCATTGGCGCAAATTGTGGCTGATGAGATGGAAGCCTCATGGGATAAAGTGGTAGTTATCCAAGGTAAAGGCGATCCGAAATACGGCGATCAAAATACCGATGGTTCGCGCAGTATTCGTTACAACATGCAGCGTCTTCGTGAAATGGGCGCCAGTGTTCGCCACCTTATGCAGCAAGCTGCTGCAACCCGTTGGGATGTACCTTTCGATTCTTGTTCAGCAGTACAGCATGTGGTTACCCATACCTCGGGAAAAACCCTTACCTATGCTGAACTGGTAGACGATGCATTAAAAATTACTCCGCCAGAACTCGATCGCATTACCCTAAAAGAACGAAGCGAGTGGCGTTACATTAATACCGCCATGGCGCACATCGATTTAAAAGACATTGTTACCGGCAAAGCGACCTTTGCTGCTGATGTACTTGAGCCTAAAGCATTAATTGCCGTGGTAGTTCGCCCACCTGTTGTTGGCGGAAAAGTAAAAAGCTTCGATGCAAAAGCAGTTAAAGCCATTGATGGCGTGGTAGATGTTGTGGAAATTCCTGCGGCGAAAGGCGCACCACAGTTTCAACCTAAAGGCGGTATTGCCATTATTGCCAACAATACTTGGGCTGCCATTAAAGGCCGCCGCGCCCTTACCGTAAGCTGGGATGATGGTAAAAACGGTGATTATAACTCTGAAGCCTTTAAAGCAAGCTTGCTAGAGACAGTCTCGAAACCACAAAAGTCGGTACGCGCGAAAGGTGATGCAGCCAAAGTGCTCGCTAATGCGAGCGACAAACTGGTTGCCGATTATTATGTACCACATTTAGCACAAGCCCCAATGGAGCCACCCTGCGCCACGGCAATGTATTATAAAGACCGTGTTGATGTATGGGCTGCTACGCAGAACCCACAGGCCGATATGGAAACTGTGGGTGCCATGATTGGCATGCCAAAAGAGAAAATTAACGTTCATGTCACCATGTTAGGTGGTGGTTTTGGTCGTAAATCGAAACCCGACTTTTCTGCTGAAGCGGCCTACCTTTCAATGAAGACTGGCAAGCCTATTCGCGTGCAATGGACACGTGAAGACGACATTCAGCATGGTTTCTACCATGCTGTATCAGCCCAGCACATTGAAGCCTCTTTAGATGAAGACGGCGGTATTGATGCTTACTTGCACCGTACGGCGTTTTCACCTATTGCGTCTACCTTCCAACAAGACGCTACTGCGCCATTTAGCTTCGAGCTTCGTTTAGGCTTTACTGATAATCCTATCAATACCCCTAATATGAAACTTGAAAGTGGTGAAGCGCCTGCAAAAGCGCGTATAGGCTGGATGCGTTCGGTGTCTAATATTTTCCACGCATTTGCTATTCAGTCTTTCATTGCTGAAGCAGCGCACAAAGCCGGGCGCGATCAAAAAGACTACCTGCTTGAAACTATTGGCCCGGATCGCATTGTTGATGTTACTGAGCAAAATGCAGAGTACGACAACTACGGCGCCGATAAAGACGCTTACCCGCTCGATATTGGTCGCCTACGTAAGGCAATTGAGAAAGTGGCTGACATGAGTGGCTGGGGCCGGGAATTACCAAAAGGTAGAGGCCTTGGTATTGCAGCGCACAGAAGCTTCTTAACCTATGTAGCTACTGTGGTTGAAGTAGAAGTGTCTGATGCAGGCGACCTTAAGATTATCAAATCGTGGGCCAGCATTGATGCAGGTACTGTGGTAAATACCGACACGGTGAAAAACCAGGTACAAGGTGGTTCTATCTTCGGTATTACTGCCGCCATTAGTGACGGTATCACCTTTGATAAAGGCCGTGCTCAGCAAAGTAACTTCCATGACTACCGCGTGCCGCGTATGAGTGATGCGCCGATTGAAATCGACGTTGAGATTATCCCAAGCGATGCACCACCAGCGGGTGTGGGTGAGCCAGCAACGCCGGTTTATGCGCCTGCCTTGTGTAACGCCATTTTTGCTGCTTGCGGTAAGCGCATTAGACAATTACCTATTGGTAATCAGTTAAAAGCCTAAAACGTGCTTAGGCTGACCCAAGGTTAATAGTTGGGTACAGGCGCGATAAAGCACAAAAAAGACGCACTAAAAAAGCCCCTTAGATTGAAAAATCTAAGGGGCTTTTTAATGTTTAGGCTTTAATAAATAGCGTTTTAACTGGGTTAGCTTTTTAGGCAATTCATGCGGTATGCATGAACTGCCTGAAAACTATTTTAGCGCCGCTAGTAACCCTCTTTAGTTACCTTCTTGAGCAAAAAATTGCGTCAAACAGATTAGCCGTGCTTTTCAGCAAGGTACAACCAGGTTTCAACTACTGTATCTGGGTTAAGCGATACTGAATCGATACCTTCTTCTACCAACCAAGCTGCAAAGTCTTCGTGATCTGATGGGCCTTGAC
The DNA here is from genome assembly GCF_032925565.1 of Alteromonas sp. CI.11.F.A3. Lineage (NCBI taxonomy): Bacteria > Pseudomonadati > Pseudomonadota > Gammaproteobacteria > Alteromonadales > Alteromonadaceae > Alteromonas > Alteromonas sp. CI.11.F.A3. Next base: position 2,841,518 of record NZ_CP136708.1, read on the forward strand.
CACAAATACCGACGTATTTGCCACGTTTCTTCGCCGCTTGAATAGCCATTGATAGCAAGGCTTTCACTGCGGGGTCTCGTTCGTCAAACAAGTGAGCAATAACGCCACTGTCACGGTCTAACCCAAGGGTTAACTGAGTTAAATCGTTTGAACCAATCGAGAAGCCATCGAAAATATCTAAGAACTGGTCAGCTAGTAAGGCATTTGAAGGTAATTCACACATCATGATAACGCGCAAACCGTCTTCGCCTTTCTTAAGCCCCTGCTCTTCTAATAGCTCGATAACCTTGCGGCCTTCTTCAAGGGTACGTACGAAGGGGATCATGATCTCAACATTAGTTAAGCCCATGTTTTTTCGCACCCGTTTGATTGCTTCGCACTCTAGCGCGAAACAGTCGCGGAAATCTTCCGAGATATAACGGCTCGCACCACGGAAACCAAGCATTGGGTTTTCTTCATCTGGCTCGTACTGGTAGCCGCCAACTAAGTTGTAGTATTCGTTAGACTTAAAGTCAGACATACGAACAATCACTTTTTCAGGCGAGAACGCAGCACCGATGGTAGAAATACCTTCAACCAATTTTTCAATATAGAACTCGGTAGGCGACTCGTAACCAGCCATCATGTCGCCAATTTCTTCTTTAAGCTCAGCAGGCTGGCTGTCGAAGTTAAGTAGCGCTTTAGGATGTACACCAATCATACGGTTAATAATGAACTCTAAACGCGCAAGACCAACACCTGCGTTAGGCAAACGCGCAAAGTCAAATGCACGGTCTGGGTTACCCACGTTCATCATCACTTTTAATGGTAAATCAGGCATAGAGTCGATACGCGACGTAACAACGTCAAACTCTAGTTCTGCACCGTAGATGTAACCTGTATCACCTTCCGCACATGACACGGTAATTTTATCGCCGTTCTCGATGCTGTCAGTGGCGTTTCCGCACCCTACTACCGCTGGGATACCTAACTCACGAGCAATAATGGCTGCGTGACATGTACGGCCGCCTCGGTTAGTAACAATGGCAGACGCCTTTTTCATGATAGGTTCCCAATCTGGGTCTGTCATGTCAGTCACTAGCACATCACCGGCTTGAATCTTGTCCATTTCTTCAATAGAGCCAAGTACTTTCGCTACGCCTGCACCAATTTTGTGACCAATGGCGCGGCCTTCACATACGATATTGCTTTGGCCTTTAAGTTGGAAACGCTCAATGCTTTGTGAATCTTCACGGCTTCGAACCGTTTCAGGGCGAGCTTGAACAATATAAAGCTTGCCGTCTACACCATCTTTCGCCCATTCGATATCCATAGGACGATCGTAGTGCTTTTCAATAATTTGCGCTTGCTTCGCCAGCTCCATTACTTCTTCGTCGTTCAACGAGAAGGCTTTGCTTTCGGTGCTGTCAATATCAACGATAGACACTTGTTTGCCGTGTGCTTCATCGTCAGAGTAAATCATTTTAACTAGCTTGCTGCCTAGGTTACGGCGAACAATGGCTGGAAGCCCTTTATCAAGAGTTGGTTTGTGTACGTAAAATTCATCTGGGTTTACCGCACCCTGTACGACCATTTCACCTAAGCCGTATGAACTGGTAATGAATACCACGTCTTCAAAGCCCGACTCAGTGTCGATAGTGAACATAACGCCCGACGAAGAAATATCACTTCGTACCATGCGTTGGATACCCGCAGACAATGCTACGCCTTTATGGTCATAGCCTTGGTGTACACGATAAGAAATAGCACGGTCGTTAAATAGCGAGGCGAATACGTGTTTGATGGCAACTAATACAGACTCGTAACCTTTCACGTTTAGGAAAGTTTCTTGCTGACCGGCAAACGAAGCATCTGGCATGTCTTCTGCGGTAGCTGATGAACGAACCGCAAATGATGCTTCATCACCTGCATCACCCTGCAATTTCACAAACGCTTCTTTAATTGCTTCTTCTAGTTCAGGTTGAAACGGCGTGTCGATGATCCATTGACGAATATCTTTGCCCGCTTCGTTAAGCGCACTAATATCTTCAACATCAAGTGTATCTAGTACGTTATGAATTTTTGCTTCTAGACCACTTTGTTCTAGAAATTCATTAAAAGCCTCTGCAGTTGTGGCGAAACCTCCCGGTACTTGTACACCGGCGTTAGCTAGGTTAGAAATCATCTCGCCTAAAGATGCATTTTTGCCGCCAACGCGACCTACATCATGCATGCCCAGTTCTTGATACCAAAGTACGAATTCTTTCACTGCCGAAGCCTCCAGCTTATTTTTGAGTAGGGTATAAGCAATGGCGGGCCACATGCCCAACATTGGTAAAATACGTGTCGACTGCGTATATCCAAACGCGCTTAATGCTTATTAATATTAACGAGTACCAAGTAAAGCAGGCTTGCGTTACATCAAGTCATCATTAATAACCATATAGCTTTTCGACGAAATCATCTTAGAATGGGGGAAATCGGAAAGTAAACTCTTTATTACTTTTGTAATAAAATTACGACAATGTTAAGGATTTGTTGTGCGCACAGCTTTTTATATTTCAGATGGTACCGCCATTACCGCAGAGGTGTTTGGCCACGCCCTGCTGTCTTTGTTCCCTGTTGAATTCAATCACAATACCATTCCTTTTGTTGAAACTGAGGAAGAAGCCAATAAGGTTTTAGATAAAATATCTGAAAGTTTTCAAGACACAGGAGAAAGGCCGCTCGTTTTTTATACAATTGTGAATGTAGATGTTCGCAAGATAATTTCAAAATCGGTCGGTATTAACTACAATTTCCTCGATCAATTCGTCGCTCCTCTTGAAAAAGTGCTTGGCGTGCCCTCAAAACCAGAAAAACATCGTACTCACAGCATTCATGAAACCACGTACGATATTCGTATTGAAGCGGTTAACTATGCCTTAGCCAACGATGACGGTTCTAACCTGAAAGATTACGACGAGGCCGACATTATTTTGGTGGGCGTATCGCGCTCGGGTAAAACCCCCACCAGCTTATACTTAGCCCTTCAGTTTGGTATTAAAGCGGCAAACTACCCGTTTACCGAGGATGACATGGGCGACATGCTTAAATTGCCCACGGCCCTTCGCCGTTACAAAGACAAACTTTTTGGCTTAACGATTCAGCCAGAACGACTACATCAAATCCGTTCTGAACGAAAAGCGAATAGCCGCTACGCGTCGTTACAACAGTGCAGAATGGAATTACGAGAAGTAGAGAACTTGTATCGAAAGGAAAAAATTCCGTTTTTAAACAGCACCAAATATTCCATTGAAGAGATCTCTGCGAAAATCTTAGCTGAGACAGGGTTAAAACGTAGAAAGTATTAAGGTAGAAAGCACTAAGCTAGCACCTTACTTCACTTCCCTACCCAGCTTATTGATGCCAGCCTGCTATGAGGCTGGCCCAGTAACTGGGTAAATGCTGGCTGAATAAAACAACGCTATGCGTTGGCGGGCAGTTTTTCCAGCTTTGTTATTTGTGATTCATTCATTATAAATGCTTCGAGGCCAACAAGCCCTGCAATGGTTTGGGCAGAAGTTTTCGCGCTTTTGCCGTAATAACGGCTTCATTCTTTTGCCATTGCACACCAAGGTAAATAACGAACAGCCCCAATAACGACAACACAATAGGAAACAGCCAGCTCTCTTTGAATACGTTGAAGGCTAAGTAGCCGACATATCCGGAGCAACCTAAAGCGCCAAACACCACAAATACACGGCGCACTATCAGCACACCAATAAATATCATTATTAAATTAATGAGAAAGTAGAAAAACTTGTCGAGTTCATTGTCAGAACTCTGCAGAGACAGACCGCCCCAAAAGGATATAACGCCAAAAAGGTAAATCCAAAAGGAATAATCCGCTTTATTGGTAGCGCGAATATCTACCCAGAATGCCAGCCCTACCATCAATAGCCCAGTGTACATGGACACTAGCTTTCTTAGCTCCCAACTATAGTCACCACCAGACAACATAACCGAGACATCCATGGTTAAATACCAAAGCGTAACGGCAACTGGCATAACTAAAAATGGATATTTATATTTCCAAGCCATCACTACGCCCATCGCTAATGTACCAAGCTCCATATACAGCCAATGCCATTCTATGTACCTATAGTACTCCTGATAGGTGCTATCATCGGGCCACACTCCTAAAGCTTTTTGTAATCCGTAAATGGCCAAAGGCGTTAGGGCAACCACAAAGGCTGCGCACAAACCTGCTGGTATGAATAACGCTTTAGTGGAAAAAACGTGGGTTAACTTAAGACCAATAGCCGCATACAGCAGGCAGATAAAAACGATACCAATACCACCAAATGACTCCCAACCTAAGTTCATAAACAGTGACATTGCACCAATGGCAATTAAGCCACCTAGGTAATACAACACGTGGGTGAAATCGAACTTCACCGTGGTATTAGTTTGCTGGTTTAAAAACGCAATCAATTGTTCAGACTGCTCAGATGAAAGAATATTGGCGCTTACTGCGTCTTTAAGGTTTTGCTTGGTGACGTTCAATCTGCACTCCTTGGCATCGATTTACCGCACCGTCATTTTTCTAAATAACACAACGCCTAGTAAAATTAAGCAATAAAAGTTGAGTGAGCCACCGCTGTAGCCTTCTCTATGTTCTACTTTCGCAATCTTTTCTTCTTTTACTCTGGTTTTAAATCGTGCCAGTTCGGCATCTAGGTTGGTAGACATATCATCAACCGCAATACCAAAACCTTCTAATGATTTTTCGGCCAGCGTATCGTCAATACCTACCGCGGTGGTGCGTTTCTCAAGTTTGCTTACACCAGGCGCTCTGAAAAGCATCTTTTTACTTTTAATATCGAAAACTGCAATATCCACAAAGGTCTGCACCGTATTTTCGTTACCAGGAATTACGTACATACCTACGATGGTCCAATACAGTAATGCCGCGTTATTTTCGAGTGACTGAGTTACTTGGTCGTAAGACACTAACGCCATTACATCAACGTCATATAAACGCCCTACTTGTTCCAACGTAGCAAACCCTTCTCCGCCGCTTAAATATTCACTAGGAATAATTTCAATGCGATCGATATATTCGTATTGAAGAAAAGACTGCTTCACGTTTTCAAGAAGCTCCACTTGGTCTTTCCCATGTAGTCCATCTCGTTGCCAATTACTTGAAGGGACAAATGCAAGCCCAACCTTTACCGGTAATTGTAAGGTGGGAATTTCAGGCTGGTGCTTAACACGGCTTTCTTCATCAGGGTAAAGAAAATCCATCAAACTACTAGATTGAGCTTGTTTACCTGTATTGTTACTGACTATTGCGCTGCATGCGGTAAGTAACATTGCCCCAAACATGGCCCCTAACATTGTTATTAATATTTTTGTTTTCATCGACAACCCTTTATGCACTACTCACACCACGTTATAAGCTAATCGCCGCCTATCGTGTACTTCATCAACATTCGTGCTTCAAATTACCCAGTATTTCAATTAAATACAATACGGACGCGAACTCACCTAGTGTAGATGTAGTTGTGATCTCAGTTGTAGGTATAAATGTGTGTGATAGCCCAACCTTACACATCAACGTTATATTTTAAATCTGACGCCTCATCACCCGTTATGCCACGAAAACCCCATTGGTACTTTTCTTGTTCTTTAATGGTTATTTCAATATCGATAGGGTTAATACCTAAAGCAAATTCCATTTCTTTGAAAAGCGCTTTAATCAGTGCTTTTTGGGTTTCAGGTTTGCGACCCTTCATCATGTTAATTTCGATAACGGTATAGCAATCTGTTCTTCCGCCAGGGTAGAAAAAGTCTTCTTTGGCTAGGGGGATAAAACGGTGGGCCCGTTTGTCCTCTGGCATGCCCAAAACAGATTGCATACAACGGTGGATTGCATCTGATAACGGCCTTTTTATTGGGTTTAAGTGCTTATCAATCCCATAAATAACTATCACAACTATATCCTTTATAAATTCTTTTCTAGAAAGAAAAAAATGCTAAAGATTCTTCTCCTGAATCTTGTTGAGTAAGTTTGCATGGCGGGTTTTATAAGCGCCGTTTTCTACATTTTCAACCACACTTTTCTGTATAGCGAGCGCTCTCATGTCTAGCGCTTGTTGTAAATCACCACTCGCTTCAAACCCATCCGCCAAGCTGTCGTAGGCATCAGCTTTGTAGGGGTAACTGTCGACATTACTTTGAAATATTGCGATAGCTGTTGAATAGTCTTTTTCAGATAATGCTTTGTATCCCACGCTGTTAATGGCGCGATAGCTGGGCTTAATGTCAGCCCCATACATTTCAGACTGTAATTTATAAAACTGCTTTATGGCAGGTATCCCGCCGCTTAAGACTTCACTTGATGGTTGCAACGATTTGTACAGATTCTGATAAGCCAACGAATGCCCAGCAAGAGCGGTGGTATTGTGGCCTTCTGAGGTATCTAAATCTGTGTTGTAACTAAACCCTTTTCGCTTATGTGTGTTTAGCAATTCGTTGTAGCGCTGGTAAGACGTTAGCATGTGTCCGCTTTCGCTGCCCATATTGATATACAAGTAGTTGTTCAATTCAGATGTATCTGAAAAGAAGGTTTCGGCGTCGTCAAAGATAACCTGTTCTTGCCACCATAAACTTGGGCTAAAGGCAAAGTGAGCTTGGAATAAATGGGGTCTAGACTGCAAGGCATACACCGACAATAACCCACCTAAAGAATGCCCTGAAATTATTTTGAAGTTGTTGGCGCGATATTTTTCATTGATGTAGGGCACAAGCTCTTTCTCAATAAAATCAAGGAAGTTATCGGCTCCCCCTGATTTTCCCCACTCGTTGTAGTTCTCATCATATGTCGGAGTGAAGTCTCTTGAGCGATGGGTATTCGCAATAGCGACAACAATCATTTCTTGCGCCATATTAGATTGGTTAAGCAAATCTAGGGTGCCTACCGCATGACCAAAATTTCTCTGACCATCAAGTAAATAGAGCACTGGATAATGTAATTGTGATTTTAATTGCTCACGCTGTGTTGATAGCGGTTTACTTGTTGAATGACTATGTGAGAGATAATAACTGTTGGGTAGATGTATGAACAATTCACGTTCTTCATCGAGTATTTCAGAATGAATATTTAAGTGCGTAGCTTCTCCCCGCACTTTTGAATACGAGTAAGAAGGAACCAAAATAAGTAAAAAGGCAGCTATCGTAATGGCATGTTTTAACACCGTATAATCCTTTATTTTTTAGTTTTAGTCCATGATTTACTTTTAATCTTACCCGTTCAATGCCAACAAGAAAAGAACGTATAAATTAAGCAAAAATACCATTCATTAAGTGCTTACCTTGTTCGCTAAAAAGCCAAATAAACGCCGTTAAATTTACGGCCACTGTAGCCCAATAGGTTCGCTTAAATGAAACTTTCGCCGACTTATGCCTTAACTTTCTTTGCGCATAATAAGCGCCAGGCCAGCCTCCTAGCAGACTCAAAACGTGAAGGCGAATTTCTGGTATACGCCATTTACCTTTGCGTGCAGCCGATTTATCAAAAGCGTACATAGCAAAAGTAGTAACGCTGGTAGCGAAATAAAGGTATGCCACCTCTATTGGCAACAAATCCAGAAGCGTTACTGCTATTAACGTGGTACAGAATGTAAGCGTAATAAATACGCCGAATTTGCTTACAGCCATCTGCGAACCGTTTTCATATATTCGGTATAGCTGGCGCCGAACTTATCGGTTAGAAATGTCTCTTCAGGTATTATCTGGTACTTATTCATGTACCACACAAATAGCACAATGAAGAGAATATTAAGCGGGTTGGATGTGTAAAGCCCAATGCCAACCAAACACAGAAGCATGCCTACATACATAGGGTTTCTGCTGTACTGATACACACCTGAAGTCACCAAACTAACAACACGTTCAGTTTTGATAGGATGTACCGAGGTTTTATGTTTTTTGAAAGAAGCGACGCCCAGTAAAGCGAACCCTACACCCAGCAATACACATAGTGTTAGCGATTGTATCTTGAAGGGGTGATAAACACTCAAGAAACTTGCAACCTTGGTTGTCACCCACATTAAAATTACCGCTATTAAAAAGACAACAACTGGCGGGATTTTTTGCTCAAGCTTCATCGAACTTCCTTGTGGCTAATACGTAATTTAAAAGCAGCCGTTCAAGTATAAAAGCTATACCCAACACCTCGCTCGCACAAATATCCATCGTTACTTTTTGTCAAAGCGTACCGGCTCAACACCTTTATTTTTAGGTCGAATAACAACCGTGCTAGCCATTTTGTCATGCCATCCTTGTTTTTTGGTATCCCATAAAACCCATAAAAAGCCTAAGCCTAGGGGTAAAATAGAAACGTAATACCCTATATAGCGTATTATAGACTGGCGTATCGTGGGCGCACTTCCCGTTTTAGCATCAACGACCTTTGCTTTAAGCACCATTTTGCCTGGGGTGGCCGATTTATATACCCAGAATAATATTGTGGCGATTAACGGTAGAACATAACTAATTAAGACATCAAATATACCTACAACAGTGTTTTCAGCGGTCCAATATCCCTTGCCATAAATTAGATGCAGTAGTGGAAAGGTTACCGCTAATAAAAGTAATGTATCAATAATTGATGCGCCAAATCTAATCCCAAAACCTGCATACACATGATCTTCTTCGTATTCTGTTTTATATTCAGCGCCAGTATCTGAGAGGCCCGTACTACTCATTTATATCTCCATTTTCAATCAGCTGCGCTTAGGTACAATATTGGATCTAAATAATGCGCTTTCTTGCTCCCTTGGGTCGACTCGTCGGCAAGCCAAAAATGGGGAAACAGCGCAACAATACTGTAGTGAAGATGGGGCGCTTTTCCTTGAGCATTGCCTGTTGAAACTACTGTACCAATTTTTGAACCACTAAAAAGCAGTGTAATGCCATCAACATCTATTGAATCAAGATGCGCATAATAATGCAGCCGCCACTTAGGCCCTAAGGCAAGTACTATGTTGCCGCCTTTAGGCTTTTGACCTTGATAGATAATAAGTTGATGTGTGGTTGCCAGCACCGAGGTGCCTTTCTGAGCAAAGATATCGATACCTTTATGGACCCCCGAACTGCCCCAAGGTTCATACCAAAAGGTGTCTTTGTTCCAATCAGTGGAACTGGCGTTGTCTACGGGAATAATTCGCGGCTCTGGTATAACAAAGCCAAGTAGTATCACTACGCATAGCCCCAACAAAATCCATCTCATCATAAAGCCTTATGAACCCAGTAGTTATAGAATGTTGTGACGCGTTGAGGCTATACTCGAAGTTTCATTTATTCATAGTCACATACTTGGCACTATTAACAATTAAAAAACGGCGAGTTAGTTTTTACCGCAGCACTTCTTAAATTTAACTTTACTACCGCAGTGACAAGGATCGTTACGGCCAATCTTTGGTGCTGAACGAGTAATAGGGCTTTTTGGCGGGCAACAGCTTGTGTTAGTACAACCCGTGCTAGATTCTTCAGAGGTACTAGCGCCATGCTTATTTGTATTGACAGTCATCACTACTCTAATTTTTAATATTGGAAAACACAGATTTTATCAAACTTGCGAAAAATATTCATGCAGACATAAACCAGTACAGCCCTGAAATGCTCGACCCACTTTTGTCATTAAAGATTGTTACTCACTGCCGTGTATGAGAATACTAGCTTGCAATTAATATGCTTTAGCATCTTGTTGACCGACGAGGGAACATCAACGATGTTGGTGTCTTTACTGCTAAGCATCGATAAAAAAATATCGCAGTTGGAAAGTGCAATCTGTTGGCGTTCGAAGAAAATCATCAATGGGTCAAAGATATCCTCGGTAAGTGGAATTGTTCCCACATAGCAATTTTTGTCTTCAACATAACGAGCAGATGAATTCGCCACTTCTCGTTCTAACGTGTGGGCTTGCAATTTGTTGAGCGATAGAAACCTAAAGCTAACCTCTACATTCATTTAAATTCCTGAAATTACCGTTGGCTTATAACATATAGTCAACTGACAGCGACGTTTGGCCTACTAAGGTGGAAAAACAAAGGTTACCTTCTGCCCTCTTAAATTAAAACAAAATTTCACACGGTGAATACGGCTTATCAGTCACTGTCTAGCATTAGTTGTAACAGGCTAAGCCTTTACACTCGCTAAATGGAAACATCGCTTTTTGTTGCAAATTTGTTTTACAAAGCGTGCTAGTCACTCCAAAATATGAACCTAATACGTGTACTTCCCAATACATAAAAACAACAACGACAAGAGCAAACTTATGTTTTCTACCAAACGCACCATTGTCGCAGCATTCGTTAGCATTACGCTGATAGGCTGCGGTGAAGCTACCACTAAGACTGAAACGATGCCTGCGGCACCGACCGCTAAAGAAGCGCAAGAATTCCTTATCAATGCGCAAAACGATATTAGTAAAATGCAAGTTCCAGCCGCTCATGCCGAGTGGAGTTATGCTACTAACATCAATTTTGATACCGCCGCAGTAAGTGCCTATTTCAATGAAGTACTGTCCACCAAAGTCGCGGTGTTAGCCAAAGAAGCGGCTAAATTTAACGATGTTGAAGTTGATGAGGATACCCGTCGTCAACTTAACCTGCTTAAAAACGGGCTGACCATGCCACCTCCGTCAGATCCGGCTAAAGCAGAACAACTTGCTAAAATTGGCTCTGAGCTAAGTGCAATGTATGGTTCCGGCCAGTACTGCATGGAAGATGGCACCTGTAAAAGCCTGGTAGAGATGAGCAGTGAAATGGCGACTATTCGCGATGCCGACACCTTACTAGAGTACTGGAAAGGCTGGCGAGAAGTGTCTGTGCCTATGAAGCCGCTGTATGAACAACAGGTAAATTTGGCTAACGAAGGCGCTGCTGAATTAGGCTTTCAAAATGTGAGCGAACTATGGCGCGGTAAATACGATATGCCAGCCGACGACTTCCCGAAAGAACTTGATAGGTTGTGGGGACAAGTTGCGCCTTTCTACGAATCGCTACACTGCCACGTTCGTGCTAAGTTAGGTGAGCATTATGGTGAAGAATTGGTTCCTCAAGACCAACCAATTCCAGCGCACTTGTTAGGCAATATGTGGGCGCAAACCTGGGGCAATGTTTACGATATCGTGAAGCCTGAACAAGAAATGTCAGTACCCGATGTTACTTCATCGCTCGTGGCTCAAGACTATGATGAAATAAAAATGGTGAAACAGGCTGAATCTTTCTTTTCTTCATTGGGCTTTGCGCCGCTGCCTGATACGTTTTGGGAACGTTCTATGTTCCAAAAACCTGAAGGCCGAGATGCGCAGTGTCACGCTTCAGCATGGGACTTAGACGACAAAGACGATTTACGTATAAAGATGTGTATTCAAAAAACGGGAGAAGAGTTTAACGTTATTCACCATGAACTGGGTCACAACTATTACCAACGTGCTTATAAAGACCAGCCTTTACTGTATCGCGGTTCAGCTAACGATGGCTTCCATGAAGCGATTGGCGACACCATTGCTCTTTCTATCACCCCTAAGTACCTTAAAGAAATTGGTTTGATTGACGAAATTCCAGATGCATCTAACGACATAGGCATGCTGATGCAGGTGGCACTAGATAAAATTGCCTTTATTCCATTTGGTTTGATGGTCGATCAATGGCGCTGGAAAGTGATGGCAGGTGAAGTATCACCTGACCAATACAATACACTTTGGTGGGAATTAAGAGAAAAATACCAAGGCGTAAAAGCACCGGTAGACAGACCTGCTGATGCATTCGACCCAGGCGCTAAATATCATGTTCCGGCTAACGTGCCCTACACTCGCTATTTCTTAGCGCATATTTTGCAATTCCAGTTCCATAAAGCCTTGTGTGACATTGCAGGTGACGAAGGCCCACTTAACCGCTGCTCTATTTATAACAGTGAAGAAGCAGGTACCGCGCTAAACGCCATGCTTGAAATGGGCGTAAGTGAACCTTGGCAAAATGCGTTAGAAACCCTTACTGGCTCACCTGAAATGGATGCAAGTACCATTGCTGACTACTTTGCACCGTTAAAAACGTGGTTAGATGAGCAAAATGCGACGCGTCAGTGTGGATGGTAATTTTTAAGCCAACTAAATGATTTAATAGTAGAACCTCGTTAATCGGGGTTCTTTTTTATCTGCATTAATCGTTGGCGCCTACAAAATTAATACTTATGTCCCATTTTTACTAGGCTAACCCTAGTATATCGTAGCGCTTGATCCCAATTCCCGAGCGTATTTATGACTTCTGTAGTGGTAAGATTTCTGGTTACCGCCACTATACTATTACCTATTGTTTTTTCTTTAGCGGCCACATCTCGTGCTGCTGACTTCCCCCTGCCTGTATTTAAAAGTTTTTCTATCGAAGAAGGCTTATCGCAAGTATCAGTTTTAGACATTGCAGAAGATAAAAACGGTTATATTTGGCTGGCAACGCAAGCGGGGATCGACCGGTTTGATGGAAACGAATTTAAGCACTTCGGTAAGTGGCAAGAGGTTGAGTCTGATGGGCTCTACACAGTAACGACTTTTCAAATTGAGTCTTCACTAGACAAAGAGTACTTATGGATTGGCACCATTGCTGGGGTTAGTAGATTTCATATCGAAACGGCAACCTTTGAACACTTTCCCATTTCTGTTTCTAGTCATATAAAAGCAGGCTTAATCAAACGCATAAAAATTGATAAGAGTGGTAACGTTTGGGTGATCAGTGGTCGCGCGCTTTATCGCTTTTCAACGTTACTGAACAAATTGGTTCAAGTTGCTGTTTTAGATAACGTGACCAGTACACTCACCGACATTGTTATTGATGGAAATAGTCACGTTTGGCTTAGCTCAACCTCGGGGTTATACAAGCTTAATTCCGCTTTCAATACCTTAGAACTTCAGCAACTGGCGGGTACAAACTTAACCTTGATGGCACTAGCTGCCGACGAAAGTTTGTGGATTGGCACTGGCTCTGATGGCCTGTGCCGTTACCCCTTGTTTGCTAGCAACGATTTTTCCGTGTCCACTTGCTTTGATGAAAGTAACGGCCTTTCATCTAATGATGTGTTAAGCGTGTTGTTTCAGCGCAACGACAATATTTGGATTGCCACCAGCGGCGGAGTAAACATTATTCGTGCTAAGGAAACATCAGAGATTGTGTCGTTATCAGTTGCTCAATCGAAACTCGCAAATAATTACATTACATCACTGTATCAAACAGAAGCTGGCGCCATTGTGGCGGGGTCGCGTGATAATGGGTTTTCTATTCACAACCCTGTACTGTCCAACTTTTCAACCAGCGCTGCTATTGGTAACAATATTTCTGGTATTGCTACCCATTCCGATAACGCCTTATGGCTTGCTACAGAACAGAACCTTTGGCATTACAATTATCAATCTGGCAAGGTTAGCGGCCCCTATACCTCGATGATTGAGTCTGAAGGTAAGTTATCTTCAAACAAGCTTTTAACGGTACATTACGAGAAGCAGTCAGACTCAGTTTGGCTATCTACTCGCGCGGGGCTAGCCAAATTAAATACTGCCAGTGAACAACTCGATTTGGTGGCATTGAAGGGCAAGGCTGGTTATACCCTCAACGTGGATGCCGATGGTGATGTTTGGTACGGCGGCTACAGCGATGGTGTTTTTGTGTATCGCCCTTCCGAAAACCGAGTTATTCGCCAATGGCCAATCTCACTTACCACTCGTATTGTGTTTGAAGATAACGAGAGTGCATGGCTGGCCAGCATATCGGGCCTGTATTTTGCCAACAAATTTACGGGTGAAATACGCAATGTAGGTGAAAATAACGCTAATTTCCCTAAAGACGCAGTAGTAACTTGGGTTTCTCGGTCTATACGTGGCGGCTATTGGATTGGCACCCAGGCAAACGGTATCTATTTTATGGCGGTTGAGGATAACGAGATTTTCTCCGTGTCATTTACCCAGATAGAAGCAGACAGTTACTTAAGTAACATCTCGATTGGCGCTATCATTGAAGATCAAGAAAACGAGCTATGGATATCCACAACGGTAGGCATCGCTCATATCGATTCTACCCTGTCATCCGTTTCATATTTTGGGGCACAAAATGGTGTTAGTGAAGCGGGCTACTACATAGGCGCCGCCGTGAAAACCGCTGGCGACACTATATTTATGGGTAGCCCACAGGGTCTCACTCGCTTCAAGCCCACTGATATTAAACAACAACCTTGGTCGCCTAAAGTTAATATATCGCATATTGAAATTATTAATGAGCACAGCAGTGGGTCAGAAAACCTCTATCCGAATACCAATATTGAAGAATTGGTACTTAGTTCAAACAATGTTTCTTTTTCTGTAGAATTTGCGGCGCTCGATTTTACCCGTGCTAACGAAGTAAGTTATGCCTACTTATTATCTGGGTTTGATAATAAGTGGCGCTTTACGGATCATCGCCGCCGCGCGGTTACCTATACCAATTTAGCCCCTGGGAATTACACACTCACTATTCGAGCGATGAACAAAGAAAAAGTGTGGAGTCCAAATGAAGCTGCGCTCCAAATCAGTATTGTTCCCCCATGGTGGGATAAACCTGTATGGCGAAGTGCCATTTTTGTATCCGCTTTTCTGCTATTAACGCTACTTGTGTGGTGGCGTATTCAAACCCTTAAAAACCGTTCGGTTGCGCTAGCAAAAATGGTGGAAGAAAAAACTAAAGATCTTGAAGACGTGGTAGAAAAATTAACGCAGTTATCAAGTCAAGACTCGTTAACCGGTTTGAAAAATAGGCGCTATTTTACCAGCCGAGCTCACGAGGCTTGGGACAGTTACGAGCGTTACGCACAAGCCTTTTCATTACTTATTGTTGATATTGATTGGTTTAAACGAATTAACGACACCTACGGTCATCATGTTGGCGACCTTATATTAGTAAAAATAGCTGAACTGCTACGTACGAACTTGAGAAATTCTGACGTTATTTGTCGTTGGGGTGGCGAAGAGTTTCTGATCCTACTGCCCGAGCTTAACGTGCATGAATGCTATTGGGTAGGTGAAAAATTGAGAAAAGCTGTTGAGAAAACGTCATTTCACTGCGAAGGCCATGATGTACATGTAACTATTACCGCAGGAATTGCAGATATTCGTGAAAGCGATAGCGTAGAGCAATGCATACACGCTGCTGATAAAAAACTTTACAAAGGTAAAGCTGAGGGGCGTAACGCTGTTGTAAAATAACGTGATATTAATTTACTGGTTTAGCCCCTATTTTCACTCGTTTTGTTAACCACTTCGCTGCCTAGTTCTTCAATTTACGCCCTTACGCTGACCAGCGCAGCATGATGAAACTCATCGTACAGTGTGATCGAAATTCCCTCCCACGCTTATGAATAACCATATTCAATCATGGAGGTAACATTTATGGCTAAGGTTCTTGTCATTGGCGCATCAGGCCAAATTGGTAAACAGGCTACTGGAAAATTACTTGAAGCAGGTCACCACGTGGTGGCTCCTGTTCGAAGCCCTGAAAAGCTAGACGACTTTGAAAACGACAATCTAGTAGTGAAAGAGCAAGATCTTGAGAAAGACTTCTCTGAGCATTTCGAAGGTGCAGATTGCGTTGTATTCGTTGCGGGCAGCGGCGGTAATTCGGGCGACGATAAAACGCTTCTTATCGACCTATGGGCTGCGCGAAACGCGGCAAACTATGCCAAGGCAGCTAACACCCCTAAATTTGTGATGGTAAGTTCAATAGGTGCTGGCGATCCAGACGCAGTAAGCTCTAGCATTAAGCCTTATTTAGTTGCTAAGCACATGGCTGACGAGCATTTAATGAATAGCGGCGTGCCTTATATTATTTTACGTCCAGGCACATTGTTAAACGAGCCAGGTACGCATTTGGTGTCTACTGATATGCCAGACAACCAAGACGATGCTGTTATTCCTAGAGAAGATGTGGCTACGGCTATTGTGGAGGCAGTTAATCGCAGCGACACAAGTAATGTGACGACTTATCTGTTTAAAGGCGACACGCCAATCTCGAAAATCTTCGAGTAAGTAAATATAAGTAAGCTACCATTAGCTAACTTAAAATAAAAAACGCCAGCAATTTTGCTGGCGTTTTTTTATTATTTTGATTTAATTCTGTTTGTTCAATGTGCTGCTTAAGCGCTCTGTGCGCTGCTTAAGCTCAATACGTGGCTAAGCTCAGTGCGCTGCGCTAGCTTTCAATGTACTGCGTTAGGGGACAATTGACTGGCTAATCCAGTTACCCATTTCGTCACGACGATGTAACTCGCGATACTGAGGATTGCCACGCAAATTCAAATAGTCCACATTGAAAATATCTAACAAAATTACGCAAAAATGTTCAGGGGCCACAGAATAGTCGCCTGCAATCTGAAGCGGTAAACCATTGTTTCGTGGTGTGCCTGGCTCGCCCCATAGAAACTGCTTCTTACCCGCATCAGACAATTTTGCCCAATGCGCCTCTACTAGCGCCCTATCTTCGTTTTCGGTCACAATAGTCGCATTTACACTGAATCGATACTGCTCACGAGTTTTCGAAAAATACCAACAGCCTTGCGCTTTCGCTTGCTGCGACAATTGGTTGTATTTTTCGGTACGGGTATCAGAAATAACAATTAATTTGTTGTCGTCACTTAAGCCTCGGTACACCACGGTTCTGCAGTATGGCACACCGTCTTTGTCTGCGGTTGCCAACTGAAAATAACGGCTCTCAGGCATGCTTCTGCTAGCGTGTAAGCTTTTTGTTAACCCTGTACGCCACTGCGGCATTTTTAAACTCTCCGGTCGCTTAAGCGGCTTTACGTTGGGCAAGTGAAAACAAAGTGTAGAAATTTTCAGTAGTAATACGTGCTAATTCTTTCACCGATATACCTTTTAATTCGGCAATAAATTCGGCGACTTCTACCACATAGCCAGGCTGATTTTGTTTACCTCTGTGAGGGACTGGGGCTAGCCAAGGCGAATCGGTTTCAATGAGTAGGCGCTCGAGGGGAACCGCTTTTACAACATCTTGTAATTCACTGGCAGATTTAAACGTGACGATGCCAGAAATAGAGATGTAGAAATCCATTTCAATTGCGGCCTGCGCCATTTCAAGGGATTCGGTAAAGCAATGCAGCACGCCTTTTGTATGGCTAGCTTTATGCTCGCGCAGCAAATTAATGGTGTCGTCGCGGGCATCACGAGTGTGAATGATAAGCGGCTTTTTCGTTTCGTTAGCGACTTTAATATGATCAACAAACGACGTTAGCTGAACCTCTTTGCTTTCAGGGCTATAAAAATAGTCTAAGCCTGTTTCACCAATCGCTACTACCGCATCGTCTTGCGCTTTTTCAAGTAACTCATGGTAAGTACATGCATCTTCTTGGTGAAGAGGGTGTACGCCACAAGAGACAGAGACATCAGCAAAGTCTTTTACCGTTTCTAACATGCTGTCGTAATCGGTCACCGATACGCACACACATAAAAAGTGCTCTACACCGCGAGTGCGCGCAAAGTTAAGAGTTTCTGCCAATTCTTCTGGCGATTGCTTTAATCTGTCTAAATGACAATGTGAATCTACGAACAAAATATACCTATCTTTTTTTACGGCTAACCCACTAACAACGTGGCCTAGCGCTGAAATTGTTTTAAAATACTGACCAACACCATGGATTTATTCACCCCTGGGTGCTGTAAGGTTTTAACTGCCTCTACGCAAGCCCTATAACGCGCGTAATCTTGCGCTTGTTGGCGTTCCACATATGATTTATGGGCCATATGTTGGCACCACGTTGCTACCTGAACAGCATCACTTTGCCATTTATTAGCAAGAGCTAAAAGCTGCTGACTTCCTGAACTAGCAAGTAATGCGCCTATACCGTCAGTGAAAGTACGATAATTAAAATCGCTTTCGCTATTAAGTGCAGCTTCTAAACGAAGTGGCGCGTAACCATAGGCTTCTAATAACGCTTCACTGGCATCTTGTACGCCTTGTTGCTGTAAATAGGCCAAACTACTTTGCACGTCAGGCAAACCCAGCGAATGTTTTTCACATCGGCTCAAAATGGTAGGCATTATTCTGTTAAGACTGTCAGTGATTAGCAGCAGGTATGTATTATTGGTGGGCTCTTCTAAAGTTTTCAAGAGTGCATTAGCCGCGGCCTCTGTCATGCTATCGGCCACAGGGATCACCAGCACCTTATTGCCCCCCATTTGCGCCGTACCACTTAACTTGGCAATACCTTCTCGAATTTTATCCACGCCCAACTGCTTTTCGCTTTCTAGTACGTAAAAATCGGGGTGATTACCAGCAAGGCGCAAATGACAGCTTTGGCATGCATTACATGCACCTTGCGGGGTTGGTTGTTTACACAAGAGGGTATCCGACAGCCCTGCCACCAGCTTCGCTTTACCAATACCTTTAGCGCCAATGAATAACAGCGCATGATGCAGCTTGTTATTAAAATAGCGTACAAGCAATTCGTTATAGGTATCAGTGAACCAAGGTAGCATTTGCCCAGATTGCATTAAGAAAGATACTCCTGCACGGCTGTAATCACGTCTTCATGCACATCTTCCATAGCTTGCATGGCATTAATCACTACAATACTGTCATCCTGTGCAGCTAGGCTTAAGTACCGTTCACGGGTACGCTCAAAAAAAGCCAAGCCTGCTTGTTCAATACGATCAAGCTCTCCCCTGCCCCTAGCGCGTGCTAAGCCGATGGCTGGCTCAACATCTAGGTACAAGGTTAAATTAGGTTTAAAACCGTTAAGCGCTATCTTGCTAATGGCACTCATGGTATCAGCACTCACGCCACGACCACCGCCTTGATAGGCTTGTGAAGATAAATCATGCCGGTCACCGACGACCCACTGCCCTGCATTTAACGCAGGAAGTATACGATTAGTTAATAGCTGTACCCGCGCCGCATACATCAACAATAATTCTGTTTCTTCGGCTACGGTTTCGTCCCAGTCGTGTTTAACGCACTCGCGAATAGCCTCAGCCATAGGCGTACCGCCTGGCTCGCGTGTTTGCTCAACCGCAATACCTGCATCTTGCAATTGCTTTACTATAAGCCCAATCACTGAACTTTTTCCGGCCCCTTCAAGGCCCTCTACTACAATAAACTTTCCGTTCATAATTATTCGTTGTTGGACTTTTTATTTTCGGTTTAACTGATATTTTCGCACAGCCGCATTATGGGCTGCCAGCGAAGATGAAAATTCGTGGCTACCATCACCTCTAGCAACAAAATACAAAGCATCGGTTTCCATCGGGTTTAATGCGGCCCAAATGGCTTCTTTACCGGCCATCGCGATAGGCGTGGGCGGCAAACCTTTAATAGTATACGTGTTGTAAGGTGTGGGCGTACGAAGGTGCTTACGGGTAATATTACCATCATACGTATCACCAATGCCGTAAATTACGGTGGGATCCGTTTGTAAACGCATATTCTTACGTAGCCGGTTCACAAAGACGCCCGCAATTTTAGTTCGCTCTGCGCTCACCGCGGTTTCTTTTTCAATAATACTTGCCAATATTAGGGCGTCGTACGGTGAGTTCAATGGCAAATCTGCTTGCCGTTGCTGCCATTGGGTTTCAACATAATCTAACATAGCCTTGTGGGCACGTTTTAAAATGCTACTGGCCGCAGTATTAGCGGTAAAAAAATACGTGTCGGCTAAAAATAAACCTTCAGCGCTGCTAGCGTCATTCAGCCATGGTATTGGGGCTGCTTTATTCTCGCTTGACGTACTTGTGGTTTTAATCGTCTCTTCAACCTGAGCTAGCGATACATCATTAATAAGCTCAGTTTGCGCGTTTAGCGTAACCAACCACTCTTTTAGGGTAAGCCCTTCTACCAAACTCACGGCAAAATAATGCTCTTCGCCACGGCTTAGTGTGGCAAACACTTCGCGCAATGATTGCCCTGGTGTTAAACGGTATGTACCCGATTTCACATGGGTATTGGCAGCAAAGAATTTAAGCCAAAGCTTGGTGGCTAATTCAGGGCTATCGATTAAATCCCGCGCCCGAAGCTCCCTTACCACTTTATATCCGCTACTGCCCTTTTCTACCGTATAAAGCTGGGGTTGAGAAATCGACAAGGGCGATGAAGCTTGCCCATTTACATATAAAACGCCAAAGGTAATTGCACCCAATACAAGCGCCAGCATTATCCCAATGCTAATAACTATTCGCATGATCTTCCTGAATTTTATCTAATACTAACCTAGCTAGGATCTTTGCCCCTTCATGAGACGCATTAAATACTAACTCATCGCCAGTTTTTCCTTCGTTTAGCACAACGTTATTAACGGGCATTACGCCCATTAAGGCATTGGTGATCACTAGTGCCTTGGCATTGGCTACATCAGCCAGTGTGTACTCGCCTTCATTAACGACTAAAGCGTTGCTACTTATGTCGCTGTCTTTTGACGAGCTTGGTTTTAACACACTTAATAAACACTGGCGCACAACACCATTTACACCGCAATTATTTACCTTAGGCGTGTGCCATCCGCTGTCAGTTTGAAAAAATACGTTTCCAGCACTGGCCTCAATAAGGTGCCCTTGCGTGTCGAACACTAAAGCATCATCGGCATTGGCCGCAATAACTTCACGCTTAACCAATACCTGCTCTAACCGGTTCATATGCTTAATGCCGCCTAAAAGTGGTTGGATAGCGAGTGGTGTTTTCGCGCATATTACCGATAACCCGGTTGTTTGCAATTCAGCATAATGCGTAGGGTAAGTATGACTAGAAAATCGAACGATGGCAGGCGCTTGGGCATCTCGTGCGTAACCTCGACCGCCCTCTCCTGAAGATACATGGATCTTCATTACCTTTTTAATGCTGGGATGTTCAAGTGATGCAGTAAGTGTATTGATATACTCATCAATAGCCTGTTTTAGTGCAGTCATGTCGAGGGAAATGGCCAATGCTTTGGCATCATGATTGAGCCTAGCAAGATGAAAAGACAGTAGCTCTGCTTTTCCATGACTAACGCACATGGTAGTAAAAACGCCATCACCATAGTTCAGTGCCCTGTCGTTTAAGGCAATTGCATCGGAGGATGAAGGGGTTGACGATGTGGTGTCGGTGTTTGCGACTATTTTCACAACTAGCTCTAATAATTAACGTCTGCCGTGCAGTATACCAAGTTGTTGTGCGCAAACAAGAAAGGCAGCTTGCGCTGCCTTTAATCAATAACTAAGGGTGTCCAAACGATTGCTTGGGCTTAAATTCGTTTGAAAATAAGCGAACCGTTAGTACCACCAAAGCCAAATGAATTACACAGCGCATAGTCTGAAGTAAACATTTTTGCTTTATTTGCCACGAAGTCTAAATCGCATCCTTCACTTGGCTCATCCAAATTAATGGTTGGCGGTGCCATTTTGTCACGTAGTGCCAATATGGTGAAAATAGCTTCTACAGAGCCCGCTGCACCAAGTAAATGACCTGTCATCGACTTAGTAGAGCTTACAAGCATGTTGTGCGCATGTTCGTTGAACACGCGTTTAACCGCTGCCACTTCTGCAATATCACCCGCTGGCGTTGATGTCCCGTGAGCGTTAACGTAACCAATTTCACTGCTTTCAATTTTTGCATCGCGAATAGCGTTACTCATTGAAGCCGCCGCACCTTCACCGTCAGCAGGTGGTGATGTCATATGATAAGCATCGCCACTCATACCAAAACCAACAAGTTCAGCGTAAATGGTTGCACCACGAGCCTTTGCCGCTTCGTATTCTTCTAGCATCACTACACCAGCGCCTTCGCCCATGACGAAACCGTCACGATCTTTATCCCAAGGGCGACTAGCCCCTTGAGGATCGTCGTTTCGTGCAGACAATGCACGTGCCGCAGCAAAGCCAGCAATACCTAATGGCGTAATAGACGCCTCTGAACCGCCTGCTAGCATGGCATCTGCATCGTCATACGCGATAGTACGCGCAGCAATACCAATGTTATGCACACCAGTGGTACACGCCGTCACTACGTTTAGATTCGGCCCTTTAAGACCTTCCATGATAGACAAAAAGCCAGAAATCATGTTGGTGATAGTGGAAGGCACAAAAAATGGAGAAACGCGCTTAGGACCGCTATTCATTAATTTGGTGTGGTTTTGTTCAATTTGCTCTAGCCCACCGATACCTGAACCAATAGCCACACCTACTCGGTGTGCATTCTCTTCAGTTATCGTTAAGCCCGAATCAGCCATGGCCTGTTTACCCGCTGCAATACCCAGCTGAATAAACCTGTCCATTTTCTTCGTTTCTTTTTTTTCTATATATTCCTGCGGGTCGAAGTTATCAACTTGACCAGCGAAACGGGTGGAATAGTCACTGCAATCAAAATGGGTGATTTCACCAATACCGCTTTCGCCTGCTAACAGACGACGCCAAGTCTCATCTACAGAAAGACCCAAAGGTGAAAGCATGCCAAGACCAGTAACCACTACGCGACGTTTTGTCACAAAAAGCCCTCGCATTGGAACCAATAAGGTGGGAATACAAAAACGGCTCTAAAGAGAGCCGTTTTTTAATTTACTATAACGAAGACTTAAGCGTCTTTGTTAGCATTGATGTAATCAATCGCTGACTGAACAGTAGTAATTTTTTCTGCTTCTTCGTCAGGAATTTCAGTATCAAATTCTTCTTCTAACGCCATTACTAGCTCAACAGTGTCAAGTGAGTCTGCGCCCAAATCATCAACGAATGAAGCTTCAGCTTTTACTTCTTCTTCTTTTACGCCAAGTTGTTCAATGATAATTTTCTTAACGCGTTCTTCAATGTTACTCATAATTCTAGGTTTCCCTTAAACGTCACTAGATAGTCAAAGTGCCGCTAGTTTATTTTGCAAGGTACAAGCTTGCAAGCACCAGTTTAAACAATTTTTCTGGTCAAACCAGCGACATCCCAAATTCTTAATGTTCTATTTTTACATCCAAGTTCGGGGAAAATCCACCCCAAACACAGTTAAATTCACAATTTTCGTGAATTTAACCCATATACATACCACCGTTTACATGGATAGTTTCGCCTGTAATATAGGCTGCACCGTTGCTCACTAAAAAGGCAACAGTGGCTGCTATTTCATCAGGTTCACCTAAACGGTTAGCAGGAATATCTTTAAAAATTGCGCTTTTTTGATCGTCCGTCAATGATTTTGTCATGTCAGTATCGATAAAACCAGGCGCAACAACGTTAATAGTTATACCACGAGAAGCCACTTCACGTGCCATAGATTTCGAAAAACCAATAACACCTGCTTTCGCTGCTGCGTAGTTTGCTTGCCCAGCATTACCCGAACTACCTACCACAGAACCGATATTTACGATACGGCCAAAGCGTTTCTTCATCATACCGCGAAGTACCGCTTTTGATAGCGTAAAAATGGCTGTAAGGTTGGTATTAATGATGTCTTGCCATTCGTCATCTTTCATACGCATTAACAAGTTATCACGGGTAATACCTGCATTATTAACCAAAATATCAATGCCACCGAAGGTGTCATTAATTTCCTTGATTATAGCATCTATACTGTCTTTATCGGTAACATTTAGTGCAATACCTTTGCCACCAAACTCAGATAAATATTCAGTAATTGCACTTGCACCACTGTCGCTTGTAGCAGTACCCACAACCGTAGCACCTTGCGCTGCAAGCTGACTAGCAATGGCTTTACCAATGCCTCGGCTTGCGCCTGTTACCAGTGCTATTTTGCCTTCTAACTGACTCATAGCGTTTCCTTATTGTTTTAATGCTTCCACACTTTCTGGGGTGTTTACAGCAATGGATTCTAAACTTTTATTAATGCGTTTATTTAATCCTGTAAGTACCTTACCTGGGCCTACTTCAATGATGCGTTCAACACCTGCGGCAGCCAAGTACTCAACGGTACGCGTCCACTGCACGGGGCAATATAATTGGCGTACCAACGCACTTTTTATTGATGCACCGTCAGTTTCAATGGTCACATCAACATTATTAATGATATTAATTGCAGGGGTATGAACGTTTAATGTCGCCAGCGCGTCTTCTAATTTGTCAGCAGCAGGGCGCATAAGTTCGCAATGCGAAGGCACACTTACCGCTAGTGGAAGCGCTCGCTTAGCACCCGCTTCTTTACATGCAGCAGCAGCTTGCTCAGCGGCCACTTTTTCACCCGCAATAACCACTTGGCCTGGCGAGTTAAAATTAACCGGAGACACTACATCACCTGTGGCAATAGCCGTTTGGTGGCACACATTAGCAATGGTGTTGTCATCTAGACCAATAATGGCATACATAGCACCGGCACCCGCTGGCACCGCCTCTTGCATATATTGTCCACGAGCTTCAACCAGCTTTATCGCATCGGCGAATGACATGGCACCGCCACACACTAACGCAGAATACTCACCTAAACTGTGACCCGCTAAGTAACTCACTTCAATGCCTTGAGCTTCTAGTACGCGCCAAGTGGCAACACTGGCTGCAAGCAAAGCGGGCTGAGTGATATGGGTTTCGTTCAATTTCCCATCGGCGTCGTTTTGTACCAGATCCCAAAGATCGTAACCTAATACGTCTGAAGCTTCTTTGAAGGTATCTAAAACCGAAGGATGGCTGTCGGCCAACTCTTTAAGCATGCCCACAGATTGTGAGCCCTGCCCTGGAAAGACGCAGGCTGTTTTTGTCATTGTTGTTCCTTATTATTTTTTGTATACAACGAATTTTTGAATACAACGAATTCAATAAGACTAATAGAAGAAACTAGTATCGTACCAGCGCAGATGCCCACGCAAAACCGCCGCCGAATGCTTCTAGTAATAAATGTTGCCCACGCTGAATGCGACCATCGCGAATAGCGGTGTCTAGTGCTGTGGGTACTGTGGCAGCCGAAGTATTACCGTATTTCTCTAACGTCACTACCACTTGTTCTAACGACATATCTAGTTTTTTTGCTGTCGCTTTAATAATTCTGAAATTCGCTTGATGAGGCACTAGCCAATCCAGATCAGATTTTTGCATATTGTTTGCCGCAAGGGTTTGCTCAACCACTTCAGACAATTTGTTCACGGCAACTTTGAAAACTTCGTTTCCGCGCATCACGCCCCAGTTTTCGTGAACCGATGCTTCATCGCCACGGGTTGGGTTACCAACGTAAAGTAAATCGCCGTAAGAACCATCAGCGTTGATGTGAGTTGATAAAATACCCGGCTCATCGCTGGCTTCTATAATAGTGGCACCGGCAGCATCGCCAAATAAAATGACCATAGTGCGGTCTTCAGGCGCTATCAGGCGACTAAGACAATCTGTACCAATAACTAAGATACGCTTAGCCATGCCAGATTTGATGTATTGGTCGGCCACACTTAATGCATAGCAATAACCTGCACAAGCAGCTGCCACATCAAATGCAGGAATACCGTTAATACCTAAAATGCGCTGAATTTCACAGGCAGTGCTAGGAAGTGCATAGCGTCCGCTAGTAGTAGCACACACTATCATGTCAATTGATTGAGGGTCGATGCCTGCCATCTCTATGGCTTTTTTACTTGCCTCTGCACCCATGGTCGCAGCGGTTTCTTCAGCACCTATAATTCGGCGTTCTTTAATACCGGTTCTATCAGTGATCCATTCATCACTGGTATCAACCATAACTTCCAAATCGGCATTGGTTCGTATATCACTAGGGTAATAACTTCCGGTACCGATAAATCGAGAATATTTGCTCAAAGCTGCTCCAATAAAACCGTTTCTATCTTCGTTTTTATCTTGTCTGGAACTCGCATCTTTGCTTCTTTCATTGCTTGCACAATGGCGTAATAAAAGGCGTCTTTAGATGCATTTCCATGACTCTTGATAACAATGCCGCGCAATCCTATCAGACTCGCACCATTATACTGGTCGGGGTTCACGCTGTTATAGATAGATTTGAGCAATGGAAAAGCAATTTTGGCCATTAGCCGCGTATAAAAGTTCTTTTGTGACTGGCGCTTCACTTCGTTGATAACTAACTTGGCCAGTCCTTCACTAGATTTAAGCGCAACATTGCCGGTAAAACCGTCAGTAACCACCACATCGGCTTTATCGGTAAAGATGTCATCACCTTCTACATAGCCAATATAATTAATACCTGGTGCATCTTTAAATAATTGATCGGCTAACTTTACGTACGCATTTCCTTTTATATCTTCTTCGCCCACGTTAAGTAACGCAACACGAGGAGAAGGAATGCCTGCTGCTTCTTGCGCTAACACCGACCCCATCACACCATACTGAAATAGAATTTCAGGCGTGCAATTAACATTCGCGCCTAAATCGAGCAAGAAAACATTATGATGACTCGCGGTGGGCATCATGCTGATAAGCGCTGGCCTATCAATACCCGATAAGGTTTTTAATAGATAAAACGATAAGGTTAATAGCGCACCGGTATTACCTGCACTAACGCACGCATCGGCTTCATTGCTTTGAACATATTCAATCACACGACGCATTGAAGAGCGTTTTTTATTTCGTAACGCAGAGGTAGGCGCCTCACCCATTTCAACCACTTGGTCGCAATGAGATACCGTTACCCGACTTCGTTGAGAAGCAGTGAGATTTTGAATTGCTGGGGAAATAACGGCTTGGTCGCCGCATAGCAAAAAATGAACGTCAGAATGAAGTTCAATGGCTTTTACAGCCGCAGAGAGGATAACAGGGGGACCATGATCGCCCCCCATGATATCTAACGCGATGGTTAGCTTAGACAAAATGTAGACGCCGTATTACGCGCCGACTACTTTATTGCCTTTATAGTAACCGTCAGCTGTCACGTGGTGACGACGGTGTGTTTCACCCGACGTTGGGTCGACAGACAAAGTCGACGCAGTCAATGCATCGTGTGAACGACGCATACCACGCTTAGAGCGCGTTTTACGATTTTTTTGTACAGCCATAACTTACTCCTGGTCTCGCTTAAGTTCTTTCAAAACCGCGAAAGGGTTTTCTCGCTCTTGTTCCGGTTCAATCTTTCCAAATGACATATCATCTTTTTTCACTGAGCACTCCTCCTCTGCATGAAGGGGTACGATGGGCAAAGATAAAAGTAACTCGTCTTCAAATATCTGAAGCAGATTAACTTCTCCGTGGTCGTTGACCTCTACCGGTTCGTAAGCCTCGGGTATTGGATCTTCTTCATTTCGTTCTTCTCCCTGCACTGGAGTAAAACAAAAATCCACATCAAGTGTGGTATCAAATTCACCATTACACCGCTGGCAGAGAAGTGTTACCTGAGTGCCTAAATGACCGTGAAATACAGTAAGACCCTGCTCGTCTTTTTTGAACTGCACATCGACGTCCACATATTCACTACATCGGACAACAGCCCCACTTAATCGTTCCATATCTTCAGACACAAGAACACCCCGATAATCGGAACGTTTCATAGCGCTGCTGGTCGGTTCGACCGTATGAGGGAGTTTCACTTTCTGCATAGGGCGCGCATTCTATAGATTCCATATCCCACTGTCAAAGATTTAATGGGCATTTTTGTATAATAATTTAGCGATTTTGTACTTCTTTTCATAAACCGAATTTTAAGGGAATAACCCCAAATAACAAGTAAAAAGAACATGATGTGTCTAAAACATGGGGTGGTTGGTAAAATAGCGTATTGTTGAAAATGCCCAAGTTGGCAAACGGGATTACGCTCCTTTATTAAAACACGCTATATTTAGAGTAAGTTGTGATTACTCTCTAGAGGATACGCAACGCGTAATTCGGTTAATTAACACTTAATGTAAGATTGAGGTTTTGTCGTATGACCACACTCGTTCTAGCTTCATCATCGAAGTACCGCCAGCAATTATTGTCGAATATTGGTATTCAAGTTGAAATATGCAAACCAGATATAGATGAGACTCCCCTACCTGATGAGACCCCCCTTGCGTTGTGTAAACGTTTAGCGTTCGAAAAAGCAAAAAAAATTGCTCAACAACAGCCAGGGAGAATTGTCATTGGAAGTGATCAAGTTGCTTCTGTAGAAGGTCCAGACGGCAAGATTATATTTGGCAAACCCGGCACAGTTGAAAATGCTGTAGCGCAATTAAAAATGTGCCAGGGAAAATCGGTGTATTTCTACACTGCGATAAGTTTGTGTAAAGCTGAAGACGACGATGACCTACCCGATATTCTTACTAGTAATTTAGATACCATTACTCGAGCTGAAGAAACCTGTGTGTATTTTCGTAGCCATAAAGAAGCGCAGCTACGTGCTTATGTTGAAGCCGAAATGCCACTTGATTGCGCGGGGAGTTTCAAATGTGAAGGAATGGGGGCCTTATTGTTCGAACGCATTACCAGCCGCGACCCTAATACTTTAATAGGGCTTCCCGTTATGCTGCTGCATAATATGTTAGACAAACATTTTGATATCGATTTGCTAGACCTAGCGACTGCCAAGGCCTAGCTGTTGAAGATTTGCTTTGCTATTGAACGCCAAACTAGCGAAGCAAAAATTGCTGAAGTTCACCAATGGAGTGCACAATGGTTTCGGGCGCCAATGCTTCAAGGTGTACTTGTGCGTGCACTCCGTAAGAAACCCCTATTCTGCGCATACCAATAGATTTCGCCATTTGCATATCGTAGGTGGTGTCGCCAATCATAACCGCATCGTGAGCACTGATTTTTAGCTCGTCTAAAATTTGCAGTAGCATGTCAGGTGACGGTTTCGACTGGGCATCGTCAGCACATCGTGATGCACTGAAAAAGTGGCCAGTCTCGGTTTGCAACCATGCTCTATCAAGACCTCTACGCGCTTTCCCTGTTGCTACAGCAAGGGTGGCACCCTCTGCTTTTAGTGCTAACAACAATTCTTGCACATCATTAAATAACGGGCACGGCGTAGCATCATGGCTTACGAAGGCTTCTTTATAAGCCAGCACTAAACGCTCAGCTAGGGCGTCATCATCAATGCCAAATAACTGCTTAATAGCAGGTTTTAAGCTAATACCAATAATGTGACTCACCGCATCAGCACTAGGAACAGGCATTTCACAGAGTTTTGCTGCTATCTGCATACAGTTGATAATTTTATCGGCAGAATCCATTAAGGTGCCGTCCCAATCAAAAATAACCAACTTATAGCGCATAGTTACCGCGTTCCTTCTGTATAAAAGAATTCAAATAAATAGGACTTAATTAATAAGTAAATTTACCGAATACCCTAAAAGCGTTATGACAACGCTTTTAAGGTATTGGTTAATGTGGCATCTAACGGAGCGGTAAATTTAACCCGCTCTTCTGTGCCAGGGTGAATTAGCGAAATGCTATGTGCGTGCAAAAATAAGCGGTTTAACCCTTTTTGACGCATAGACTCATCAAACCCGCCATCACCGTATTTAGGGTCGCAAGCAATAGGATGTTCGGCGTGTAAACAGTGAACTCGGATTTGGTGAGTTCTACCTGTTATAGGTGAAGCTTCTACCAAAGTGGCGGTGTCGAATTTTTGCAATATGCGGTAACGGGTTTCGGATGGCTTGCCATCTTCACTCACACTCACCATGCGTTCACCAGACTGCAACACATTTTTTCGAAGTGGTGCTTTTACTTTAAAACGGTTGTCAGGCCATTGCCCTGCCACTAAGGCTTGGTAGCGCTTATCCATTTTACCGGTACGCAACTGCTCATGCATATGACGAAGCGCCGAGCGTTTCTTAGCAATAAGAATGCAGCCAGAGGTGTCTCTGTCTAAACGGTGCACCAATTCCATAAAATTGGCATCGGGGCGCAGTGCGCGTAAACCCTCAATAAGACCAAAGCTCAAACCACTGCCACCGTGAACAGCAATGCCTGAAGGTTTATTGATCACAATAATGCGCTCGTCTTCAAATAATATTTGAGATTCTAGCGCTGCAATTTTATCGAGTTTTGGCGATGGCCCAGGCGTTCCTTCTGATACACGTACAGGCGGAATACGCACTACATCATCGGCAACGAGTTTATATTCGGGTTTTACTCTACCCTTATTTACGCGCACTTCACCTTTACGCAAAATGCGATAAATCATACTTTTGGGCACGCCTTTTAATTGGGTGCGCAAAAAATTGTCTACACGTTGCCCTGCTAAATCGGGTTCAACGGTAACGAAACGGACTGATTGTTGGGTTTGTTCTTTCATAGACTCCATTATAACGCAATGCAAAAGCAGACCGATACAGAAACTTTAATGTGCCTTAAAAATAAAACCCTTTGACTACTTTTGATACTAAACGAGCATTTAGCACAGAAAAACCGCATTATCTGGGCTTATTTACCCCTCACACCTTGCTTAAATTGAACCTTTGATGCCATAATAAAAACTGTATTTTACGCGGCCAAATCATGCCGGTGAAACACAACATTTAACATAGTGAGCATTTAGAGCTGGTTAATTCGTTACCCGCTTATTTCGCCACTTTTGTTATCCATAAGAACAGCGTCACGTTCCAATTGCATTATTCAATGAACACGCAATTTTATATCTGGAACGAGAATTATAGAGGCAACGACTACACTGCCGTTAGATAATTCAGATGCTGTTTGCGAACATAAAATAAGTTCGCCGTTTAGCTAACAGAATTGAATTGACAAACAAGCGCCAGCCTAAGAGCGGTGTTTGTTAAAAAGATAGATAGAGATAAGGGTATGTCGCTCCCGACATCCTTAAGAACAATATAAAACGCGGAACGAGTAACGAAAAACGTTACATGCCACGTAAGTTCAAGGATAATGCGGCGTTACAACAAGGTCCCCGTCCAATCGTGAGATTGCGCG
Organism: Alteromonas sp. CI.11.F.A3; assembly: GCF_032925565.1. NCBI lineage: Bacteria > Pseudomonadati > Pseudomonadota > Gammaproteobacteria > Alteromonadales > Alteromonadaceae > Alteromonas > Alteromonas sp. CI.11.F.A3. The sequence continues at coordinate 2,872,338 of NZ_CP136708.1, forward strand.
GTGAGGGTTTGTACATGTCACTTTAATTTTGTATCTGGACGGCTGTATTAAAAACAGAGTTAGATACAATGAAAAGAATGTTAATTAATGCAACTCAATTAGAAGAGTTGCGTGTTGCCCTTGTTGATGGGCAGCGGTTATACGATTTGGACATCGAAAGTCCTGGGCACGAACAGAAAAAAGCAAACATTTACAAAGGTAAAATAACCCGCGTTGAGCCAAGCCTCGAAGCGGCATTCGTAGACTACGGCGCAGATCGCCACGGTTTCCTACCTCTTAAAGAAATCGCTCGCACCTACTTCCCTAAAGGCTACCGTTTCGAAGGCCGCCCAAACATCAAAGATGTTATTAAGGAAGGCCAAGAAGTTATCATTCAGATTGATAAAGAAGAACGTGGTCAAAAAGGCGCAGCGCTTACTACTTTCTTATCACTGGCAGGTAGCTACTTAGTATTAATGCCAAACAACCCTCGTGCCGGCGGTATTTCTCGTCGTATCGAAGGTGATGAGCGTACAGAACTTAAAGAATCTTTGAACAAACTAGACCTGCCTGATGGCATGGGCTTAATTGTTCGTACCGCTGGCGTAGGGAAATCTTACGAAGAGTTAGAGTGGGACTTAAAAGTACTGCTTACCCATTGGGAAGCAATTTCTAAAGTGGCTGAAGAGCGCGAAGCGCCCTTCTTAATTCACCAAGAAAGTAACGTAATTGTACGTGCAATTCGTGACTATCTACGTCGCGATATTGGCGAAATCTTAATTGATAAAACCAGTATTTACGAACAAGCATTGCAGCACATCCAACTTGTGCGCCCTGACTTTGCCAACCGCGTTAAGCTTTATCGTGGCGAAGTACCTTTGTTCAGTCATTATCAAATTGAAAGCCAAATTGAGTCGGCCTTCCAACGTGAAGTTCGCTTACCTTCTGGTGGTTCAATTGTTATCGACCCTACTGAAGCGCTTACCTCTATTGATATCAACTCTGCCCGCGCAACCAAAGGCGGTGATATTGAAGAAACAGCACTAAATACGAACCTTGAAGCAGCTGACGAAATTGCTCGTCAACTTCGTTTACGCGACTTAGGTGGCTTGGTTGTTATCGACTTTATCGATATGACTCCAGTACGTCACCAACGTGAAGTTGAAAACCGCATGAAAGACGCGGTTCGCAGCGATCGTGCTCGCGTTCAGCTAGGCCGCATTTCTCGCTTTGGCTTGCTTGAAATGTCACGTCAGCGTTTACGCCCATCATTGGGTGATTCAGCGCACCATGTGTGCCCTCGCTGTTCAGGCCACGGCACCATTCGTGGTACCGAGTCATTAGCACTGTCTATCTTGCGTATTCTTGAAGAAGAAAGCATTAAAGAAAACACAGGCCAAATTGAAGCTCAGCTTCCTGTATCAGTAGCAACTTATTTGCTTAACGAAAAGCGTAAAGCGATTCAAAGCTTAGAAAAGCGTCATGGCGTTAACTTATTGCTTATCCCTAACGCCAACCTCGAAACGCCTCACTACCAAGTAACTCGCCGCCGTCCAGATGATATTCTAGATGATGCAAGCTACGAAGTAGAGTTGATGCCAACGGTTGAAACGGAAACTGAAACCACAACTTCAGCGCCGGTTAAACGTGAAGAGCCAGCATTAAAAGGGTTAGTTGCGCCTACCGCTGCGCCAGTGGTTGCACCTAAGGCAGAAGCGCCTGAAGCTAAAGCTGAAAGCTCACCCTCACTCTTTGCCCGTATTGGTAAATGGTTAGGTGATGTACTTGGCGGTGAAGACGAAAAAGCGAAAGCAGAAGCTGAAGCGAAAGAGAAAGAAAAGCAGAAGCAATCTGAAGGTCGCAACAACCGTGGCGGCAATCAGTCTCGCAACCGCAATGGCGATGATCGTCGTCGCAAACCAAGAAAAAATACTCGTCGTAACCAGCCTCAAAACAAAGATGGCGAACAAGAACAGCGTACGCCGCGTTCTGAGCAAGACGACAAGCCACGCGCGAGTAACAACAAAGGCCGTAAGCCTCGTAAACCTCGTGACGAGACTCAAAAGCCTAAGCAAGAACAAAGCAGAGATAACACCCAAGACGAAGCGCCTAAGACTCAAGATAATAAGTCTCAAGATGCTAAGCCTCAGGAAGCACAGAAGAAACAAGAAGTGGCTGAGCGCCGCAAACGCAGAGATACTCGTCGCAGCGTACGTGTGAAAAAAGATGACAATACACAGTCAAATGAAGCACCGGCTAGCAAACCAGTTAAATCTCTTGCCGTTGATAAGCCTAAACCTGCTAAAGCAGCGCCTGCTGAAACTGAAGAAGTTAATACTGCGCCAGTTCAATCAACTGATGCACCAGCAGCTTCTGAATCAGCAGCGCCAGTAGCGCAAGCCTCTCAACCAACTGATGTTAAGTCGACCACTGAACAAGATACTCAATCTTCTTCAGAGCAAGCGAACAACGACACTGATGAAAATGGTCAAAAACGCGAAAGCCGTGGCCGTTCACGTCGCTCTCCTCGTCATGTTCGTGCTGCTGGTCAGCGCCGCAAGAAGGAAGCGCAGCAGTCTAATGATGACAACAGCGCCCCGGTAGGTGAACAGTCAACTGCAAACCTTGACACTACGCCATCACAAGAAGTGCCTGCTGCCAACGTGAGTGAATCAGCACCTCGTGCAGAAGATACACAAGCGGCTATGCCAGGTAAACTTGAAGCAGATACTGCGCACACTCAAAACGAGAATGCCCAGCCAGCTACTGTTGATACCGCTGCCGAAAACGCTGAAGCGCCTTCTGTTGCTAAAACAGAAGACACTCAAGCCACTAAGCCTGGTGTATTAGCCCCATCGGAAGAGAAGGCTGCGCCTGCTACAACAGAAACTGCAACAGCTAAGCCAGAAGCGCCAGCAGCTGAGTCAGCACCTGAAGTCGTTCAAGACGAAATGCAGTTCGAGCTGGCTTCGCCAAAAAGTGAAGCGGATGCACCTAAGCCAGCTAAAACTGAAGTTACCCCTGCTCCTGCCGCCGAAGCTGCACCTAAACAGGTTGAAATAAACCTAGGTGAAGACTCTGCTAAAGCAGTAAGTGAAACGGCGGCTAAACCTGCGCCGAAAGCCAAGCCTAAGAAGGCGAAAGCAGTGGTAACTAAGCCTATTACTACAGGTGCGCCTGCTAGCAGCCGTGGCCGCATTAATGCATCTGCGCCAATGGCAGCACCTGCATCGGTTGATGACACTTTCAATGACGTAGCGCTTACCGCTAAGTCTGATGATAGCCGCCCAGCCATTGTAGTATCGGGTAGAAGCGCAGCTATTGCTAAAGCAAGTGCCGCTGCATCAGCACCAACAACACTGCCAACCAGTGTTGATGAAAACGCCTAAGCGTGACTAGCAGCCCTAGTTGCTGATAACGATAGTCACTGTGGCTATCACCATGACTAGGAACTAAGGTTGCTAACACACGATAAAAAGCCGCTTAATTGCGGCTTTTTTATTGGTTAATTATATTGTTGTACTGTGGGAGTAAGGCAATGGATAAAGTTAAACCCAGCTTGATTGATTGGCTAGCAAGAACAACCAATAAAGAAGTACGCTCCCCAACGCTTATTCAGTCACTCTGGAGTGGTTATGGCGCATGCTTTCGTGCCACCTTGTTTGATAACGCTGAAAACGCCTTAACCCCTGTGGTGGCGAAGTGCGTTCAACCTTCTTTAGAAATCAGCCACCCTAAAGGATGGCAAAGCAATACCAGTCATCTTAGAAAATGCCGTTCATTTGAGGTAGAGCACTACTTTTACACCTACTTGCAATCTAGCACTAACACTGACTGCCTAACCCCTGCTTGCCTAGCAGCAGCGAGCGGTGAAAACAATAGCAGTGCACATATCTTAGTGATGGACGATTTAGATCACGCGGGATACACCCAACGTGCAACCTCGCTAAGTGTAAAACAAGCGCAGACGGTATTGCGTTGGCTGGCAGCATTTCATGCCCGCTTTATGGGCATTGTTGATTCCAATGTTTGGCCAGAAGGCACTTATTGGCATTTGAGTACGAGGCAAGATGAATGGCAAGCTATGGAAGATGGCCCTTTAAAAAAGGAAGCCGGCAGATTGTCGACCCAGCTTTCATCGGCACGGTTTCAAACCTTATTGCACGGTGATGCCAAGGTTGCGAACTTTTGCTTTACCCCTGACTTTAGCCAATGCGGTGGCGTGGATTTTCAATACACGGGGTTAGGAGTAGGAATGAAAGACGTGGCTTATTTTATTGGCAGCGCATTAAGTGAAAGCGATCAACGAGCCCATACCACTAGCAGCTTAGATTATTATTTCGATTGCCTTCGTAGCCAGCTAATAGGCACCCAGTACGAATCTCAATATCTTGAAATAGAACAGGAATGGCGAGCGCTATACCCCACTGCTTGCGCTGATTTCAATCGGTTCTTAGCGGGTTGGAGCCCAGACCACTGGAAGATAAACGGTGAATTGACGAGGCAAACCAATATCGCCTTGGCAACATTAAATTAGTGTTTTTTCCAAGGCAACCAGGGTAAAGACAGCCTCAGGCTTTCAAGTACATCAGCCTCCTTCGGCTGCTGATAGCCGTAAATCCGAATACCAAAAATAGCCATCATGACTGATGTGGCATACACCTCACTCAGCGCTTCACCATATTCGCTAGCAATCGCTAGTTTGTATTGGGCTTTAGTACGGCTTAAGTAGCTAGCAGCGAGCTCTGCCAGTTTAGGTTCGGTACTGGTAAGTTCCAATTGGGTTTTAATAATAAAGCAGCTTGCATATTCTTTTTGGGTATAATCTTTCTGCCCTCTTGCGGCCACCATGTCGGTCAGCAGCATAATAATGCCCTCGCCAGCTCCATGCGCCATTGCTCGTTTCATTTTGTCAGCACTACGTTGTGCGTAACGGTCTAGGCTTGCAATAAACAACTGCTCTTTGTTACCAAAGCTATTATATAAACTACCAGGCTTTAATCCTGTGGTGCAGGTGACGTCTTGCATAGACGTGCCATGGTAGCCTTGTTGCCAAAACAGCATAATGGTTTTATCCAATATGCTGTCTTTATCGAATTGTGCTTTAGCCATCACGAGAGCCTTTCTTTCGTTTATTCTCTACTTATCTGTTTACATCATAGCAATTTTGAACAAACACTCAAAAAGTTATTGAACCCCATTGCAAAGTCCTTTATCGTTTTGAGCAATCATTCAAAATGTAAGCGTCTATTTTTAAGTCTCTATTTTTAGATCACTCGTAAAACTCACGCTTATTAGTCATTCGCTTACTTAGCTTACTCATCAAAGAGGCCCCCTTATGAAACGATTTATTACTGCGGCACTACTCATATTGCCGTTATTTTCAAGCTATGCTCAACAGCCTACTGACACCACAATGGAAAAGGCTAAGCCTGTACCTCCTAAAGTTATATTCTTCGATGTGAATGAAACCCTGCTCGACCTAACGGCAATGCGAAGTTCAGTGGGAGAAGCATTGGGGGGACGCAATGAGTTACTACCTTTGTGGTTTTCAACTATGCTTCATCACTCACTAGTAGACTCTACCACCCAGCGTTTTCACACTTTCGGTGAAATTGGTGTGGCGTCGTTATTGATGGTGGCTGAAATAGAAGGTATTCCGCTTACCCAAGAACAAGCGAAAACCGCTATTGTTACCCCACTTCGTAGCTTACCGCCTCATGCAGATGTACGTAGTGGCTTACAAGCGTTGAAAGATAAAGGTTATACACTGGTAAGCTTGACCAACTCTTCTAACCAAGGTGTGTATACCCAATTCAAAAATGCTGACTTGCTTGAATTTTTTGAACATCGCTTAAGTGTTGAAGATATCAATCTATACAAACCTGATCTTCGCACATATGCATGGGCTGCTGAAAAAATGGGAGTTAAACCTGAAGATGCCATGTTGGTTGCAGCACACGGTTGGGATATCGCTGGCGCTAAACAAGCCGGTTGGCAAGCTGCCTTTATTGCACGCCCAGGAAAGGTATTGTATCCATTGGCGATTGCGCCAGATTACAACGTGAATGATTTAAACGAATTGGTTGAAATGCTTCCCAACCAATAACGGTTACCGCTATTTTAAAGGGCTGGTATTAACCAGCCCTTATTCCTTCAGCAGTACGTGGATCAAGCTCTTGAATCAAGCTACAGCTTTACGCTTCATATCTACGTGGGGTATATCATCTTCTAAATACATTTGAGAGGTTTGCACAAAACCAAATTTACGATAAAAGGCTAACAAGTATTCTTGTGCACCAATTTCAATATCTTCTTTCGGCCACAAGTTTTCACACTGCTTGATAGCCTCAGCTAACAAATTTTTCCCTGCACCATTGCCTCTGAAATCTGCATGGGTAGCCACTCTGCCAATACTGACGCCAGGATAGCTCACACCCGCAGGTATCAAACGGGCATAAGCGACTAACATGTCACCGTTAAAGCCTAATAAATGTCGCGTATCGCTATGCCTGTCTTTTTCATCAAGTTCAGGGTATGGGCATGTTTGCTCTACCACAAACACATCTACTCGAAGTTTCATAAGCTCGAATAACTGATGGGTATTGAGCTGGCTAAATGTTAGTACTTTCCAAGAAATCATAAGGCTGGTTATTTACTCTTTATTAATGGGGCTAGTTTTATCAAACCTGCATAAAGATAGCATTAAAAAATGGACGGATAAATCAATGAACCAAATGGGATTTGTACCGTCATAACCATTATCTATAAGCCATGAGAATGGCACTTCTCTTCGCAAAGGTAATTTATGTTTAGTAGCAAACTCGCGTCCTTCGCTTTAGTGGTAACTGCATCCCCGTTATTATTCGCCTGCACATCGCAAGACTTATATGAGGCCACTCAAGAGAACCGTCTTCAAGAATGCCGTAAACTCTATGGCGCACAACGAGAAGAGTGCGAAGCTCAATATCAAAAGAGCTATGACACCTACGAGCGAGAGAGAAACGAGGTCATTAATGAAGGCAAGTAACAAATGGGGATCACAAAAAGAAATAACGTGAAATTATGGATTCAGGTACATGTCCTTTGCTAAAGCATTTTTGACGTATTCCACGAATTTTTTCACTTTTTCTAAGTTATGACGGCCTTCAAGACTGACGACTTGTATGGGCAACTTAGCGTCATTAAACGCATCTAACACACTGACTAATTCGCCCTTCTTTATCGCATCTGCAACCTGATACGACATAAGGCGAGTTATACCTAGTCCAGATTTTGCGGCGCTAATTGTTGAACGATTTTGGTTACACTCAAATCTTGGCTGCAACCGAATTGCTACCGTTTTGCCATTGCGCTTGAAATTCCATACCGGCGGTTCAGTAAAGTCACTTGGGTACAGCAAGGTATGATGTTTTAAATCTTCTGGCGTGCTTAACGCTGGGGCATTAGCTAGATATTCTGCAGAAGCCACGGTTACCTTTCTTACATACCCCACCGTAGTGGCATATAACCCAGAGTCTTTAGGCTTACTAATTCTTATTGCCACATCAATTTTTGTATCGAGTAAATCAACGATGTTGTCGTACATATAGGCATGCACATTCACTTCAGGAAAATCTCGTAAAAACTGAGCAATAATTGGCGTGATGTAAAGCTCACCGAATAAAACCGGTGCCGTCACACTCAGCGTGCCCTTGGGCAATAGTTGAACCCCCGCAATAGCGGCCTCGCTTTGCGCAATATCTGCCAGGATTCTTTGTACGTCATTAAGATATTGTATGCCCGCTTCGGTTAAACGAATACGACGTGTAGTACGATGAAATAATCGTGTGTTCAACTGGGCTTCTAGGGTAGCGACAGCCCGCGTTACCGCCGGAGGTGACATCGACAATTGCTCGGCAGCGTTCACAAAACTTCCAAGCTTGGCGACTTCAGCAAATACTGACATAGCTTGTATTCTATCCATAACGGGCTATTTGCTCTCTGCTAACGGGTTTAGCTAACTAGTCTACACACTTTATTATTTCAAAAAGTGAAATTATAAATTTCAAAATTGAGTAATTATTTATTTTTATCAAGCAATCATACTTACTGCAACTTAAATCACCAGGATGAGCTTGTGAGACCTCCAATTCCCCCTTTTACAAGAGACACCGCTATTGAAAAAATTCGTATGGCAGAAGATGCCTGGAATAGTCGTTCGCCTAAGCGAGTTGCAGCAGCATATACACCAGATTGTCAGTGGCGAAACCGTGCTGAGTTTATTACCGGAACAGCACAAATTGAGGCCTTTTTAACACGAAAATGGGCGCGAGAAATTAACTATAAGTTGGTTAAAGAACTGTGGGCACACGCTGAAAACCGTATCGCAGTGCGCTTTGCTTATGAGTATCAAGATGCCTCAGGTCAATGGTTTCGTGCCTATGGTAACGAAAATTGGGAGTTCAACCCAGAAGGGTTAATGCAGCGCCGCATTGCCAGTATTAACGACCACCCTATCAATGACATCGAACGTAAGCTGACGTGGGAGGACGATAGCCGCCCACTTAATTTCCCAAGTCTTACCGCACTTGGTTTATAAGGCGAATATCAATGACTTCATTATCTATAAATGCGCTTAATAACACACTAAAAAATAACCCGATTATTCATTATAGAAACCCGAAATCTGGCCACTGTCACAAGGTAGAGTTGTTTATGTCTCTGCTTGGTATTAGTTACCAGAATCACAATCTTGATATGGTAAACGGTGCGCATAAGTCTGCCGACTTTATTACCAAGAACCCTTTCGGACAGGTGCCGGTGATTGTTGATGGTGAACACACCGTTTCAGACTCCAATGCCATTATTGTTTATTTAGCCGATACTTACGGCAGTGACTATCCTTGGATGGGTACGACAGCAATTGAAAAAGCCAATGTTCAACGCTGGCTTTCGGTAGCTGCCGGTGAGCTCGCCAAAGGCCCTGCGGCGCTTCGTCTTGAATATGTTTTTGGTGCCAATATCGACGTCCCCACCGCACTAGCAACCACTAAAACCTTACTACCAGTGATGGAAGATACCTTATTAGGTCCCAAATTAAATATAGAATCAGGCCCCAAATCACGTATCGAATCGAGCACTAAAGCATACTTGGCTACTAATAGGCTGACTCTCGCTGATATTGCCATGTACAGCTACATCGCCCACGCGCCTGAAGGTGGGGTTTCGTTGCAACCTTACCCCGCCATTCAAGCTTGGATTAACCGTATTGAATCGCTGGATAATTTTATCCCTATGGCAAATTCCGCGACAGCGGATTACAGACTTTAAGGTTCGTTATGAACAGTATCAATACAAGTGCCTTTCACTCTGAGGAGTATCGCATTCAGCAACGTTTAGGCGTTGCTGAGCGTATCGGTGAGCAGACGAAAGGCTTTATTCGCCCCTTTATGCCAGAACAGCACCGTGCGTTCTTTTGCAGTAGCCCCTTTATGGTGGCTGGTGTAGTAGATAGTCATGGTCATCCTTGGGCGATACCACTTTGGGGCGAACATACTAATGTAGACGATCATCACTACATTGAGTCGCCATCGCCTACTCAGCTTTCTTTGGCCTTAAGCGACAATGTAGATTGGTTAATCAATGATACCGCACAGTTAGATGTGAATACTGGCAGTAAAATTGCGCTACTTGGGTTACAGCTGAGTACCCGCCGCCGTAACAGGCTTAACGGACTAATACTTCACAATCGGGGCGGTATTATACGAGTTCAAGTAGAACAAAGTTATGGAAACTGTCCTCAGTATATACATCCCCGAGATACCTTGCTCCGTGATGTTGCGCCCGCACTGGCTGCCAGCTCAAGCACGAATTCAAACGTTAAGGCTCAGCATGCGCAATCTAACGAGTTAACGAAGAACGATGCTTTGCTAGTAGCTCAGGCTGATACATTTTACATCGCTTCACGGCATAGCCAATTTACCGTTGATCCCCGTCACGGATTAGATGTCTCTCATCGCGGTGGAAAACCAGGGTTTGTAAAAGTAGAAAGTAATACACTTTTGTTTCCTGACTTTAGCGGGAATAAATTTTTTAATACCTTAGGGAATATCGAATCTGATGGACGTGTTGGCTTATGCTTTATTGACGAAAGCAACGGCGACATCCTTTTCATTAGTGGTGAAGCCACCATTTTATGGGATCACCCTAAATTGATGGATTTTGCTGGCGCGGAACGATTTGTTCAGATAAACGTTCACAAGATCACCCGTGCATTAGCGACTTACCCTTTTGAACACCCTATTATTGAGCATTCGATCCATACTGAAAACACTGGAGAATGGTGAAAAGCTAATAACTAGGTTAATAAGTAAGTTAAATATAAAAGGTGGTATATAGCAGACTAATGATGCGCGATTTGAGGAAGGAAGGTATTTTTCTATTTTGTTTTAATAGGCGGATAACTATAACTTAATCAAGAACACCTTTATGAAAGACAGCTGTATTTTTCGCAAAGCCACATTAATCGCCCTAACCATTTTTATTGCCTCTTGTTCATCGAACAATGCATCACAAATGAAAAACCTTTCATCATTAGGCTCAAATACTCAATTCAAATATGCTAATGAAAAGCTTCCACATAAAGAGTTGCAAGTTATCTTTCAGCTCACCAAAGATAACATCGACGTCGTCGATATTTCCGCGAAAAAAATAAGCCGGCTAGCACTGATAAAGCTGTTAAAGCAAAACGAAGGGAAAGAAATAGCTAACGGCGATACATTTATTGATTGTTTAGTATTAACAGATACTAACCGTTCAAAACCTTGCTTCAGCGATGCCAATAAAAACATACCTGAAAACTCAGTGTTTCACGACTCAGAAGTTTCTGGCGGCATGGTACTGATGACAGTGCTTGTTCCCTATATTGTGGTAGGCGCGGCCTCTGACGGCGACTTTTATGTAAACAATAAAATTGATAATGAATTATTAAATCGGGTTGGCGCAACAATAAAAAGTGACATATTCACCACAAAAAAAGAAATCCATGATGCGTTAACTAATAACGCTGTCACCACTTTTACTAAAAACGTTAAGCCATACATGAGTTTGATTAACCATGACGTATTGATACAAGCAATTAATAACGCGCAAAGTATGGACAAGCTTGAAAGCATAAAGCGAGTGTTAAGCGAAGATAATTATTATGGGTTTGTAGTTAAATCACCTATCGTCAACCAACGAAATCGGCCTTCTACTCGCGGAAAAATAATCAATAAGCACAAGAAAGGTACGCTTATCATATCCGAAAAAATAGAAGATGGCTGGGTTTATAACGGCGAAGGTTGGATTTATAAAAAGATTTTGTTATCACGGCTTGCTGACGCACAAAAAGCGATTTCGTATCGAGAAAATAACTTAAGATTAAATCAGCGCTACGCTGGCCTAGTTTCTGGTTCGTCGGTGAAATCGATTAATAAAGTTTTGAATGATAAACAACACCTTGCAGGTATTCCTCAAGACAAAATAAACAAGCTTAAGGCCAAACGCTACGCACTACTTGATGAAGCTGACTTCAAAACGGCTAAACAGAAAAATACCGTAGCAGGATTCGATCGCTATCTCGCACAACATAAAAATGGGGTGTACCGAAACGAGGCTGTACTTGCTAAAAAAGCAATTTTTGTCAGCCAAGCGTCATTTGATGGATACATGAATGCATTTGCACTTACTAAAAAACGCAGCTTTCTAGCGTTAGCGAAAAAGGTAATTATGAACTCTAATGAAAGCGTGAATGTAAATCGACGACTTTTAGATACGTACTTCGAAGCGCAAATCAAACATAAAAATTCTATACCTCCGTTTGCTAGCCTACTTGCTAAAATAAACGATGTAAGCATAAGTGACTACTCAGAAAAACTGCTGAAATTATCGGGAATTAGCAATAGTTACAGAACCGATAACTATTTAGAATCAATAGAATATCAATATATTTTACGATACTTCACTCCCCAATTAAACGTTAGCTACCATCACAAGTACGTCTACATGGAGTTAACTTATCCTGATATTAATATTACGATAAAAGAAGATGCGAATTGCGATTTTAAAGAAACCAAAAATGGAGTAAGAAGCAGAGGTTTCCTGGAATCGTTAGTGACCCTAAATGGTGACGATAAAGTGTCTTACACCTATGACGTTTTTGACTGCAAACTTGGTCGAAATGAACTCGCATCGGTCAATGGACTATTACATGACCTCCCTTACTATGCTGATTTTAGCGCTTCAACATTATCAAAAACCTGGGAAGCCACTGAAACAACAAGCAGTTATACTTACTCAACCGCAACCAAAACCACGTCATTTTCATCACAATTAGCTAATTGGAAATATACGGTGAAATGTTCTGGTACAACTTTCTCAGGCACACCCCCACGCACCTATTCCGGCATCATTGTAAATAGCACCCATTCTGATGCCTACCTTGCAGCTCAAAAAGAGCAATCGGACATGGATTGCAGCGACCGCTTCGGCAATAGGTATGTCGGCGAAGGCTATCTCGACATGGAAATACAATAGCGAATTTCACAAGAGAAGGTCTGCTTTGTCGCAGACCTTCCCACATAAGTACAAATGAAAACCTTGCACTAACTCGATGCATCTGCCACTTATTGTTGCGTAATGCCATTAACGCGAAAACACCTCCATGCTATTTAAATCACCTTATTTACTAAATATTTGCCATTAAACACTTGCACATAAAGGCAAACTGGAATCATTATTTATCTATCATAATTAATCACTTAAGCTATTTTGTAAATTACTATGCGTTTGAACTAAGGCGTATTTATTGCATTAGAAACCAGAGCTTTAGATCTAGCGTTACTCATAAGGCTGTACTACACAGCGTTTTGCGCCAGCTGTATTGAACACTGAGCACGTTTTACGTCTGATATCCAATAAAAACAACTCGAGGCCATATGCAAGAATTTATACAAAAGATGCCAAAAGCCGAACTACATGTTCATATTGAAGGCACGTTAGAACCAGAGCTGAGCTTTGCACTAGCTCAGAAAAATGGCATAAGTCTTAATGCTGAAACCCCAGAGCAAATGATTGCCGCTTACCACTTTCACGACCTGCCTTCTTTTTTAGATATCTATTACGCAGGTATGAGTGTACTAATTGAAGAGGAAGATTTTTACGCACTTACCATGGCTTATTTTGAAAAAGCCGCGGCGCAGCAGATTGTGTATGTTGAACTCTTTTTCGACCCCCAAGCACATACATCTCGTGGTGTAGATTTCGATACTGTGATTAACGGTATCTATCAAGCGCAACTAGATGCAAGTGCCAAGCTTGGTGTACAAAGTAATCTTATATTGTGTTTTCTACGTGACATGTCGGCCGAGTCGGCTATGAAACACTTACTCATGGCTGAACCTCATTTGAGTAAACTTATAGGTGTGGGATTAGATTCAGATGAACACAATAACCCACCATCTAAATTTGCAGAGGTGTTTGCTAAAGCCCGTGAGTGGGGATTAAAACTCACTATGCATTGCGATGTGAACCAACACAATACCCTAGAGCACATTCGCCAAGTATTAGAAGATATCGATGTAGACAGAATAGATCACGGCGTAAATATTTTAGCCTCAGACGCATTATGCGACTTAGTGAAACAAAAAAATATTGGGTTAACCATTTGCCCAGTGTCGAATCAATTCGTAGTGCAATCACTAACCTCAACCGAAATAAAAACCATGCTTGAACGTGGATTAATGCCAACGATTAATTCAGACGATCCTTCCTATTTTCGTGCTTATTTAAATGAAAACCTTATTGCGCTGCAGCAAGAGGGTGGATTCAGTCAAGAGGAACTTAGTACGTTAGTGGCAAACAGCTTTAAAGCAAGCTGGCTAACATCTACGGAAAAAGAGCAATATTTAGCTGGGCTTAATGATTATTTAGCTAAGTGCGCTTAATTCATCATACTTATGTCGCTATGTAGCTTTTTGAGTAAGTAAACAGTGCTAACACTGTTTACTTACTCTATAAGTTACTCAATTACTCTTTTTTTTCAACACGTAAACTGAGCAAAGAATTCCAATTGCCCCACAAACAGTGAATACACCACTGTCAGTCACAGGTAAAAACTCAAGTGCCGAGGTTAAAAACTGTCCCGAAAATACCGCCATGGCAAACCACGCTAAGTTCCTGCCCATATTCGTATCAGAGCTACGCTCAACGGTGGCATGATTAAGTAGTGGTATAGAAAACCCGAATCCCGTACCTGCAAATAGCGATGGCACAACAAGTAAACTCGTGGTTTCAGCAATAGCGAAGATTGCATGGGCTGCGGCAAAGCTTAAAAAAGCCAAAAATAACGTTACTTTCTCAGATTTAGCATTAACCACATGTGGCATAACTAGTGCAGATAAAACCGCCATTAATGATATAAAAGACAGTAAATAGCCCGTTTCGGCTTCGCTGTAACCTAAATCGCCAAGATGACTGGGCAGCGTTATAAAAATACTAAAAAACAGTGACATGGCTAATACGGCATTGAGTAAGACAGACCGTAAGTTTTCATTAATCTGGCCACTTTCGATAATAGTAACACCCTGAGTTTCAGGCTCTTTACGAGGAATGCTAATCGCAGTTAGCACCAAACAAACCAATGCCAGCCCGTAGAGCAAGAACGGCGCTCTCCAATCAATTTCACTTAACAAGCCACCTAAAAACAGGATTATTACGCCGCCTAGTTCAATGGCCATGCCTTGTTTAGCAATGACAGAAAGCCTAGATTTGCCGTGGTACCACTGTGAAATAATCGCGGTGCCTGATGCCATTACTCCTGCAGCAAAACCACCTAATAAAATTCGATCGATACTTACCCATAACGGGCCGTATACCCAAATACCACCAATACCTAATAGTAAGTATCCCCACAAGGCTATGACTAGGGTTTTGCGAGCCCCAACACTATCAATGATTTTTCCAAAAAATGATGCAAATAAAATAGCGCCTAATGCCGGCAAGGTGATGAGCAAGGGTGCAAATTCACTTACACCTAGGGCAGGTGCAATAGAGTTTAATCCAGGCGCTAATACCGCCCCAACCATGATGGTTAACATTGAAATCACTAATAAAGTGATTTCTCCAAAACGTGATAACTGCATAAAACCCCATTGAAACTAAATTAACTCGGCTTGTATTTTACGCATTGGCAATCTATCCGTTAAATGATAATTTTACACACCTTTAATGCATATTCAGCATTAATCTAACGGTACGAGTCTAGCTTTCATGAACCTAAAGCACATGTACACCTTTGTTGAAGTAGCTCAATGCAAAAGCTTTTCATTAGCTGCTACGCGTTTACATACTGTTCAAAGCGCGGTTAGCCGCCATATTAATGCACTAGAGTCATCCCTAAACGTTAAGCTTTTTGAGCGTACTACGCGTTATGTGGAGTTAACTGCACCTGGAAAAGTATTTCTTCGCCATGTTGAAGATATCTTAGCCCATTACCAACAAGCTCAATATGAAACCCAGCGCGTTGCGAACGGTAAACAGGGGTTGCTGCGTATTGGTTACTTAAGTTCCGCCTGCGCGCATTTTATGCCCGAATTATTAAAACGCTTCTCGCTAAGTGAGCCACTCATTGATGTACAAATATTTGAAATGACTGCCGCACAGCAACTAGAAGCTTTTAGTGAAGGCAGAATAGATATAGGCTTTTCACGACCTATCGATGGCGGCTATAGTGGTTTAATCAATCAGCAACATTTAACCGATGATCCTATTGTTCTTGTGGTGTCTGAAGCGCACCCATTGTCGAAAAATAGCAGCGTGAATATGGCTGACTTAGCACCTTACCCACTCACTCTTTTTGCCCGTGAACAAGCATCCAGCTTATTTGATGCCATTATCAGTGCATTCCACCGCGTGAAAGTACAACCTAAAGTAAGTAATGAGCCCAGTAGTATGCAAGCGCTACTAACCCACATAGCCAGTACACAACATGTTGCGTTAGTGCCTAGCTGCATTAAGAATTTACAAACACAAGGTTGTGAGTTTATATCGCTTACTATGCCGCTGTCCGTGCCTTTAGAAATGCACTGGCAAGCTAACGGCGTACCGGTGACTGAAACATGGATAAGTTGGTGTGCTAGTCAAACACTGGCATTTTAGAGACGGTGATAGACCATGAAAGTTGGTTAGCGAGAACAGTCGAATGAAAATCAAAGAGGGACAGGAAAAAGGAAAAAGGAAAAAGATACCAGAAAGAAAAATGGCGTGAAAAAGATTTTCACGCCACTTTATTTCTATACAAGGTCTGGATTTCTATACAAGGTCAGAGTTTCGTGACCAAGACCGAATTTCGTTACCAAGTTAGATCATCTGGAATGTCGTAGTCGGCATACCAATCATCTTGCGCTTCTTCTTTACCATCGCTGTCGCTGGTGTCTAAGTCGGCACGGTAGATAATAAAGCTATCGTCACGCTGCGCAATTTTATCCGCTACAGGTGTAGGCACAAGTTCATAAGCATCACCTAAAATCACCACGGTTAAGCGGCCTTTAGTCACTTGCTTGTGCATTTCAGCGCTTACATACATTCGCTTCACAACATTATCGTGAGTAAAATTCAGTACGGTATCGCCTTTTCGCGGCTGTTTATTCACATCAATGAGTTGACGCACTTGCGCTGCAATAGAGCGCTTTTCACGCTCTTGTTGTTGCAACTGGTTCAGCTCACGTGAACGGGCTTTCTTTTCTTCAGCGGCTTTCTGAGCAGCGATAGTCGCTTCGTCCACCACACCTTGGTTGTTCTTTGTCTTTTGCTTATTCTTTTTGCGCTTTTCAGCA
This sequence comes from Alteromonas sp. CI.11.F.A3, assembly GCF_032925565.1. Lineage (NCBI taxonomy): Bacteria > Pseudomonadati > Pseudomonadota > Gammaproteobacteria > Alteromonadales > Alteromonadaceae > Alteromonas > Alteromonas sp. CI.11.F.A3. Next base: position 2,889,173 of record NZ_CP136708.1, read on the forward strand.
CGAGCCTGCTTAGCAGAACCTTTGTCTGCTATGCCGGCTTTTAATAATTGATCCTGTAACGAGGCCATATACTAAATCTCTTTGTTACTTTTCTCTTTATTTCTTTTTGGCTTTCGCTTTGGTTTTAGCTGCAGGTTTACTGGCGGCTTGTGTTTCCCACTTACCGTCGTTATACCATGCCGACCAACCTGTGGCTTTACCCGCTTCATTTTCCGACATCACGTATTGCTGCTTCGTCTTACGACTATAGCGAACAATGGCAAGGTTACCTTCCGGATCCTTTTGCGGTGCATCGGCTAGGTAATAGAATTTTTCAGATATTCTATCTCTAAAGCGCGCCAGCTCTTCCACTTTCGGTGCACGTGTTTCCCGAGATTTAGGGAAATTATGCGCCGCCATGAAAATACCTGAAGCGCCATCGCGTAGTACAAAGTGCGCATCCGACTTTTCACATGGAAGTTCAGGTAAATCTACCGGATCTTCTTTAGGTGGTGCAGCTTCACCGTTACGTAATAACTTACGCGTGTTTTTACATTCTTCGTTAGTACAGCCGAAGTATTTACCAAAGCGACCGTTTTTCAACTCCATGTCACTGCCACACTTATCACATTCGATAATAGGGCCGTCGTAACCTTTTATCTTGAACGTACCGGTTTCAACTAAGGTACCTTCACAGGTCGGTGTATTACCACACACATGCAGCTTACGGGTTTCGTCCACCAAGTAGCTATCCATCGCAGTACTGCATATTGGACAACGCTTCTTAGCGCGTAACGCTTCGGTTTCTAATTCTTCTTCGTCATCAACTTTCACCACTTCATCACCTGGTGTTAGGTTCATGGTGTTAGTGCAACGTTCTTTTGGCGGTAAGTTGTAACCCGAGCAGCCCAAGAAAACGCCGGTAGACGCGGTACGCACGTTCATTTCACGCCCGCACTTGTCACACGTAATACCCGACGGAATAGCTTGATTAAGGCGCATTCCGCCTTCTTCAGGGGCTTTCTCGGCATTCAGTAACTTGCCGTAAAAATCGCTGTAGAACAGATTGAGTACGTCTTTCCAATCTTTATTACCTTCCGCTATATCATCAAGCTGTTGCTCCATGTTGGCGGTAAAGTCGAAACTCATTAGGTCATCAAAGTTTTCCATCAAACGGTCGTTAACAATTTCACCCATTTTTTCAGCATAAAAACGCTTATTTTCAAGGCGAACATAACCACGATCTTGAATGGTAGAAATGATACTTGCGTAAGTAGAAGGTCGGCCAATGCCTCGTTTTTCTAACTCTTTTACCAAAGACGCTTCGTTAAAACGCGCCACGGGTTTGGTGAAGTGCTGCTTAGGATCAAGCGCATCTAAGTTTAATACATCGCCTTTTTGAACATCAGGCAGCATCAACTCTTCTTCACCTTTTTTGCGAAGCTGCGGTTGAACACGTGTCCAGCCATCAAACTTCAACACACGGCCTTTCGCCGTTAATTCGTAATTGTTTGCACCTACTCTAATAGTGGTAGCATCATATTTAGCCGGCGTCATTTGACACGCAACGAACTGGCGCCAAATAAGCTCGTATAAACGCTGAGCATCCCGTTCCATATCACCTAAATGGGCAGCATTTACCTTAACACTTGAAGGACGAATGGCTTCGTGCGCCTCTTGCGCGCCTTCTTTACTGCCATAGCGATTCGGTGATTCTGGTAGGTATTTGCTCCCAAAATTGTCTTCGATATACGCGCGGCAATTATCAAGCGCTTCTTGGCTCAAGTTCGTTGAGTCAGTACGCATATAAGTGATGTAACCCGCTTCATACAAGCGCTGCGCCATCATCATGGTTTTCTTAACACCAAAACCTAAACGCGTACTCGCAGCTTGCTGTAGCGTTGAAGTAATAAACGGCGCTGAAGGTCGGCTAGACGTAGGCTTAGATTCACGGCTTTCAACTAAGTACTTAGCGCCGTTCAAATCTTCTAATGCTTTGTCTGCTTGCGCTTTATTGACCGGTTTAAACGCTTTGCCTTCATGTTTGGCCACCAACATACGCAGCGCCGCTTTTTGCTCGCTGGTTAAGTCGGCGTGAATATCCCAAAACTCTTCTGGAACAAACGCTTTAATTTCGCGCTCACGATCTACCACTAGGCGAACAGCAACCGATTGAACACGGCCCGCAGATAAGCCACGTGCTATCTTTTTCCATAGCAATGGCGACACCATAAAGCCAACAACGCGGTCGAGGAAACGTCTAGCTTGCTGTGCATTTACACGAGCAACATTAACTTCGCCGGGGTCTGAGAAGGCTTCTTGAATAGCGTTTTTGGTAATTTCGTTAAACACCACCCGCTGATAGGTTTTGCCTTTACTACCCAGCAATTCTTGTAAATGCCACGCAATAGCTTCCCCTTCTCTATCCAAATCCGTTGCGAGATAGATAGTGTCAGCGTCTTTGGCCAAGCGTTTAAGCTCGTTAACCACTTTTTCTTTACCCTGCAAAACCTGATAGTGGGCTTTCCAGTTTTGTTCTGGGTCTACACCCATGCGGTCAACAAGTTTTAAATATTCATGTCTGCGAAGATATTCTTGTTTGTCTTCTTCGCTATAAGTTTTGAGTTCTTTCGCTGGCTTTTTGGGCTCAACTTTACCCAATGCCTTCGTAGGCAGATCGCGAACATGGCCGACAGAACTTTTTACGATAAAATCTTTACCAAGATATTTATTTATCGTTTTCGCTTTGGCTGGCGACTCGACTATGACTAGAGATTTTGCCATATAATTGAATTAAACCTATTGATTCTAAAGGACTATTTTAGTCATTCTCAAAGATAAAGGGCCCGTAGACTGTGCTATTAGGCTGCCCGTGCTTTTTTAACATATATCGACAAAGTGAATGGAAAACAAGATCTTCTTAATAGTTATTCTTGCGATTGCTTCAATCCCGCCCAATTCCTGTTCACTTTTCAACCACCTCGATTGGCAAGGCGTATAAAAACCGTATAATGCCAGCCATTATGCCTTTGCGCCTAGTAATTAACAGGCATTTATTATGCTTATTAATTCGCGGCTAACAAAAAATGAGACGTTTGCTTCACTATAAATACGCCCAAAATCATGGGTTGTGCATTTATAGGGTAGCGGTCAAACGCTCAAACACCAAATAGAGGGAAAGTATGAAGCAATTTGAAGTTAACTTTGATGGGCTTGTCGGCCCAACCCACAACTACGCCGGACTCTCGTTTGGTAATGTTGCTTCTCTGAACAATGCCAATGCAGTTAGTAGCCCTAAGCAAGCAGCTAAACAAGGTTTACTTAAAATGAAAGCCTTGTCTGACATGGGCATGATGCAAGGTGTACTTGCCCCTCAAGAACGCCCAGACATAGCTGCATTACGTCGACTCGGCTTTTCTGGTTCAGATGCTAGAGTGCTAGAAAGCGCTGCAAAGCAATCTAGAGAGATTTTTCTAGCATGTTGCTCTGCATCAAGCATGTGGACAGCAAACGCCGCTACAGTCTCTCCAAGCGCTGATACAGCTGATGGCCGCGTGCATTTTACACCTGCAAACCTAACAAACAAGTTTCATCGTTCGTTAGAGCCGCAAGTGACAGGCAATATTTTAAAAGCGACCTTCGCAAATGAAAAACACTTTGCTCATCACCTCCACTTGCCAGATAACGAACATTTTGGTGACGAAGGTGCGGCAAACCACACTCGCTTGTGTTCGAATTATAGTCATGCGGGTGTAGAGCTTTTTGTCTATGGCCGTCACGCTTTCGACCCAAGCAAACCAGCGCCCACTAAATTCCCTGCCCGCCAAACATTAGAAGCATGCCAAGCTGTTGCTCGCTTACATGGGTTAAGCGAAGAAGGCGTGGTGTACATGCAGCAAAACCCTGATGTTATCGACCAAGGGGTTTTCCATAACGATGTAATCGCTGTGGGCAACCAGAACGTGTTGTTCTACCATGACCAAGCTTTTTATAAAAAAGAGGTCGGGCTAAAAGAATTACAAACTAAGTTTGGTGATTCACCACTTCATCTTATTGAAGTACCTACTGACGAAGTATCAGTTCAAGATGCCATTAAAACTTATCTTTTCAATACTCAAATCATCACCTTACCTAATGGTGATATGACGATTATTGCACCTACAGACTGTGAAGAAAACGAAGCGGTTAAGCGTTATTTAGACAAGCTAGTTACCTTGGGCACGCCAATAAAATCGGTAAACTATTTTGATGTTAAGCAAAGTATGCGTAATGGTGGCGGCCCTGCCTGCTTACGTTTACGTGTAGCCATGAATGACCAAGAGCTCGATGCGGTAAATCCATCAACCTTAATTAACGACCTTCAGTTTGCACGTCTTAACAAATGGGTAGATAAACATTACCGTGATGTACTCGCTGAAGACGATTTACGTGACCCTCAATTGCTTATTGAATCGCGTACAGCGCTAGATGAACTTACCCAGTTATTAAAGTTGGGTTCTGTATATCCATTCCAACAAGATTAGTTATTGTTTTAACAATAAAAAAGCCGGCTTACGCCGGCTTTTTTGTTAGTTGAATGTAGTACAGTCCGCTAAAGAACCGAAGGGGTTAGCGGGTAATCCTGCCCCCTCATTGGTCAAGTCTTCAGAAGAAACGCCTAATCGATAATAGTGATCTTGGCTAGCCTCACTCCCTGTCGATTGACCGAAAATCGTAATAACCATGTCGTACCAATAACCGTAATTTGCCGGATAACGATACTCAAGCTCAGCTTGGCCGTTTTCATCCGTTATATTTGTTTCAGCAAATGACAACGTGCCAACTATACCTGGGGTTAAGAATTCATCACCATTTGTATCTTCTCCCACGTCAAGAATACCGTTGCCATTGATGTCTTCATTATCACACTCGGCGGTTACATTAGGCTTGTAAATAGACTCGTCTTCATCCCAATACCAGTTCCCTTTTAAATATGTCCCTTCTAAAACACGCTTTACTGGTGTAGCAGATGCGGTTAACTCAACGCCACTAACAGGCTGCCCTGCTGAATCAGAAACAAACACAGCAAAGCGTTTAAGGTAGGTGGTTGAGTCAGGCTCTTCGATTTCATTGCCCGTGCCAATGGAGATATCAAACGCTCTATCACCAACAGTCATGAACACTTCATCAGCAATAGATTCATCACTCGCAACAGAAGCACGAATAATAACTGCATCTTCACTTGAGGGCGCGCCAGAGGTGAATACTGTTGACGCAATACCGCTGCTGTCGGTGGTCGATTGAGAAGGTGAAATAGAACCTGTAGAGACGTCATCAACGTTAAAGTTAACCACGGTATTTTTAACTAGGTTACCTGAAGGGTCTCTAACAACTGCAGTAATGGTACTTGTTTGTCCATCAGGGCCAATAAGATCAGGCGTAGCATCTGCTATTAAGGTGAATGGTTCAACTGCGATAAATTCTACTTGCGCAACCGCGTTAACCGTAGCGTCATTGTCAGGTTCAGTACCTGTGGCGGTAATAGAAGCAAAACCGGCATTGTCAGACTCTATTGAGATAGAGGCCATACCATCAGCATCGGTTGTTACAAGCGATGTTCCACTTATTTCTCCACGAGAAGTACTAAATGTCACATTATTACCCGCAGCCGGAATACCATCTTGTAACCATTGAACACTAATAGTAGCCGCTTCATTTAACGATATTTCTTCATCTGGTACTACTACAAAGCTAAATTCATCTTGTTGAACGTCTAAATCAAACTCTACCGCGGCATTAAGCGATGAAGCTGTAATGGTATCTTCGCCAGACGTAGTTGCTGTGTAGGTGATCGTAGCTTGTCCATCAGCACCGGTATTCACCGACGTTTCACTTAGTGAACCATTGGTTGCTTCTAGCAGAATCGTTTGATTCACAATGGCTACGCCATCAGAATCTTGTACACGCAATGTATAATCAGCGGTGTCATTTAAGATGACTGAGCTTGCGCCATTAATTGTCACTTCCGTGCCGGTAATCACAATATCAACCGTTTCAACTAAAGCGCCAGCTTGTGCTGTTAACGTTACCGTTCGGTTTGACGCGTTATTCTGAGTAGACACTAATGCTCTGGCTGTACCATCAGCGGTAGTGGTAGATTGGGTCAACTGTAATTCAACACCCGCGTTATTGCTGGCTGAAAAATTAACGTCAATCCCTTCCATTAAAACACTTTGTTCATTTTTAATTAAAGCGATTAGCTCAATATCATCAGAACCACTTGAGGCTAATTGAACTGCGCTGGCGTATAATTGCAACGACGCAGGCTCTTCACTTACCGTCACGTTGCCCACTGCCGAAAAAGTAGTAGAGCCGCTTTCACCACTGCTCAAGCTACCTGTGATTTCACCATCACCTGAGGCAGTACTAGCATTAATAGTTATTCTTGCGACTCCGCTGTCATCGGTTCGCGCTGTACCGGTATCGTTCCCGAACACGGCTAGGTCGCTATTACTTACTGCAAACGTGACAAGTTGGTCGGCTTGGGCTACACCGTCGGTGTCGGTAACAGTGGCAATAACGGTAAGAGAATTGTCGGAGGTTAGGTTGCGGTCAGTTTCACCGCTGGCGTTTTGAACGGTTAATACGACATTAACAGTAGCGGAGGAACCACTGCCATCATCTGATCCATCGCTATCATCTCTAGAGACTGAATCGCCTCCCCCGCACGCTGTTAGTATAAATATTGCACTAAATAGCCAGAGTGTCTTAGACAAGACTCGCGTAATTTGTCGCATAATTCGTTCCTGAACCTCTATAAATGACAATTGGGTCGTTTTTTATGTTTTAAAATCAATAGAATCTGTCACACTAAATAAAAATATAAAAATGTACAGGGAATTTTAATGTCTCAATCTGCACATAAATTTAGTTTAACCACCAGAATCTTTATCGGCATGATTGCCGGTATCGTGATTGGTGTGCTCCTTCAACTATTATTCGATGATAGCGGAGATTTCACTTTTTCGGTATTTGGTTTCCAGTTCTCTGCGTATAGCATTTTTGTAGATGGTATATTTTCTACCCTTGGGCAGATTTTTATCGCTAGTTTAAAGATGTTGGTGGTGCCATTAGTATTTGTTTCGCTTATTTGCGGTACCAGTACACTTTCCGACCCAAATAAATTAGGTCGTTTAGGCGCTAAATCTGTTGGGCTTTATGTTGTCACGACTGCAATAGCAATCACACTGGCAATGAGTATGGCTTTACTTATTTCTCCAGGAGAAGGGTTAAACCTAACCACTGAAACGTCTTTTGAAGCGAAGACTGCACCCAGTCTTGGTGACGTAATCGTTAATATGTTTCCTAGTAACCCTATTAATTCGATGGCGCAAGGCAACATGCTTCAAATCATCGTGTTTGCTGTGTTATTCGGTATTTCAATGGCAATGACTGGCGAAGCCGGCAAGCGAGTCAGTGCGTTTTTTGAAGATATCAACACGGTTATCATGCGCCTGGTAACCATCATCATGAACCTAGCGCCTTACGGTGTGTTTGTGTTGATGGCTAAACTATTCTCTACCATTGGTGGCGACACCATCTTTAGCTTGGCAAAATACTTTTTCTTAGTATTTGGTGTGCTTATCATTCATGGATTAGTGACCTACTCAATATTGCTCAAACTATTGAGCGGCTTGAGCCCAGTTGTGCTGCTGAAAAAAATGCGCGATGCAGCCTTGTTTGCGTTTAGTACCTCAAGCAGTAGCGCTACGTTGCCAGTGACCATGGAAACGGCGCGAAACAAACTGGGTATTAACAATTCAGTCGCGTCTTTCACCCTTCCGTTGGGCGCTACCATAAATATGGATGGCACCGCGATTATGCAGGGCGTGGCTACCGTATTTATTGCACAAGTTTATGGCGTGGATTTGAGTCTAGGCGATTACATGATGGTGGTATTAACCGCTACCCTAGCCTCTATTGGTACGGCTGGTGTGCCAGGAGTAGGCTTAATCATGCTTGCCATGGTATTGCAGCAAGTTAACCTACCTGTTGAAGGTATAGCACTGATTATTGGTGTCGACCGCTTACTTGATATGACCCGTACTGCGGTAAATATCACGGGTGACTGTATGGTGTCATGCGTAGTCGCGAAAAGCGAAGGTGGGCTTGATGAAGATGTTTATTACAACGAACATGCCGGTGAAAAAGAAGAAGACGTGAATTTCAACGAGTTTGATAAGAACGCCTAATCCCCTCTTCCCGTTCGAATATGACAAAAGGGTTAGCACTTCAATTTGCTAACCCTTTTTTGTTGCCTATTCCATTGTATTGCCCAGTAGGCATGCACTTGTCAATTGTGATGTACTGATTGTTTTAAATACATTGCTAAGCACATCGGCGCTGTAGCACGTTTGATCAAACACTTTTAATGAAGGGATTGAGAGGGAGACACTTTCGTCGCTTTATGGGCTGGGTACCAAGTTGCTAATACGGACATGATGATGGCGACCACACAGGTGACTACCACGTCTTGCCATATAAGTGCAGAAGGTAAGAAATTGATAAAATAGATATCGCCTGATAACACTTCTACCCCAAAAACACCCTCTAAGAACTTCACAATACGTGAAAGATTAGGGGCAATAATAACAGCAAGGGTTACCCCTACTACTATACCAATGAGCCCATTCAGCACACCTTGGAACATAAACGTGCGCCGAATTAGTGTGTCGGTCGCGCCCATGGTTTTTAAGATAGCGATGGCAGGTTGTTTTTCTCGTACTGCCATCACTAATGACGACACAATGTTAAAACACGCCACGGCAATCACCAGCACCAATGCAATATACACAACGGTGCGAACGAGCTGAATGTCGTTGTACAAATGGCCTTGGGTACGGGTCCAATCTGACATATAGACCGCTTGAGGGTAGCTATAACCTATATCTCGCATGGTGATATAGGCCGAAAATGGATCGTGTAATGTGAAGCGCATACCCAATGCTTGGCCATCTATGCCAGCGGCCGCGGAAGCTTTCGCAAGGTGCATTAACCCCAGTTGATTATCTAGCTCGCCGCCAACATGCATGAAGCCTGCAACTGTTAACGTTATTGATGTAGGTGCGCTAAAGCGTAAATCTTTCGTGGTGACGGGAATAAGCGCCTGTACGGTATCACCCACCACGATATTAAGCTTGTTGGCAATTCCCTTACCTATCAGCACACTGTCGCTGTTTAGCGCGAAGTTTTGCCAATGCTCGTTCGTTACTTGCCGGCTGAAAGTGTTTTGCGCATCTGCTGCAATGCCCGTCAATGAAATCGCCTTTAACTCACCTTTGAATTGCAACATGCCGGTAAGCTCGGTGTAAGGCTCAACCTTAGCAATTCTAGGGTCTTGATTAAGTCGATACAGCTGCGCATCTAAGTTCTCAATACCCGTCTTGTCGGTGCTATATATCTCGCCATGAGGAATAACGGTTAAAATACGTTGCGTTAGCTCTTTCTCAAAACCGTTCATGACACTTAGCAAGATAATTAACACGAAACAGCCGAGGCCTATGCCTACGGTTGAAGACATAGAAATGAATGAGATGAAACGATTTTGGACTTTGGCTCGACGAAATCGTTTAGCAAGTTGCCATGCCAGCGCCACTAGGGTTGTTCCTCTGTTGCGGCGTTTAGTAATTCACCATCTTTAATGCGAAGTACTCTGTCCATACGATTAGCAAGCGTAATGTCGTGTGTTACCACAACAAAAGCCGTTTGTTTTTGCTCACTTAAGCGTTTCAACAACTGATAAATCTGTTCACCTGTGGTGGCATCTAAATTACCGGTTGGCTCATCAGCAAGAACAACTGAAGGAGATGTGACCAATGCCCGTGCAATGGCAACCCTTTGACGTTCGCCACCTGAGAGCGCGCTAGGTAAATGATCAGCACGGTGAGAAAGCCCTACATCGTTAAGTAAGGCGTTTGCTTTTGCATTAGCGGCAGTAGCACTCTCGCCGCCAATTCGAAGGGGCATGGCAACATTTTCAAGCGCAGTGAATTCACCTAGCAAGTGATGGAATTGATAAATAAACCCCATTTCCTTGTTTCGCAAGGCTGCTAGCTGTTTCGCATTTAAATGGGTTAGTGACTCACCTTTAAACCACACTTCACCGCTTGTGGGCGTGTCTAAACCGCCAAGCAAATGCAGCAAGGTACTTTTTCCTGAACCAGAGCTACCTAAAATGGCTACATGCTCACTCGCATTGATAGAAAGTGAAATGTTATTAAGGACAGGCGTACTATTCTCGCCTTCTTGATAAATTTTACAGATTTTGCGGCAATGTAATACGTCCTGCATGCAGCCGTTCTTCGTCTTTTAACAATAACTGCATGGTATCGCGGAACGACTGGCACGCCAACCGATTAATGGGTTTGGGACGACAGCGCAATGGTATTTGCTAAATTCTCAACCGATTGCGGTTTACCAAATAACCACCCTTGCCCATACTCAACATTCATGTTCACCAGTTCCTGACACTGCTCAGTGTTTTCAACACCTTCGGCAATCAATGTCACTCTCAATTCGTCGGCAATACTGACAATATGGGGGATTAAAGAGGAGCGAATACTGTGATCTTCCATGTCCATCACAAAACTTCGATCGATTTTTAAAAACTCACATTTTAGAGATTTAAGTTGGCTAAGGTTCGAATACCCTACGCCAAAATCGTCGATGGCCATCCAAAAACCTCTGCTTTTGAGGGCTTTTATATGCTTAACCGCACTGCCTGTGGCAAGTTGCTCATCTTCGGTTATCTCAAGAACCAATTTAAAATTCTTGTCATTCATAGTGAGCACCCAGTCTAAGTCGAGCAACTCATCTTTCATAAAGTCTGAAGGAAACAGGTTAAATGACACTTTAAAGCCTTCTGGAATATCCTTGTTCTCATTGAGGGCCATCATTGCCGATTCAATCATGACCGTAGTGAACTCCCATGTTTTACCTAACTCTTTGACTTGAGGTATAAATTCGTCAGGGTAAATTGGGCCAAATTCATCTTCGAATCGGCTCAATACTTCACAGCCGACTACTTCGCCAGACTTTAATATTACGAATGGCTGGTACAAACAATAAAACTTACCCGATTTAAGCCCACGGCTAATACGCGATTCTAATGAACGTCTGCGTCTCAAGTAATTAAACGTAAGCATATGAGATAATGCCGCCGTCATTAACATGACACAAACGAACAACACTAATTTGCCTTTATGAATATTAAAAATTCGGCCCTGGTCGGGTACCACGCTCAAACAAGTGGCAGAATAATATTTATCACACTTTATCAAACTTAGAGAGAAGTAACTGGTATCAAGTTTTGCGACACCTGGGCCCATGCTCTGTGGCATTAAAGAGGCGTTCCCTGCCATATGGAATAGCTTATCCGCTTTGTAAAAGAGCGCCCAATCGTGACTAAAGTTTAGACCAATGACCCCATCCATATCTAATACAGCATTGTATCTTCCACGCTTTGCAATAGTGCCTTTAGACTGGTTGTCAAATAGCTCTAACGGCGTATTAATCCAAAATGCATCCCCCAAAGCAGTGACAAAATCTGGGATTGCTTCGTCTATAGGCTGCTTTAAAACCCCTAGGTAAGTACTGCACAATAACTTTCCATCGCCAAAGAAACCAATTTCTTTCACGAAACGAGAGCGAAACAAAGTGCGTCGCATTTCGTTTAAATTTTCTTCACTGCAGGAGTAATAGGAATGGGCGTTCAAATAATCTAATGCGGCCTCAGCATCTTTAAATACCATGTTCACGTTTGACAATATATCTTCGGCACGGGCTTTTTCGTGTTCCTTTATAACTGAGAACATTAATAGGCCAAGCGCTGCGCTAACAAGAACAACAGACAAAAACGATACGGCGATGGCTTTAAGGTTGTCAGCTAGTAGAAATTTTTTATGCTCATTATTGCTCATTCGTACCACATAAAATTAAGACGTATTATTGTGCGTATACACATCAAAATAGTCGAAAAATTGATTATTAATAATAATACTTTAGATGAATTTAAGCATTGCAGAAGATTAAGTTAAGTCAATGAAGTGAACAGAATAAAATTATCTAGCGTTCAAATGATACGCTGCCACAATATTACCTAAAACCAGCTGTGCTGCGGTGGCTAATTATTCAGCTGGCTAAGTATTCGGTTGGCTAACAATCATGTGCAATCAGTGAAGATTCATAGCCGATATGGGAAAAGGCTATTATGTGGAGAACCACAAACTAAAGGTAATAATACCGCAAGATAAAAAAGGAGAAGCTAGGTAGTGAAAAATTAGGTAGAGAGAAACTAGATAGCGATAAACTAGGTAGAAAAAAGATGGAGCAATAGCGGATAATACGCAAAAGATAGTGTTCTAAAAAGATATATCGTTGATAAAGAGGATTTATCAATGCGCAGTTGAACCTGCAAGGTAGTAGTCATTACTTTCCCGAAAATGGCGGAGCGGACGGGACTCGAACCCGCGACCCCCGGCGTGACAGGCCGGTATTCTAACCAACTGAACTACCGCTCCGCATAATGGGAAAGTGTGCTATTTCGACAAGTGGCGGAGCGGACGGGACTCGAACCCGCGACCCCCGGCGTGACAGGCCGGTATTCTAACCAACTGAACTACCGCTCCACATCATCGAAGAGACACTTTGTTATAACTAAATGGCGGAGCGGACGGGACTCGAACCCGCGACCCCCGGCGTGACAGGCCGGTATTCTAACCAACTGAACTACCGCTCCGTGGCCTTTTAGTTATATCATTGAAAGTGGCGGAGCGGACGGGACTCGAACCCGCGACCCCCGGCGTGACAGGCCGGTATTCTAACCAACTGAACTACCGCTCCACAATTTCAATGTTATCAGTGAGTTAGTTGGATTGTTAAAACCCCTTGCCCTCACTGCGGCGCAGATAATACGGTTTAGACCTTACAGAGTCAATGCTTTTTATTAATAAAATTGTCATCTGGGCACTGTTTGCACGATAAATAAACACAATGTTGAAATATAATTCAATCAGGCGGGAATTCGTACACCTAAAACTAGCATGCTATTCCCACAGGCCACGCTCACCTTAGGATAGCTAATTTACACTTTGGTATTAATAACAAGAAAAAGTACTCCCGATAGGGCGATATAGCGCTAAGTATATGCCCAACTTATTGCCCCTACTCTGCCGGTTTCGATTTCTTAAACTTTGCTAGCAACTTTTTAAAGCCCTTGGGTTCATTATCAATAGATAAGTCAGATTCAGACACCACTTTCTTTTTGGCTTTCTTATTTTCATTTTTTGTGGCTGCTTTTGCAGATGCAGGACCACTGGCCTTTCTTCTTTTTAAGATAATAATAACGGCAGCAATAACACCTATTAAAATAATCGTGCCATTAACCGCGACGATAATCAGGGTTAGCGTGCCTGAATCCATTCCATCATCTTCACTTTGTGATTGTGAAGGGTTTTGTGCGTTTCCTTGATTAGGTGACGTTGAACCTTCTCCCATGGCAAGCATGTCTTCACTGCCATCAACAATAGGATCTTCGCCGTCAATGAGCGGGTCTATCACTTCTGGTTCAGGTGCTTCAGCCAAAAAGGTATATTCAGGCACATCCAGAATAAAGTCTCGGCCTTCCGATGTTGTGCCATAGGCGGTTAGTTTAACGCGATAAACTCCTTCTTCGTACGCCACAATAAGATGTTCTCGCACGCCATCACCGCCCTCGGTTAACGAGAAGTTTTGAATATCTGCGTTTGGAAATCTAATTTTACCGTCTATGAGAAGTGACTCTATATTGACTAATTCGCGGTTCACATCAATGAGCAGCGTGTGATAACCATCTCCCGTGCCATCCGTAGCATCTAGTTCAACATCTACATAAACAGGGTTGTTGTGCAGAATAATAGGTGCACCAATTTGTTCTCGCGTGAACATTGGCGTTTCTACCCGATACACAGGCTGCCATTTACCCGCTGCCACTTTTAAATTGAATTGGCCAGTGAACACTCCATCCATAGGACGCTCATCCATGCCCCGTCCGTTATCTTCAAACTTTGCAATTTCTGCATCGTTAGCCCCGAAGTTGTCGTAATTGGGGTCATTGGCACTTTCAAACTCAATAGATAACTCCACGACATCACGAAACTGTTTGTTATCTATTTTTTCACCACCGTTGGTTAGGTAAGCCGTAGATTTCAATATTTCGCCTGAAAAGAGAATGCTGGGAAGCGGTGTGGCGTGAAGCTTAATATCAGAAATGACCATAACCCGACTGGCAGGGTTAACCTGACCTACCGCCTGCCAAGGGCCAGGCATAGGATTTTCAATAGTGATCATATCGAAGGTGTCAGCATCGAACCACTTAACGAAGGCCTCGTCCACCCTGCCTTGAAATAGCTTTGAACCATCGGGGCGAACTAACACTACGGGGGCTGAGCCGTATTCGCGAAAGAAAATCATAGAGACCTCTTTCACGTTGTAGTCAATACGAAAACGATTTTGTAGTAATTTAATCGAGTTCTCGTATTCATCCCCCAAGTCAGTGATAGGAGAAGGCGCAGCGTCGGCTTGTGTATCCGATGTCGACGAAGCAGGCAGCGAAGTATCTTGTGAAAATACCGTTGAAGTACATCCCAATAGGCACAACGCCAACATTACTTTCATCACGCCTACTCTCACTGTTGACCGCTCCTTTGGAAATTTATTTTAAATATAATTAGGTATGGCTAGCAGCTAAAGCTATAGACCATAACTTGCACCCGGCTCAGTTACGCATCGGTTTGCTCTTGCTCTGGGCGCCACAAACATTTCCCCCCTGCTTTTTCTACGATATCCAAACGGGATTCATGCTGTGCTAATTCATCGGCGCTAGCCTTGATAACCTTTAATTTATTTCCATTTCGGTTCAAACGACGAAAGGCATCTGATTGGGTTTCGCCGCTGCCTTTCGAGGCTAAGTTAAGTTTAGTCTGCCCACCTGTCATTAGCAGGTAAACGTCAGCCAAAATCTCAGCATCGAGTAATGCGCCGTGAAGCTCACGGTGGCTATTGTCTATGCCGTAGCGCTTACATAACGCATCTAGGTTGTTTTTTTGCCCTGGGTGCATTTTGCGTGCAACCGCCAAGGTATCAAGAACACTACAGATATCCTTAGTGATAACGCCACGGGTTTTCGGTTCCATTCCAAATTCGTGATCCATAAAGCCCACATCGAAGGGCGCATTGTGGATAACAAGCTGAGCGCCGCGTATGAAATTCACGAAATCTTCGGCCACATCTCTGAATGTAGGTTTGTCGGTTAAGAACTCATTGGTAATACCGTGAACATCAATGGCCTCTTGTTCTATTTGGCGCCCAGGATTAATGTAAACATGAAAGTGATTGCCAGTAAGTTTACGGTTAACCAGCTCAACACACCCAATTTCAATCACTCGGTGACCTTCTTTAGGGTCGATACCTGTAGTTTCTGTATCTAGTACAATCTGACGCATGATTCCTCTAATCTTACCTTTTGTTTTTTGATAGTATATCAACCCCTTCGCCACAGGCTAAGGGAAAAGCGAAATATGAAAGTAAATAATTTAAGGACACCCAGTGGCTCAAAAAACCATTCACATTTTTACTGATGGCTCATGCCTTGGAAACCCGGGCCCTGGCGGCTACGGCGCTGTACTCGTTTATAACAGCCACCGCAAAGAGCTTAGCGGCGGGTTTGCCCATACTACCAATAATCGTATGGAATTAATGGCGCCTATTGAAGCATTAAACAGCTTAACTGAGCCCTGCAATGTGGAATTGACGACAGATAGCCAGTATGTGAAAAACGGTATCAATCAATGGATCCACAACTGGCGTAAGAACGGCTGGCGTACTTCAGACAAAAAAGCGGTGAAAAATGCCGACCTTTGGAAACGTCTTGATGAAGCGGTTAGCAAGCATAAAATTAATTGGCATTGGGTGAAGGGCCACTCTGGCCACCCTGAAAATGAACGCTGCGATGATTTAGCCCGCGGCGCGGCAGAAGCCAAGCCAACAACGCCAGACAGTGGCTTTATAAGCTAATGGCTTTGCGCTCAATAGCTTTAAAAAGTTAATGGCTTTGTGCTTTAAGAGAAAAGGCGATACCGCCTTTTCTCTTATAACGTCAAATTCTGTCTATTCTTTCGCTTCTATTTACCACTCAGCAATTACCACTCTACAACTATTTTGCCCTGCGTGTCGTTACCCTCTAAACGCGCGTGAGATTTCGCGACATCATCAATGGCGTATACCGTATCAATGTTTACACTAAGCTCGCCTGAGGTAAACGCAGGTAAACAGGTTGTCGAAAAGTCACTAACAAGCGTGCTTTTGTACTCATCAGTTCTGTTGCGCAGCGTAGTACCTTGAATTCTGGCTCGTTTGCCCAACATTAATGCCATATCGAGGTTGTCGGCATATCGACCCGCTAACATGGCAAGGTAAACCACAATACCGTCGCGCTTTATTATTTGAAGGTTCCGATTTAAATAATCGCCACCTACCATATCAAGCACCATGTTAACGCCTTGTGGCCAACTCGCTTTTATCTCTTCAGCAAAGTTTTTATCTTTATAGTTTATCAGTAGGTTAGCGCCGTTTTGTTTGCACTGAGCTAACTTTTCTTTGGAAGACGCGGTAACTGCACTTTCTACTCCCCAATAATGACAAAGCTGGGTGGCGGCTAGCCCCACACCACTGGCACCACCGTGAATGAGTACCCGCTCTGCTGGTTTAACATTGGAGATTAAGCGCAAGCATTGAAATGCAGTAAGAAACACCTCGGCAAGTCCGGCCGCCGTGCTATACGCCATATTCTCTGGAACCCGCATTAAATGATGCGGATTAACAGCAACTTGTTGTGCATAGCCGCCTCCAGCAACCAACCCAAAGACTTTGTCACCCACTTTCCATTCACTGACGGCAGCGCCTACCTCTATAACTTGCCCGGCGACTTCCAGCCCCAGAATCTCACTTTCACCAGGTGGTGGTGGATAGTGCCCTTGTCGTTGTAGTGTATCGGCTCGATTCACACCAAAGGCGTATACTTGCACTAGCACTTTATCGTCGGTAAGTACGGGGGCATCAACCTCTGCGATTGTGAGGCCTTCTGGTGCACAGCCTTTTTCGAAGTTTACAAATTGCATTAGTATCCTCTTTTATTAAACTTTCACAGCAGGTGCAGTGTGTTTGTGCACGTTAGTGATAGCATTCAACACGTTAACCTATGATTACGTGGCCGATACGTTTTAGTGCATAAATGCGTTGGCATTTTTAGCATCGTAAACCTAGCACACCGCTTATTACGCAAAATTGGTTTAACCCAATGTAACCTAAGGTTTATGAAACAAAACTCAAGATTACCAATAGATAGCTATAACGCTGCGTTTAATCTAACAGCTGCGCTTGCCCAACAAACTTACTTTCATAACTTGTAAAATACTTACCTTCAACGCGGTAAACTTGCTAATCATTCGCATAGCCACCGCTTTATCGCTATACTTCGCCCCGCCGCTTACGTGTGGTTGCAAGGGCAGTTTATTTGGCTAAAGGCTCTTATTTGGCTAAAGGCTTTATTTGGCTAAAGGCTTTATTTGGCTAAAGGCTTTATTTGGCTAAAGGCTTCCCTATGCAATACCCACTTCCTAGCTAATTCAAGAAATAGAGTACGTTTCATGTCATCACAAGTTATATTGCATCCTAATAGAGATAAATCCCTTCGTCGTCGCCACCCTTGGGTGTTTGAAAGCGCCGTGGCAGAGCTAAAAGGTAGAGGGCGCAGTGGTGACACCGTTGATGTATTCGATTCAGAAGGTGACTGGTTAGGTCGTGGAGCCTATTCTCCCACTTCGCAAATTCGAGTGCGCATGTGGACCTTTAGCAAAGAAGAAAGTATTGATAACGCCTTCTTTTTACGCCGCATGGAAATAGCGCTCAAATTACGCACCCGTTTATTTGACCCAGAAGTTACCAATGCTTTTCGTTGGATAGCGTCCGAAAGTGATGGCCTTCCTGGCGTTACCATAGATTTGTATGACAACGTAGCCGTGCTGCAATTGCTAAGCGCTGGCGCTGAAAAACACCGTGATAAAATTGTGTGGGCAATAAACAAGTTGAAGCCCGGCACTCATGTTTATGAGCGAAGCGACGTTGATGTGCGCAAAAAAGAAGGCTTGGAGCCAGTGACCGGCGTGGTGAGCGGCGAGCCGCCCATGCAAGTTACAGTAAAAGAAAATGGGCTTTCTATTGTTGTTGATATTGAGAACGGCCACAAAACGGGCTTTTATCTTGATCAACGAGATAGCCGTGCTGCCGCTGCACATTATGCCAAAGACGCTGACGTGCTTAATTGCTTCAGCTATACCGGTACCTTTTCTTGTTATGCATTACAAGGTGGTGCTAAATCGGTTACTAATGTGGATGTGTCTCAGCCAGCCCTTGACCTTGCTAAGCAGCATGTGGCGTTAAATGGTTTAGATGAAAGCAAAAGTCATTACGTTAAAAAAGATGTATTCAAGCAGTTGCGTGAATACCACGAACGTGGCGACCAGTTTGATATGGTTATCCTCGATCCACCCAAGTTCATCGATAACAAAGCATCACTTACTCGTGCCGCACGAGGTTATAAAGATATTAACCTGTACGGTATTCATGCGGTGAGAAATGGTGGATTACTGCTTACTTTTAGCTGCTCTGGCCTAATGCCAGCCGACCTTTTCCAAAAAATAGTGGCTGATGCCGCATTGGATGCAGGAAGAACCATTAAGATTATTGCTCGACTGAATCAAGCCACCGATCACCCGGTGATTGGCAGTTACCCTGAAGGGTATTATTTAAAGGGTTTAGTTTGCGAAGTGACTGACCTGTAATATCAGGCCTAGTTTTACAATTAATTTAGTAACAGTAACAAATAAAGAAACAGGTAAACAAACAAGCAAATTAATACAGGCTTTTTGTTTAATTCATTTTGCATAAAAAACGCGGCGATAAGGTTTTATTAAGTGTAATTAAACTTAACTCACCGTTAGCGCCACGTTTTTCAAAAATTCAAATAAGAGGCAAACTTAGCAAACGCTTATGATGCCAATGTCATCCCATTTGAAGCAAAAGTCTGCTCAGAACGTCTACTTAATTGCTGCTCGCTAGCTTGGTCTTTAGACTGGCTCTCAAATTTCTTCCAGACTCGCTCGTGGAAATAAAAAACTACAGTGTTCACCGCTGGCTCGACTAAGGCTACTGCCCCACCCACTACTGCACTACCGGTTAATAAGTATGCCACTGTAAAAGCGACGGTGAAGTGCATACACGCAAAAGTGATGGTCTTTTTCATAATGATTTACCTAATAAGTTTGTCTCGATTCGTTAATGAGAATTATTATCGATTAGAAACATTAAAGACAATTGATTTTTACGAAGGATGCCATCTACTTATTCGATTTCCCTATTATGAAAGAGTTAATATGGAAAAGTAGATTTAAAAAAATTGCTCTGTAGGTTTTTAAAAATAGTGGCACATGTCGCTGCTGATATTTTAGTGATAGACGTAAGCGAGAAACGTCAATGAGAGAAGTCAACGAGTGAAGTCACTGAGATATTGAAGCGCATGAAGCATATTGCAGAAGGAGTCGGCAAAATAGTGGCTAAAAGTCTATCTATGATTGGCTGTAATTAGTTAGAAGTAGTAGCGTGAAGCAAAGCTAGCCTGACTCACGAGAGAGTTCGTGAGTCACAAATAATAAATAAGCTTAGGCTTGCGAAAGCCCTTATGCCGCTTATTTCATTTCTGAGATTTCAACCCCAATCAAACAGCTAGATTCTGTGTCTGGCTCACAGCGAACCACAGTAGCAATAGCTGCTAATGAAGGCACTTGAGAGCTTGGGGAATCTATGGCAACGCTAACTTGCGTACCAATTTCTAATGAGGGTTCATCAACTTCTAAAGACATGCCCGTTGCGCTGATGTCTTTACACATCGCTTGCATAGTGCGGCTCGATTCATCATCAGTAACCTGTAACTGACAAGGCGAATTAACCATCATCCTGAAAAAGTTTCGCTTATCGTCGTATCCCAACATTTCTACATCTCCGCTACGTATTCAAACCACATGTTGCTCTACCTGTTATAGGGCGAGGTAGGCCGCTTGTCAATCAGACTGACCAAGAATTGTCCGATTATATTTAGAAAATTATTTCCTGTTGTTTGGGAAAATAACCAAGGTGCTTAGTTTTCCACTTAGAAATCAGCTAAAAACAGTGAGATACGCTTAGCTGATATGGGGTAAGCCGTCCCTAATGCTTGCGCAAATAAAGACACCCTTAATTCTTCAATCATCCAACGTGTATCCAATAACGCTTGTGGTACTTTGCCTTTCGGGTATTTACCACAGGCTTTTTCCCACTCACTTAATGCTTTTTCTACCGTGAGTTGATGCATTCTGTCTTTGTTCGGATCAATTGGTAGTTTCTCTAAACGACGAGATAAGCCTTTAATATACCGGTTCCAATCGTTAAGACGTGCTTCACCAATATCAGATACAAACCCCGGGAACACTAAGCTTGAAAGATGTCCTTTGCAATCGCCCAATGCGTTTATCATGTTAAGGGGCACATTACCTTTCATTTGTTTTTGGCATTGATGAGCAAGGGTTAAGCCCTGCTCTACCTGCTTAGCTATTTCTAGTACTTTGTCGTTAATTTCTGCGCGCACTATATCTACGCAGGCATCAAAATCAGCTTTGCTACGAATATCGGTATTATGCTTTTCACAGTATTCCCCCACCAGCGCGTCTATACCGGCAAAAATACAATCATCAATAAGCGCTTTAATTTGCCCAAATGGATTGAAGTAAAGTCCTAACTTCGCTTTATTGGGCAGCTTACTTTGCAAGTAATTAAGTGGCGACGGCATGGCGTTTTTAATCAACACGTTCACGCCTTTTCGGTGCATAGATTGCGCTTTTTCAGGCTCGTCGATAAGGGCAATATCTACCTTGTCGCCCTTCTCTACCAATGCAGGGAAAGCTTGCACTTCAAAGCCTCCCATCTTTTGGGCAAAAGTGGTTGGTAAGGTGTCGAAGTCCCAGCTTTCGATACCACT
The DNA here is from genome assembly GCF_032925565.1 of Alteromonas sp. CI.11.F.A3. Classification (NCBI taxonomy): domain Bacteria; kingdom Pseudomonadati; phylum Pseudomonadota; class Gammaproteobacteria; order Alteromonadales; family Alteromonadaceae; genus Alteromonas; species Alteromonas sp. CI.11.F.A3. The sequence continues at coordinate 2,910,294 of NZ_CP136708.1, forward strand.
TCGCTCAAGTTCCGGCGTGGCCGCTTTTTCAAAAGTTTCCTTCACTTGCCCAGCACATTGCTGTTTTAGGGCGTGTAAATCGTCAGAACGGGCGATGGTATCGCCTTTATCGTTCACTACCGTAAAGTGCATGATTAGGTGCCTATCAAGCTGCGACAAGTTCCACTCGTCTTCCTCTACGGTAATACCTGTCATTTTACGAAGCTTGGCGGTAACGGCCTCTACCAGGCTTATTGGACGGCCGTTTTTATCCGTTTCGCTGATATCGGCAATACAGGCATCAGCAAAGTTAGGCGCAGGTACAAAGTTGCGGCGCAAACGCTTTGGCAAGGTTCTGATCATCGATACTATGCGCTCATGCCTTAGCCCTGCCACTTGCCAATCAAAGCCAATGTTTTCTACTTGGTTAAGTACCGGCAAAGGAATAATAACGCTAACCCCATCGTCATCCGCATTCGGCTCGAAATGATAACGAAGTCCCATGGTGATATTGCCTTGTCGCCACGCATCAGGAAACGCGTTCTCTATGGCTTGGCCAGGCTGTTGGCGATACACGTCATCTTCGGTAAAAGTAAGTATGTCGCTTATCTTGTTAACACCCGACTTTTTGGCACCCGCCTTTTCGCCGCCAGTTTGCTTAGCTAACGCTTCTTGATTTTTGTACCACTTCTTAAACGCCGCTTCGTTGTTGGCTTCTACCGGAATGCGCGAGGCATAAAAACGTACCAGTTCGTCATCATCAACCAAGAGATCTCGGCGTCGAGTCTTTTGTTCAAACTCATCGGCTTGTTCAAGCAAGGCTTGGTTTTCTTTTAAGAAACCAAAGTTAAGCCGCGTGTTACCTTCAACTAAGCCTTCGCGAATAAAGAGTTCGTGGCATACCGGTGGGTCAATTAAGCTATACACTTTGGCTCGTTTCATCACTATGGGTAAGCCAAACAAGGTCACTTTTTCAAACGCGATAACGGCGCCGCGTTTTTTCGACCAGTGAGGCTCTGAATAACTGTGCTGACTAACATGTCCAGCTAACGACTCTATCCAAGCGGGGTCAATTTTCGCTACCATGCGAGCGAATAGCTTAGAGGTTTCCACTAATTCAGCCCCCATTACCCATTTAGGCTGAGACTTAGAAAGCCCAGAGCCTGGGAAGATCATAAAGCGGGTATTACGCGAGCCTAAGTATTCTCTGTCTTTATCTTTAAAACCAATATGCGATAGCAATCCACTGGCAATGGCTTCGTGGATTGCTTGATAATCTGGCTCGTTTTTCACAATACCAAAGCCCAATTCGGCCACCGACTTTTTAAGTTGGCTAACAATGTCTTGCCATTCGCGCATACGCAGGTAGTTGATAAATTGGCTCTTACACCATTTACGAAGATGATTTTGGCTTAATTCATTTTGCTGCGCTTTAAAGGCGTCCCACAGATTATACAAACTAATAAAATCTGAATCTTTATCGGTATATTCGCTGTGCTTTTCATCCGCCTGTTGGCGTTTATCTTGTGGCCGCTCGCGAGGGTCTTGAATAGATAACCCTGCAGCAATAACCATGACTTCCATCAACGCGTTGGTGCGCTGTGCTTCCACCACCATGCGGGCGTAACGAGGATCGATAGGTAAACGAGCAATCTGTCTGCCCATTTTAGTAAGCTGCATACGGCCTTTTTGTTTCACGATGGCCTGAATTTCTTCTAGCAACCTAAACCCGTCATTGATATTGCGGTTATCTGGCGGCTGAACAAAAGGAAAATCGGCTATATCCCCTAACCCCAACGCAAGCATTTGCAAAATAACCGAGGCCAAATTAGTACGCAGTATTTCTGGGTCGGTAAATTCTGGGCGGCCAAGGTAATCATCTTCACTGTACAAACGAATACAGATACCGTCTGACACACGGCCGCATCGCCCAGCTCGCTGATTTGCAGAGGCTTGCGATATAGCCTCTATCGGCAACCGCTGTACTTTACTACGGGCGCTATAGCGAGAAATACGGGCCACACCAGGGTCGATAACATACTTAATGCCCGGCACAGTTAACGAAGTTTCTGCCACGTTGGTAGACAGCACAATGCGCCTACCGGTGTGAGACTGGAAAATACGATTTTGTTCAGCGGCGGAAAGCCTTGCATACAAAGGCACAATTTCCGTGTTTCGGTATTGCCTGCGCATTAAGGCATCTTGGGTGTCGCGAATTTCCCGCTCACCACTTAAGAACACTAAAATATCGCCCGGTTTCTCGGTTAATAGCTCATCAACCGCACCTACAATAGCATCGGTTTGGTCGGTATCATTCTCATTGTCTTCAGGGCTATGGTAGCGAATTTCTACCGGATACGTACGTCCACTCACTTCAATAATAGGCGCGTTATTAAAGTGCTTCGAGAAACGTTCAGGGTCGATAGTGGCCGAGGTGATAATCAGTTTAAGTTCAGGGCGCTTGTCTAATAGCTGCCTTAAATAACCCAGTAAGAAGTCGATGTTTAAGCTGCGTTCGTGGGCTTCATCAATAATAATGGTGTCGTATTGATTTAAAAACCGGTCGTTTTGCATTTCTGCCAGCAACATACCGTCTGTCATTAGTTTTACGTAGCTTCGCTCGCTAACCTGATCACTAAAACGAATTTTAAAACCAACCTTTTCACCTAAGGGGGTATTGAGCTCTTCAGCAATACGGGTAGCCACACTGCGTGCAGCCAATCGGCGTGGCTGAGTATGGGCAATCATGCCGCTGACTCCACGGCCAAGCTCTAAGCATATTTTCGGTAACTGGGTAGTCTTACCCGAGCCAGTCTCACCCGCTATAATCACCACCTGATTTGCGGCAATAGCAGCTTTTATGTCGTCTTTTTTATCGCTCACCGGCAGCGGCGGATAGGTAACTTCTGGTAAATTCTTCAGCCTAAACGCACGCTTATCTTTTGATGCTTGAATATCGTTAGCAAGTTTCTCGTATCGAGTGACTAATTTGCTTTGCGGGCTATCGCCAGAAGCATCGCTGTGGTTAGTATTCTTTACTTTTTCACCGCTATTAAGCTGCTTCGCGAACTGCTGAATACGCCGTTTTAAAGGGAATTTATCCGCCGACAGACAATCATCGAGTTGTGTATAAAGCGGTTTAATCTGAAAAGCGACAGGCGACGAAGGCGCGTTAGGTGAAGACAATTTACCATCCTACATTTTGATACGATCTGTACTATCTGTACTTACGGTGCTTAATAGCGAAACGAACTGTTGGCCATTGCTGTTAAAACAGCCTGCGTTTTTATATACGGCTAAACAGCGGAGGTCGATCCTAGAAGAAGTTACGTTAAATTTCCACCGCTAATCACCGTAGCATATAGCATAGTGATACGAACTGGATATTTACTCTATTAAAATAACAACGAAGCGATGTTTACTTGCGTTAATTACCGATGTAACCATCGCTATTGCTGCAGGTATTAACAAGTGGTTTGAGTTACCAATCGTTAATACCCCTAGGCAAATACAGGTGATATGCATACTTAGTTTGTGCTGAACACAACAACGCTGAATAAGCGCTATTTCACGGCGGCCGATGCGCCTGTTAATTCATCGTCATTTTTCTGTTCAAACGTAGGGAAGTTAAACCATATTGCCAGTAAGCCAAAAACGAATATAAGCATGGGATACCAGCAATAAGGTGTAATGGCTAGTGGCGAAATACCTACTACGGCAGCAGCGCTTAGTAACTGCGCACCATAAGGCACTAGCCCTTGAAAGCTACAAGAAAAAATATCGAGTAGTGATGCAGTACGACGAGGATCTACCCCGTACTTTTCATTTAAATCGCTCGCAATGGGCCCTGCGGTAACGATGGCAATAGTGTTGTTGGCGGTAGTAATATCTAAAAAGCTGACCAAGCCAGCAATACTAAACTCTGCGCCTTTTTTGCTGGTAACACGTTTGGTTAAACGGTTAATCAGCCAAGTAATTCCGCCGTTCGCGTGCATCAAGGCCACAATACCGCCAATGGTAATAGCAATCATGGCTAAGTCTTGCATCCATCCCATGCCTTTTTGAATGCTATGCATCATGGTAAGCACAGTGAAACTACCTTGAAGCAATCCAACCACACAGGCACTGGCAATACCCACTGCCAACACAGTAATAACGTTAAAACCGGTTAACGCAAAGCCAATAATGAATAAGTACGGCAATATGCGCCATACATCGTAATCTTTGGTTTCGATAAGCTCAGAGGTATCTACATCGACAAAGACTAACAGCAGTACCAAGGTGGCTAGGCAAGCTGGTAACGCTACCATCAAGTTTGCACGAAATTTATCTTTAAGCTGTACACCTTGGGTTCGGGTGGCCGCAATTGTGGTGTCTGAAACAAACGACAAGTTATCACCAAACATAGCGCCGCCAACTACTACGCCAAGGGCTAGCTCAACCGGTAAGCCTAAGCTATTTGCCAGCCCTGCCCCTATGGGTGAAAGCGCGGTAATGGTTCCCATTGAAGTCCCCATAGCAAACGAGATAAAGCAGCAAATCAAAAATAGTCCGGGCAATATCATGGCCGTGGGAACAAATTGTAGTGCCATATTTACCGTCGCATCCCGTGCACCAATATCGATAGTGACCGCGTAAAAAGCGCCAGCAAGGAGGAATATCAGTACCAGTAGAATGATATTTTTATCGCCGCCGCCTTTGCAAAACGTTTGTACTTTTTCTGAGAAGCTTACCTTTTCGCCTTTAGGGTTTAGGCATAGGCCGTAACCAGCACTAATAAAGAACGCCACCAATATAGGCATAGCGGTAATATCGTTAGTAATAAGGCCTGTAGCTACCACCAGAACAACAAATAATAAGATGGGAGTTAGACCCATTGGGTTTGGCTTAGGTTGGCTACTTGAATTTAATTGCTGCACAGAAAACTCGACTTCTTTAATCTGAATGGGCACGGCGAATAGCCGACGATTATTGTATCTATAAGGCGTTTTACGTATGACTGACTATAAATGAACGAGTCTACACTAGCGCTTACATTTATAGGTAATTAGACAAATACGCAAAAACGAATGAAAGGATAAAAGGTTTTGCACCCAATGCAAAGTAAATTAACGGGCACGCAGCTCACTTGGGGTTAAGCCGGTTAACCGTTTTATTGCACGGCGAAAGTTAGGCAGGTCGGAAAATGCCATTTGAGAGGCGCTTTGTTCGTTGTTTAGTTTTTTAAGCGCCAGTAATACGATGGCTTGTTGCCGCCGGGCTTCTTCGCTTAACCCTCGGTATGTGTAATTGTGATCGCTCAGCTTTCGTTTTAGCGTTGCGGTACTGCACCCTAAGCTTTCCGCTAAATCTGCCAACCCTTTTTGCGGCTCACGCAAGGTCTGACTTCTTACATAGTCGAGCAAACTCAAGTTTGATATTACTTGGGATTGCTGATAGTCCATACCTCTCTCTGTCTCGCCTAGCGCTTCGCCAAAAGCATCGCCTGTTTTATCATCGGCAAAAGGGAAAGGAATAGTCATACAAGATTTGAGTAGGGTTATAGACATCAGCGGCGCATTGAAAGTAACCCGAAGCCCTAGGTAAGTTTCGAAATCTTGAACATTGCGTGGTCTATCAGAATCTATTGTAAAGCTTAAAGGTAAACGGGTGCCTGTCCACTGCTTCAGTAGGGCTACCAGCATGGACAAATACAACTGGGCAATAAACGGCCAAAGCTTGTGGCTACCCTTTTTTTCGCACCCCATGGCGTCTTGTAACACCCATATGTACTTATCTTGTAGAGTGAAGCGCTTGAACGACACCAGAGGAATACTGCTCCAACGCATTGCCGTAAGTGCTTCAATCGCCTGCTCAAGGTTTTGGCTACTTTTAATATTGGCTATGTCTTTACGTAGCCATACCCCACCTAAACTTTTACCTATCAAAAAGCTAACATCGTTACCTTGGCATTGACTTCTTACGTTAGAAAATAAGGCAATACATTGCTTGGCGCTAATGCAGGTATTCATCGTGAGGCTATCCTCAAAAATGCCCGTGCCACGAAGTATTTTGTCTTTGCTTGCTCCACGGGGAATGGCCACGTCGAGCACCGCATGGACAAGGTGATACGCGGGTATTACCTTGTCCAACTTAGTCACTGGTGCAGGGGAAAGGACTTGCCCTTGTGTTAGCCCTTGCGTTAACCCTTGTGTCGCCATTGAGCAAGCTATCACTATGCTGCGTTCCTGCTACCAGGTTTAGTTCCGGGCTTAGTTCCGGGCTTAGTACCGAGAACACTGCCCTTGTTGCTCCCGTCATCGCCTTCGCCCCTATCAACATCTTCAAGCTGAAGTAGCAAATTCTGCAATGTAGCGGTGAGCGAATATTCCTGACTAAGCGGCGCAACCACTGCTCGCGCGCTGGTATAAATAGCGGCCGTATCTTCCTTATAGCGAAATGCCACATGGCCAATACTTGCTCTAACTTCCTTTACAATGTCTTGTGCTTCGACTTCATTCACATTGGGCAGTAACAACGCGAATCTATCGCCGGCATATCGACAAGCTAAATCTTGTTGTCTTAGGTTCATTACCACCAGCTGCGCAACTTCGTGCAAGTAGCGGTCGCCTTCGGCCTGCCCATAGCGGTGATTAAAATAAGAAAATTCATTAATGTCGATGATGGCCACATAACCGTTATGTCCAGACGCTTGCAAGGCGGTAACCCGTGATTGCCAGTAATCGCCTCGATACAACTGAGTGATAGGATCGATTTCTTGGTGGTCTCGGTAGTCCCACTCTCGGCGGCGAAGCTGCAAGTTGATTGCACGCTGCTCTAAATGCCATAGATAAAGCGCCGCTGTCATAATGATCATGCCAATAGCGGCGGGGATCGACTCAATCATGCTAAGCCACGCGGCAGAGTCGGGGTAACGCAAAAACTCATCAAGTAAGTCGAGTGTCATTGAAAATAAGAAAAACACTAAGCCCATAATTAACAAGCTGGTGACCTTACCCGGCGGCCGACTGGCCAACACCGCAACAATCCACCCTAGGGTCAGCAGCACTACACTACCCTCACCCACAATATCTAGCCCAGATATAATGGCGAGCGGCTTGGGGTTGCCAAAGCTCAGGCTCAATGAGCTTGCCAATGCACAAGTAGCAAAAGTAAAGAAAAGCCAGCCTTTGTGGTGACTAAACTGCGTGGCATTTCGTAACGTAAACATGATGTAGCACTCTTATAGGTAGCAAACTGTGCTTTTCCTGCAATTACGAATAAAAGTAATTAGGGGCAAGCAGTAGAACAAGACTCAGGAAATATCCCATTTTTAACCTGATTGTCGAGGGTCAGTTTGGCTCACCAATGTGACAAATTGGTGGCAGTGCAGCTTTGAATTTAAAAATAACAATAAAATAATTAAACTTATTAGTAAGTTACTAGCGGGTCAATTTAGCTCACCTTTCTTTTAATCTGTTCATATTCGCCCTTTCTGCCGGCGTTGATAGTCTTCTCGTCATGTAACTGTCATATCCAATTTTTACCTTACGTTCTTGCCGTACGTTTTGCCGTATTTTTTACCATTTTTGGGCATCACAAATTATTCACTGCACACTACTTATGGATTAAGAATGAAAATTAAAACCCGTTATTCTGCGTTACGCATTGCCTGTATTGCTGCGCTTGGCCTTTCACTGTCTCATCAAGCCTTAGCCGCCAATGGCGCCATTACGGGTACACTCAACGACGCCGCTGAAGCGCGCGTATACGTAGGCGCTAAAGTTCAACTGGTAGAGCTGAACCTAATCACTGAATCTCGTCGCGACGGTAGCTTTCGCTTCTCGGGTGTACCAGCGGGTACTTATACCTTAGAGGTTTCTTATTTAGGTGAAGAAACGGTAACGCAGAAAGTTACAGTAAAGGATGATGCAACTGTACGCCCTGCTATTGAGGTGGGTGAAGGTGACGAACTTGAAGAATTATTAGTACTAGGTCAACGCAGTAGCCAAGCCAGTGCCATAAACCAACAGCGAGTATCTAATCGCATATCTAATGTGGTCTCTGCCGATGCCATAGGTCAATTTCCCGATCAAAACGCCGCTGAGTCATTGCAACGTTTACCTGGCTTGTCGATAGAGCGCGACCAAGGTGAAGGCCGATTTGTGGGTATTCGCGGTATCGATCCAAATTTAAATAACGTAACCATTAATGGCCTTAACATTCCTTCGCCTGAATCTGGCGTACGCTCGGTGGCATTAGATGTTATTCCTTCCGAACTCATTCAAACCCTTGAAGTGTCGAAGTCGGTCACCCCTGATATGGATGGAGATGCCATAGGTGGCTCTGTTGAAGTAACCAGTGTTAGCGCCTTCGACAAACAACAAGACACTGCGAGTATTACCGTACAAGGCAGCCAAAACGATTTGCGTGATGAAGTTAGCCCCAAAATTTCAGGTACTATTACGCAAAAACTATCGCCAGATTGGGGCGTAGCAGCAGCCTTGTCTTACTTTGACCGAGACTTTGGCTCTGACAACGTAGAAAGCAACGGCGATGATGAAGTAGAACAACGCCAATACACCATTACCCGAGAGCGTTTAGGGGCAGCGGTTAACCTTGATTACCGCCCAGATTTTAATAACCAGTATTACCTTCGCACGCTTTACAGTGAATTTTCAGACGAAGAATACCGGTTAAGCAACACCTTCACGCTAGACGGTGAAGACTCAGAAATTGAGCGTGGCAGTAAAGACAGAAAAGAAACCCAGAGTATCTTTACGGTAGCCCTTGGCGGTGAACATCAATTACAAACCTGGAAAGCCGACTGGCAATTAGGCTATGCCAAATCTGATGAAGATGAGCCAGACGCGCTCTACTATAACTTTGTGACAGAAAACGACAGTATTGATGCCAACTTAAACACTATTCGCCCTGCCATAACACACGATGCTGATGCAGTAGATTTATCAACCTATGAGCTTGATGAAATTGCATTTGAAGACAACTACACCAAAGACACTGAAACCAGTTTTAAACTTGATTTGGCTCGCCCCGTCAACGTTGGCAGCTATATAGGTGAGTTAAAATTAGGAACTAAGTACCGTAGCCGTGAAAAAGACAGAGACAGCAGTATCTTCATTTACGATGGTGACTTCGACAATATAGACCCGTCGGACTTTGGTGATAGCTCACCAGACTATTCATTGGGTGATTTTGGCCCCGGGTTGTCTCGTTCAGCTATGCGTGATTATTTTACCGCCAACCGCACTGCACTAGAATTGGCTGAACTTGATTCAGAAATTGAATCTAACGGTGCCACCTACGTTAACGAAGAAGACATCTTTGCCGCTTATATTATGGGTAGTGTTGATATTGATAAGCTTCATATTGTGGCTGGTGTACGCTACGAGCGCACTGATTTCAGTACCTCTGGTATGCGTGTTGAGCTTATTGAAAATGAAGAAACCGATGTGGAAGATGTGGTAAACACGGTTTGGGAAGCTGAGCGTGATTACGATCATTGGTTACCTAGCATCAATGCGCGCTACGCTTTTTCAGATAAGCTTCAACTTCGCGCCGCTTATACCCAAACTATTTCACGGCCTAAATTTGAAGATGTCGCTGCGTTCCAAATTATCGAAAGCAAAACCGAAGAAGATGACGGCGTATTTGTTACCGAGCGTGAAGCAGAAGTGGGCAACCCAGAGCTTCAACCTTACGAAGCACAAAACCTTGATGTGTCTTTAGAGTATTACCCTGGGGATATTGGCGTACTGTCAGCCGGTTATTTCTACAAAGATATTGATAACTTTGTAGTGTATGCCGATGTAGCAGGCACTGAAGGTTGGGAAGACTACGATGAAGCTATTCAAGCAATTAACGGTGAGAGCGCCAGCTTACACGGGCTAGAATTGTCGTGGGTCAAAGCATTCAATAACGGCTTTTTAGTGGCAGCAAACGCAACCTTCACAGATTCAGACGCTACCACCATTTTAGATGGTGAAAAGTTTGAAACCCAATTACCAAATCAGTCTGACACCATTGGAAATCTTACCTTTGGCTACGAAGCCAATGACTTTAGCCTGCGCTTAGCCATGACGTACAAAAGTGAAAACTTTGAAGAGATTGACGGTGACATGCTGCGCTTTGAAGATGAACATGCCCAGTTAGACTTTACTGCTAAGTATTTCATTAACGATGATATGCAGGTGTATTTCAACGCTATCAATATTAATAACGAGCCATTTTATAATTACTTCGACTCGCGCACTAACAACGCCCAATTTGAAGAATATGGCCGCACTTTTGAACTAGGTTTTACATGGCAAATGCGCTAATTAGCGCATTGTTTAATCCGTATTGTAAAACTGTATTCACGTTAAACCCTAAGACGTCATACACCAGCGTTTAAAAAATGGGCGCGCTATAAGCGCGCCCTTATTAGAGATAAGTTCATGCGCGTACTATTGCTTCTTTTTGCCTTTTTGTCACTTACATGCCAAGGGCAAACCACATCACACGATTACTACCAACAACACCACATTAATAATCTTGAAGTTCAAGATAATGCTTCTAACTTTTTAGTGGTAGGTGACTGGGGCCGCAACGGCCATTTTTATCAACATAATGTACAAAAGCCTAACGCTGTAACAAAAGGAACTGGCAATGAATAAAGTGAATAACAAACTTATAAAATTTGCCATAAAAACAAGTCAATTAGGCTTTTGCTTGGCGGTTATGGCAAGCGCTAATGCATTTGCATCAAGCTCAACCGACCTTATGCTAACAGAAACAGGTGCTGGTGTTGCTGCTGAATCAGAAACAACGTACGAATTAAACGGCCGGACGATAAGCGTAACAATTAGTGAAACTAATGGCTTAACCGTTGCTGATAGCAAGAATATACTTGCGTCGCAAAAAGGCCACTTTGTTGCAGCCGGAAATTACCTAATTCCTAACGAATCAGTTGGTGAATCAAGTGCCGAGGCAGAAAGTACCAATGGTCCCTTTATCCAAACCTTAGTGTTTGATATTAATAGCCAACAAATACGTAGCTACACAATAGGCACTCAAAATACGTCAAACCACGCCATTAGCATTACCCAAACATCAGCGACTGACGTGAAAGACTCCGAAGCCTTATGTAGCGCCAAGATAGACGACAAGCTACAGTTCATCAATATAGATGCGTTGGGTATGCTCACCCAATATTTGGCTATACCGGCTAAAAGCGGTAGCGCGCTCACGGTTCATCCGCTACGAACACTGGCGATTGGCCCAGGTATAAAAAGCTGTGCGCTTGGGGTGAGCGACCACACACCTAATTTCACCGTTTCTGACGCCAAAGTTTCTGATGCCGAAACTTCTCACGCAAGAACAAAACATATTGAGCAAACTATTTATTTGGCTGACGAATACGCCGGTGTTTGGGCCATGCCTGCAGATGAAGAAGCTGAGGTCGAGCGCACGCTCATTTTCAATCAGCCTGACACGCCGGTAGAGGGTGTCGCCACCCTTAATGGGGTTGAGGCACACAAGACGGTTCTCGCTAGCCTGATTACAAATAGCCCAGATACAAATAGATCGGCTGCAAATAGCTCACGTACAAAAAGCCCTGCTACAACAATTCTAGGTATACAAGAGACGGTTACTGCTTGGGTAAGCCCGGAACACAGTGGACTTTGGCTACACAACACGTGCGCCACAAACTTCTTTGGCTTTGATAAAGAGATAGCGCCAGAAGATATCGTGCTGTGGGTAAAAGGCGATACGGTTCACGCCAACATCTACGATGATAACTCTGGTGGCACGCTTACCACCAACATCACCCAGGCCATTGCAACGCTAAACAGCTGCCACACAAACCAAGCATCTCTTATCAAGACACCCACCTCTTTTAACGAGACGTCTTTTAACGAGACACCCATGTTAAAAGACACAAATCTCACTACAGAGACACCCACCCAAAACGGTGATGTATCCACTAACATCACTAACGAGACACCCATGCTTTCTGCTATAGAACTGAAGCCCATTTATGAAACCGATGTGGTGGAGAATTATGGCGATGCAGCAGATGATCCTGCTATTTGGGTAAACAAAAACAACCCGTCTAAAAGCGTGGTGATTGGCACTAACAAAAAAGGCAGCTTAAATGCCTATAACTTACAAGGTGAGTTGGTTGCATCCCACAAGGTAGGGCGAGTAAATAACGTGGGCGTGGCATATGATTGGGCGCCGCAACACGATATCGCGGTGGCCAGTAATCGAAGCAGCAATAGCATGTCGGTCTTTTTTATCGATAAGCAAACGGGCGAGCTAACCTTTAACACCAACATCCCTACCCCGCTAAACGATATATATGGGCTGTGCGTGTTTTCGATAAATAATCACACCCAAGTATTAGTGAATAGCACAGATGGCCGGTACTTACGCTATTTGTTGAACGCGCCAACTGATGTAAATAGTAACGCCATCGCGAAAACTAACACAAACACCTATACCAACAATGCGAGCATGACTGAAAAGGCAGATCATTCTCAGGTTTCTGCCACCTTAATTCACGACTTTACATTACCGTCTCAACCTGAAGGATGCGTTGTGGACAGTGATGCACAAATTGCCTACTTGGGAGAAGAAGGTGCTGGCATTTGGGCGTTAGATGTTTCTGAAATAAAAACAATGCCTTCATCAACGCGCGCTAAAGCCGCAAACAAGAATGCTTCAAACAAGCTAATTAACAAGACACCCATGTTTATTATTCCGATTGAATCACCGGTTACCGCAGATGTTGAAGGTTTATCGTTATTTGATGTAGACGGTGTGCGCTATTTAATTGCTTCTAGCCAAGGCAATAATCAATACGCTGTGTATGAGAGCGAGGCTCCTTATAACTTGGTGGGTATGATAAGCATTGGTGCAAATTATGATAAAGGCATTGATGGCGTGTCGGAAACCGATGGGCTTGAAACCACAAACGCCAATCTGGGCGGGCCATTTAAAAATGGGCTATTGGTGGTGCAAGATGGAAGAAATGTAATGCCTAGCCAAAGGCAGAACTTTAAGTTAGTAACAGGTGATGACTTAGCTGATGCAATTCGCTCTCATGTGAGCAATCGTAATTAGTAGATGCCTGTTCTCAAACATTAAGAAGGACTTGAGTTGTAAAGCAAAAGGGTAAGCGGATTGGCTTACCCTTTTTACTTTTAAAATACTTAAAAACACTTCAAACGCTAGCTAGCGCGCTGATAGCCGGATCGAAGTTGTACGTCTATTGCTCGAAGCACTGCCGTTCGGTTAATACTTCCAACCAATACCCCATCGTCGTCAACCACAGGGTAAACGCGAGGTTTATCTTTAATCAGTAATTGTGCCAGTTCTATTACCGACAGATACGGTTTAATAACCACAACCGGTGCTTTCATTATTTCAGCCACTCGGCAAATCTGCTCTCGGTAGTAACTTGACGCTATCATTTGAGCAATGCAATCTTGCTCAGACAAAAAACCAATCACTTTACCTTTAATATCAATTACTGGGCCTCCACTTTGCCCGCAAGCCAACAAAGCCTCAACGGCTTCGGCCACTGTCATATCCCCATTTAGTTTCACGGGGTGAGTATTCATATAATCACTGACTAGCAACGATTCCATATTTCTCTCCCTGCCGCGGCGTCTTTTATAGTTTTATACAGCGTGAAGACGAAACGGCACTGCTTGTTATAGTAATGATGTAACGCAATGTTATTTTTTTGTAATCAAATTATTTTTGTTACGCTTTAAGCCTAGTAGACGATGGCTATGACAGCTACTTTTTCTATTCGATTTTACTCACTAAAAACAGATTTTAAGCAACTGTTTAAACCAAATTGCGCACTTACCACAAATGTCACATAGCATACTGACTTAGGCTGCCTTTAACTCATTCAAAAATACGGCTATCTCGTTAATCGCATCTGGCAATACACTGTCTATTTCTAGCAACTTTTCATCCTTGGCGAGTCGCTCAATATCACTAAAACGACGCTGCACGATCACAGCGCCAATATCACCTGCCATTCCTTTAATGGTATGAGACACCAGTTTAATTTTAGAGACATCTTTGTCGTTTACAGCAGCTTTAATTTCGTCACATTTTCTAGGCACACTTTCAATAAACATTTCACATATTTTATCGAATAAAACCTGGTTATTCGCCAACCGTGACAAGGCGCGTGACTTTTCCCAAACGAGTGTATCGCTTCCTTCTGACGATGATGAAGATACTGAGGAGGGCGAGGATTGCGAGGAAGATGAGGAAGATAAAGAAGATGGAGAAACTGGAAAAGACTCTGTAAAGCCCGATAACGCTGCCAAAGCGGGACGATCACTTGCAGATTCGCCATGCCTTACTTGAGTTTCGCCCAGTACTGATTTACCTAAAAATTGCGGGCTGTAGGCAGACTGGATCCAATTGATAATTTTAGGCTCTACCATGCTGGCCACTATAGGTTTAGTGACGTAGTCGCTCATGCCTGCTGCAATGCACTTTTCTTTTTCCCCTAACATCGCATTGGCTGTCATAGCAATGATGGGAATCTGTTGATGCACTTGCCCTGCGCGGCCATCTCGAATAGCGCTAGTACTCGCATACCCATCCATTATGGGCATTTGGCAGTCCATCAAAATACAGTGAAGGTAGTGCCCTTCTTTTTCGCATTCCCTAACAATATCTAACGCCTGTTCACCGTTGCTAGCAATTTTCACCGAAACGGGCAAATTATCAAGTACCCCTTTCGCCACTTCTATATTAATAGCGTTGTCATCTACTATCAGCACATGAGCCCCAGCAATACTCTCTTTTTCTATATCCGTCGCATTCGATTCTACTTGCTGTGTAGCTTGATTTTCTATTAACTCCGGAGAAGCGCTATCAACTACTTTTAAAAATTCAGATTTCAATAAGGGTTTTGTTAAAATAGCCGGGGTAAAGTTAGCGTAATACGTGGTTTGCTTTCCAATACTTTGCAACATACAGATGCGAGGAATGGATATTTGCTTCGCCAAGTTTTCCCAATTTTCGTCTACTACCGACAAAATGGGGTTGTTGTAATCGGTGACGATGACATCAATAGTTTCCCAAGAAACCTCTTCGAAAGACACGATGTCGGTATAGGTTTCTACACTGCTGCCACCTTCGCTAGTGATTAAGGTATTAATGTTTTGTGCAAGCGGTGGATACTGAGCAAACACAGCTAAACGCAAACCGTCCATTTTATTAGATAACGCCAAGTTTTGCTGACTATCAGCGGAAGTCGCATCCTCTACCGCAACCCAAAATGAAAAGACACTTCCTTGGCCTTGCGTGGAAGAAAAGTCGATATCTCCGCCCAACAATACACTAAGTTGCTTGCAGATAGATAAACCCAGCCCCGTGCCGCCAAATCGTGTAGCAACAGAAGCATCTGCTTGGGTAAACGCGGTAAAAAGCTTTGACTGGTGCTCTTTGGCGATACCGATACCTGTGTCGGTTATCGACACATGAAGCTGGGCTTTGTCCTCGTCACTGCCTCTAAGTGATGCAGTAAGCGCCACATGCCCCCGTTCGGTAAATTTGATGGCATTATTCACCAAGTTGCTAATAATCTGAGAAACACGATGTGGATCTGACACCAAGGTTTCAGCTTTTAACCCCGTGGTATCGACAAGGAATTCTAAGCCTTTGTTATGGGCTCTTACTGCCAGTGAAGAAGATAAGGTTTCTATTAAGTTGACTGGATTAAACGCTTGCACGTTTAAATCTAATTTCCCCGCTTCAATTTTTGACATATCTAGTATGTCATTAATTAACACACTTAAATTGTTACAACTCACATCCATCATAGCTGCAAGTTGTTCAGCCTTAGAAGACAGAGGCTGGCGCTTTAACAAATTGAGCGACCCGACTATACCGTTTAATGGGGTTCGCATTTCATGGCTGATACTGGAGATAAACGCACTTTTCACCTGACTTGCCTGCTGCGCTTCATCACGTGCTTCGGCCAGTTCCTTAGTGCGACTCTGTACCTTTTCTTCAAGCGCTAAGTTGTTTTTCTCAATAGCCCGTTGGGTGTTACGTTGCTCGGTAATATCGCGTAAAACCACTGCCACACCAGAGTATTGACTTTGTTCGCCCCAGATAGGAGACACAGTAACCGCTAAACAATTTTCAATACCTGAGGTTTGTTTATACAAAATTTCATCCTGAAAATAGCCGGTTTGCGTAATTTCAGCATTAAGATATTTGTCCCACGATATTGGACGTATCGACTCAAATGAACTGTAGTGATGCCCTAAAATAGTTGAACTTGGTAGCCTAAATAACCGCTCTGCGGCCATATTCCAACTTTTCACTATGCCTGTATTATCCATACTGACTATGGCGTCACTAGACCCGGCCACAATAGCGGCAGATTCTCCTCGCGCTTCTGCCAGCTCATAACTTTTAGCGGCATTTCTATGAAAAAACAGCAGTACCGCAGCAAACAAAAGAGACATTGCCAAAAGAAAGCCATAAACCGCCAATCGTCTTTCATTCATTAAATTGGTAATCGTTTTTGCCGGTATAGCAAGATGCACGTAAATAAATTTTTGGCTCGGTGAGCTACTTACAATGACTCTTCGACTTGCTACGTATATCTCACTTTTCTTCCCATCTATGCGATTTATTAACGGGCGAACCCCTTCAGATAAAGGGGATGAAAATTCAGTATGCCACGTTACTTCAGGCGACAAGTCTTTGCTAAAACTAAAGTTTTTTTCTGGGTGATAAATGAAATAGCCTTCATCATCAGTAAGGTAAAGTTGTTGAGGAAAAGATACAAACTGCTTCATACCAACTAACGCTACGGCCGTATTGACGTTCATAATTATAAAACCGAATCTATCACCATTACCTCTAAAAATAGGTAAAGAAAGACGGATTACAGGCTTATAAGGAAACTCGACTTTGCCGTATTCTCTATTTAGACTGATGCCTGACATGTACAGTTCGTTTCGAGATAACTTTGCACTTTCTTTGTAATAATCTCTTGTGCCCTTTTTTTGCAGATCTACGCTATCTATCGCCGCTATTTTTAAACCGTCTCTTTCAACCCGTACCAGCTCTTTTCCATCATCTTCGACACTGATAATTCGAAGTTGGTCAACTTCTTCATTATTTTCCAAAAAGGCAATAAAAATGGTTTCTATACGCCTTTTCCACACCGAAATGGAGGTATTTTCTAGTGGATCTAGGCCATCATTTTCAATCGCTCGGGGGATACCTGATATGGGAGGCGTGGCGTGCAAAAACTTTAAATTATCGGCATATTGTGCAGCTTGACGATGGGTATAACCTTCTATCTCAAATGTGCGTTGATTAAGCTCGGATGACACTTCATCTAAAACGCTCTGCGAAAGGTTGCTTTCGAATAAAAGAGCAACAATCATAGTGACAAGAGCGGCCACAACAACAACGAAACCAAGCACCTTTTGGGAGTACTTTACTCCCAATTTATGTTTTATAACCGCTGCCAAGGTAAATACATTCCAATTATCTGATATACATTAAAAACTAGTTTTAGATTTACAGATTGGCAAGTAATAGATTAAATTCGTTTTGAATAGCTAGGTTTGGTATTCAAACCCACGCAGTGTACACTGCCAGCATGATGACACTTATTCAAAAATGTAACCTAGAACATGCACGAACCTAGCTTTCTTTGGTACGATTTCGAAACATTCGGTACCAGTGGTCAAAAAGATTTACCTTGTCAGTTCGCCGCTATTAGAACCGATTTGGATTTTAATATTATTGGTAAGCCCATTAATATTATGAGCGCCATTGCTAACGATTACTTGCCCCACCCTGAAGCCTGTTTGGTTACCGGTATTACGCCTCAACAAACCTTACGTGACGGCTCGAACGAAGCTGATTTTGCCAAACGTATTTATGAAGAAATGTCGACCCCCAACACCTGTAGTTTGGGGTTTAATAGCATACGCTTCGATGATGAAGTCGCTCGTTTCTTGTTTTACCGAAACTTCTATGACCCTTATTCCAGAGAATGGCGAAATGGAAACAGCCGATGGGATATTATAGATTTAGCGCGAGCATGCTATGCACTTCGCCCTGATGGCATAAACTGGCCAACTCGTGACGATGGTACGCCTAGCTTCAAGCTAGAACACTTAACCAAAGAAAACGGCATAAGTCATGAGAACGCTCACGATGCATTAAGTGACGTTCATGCCACTATTGCACTAGCAAAGCTGATTAAAGAAAAGCAGCCTAGATTATTCGAATACGCTTATTCGCTTCGTAGTAAGCATAATGTGGCTAACCAATTTGATTTAACCAAGCCTTCCGTACTGTTGCATATTTCTGCTAAGTTGCCTGCTAGCCAAGGGTGTTGTACGTGGATAATGCCTGTTGCTAAGCACCCTACCAACAGTAACACGATTATTGCCGTAGACTTATCAAAGCCTATCGATAGCTTGCTTAACGATTCTCCTGAAGAGATAAAAACCAAACTTTACGCCCGCTACGAGCCTGGCAATGATGCCAATAGTCTGCGCCCTGGGTTAAAGCTCATTCATATTAATCGCTCTCCTTTTGTGACTACTGCAAAAGCAATGACTGAAGATAACGCGCATAGATTAGGGTTAGACAGAGATGCTTGTCTTGAAAATTACCGTATTTTGGCGCAAAAGCGTGACTTGGGCATGAAGTTGTCAAAAGTATATGAAAGCGACGCAGACGATAAAGAGCAAGATATCGATCATGCGCTTTATAGCGGTGGCTTTTTAAGCACCGAAGATCGTCATTGGTGCGACAAAGTGCTGGAATCAAGCCCAGAACAATTAGGCGCCTTCGCTGAAGACACTCAGCATGTAGGCCTTAGGGCTTTATTGTTTAGATATAGAGCGCGTAACTACCCGTCTACGCTTACCTATGATGAAACTTTGAAGTGGCAACGACACCGCCAAGAGCGTTTAACCGACTCCACTTCGCCAGCATCAATTACGCTTGAGCATTATATGAGCACGTTAGAGCGCCTTGCTCATGAGCATGTTGATAACCCCGAAAAACAAGCGATATTAAGAGCATTATTTCAATATGCCGAAAACCTTTGACGGGACGCAACGAATCGCATTACATTAAACTTATGTCTAATGCATTACTGTAATCACAATAATGCATAAACACGCTTAAGTCTGCAGCGTTAAGGTCGATATTGACTATAGAAAAGTAAGCAAGACTGCTCAAAGGATGAATGTAGTAATGAACGGCGTAACCATAAGCTTTGATAAAACAAGAACCCATATTAACCTGACGCTGAACCCTTCAGAGTTTTCTAAAGAAATAGATATACGCCAAGTGAAAACGGAGTTAGCAACCGGTGAAACTAAACGTTTATATGTTTCAGATGCGGCTTTAAAATCGGCTTGCGATACTGCTAATCATTACTTCAAAACCGGTGATAATACCCTGGTCCAAGAGCGAGTTGGTGAGAGAAGGAACGCTGAAATAGAGTTTCGTATTCCTGAAGACGCAATGACAGCCAATCTTGTGATCACGTCGCCCTACGGTGGTAAATCGCCCACGTTAAATACCATTAAGTCTTTAGCCTTAAAAAACAATATTCATCGAGGTCTTGGCACTCGAGTTATCGAAGCCATGTTGATGGAAGCACGAAAATCACCTCCTGGCACCATTATTGAGCGGACAGTAGCAAAAGGCCTACCTGCTAGGAATGGACGTTCATCGCGATTTATTCCTCTAGTGCCTAATGCACTTGAACGTATATTGAAACCGCAAACCAACGAAGGTGAGCGGGTTGATATGCGAAACCTAGGTGAGGTTATCTGCGTTAAAGTAGACACCCCTGTACTTCGCAGAACTGAGCCTACCCTTGGCAGAAGTGGCTTCGATGTGCGCGGTAGCAAGCTACCTCCTGTTCCTGGTGAATGGGTAGAGTTTCGCAAAGGCACTGGCACCGTTCAAGCCGATGACGATCAAAATTTACTGATGTCAGCCATTGCAGGTATGCCTAAATACCAAGACCAAACCATGAATATCGACGATACCTATATTTGTAACGGGGTTAATGTGGGTACTGGTCACGTAAATTATGAAGGCGCAGTGCTGGTTAATGGCGACGTGACGGAAAAAATGCAAATAAAAGCAGAAGGCGACGTTACCATAAACGGTTTTGTAGAGTCTGCTCACATTGAGTCTGGTGGCGATATAATTATCACCGAAGGCGCTATGGGGAAAGTGAATGACAGTGCGGGTGAATTCAACTGCCACCTTATAGCGAAAGGCAGTATTCACGTTCAGCATGGTCAAGGGATCGAAATTCAATGTTCGGGCAATATTACCGTTGGCCGTCAACTAGCTTACAGTAAGCTCCATTGTGGTGGCGCCGTTATTGTGGGTCAAATAGATAAGCCTATGGGTAACTTGTTTGCTTGCGATATTGTAAGCCAAGATAGAATAGAGGCTGGCACCCTTGGTGCGGTATCTGGCAGCATGCTTAAGGTTGATTTTAGCCCAGGCTTTGCACAACTACTTGAACGCAAAGATGCGTTAGACGAACTTGTTCGCCAACTTCGCGAAAACAACAGCAAGCACAAAGAAAAAATTGATATTTTGAAAAGTAAAAAAGTGCCTAAAGAACTTAAAACAAAAGTGACTGAGGCCCTTGAAATGTTCAATAACGAGAATGCATTGCTTGATTGGATTGAAATGAAAGTGCTGGAAATTAACGATGCGAAAGTTCAGTACCAACAAGATATTAAGCTTATTGCCAATAAGAAGCTCTACCCTGGTGTAACAGCGAAATTGAACAATCGTAATTGGCGCTCAGAGCGTGAGTATGAAAGAGCCCACATTCATTATGATTCTCATCAATGGCATTACGAACCTATCATCTAAAGCGCTAATATTTAATTCGCTCACGCCTAAGACGCTAATACTTACGACATAAGGCAAGATGTAAAGAGTATTAGCGTTTACTGCAGCAGGCTAGACGGCGCTTTCGTTGCTCGTTAGTCTGCTACTGATACCTTTGCGATCCCTAACCTTTTTGAGTGATACAACGCTTTCGTTGTGCGCTCAAACCAATCGGTGAAGTTTTCACTTTCTTTTAGTTCGGCCAAGCCCGCACTGACTTGCATTTTTGAATTGTTGGTAAGCACGTCTTGGTCGATACATTCTACTAATCGGTCAGCGAGAACACGCCCTGCATCTAAGGCAGTTTGTGGACATAAAATGATGAACTGCTCACCGGTGAAGCGTGACACAATGTCTACTTCTCTTACGGTCGCAAGACATTGAGACGCCACCTGCTTTAAAATATTTTCTCTATCGAACTCGCTTAACTCACCCCGACAATCGCGCTTAACCTCAATCTCCACAACAATTAACGATGCGGTTGTATGAAAACGGTGGAAGCGAGAAATTTCTTCTTCTGCTTTTTGAATCATGTGATTACGGTTGTAAAGCCCCGTCAGCGTATCATGGGCTGACAAAAATTCTAGGGTACGATTTCTGTCTAGCAACGTCGTTTGCAACGATTCTATTTCATCATTCTTCTGCTTCGTTAAACGTTTAAATTGTGAAACGGTTCTATTGCGCCATACTAAGCAAACAATGGCCAGCAATACGAAACACGTAGTTACCACGAGTTTGAAGTAATCCCGCTCATAACGGACCTGAACGTTATTCCACTGCTTATAAATATCAACCTTTCGGTTCTCTGGAATGGTTGCAATGGCCGTGTTTAAAATAGGGATAATATCGCGAGAAGATTTGTTAACGCCAAACGCAAGTGAGTCGAACGGTTCGGCATAACCCACAATGCTGACATTATCTACCTTTTGGTTATTAATAAGCGTATTGACACTTAATAATGATCCCACCATAACGTCGATGTCTCCCCTTGCCAATTCAGCAAGCCCTTCACTTTCCGTTTGTACAAGCTTGAGTCTTAACTCTGGATAATGCCTAGATATGTATTCTACTTGCCTGTAACCCTTCACTACCCCAACGGTTCTATGGCCAATGCCTGCGTAACCTTGCAAAATAGGCGTGCCTGAACGGGCAACTAAAATATTTGGTGCTTCAAAGTATGGCGTGGAGAAATCGAGAAACTGTTTTCTAAAGTCAGAAACATTCAGCATAGAGATGACTTGGCAGGTACCTTGCTGTACGTACGCCAAACTTTGTTCCCATGACTGAGTTGGCACAAGCTTGAAGGTTAAGCCAGAGAGCTCAGCAATAGTGTGAATGTAGTCGGCAGAAATACCAACATGGTTATTATTTCGTATAGCTTCGTAAGGTGCCCAGTCGGGATCGACACAATACGTCACCTCACGAGGAGCCGTGTTATTCATCGATTGCGGTTGAGAAACATTCTGTTGAAGCGCTTGTGCTGCTATTTCCACTGAGTAAGGAAGCGTAAGCAAAATTGCAAAGAAGACAAGGCGTAAACACCTGAAAGAAATCAAAAAGACCACCTAAATACAAATACGTAAAATGCGAAAAATCGCAAACAAGAGTATCTAACTTAGCGCCTGCAAATGCAACATCGGTCTAAACTAAAAAATCACGATACCAGCACATTCAGCCAAAATTTGGGCAATGTAGCGGCCATTTCGCTTCATAGTTACTAAATGCCGATATAACAGTTTAAAAGTTCGACATTTTTAAATAATAAAACGAACCTATGCAGCGACACAGAATGAACGCTCTATAGCAATAATTAAAACACAAACGGCACCGGTTTGCGGTGCCATTTACTAATAAGTCATGCTTTTTTTGACATCAATCAAGCTTGCTTATAGCATTTCAACGGCAAGCGCTACACCTTCCCCACCACCAATACATAAAGAGGCGATGCCTTTTTTCGCTTTCTTTTGGTTAAGCGCATGCAGCAAGGTAACTAGAATTCTCGCACCCGACGCACCAATGGGGTGGCCAAGCGCACATGCGCCGCCTTTTACATTCACTTTTCGCTCGTCTAATCCCAGTTTTTTCACAGCCAACATGGTTACCATGGCAAAAGCTTCATTAATTTCGAACAGGTCGACTTCATCTTTAGACCAACCTGCTTTTGAGAGCACATTTTCCATCGCGCCAACCGGTGCTACCGTGAAATTTTCTGGTTCTATAGAATGCGTGGCATGGGCCACCACTTTAGCTAGCGGCGTCAATCCCAACGCTTGCGCTTTAGATTCGCTCATCACTAATAAAGCCGCTGCACCATCTGATATAGAGCTAGAGTTTGCTGCGGTTACTGTGCCATCCTTTTTGAACGCAGGGCGAAGTGATGGAATTTTTTCAGGGCGAGCTGAACCTGGACCTTCATCAGTATCAACGACTACATCGCCTTTACGTCCAGAAATAGTCACGTTTACTATTTCGTCTTTGAAACTGCCGCTGTTAATCGCTTCATTAGCTTTTGAAAGCGAGCTTAGTGCAAATTCATCCATTTGAGTGCGCGTAATATTTTCAGCATCGGCAGTATCTTGAGCAAAACACCCCATTGCTTTTCCGTCATAAGCATTTTCAAGGCCATCCAACATCATATGGTCGAGTACCTGTCCGTGCCCCATACGATAGCCTGTTCGTGCTTTTGGCAACATATAAGGCGCATTGCTCATACTTTCAAACCCACCCGCTACAACGACTTCAGCACTACCTGCTTTAATTAAATCGTGCGCCAGCATGACCGCTTTTAAACCCGAGCCACACACCTTGTTAATGGTGGTTACGCCAGCACTAAGAGGAAGACCAGCACCTAATGAGGCCTGACGAGCTGGTGCCTGACCTAAGCCCGCAGGCAATACACACCCCATTATTACTTCGTCTATTTGGCTTACATCCAATGTGTCGCACACCGACTTAATGGCAGTGGAACCTAGTTCGGTGGCGGCTACTCCAGATAGACTGCCATTGAAGCCCCCCATTGGTGTGCGCTTTGCTGCTACGATCACTACTGTTTCATTACTCATCACTCGAACTCCTAACCACTTGTAATTTTTGGAATAATATTCAACTAACTTTACTTTCGTATAAAAATGTAGACACCCATGTTTAGATAAGCGAACTATCTCACATATGAAAAATTGACGTTAGCAAAATGTTACTTTACCTTAACGTAAAAGGTAATTAACGTTAACGTAAACCTCAATATATTTAGTGTCAAGAATCCCCTTCTATTAAGGGAACGTCTTTTGTAAACGGCATAAGACAACGACATAAGGCCAAAGGTACGTGTTATGAATAACAACGAGAAAGAGTCGGTATTCGCTATAGGTGAACTGGCAAAAGAGTTCGATATAACTCACCGATCCATTCGCTTTTATGAAGAGCAAGGGCTGCTTAGCCCCAAGCGTACCGGGCAGAACCGTGTGTATGACAACAAAGATAGAGTGAGACTAATGCTCATTCTTAGAGGGAAACGATTGGGGTTTTCCTTAGCTGAAGTTAAAACCTTATTCGAAATGTACGACACCAACGCCAATTCCGCCGTTCAACTAGGCACTATGTTGGAAATGACCGCACAAAAACGCGCTGTACTTCATCAGCAGCTTGAAGATATTCAAAGCTTGATGCAAGAACTCGATGAAGTAGAAGCACGATGCCGTGAAGAGCTAGCGGAATTAGAACAAGGAAAAATTGCATGAATACCTCTTACCCTACACTGAACTTTGATCTTGGCGAAGATATTGATTTATTGCGCGATCAAGTCTTTCAATTTGCACAAAATGAAATTGCGCCCTTAGCGGAAGAAGCAGACGCTAATAATCAATTCCCCAATGCATTATGGCCCAAGTTAGGTGAAATGGGATTGTTGGGTGTTACCGTATCAGAGCAATATGGTGGTGCCGATATGGGTTATTTAGCCCATACCATAGCAATGGAAGAAGTGAGCCGAGCATCTGCGGGGATTGGCCTGAGCTATGGTGCTCATTCTAATTTGTGCGTAAACCAAATTTT
Organism: Alteromonas sp. CI.11.F.A3; assembly: GCF_032925565.1. Lineage (NCBI taxonomy): Bacteria > Pseudomonadati > Pseudomonadota > Gammaproteobacteria > Alteromonadales > Alteromonadaceae > Alteromonas > Alteromonas sp. CI.11.F.A3. Next base: position 2,935,260 of record NZ_CP136708.1, read on the forward strand.
TAGAAACGGAAACGACGAACAGAGAGAGAAATATCTACCCAAATTAGTGTCGGGTGAACACATTGGTGCGTTAGCCATGAGTGAGCCTAATGCGGGTTCAGATGTAGTGAGCATGAAATTACGTGCTGAAAAACGCGGTGATAAATATATCTTAAACGGCAACAAAATGTGGATCACCAATGGTCCAGATGCCCATACCTTTGTCATTTACGCTAAAACAGACCCACAAGCCGGCCCCAAAGGGATCACCGCATTTATTGTGGAACATGATTTCCCTGGCTTTACCCGTGCACAAAAGCTCGACAAATTAGGCATGCGTTCTTCAAACACCTGTGAACTTGTGTTTCAAGACTGTGAAGTACCTGCAGCAAATATTCTAGGTAAAGAAGGCGAAGGCGTACGGGTATTAATGAGCGGGCTAGATTACGAGCGCTTAGTATTGTCAGGAGGTCCGTTAGGCATTATGCAAGCCTGCATGGACGTGGTTGTCCCCTATATTCATGACAGAGAGCAATTTGGACAATCTATTGGTCAATTTCAACTTGTTCAGGGCAAAGTTGCCGATATGTATACCCAAATGAACGCCGCCAGAGCGTATGTGTATACCGTTGCAAAATCTTGCGACCGCGGTGATACCACCCGAAAAGACGCCGCGGGTGCCATTTTATATTCTGCAGAATTAGCCACCAAGATGGCCTTAGATGCCATTCAGCTTTTAGGCGGTAATGGCTACATTAACGAATACTCCACTGGCAGATTATTAAGAGATGCCAAGTTATATGAAATTGGGGCGGGTACTTCAGAAATTCGCCGAATGCTTATTGGTCGCGAACTGTTCAACGAATCAAAATAAAAACGCGCTCACATTTAACGACAGACTGCGCAGTCTTAGTCATTTCTAAGCTGCGCTGAACAATCAGGAGGGGGTATGCCCGTTCTACGTTCAAAGATAAATACAAAATCAGACACCTTTGTTGCCAACGCGCAGCATATGCAAGCACAAGTAAACGACTTGGTTGCAAAGATAGAACAAGTTTCAATGGGTGGCGGTGCACAAGCTGCCCAGCGCCATCAATCTCGTGGAAAATTACTTCCCCGAGACAGAATTAACGCCTTAATTGACGACAACACACCCTTTTTGGAAATAGGTCAATTGGCGGCGTGGGAAGTGTACGACGATTATGTACCTTGCGCGGGTGTAGTTGCCGGTATTGGCTGTGTGTCGGGTGTAGAGTGCATGATAGTTGCTAACGATGCCACGGTAAAAGGCGGCAGTTACTATCCGCTTACCGTGAAAAAACACTTACGCGCACAAACTATTGCAGAAGAAAACAACCTTCCGTGTATTTACTTGGTAGATTCAGGTGGTGCTAACCTACCCTATCAAGATGAAGTGTTTCCTGACAAAGAACACTTTGGCCGCATTTTCTTTAACCAAGCCAATATGTCGGCAAAGAATATTCCGCAAATTGCGGTGGTGATGGGTTCATGCACCGCTGGCGGCGCTTATGTACCCGCCATGGCGGACGAAAGCATCATTGTAAAAGAACAAGCCACCATCTTTTTGGGTGGACCACCTCTGGTGAAAGCCGCGACAGGTGAAGTAGTAAGCGCCGAAGAGCTTGGAGGTGGTGATGTGCATACCCGTATTTCAGGGGTGGCAGACCAATTAGCGAATAACGATCATCACGCGCTATCCCTTGCTAGAAATGCGGTTTCTAGGCTTAACCGTACCAAAAATGTCGCGTTAGATGTGGCAAAGCCAAAGCCACCTCGTTTCGATGCCAAAGAAATTTACGGCATTGTGCCTGCCGATTCGAAGCAGACTTACGATGTAAGAGAAATCATCGCTCGAGTAGTCGATGATTCAGATTTTGATGAATTCAAACCTTTATATGGCACTACGTTAGTCTGCGGTTTTGCGCGCATCTTCGGCTATCCTGTGGGCATTATCGGCAATAATGGCATATTGTTCGGCGAAAGTGCGCTTAAAGGCGCACATTTCGTTGAATTGTGCGCAATGCGTAAAATACCCCTCGTATTTTTACAAAACATCACCGGTTTTATGGTGGGAAAACAGTACGAACATGGCGGGATAGCTAAACACGGTGCCAAAATGGTGACCGCCGTTGCATGTGCCCAAGTACCAAAAATCACCATTCTAATTGGCGGGAGTTTTGGTGCAGGAAACTACGGAATGTGTGGCCGTGGGTACGACCCAAGATTCTTATTCATGTGGCCTAATGCCCGCATATCGGTAATGGGCGGCGAACAAGCCGCTGGCGTATTGGCCCAAGTGAAGCGAGATCAAAAAGAACGTGCAGGTGAAACTTGGACCGACGAGCAAGAACACGCCATCAAACAACCGGTCATCGACACCTACGAAAAACAAGGACACCCATATTATGCCTCGGCCAGGTTATGGGACGATGGCGTCATCGACCCTGCTGACACCCGCACGGTGTTAGGTCTTTCGTTATCTGCGGCATTAAATCAACCTATACCCGACACCCGCTTCGGTGTCTTTCGTATGTAGTTTGAGGGGAATTATTATGGAACAAGCTGTTACTTATCACGTAGACGAAAGAAATGTTGCCCTTATTACGCTTAACCGCGCAGACAAACACAATGCATTTAACGATGACATGATTGCCACCTTAACCCAGCTATTTACGCGGGCCGGCAACGACAGCAGCATTCGTGCAGTAGTGCTGCAAGGTGAAGGGAAAAGTTTTAGCGCGGGTGCAGACCTTGAGTGGATGAAGCGCATGGCAGGTTTTGATGAAGCAAAAAATCACGCCGATGCGATGACGCTAGCTACCATGCTGCACACCTTATACACCTTGCCCAAGCCTACTATTGCGCGAGTGCAAGGAGCAGCGTTTGGCGGCGCGGTAGGGCTTATCGCCTGCTGTGACATTGCCATTGGTAGCAAATTAAGTAAGTTCTGTTTAAGCGAAGTAAAAATAGGCCTTATTCCCGCCACTATTAGCCCTTACGTGATAGAAGCTATGGGCGCACGGGTTTGCAGACGTTACTTTCAAACAGCAGAAGTCTTTTCTGCCCGCCGAGCAAGACGTTTAGGTTTACTTAGCGAAGCCGTGACCGAAGATGAACTGGATAGCACGATAGACGATATTATTCGCCAAATTTTAAAGAATGGGCCTGTGGCAGTATCGCACGCTAAAGCCTTAGTGCAGCAAGTTGCCAATGCGCCTGTTAATGCTGAATTGCTTGATGATACAAGTAAGCAAATTGCCAAAATAAGAACCTCGAAAGAAGGTCAGGAAGGTTTGGGGGCTTTCATCGAAAAACGTACCCCAGCGTGGCAGGAGAAACTAGCATGATTAAAAAGTTACTGATTGCCAATCGCGGCGAAATTGCATGCCGCGTGATGCGCACAGCGAAAGCCATGGGTATACAAACGGTGGCGGTTTATTCAGACGCCGACGTAAAAGCCTTGCATGTTTTACAGGCGGATGAAGCGGTTTATTTAGGCCCTGCTCCCTCTAAAGATAGCTATTTGCGCGGCACTGCAATTATTGAATATGCCAAGAAACTTGGTGTAGATGCCATTCATCCGGGCTATGGTTTTTTATCTGAAAATGCCGAATTTGCTAAAGCATGTGCCGCGCATAACATTATATTTGTGGGCCCTCCTGCATCGGCCATAGAAGCCATGGGGTCTAAATCTGCAGCTAAGAAAATTATGGAAGCCGCTGGCGTACCTTTAGTACCTGGCTATCATGGTGATGACCAAGACGAAGCTACCTTGAAGCAAGCCAGCGATGCCATGGGCTATCCTGTATTACTTAAAGCTGCTGCCGGCGGTGGTGGTAAAGGCATGCGCCAAGTGTGGAAAGAAAGTGAGTTTTCGGCCGCGCTAAGTGCAGCTAAAAGAGAGTCTATGGCTAGCTTTGGCGATGAGCATATGTTGGTTGAAAAGTACCTCACTCGCCCTCGCCATGTTGAGATACAAGTTTTCTGTGACACCCATGGTAATGGTGTGTATTTATTTGAACGTGACTGCTCAGTACAGCGACGTCACCAAAAGGTGATAGAAGAAGCACCTGCGCCTAATTTTCCTTCCAATATTCGCCAGCAAATGGGTGAAGCGGCATTGCAAGCAGCCAAAGCGATTAATTATGTAGGTGCAGGAACCGTTGAGTTCTTGTATGACGAAGACGGCTCGTTCTATTTCATGGAAATGAATACTCGATTGCAAGTAGAGCACCCTGTGACGGAAATGATTACCGGTGAAGATTTGGTTCGCTGGCAGCTTGATGTAGCAGAAGGTAAAACGCTACCCAAAACCCAATCAGAATTAACGTTAACGGGACACGCATTCGAAGCCCGCATTTACGCCGAAGATCCCAACAATGATTTTCTGCCCGCCAGCGGCACGCTCTCGCTTATCAAGACACCCATGTTATCAACCTCGACTTCCTATCAAAATAGTCAGTCGCTTAACGAGACGCTTAACGAGACACCCACGTTATCTAGTCAAAATTCAGCGAGTAAAGTGCGTATTGATACCGGCGTGCAGCAAGGTGATGACATCAGTGTTTATTACGATCCGATGATATCTAAACTTGTCGTTTGGGGTGAAAATAGAGAGGCTGCGTTAAAACAACTAGTTAGTGCGCTTAAGCAGTATCATATTGACGGCGTGACCACGAATATAGATTTTCTTATCGACGTGGCTTCAAGTACACCTTTCAGTAAAGCTGAACTCACCACAACGTTTATTGATAAATACGCTGACATTTTGTTCAACAACCAGAGCCAATCAGTAGATGTCGAGCTTCCTGCAATAGCACTTTTGTCTGTACTTTCACGCAATCAAGGTACAGCGAAGATTTATTCACTACCATCACCTTGGGGAATTATAGGCTCATGGCGCCCCAACATGGGATATCAAGAGTCCCTGTCCGTTATGGTGAATGATGAAGTTCACTCACTCACAATAAGACATATTGCCGAATCAGGTAATACTTTGAATCAAAAGGCCATTTCTCTTAAGGTAAATACAGATAGCGAAGATATTGAGGTAACGGGTCATATTGTTGGTGATAAGTTAATTGCTTCTGTAGAGGGTGTAAGGCGTACATATCATTTCTCGAACAATGAAGGGCAATTTGGCTTGTTTGGACAAGATTCGCACTGTCACTTTAAGGTCTTAGCACCTGATATGGGAGATGACGACGACAGCCATAATGCTGCAAGCTTAGATGCGCCCATGAATGGTACCGTAGTGGCTCATTTGGTTGCGGTTGGTGCTAGCGTAAAAAAAGATGCACCGTTACTTATTATGGAAGCCATGAAAATGGAGCACAGTATTACTGCGCCTTGCGACGGTGTAGTGCGTGGCTATTTTTATCAACCTGGTGAATTGGTAGATGGCGGCTCAGTGCTGATTGATTTCGATTCTGACTCAAAAGGTGAATGAGTGTGGAAAAATCTATGAAGACACCCACCATAAATTCGGCCACTAAGCCAACGACTCACTTTCCTTCGAAAGTGAGTATCGTGGAGGTTGGTGCCCGTGACGGGCTACAAAATGAAAAGGCGGTTCTTAGCGCGAAGGACAAAATACGCCTCGTCAATTTGCTCAGTGCCAGTGGTTTGAAACGTATTGAAGCTGGCAGCTTTGTTTCTCCCAAGTGGGTTCCCCAAATGGCAGATTCTGACGAAGTTTTCGAAGGAATTAGTCGGGTAAAAGAGGTTGTTTATTCAGCCTTAACCCCTAACCTAAAAGGGTTTGAAGCTGCGTTAGCTGTGGGCGTAGACGAAGTTGCTATATTTGGCGCTGCGTCTGAGTCTTTTTCCCAAAAGAATATAAACTGCTCAATCAGTGAAAGCTTAAAACGCTTCGAGCCTGTCATTGCAGCTGCAAATACGCATAAAATTCCAGTTAGAGGCTACGTGTCTTGTGTGATGGGCTGCCCTTATGAAGGACAAATCGCCAGCGAGTCGGTAGCGCTAGTTTCAAAGGCGTTACATGACATGGGCTGCTACGAAATTTCACTTGGCGATACCATTGGAACCGGCACTCCTGCATCTACGGCTCGTTTACTCGAACACGTTTGCCAGCATGTACCTGGTGCCGACTTAGCCGTTCATTTTCACGACACTTATGGCCAAGCACTAGTCAATATCTACACCGCATTACAATACGGCATATTGAATATAGACAGCGCGGTTGCAGGGCTTGGTGGCTGCCCATATGCTAAAGGTGCTAGCGGAAATGTGGCGACGGAAGACGTTCTATATATGCTAAATGGACTCGGAATTGAAACTGACGTGAGTATGGATAGGCTGCTTGTTGCTACTGAATTCATCTCTTCTGTTTTGGACAGAAAACCAGTGTCTAAAGTAGCTAATGCATTGCTTGCCAAGAAAAACTAATTTCAGGTTTTGTAGGGCTAGGTGCTAACAAAATGCTAACTAGACGCTGTTAACTAGACACCCATCATTTAGGTGAGGGAGCTAAAGAGAACTATCAAGACCCCCATAGTAAAAGTCCACTAACCAGACACTCACAATAAAATAGAAAGTTAATTCGATTAATTCACGCCTAAAATACAGGTTCATGAATGGTTATTGATTGCTACCATGGTTCTATATGAAATTACTGGATGTTAACCGTGCCGCAATCAAGACGCAGCCAAATTAACCTTGCTGATACACCCTATTATCACTGTGTTTCACGCTGCGTCAGACAATGCTACCTATGCGGTGTTGATCAACACTCAGGAAAGAGCTTTGAACATCGAAGAGGCTGGGTCGAGCGTCGCTTACTAGAGTTAGCTTCGGTGTACTCCATTGATATTTGCGCCTATGCGGTAATGAGCAATCACGTTCATGTGGTACTACACGTTGATAAAAAAAGTGCCAATGCCTGGAGCATAGATCAAGTGCTAACCCAATGGCACCGTATCCATAAAGGCACCCTGCTTACCCAAAGGTATCTTAAGGGTGAGCGCCTCTCTGATGCCGAAATAAAAACAGTAGCCGATACCGCTGAAGTTTACCGCCGTCGCCTGTATGACATTAGTTGGTTTATGCGAAACCTCAATGAATTCATTGCTAGGGCAGCTAATACGGAGGACGAATGCACAGGGCGATTTTGGGAAGGTAGATTTAAATCTCAAGCTTTATTGAATGATAGCGCCCTACTTTCCTGTATGGCCTACGTAGATCTAAACCCCGTTAGAGCCAATATAGCGACAACCCCTGAAAACTCTAGGTACACCAGTATTTACTCACGTTTACAGGCACTGAAAGGCAATTCGAAGATCTCTGCCTTACTACCCTTTTCAGGTGAACGTAATCAACGCGATATTAAAGAAATACCTATTAGACTGACTGATTACCTTGTACTCGTTGATACAACGGGAAGAATCATTCGTGATGACAAACCTGGTTATATTAATAGCAATTACGCCCCAATACTATCTCGGTTAGGGATAAGTCAGGTTCACTGGCAGACACTTACAACCCGCTTTGAAAAGTTGTTTAGTTATGCGGCAGGCTGTGAAACTACAATGAGGGGATTTAAGCAAAATACCAACAGGCAGCGCGCAAGGGGGATAAAAAACGCAAAATTACTTTCCAGCGCCTGTTAATACCCATCTTCTGTTTACGGGTATGAGTTAGGTGGCAAAAAAACCTTATTCATTAACCTATATTTATCTTAAAAAGCCGATACCTAGTCCTTTCTTAGCCATAATACTGCGGCTTTATAATCCACTTTTCAGACCACCTAAGTAGCCTTATCCCAACCAAAATATTTGCAGAGCAAAGCGCCTGGTAAATTTCTAGTTCTGCGCGGCTAATAGAGCTATTAAGACACCCATCGTATCTAATTGAGAGTTATCGAGGCACCCACCATATCTACTTGAGTAAGAATGAGACTCATGTCTATATTAGGGTGGGTGTCCCTCGAATCTCTCGAATCTTTTTGTTTCTCTTACTACTTCAGTTAAAATTTAAATATGGGTGTCTTCGTAAAATCAGTTAAAATTTAAATATGGGTGTCTTCGTAAAATCAGATAGCCTTATAAATTAAAACTACCCTAATCCCGTTCTTATGATGGATGTCCCGTTAATTCTATACTTACTATGATGGGTGTCTTGATAACTCGAGTCTCGTGATAACTAGTAACAACTCTCGACTCAAGCAGGTTCCCGATTACCGCTTAGCGCCAACCATGCCTCGTTAGCTTCCCAGGTAGTTAACCATTGAGAAACTTTATTAGCCGGCATAGGCTTGGCTATGCCATAGCCTTGCGCTAACTCACAACCCAAGCGGACAAGGGCAACGCCATGCTCAACCGACTCTACGCCTTCCGCAATTACTTCTCGTTTAAATGTCTTTGCCAATCCAACCACACCTTCAACAATCGCTAAGTCATCGGTGTCGTCTAACATATCTCGCACGAAGCTCTGGTCAATTTTGATTAAGTAAGCTGGCAAACGTTTCAGATAAGTAAGTGATGAGTAACCAGTACCAAAGTCATCTAAAGCAAAGCTCACCCCTAAATCGTGACACGCATTCATTGTCGAAGATACTTGGAAGGTATCTTGCAACGCACTGGTTTCCAGAATTTCTAGCTCTAAATAACCTGGGTCTACGTCAGGGTGAGCCGCTAACAGTGTTTCTAACCGAGAGGTAAAGTTGTCCTGCTGCAATTGATGTGCGCTAATATTCACACTTACGGGTAATAAAATACCGAGTTTCTGCCAGTGCGAAATTTGTGTTAAAGCGGCATCAATAACCCACTCTCCCACTTGCAAGCTGATACAGTGACCTTCAATAATAGGCAAAAATTCTAGCGGAGGAATTAGACCACTTTCGGGATGCTCCCAGCGAATCAAAGCTTCTACGCCAATGACTTCACCGGAACTCATATTCACCTTAGGCTGGTAGTGTAAGACAAATTCATTTCGATCCAAGGCAACACGCACATTATCAATGCTTTTATTATAAGTGTTAATCGCGTTATCTTGCTCTAAGTCGAACTGATGAAATCGGTTCTTACCTCCTTGCTTTGCAACGTACATGGCTTGGTCCGCATGCCGTATCAACTGATCAGCATCTACGTTATCTTGAGGAAAGACAGTGACTCCAATACTCGCTGATACTTGCATCACCGCATCGGCAACATTGACGGGTGCAGAGGCAGATTTAAGAAGTCGATTTAAAACGTGCTCACAGTCACTGAACTCATTCAGGTTAACCATGATTATAATGAATTCGTCACCACCAATGCGCGCAATTGTGTCACCCGCTCTCAAGCTAGCTTTTAAGCCATTTGAGACCTCAACCAAAAACTGATCACCGATATTGTGTCCGTAGTTATCGTTAATCGCTTTAAAACCATCTAAATCCATAAATGCGACAGCTAAGGAATTTTGTTGTAACTGACTGTGCTTAATGGCTTGATTGAGGCGCTTAGCAAGCAAAACTCTGTTAGGTAAGTTGGTAAGCAGGTCATAATGAGCTATCCGTTCTAACTTGCCTTCATTGAGCTTAATTTCTGATATATCGGTTGAAAGCGACACATAGTGTTGAACCTGTCCCTCCTCGTCTTTAACTGCACTAATTGTGACCATTTCAGGATAAATTTCACCGTCCTTACGACGATTCCAAATCTCCCCTCTCCAGTTTCCATCAGTGTTCAGCGTATCCCACATGTTTTTATAAAACTGTGCAGCGTGACGGCCCGACTGAAGAATTCTAGGGTTTTTCCCCAGCACTTCCAATTTGCTGTAGCCGGTGATACGGCACAGCGTATCATTCACTTCAATAATCGTGGCTGAGGCGTCGGTAATAATTATGCCTTCGTTCGCATGAGTGAATACGCTGGCTGCACGCTTTAATGTCTCTTCGGAACGATTTTTTTCGATAGCGATACTCGCTAAACTGGCAGTCTGCTCAATTAGCGCAAGATCAGCATCAGAAGGGTAATTAATACTAGAGTGATAAATAGCGAAAGTGCCAAGCACTGCGCCCTGTGTAGAACGAATGGGTTCAGACCAACAGGCACCTAAATTAGCCCGTTCAGCTAACGCTTTAAAATTTTTCCAGTAAGGATGAGTTTGAATATCTGCAACGATGACACGTTCGTTAGTAAACGCCGCTGTGCCGCAAGAACCTACGCCACTACCTATTTCAACGCCATCGATAGCGTCGACATAAAAATTTGGAAGGCTTGCTCCAGTTTCACTGCGTAAATGACTCCCAGACTCGTCGAGAAGTAAGATACTGCACATCATTTCCGGATTATTAAGCTCAACCACACTGACAATGGCATTCAAAACCACCTTTAGAGGTTCTCCGTTGGTAATGAGCTCTAAAACTTCACTACGAGTAGTTTCTCTTAACTCATTCTGCCTGCGTTTTGTCACATCACGAATTACACCAACAATAAAGCGCCTGTTGTTACGGTCGATAAATCGGCTTAATTTAACCAGTACTACACTTGCTTTATTGCCTTTTCCTTTCAGGGCTTGCTCTATAACTTTATCTTCCCCAGTTTCTAACACTTGCTTGTCGCTCTGCGCTAGCTTCACCAATTCTTGTGGGTAGATTTTATCGGAGAAAGTTTTTCCAATAAGCTTTTTTCGAGAAACGTTCACAAGCTCACAAAAAGCATTGTTAGCAACTAAAAGCTTACCCTCTCCGTCTTTAATAAATACGGGGTCAACTGATATATCTAAAAACGCGTTAAGATAACCCTCTAATTCCTCAGGATCCTTAACTGGCAAGCCTACCGATTCATTTTGTAGTTGGTGTTTATAAGACATACTTGAAACCAAACTTGATTACTAAAGCCATGTTCGCCCAATATCGACTGAGATATAAACTGGGCTCCAGAAATGCAATCACAGTAATTCGCAAAGCGCTTAACCCCCTCTTCTCTTATTTTTCTTCTGGTAATATAAGCGTAGTACAAATAGCCACGGTCAGCATTGCTGCCATAATATACACCACTGAAAAGTCGATAAACGACGATACAATTGCGTACAACCCACCAAACCCAATCAAGATCAGACCTATAGCTGTGTTTGAAAAACCAACTAATTCAGTCCGGTCTTGACCATCTTTAATATCTAGGCTGTAAGTTTTACGCCCTGTTCGTACGCCGGCATGAGCTATTGAAAGAATAAAAAACAAACCTGCAGACAGCCACAAACTTTCAGGCTCCATAGCAAGTAAGCCAGCACAAGCAATTAACGCCAAGACTCCTGACAACTGAAGGGTGAATCGAGCACTCTTATCTGCAATCTTTCCCCATAGAAACGAAGAAAGCATTGACGCTAGGGCTTGTGCAGCAAGATAAAAAGGAAGCAAAGATTTCGCGTTTTGCGAACTTTCCAACATGAAATATGGCGCGACTAGCGCAGAGTGAACAAACAGCCCCCGAACAAAAACGAATCGATATACTGTGTTGTCAAAACGCCAGTTAAACAACGACTTATTTTGAGACTCTTCTATTTCAACATGGGTTTTTATCGAAAACATTAAAAGTAGCGTGATACAAAATGCAAGTGCTGATGAAGCTAGCAAAATGAAGATTGAATAGCCTTCAAGCTCTTTTTCAAAATACACAAGAGGAACTGCAGCGCATAATGTCATCACACCCGACGCAGTAGATGCTAAACCGACTAACTTGCCTCGTTCACCTTTTTGACTAACATCCGCTTCCATGTCTTTTACGGTAAGCGAACTAGCAGAGCGGCCTAAACTTAGAAACACCAGTGATGCGAGTATAATCAACCCCGCCACAGAACCTTCGGTGACAAGTGCGGCAGCTAACATTGTACATATTGCCGAGATTTGTATGGCCATACCTAGCCGCCAAACATGGTGCCTAGCGCTCTTTTTGCGTAAATACACACCAATTAACGCTTGGGGCAACAATGCGCCAGATTCGCGAATTGGCACAAGCCACATCACCATCCAGCTAGGAGCTCCTAAGGAAATGAGTAGTGCAGGTAATGTGGTTTTTGCAGATGCTAGTAAGTCGGCTAATTTATTAAAAGCTAGACCCACTATTAGGCGGCGTTTATTTCCCGACATGCTCTTTCCCAACATGAATTAACACAATTACGATTGTTGCTATCCAACAAACCAACCGCTGATTACTTTAGCGTTACTTAACGGACTTTGTACGAAATAAACCCAAAACTCGATCACGCTGTGTTCAATGGCAATATATCTTACTAACACACTGAATAACCCTAACAATTAGGCCAATTTAAAATACAAATCTAAACGTGTCAGCCTTAGGACAGACTTAGCGAGACACCCATCATAAACTAACTATTTCACAACTCACTTAACTACAACCATCAGTGTTACTTAGAACTTCACCTTATCTGCTTCACGCTAACATGGGTGTCTCTGTAAAAACATTATCGAGTGAACGATAACGTGGGTGTCCTGGTAACACGCTCAAAATCATGGGTGTCTCGTTTACTCTTGTGAGCCGACCTAATCATGGGTGTCTTCATAACGCCAATAACACCATCTAGCTGCACTTTAAATTCCATTCATCTGATTTCTATCGTCCAAAATGAAAAAAGCCAAGTACGCTTTGGAAAATTTCCATATCAGCAAACTCAGCTTAGTCAGAAGTTAAAATCATTTGACACTTTTGCGCTGCGCAAAAGCTTATCGAGGTTACTAGCCTTTATTCTCTACAACCGTTTTTAAGTTTTCTAATCCCATTTCGAAATCTGGGCCTATCATGCCGTCCATCATCAGTACAAAGTAGCGACTGATGATGTTGTTACCTACGTCACCTGAGTCAACCCAGGTTACTTTAGTAGCCTCGCCCGCAGGTGAAATTACCAATGAGCCTGTTGAACCCATTTCCCATTCTGGAAAAGCCAATGAGTAAACCACCTTTTTATTGTGTTCTAAGTCGGTAATTTTCATTTCCCCATTGCCTTCCGTCACGCTTCTCCACGATGACATCATTCCAATAGCTCTATCTGGCCCAGAGTAATCGATTTCCATACTAGGGTCGCGTTGGAACCACACCCCCCAGTTTTGCCATGCCCGCAAATCGACAACATCAGGATAAATCTCTTCAGGCTGCGCATTAATCAAAATACTTCTTTCTACTTTGTATTGCTGTGGAAGGAACAGCCCAACCACGACTACCAAAGCAATCAGTACGCCCACACCTAAAACTATCTTCTTTAAAACTGCCATCTAAAACTCCATGATAATCACATAGGATTAGAAATATATAACAATTATTTAACAAATGGCACTGGTGATTGACAAAACTCTCCGCTTAAATAGTGAATTACCATTTCGCGCACATAGTCTGCTTCCACATTAGACACCCAAGAAATTTGGCTTCCTGAGTTTGCGCAAAGATAGGTTTGACCGGCATTCGGTGTGGTAGTGCTTACCGCAACCTGACCGGTTTCAATACGTAGCTTGTTATCTGGCAAGGCTAAAACGCAGGTAGAAAGAATGTCCCATAAAAAATACGTAAATTCATAAGATGGGATAGACGTTACCGTAGACGCCCAGAATTGACCAGACAGGTCTGAAACCGGCGTATTTGCTGCAGCAAGTTGCTGCAAAAAATCCCAACTAACTGGCAAATCGTTGGTGGCATCTAAAGGTACTAATAGCAGATTTACGCCACTATCTACCAATGCTTTAGTCGCCCTAGGATCCCAATAAGCATTCCATTCGGCTGAACCGTCATGATCGTGCATCGCCACATTACCTTTGACCTTTACGGCCCCTCCCATCCACACCACTTTTTGTACCTTATCTACAAGATCTGGACTTTGTGTTAACGCGGCGGCTAAGTTTGTAGCCGGGCCTGTCATTAATACAGTGACAGGCTCGGCTGCACGAGTTAATGCGCTTTGCATCCAATCATGTGCGGCCTTGGTTTCTACCTTCACTTCATCATGAGACGTACGCAGCATCGTAGGTGTAGCGTGGCACATTTTAGGTTGAGCACGCCATTCAGGCGGAAATGGGTTGGGGCCTGTTAATTGCCCTACACTCACAGGAATATGGGAATTGCCCGTTAATGTAAGAATTTTGCGAGTACTCAATAAAGCATCATCAGGGTAGCAGTCGGCCGGCGTAATAGTTACACCTACCACATTTATATTAGGCAAACGCAGCAAAAGTATTAGCGATAACAAATCGTCAATACCACCATCGTGGTCAAAAATAACTGGGGTAGTAGAAGACATAAAAAATCCCTTAAGAAAAAATAACGTTTTTTTTACATAGTTCATTAAAACGCCATGGCATTATATTTATTCTTGTGTAATATGAAGTTAGGTTATCACAAAACCTAATTTCCAGGGCAATATTCTACTTACAAAGCCCTAGTGCAATCGGTATGAATTACGGTTTTACACATTCATCGACACCGCAAAATTGTGTCTTAAAAAATGGAGAACGAGGACATGGCAGATCAGAGTTCACGCTATATTAGTAATCTGACTCGCGATACCTACGCACTGATATTAGCTGGAGGACGAGGGTCGCGCTTACATGAATTAACAACATGGCGCGCAAAGCCAGCGCTCTATTTTGGTGGTAAGTTTAGAATTATCGATTTTCCGCTATCTAATTGTATTAATTCAGGCATTAGACGCGTTGGCGTAGTAACCCAGTATAAGTCTCATTCGTTAATAAGACATTTAGTTCGCGGCTGGGGGCATTTCAAGAAGGAACTCGGTGAGTCAGTAGAAATATTACCCGCATCTCAACGATTTTCAGATAGTTGGTATGAAGGTACCGCCGATGCGGTATTCCAAAATATCGACATTATTCGAGACGAACTCCCCAAATACGTAATGATATTATCTGGCGACCACATCTATCGCATGGATTACGGTACTATGCTGGCTCGTCATGTTGAAAGTGGCGCCAAAATGACCGTGTCATGTATGTCGGTTCCTATCGAAGAAGCTGCGGGGTCGTTTGGCGTTATGTCGGTAGACGAAAATTACCGTATTAACGGCTTTGCTGAAAAACCTGAACACCCTGCTCCGTTACCTGGCGACGATACTCGTTGTTTAGCATCTATGGGCAACTATGTTTTCGATACAGAATTTCTTTTCGAACAATTACGAAGAGACGCTGAAACCTCTGGCTCACAGCGTGATTTTGGTAAAGACATTATTCCGTCCATTATTAAAGACAACCCGGTGTATGCGTTTGAATTTGAAAACTCTGAAGGTGGAGATGCCTACTGGCGCGATGTAGGTACCATTGATTCATTTTGGGAAGCCAATATGGAAATGGTGGCGCCGGTGCCACAACTTAATCTGTACGATCAAAAGTGGCCCATCTGGACCTACCAAGAACAGTTGCCCCCTGCAAAATTTGTATGGGAAGACCACGACAGGCGCGGTGAAGCGATTAATTCGGTTGTCTCTGGCGGCTGTATTATTTCGGGTTCAACCCTTCGCGGCACAATTTGCTTCTCGAACGTAAGGGTGCACTCGTACGGGCTTATAGAAGATGCGGTAATTTTGCCAGATGTGGAAATTATGCGTCACTGTAAGTTAAGAAAAGTACTGCTTGATAGAGGCTGTGTTATTCCAGAAGGCACCGTCATTGGTTACAACCATGATGATGACAGAGCTCGAGGATTCCGTGTTTCTGAAAAAGGCGTGGTGTTAGTGACAAGAGAAATGCTAGGCCAACCTGTTGGCGGCCTATCCCCTACCTAAAGCTAGCTATTCCATTTTGAAATAGTGGTTGAAATGAGTTCAGCCACTGCTTCAGGATGTTCTAGAGGGAACATATGCCCACCTTTAAATTCAGTATGATCAATAGCGTTATGCTGAATTAATCTTTCGTACATAGTCGGTCTGCACACCGCGCCATCTTTAGCGGTTACCAGCAATGCTGGGCACTTCAACTTGCCTTTATATTTACCTAGATTATGCGGCACATTGCGAAATAACGACGCTTCTACCTCGGCCTTAAATGTTAAAGATGTCAGCTCACCTTTAGTGTGTGTTACATGCTTAACATAATCACGAATACATCGTTTATCCATATTACGAAACAGCGCCTTTCCTTGAAAATACGCTTCCATATCAGTATGAGATGGCCATTGAGTATTTCGCGTTTCAGCTAACTTCGCTGGCGTTAGTTTATTGATTAACGGTGTCTTTTTCGCGAACCGAAAAAAGTAGCTCATAGGCCCCATCACTAACGGAGGGTCAAGCATAATAAGCCCACGGAACAAACTAGGTTCTTCGCAGGCTGCCATGTAAGAAATTACCGCACCGAAGGAATGCCCTACCGCATAAACGCCTCTACTGTCTGTGTTTTCGGCTTTTACGTGTTTTATAAGCTCATTAACTTGATTGCGCCAGTTAGCATTTACGGGTAACTGAGGATCGTGACCAAACCTGTCCACATGAATACGGTGAAAGTGCTCGGGTAATGAAGAAAAAAGCGCATTATAACTACCAGCAGGAAATCCATTTGCATGGGCAAAGTGAAAACTAATATCGGTTTTCGACAATGAAATACTCCTTCACGAAAAACAGCATCAAAGCTAAATGTAGCAATGGCAAAGAGGGGAAAAATAAGGGCTGGTAAACCAGCCCTTAATTACAACAACATGTTAATTATGAACGAGATAGTACTACAGCCCTCTCGACTCCGCCATCTCCCAATCTTTAACAATCTTAGTACTGGTCCATAAGAACACAATAATAGAAAGCGCGTATGGCACAATCAAATACAGTAAAGACTGACGAAGCGCTTCAACTTCACCCATTGAAGGCACTAATGCTTGGCTAATAATACCAGTAATCGTTGGCCCGCCACCCAATGCAATAATATTCAAAACAAAGAAGAATAATGCAGTAGACATAGCACGAACGTTAATAGGTGCAAGGGTTTGCGCCATGGCAAAGCTTGGGCCTAAATACGAACCACTGGTAAACAGTAAGAAGGTCATTAGCCCTACAGATAGCCATAAGTCGTTAACCTGAAGCGAGAAATACAACGCTGGTACACCAATAATGAGCGCAATAGCAGGTAACAAGGCATACGCTTTCTTGTTTTGTTTACCCCATCTATCAGCGATATAGCCGCCAAGCCACACGCCTAATGCATAAGCAGAACCATTGATAATACCGAACGCAATGAGCAACTGCGTGATATCTAACCCTGCAAAGGCACGTACATAGTAATCGATGATCCAAGTCGAAATGGCATAGTTACCGAACGAGCCAAAAGAAATACCCAACGCCATTCCCCACCACGTGGGTATCTTCAATAAAGTTTTAAGTGAAGCTGACACACTAGCCTTTTCAGTGTCATCAGTTTTTACTGACTCCGTACGTTTCGGCTCTTTTACCGTAAACTTCAGCAATAACGCTAATATTACGCCCGGTAAGCCCACACTTATCATTACGGTGCGCCAATCAGCGGAACCGCCTTGAAGGAAAAATGCAGAAGCAAAGAATGCCAACATTACACCAAACGGAATACCTAAAGAGTAAATAGCCAATGCGCCTGCACGCTTTTCTTTAGGAAACAGGTCGGAAATAATACTGTGTGAAGGTGGGCTGCCTCCAGCTTCACCAATGCCCACACCAATTCTGGCAAGCGCCAGTTGCGTGTAGTTCATGGCAAGCCCTGAGGCGGCGGTAAAGCCACTCCATAGGGTGAGCGAGATAGCAATGATATTCACGCGACTATACCGATCTGCAAGCCACGCAATAGGAATGCCCACCACGGTGTAAAGAATGGCGAAATAAACGCCCTTTAATAAGCCTAACTGCGCATCATCTAAACCCAAATCAGCTTTAATGAAGGGAGAAAGGATGCCTATGATTTGTCTATCTATAAAATTAAATGCATAAACCAGCGTAAGTATCACTAACACATAATTTCTGTAGGCGCGGGAAGTATCCGCTTTCTCTACTGGTGCCGTTTGAACCTGACTATGGGCCATATCATTCCCTTTAAATTCAATGAAAACTTAGTCTACGCGGCAGGTTAAAAGATTGACAACTTATTGTTACTTATTTGTAAATATAAAAAGGAATGTTAGCCTAGGCTTTCTGTTAGCTTGAGCTTAAGGTAGGATATCAACACCTTTACTCATCAGACCAGACAAACAGCATGACGGTAGACGAGCTTTTAACGCTTTCTTCTTTAGAGGCACTTTCTGACAATGAATGGAAAGTAGATAACCTTATTATTCCCAGTACTTGGGCGCAAGGGCGTACAGCATTCGGCGGTATTTCAGCAGGCATGGCGTACAGCGCTATTCGCCAAAAAGTCAGTGAGGAACGCGTGCTGCGTTCATTTACCACTAACTTTGTTGGGCCGCTCTCGCCAGACACCCCATTTTCAATTGAAGTAACCTTGTTGCGTGAAGGCAAAAACGTATCTCAATATACCGCTCATATAAAACAAAATGGGAAAAGCTGCGTGTTTGTGCAGGCGTGCTTTGGTATTGGTAGAAAGTCAGGCATTAAGGTTGAGAACAAAGATACCCACGATATGGCAGTGCCAACTAAAGGCAAGTTTATACCGCAGATTCCAAAGGTTACGCCCAAGTTTTTACGCCATTTCGATTTAGCTATTGATCAAGGGGGTATCCCCTTTACCCGTAAAAAGACCAGCGTTTACCACGGACATATGCGCTTTAAAAAGCCACCAGCGAAAATCACCGACGCACATATCATTACCATGATTGATGCTTGGCCGCCTACGCTATTACAAATGATGAAATTGCCTGCCCCGGCAAGTACTGTTAGTTGGAACTTAGAATTTATCCACCCACATAAGCAAGTTGCCCCCACAGACTGGTTTGCATACCAAGCACATACTCGTCAGGCAGAAGATGGCTATGGTCACACTGAGGCGACTATTTGGGATAAAGACAATGAAGTTATCGCGATCAGTCGTCAAACCGTGGCAATTTTTGATTAATTTGACTGTGAGTGTTGGACTAGAAGATTAGCTAGAAAGGCACTTTGGAATAAATTCTGAAATGAAGGGGCGTACTGCTTAAAGCAGAACGCCCTTTTTTCATTAATAAAGCATAAAGGCGTTTGGATTGAACAGGGAGATAACTGAAATACACTGCAGGTTAGTGATATCTAATGCATCTTCTAAGTCGTCACGATTAAGCGACAGGCTTTCATGCAATTCAGGCTTTAGGTTATTGTAGCTAGGGTAAATTTCTGAATTTACGTTGTCTAGCGCCAAAACGTATGACAACTGAAGTATTTGCTCTTCATATTCTGAAGTGTTGCTACTATCGCCGTGTATTTTTGCAATGGGATTATAAATGCTTTCAGGAATACCCCACTCTTTAATGATGCCCGCAGACACGTTCGTAAAAGTATAACCCAACACACCGGCTTGTAATTCAGCTGGGCTTACTCTTGCGTTAAACGCCTGACAACGTTTTGCGCTATCTGGCAACATGGCCACCACCACCAGCTCACCAATATTATGCAGTAAACCCGCAACAAATAAGCGTTCAGGCTCTCTGATATTTCGCATTTCAGCAAAGTATTTTGCTAGAAGGCCGCAAGAAACACTTTGCTCCCAAAATTTATCTAAGTCGATAACTTGGCCATCGACCTCTTTAAACGCTTGGCTAACACCAAATGCAAGTGCTAGGTCGTACGTAGAGCGCGTACCTACTACTTGTAGCGCTTTAGTGATGGTATCTATTTTATTAGGAAAACGGTACAACGCCGAATTTGCTACTCTTAACAGCTGTGTAGCTAACGATGGGTCAAAAGAAATGATGTCGGCAATGTCGTCTATATTAGATGCGCCGTCATCCATGCAAGCTTTTAAACGCGTTACCGAGTCGGGCAGCACAAACAACGTGCTCGCATTACTAATAATATCTTGTAGGGTCATTTAGGTATACGCTCCTGATATAACCTACTCTATTTAGAAGAGTGGCGTTTAGCAATCACGCCAAGAAATAAAAACTGTAACTATCAAACAAGATTAGCTTTTTCGCTGATAGCTACATTATAGCGCGATTATTTAGCCTAGCTAATCGGAATTCATTATCTTTCGTATAGTATGCAATAAATTAACATACATTTAATGCAGCCCTAATAGGGGTACCCCCCAATATTTGGGTAATTTTTCAAAAATTCCTGTTGATAATAGAGTTTCATTTTCTTTATTTCCCGCTGTGCTACTATTTCGCGCTTTACACATTCAAGCACAGGTAACTATGTTACAGAGAATGTTACAAGGCATGTCAAAAGGCATAATGCAGGTAGTAGTCATTGGCTATGTGTGGCCTGAACCCAACTCCTCCGCCGCTGGCCAAAATATGCTGGCTCTGATTAATCAGTTTCTTAGCCTCGGCCATAGCGTGACTTTTATGACCGCAGCCGCTGACAGTGTTCATAAAGCTGACCTAAGTAATTTGGGCGTAAGCAGCGAAGCGGTAGCACTTAATTGCAGTAGCTTTAATGAGCGCATCGCTCAACTGCAGCCTGATGTGGTTGTTTTCGACCGTTACATGACCGAAGAGCAATTTTCGTGGCGAGTAAAAGACGCCTGCCCTCGTGCTATTCGTATATTAAACACCGAAGATTTACACAGTTTGCGACAAGCTAGGCACGACGCCGTTAAAACACAAGACAATGCACTGCGAGCAAACAAAGAGACCGTGACCTCTCCTCTTTTAACGAACATTGCCAGCGCTGCGAAAGAGGCTGATTACAATACGCCTTTGGCACAACGGGAAATTGCCGCTATTTTACGTTGCGATCTTACGTTGGTCATTTCTCGCACCGAGTATGCTCTGCTGACGAACCATTATCAGGTGCCAGCCAAACAACTTTATTACCATCCGCTCAATGTAGCGACAGTAGATGGCGGGATACCTAATTTTGAAAAACGTACCGACATTGTCACTATTGGCAATTTTCGTCATGCGCCAAATTGGGATTCAGTGCTACAGCTAAAGCAAACCGTATGGCCTGCTATTAAAAAGGCACTCCCTCAGGCTAATTTACATATTTATGGTGCCTACCCGCCAAAAAAAGCAACGCAGTTGCACAACCCAAAGAGTGGATTTTACTTAGATGGCTGGGCCGACAATGCACACGATGTTATTGCTAACGCGCGGCTGCTTATTGCGCCTCTGCGCTTTGGTGCAGGTATTAAAGGCAAAATACTAGAAGCTATGCGATGTGAAACCCCTACCCTTACTACATGGGTAGGCGCTGAAGGTATTGCTGATGTAAATTCATCCGCCGCGCGGTTAACGTCAAATACTTCACTTCATATCACGGAAGAAGCAGCAAATAGCCCTACTCAGCCTGCATGGGGCGGCGCGATTTGCGACACCGCAGAAGATTTTGCCGAGCACGCGGTTAGGCTTTACAACAATGAAGAGGAATGGGCGTTAGCAAGTAAGTTAGGCGTAGCGTTGTTCAACACTTTTGAAGATGACAAAGAAAGCGAAACCTTGGCGGAGCGAGTGTCCATCATGGCTAGCGATGTAGAGGCCCATCGCAAGCACCTGTTTCTACAAGGGCTACTATGGCATCAGACCTTGAATGCGAGCAAGTACATGTCGCAGTGGATTGAAGCTAAAAACCAACACTTATAGCGTATTTAAGCGTCGCAAAACACTTAAGATACCATTGCCCCTAGACTGACTTAAATGACGCTGCAAATTGCACGCGTTCATGTATTGCTCAAAGTCGTAAGCCTTTCTTTGTTCATCGGAAAGGCTATTCGCTTTTTCTAACAGTACCGCCAATACACCGCGAATAATCTTACTGGGTGAATAAGCTGCAATAACAAGGTCGCCAGTGCCTTGTGAAGGCGTACATGCTACCCACACTTTACTTTCACAACCAGGTACCAATGCATCTTCAGTGCGTGACGACTCTGGTAAAGCAATCAATTGCTTACCAGCGAGCATGATGGCGCGAGTTGCGCCATCCCAACCTTTAGCCGCAGCCACAGTTTGCCCCAGCATTAACAGATGCGTAGAGTCTGTCATCGCTTAGATTCTGTCATCGCATAAGCTACAGCGGTGGATGTCATAACTAGGCATTTGTAAAACAGAGCCCAACAGTTAAGCACTTGCATCTGCGCTAAATTCTGCGCTTAGCTCTTCTGCTGTCATGACTAGGTTTTCGGCATCAGCAGAGGTAGGAAACATAACCAACTCCACACCATTTTTAGTTAAGCCTGGTAACCACGTTTCAGTAAACTCATCAAATGGCACTGCCACACACGTACCTGTAATTTGATTATCGTCTAACCAAGCTTGCGCTAAGTTATTGTGAGGAAATACTGGCAGTCGAGTACTATCGTTGTCTTCCAGCATGACAAAGCCTTCTGTACCTTGAATCAACCAAATTTCTTTCGCTTTGGGTACGTAGCTGATCACTAGCATTTGTCGGTCTTCAGCAGACAAACTTTTAGCTTGCGCTAGCACAGTGTCGTTCAGGGTGGCAGTTACAGTATCTGGAAACACAAAAATTTACCTTATTATTTAGGAGGCACCGATAAGAGGCGCCAAGTATACCCTTTGCATGCTGCCGCGCCAAATACCAGAGACGATTTAATCTTATAAAGACAGTGAACATTCAAGTTGAAAACATGGCCCGCGACTAATATTATTGCACGCTATATTATGTAACCTTAGCTTCTGTTTTACGCTTTGGTTGCAAAACGCACTCCACATGCTCCTTGTCAGTTAGCAATCTGCATTTCTTGGTAGTACCGTTCATCCGCCTTTTATTAATAAAAACGCAAAGTTTAGAGCTTCATGCAAAACCTATTTAGTGACCTAAAAGAAAAAACGCATAACAAACATGTCGAATTAGAGCACAGTGCACCCTTTGCACTTTTTCATAACATGATGGGTAATAGCGCCAGTGAAACCCAACACGAACATCGAGAAAATTATCATAATGTGCTCTGCGTTATGCGAGAGTTCCACCAGCATTGCATGTGGGTTATCAACGATGCAGTTAAGAAGTATCCCGCGCTTGTGCCCTTATCGCAGCAGTTCGAAGCCCAAGCAGTTTTAATTGCCCTTGATAACGACTTAACGGTATTGAACTCAAATAGCGCAAAGTGCATAACTGAATTACAAAACGTTGACGTGCCAAGTTTTGAAACCGCACTGTCTGCCGCTATTTCAGCGATGTATGTGTGGCTAGGATCGTCTATGGGCGCTAATATTATTAGCCGCAGGCTAAGTAAAACAGACTACGATTTTCCTACTCATTACTATCAATCGATGGCAATACAAGCCAAAGCGTGGCCCGAATTTAAGCAAGAAGTTGCGCGTTTATTACCCATAATAATTGAAGCCAGCAAAGCAGAAACTTACATTGGCGAAACGCTAAGCGATGCTATTATTAACGATGCTAATCTTTGGTTTGAGCATCTTATTTTATTAGGAAAAAGCACAAGTTTGCCACCACAGACATTAAGTTAAACCCAGCATTCTGTTAGAATTCCTTTAATCCGTATTTTAAGAAGCTCTTATGAAAGTAATCTCATTTAATATCAATGGCATTCGTGCCCGTCTTCACCAACTTCAAGCATTAATAGATGCGCATGAGCCGGATATTATTGGCTTGCAAGAAATTAAAGTTCACAACGAACAATTTCCGGTAGAAGCAGTTGAAGCGATGGGATACCACGTTTATTTTCATGGCCAAAAAAGTCACTACGGCGTGGCATTTTTAGCGAAAAAAGAGCCTGAGTCTGTGCTTATGGGCTTCCCTACCGATGAAGAAGATGCACAGCGTCGCATGATCATCCTGAAAACCACTGACAACGACGGCCAGCCTGTAACCGTATTAAATGGTTACTTCCCACAAGGCGAAAACGAAAAGCACGAAACCAAATATCCAGCAAAACGTAAGTTTTATAAAGATTTGATGACTTATCTGGACACCCACCATACTCCTGATGAGAATGTCATCGTAATGGGTGATGTGAACATCTCGCATACCGATTCAGATATTGGTATTGGCGAAGAAAACAAAAAGCGCTGGTTGCGTACCGGTAAATGCAGTTTTCTACCCGAAGAAAGAGAATGGCTCAACACATTGATGGATTGGGGTTTTGAAGACAGCTTTAGAACGTTAAATCCAGATACAACCGACAGGTATTCGTGGTTCGATTATCGTTCAAAAGGGTTTAATGATAATCGTGGCCTTCGTATTGATCTTATTTTGGCAACTGCACCTATTCATAAACGACTGAATGATGCCGGAATAGATTATGAACTTCGCGGTATTGAAAAGCCGTCGGATCATGCACCAATTTGGGCTACTTACAGTAAATAGTAAATAATAAATGTTCCGTAATTATCAATCGGAGTGTATGTGACAACGCTACAGTGGCTTGGCCTAACTTTATATTGTTTAACCCTAGTTGGGGTTATTAAACAAATTTCTGTTGTAGGCCTAATGGGTGACAAACACCAACAGCACCTGCTGTTTGGTAGTGCTGCTGCGTTGTTCGCGTTCTGGATCTTCAAAGTGGGTATTTTTGAAGGGCTAGATGTTCACTTTGTTGGCTTAAGTGTGGTTACACTTATGCTCGGGTTTAGATACGCAATTCTAGCTGGAACCCTCGCTCTGCTGGGCGCTACCGCCGCTGGTTTTGCGCAGTGGCAAACCTTAGGAATTAATGGCGTATTAGGGGTAATGCTTCCTGTCGCGGTAACCTACTTCGTTTATTTATTGTCGTTTCATCACCTGCCTCGCCAACTTTTCGTTTATATTTTTGTGTGCGCTTTCTTTCCAGGCGCACTTAGCATCGCCCTTAAAACAGGCGCTCTTGCCGGTTATTATTTTGTTGAAGGCATTTACACGTGGGATGTTATTTACGACAACTTCGTACTGCTTATTCCACTATTAGTATTTCCAGAAGCCCTGCTTAACGGTATGGCAATTACGCTACTCGTCATCTATCAGCCCACCTGGGTTTACACCTTCCACGACAAATTTTATTTCGACAATTAAATAAAACCATAAACAAGACACCCATGTTTATCTCACCCTTAATATTATCGAGACACCCATCTTTAGAACCTTGGTAATTTGAAAGAGATTTACATGGACACCCATGCTAACCAACACCCAACTGATGTTAATTACAGACCACCTTATTATTACTAATCATAAGCTTACTAATATTACACTCGTAACTTTTTGGCATTATCATTATAAAGACACCCACGTTTGCAATCTTAAAAATTACCAGGACACCCACCCTATATTGATAAGCATAAAGATGGGCGCCTCATTGATTCTGGTGTTGAATAAACATGGGTGTCTTGATAAGAGAATGCCGAAATAACATGGGTGTATTGATAAGAGAATACCGAAATAACATGGGTGTCCTGATAAGAGGATACCGAAATAACATGGGTGTCTTGATAATTACGGGCACAAAAAAACCGCCTGGTTGGCGGTTTTTTTATGGGTGTCTTTGTAAAAAGCTAGCGCGTAGCCTTACTTTTTATCGAACAAGATATCCATAACATCGGCAAGTTCACCTTTGCCTTCGCGAATTTCTTCTTCGCTTAAACCAGCGATTTCATGTGGGAATACTAACCACTCGTCACTTTCGTTCACATAGTAGTCAGGCACGATGTCGGTCGTGTTGTTCTGAGGCTTGTACCAAGGGCATGCAATACGAATGTCTTTTGGCATGTTTAAACGCATCAATTTGCGAATTTGCTGAATAAGCGCATCAACACTGCGGCCTGAATCAAAAACATCATCAACAATAAGTAGCTTATGTTCTGCGTCAGCGTTTTCTACTAGGTAGTGCAAACCGTGAACACGAATTTCTTTAGATTGCTTATTAATGCCATAGTAAGAAGAAGTACGTACCGCAATGTGGTCGGTAGAATAGTCTTTAAACTCAAAATATTCTTGTACCGCTATGCCGATAGGTGCTCCACCGCGCCAAATACCAATGATGAAATCGGGGCGAAACCCGTCATCATACACCTTTGCTGCTAAACGAAAGGAATCCTGAAGCAACGCTTGCGAGGTGATAAAATTCTTGTTCATGACGTCTCACTGGCCGAAATTTAAAGACCGCGATTATAGTGAATTTCGCCGCAATTTGCACGGCAATTTCACTAACTTATTCGTTTTGAAGTGCTTGCGAAGGTTGCGTTTTCATGGCACGCCTAGCAGGGTAAATACTCGCCACAATACAAAGCAACAGTGAAAATAGCGTGACAGAAACTATTTGCAGCCAGTGCATATCAATGGGTAACCCCTGCCCGTCTGACGACAACGCAATAGGCACATTAAGCAAACTCATGACAGGGTTTAACAGTAAAGTAATAACCACACCTGCAACTAATCCAATACCCGCGCCTTTAACACCATTAAACAGCCCGTTTAAAACAAATACCGTCATAATGGTGCTAGGTAACATGCCTTGGGTTTGTAATACCGCAATATCGCCCTGCTTTTCCGACACCACCATCACCAAAGACGAAACTAAATTAAACGCGGCTACGGCAATAATTAACAACAGCATTAAGAACATCATGTTCTTTTCCATTTTTACTGCATCGAACAAGGGGCCTTGTCGCTCACGCCATGTTCGTACCGTCAAATCCGCGTCAACAATAGGCTTCAGTGTGTCTTGATACAAAAAAGCATCATCTAAAAATAACCTGGTAGCTGTGTTCTTGCCCGATACATCTCGCAATAGCCGGTTCACATCATCAAGCTGCATATAAATAACTTTGTCATCCATTTGCGAGCCCATATCGAACACACCTGAAATAGTCACCAACCGTTGGCTTGGCATACGGCCAAATGGGGTGTACACGCTGGCACCCGCCACCATTACTCGAAGTTTGTCGCCGGCCCGCACATTTAATTGCATAGAAAGGGCACGGCCAATAATAGCGTTGTAACTACCTGCCGTGAGGCTATCAAAACTACCCTGCTGCATCTCGTGAGCTACCATGGTGTGCTGCGTCATGCTATCGGCTTGCACGCCATGTAACTGTACACCACGTAAGTCTGAGCGAGACTGCACTACCGCTTCGGCTTCTCGAAACGGCATGCTTGCCACCACATTGGGCAAACTCATTGCAAAGCTTTCTTCAACAGGCGCATTAATTTCAATATGCGGCACTATGCCCAAAATGCGTTGTTTTAATTGAGCCTCAAAGCCGTTCATTACCGAAAGCACAATAATGAGCGCCGTTAGGCCAAGAGCAATACCGGCTACCGAAAAGCGATTGATAAAGGAAACAAAGCTATTTTGGCTAGACGACTGTGCCGGGCCAGATTTCGCATACCGATAAGCAATAAATGCGGGAAGAGGGAAATACATAATGCGCGCTTAGTCCAAAGGTGTGATGACGGGGCAATCTCAAAATAGTAAAGTGCGTATACTACGTGTAAGCTACTGGCCGTACAAGATAAGTGGCGGGAGATATGATGGAAAACCTAAGCCTAGAAGAAAAAAAAGCCCAGTTCGATGAGTATTTCTCTATTCAACACAGCGTTAATATTAACGTGAAACCACTGGCTGAAGGTGAATCCGTGCCTTCTGAAGCGGGTTTAGAGCAAGCCATGCCCTACGCATTTCGCGTGGCCAGCGAAATGGCTAGCATTGAAGCCCAAGCACTTCGCCCGTTACGCCATTTAAGCGATCACGCTGAATCCTTGGCTGAATATCTAAATCACCAAGCCCGCAAAATAGATTTGATGATGTCATTTATTTTGCACCAACAAGATGAACCAGATCATCGTTTTAGCACAATAAAGCTCGGGGGCGGTGGCGTTATTATTAAAAGCCCAACCACCATGGACATTGGCAGCCAAGCTGAACTGAAATTATTTCTTGATACCGAAGCGGCCGCCATCTTTTGCTATGGGGAAGTTATTACTTGCGAGAATGTCGAGGATAGCTACCATATAGCTTTTGTTTTCAATAGCATCCGAGAGCAAGATCAAGAATTGCTTGTTCGTGCCAGCTTGCATCTGCAAACGCAGCAACTTAAAAAGCGCGCGCAAGATAAGGCTTCGGGAGCCTAACGCTAAAATAAAAGCTAGAAAATAGAAGTCAGAAGACCAAAGCCAGAAAACAAAAGCCCAGCAACACATTTAAATTGAATAAGTAGTTTATAGGACGACATGACAGCAACTCTTTTATCTTTGCCTTTGCCGACCCAGAAAAAATCTGCCTCTGTACAAGACCACAAACATTGGGGTCAGTTACAAGGCAGCAGCGCTGCACTGTGCATTACGCAAGCACAAGCCCAATACAATGGCCCTATTGTGCTGGTGACAGCCGACACACCCTCGGCGCTAAAACTAGAAAAAGAGTTGGCGTTTTTCATGCCTGGTGGCCAAGCAGGTGAATCCAATGTACCTATTACCGTATTCCCCGATTGGGAAACCCTGCCCTACGATTCGTTTTCACCGCACCAAGATATTGTTTCGCAGCGCTTAGAAACCTTATTTCGCTTTACCCAGCAGGTAAACGGTATTTTCATTGTGCCGGTAAACACGTTAATGCAACGGTTGGCACCTACCGATTACCTCGCAAAATACTTGTTGATGCTGAATAAGGGAGACACCCTTGATAGAGACCAATTCAGACGCAACTTAGAGCAAGCTGGCTATTTACACGTTAGTCAGGTTATGAGCCACAGTGAATTTTCAGTGCGTGGCAGTATTATCGACCTATTCCCTATGGGTAGCGATAAGCCGTTTCGAATTGATTTGTTCGATGACGAAGTAGACTCTATTCGTTTTTTCGATACTGAAACCCAGCGTTCGGGCGATGCGGTAGAAAAAATAAAGCTGCTACCTGCTCGTGAATTCCCCACTGACAAAGAATCTATTACGCTTTTCCGTCAGCGCTTTTTAGAAAAGTTTGATGCAAACAACGCCTCAGAGTCGGTGTTTTCACAAGTGACTAAAGGCACCATGCCAAGCGGTGTGGAATACTACTTACCGCTGTTTTTTGATAAAACCGCCACGCTGTTCGATTACTTGCACCCTAAAAGCGTATTGTTATTACACGGCGATGTGCAAGAGGCCAGCGAGTTTTTCTGGGCCGATATTCAAGAGCGTTACGAACAGCACAGATACAACCCCGCTAGGCCTTTGCTGCCACCTGAAGATTTATTTCTACCTATCAATATCCTATTCGGTGAAATTAAACAGTGGCCGCGGGTAACCCTTTCAAAAGAAATCATTGAAGAAAAGCCGGGTAGCTTTAATTTAGGTTGTGACAAGCTTGACGACATTGCCATTAACACCCAAAAGAAAGTACCTGCAGAGCAATTAATTGCCACGGTAAACAATGCCAAAAAGCGCGGCGCTAAAGTGCTCTTTTGCGCAGAAACCCAAGGTCGCCGTGAAGGGCTGCTAACCGTACTGCAAAAGGCGGGCATTAAGCCCAAAGCCGCTGAATCATTTAACACCTTTATTAGTGCCAGCGACAACATAGGCATTACGGTGGGCATGGTTGAAAATAGCTTTAACTGGCGAAGTGATAGTGGCGAGTTGTTGTTTATTACCGAAACCGAGCTATTAGGCCATAAGGTTAGCCAGCGTAGGCTTCGCGATAAACGCACGGCTACCGACGAAAGCGCCATTATTCGTAATTTGGCCGAGCTTACTACTGGCCAACCCGTAGTGCACTTAGATCATGGTGTGGGCCGTTACATTGGCATGCAAACCCTTGATGCTGGCGGCGTGACCACGGAATACTTGTGCATTGAATACGCTAAACAAGCCAAATTATATGTGCCTGTAGCCTCGCTTCACCTAATTTCGAGGTACACGGGCGGCGATGCCGATCATGCTCCGCTTAATTCTCTAGGCTCTGATGCATGGAGCAAAGCAAAACAAAAAGCGGCTGAAAAAGTACGCGACGTAGCCGCTGAATTACTTGATGTATACGCACGCCGTGCCGCCAAGCCAGGTTTTGCCTACAATATTGATTGGGACGACTACCAAAAATTCTCCGACAGCTTCCCGTTTGAAGAAACGCCCGATCAAGCGCAAGCTATTGCGGCGGTTATTCATGACATGGGTAGCCCACAAGCCATGGACAG
Source organism: Alteromonas sp. CI.11.F.A3 (assembly GCF_032925565.1). NCBI lineage: Bacteria > Pseudomonadati > Pseudomonadota > Gammaproteobacteria > Alteromonadales > Alteromonadaceae > Alteromonas > Alteromonas sp. CI.11.F.A3. The sequence goes on from NZ_CP136708.1 coordinate 2,965,382, forward strand.
ATTGGTATGTGGTGATGTAGGTTTTGGTAAAACTGAAGTGGCCATGCGCGCAGCGTTTTTAGCCGCGAACCAAGGCAAACAAGTGGCTATTTTGGTGCCCACTACCCTACTTGCTCAACAGCATCATGAAAACTTTAAAGATCGCTTTGCCGCATGGCCGTTTGAAATTGAAGTGATGAGCCGATTTGTTAGCGCCAAAGGTCAGAAAGAAACCATGCAGCGCCTAAGCGAAGGCAAAGTAGATATTGTAGTCGGTACGCATAAGCTATTGTCGAACGACATTAAATTTAGCGATTTGGGCTTAGTAATAATAGACGAAGAGCACCGCTTCGGAGTTCGCCAGAAAGAGAAGCTAAAATCGCTTCGTGCTGATGTAGATATTCTTACTCTTACTGCCACGCCAATTCCTCGTACGTTGAACATGGCCATGTCGGGCATGCGCGATTTATCGATTATTGCTACCGCGCCAGCAAGACGTTTATCAATTAAAACCTTTGTACAACAACGCAATAAAGCCACGATACGTGAAGCGATAATGCGGGAAATTCTACGTGGTGGGCAGGTGTATTTCCTTCACAACGAAGTAGATAGCATTGCCAGAACCGCCGAAGAAATTGCCGAAATTGTACCTGAAGCGCGCATTGCCATGGGCCACGGCCAAATGCGCGAGCGTGAACTTGAAAATGTAATGAGCGACTTCTACCACCAGCGCTACAACGTGTTGGTGTGTACCACCATTATTGAAACTGGTATTGATGTACCCAGTGCTAATACCATCATAATGGACAGGGCCGATCATTTAGGCTTAGCCCAATTACACCAATTACGTGGGCGTGTGGGGCGTTCGCATCATCAAGCTTATGCGTATTTGTTAACACCGCATCCTAAGCGTATGACTAAAGATGCCGCTAAGCGACTAGACGCCATTTCTAAACTTGAAGATTTAGGCGCAGGTTTTGCGCTAGCCACCCACGACCTTGAAATTCGTGGTGCAGGTGAACTACTGGGCGATGACCAATCTGGCCAAATTGCCAGCATTGGCTTTAGCCTTTACATGGACATGCTAGATAGAGCGGTAACATCACTAAAAGAAGGTAAAGAGCCTTCGCTAGACGATGCCATGGCAGGCCACACCGAAGTAGAGCTTCGCATTCCTGCCCTACTGCCCGATGATTATATTGCCGATGTTAATACCAGGCTGTCGCTATATAAACGTTTAGCCAGCTGTAAAAACCAAGACGATATAGACGAATTCCAAGTAGAATGTATCGACCGTTTTGGTTTGCTACCAGAACCCGCTAAAAACTTAGTTGAAGTAGCTGAAATAAAAATAAAAGCAGAAGCTATTGGCGTGCTTAAAGTAGACTTGTCAGCACAAGGCGGTACCATAGAGTTTACAGATACCACCAAGGTTGACCCTGGCTATATTATTCAGCTTGTGCAAACTAAGCCAAATACCTTCAAATTTGAAGGCAGCCAAAAACTACGATTAGTAAAACAGACTGATACTGCAAAAGCGCGCATTGCGTTTATTAGCGATATCATTGCCGACCTTGCAAAGGAGTCGCGATAACATGAGGTTTTTTCGTTGGAGCCCACTACTTGCTGTATTGGCTTCTACCCCGTTGTTGGCAGATGACGACTGGTGGTTTGATGTTGAAGTTATTGTTTTTGACAGAAAGGTGGCAATGTCTGCTCTTGAAGAGCAGTTTGATTTAGCCGACTCTTTAGCCATACCCGCCACAGATGCCGATGTAATAGGTGCGGTTATAACCCCAGATATCAGCATGCTTAAACAAGGCATTGCAGTTTGTGGTGAGACCAACACCCTAAAATGGCCTGAATTTGATTACTTTGCGAGTACCACTAGCGAAGTGAATACGCAATCTGGCCAATTAAATGGCCAATTAGCTGGGCAAGCAACGGGTATTAAGCCAGACACAGCTTATACAAACCAAACCCAAACCACTCAAACTAACTTCGCCGATGAGCTAAACGCACTGTCATCGAAGGGCTCTCAGTCATTCACGGATGCTCAAGCATTAACGGATGACTTATCAAATGATGGCTTATCGCCAGAAGAAATAGCCGCTCATTGGGTCGCGTTTTTAGGGTTAGATGAAACTGAAACTATTAGCGTACCGAACCAGCCGTATTGTGTGGAGCATAAGCCTTGGTTGAGTTATTACGACAGTAAATGGCATATTCATCGACCAGACAACCGCTTACCAGCCCCAAAAGAGCTACCAATTACGCCTGAAGGCAGCGACTGGCCTTTGGCCAGCCATGCCCATTTATTGACGAAGGACGCACAAGAAATGTCGTCGTTGTCGCGTCAAATTAGGCAAAATCGCGACCTAACGCGCTTGCTACACGTTACTTGGCGTCAGCCGGTAAAATTCGGTAAAGACAAAGCCTTTAATGTACGTCTTTTTGCCGGTAACAACTTTTCCGATGAGTTCGATCAAGACGGCGTTCAGCGCCCACCCGAGCCACCTTTGCGCTTTGGTAACTCCGCGTCAATCTCTGACAGCTCTGGCTCAAACCGCTTTGATGAAAACAGCTATCAGAATTTGGAAGACAAAATCCAGCGTCTTGATGCTAGCTCTGGTTCTGGAAACTCTGGTTCTGGAAACTCTAGTTCTGGAAACTTAAGTTATACTCGCTCAGCAGGCGAATTAGATGAAAGCCAAGGTTACACCCAACAGCTTTCATCAAATACCGCTACTACAGACACCATGACCAGTGATTTCTTTTATGATTTAGATGCACGGCTTGCTAGCCCCTCACCTATTTTGTTTGAAGATTTACTGGCGTTAGATAACGCCGATGTGGTGGATGATGCAGATGAAAGCAATATAAGCGCCGCATTTCGTGCGCCTATTTGGAAAGTAGACGGCAACATGAAAGTATTTTTGAAATACATAAACCGCGTGCCCTATTTGCATATTGATAGCGAGCTTTTTTATCGCCAACCTATTCCTATTAATGGGCAAACCGCTACTAGCTTAGCCCCCTCTATTAGCAGTACGGACAATAGCGTAATCAGCGATGCTAATGCTAACAATGCTACCGCCAATGCTTCGCCGGAATATCAATTAGTATCGTTACCCTTTAGTGAGCAACGACGCGTTATCAGTAATCAGCTTCATTACTTTGATCACCCTTTGTTTGGCATGGTAGTGCAAATTCGCCGTTACAAACGCCCTAGCGCGCCCGAAGAGTAAGCTTCAGAAAACATTTCTGAGAGTAAAAAACTAAGGACTACATACCAGCATGAAAATTTATACCCGCTCGGGTGACAAAGGCAGTACCCAAATATATGCCGACAAGCCAGTAAGAGTTGAAAAGGATGATGCAGTAGTACAAAGCTACGGTGATATTGATGAACTTAACAGCCACTTGGGTTTGTTGGCTGCGATGGTAGCGGTGCATTTAAAAGAAGATCTTTACGCTATTCAACGTAACTTGTTTCAAGCAGGCTTTGCTATTTCAGCCAGTTCTACCCTAACGCAAGACGATATTACTAAGCTTGAAAGTGATATTGATAAGATGACAGCCACTTTAGGCCCGCAAACGACATTTGTACTACCGGGTGGCAGTAAAGCCGCTGCGCAAAGCCATGTATGCCGTGCCGTTTGCCGACGCGCAGAACGTGCGGTTATCGTACTGACTAAACATTACGATGTACCCGCTGTAGTACCCGCTTATTTAAACAGGTTGTCTGACTACTTGTTCACCTTCGCCCGCTTTTTAAATGCCGAAGCCGGGTTCGACGAAGTAGCCGTGTAAACACGGCTAACGCTTCACGTTTTTCACGTTTTTCACGTTTTTCACGTTTTTCACGTTTTTCACGTCTGGGATATTAGCGCCAATTAAACGCTAAACAATGGCTAAATAACGCTTATCTGTTCAGATAAGAAAACTAGGTGCGTGTTAATAGCACCCCAGCGGTAACCACAAACGCCACAATAATATTTAGCACTATGCCCTCCCGCACCATGGTTTTCACCGTAAGCTCACCACTGCTATACACAATTGCATTTACCGGCGTTGCTACTGGCATCATAAACGCGCAGCTAGCGCTAATGGCAGCAGGCATCATGAGAATAAGCGGATCGACATCTATTGCCACGGCCGCGCTGGCTAAAATAGGCATTAGTAACGTGGCAGTGGCCGTATTTGAAGTAATTTCGGTTACAAAGCTTACTGATAAACACAGCACTAACACCAATAAGAACAAAGGTAACACCGCTAACCCCGTCAAGCCTTGGCCTAATAACTCGCTTAATCCCGACGCCGAAAAAGCTTGCGCTAAGCAAATCCCCCCAGCAAACACCAACAACATACCCCATGGAATTTGCTGCGCGGTATTCCAATCAAGCAAGTAACCTTGTTTGCTACCCGTAGCAGTAGGTTCGCGCTCGCCATTTGGAATAACACACATTAGCACTACCCCTGCCAAGGCAATGGTGCTGTCGCCCACAAAATCCATACCGAACCATGCTGTCCAATATGGCCTAAATACCCACGCCATCGCCACAAAAGTAAACACACCCAGCACACGGGCCTCTGCACTTCGCCAAGGGCCAACATCGGGTAACCCGCCTGTTTTCTCGCCTTTTAAATGCCGAGTTAACCACAGCGCCATTAACGGCAATGCCACCAACACAATAGGCACACCCGTTTTCATCCAGTTGATAAAACTAATTTCTGTGCCTGTGGTGTGCTGATACACACTCATAAAAATGATATTCGGTGGTGTGCCAATAGGCGTACCCACGCCGCCCACACTGGCCGCATAAGCAATACCCAGTAACACTGCCACACCCAGTTTGGGCGAGTTAGACGCATGAATAATGGCAAGAGCGATAGGAAGAAGCATAAGCGTGGTGGCAGTATTTGAAATCCACATACTTAAAATAGCAGAGGTAAACATAAAGCCAAAAACCAGCCTGCGTGCACTGTTAGCGCCCGTTAACTGAATAAGGTACACCGCTAACCGCTTATGTACCCCCGATTTCTCTAGCGACTTAGACAACATAAACGCCCCCATCAGTAACAAGATAACGTGGTTACCTAGCGCCGATGCTGCGTCTTGATAGCTAATAACCCCCGCCATAGGAAAGGCGAAGAAGGGAATGAGTGCGGGCAGCGCTATGTGCAGCGCTTCGGTAACCCACAACATGGCCACCAGCACGGTAATGGCCGCACTAATGGCCATAATATGTGACAGGCCTACAAACAACAGCACTCCATACAGAGCAACTGCGCTAACCAAGGATATTATTATTAGTTTCGGTTTAACCGATTCCATAGCGCGACAACACCTTTAATGCGTTTTTATAAGCTGCACTGGCATGCACAGCTGGTTTGCGCCCATAAAGTGAGGTTAAAGCCTCGAAAGAATTCGTTGAATGAGGCAACGCATCTACAATAGATTCTGCCCCTTTCGGGTTGTTACATGCCAATACCATATGGCAACCTGCCGACAACGCAGCCATAGCACGGTCGACATAATTTCCGGCAACACTGGCACCATGCATAGATAGGTCGTCAGAGAACACTGCACCGTTAAAACCCAAGTCTTGCTTTAATATTTTTTGTAACCAATGCTCGGAAAAACCGGCTGGCTTGCTATCAACTTGAGAATAAATAACGTGCGCTGGCATTACACCATCTAGCAACTGTTTAGAAATTAATCTTTCAAAAACAACCATATCAGTTTGTTTAATTTCTTCAAGCGCTCTTTCGTCTATAGGTAATGCCACATGAGAATCTGGCGCCACACTGCCATGCCCTGGAAAATGCTTACCAATGGCAGGCATATCGGCCACCTGCAACCCTTCTATTAGCGCGGTGGCTAAGGGAATAACCTTTTCTGCGGTTTCGGCAAATGCTCTATCGCCAATAACTTTCGATACACCATTAATATCAAGCACGGGCGCAAAACTAAAATCGATGCCTATCTGCTTTAGTTCATGCGCCATAATTGTGCCGCAAGCCTTAGCCAATGCTAGCGTGGCGTCGTTTACGTTAGCTTGGTTAGTATTATCCATTGCGGTGCGGTCGTACTCTTTACCTGCCGCATGCGCGTCTACCAACGCGGTTAATTCACCCATAGCAGGCAATGCAGTAAAGCCATTACGAAAGCGTTGTACTCTGCCCCCTTCGTGATCTACCGCTATTAACAAGGGCTTATTCGCACTTTCTCGAATTTCTTTTACCAACTGAGTAAGCTGTTCGCCATCGTAATAATTACGGCTAAATAGTATGACCCCGCCCACTACAGGATGGGCTAGTTTTTCTCTCTCTTCAGGCAATAAACGCTCTGCCTGACAATCTAGCATTAACGGGCCCATCGTGTTTCTCGCAAACGTGTCATAAAACATCACTTCAAATTTGTAGATAGTGTGGTTAGGATAGAGAAAAAAATGGAGTAATACACGTGTTAAATTGGATTAAGTGGTTGGTTTTAGGTGCAATTGCATTAGTCGTTTTAGCACTAGGTGGTGTGTATATGGCGTTGCACTTAAGTTTACCCACATTAGACGGTAACCACGCCACGTCTCGCATTACCGCGCCCGCTACCCTTGCCCGCGACAATATGGGCCATGCAGTAGTAAATGCACAAGATAAATTCGACGCCGCTTATGCCCTAGGCTTTGCCCACGGCCAAGACCGTTTCTTTCAAATGGATTTACAACGACGCAGTGCGTCGGGCCGCTTAGCAGAATGGGTAGGCGATGTGGCGCTAGAGATTGATAAAAACGCCCGCTTCCACCAGTTCTCAACACGGGCTGTAAAAGTTTTCGACAGCCTACCATTAACCCATAAGCAACTGCTGGTTAGTTACTCTCATGGTGTAAATGCTGCGCTTGACGAATATACCGTACCGCCTTTTGAATACATTGCAGCAGGGTTAACACTAACGCCTTGGCAGCCCACCGACAGTATTTTGGTGGCCTACAGCATGTATTTAGATTTACAAGGCGGGCAAATTGAAATTGATTTGGCGCGCACGGCACTAAAAGAAACCTACGGCACGCCCTTATATAACTTCATCACCCAGCCTAGCCGTTATCAAGCGGCATTAGATGGCAGTGAGTTAGCGCTTTACCACGCCGACGTACCGGCTTACCCCATATTGCCAGAGAATACATTACCCAAGCCTGCTTCTACTGAGTCTAATTCGACAGAGCCAAGCCCTTCTGAGTCTAATTCAACGGAGCCAAGTCCTTCTGAGCCAAGCCCTTCTGGGCAGGCCCCAACACCTAGTGGCGATATTGATGATTCGGTGCCACCTATAACAGCAGAAATATCACTACAAACCTACAACGCAGAAGAACTGCCTGACATAGGCAGTAATAACTGGGCAGTTACCGGTAACCTTACCGCTACTGGAAGTGGTTTGCTGGCTAACGATATGCACCTAGGTTTGCGCGTGCCTATTATTTGGTATCGCACTCAACTGAATTACAAAGACACAACACAAGCCACCTCAAACGAAGGTCAAAGCTTTGGTTTGTCGAGCACCAACGCATCGGTTACAAACGTGTCGGTAACTGGCGTATCACTTCCTGGCTTGCCTGGCGTAATCGTTGGTACTAATAACAAAGTGGCTTGGGGCTTCACCAATGCCAACTTAGATAACCTTGATTGGATAGCACTTGCCGACGACACACCTACCCAAATGGTAGATGAAGTCATAGTAAGCAAAGAGGTATCGCATACCTACACCTTAGAGCTTAGCGAGTATGGCCCCGTTAAACACGTTAACGGTAAACGTTACGCATTAAATTGGGTGGCACATCATCCTTTTGCGGTAAACCTTGCCATTGTTGATTTGGGTACAGCCAACAACGTTGATGATGCTATTGCCGTTGGCAAAGACATTGCTATACCTACCCAAAACATGGTGATAGTTGATGATTCTGGCAGCGCAGCATGGTTACCCGGCGGCGCAGTAATGAACAGAGAACAGGCTTCATTTACCGCCATTGACGAAAACACCATTACCCAAACTGCCCCCACTCGCGCCACCAACCTTCCAGTAGTGAAAAACCCAAGCAGTAACAGAATATGGACAGCCAATGCACGGGTGATTTCCGCCGATGATGTAGCAAGGTTAGGTGATGGCGGCTATGCCCTTGGCGCTAGAGGCCAGCAAATAAGAGAGCGTTTATTCGAAAAAGACACATTCAACGAAAACGACTTTTACGCCATTCAGCTAGACAACCATGCGCAATTTTTGCTTCCATGGCAGCAGTTGTTGTCAGGCCTGTTACTTAACGACAACATTGAATTTAAAGCCGATCTTGCCTATTTGCGTAAATGGGGCGAATGCGCGTGCGAAGACTCTGTAGGTTACACTCTGGTAAAACATTTCCGCAAAGAAGTGGTAAGCCAGCTATTTGGAAACATACTCAATAGCATTGATAGCCAAGGCGTACAGAGCCGTTCGTTACTGCGCGGTATAGAGCCTGCGGTATGGCAACTTATTCATACCCAACCCGACAGTTGGCTACCAGAAGGCACCACCTCTTTTGATGACCTACTTGTAGATGCCTATAGGAAAGCCAAACATTCGCTGTTAGATAAATACTCGCCAGTTGAAGCTAATATGGAAGACTTACGTTGGGGCAGCGTCAATGCACTTACTGTGAAGCATCCGTTTTCAAAACAAATTCCCTTTGTGGGGCATAAGTTAAATATGGACACGGTAGAAGGGTTTGGCGATACCTATATGCCAGCGGTACAGTCTGCTACTTTTGGGGCTTCTGAACGCTTTTTTGTAAGTCCAGGTCATTTAGATGATGCTATTTTAACGCTGCCGGGAGCACAGTCTGGCCATCCACTGTCGCCATTTTTTAAAACGGGGTTTAGTGATTACGCCACACAAGCGGCCACCCCATTATTACCGGGCAAACGTGTTCATTTACGCCAATGGTATCCGAAGGACGAAGGGTAAGAAGATAACGAAGAAGGAAAAAGGATAACACCATGACCCCAGCAGTTACCCTATTAAAGAAAAAGCGCATTGCACATACTATTTTAAAATACGATCACGACAGCAATGCGCCCTCTTATGGCCTAGAAGCAGCAGATAAACTAAACCTTGAACCACGTTCGGTATTTAAAACGCTGGTTGTGTGCGATGAAACCAATAAGCTAGCTGTGGCGCTAGTGCCCGTAAACACAACGCTGAGCGAAAAAAAGCTGGCAAAGATATTAGGTGTTAAAAAAATCACTATGGCCCCTAGCGAGACCGTGGTTGCCACTACCGGATATTTATTAGGTGGAGTAAGCCCATTAGGGCAGAAAAAACGCTTGGTAACTGTGTTGCACGAAAGCGCGTTAGCTTTCGACGTAATTTATGTTAGTGCAGGTAAACGGGGGTTAGAGCTAGAAATAGCGCCGCAACACATTATTAGCTTAACGCAAGCCAAAGCCGCAGAGATTGCGGCGGGGTAACAAAGTAAGGTTATCGTTAACCTTACTTTAAACCTTAATTTTCAAAGTTACTTTTAGCCTTCTTTTAGCTTTGTATTTACTTATTTAGGCTCGTCTATGGTGAGCGACAGCGAGTCACCCTCGGCACGTGCTAACCAGCGTTGCTTCGCTTCATTCAATGCCGCTTCACTGGGCGGCGTTGTGCCCGATATAGCAGAGGCCATTTGAACAATAATAGCATCACGCTTTTCAAGCAACGCTTCTGTACGTTCGTATAAATCGTAGGCTTCAGGGTATTCTTCTTTTAAATTACCCATATCTTTCAACGCGTAATAACGCGCTTCAAACGCTTCGTTAAACAGCTGACGTTTAGCGTTAAACACCACGTAATCGTGAGCTTGTTGCGAACCTAAGTATTCAATATGTGTTTGCGCTAAATAGCCTGCTTTGGCAACCACTTGCGCTTGTTCCATCCACGTATTAATGGCTTCTTCGTCGCCATTTTTAACGGCCTCTTTAACCCCAGCTTGTAAATCACTGGCGTGCAGAATTTCCATTAAGGTAATAACAGGAACTTGTGCCGACGCTTGATCGCGCTGATTAGTATCTTCCGCTAAATAAACAAACCAACCTGCAACGGCAAAAACAATACACATGAAAACAGCAACAATAATGAGAAGCGCTTTAACCACACTTTCCTCCAGACATAATGAAAAGAAACGCAGCAACAAGGTTACTGGTTTTTAAAAAGGCAATACAAAAAAGAGCGAGTTGCCCCGCTCTTTCATAAGTATTGTAACGACCGGTAGATTACTGGTCGATAGGTGAAGAGTTTTCTACGCGACTCTTCAATTTCTGACCCGGGCGGAAAGTTACCACCCGACGCGCTTTAATAGGAATGTCTTCACCGGTTTTAGGGTTCCGGCCCGGACGTTCATTTTTATCACGCAAGTCGAAGTTGCCAAAACCTGACAGTTTTACTTGCTCACCAGCTTCTAAAGCGCCTTTTATCTCTTCGAAAAAAAGCTCTACCAGATCTTTAGCATCACGTTTGTTAATGCCTAACTTTTCGAATAGGTGTTCAGCCATCTCGGCTTTGGTCAATGCCATAGTTTACTCTCTTAACGCGGCCTCAAACTCAGATTCCAGACCTTTAACCACAGTATCTACAGCCTGCTGAATTTCAGCTTCTTCCAAGGTTTTTTCCGGATCTTGTAAGTGAAGTGACAATGCAAGGCTCTTGTAACCAGGTTCAATTCCCTTGCCTTTGTACACGTCAAACAAGTTTAAGCCAACTAGTTGATTTACGCCAATTTCTTCTATGTAAGAAAGAATATTTCCTACACTCACTTCATCTTTAACCGTAATAGCAATATCACGGCGGTTCGATGGGAAGCGGGATACAGGCGCAGCAGACGGTAATTTGCGTGCAGTTACAGCTTCAACTTCAAGCTCGAACACAAAAACGCGACCATTAACACCCAATACCTTCGTAAACTGCGGGTGTATAGCACCAATATAGCCAACTTCTTCATCATTAAGCAAAATTTTTGCAGTCATACCCGGATGCAACGCACTATGTTGGGCACTTACAAAACTAAACTCACCCGTTTTACCGGTTAGCGCTAGTAAAGCCTCTACATCTGCCTTTGCATCGAAGAAATCAACTGGGTTGTCGCCTAAATCCCAGTGCTCTTCGTTACGACGCCCTGCTACTACACCACCAATAACCTGCTGTTGCAATACACCATTAGGCGTATCTTGTTGAGGTATAAAGCGTAATCCTGTTTCAAAAAGACGTACTCTGCCCTGTTGACGCTTTTGGTTGTAAGCTGTTGCACCTAATAGGCCAGGCCACAAGCTAACGCGCATCACAGACATGTCTGATGAAATAGGATGCGGCAATACCATGCTCTTCGCATCGGGAAATAGCGCGCTTTGAATTTTAGGGTCGACGAACGAGTATGTAATCGCTTCATTATAGCCACGGCTTAATAATAACGACTTCATCGAGTTAACCGACAACACAGCTTCTTGTGAAGGCAACATAGATAACGCAGCCGTTGGCGCAACATGTGGAATGTTGTTATAGCCATACACACGCGCTACTTCTTCTATCAAGTCTTCTTCAATGGCAATGTCAAAACGATAACTTGGCGCCTTCGCTTCCCAACCTTCATTGGTTTGGACAACGTTTAAGCCAAGACGTTCAAGAATTTCAAGTACTTGAGCGTCGTCTATGGTTATACCCAACACGCGGGCTAAACGATCACGTCGAAGTAAAACACTGGCTTGTTTAGGAAGTTTGTCTTCTTCACACGCTTCAGCCACTGGGCCTGCTTCACCACCGCATATCTCTAAAATAAGGGCTGTTGCGCGCTCCATGGCGTTACGCTGAAGTTGTGAATCTACGCCACGCTCATAGCGGTGCGACGCATCAGTATGCAAACCGTACTGACGTGCGCGGCCCATAATGGCATCGCGGCTGAAAAACGCACTTTCTAGCAAGATATCTTTGGTTTCTGTATTTACACCTGAATGTAAACCACCAAAAATACCTGCCATGGCTAATGCTTTGTTGTCGTCAGCAATCACTAAGGTATCGTCGTTAAGTTTAGCTTCGGTTTCATCTAGCAACGTAAGGGTTTCACCCTTATTCGCCATACGCACGTTTACACTGCCTTCAATTGAAGCAAGGTTAAACGCGTGCATTGGTTGACCAAGCTCTAACAGAATAAAGTTAGTGACATCAACAATAGGGTCGATACTGCGAATACCACAGCGGCGAAGCTTTTCGCTTAACCATAGCGGCGTAGCAGCAGCTACGTTCACATTACGCAGCACTCGGCCTACATAACGTGGGCACGCTTCTGGGGCGCTCAAGTTAATCGTAATGCTGTCGTCAATGGTAGCAGCCACAGGGCTAATAGCCGGTTCGCATACATCTAGGTTGTTTAACACACCCACTTCGCGGGCAATACCACGAATACCCAAGCAGTCTGCTCGGTTCGGGGTTAAATCTACTTCAATAGACGTATCGTCTAGGTCTAGGTAATCACGAATGTTGGTGCCTACTGGGGCATCGGCTGGCAATTCAATAATGCCATCGTGATCGTCGCTAATACCTAGCTCGGAAAAACTACACAACATGCCCATAGAAGGCTCGCCGCGCAATTTCGCTTTTTTAATTTTAAAGTTACCCGGTAGCACCGCGCCTACAACAGCAACGGCTACTTTAATACCTTCACGGCAATTCGGCGCACCACAAACAATATCGCGAAGCTCGCCATCACCTACGTTTACTTTAGTAACACGTAATTTATCGGCATTCGGGTGCTGGCCACATTCAACCACTTCCCCAACCAATACGCCGCTGAATTCACCGGCAACAGGTTCAACACCATCAACTTCAAGGCCAGCCATGCTTAACTGTTCAGACAGTTCGTTAGCCGACAATGCAGGGTTAACCCATTCTCTTAACCACTTTTCACTGAATTTCATGCTTACTCTCTGCCTTAGTTGAACTGTTTAAGGAAACGAAGATCGTTTTCAAAAAACGAACGCAAATCATTCACGCCGTAGCGCAACATGGTTAAACGCTCTACGCCCATACCAAAGGCAAAGCCAGTGTATTGTTCAGGGTCGATGTTTACCGCTTTAAGTACATTAGGATGTACCATGCCGCAGCCTAGTACTTCTAACCACTGGCCGTTTTTACCCATAACATCTACTTCGGCAGATGGCTCGGTAAACGGGAAGTAAGACGGACGAAAACGCACTTCAAGCGACTCTTCAAAAAAGTGATTCAAGAAGTCGTGCAAAATACCTTTAAGGTCGGTAAAGCTTACGTTTTTGTCTACCATCAAACCTTCAACCTGATGGAACATAGGCGTATGGGTTTGGTCGTAATCGTTACGATAAACACGCCCAGGCGAGATGATACGTAATGGCGGCTGTTCAGCTTCCATAGTACGAATTTGCACGCCCGAGGTTTGGGTACGCAGCATCATGTCTGGATTGAAATAGAAGGTGTCGTGGTCGGCACGGGCTGGGTGATTAGCCGGAATGTTCAAAGCGTCGAAGTTATGAAAACCGTCTTCAATTTCAGGGCCGGTTTTAACTGCAAAACCAAGCTCACCAAAGAAAGATTCAATACGCGCGATGGTACGGCTAACCGGATGCAAGTTGCCCGGCGCTTCGGTGCGACCAGGTAACGTAACATCAATGGCTTCTTCAGCAAGCTTCTTGTTTAGCTCTTCGCTGCGCAGGGCTTCACCTTTCGCAGAAATAGCTTGCTGAATTTGCTGTTTGGCCACGTTAATTTTTTGACCAGCCGCTGGGCGTTCTTCGTTAGATAACTTCCCAAGCCCTTTAAGTAAGTCGGTAAGTTTACCTTTCTTACCCATGAATTCGACCCTAACTTGGTCTAGAGTGGCTGCATCTTGTGCAGCGTCAATCAGTTCTTTTGCCTGATTGATAATAGCGTCAAGCTCCATGTTTTCCTCAATTGACATGATGACTGGATAACCACGGTGCACTATGTATAGCTTTACAACATAGTCCTGTAAAAGGCTAACTATAGTGCGTGAATTTGTGGCTTGCCTGAATAAAGGCGACAGTTTACACGACTGATAGACATAACCGCTACCCTATATGGCTGATATTGGCAGATTTTTGTAAAAGATTTCAGGAAGAGTTCTTTAAATTACTTTTATTATCAAAAGAGGAATTGATTTATACTTACTCGTGTCTGTCAATACTACTTAAATCGTCGTAACGATAAAGGACTATCAAAATGATCAAATCCAAAGCTGATTACTTACTATATCTGGAACAAGACCGTTTAGCTCTTGGCATAAAACCAAGTTTAAAAGATAGATTGACCCATGATATTTGGCATTTTCAGAAAGCGTTGAGAAAGCTTGAATACAGAAAGAATACAGCATCTAATATTTTGGTAAAATTATATGCAATATTTTTGCAGCTCAGAGTTCGAAAACTTGGGCGTAAATTAGGTTTTTCTATACCTGCAAATGTTTTTGGTCCAGGCCTGTCTATAGCACACGCTGGTACAATAGTAATTAATGGGCGATGCAAAATTGGGGCTAATTGTCGCCTTCACGTTTGTATTAACATCGGGGGGGGCTTGGCTAAAAAAGCGAATCCGCCTGTAATCGGAAATAATTGCTACATTGGTCCTGGAGCGAAAATTTACGGTAACATAAAAATCGGAAATAATGTTGCAATTGGAGCTAACGCGGTAGTAAATAAATCATGTGGCGACAACCTAACCTTAGGTGGAATTCCAGCCAAAGTTATTTCAGATAAAGGTCCAATAGATATATTACAAAAGCCAAGGGCTTCGATAAACTAAAATCACATATCAAAACCTAAAGACTTTGTAAAAAATGACCTATACATAAGTAACTTACACCTCTAAATAAGTGACTTAGTTTCCATTACTAGCTTGGTGAAAGTCAACAACTCAATAGTTTATAAAATAAGAAATTAAACCTTCAAGATAATATACAGCGTGGAATAGAAATTGAATTTTAGAAAAGATATTAATGGTTTAAGAGCCATTGCAGTAGTTGCTGTAGTGCTTTTTCATTTTAATGATTCGTGGGTGCCTGGAGGTTTCGCAGGGGTAGATGTTTTTTTCGTTATATCTGGCTTTTTAATGACCGGTATCATTTTTAAAAGGCTAGAAAGCGGCAACCTTTCTCTCCTTCAGTTTTATTTGGCTCGCGCAAATAGAATTATCCCTGCGTTAGCATTACTGTGTTTTGTTTTGCTTATTTTGGGTTGGTTCTATTTACTCCCTTACGAATACGAAAAACTTGGTAAACATGTTGCAGGTAGCATAGGTTTTATTTCCAATATCGTGTATTGGAAAGAATCTGGCTATTTCGATGCATCTTCGCATGAAAAATGGTTACTTCACACTTGGTCTCTGTCTGTCGAATGGCAATTCTATATTATTTATCCTGCCTTATTATTATTCCTAAGCAAATTCATAAGCTTAAGCAACCTGAAAAGATGCTTACTCTTGTTAACGGTAATAGGGTTCATTTTATGTATTGTAGTTACGTACCACTCACCGCGCACTTCCTATTTTCTGCTACATACCAGAGCTTGGGAAATGATGTTGGGCGGACTGGCTTTTCTATATCCAATTACGTTGAATAAGACGCATAGCCGACTGCTAGAACTTCTAGGCATTGCTTTAGTTATTTATGCTTATATTTTCTTTTCTGAAAAAACGCCATGGCCTGGGTTCTATGCATTCGTTCCGGTTATCGGCACTTATTTTGTTTTAATGTCGCAACGCGGCAATAGTATTATTACAAGTAACGTGGTTTCTCAGAAGTTGGGCACTTGGTCTTACTCCATATACCTGTGGCATTGGCCCTTAGTTGTCGCGATTTATTATTTTTCTCTGAATGAAAGCTTCATTTTTGTATTCATTGCCTTATCTATAGCCTTAGGCTTTTTGAGCCATAAATACGTTGAACAAATAAACTTCACCAAAAATTTTCCTTCCTCTATATCGTACATAAAGGCTAAGCCCTTATGGATGGTGATGATTGTAGGTTTACTTGCCTCTTTTATATTTTATAAGGAAGGCTTTCTACACTTGGCACCAGAAGATTACAGGTATGCATCAGAACATGCTAAACCCAGCCCCTATCGAGACAAATGCCACCTACATGAATACCAATCACCTGAACATGCATGTGAGTACTTTAATGATAAAAATGTTGAATGGGCCACTTTAGCTGACAGTCACTCTATAGAGATTGCATATGCATTAGCTGAACGGTTACAAAAAGAAGATAGTGGTCTTAAGCACTTTAGTTTTTCTGGATGTGTACCATCTTTCACTGAAAGCGACGATTTCAGTGCCTGTGCAAAGTGGTATAACGAATCTGTCGATTACATCGTAAATGACACCAAGATTCAGAACATTGTTGTTATACACCGATATACAAGCCAGCTAGTTGGAGGCAGCGCAGAGAGTTACCCTAATAATAGTGATACAAAAATTACAGATAAAACCAAAAGAAAGGTAGAAAATATAGACTCTTTGATCATGCACCTTGCTAAACACAAACGTAATGTTTTTGTTTTTTATCCAATTCCAGAATTGCCCCAAGACATAAATAAACTTATTGGTAACAACTACAATAATAAACTCCCATTTGAGCGTATTGAGGGTACAAGTTTTGAATGGTACAAAACTAGAAATGAACACATTATTCAGCATTTTGACAATTCAAATTACCCTGACAATGTACAGTTTATAAAACCCCATGAGGCTTTCTGCGATTCAATAACTTGTTTCGCAATAAAAGATGGAATACCGCTGTACTTTGACGACGACCACGCATCAGTTAAGGGAGCTGAAAAGTTAGTGAAGCTTATGTTCCTCGGCCAGCAATAGGCAATGACAGTGTTTCAACAAGACCAATCTTCGATTGAAAGCAAGAAGCATTTATTAGAGATTTGAAATAGATATATGAACGAAGTTTTGTACTATTAAAGACCAATGAATTTTAGACTAACCAAATTCAGTTCTTCACCAAATAAGTGCAAACAATCTTATTCTTTGGCCCCCAACATTACTGTTATTAACGAAGGGGGAACCGCACATCGAGCGGAAAGCGGCAGTATGCGAAGAAAACTTCAAAGTTGGCTTTAAGTTTGCATTCATTACTAAGCTTCTAATGAAGAAAGCATAGACTAAAGAATAACACTCTCGACTAATTATGATTTCTGTAAGACAATAGTAACCGTGTACAAGTAAGTCGTACTTAACCTTAAAATTTCCACTAAAGAAGTAAATGCAAATGAACTTCAGGGAAGATATTCAAGGCTTCAGAGCTTTGGCAGTTTTAAGCGTAGTAATTTACCACATAAGCCCATTCCATTTGCCTGGCGGGTTTATTGGAGTAGATGTATTTTTTGTTATTTCTGGCTACTTAATTATTGGCCAAATTTACAAAAAAGTTTTGGACAACAGATTTGAATTCAAAGAATTCTATATCAAACGGTTTAAACGATTATTCCCTGCTTATTTCGTAACAATAGCCATATCTTCTATATTTGCATTTATTTACTTTCTTCCCGGTGAGTTCCAAAAATACGCTTGGAGTCTGGTTTCTTCATGCTTATATCTATCTAACTTCTACTTTTACAGTAAATCAGGCTATTTCGACTCTGAACTTCAGGGCTCCCCTCTTCTTCATACATGGTCATTGTCTGTAGAAGAACAATTTTATGCAATAGTTCCAATACTCCTAGCGGTGTGCTACAAGTTTTTCCATAAAAAATCTATGCTAGCGCTAATTTTGGTTGGTGTAGTTAGCTTTATACTGTGTATACATCTTTCAAATACAAACATCAGTTTCGCGTTCTTTTCATCAATTACACGTTTTTGGCAGTTCATCTTAGGTGGCTTAGTTTCGATTTATACTCTTCAACTCACGAAGCAAAAAACGATTCCTGAAATAGTTTCCATTGGTAGTTTAACTGCTTTAGTAGCCTGCTGTTTTCTTATGTCGCATGACGACTTCCCTGGCTACAAGGCGCTAATTCCCACTGTTGCTACTACTTTACTACTCGCTTTTTCAAGCCGTAACCTTTTCACTTACAAGCTATTGGCAGTAAAACCCGCTAAGTTTTTTGGAGACATTTCTTACTCGTTGTATCTATGGCATTGGCCTGTCATCATCTTTTATTCACTTCATTTAGAGAGAGAGCTAACTGCTATTGATAAAATTGCAGTATTCGGGACCTCTATTATATTAGGTGTAGTTTCTTACTACTTCATCGAAGAACGCTTCAGAAGAAGTACTAACTCAAAAAGTAATACATTTTTACGAGTTGCCGTCCTTAGTTCAGCCGTATGTGCAGCATCATTCGCATTCACCCAAGTAAATGACTTCAGGTTTACTGAGCAGCAAAGAAATTATGAACAATTCATGCTCAATTATAAAGCTGACAACTTTAGACCTGGTATATGCTTTTTAACTAAGCAGCAACCAGACATTTCTTATTACAAAAAAGACCTGTGCATTGCCCAATCAGACTCTAAAGAAAACATAGTATTGTTGGGCGATAGTCATGCTGCGCACTGGTATTCTGCAATAAAGGAAGCAATCAACAACGAAACTCAAACCCTTACCCAAATTACTGCTAGTGGGTGCAAGCCAACCTTAGATTACAAAGGTGAAGCCCGTTGTACTGAACTAATGAAATGGGCATTTAGCGATGTTTTATACTCAGAAAGCTACGATAAAGTGATTATTTCTGCACGTTGGGATCTCAACGACCTAAAGCCATTATTGGAAACAATCAAAAATCTTGAATCTAGAGGGTTAACGATTGTAGTTCTAGGCCCAATTCTGGAGTATTCGCAACCACTCCCAAGATTACTAGCACAACCTAATTCTAAAGAAAAAATTATGAATAGTAGTATGTATGATTCTATTGCTAAAATTGACTCTAAGTTCAGTAATGCATTAACTATTGAAGGTGTAGAATACTTTTCCATTTTGAAAACAATATGCACTGATAAAAGCAAGTGCATTACTGTGAGTCAAAATTCCCCCATCCAATTTGACTACGGCCATTTAACTACAAAAGGAGCAGAATTAGTCCTTTTCAAGTCTGGGATAGCTTCTAATTTAAATGATAAATAAAGAGTTATGTGCTTGTAACACTTTAACCTTCACAGTGTAACCAACTGAAAAAATGCTATGGCTAGACAATAGTCATGTGCCAGCAAGGGTGTCGCTATAAATTATTCTACAGGCACTTAGCTTCAATTTTTCGCTAAATTAATAGCTATAAGCCATTTATAACAGATGGGAATT
This sequence comes from Alteromonas sp. CI.11.F.A3, assembly GCF_032925565.1. Classification (NCBI taxonomy): domain Bacteria; kingdom Pseudomonadati; phylum Pseudomonadota; class Gammaproteobacteria; order Alteromonadales; family Alteromonadaceae; genus Alteromonas; species Alteromonas sp. CI.11.F.A3. The sequence goes on from NZ_CP136708.1 coordinate 2,984,713, forward strand.
TGGGGCATTTCATGAAGTTTCTTTTTAAGAAAAATTGGCGCCGTAGTGGCGCTATTTAAAGCACCTACCGCTGGTACTAAGCGCCTTAATCCTATGCTAAACATAAAAAAACCTCATCAATTTATTTGCGTAGGCCACCTACAAAGTAAACTCAAAAAGAAAAGTTAGAAACTATTTAAAAAATTGCTTACCGCCTGCCACTTCTCACGTCACTATTTGTTATTAACAAAAAATGCTTTTCAGCGAATGATGGCAACCGTGCTTATTTGAAATTGAAATTCACGCTTGATTGAACTTGACGCTAAATGGATCGTAACAATTTATAACAGCAATAAAATATTCCCCTGCAGTAAAGGGCTCTTTAATTCATGGAAGAGTGAATATGAGCAAAAATTATATATCTGAAATACAAGGTCTTAGAACACTCGCCGCGTTGCTAGTAGCGGTTTATCACATTTGGTTTAGCAGTGTGTCGGGTGGTGTAGACATTTTTTTTGTTGTATCCGCATACTTCATAGCTCATACACTCAATAAATATGAAGAGTTAAGCTGGAAACAGGTTTCTTCTTATTACAGTAAAACCCTTCGACGAATTCTTCCGACCGCAATAACCGTTTTTTGTTTTACTTGCCTAGTAGTCTTAATCGCTACCCCCTTTGTTAGTTATAAAATGGAAATTAAGAATGCATTTTCCACGTTCTTTTTTGTAGAAAATTGGTATCTAGCATCTAGCGGTTCCGACTATCTTAGGCAGGGCGAAAGTAAAAGTCTATTTCAGCAGTTTTGGGCACTTTCTGTTCAAGTTCAACTTTATATCTGCATTCCGATTTTGTACCTTTACGCTAAAAAATTAGAAAGAAGATTAAACCTTAAAAATATAGTCACTACAGTATTAATGGCGGTTTTTGCTTGCTCCTTTACTTATTCCACTTCATGGCACCCTGAGTGGGCTTATTTCGATACTTTAGCCAGAGTTTGGGAATTTACAGCTGGTTTGTTGCTATACCATTTGAGTGGAAAATTAAGAGTCAGTAAACGAAGTGCTACGCTCCTTAATTTTTTAGCGGTAGTTGCAATAATAAGCTTCGGGCTTTATTGGGGCCAAAATTACGCGCTACCTGGCGTAGTGGCGCTAATACCTGTGCTATCAGCTTGTATTATCATCGTAACCAGTAAATCGCTTTATTTCTCTATTTTGAAATGGCGTGGGCTTACCTCACTAGGTGATTATAGCTTTGCGTTTTATCTTTGGCACTGGCCCATCTATCTATTGCTTTTTCAATACACCGATACGAATGTTAATTTTCACCTGTTAGGTTTAGGCGTAATAGTGTCTAGTGCCATACTCGCATTTATCAGTACTAAATATATAGAGGGCCCTCTAAGAAGAAGTAGTACCCTTATAAAAAGTGATAAGAAAACTTACGGTTTTTCAGCAGGAGGCATGATTGCCCCAGGCTTCTTGATTGTATGCATATTTAGTGTTTTTAGTTTTTACGAAAAACCCTCTCTGAAGGCTTTAAGTAGCTTTTACAAAAATAAAGATATTAGTTCAATCTCAAACAATGCCTTGTTTCCACACGGAACCGTTATTAAACAGGACATGCGCGAAAGTTACTTTAACAATTGCGAACAAAACATGCAGAACAGTTCTGTTGTTGAATGTGAATATGGAAATAAAAAAAGTGATTTTACCATTGCACTAGTTGGTGGTTCTCATGCAGCACAATGGCTCTCACCACTAAAGGAAATTGCCCTCGAGCAAGGGTTTAAAATTCATTTAATGATTAAAAGTGCATGTAGTCTAGTTAGCTCCACGGACCGAGATTATAAGCCGACTCAGAGTTGCCTAATTTGGAATAAGAATTTACAAAAACGGCTTATTGAACTTAATCCGAATATAATCATAACCACAGTGACTAGAAATGGTCCTAAAGGTGAGCGAATTCCATACGGATATTTAGAAAGTTGGCAGCATATAAAAGACAATTTACCTAATACGAATATTGTAGGAATTAGAGATAATCCTTGGTTTACGTTCGACCCTCCTTTGTGCCTTGAAGTTAACGGCCCCAAGGAGTGTTCCATATCACGAACAACCTTCTATAATGACGAAAAAGTAATGCCGATTCTAGTTAAGCATATTGATGTGCTATTAGACTTTTCAAAACAGTTTTGCCCAGATGGCAGATGCAGTACTGTATTAGAAAATGGCCTGATCAAGTTTAAAGATAAACACCATTTGACCAAATCGTATGCTTTACTATTAAAACCGATATTGAAAGAAGGTATGCAAATGTAGCCAAAGGTATACTAAATATGCCACTATAAATACAATGAATGGAACCCCCTTAGTACTGAATTAAACGGACCAATAAATGCAAAAAACAGTTTCTGTTATTATTACCACACACAATAGGCCAGACTATTTGAAGGAGTCATTAGCCGCCGTATTAAAACAAACTGTTTTACCCAATGAAGTTTTCGTTATCGACGATGGATCGTCGGTTAGTTATGAAGAGGTCATTAACCTTTTCCCACGAGACAAGTTTGAATATATAAAAGTGCCAGTTGCATCAGGTGCAAATGCCGCTAGAAATTTAGGTATATCTAAATCTCAGTCAGATATTATTGCCTTCTTAGATGACGACGATATATGGGATAAAGACTATCTTGAACAGCATATAAATGCTCACGACAATGCTGATGCAGTAACATGTGGGTATCGCTTTCTAGAAACACCAGAAAAAATTCATATCAATACCACCGAAGTTATTACTACTGATGTTATAAAAAAAGGTAACAAGTTTTGTGGCATGAGTGGCGTTACATGCAAAACGAGCTTAGCTAAGAAGCTGATGTTCGATGAAGAACTAAAAAACAGCCAGGATTGGGACTTTTTTGTTCGTATTACACTGGAAAATGCGAAATTTCATAACATTGCAAAAGATATTTATTTTTATCGTAGAGGGCACAATAGTATTTCTACCGAAGTTGCCAATATGCCGCTTGAAAAGGTTTTTCCGCGATTAAAAGCGTTTAAAAAGCATAAAGAGTTACTTGGAAAACAAGCTTATAACGACCGAGTAGCTAACCAGATACTCAGTCAAATCGGAAAGAAGAAAAGTAAGTTACGCTGGATAGCCCTTTCCGTTAAAGAAGCGGGACTGAAAGCCACTACTAAAGTTATTTTAGGTAAAGACAGAATACGGAAGAAATTAGGCAAGTAATTGAATTTTTTTTGGGGGGGGAATCCCCCCCCCAAAAAAAAAATATTAAAGCATACGATTCGCTACAAGCTATTTATTACTTGCGCATACTGCTCAGCAACACTTTGCCAACTATAGTCAGCAGCTTGAGTTGTAGGTTTATCTTCCCAGTCAGTCGACAATGTTGCCGCTAACGCTGCAGCGTATTCATCAATATTGGTTACGTCGCATACGTTGCCTGCATTACCAACTAAAGTTCTTCTCATTGCGTCATCGGTTGCAATTACAGGCAACCCACTGGCCATTGCTTCTAAATATACTCGTCCAAAAGGTTCGTCTTCGGAGGGTAAAGTAAACGCATCTACAGACCTATATACGTTTGGAATATCTGCAAAGTCTACTTTTACTATCTTGTATCTATCGGAACCCAGTTTGTCTTCACACAAGTCAGTAAAGTAAGCCACATCTGGCCCGTCTCCACAGATAAGTAATGACACATCATTTAGTTTACTTACGGCCTCTATCGCTAACTGTATACGTTTATGATTTTGACGATTCAATGCGCCTACTGTTAGAACCACTTTCCCACCAAGGCCGTGCTCATAACGTTCCCCTTGTGGGCTAAATAACGATAGGTTAACCCCATTAGGAATAATTTCGACCCGTTGGGTTGGCGCAATTTCTTTTACGTAATCTTTAGTCTCTTGATTAAAAACTACTAAACAGTCAGGTTTAAACTTTAAGTTTCTGCGTAATACCTTACCGTTTGAAACCATGCCAGCCCGCTCGGTATACAATATAGGTGTTTTAAACAGCTTTCGAATAACAGCCGCAACTGCTAAGCCGCCATAGTCATTATTTGGATAAACAACATCAGCGCGTTTACATATTAGGTACGGTGTATAGGTTAAAAAGCTAGTTATCGACTCTATTAGCAATGATGGATTAGATACAAAGCGAGTTAATAACCAGTCCATTGTTTTATTACGCTGAAGCTTCTTAACTTTTCCTCGCGGAATGCAAGGGATAACAACGCTGTGCTCGCTGCACTTAGAAGAACTGATTAAACGAACATCAAAAAATGCAGCAAGATGTTCAGCCATCTCATAAGCACTAAGTTGAGAACCGCCGCTAGAAGAGAAACCTGCTTCTGGGTGAATTACTGCGATTTTTTTCTTCATATAACTTCCATTTAAACTTTATCACCCTACTCATTAATGCTCTGCCCCACCTAGAACAGAGGCAATAGGGATAGAATACACTACTACGCCATCGATTAAAGTGCACAGCTGCCTTTTACCAGTAAAAACCTCATTGACAACATAAGCTTAACAATAAAACTCAAGCATTTTCACATTAAAGAGTTTGTGTAAATAAAACCAAGCTAGCTTGCTGTGAGTATACAATACAACTACCCTTTTAATATGTTTCTACATTGCACATCGTCTTCTGCGCTTTATTTCAAGGTTTCACTATGAATTATTATTTCCAAACGCACATTAAGTCTCGATGTATATTCATCGCCTTCTTTACTATTTTTCTATTTTCATGCGCCAGCCACACTACTAAGAAAGCTACTTATAGTGAAGCTAGCCAGCCTGGTTCTGTTATTCAGCTTTATCTGTCAGACAACGACAATAACGGTATTCCCATACAAGAGTCGCTAAAGGCCTACAAAGGCTCATCTAACGTGAAGAAAAGAATAAAAGCTTACAATACTGAGATAGAAAGTTTGTATCTTTCGGGAGTGTTGCAACTAGGAATATCCAAACCTAACCAAGCGAATTATTCTGTCTTGGAAAATTTATCAGTTAATGAAGCAGCAGCACTTTTTTCTCTATTCCCCATTGATACTGCAAAGTGGATGAATTTGGTTTCAACACATTCAAATTTAGACAAAAACGAAACTTATGAAGCTGCAATTACAGCAGGGTTAGATCCGACAGTTGTTTTCGTTGCTGCTGCATCCGGCTTTGCTAATAGCGTTACTCCCCTAATAAACTCGATTGGTTTAGTGTTTTATGGTCAAGATGAATACAGCACCACACAAGTACAATTCAAACCAGAAAGCGAAACCGATTGGACGCAAGGCTTAGAACTTACATGGGAACCTATTTACGGTGCGTTTGCAGGTAGTATTGTATACCTTGAGCCAGATACTATATATGACATAGATGTGGCTATTACTGATTCTTCAGGTAATGTTGAAGAGTATTCATTTCAACAACAAACGCAACCAAACTCCCCACCAATCGACCCAAACAAGATTTATTACCTATCTGATATATATAGCGGCGGGCAATTAGATTTAGAAGCGCTTAATATTCAGGGTAGCAAAGATGGTTACGCAAAAATTATCGGTGATGGCCAAGTAATACAAGCTGATAGTGAAGTACTTTCTGCCGTAAATATTGGTTCGCAAGCATACGTAATGTTAGAAAACCTGACCATTCGAGGTGGGCAAAGGTACGGCATATTCGCTAAAAAAACACACCACATTTGGATAAAAGGCTGTGATATCGCTGAGTACGGTAGGGTAGCAAAAGATATGCGCAATAATATAGCGTATTCAAGTACAACTAATAATTCCCCAATTAATTACGATTCAGGCATATATTTAGAAAGAAGCGGAGTTGCCGTTGTAGAAGAATGCGAAGTACATAGCCCTAATTTAGGCGCTAATTCTTGGGTATATGGTCACCCTAAAGGCCCTAATGCTATGCAAGTTTGGGCATATCATCCTGAAGAGCAATACCGCGGACAAATGATTGTTCGTAATAATCGTTTTTATGGTACTCAAAAGCATAGGTTTAACGACGTAATTGAAGGTAGAAAAAACTTTGAGCGCACAGGTGGATTTGTGCGCGACTCGGCTATTTATGGAAATTACCTAGCTTACGCCAATGATGACTTGATTGAGATAGATGGCGGCCAGCAAAATGTACTTGTGTATGACAATGAGATGACTCAAGGTTATGCGGGAATTAGCATTGCCCCGAATATGTTGGGCCCAAGCTATATTTTTCACAATCATATTTATGATTTAGGTGACGAAACAGGAAAAGAATGGACTGCCATAAAAGCTGGAGGCTTAATAGCCAAACCAGCTGGTCGCACGTACATTTACGAAAACTTTATAGATGTTGAACGTAATGCAATTGCAGCTTCTGGAGTTAATGGTGATACAACATTCTGGGTAACCACTCAAAACAATGTATTTTTAACTCAAAAAACAGGTTATTCGGTCGGCTATTGTATTTTCGACAAAGAAAAATATATTGGTAGTTCTAGTACCAACGATATTTGTTACAACAAGAACACTGTTGATGCTAGATATGAGTTTAATTGGGACAATATTATTGAACACCCTTCTTCTGATGATTTTTCCTACATTGAAAGCCTAAAGTCTAACGGCGATATATTATTAAAGATAAACTCAAATTTTATAATTCCAAATATATCAAAATCGGCTGATGACGTTAATTTACTAACGCCCAATGCCCCTATATCAGATATTGAAGAATATTGGCATCTAGATGCATATCAATTCAATAACAGTGCATTTAGCGACCAACTTAAATATGGTGATACTACTATTGAGAATGAGAGCACTGTCGTGTTAACCGGTAACAATTGGACAAAATTTGAAGTAGATTTTGAAGTAAGTTCAGATACTGTATTAGAGTTAGAGTTACATGTTGAGGGTAGACCAGAAATTGTTGGGGTCGGATTTGAAACTGATAATAGTGTAAGTAGAGATCGCGTAGCAAGATTCTCCGGGAAACAAGATTGGGGCGTTAATGCGACAGAATATTATAATAAAGCAAATCCAACTATCTCATTTCCTATAGGAGAATATATTCAGGGTCAAATTAAGTACCTAGTATTAACGTTGGATAATGATGATATACGGAAATCTAAGAATAAAGATAAAGCTACTTTTAAAAATTTGATACTTCGCAAAGAGAATGACAATTCAACGACACTCTCGAGTGACTTTGCGAACGATGAAGTAGAGATTAGAATATATCAACAGAACTAGCTTTCTTCTAAACTTAGACAAAAAAGATAGTTAAGCCTGTATATAGATGACAGCCCATTTAGTAAATGGGCTGTCAACAGCGCTTAAAAAAATGCTATTAAGGTAGGAAATAGCTATAATACGCCCCAACCAAGCTTATAACCTACTTTTACAACAACATATTTTCATTTTTAATAGAGTACTCAGTTAGCTCGATTTTTCTGATTTCGCTTGTGTTGCCAGTAATAATCTTTTGAAAATTTGCGAAGTTCATAGTAAGCAAAATATAATTTGTCTATTAGTGAATTAGATATTTTTCTACTATTTTTCTCATTGTTATAACTAAATTCTATGAAATCTGCGGCGTAGTGTTCTTTTACCATCGCGATTGCACTATCTGTCCATTCTACTTCTTTTTTTGTACCTACTTTGTGTGAATCTATAGTTGCAGGTGCCGTAACCCCTATATTTTCACTTACACCATCTAATATTCTTTCAAAGCCGTCTTCAAACTTATAAATAGAGACATCTGACGAAGTGAAATAAGTTTGGGGCCTTATATGATTATCCAATACGTGTGGATTACGCTTTGCATTTTTTAAAACACTAACTACCCAACATGAAAATAATCTTTCAGGATACCGACCTAAATCCAAATGCTTTAACTTAATTCTGTAGAAGAACTCACTGACCAGACGTTCATATGGATCTCTCACAATAGCAAACTTAAATAGCTCAGATTCTTCAAAGTCACCTATTAGTTTAGATACGGTCTCATACCCAAAATGTTGAGGTGTTACTGTCGTATCTTCTAGCGGGCGGCCATAAAATAATTGAATTTTAAATTTTTTAGTGGAGCTTAACCAATTTTCAATAGTAGTCCCGCCAGTTTTAGGAATATGTAAAAATAAAACTGATTTCTCTTCGTTCAAAAATAGCGGCATACAAAAACTCTCATCAATTTTAATAATATAGGTTAAAGGCACTAAATAGTTAAATATTGCTTTTGTGAATAACGAACTTATTAGTATTAATCTCTATTTGTTTAACTAAGGACATGCATTGAAAAAGTATTGATGCCATTTTAATAGCTCAACTATAGATTTATCAATATCTTAACGGATAAGTTAAATAATACATCACATCGCAGTACAGTTACAAATCGGGGGAAATATTCGCAGAGTTTAAAAACAAATAAAAAATCCCCGCAAGCATAAGCTAAGCGAGGATTTTGAGGGTAATCTTTTTTCGAAAGAATTTAGTTTCTTCTAAATCTCATCAAAAAAGCTAACCCAGACATAAGAAGTAAAGCAGAAGTGCCTGGAGCTGAAACAGTTGTAGGCGCACCTGGCGAACTTACACTAGTACCGTTAAGAACTAGATTATCAAAGCCTGCATTGTTTCCGCCACCAACTCCTGAAGCAGTTATACGAAAAGTATAGTCTGAACCACCAATAAGAAGAATACTGCTTAGGTCAAACTCTACAGCTTCTGTAGGATTAAAACCAGAGTCGTTATTATCACCCACAAAAACATTGTCGCTGTCGCTAAACAATACAGAAGCCCCATCTAACAACTCAAGCGAAAACGTAAGATCACGTTGAATGCTTTGCAGATTTCCCGAATTATTAAAAATAGAAGCGTCAAATACAAAGCTTGAAAGCTGAATTCCGTCAATTAAAGAACTAACTGATAAAGCGATATCAGCATACCAACTACTTTCGTTATGGATGTTCTGATCTACTGCAAAAACATCATTTAAATCGAATAAACTAAGTAAATTCGCACTTGTATCGAACGGTGAAAGATCAGAAGTTACTGAAACATCGTTTTCAACCCATGACACATTCGAAACATCTCCATCGATTCCTGAAAAGTCAGAAGAGAGTATAACAGCAGCGTGTGAAGACAACGCAAATGTTGACATTGATAAAATGCACAACTTTTTAAACAAATTTTTCATCATGACTTACTCCTAAGTGACGAATTAAAGGATATTACTTTCTGACAATGAATAAGCAAATTTCACACCAACAAAAACAAAGACAACCAAATCAATGACTTAACTGAACTTGGGATTGCTAAAACTGCTATTATGTAAAAAAACACGACACTATTTAGTGCGTACATTATTTCGTGATTAAATTCTAAACCCTTAACATTTGCTCGATTTTATAACGTTTCAGATCTTTCAACGGTTATCACAATTGTTGTTTCAATATTAAGTGTTGATACTTTTAAACCTATTCCGTAGCACCTGTTATAGAAAGTCTTGCAACTTTCCCCTAACTCTATTAGCTACGACTACGAGTAATAGTGCAAGACTACACCTATCTAACGTACCACAAACAAAATTTATCGAAATTGTAGCACTAAAATCAATACATTAAACATTCACTCTACTAAAACCCAAAAGCAATCCGTAGACGTCAACATATATGATGACATCATTTAGGACAGAGTTGCATATAGGCTATACTGCACACTTTCTTGATTGTACCAGCGATTATTATTACATTCTTATTAATCAACAGCCGTCTGTATTGAAGAGTTATAAGAATTGCAATGTGTCAGGGTTTGTATACGGGTAGAAAATTTTTTCTATTCGAAACTTAATCTTTCATAAATTGTTGGCAGCAACCAAAAAATGAACGCTCTTTGTAAAAAATGTATGCCTTGAAAGGAATGTTTACGTGCAAATCCATCTAGTTTTCTTATATCTACGCTAAAAATTTCAGGTATAATCTTTAGGCTTCTATAATTCTGTGCTTATGTGGTATTTGGGCGCGGCGGGTGTTTTATTTCAATCAATGATTGCGAGTTTGATTGCGATGAAGAGGATGCGCTGTGCAATTTTTAAAAAAGAGTTGGTTGGATTGCTTGCTTTAATTAACCATTCGGAAGGTTTTATTCAATGACCCCTGCATCTAAAAGAGAGAATGGCCTCGACGTATTTCGTCTTCTTGCTGCCTTCGCTGTTATCACTGTACATGTAGGCTTCTTCGAAAGCTTCAATTCGGAGGAAGTATCTTCGATACTACGACTATCTGGTCGATGGGCAGTACCCTTCTTTTTTATACTAACTGGCTTTTTAATAAGTAGAAATAACTCATCCACAAGAGCACTTTCACCGTTAGTAAAAGCACTCACAATTTTCTCGATAGCCTTTCTATTGTTAATCCCATTATCTGTTGCCAATTACGGTTTTCATGAAACGCTAGTTCGAGTATTTTCAAGTGGAATTTTTCTTTCTGGCTCATATTTTCATTTGTGGTACCTATCGTCAGTAGTTGTAGGACTGCTAATTTTATTAGCCTTAGAAAAGCAAGAGTTAGGAAGATTAATACCTTACGTTGCTTGCATAAGTATTTTGATGTACCTCGTAATGGGCGCTTACAATCCCCTCACAGAATCCGGCATTAAAGTGGCGCGACATCTGTCGAGTGTAGGCTTTTTGTATATAGGTATTAAGTTAAAAGACATACCAGCGTCAGCCGCAAGAGGCTTAACTTTTGTGATAATTGGCTTTGTTATGCAAATTATTGAAGCTCAAACTTTAACTTACTTTCTTCCTGGTAAAAACATTTTAAAGTTTCAATTCTTAGTTGGAACTGTGTTTTTTGCTATTGGCGCATTTGATTTAGCAAGGTCATTAAATTCTAACTCATTCGATGTATTAGGTAAGCTAGGAGCAAGGCATTCATTATCGATTTATATTTTTCACCCATATTTCATTTTCGCTTTTAAATACCTCCCTATTTCTTCCTATTTATCAGATTTGTTAATTATACCTTCGGTTTTCCTATCCAGCTTATTACTTAGTATGCTTCTCGATACATACACACCAAGATTTTATAAAATTGTTAACGGTAACCTTTCGTTTTTGAAAAATAAATAACTAATATTTTTCAATATGAAAAGCGCTCTAAAATTGAAATGTACATTCTAACTCCTTTAAAGCTCAATAGTTTTCTTTTTATAATCTAATTGTAAAGTATGCTTCATACTTTATAAAGAGTAGACCTGCCCAAAACCAAGGCAGACCTAGTTGGGACTTTCTGCGTTAATAAATGGAGAAAGCATTTATTCATAATGCAACACCTCAAGAAGCCCCGTCGATTCAATCATAGAGAAAAAAACCTATTACAATTGAAATCTACACTTATGATTGTTTATTTACTGGTAAAACTGGACACTAATCGATAGAAATATATAGCAATTAGCGCTAACATCTAAGTAATAAAAATCAAGGGGAATTAAGTTTGAAAAAAGTTGTATTTTTCGTCAGGAAATTTCCAGTACTTTCACAAACTTTTGTTATTGATCAAATCAATGGTTTGATTGAACAAGGTGCTGATGTAGAAATAATTTCATTTTATAGGGAAAATCAGGAAGTTAAACTCGACTCCTTAGAAAAGTATAATTTACTTGATAGAACTAAGTTCATAGCGCCCCCCAACGCAATTAAGGTAAAAAAGCCCCTAAAACTTCTTTTTCTGTTTAAGTTTTTTATCACAGTGAAGGCTTCACAACCTTCAATGAGGCATGCATCCGATTTTGTGATGTATGCATTAAAGAAAAACAATATAAATTTAGCTTATGAAGTGGCAATTACATTAATGAATAATCGGGCTCTAAAAATAGAAGCTGATAGTATCATTGCACACTTTGGAAATAACGGCGTAGTGGCACAAAAGTTCATATCCGCAGGTATTCTAACTGGAAAACTTCACACTGTTTTTCATGGTTACGAAATTAGTGAGTATGAAAGTATTGCTTTTTGGAAGCAGGAATATGTCAAATTGTCTCAGGAAAGTACACTTCTGCCTATAAGTAATTTCTGGAAAAATAGGCTCGAAAGTTGGGGGGCAAAAGGCACCTCGATTTCTGTGCATAGAATGGGTGTTGACATAAATAAATTCGATTTTAAAGAGCGCCCTCTTTCCAAGCAAATTCAAATTGTGAGTGTAGCCCGCGCCACAGAAAAGAAAGGTTTAGAGTATGCTATAAAAGCAATGAGTTATTTAGACGATGCTTTTCATCTTTCCCTCATCGGGGGCGGTGCTTTAGAAGATAAACTGATCCAGATGAGTAAAGAATTAGGCGTATCTCACCGTATAACTTTTCATGGCCCAAAAACCCCACACTTTGTAAAAGAAACGCTAGATAATTCAGATATATTTTTATTACCTTCGGTAATCGATAGTATGGGTGACATGGAAGGTGTACCTGTTGCCCTTATGGAAGCAATGGCTTCAGGTTTGTTAGTTGTGAGTACTTTTCATAGTGGTATACCAGAGCTTATTGATGACGGTATAAACGGATTTTTAGTACCAGAAAAAGACCCTGAGAGTATTGCGAAAGCGATTACAAAGATAACAACATTGGAGTCACTCACTAACATTCGAACTGAGGCGAGGAAAAAAGTAGAAATGGAGTTCAACTCACTCACCCTTGCTAAAGAGTTATATAAGATAGTCTAACACGGGTACACTAATAGCTGAAAAGCCCTCTAACTGAGGGCTTTTCTTTACTTCATCTAAAAAACTTTAATGTTTATCTTCTATAATTTCATTAGTCATCTACTTTTTCTTTTTCAACAGCAGCGATTTAAGCTCGGCAACTTGTCTAGATGTTTGTTTGAGAAAGAGTATAAATGAAAAACTCACATAAAATACTGCACCTAAGCCCATTAAAATAACTAGATTTATTATGTCGTAGTTAATCTCGGCTGCAATGAAAGGTTTTACATACATCAACGCTAAAAACATTCCAATTGAGGATAATGCTGAAGGTGCTATCGACACGACTAAAGCTTTTGTATCTATAAAAATATGCTTTTTAACTATGGCTAGTCTTACTGGAGTCGCTAAAAAATTGCTAATGACGAGGCTAATAAGCATGAACGTTACACCAAACCATATTGTACATCCAGCGACAACTACGTTGCACACAATGTTAACCAAGACTAAGTTAAATGCATCTTTAGTTTTAGCTTTCGAAATTAGCAGGTTGGGTAGGAAGCTGGCTATTATTAGCGGGAAAATGCTAAAGGCAGATATCGTCATATAATTTGCACTGGCGCTAAACTTTTCACCAAAAGCTACAGTCACAAAAGGATCAGCTATTGCTGCAAGCCCCATAAATATTGGTGTCACGATTGTTGACGCCACGGTAACAAGTCTTATAAACAGCCCCCCTAAATCCGAACCCTCTTTCACACGTGAGAAACTGGGAACAATCATGGAGTTTATTGAACTCATTGTGACTTGATTTATTACTACCTCGCCTTTGTGTGCAGCTGCAAGAAGTGCGAAGCTTACAGGCCCTAATACAAACCCCGTAAATAGATTGCTGGCTTTTTTGTTTAAGAAGCGCAGTACTACCATCCAAAACAATGGTAAGCAAAAGGTGACTAATTCTTTAAAGTCATCCTTATCAAAATTAAAAGATGGTTTGAATTTCGATACATAAATTAGAAACAAGTATTGTATGGTTATATTGATTAGCTTGCCGAAAATTAGCGACCATATACCATAACCACTTTCTGCCATAAAAATAATTGAAATTGCGGATATAAGAGTGGCGCAGAATTTAGCCACTCCCATTTCTTTGTTTTTGAATTCCCTAAGCAACTTCCCTGTAACTACCACCTGTAAACTAGTTACTAGCGTTATTGGAGCTAAGCTAACGACTACTAACGCAGCTAATTCAGAATAACTGTAATACGCTATTGGAGCACCTATACCTACGATCCCTGCTGATGCTATTAAACCCATACCAAATACAAATGTCATCGTACTGGCAGCGTACCTATCTTCCCATTCTTTCCTTTGAACAAGATTTTGGTTAACACCAGCATTAACTAATGTATTCGCAAACTCTATGAATAGAAAACAAAAACCCGCTAGACCAAACTCTTCTAAAGTAAGAATTCTTGCTAAGTAAGCGTATACGAGAAAATCGACTACGTTTATCCCCGTCCGAGTTAGAGACATCCATAAACTGCCCGCGGTGGCTTTCTTTTTGATCGACATTTAACTTAGTAATCCATATGGTGACAGTCGCGCTTGAAAATTTTTTCAACCTTAAACTTTATTGTCTATTTGAGGCTTTACCTAATGAAAGCGCAATTAGTTCAAACATGCTTACTGCAAAAATTTTAAAAAGAAGAAGAACTATTGATAATTTCCTGAGCAATGAATAGTTAGTTTCAAGAACTATCTTTTTACTTCGCCCCAGAAATGTTTTTAGCAGAAGTACACAAAAATTTATTTTTTCCTTTAAACTAGCTTTACTTAAAGACGAATCCCAAGTCCCCCCTATGATGCGCTTTCTTTTCACAATTAGCTCTCGTACGTTTCTAGAGGGGTGCTTTACGAGTGCCTGGCTGTTATAAATAACTCGGCCCCCGTTTTGTACAACACGTGCACTCATTTCGATATCTCCGCCAGATTTTAAAGAGGCGTTGAAAGTTCCGCATTTATCAAAAAGCAGCTTTGAACAAAAAAAGTTAGCTGTTATACATTTTCCATTTTTTGCATTTTCTTCTTGCTTCATAGAAAAAGTATTTTCAAAGTCTAGGGCACTTTGTTCAGTTTTCTTTTCATTTTCACGATAAAACTCTACTTCTCCTGCGAGAATAGTGTTTTTGTCTAAATTCTTTAAGTTAGCTAAATTGGATTCAATCCATTCTTTCGAAACTAGGCAATCAGAGTCAGTAAATGCAAAAAAACTGCCGCGACTCAATGATATTCCATGATTTCTTGCTGCATATGAACCTGGGGTCATGCAACGTACTACTTTGACATTGTCATGTTTAAGCGGAAAAGCACTGGCTATTTCAAAAGTTCGATCAGTTGAACCATTATCAACAACTATAACTTCCAATACAAAATTAGATACCTTCTGCCCGCATATTGCTGCTATACATTCAGCGATTCTATTTTCGTCGTTATAAACAGGCACGATTACAGTTACAATGGGTTTATCCAAAAATTACCCCTTAACATTTAGGCTATAAGAGTTTTGATAAGAAACTAGGTTCACTTCACATTCTTAATAGTTAGATTTACTGTAATCTAATGTGTATCCAAGTCTTCGAATGCATCAAACGTTTCGCTTGCGATAATATCCCAATCAAATTTAGATAAAAATATGCCTTTATCTAGCTTTAAGTTAAGCGAGTCCAATCCATTTAACTTTTCACTCAATTGAGAAGTATTACCTACTTCGAAGTAGCTAACATCATGAGCTTGAATATCTTTGTTTGGCGCTATGTCACTTAATAGAACTGGGGTGCCTGCACTAATTGCTTCCAGCGCCACTATAGGCAATCCCTCGTGATATGAAGGGAGCACAAAAACTTTTGCATAACTAAATAAAGCATGCAATTCTTCCCCTTTACGTCTACCAGCAAAGATAATATTGTCAGATTTGTGCTTTAACAGATCGGAGGCATATTCATCGATGTGATCAGCATCACCAACAATTACCAATTTGTCGGTAGACTTAGAGTTTTTGTACGCTTCAATTAAATCGTGAAAACCTTTCTCCGGAACAAGTCGTCCAACGGTCAAAATATAATTTTGAGGTTTTATATCTAATTCTTGAGGCAAATGAGATGAAGAGACTTCTTCTAAAAATTTAGGCAGCATTCCATTAGGAACATAACGAACTTTTCTCGCATACTTGATATATCGGCTTCTCAAAAGCTCTGTTAGCGTTTTCCCCACTACTAGAGTGGCATTAGAGAAACGCACTCCCAAGTACTCTCCAAACTTCAGAACCTTTTTAGCAAATGGACTCCATTTTTGCCTATCATAATCAGCACCATGATGAGTAACCACGACTTTCATCCCTAATAATCTAGCTAACGGTGTAAACAAGGCGGGGCCAATAGCATGAAGATGAATAATATCTGGATGCACAAATATTCTAGCGTATAGTATGGCGAAAAAAGTATGCATAAATGTTTCTAAAAACTTATGTTTTAACGTCCACACACTTATTACATTTACACCTTCATAAGTATATTTCTTCTGCTTCACATAAGGGGAACGTGCGATTACAGTAATCGATGCACCGTTTTTTACCATGCGTGGATACAATTGTTGGCAATGTGACTCTATCCCTCCCATCACCTCCGGAATACCTCTAAGTCCTATTGCGCATATTTTCATATAATTATTTAACTTCCATACTTATTTGATGCTCTGAATAATTTCTCTGAACGCTCGGGTTAGCAAAAACAGTACCTAATGCCAGCGCAAAAAATATTAAGCCTTCAATATTCCATAGTGGCATCGTAGCCATATTCATTATCATAAAGCCGATTATCGAGAATGCTAAGATTTTGCCAAGTGGTTTATTTGAAAGGTTGAAAGACACAGTCAGAATATATGCTAACAATCCAATAAAGGATATAAAACCAAAGTAGCCATACTCATATACGTAAGAAACATATGTGTTATGAGCATATAAATCGAACTTATACTTCCATGAGTCTGGGCCAAAGCCAAAAATTTGGTGTAGTAAATCCGCGTTGGTAAACGCGTTAATATATTGACTCCAGATGTATACCCGCGCAGACATAATATCCTGCTCAGCATCGCTAAAATACATTGGAGCTTTAAAAATAAGGTCAAGATTTCCAACCAGTAGTCCCACATCAGCGAAGCGCTCTTGCATTGATAGTGACAGAACGAAAAATAATATAGCGAGAACCATAGTAACGATTGTCAGAACTGGAGCCTTCTGAGAGGGCTTTAAGCGCTGTTCGACTAAGGTAAAATAGAAAATTGCAGCTATTGGCAAAATCGTAAGAATGGCAGTTCGGTAGTTAACTAACACAAGAAGGACAACTGCTATCGTGAATAGAGTAGTTCTGAAACTAATCGCGTTTCTGTTGACTAAACCTAAAACAAATATGAACGACACTACAATCATAGAAAACGCAGCTTCATGATTATAGCCACCTATATAGCTAGTAGAGCCGTCAGCTTCAGTAGCTTTAGCTTCCCCTAAGATTATCGATAAAACTTGTAAGGTTACTGGCATTATAAACGCTACCAACAACTTCTTAAATGTTTCATTCTGCCCTTGGCTTCTGATAGACAAAAACAGAGCACCTGCCAACACTAAGAAATAACACCATTTAACTAGTACATTTATGGTGCCTGGGATTTGCATATTCACGAACCCGCTCACGGCAATGGCGGTGAAAAACATATAAAAAGGGAATAGTTTTTTTAACGTAAATACAGCGGTAGGAATAAGCAACAGCCCCAGTCCTGCCACACCTATACTGCCTAAAGCATTCAATGAAAAACCGGCCACTAAAGAAGGGTAAGTAATAGTATGAAATGCAGATAGAAAATAACGTAGCCAAATTGCACAAATGGCAAAGGCTAAATATTTATTACAGTTACCGGTAATGGTTCTATAAACCATAATTAGGCTTACCACCCCTACCAGTAGTTTGATTGCTTCAAACATAATTAATTAGTCATCTTTTTCTAGAATGGCACTTACACGCTTATGAAAAGCTGCATAAGAAAATTGCTGCGCGCACGCTTGGCTTTTCGCTACATAACGCATTCTGTTAGCGCTACCTTTAAATAATACCAATGCATCGGCAACACCTTGTGCGTTATTTAACTCACACAGTATGCCATTCTTTTCCTCGCTGGCTCCAGAAACTTGGTAAGGGTATTGTTCAGCAATAATTTCAGCCGGGCCCGATTCACAATTTGTCGCAATAACCGGCTTGTCTAAACACATGGCTTCCACTATGGCATTGGGAAAACCTTCTGCATTGCTGGTTGAAACAAAATATTCTGCTTTGGCTACATACGGGTAAGGGTTTGGCTTAAAGCCTAAGAAATGTACTTTATCTGCTATGCCTAGTGTTTTTGCTAGCCCTTTAAGCATGGCTTCTTCATCGCCTACACCAAGAATAACCAGGTCTTCAACTATATTGGCTTTCGCATAAGCGTTTAGTAACAGTGAAAAGTTCTTGTTTTTAACTAACCGCCCTACCCCAATAATATATGGTGCCTTGG
The DNA here is from genome assembly GCF_032925565.1 of Alteromonas sp. CI.11.F.A3. NCBI lineage: Bacteria > Pseudomonadati > Pseudomonadota > Gammaproteobacteria > Alteromonadales > Alteromonadaceae > Alteromonas > Alteromonas sp. CI.11.F.A3. Next base: position 3,003,006 of record NZ_CP136708.1, read on the forward strand.
GAATGTCGGTTACCTCTTCACTCGCAAGCTCATGAAGCTGAGCAATATCGTACGGGTTATACAATAAGGAAATTTTTTGTTCAGGCACTGCGTAATTTTCAATTAAATCGGCCTTTACGCCCTCAGACACCGCTACAACATTATGGGCACGCTTATACAAAAGCTTAACTAAAAATCGGCTTATAGCATCTTTTAAACCGCCTGATAAATGGCTAGTGGTATTCACTCGCTCACTAATAATGGCGCGGTAGCCTAACGATCTTGCTATCGCAATATTTAAGAAGTTGCTTCGTGTTAAGAAGCTGAAGCATACTTGCGGATTAAGGGTTTTAAGTAGCGGTTTTAATTGTTGGTAACCGGCTTTTAAGCTGCCATTGCTGGTAAGCACCGTTTTAGTAACATATGGTGGGCACTGCTGGCTTTCTTCCAGCGTGTCTAAAAGCACAAGGTGAACGGGTACGTTTGCGTGGGAAAAGTAATCTTCCATAATTGCTAGCAGCTTTGCCATTACCCGTTCAGCGCCACCGCCTTCAAGGGAATTAATTATAAACACCACGGGGCGGTTACTTTTCAGCATGAAACTTCGTTATCCTTGTCATTAGACTAAATGCTAAAGGTAAGTTTAGCACAGCTCAAAATTGGTTTTGTAGTAAAATTACAACATTACAACTAGTAGCACTTTTGCTCTATTGTGAATAACTGGTGCGAACACTAGGGGTTTGGGTTAAAACCTAACTGTTTGTGCAGCTGTTTCTTTTTAAATTATCTTTATAAGCTATCTTTTAAGCTGACTTATTAACTATATTCGCATAGTAGTAATTAATGTTCAGGCTATATACGGTTACTATTATTGTATACGGTTTCTACAAGTATTATTCAGAATGCCATTCATGAAACATGCCAAATATTAATGTTAGTGATTGTACCAACGATACTACGTTGAAAACACTTCCAACTTTTCTATAAGTTTGACATTATCAATTTACTGCCACATTTTTAATATACTATGAAGTGGTTAACTTTTTTTTACAGTTACTTTTTAGTGAATTCGTTTCACTTAGGTGCATTAAGGCTCAATTGGCATGGCAACTCGCAACGCGTGTAAAAATTACCGCCGAACCTGTATTTATGCTCTAACGGGGTTGCTTTTTAGTGCGGTATCGTATGTTGTTGCACAACAAAAAAATATATTCACCCCAGCAGTCTATAGCCGAGTTGAAGCGCTGTTTGGTAAAAATGCCTCTTCTGATGTAGCAAAGTGGCGACAATTAGTTACCAACAGTCAGAACGAAGATATTGATGAAAAGCTTTATCAGGTAAACCGTTTTTTCAATCGGTTTGAATTTGTGGACGACCTGAAGCATTGGCGTCAACCCGATTACTGGGCCACGCCTATCGAATTTATTGCAACAGGTGCGGGCGACTGTGAAGATTATTCTATTGCTAAGTATTTTTCGTTAATAGAACTTGGCATTCCTGAATCGCAACTTCGCCTTATGTACGTGACCGCGTTAGAATTGAACCAACCCCATATGGTATTAGCCTATTATCCAAGCCCTACCTCTATTCCGTTAGTGCTTGATAATATTAACCGCCGTATACTACCTGCAAATAAGCGACGTGATCTTGCGCCCGTGTACAGTTTTAATGGTGAAGGTCTTTGGGCTGCAAAGTCTATGGGAACAGGCAGAAAATTAAGAGGCAGCGGCCCCATGAAAATGTGGGACGACATGATAGATCGTTTAAACAGCGTAATGCTCGGAGATACACAAGAACAATGAAATTATCTACCCAACTAAGCGTTAGCTTGCTCATTTTTTTACTGGCCGTGTTCGCCGGTTCTTTTTTTATTAACGTAAAAATGACCAAAGAATATGTGAATGAACAATTGGCTACCCATGCACAAGACACCGCCACCTCTTTAGGTTTGGCTATGGCGCCTTATCTGTCACAAGAAAATGGCCAAGCAGTGGCCGAAACTATGGTAAATGCCATATTCGACAGAGGTTACTACCAAACAATTTCGTTAAAAGATGCCAATGGCGAAACGCTCATTATTAGGCAAAACCCGAATAAAATAGACACGGTACCGAATTGGTTTACAGAAGCGGTGCATGTAACCCCTCCCGTAAAAGATACCGAGCTGAACGATGGCTGGACTATCGCAGGGCAGCTTTCGGTACAAAGTCACCCAGGGCTTGCTAATGAAAAGCTTTGGGATAGCATTACGCAAAGTGCACTTATGTTTTTTATTGCCTTTGTAATCGCCTACTTAGTGCTGTTGGTTATTATTCGTCAAATTACTAAACCTCTGGAAATAGTGACTGAAAAAATTGGCGATATTCAAAATCAAAAATTCTCAGAAATTGATTACCAACCGTTTACCAAAGAGTTTTCTTTTATCACGCTAGCCGTTAATAAGCTGTCTAGAGCAGTAGAAAGCATGTTTAAAGAACTAACTGCACGAGCTGAACAGTTTAAGGCCATTGCTTATGGCGACAGCCTAACAGGCCTTTCTAACAGAAATGCCTTCAATCGACACATGAACGCACTATTAAGTGGCACGGCTACGGTAGAAGAAGGTTATGTGGTTTTAGTTAGGTTAACGCAGCTAGCACGGGTAAATAACCTTCTTGGCGGTGCCGAAGGTGATGAATATGTAAGTGCGGCTGCAAAAAAACTGAAGCTGGCTGTAATGCAATTTCCAGATAAAGTGACTTTATTTAGAGTGTCGGGTTCTGACTTTGCCTTACTTATGGAAGCAGTATCGCAACAAGAATGCGAAAAAAGACTGAAAAGCCTTAGCGATGAAATTAACAAAATAGATTTTCTTAAAGATGGTGACAAAACTGCCTGGATTGGTGCCGCTAAATATTCAAGTGAAAATAGCTTTTCCGAAGTGATGGAAAAAGCGGATAGCGCTCTGTTGGCAGCAACAAAGCTAGACAGAGGCTGGCAGTTTGCTTCAGAGCTAACGTACATACATAGCAATACTGAATGGCGCGAAAGGCTAAACAACATACTATTGCAGCAGTATGCCGACATTTTAATTCAGCCAATTTTTAGTACCGAAAACAAAGCGCCTTGTTATTACGAAGGGTTTGCGCGCTTTAAAGATATGTCTACCAATACAGATATACCCATGTCGCAGCTAATACCAGCATCGGAGCGACTTCACTTAATACCCCAAGTAGATAGGCTTGTAACGTCTTTAGTGGTGAGTAAATTAATGGCATCGCCACATACTGTGGCAGTGAATATTGCTACTGCGTCAATTGCGAATGCCGACTTTTGCCAATGGCTAAGTGGTTACCTTATTGAAAACAAATCGTTATGCGATAGATTAGCCTTTGAGATTGAAGATTCAGCTATTATTTATTACCGTGAAGCAACCCTTAAATTTTGTGAAATGGTTAAACGTGCAGGATGCACCATTACTATTGAACATTTTGGCGACAATCTTGCATCATTAAGTGGGTTAAGGGCTATTCAGCCCGACTTTGTAAAAATATCCGGCAAATTGACCAAGGATATTCATGAAGACAAAGACAATCAGTTATTTGTTAGCAGCCTAGTAAGTATTGCTAATGGGTTACAAATTAAGGTTATTGCTGAGCTGGTTGAAAGCGAACTTGAAAGTAATGCGCTTAATAAGCTGCAGGTTGTTTATCAGCAAGGCTATCACTTTGCTAAGCCTACAGCATGGCGTCTAGGGAAGTAAAAAGCTAAGACAAGGGGCGTTCATTTGGTATACAATACCTCATGTATGCAAACAGAATTTTTGAAGTAGGAACTATTATGCGTAATAGATTTATTTTTTCTTTAGTAATGAGTGTGCTTATTGCTATTTCGCCAGTAGCTATTGCGCAAGAAAGTGCAGGTAGCGTTCCAGGTTTGCAAATTAGAAACCAGTTATTAACCGTTATTGATAATGGTACTCCAGCTGAAGAAGCGTCGGTTACCGTTAGTAACGATGTGCTTGCGAATGGCAGTGTTGCTATTCCGGCTGAAAGCTTGCCTTTTTTACAGACTAACCAAGCTGCGTTTGAAAGCATGGTAGGTTTATTGGTAGATAACGCAACTGGGTTTGAATTAGCTATTGCTGGTTTTGGTGCATTACCAGAACAGTCATCAGAAGTGGTTACCATTGCGATGATTATGTTTCCAGAAGATGCCAACGAAATTTATAACGTTGCATTGCAAACGGGCGTAATTAGTGCCGAAGACGCATTGTTAGCTGCAATTAATGCAGGCATCGATACCTCTACCCTTACCGCTACTGCGGCGGGTGCTGCTGGCAACGACGTATCACCACTAGGTGTGGGCACAGGCGCTGCTGGTGCGGGCGGTGGCGATACTACTGTTTCAGCGAACTAAGTTATATTGTAATTAAACTCTGTGTTAGCGATCGTTAGTGGTAGTAATAAATGGCGATATTAAATGCTGAGTGTTAATAATAGAAAAACCGAAAAGCTTCTTTTCGGTTTTCTTTTATTTACCCTTTTTTGGCTGCCTATCCCTTTAGGGGCCAATCGCCCATGGGCTTGGGCCCTTATGCAAATTTCTATTTTTTGTATAAGCGCATCATTAATGGCCTTTCACTTTCGCACCGTTACTGTTGTAGTTCGCCAATATCGTGTTTTCGTTCTGCTATGGGTTTTGTTTCTTGCTTGGCAGCTACTAAACTTAATTCCCCTGCCCGCTTCACTTGTTTCCAGCCTACGACCAGAAAAGCTATTACCCGAATACGCAAATGTACCAACTGGTGCTAGTTGGTTACCGCTTAGTTTTGATGTAGGCCAAAGCCAAATTGTTTTTTTGAAATCGCTTTGCTATTGCTTGTTGTTTTTCAGTGTATTGGCATTGGTACGCTCTACATCACGGCTGAAATTTGTATTAATAACCATTAGCGCAAGTGGCATATTTCAGGCCATTTATGGGTCGCTTGAGGTGTTATCAGGTATTGAGTACAGCTTAGTGTTTAAGCAATCTGTTACCCACATTGCTACCGGCAGTTTTATTTACAAAAACCATTTTGCTAATTACTTATTGCTTTCTTTAAGCGCGGCACTAGGCTATTTAATAGCGAGTTTAGGGGAAGACGATGGCTTGTCTAAAAGAGAAAGATTGCGGCGGTGGCTAAAGTTTTGGTTAGGTAATAAAGTGCTGTTTCGTATTGGTATTATTATTATGGTTATTGCATTAGTAATGTCGCGTTCAAGAATGGGGAATACGGCATTTTTTGTTAGCATGACTATAACCGCAGCCCTAGGTTTGTGGTATTTCAAGCCTAGACAAAAAAGCTATGTAGCCTTGTTTATAAGCATGCTCGTTATCGACATTATGATTGTAAGTAGTGTATTTGGTTTAAACGAAGTGAAGCAACGCCTTGAACAAACCGATTTAACCAATGAGAGCCGAGACGAAGTAGTTACCGACGTACTGCCCTTGTTAACGGAATACCCGCTAATAGGTACAGGTGGGGGAACCTTCTATACCGTTTACCCTCAATTTCAAAGTGAGAGTATTCAGCACTTTTACGATCATGCTCATAATGAATACTTACAGTTTAGTATTGAATTTGGCGTTATTGGCGCACTGTTTATGGGCGTATTTGTACTGTGTTGCGGCATAAATGCATTCAATGCTTTTCAGCAACGCCACCACCCTCTGCCACGTGGAGCGGCATTTGCGTGTTTCATGGCTATTATTGGTATGGCCATACACAGTAGCGTAGACTTTCCCTTACAGGCTCCAGCTAACAGTGCGATATTTATTACGTTGCTGGCATTAGGGGCAATGAGTAATCGTATTCGGGTTCGTAAATCAACATCGCGCAAATGAACCTCATATAATTAGGATGCTGCTCAAGCGCCTAATTAAGGGCTTATTTATGCATATACTTATTAATAACATTATGGATAGTGCAACGTGGTTTTAAAAGTTAATCACCCCATTCAGGAAGAACCCAACGTTAAGCATATGCTAGAAAGAATGCCCAAGCATGTGGCTAACTCTTTTAGTGAAGAACAGTTAACCCATATTAATACCGCATTAGCAGGCAGGCGTTGGGGTAAGCATAAATTAGATTTAAGGGGTACCCTTGGTATTGGCCACAGCCGTTTTTATTTTGTACTTTTAGGTGGCAAAGATAAACGTGACCCTTCACGTATTGAAAGTAAAATTGGCCAACTTACTTTGGCGTTTGGTTTCACCCTATTTATTCTATTCTCGCTACTAGTAGGTATGGTTTTGCTGTACATATTAAAATCGTGGCTAGGCATTAATTTGTTTGAGAGCTTTTCGCTGGGATTGTGGGATTGGTTTAAAGCTACGTTTTAAGCAAAGGCATTATAAAGATAGTTTACACATGGCTATGCAAAGCTAATGAAAATGCTAGTAACGGCATGCTTCTACCGGTAAGTCCAACGGTAATAAATGAACCTAAATACTGCTAGTGGTACGTGATGCAGTTGGGAATGCGTTTTCTTACCGGGTAAGAAGCCAAGCGCATCCATCTGCATGCGGGCTCTTCTGCGCTGTATTTAACTATACTTTGAACAATTGCTTCTCTGCTATGGGGGTTTGCCAACCCTAATTTCATATGATGTTTTAATGGTTGAATAACGTTAATGTATTCAGGCGATCGTGCCGAAAAATTGGCTAAGCCATATTCCACTATAAATTTGTGTACTACGGCGTCTTGTGGGCCTGACTGAGCCGCTTTATTCATATATTGATAGAAAGTATCGTCTACTTCATTAAGCTTCCATTTAACCGACGCTAAGCCTATCCAACTAGCTGGCCAGAGTGGCCGTAGCGATAAACTCTGCTGGTAATTGGTAAAGGCCAGTTTCAAACTATTCGTTTTGTCACTTTCAGTAGCGCTTTGAGCCGCACTTTGAGAAACAAAGGCTTGCCACTCATAAAGCTGCCCACGCATTTGATAATACAATGCGTTATTTGGAAACATGGAAATAGCAGAATCTATTTTGGTGATAGCATCGCTTACTTTACTTTGTGTAACCAGCTCAGGTTTACTTTGCCATGCTTCTAACTGGTTGTTTACACGATAGTAATAGTTTCCCGATACGAAAAACTGAGCACTCCATATTACGCCCCAGGCGGCGGTAATAAAAAACACGGTACGCACAACACGTTTTATCAATAATTGATTGTTGTTGTATACGTTAGATAAGGTCACTACTTGCCCCTACTATCTTACCCGGTGTAGTGACGAAAACTTGCTGGGCGTAGGCCGCGTCTACCGCCGATACCACTGCAAATGCTTCGCCCATATCGTTAGGTCTACGAACAGTATCGTGGGTATCAGAAGCCACTACATGAAAACTTTTATTGGCAAGTAGTGTTAGCGCAAAGTTCTGCACTGGCTCACTGAATCGGCCTGTAAGTGCGCCAGCCGTTACTTGAAACCAGCACCCTATGCGCTGCAACCACTCAAATTTGTGTTGCTCACGTAGTAGCTCTCGGTTTCGCTCTGGGTGTGCAATAAGCGGCTGTACGTTGTTTTTCAATAACCACTTAATTAGCGGTTCTAGCCCCGAAGGTATATGACTATGAGGCATTTCAAGCAGCATCACCTTTTTGCCATCAATATCACCTAAAAACGGAACGGCGTTTTGCTTTATCCAAATAGGAATGTGTTCTGACACGCGAAGCTCTGCCGCGTAAGACAATTTAAGAGGAATATGTTGGCGTTGAAGTTCTAGCACCAGTTCATTGTACGCGTTTTCAATAATAGCAGGGGTATTATCGAAAAAGCCGGGGTGAATATGAGGGGTACAAACTAAGTGCGTAACACCGCACTCAAGCGTTTGTTTGGCCATGTCAATCGACATGGCCATGGTTCTGGCACCATCATCAATACCAGGTAATATATGACTGTGAAGGTCTATCAATTAATTTTTAGCTGTCCTTATGACTAGTATAATCATACTGATCATAAAACCCGCCGTACCTCTGTGCTACATCAGACTTTCGTAAGTCTACTTGATTTAGCACTACCCCATCAAGGCGATGTCCAACTTGTAAGAAACGAGACAACCCAGTATTGATCACTTTCTCGCTAGTACTGTCGGCGCGCACTACATAAATAATAGAGTCGCACGAGTTAGCAATAACCATTGAATCACTTACTGCTTGGGTAGGCGCAGTATCAACTACCACATATTTATATTGGGTTTTTAATTCTTTAATTAATGCATCGAACCCTTTATCGGCAAGAAGCTCTTGTGGGTTAGAAGGTATGGTACCGGCAGAAAGAATATCAATATTCGCCTGCTCATCACGCACCAAGCATTCATCAAAACTGTGGGTTTTAAGAATAAGGTTAGCCACACCGGGTTGGTAATTAGGAATATTAAATTGCTTACCAATGCTCGGGCGGCGTAAATCAGCATCTATCAATATGGTCTTATCTAATTGCCCTAACGCGAACGCAAGGTTAATAGATACGGTAGTTTTACCTTCTTTAGGCACGCTAGAGGTAACCATAATAGCTTGGTTGTCTTTATCTAAATTCAATAACGACAAACTAGTACGTAAGGTTCTAACCGACTCGGCAAACTGATGTTTTTTACCATCAAAATAAGTACGAATAGGTAAATTGGTTTTCTTCTTATGGGCCAACCATGGAATTAACCCCAACATACGCTGGCCTAATTTACGTTCTACGTCTTCTACAGAACGGATACCGCTATTTAGCGTTTCCATGGTAATAGCTAAAAACACGCCAAAACCAATACTGAATACGAAAGCCGCACCAATCAAAAGCTTTTTATTCGGCTCAGAAGGTTTAGATGGAACAACTGCGCTATCTAACACTCTAGCGTTAGCTGATTCAAAACCACCCAACTCATCGGTTTCTTTCAATCGAGTAAAGAACGAATTATACAGTTGCTGGTTAATATCAACATCACGCTGAAGTGCTTTGCGCTCATTATCTAACGCAGATAAGCCACGGAATTCTGCTTTCGCTACTTCTACTTCTTGCTTCAGCTGCGCTACGCGCTGTTCTGAAACTTGATACTGGGTAGTAATACTAGAAATAAGGTCGCGAGTTTGCGTATTTAAGGTTTCACGAATTGAAGAAAGCTCGGCATTTGCCGCAATCATTTTCGGGTGTTTAGGGCCGTACACTTTGCTAAGTTCAGACACGCGAGTCATGGCTTTGGCTTCGTCGCGGCGCACCCCTTGAATGGTAGGGTGATTTAGTACTTCTGGTAACCGTGCAATGTCTTCAAGGGTAACATTGTTACGCGTTTGTCTGTATATAACTGCATTTAATTTAAGTGCAGTTTGTGCATCAAGCAATTGTGAACTCAAACGCTCTAGTTCGTCAGCAGCAAGGCCAACTACACCGTCTATATTCACCACTTGGTTACGCTCATAAAATTGCGCCAAGTTCTTTTCAGCAATATCTAACTTGTCTTTCAAACCTTCTAAGCTTTCAGTAAGAAACGACGTTGCTTTTGCTGTCATGTCTAGTTTAGCTTGAAGGTAGTTTTCAATGTATACATCGGCAATAGTATCGGCAATTTCCGCCGACAACGAAGCAGATTCAGTGGTTACTGAAATCTTCATTACCTGCGTGTTGTCTACCATACTAACTTCTACGGCGCGCATTAACCTGAACACGGCCGAACGTTTTTTTGCTGCGATAATTTGTGCTTCGGTACGCTCTACTACTTCTTTTTGAGGAAGAAATGGCAGCATATCTTTCGCACTAGCAAGAAGCGAATCTACGATACCAGGGCCTTCTTTAGGCGGCATGAATTTATCGTTTAAGTGTAAGTTCATGCCCTCTACGGTGCGTTCTGCTATTTGGCGCGAGCGTAGTATTTCGTATTGGGTTTGCATGTAATCTTTACGCTTAGTATCTAAGCCATACACTTCTTCAATTGACACCACATTTGCGTTTTCGGAATCGACTAATATGGTAGTAGACGACGTGTACAGTGGCGTCATACGCATTACCAGCAAAGCCACCAATATGGTAAACGCAATGGCTAATGAAACTATACGGAAAGCGTAGCGTTTCAGAATTCCAAGGTAGTGTGCAATATCGATAGTTTCGCTATCTAACACACCGTGATTAACATCATCCCTATTAATTACTGCCATGTTGTTTTTATATCCTGAAATTCTGTTAATTAGAAAAAGCGTTGATTTACGGTAATGATGTCACCGGGCTGAATCATATCGCTTACCGTAACGGTAAAACTGCGTGATGTGCCATCTTTTTCTCGAACTATAGTTATTTTGTCTCTTGCTGCTCGTTCGGTATAACCGCCAGCTAACGCAGCGGCTTTATTAACCGACAAACCAGGCTGATAAGGGTAACCACCTGGGCGTTTAACCTCACCGTCTATAAAGAAGGGGCGGTAGTCAATAATCGTCACCGACACTGAAGGGTTTACTAAATAATCCCCTTTTAAGCCTTCATAAATAAGCTGTTCTACTTCGCCTAAGGTTAAGCCTACTAATTTTACTTCACCCATAAACGGGTAGTTAATAGTGCCAACATCGGGCAAACGTACTTCCATCGATAAATCGTCTTGCCCAAATACGTTAATACTTACTCTGTCACCTGAGCCCAATTGATAGCGGCTCATACTCAAATTACCTTCTTGTGCTATAGCATTGAACGACATCACTACAACAAAAAGGAATGCGAAAATACTGTTTACACGTTGCTTCACAAGCTAACCTCAGCAGATAATCCAATTACACTTCTGTCGTAACCAATAGTATCTCGGTTACTGTCTCTGTCATTTAATGTGTAGTATAGAGAAAAGCTTAAATAACGACGTGCTTGATAGTTTAATGCAGCAGTATAACGCATTAAATCATCTTCACGATTAGCAATGCCTTCGTCGTCTAATACATACTCATCACTATATCTACCAATACTGGCCGTAGTGCTTAAGCGCTCAAGCCATTCATGATCCCAAGACACTGTGTAATCACGGCCGCTAATAAAGTTACCTTCACCGTTGGTTTCACGTGTATCGGCACTGGTAGCGAAACGAAATGTAGAATACGTTAAGGGTTGCCAATCAATTCCTGCTTCCCAGTTAACGTCGTTAAAAGTACTACGAGTCGCTGACTCAAAATCTCTTTCTGTATAACCCACTTTAGCAAAGCCAGTTGTTGCGGCGGTACTTTCCCACTTAACACCCGCTAAAATACGCATTACATCACTATCTCGGCTTTCAGCAGCAGACTCTTGACGGTCATAACGAACATACGTATTGGTTACATCTAACACTAAGGCTGTTGCTGGCGCAATTTTATAGGCGAACTCTGCGCCTATCTTATTACTTGCTCTATCTCTAAGTAGGTAGGCCTGTTCTTCTCGGTCATAATCTAACGTTTGGCGACTTGTCTTAAGGGTTAGCATCCCGTTTGACGTTAACGCACCGTAGCTGTATTCAGCACCGGCATACATACTTTTAAAGGTATCAGGCGAAGTAATATCGTCGCCGGCCCCTAATGAAAAACCCGTACCTCGATCTTCATGACCATCTTCATATTGCGCAGTTCCACTTAGGCGATGACGACTATTTAGCTCGTATTCACCGGTAGCCTCAACAAAATGGTCAGTGTAGTCATCTGCACTGCTTGAAAAGTACACACCGCGCTCTAAGCGGTATCCAAATTGAACGGGGTTGCCATCAATTTCGGTTGCCGCAATAATTTCTGGCGAAAGCGTTGCGCGCCAGCTGTAAATTTTAGGTTCACCATCACGAGCATAAGCAACGTTATCAACGTAGCTCAATGAAGAGTTGAACGTGGGGATAATGTCGAATTGGCCTGCTTCAATACGGCCAGCCTCTTGTGCATTCGATATGGCGCTAATTACCGACAGTGCAACAAGGCTTGTTGTCCTTTTAAACATACTCGCTCCTAAAATTTTTTTGGTCTTATTATGGGTAAATGTTGGGGTAAAACAGTGCAACATCTGCTTGCTTGCTCAAAAAAACAACACCAACCACATTTATTTAACCGATTTGAGTGTGAAATTCATAATCTTTGCGCTATATGCCATCTAGCATGCTAATACTGTGCCATACAGTTTAACGAAACAATAAATGAAAATTTTCGTTACTTTTTATCAGCCCTAATCAACTTGTACGTATCTGCTAAACATACCCCGTATATATTTCAAAACCTACCCATCACCACTGCTAGCATAGCGAATGAATATTGCAGCAATGTGTCTAGATTACGGGCTTACCTGTAAGTTGAGGCAACTTTTCAACCCCGTTAAAGCGACGTTTTCAGGTTGAAAGTTAATAGATTTATGGCACGCAGTATAAAGATAATTAGTTATCTTACAATATCATTTGAAGAATTGCTTTCAATAGTTTTGTAATAAAATTACAACTTGCTTATACTATAGTTAAGCTGAAAGAGTGGTTAATATCGCTTAGTTAGCTTTTTGTTAGCTTGGCGTGGTTAAGCCCCTCTTCCTGTTTTCAATTTTGCTTTCAAAGCTTTTCGGTACAAATCTTGCTTTAGTTTAACTAATCAGCTTAAAAAGTAATTTAAGCTAAAGCTTATAATAAACGCAGTGGTCTTTTGCTTTATTGACAATTGAAGTCGGCGTGAACTTTTATTTCTTAGAGATACTTACATGGATAATAAAGTAGCACCTAACCAAGTCCTCAAATCTCACGAGGTTGAACCCAATGCTTCTGGCGGGCTTATCGTTAGGAACCAAAGTGGTTTCTCAACCATATATAGGCTTATTGATTTATGCTTAGTGACCTTACTTTATTACGCTTCAGCGTTTTATTACCATAGCCCAGTAACCGCTGGCAGCCTTCTATTCCTTTTTGTCTTTGTTATTAGTTTCCAATTATCTGGTGAATTTGTAGAACTTTACCGTTCTTGGCGTGGCCACAGAACGAATGAAATGCTTCGTGCAGCGGCTATAGCGTGGGCACTTAGCATGTTGTCTACCACCGCTTTTGGGTTCTTTTTCTTTGGCGATTTAAGAATTACGCCACCTGGTGTTTTATTATGGGCCGCATCTTCATTTGTTGTGGTACTTGCTTGGCGCTATGTAATGCGAAAATTCCTTTTTCGCCTTCGCCGCAGCGGATTAAACTCAAGAAAATCGATTGTAATTGGTGCAAGTCAGTTGGGTTACAACATGGCCAATCAAATTGTGTCAAATGAACATTTGGGCATTCGTTTCTTAGGGTTGTTCGACGACAGAAGCGAAGACAGATTGCCTCATGAGTTTAGAAACCAAGTATTAGGCAATATTGAATCGGCCATTGAAATGGCTAAGCGCAATGAAGTGGACTACATATATATAGCGCTGCCAATGAGTGCAGAAAGCCGTATTCGCCACATTCTTGAAAAATGTAGCGACACCACGGCTAACGTTTATATTATTCCTAACTTCTTCATGTACAACCTACTAAATGCCCGCTGGCAGTCGATTGGCTCTGTACAAGCGTTAAGCGTGTACGACACCCCATTCCAGGGTGCTAGCGACATTTTAAAACGCTTTGAAGACATTGTATTAAGTATTCTAATCTTAATCATGCTGGCTATCCCAATGTTGGGCATTGCTGCAGCGGTTAAGCTTACCTCTAAGGGCCCTGTCATTTTCAAACAGAAACGATATGGGTTAGATGGAAAGCAAATTACCGTTTATAAATTTCGCTCTATGACTACGCAAGATAACGGTGCTGTGGTTAAACAAGCCACTAAGAATGATGCTCGCTTAACTAAAATTGGTGGGTTTCTGCGCCGTTCTTCTATTGATGAACTTCCACAGTTTATTAATGTGCTACAGGGCAGAATGTCGATTGTAGGCCCTCGCCCTCATGCAGTAGCGCATAATGAAGAATACCGTAAGCTTATAACGGGCTACATGCTTCGCCATAAGGTGAAACCTGGTATTACCGGTTGGGCGCAAGTTAACGGCTTACGCGGCGAAACAGAGACAGTGAATAAAATGGTACAGCGAGTAGAGTACGATTTAGATTATATTCACCGCTGGTCTGTTTGGTTCGATATTAAAATAGTCTTTATGACGGTATTTGGTGGGTTAGCGAATAAGAACGCTTACTAACACTATCTGTTTAAATTTGGTTAGTGCCAATTTTATCAGTTTAAGATTGTAAAATTTTGATACACCTAATCTAAGCCTCAACACCACGTGTTGAGGCTTTTTTGTTTCTGTTAACGATGTATTTAAATGATGAGGCGCTTGCCAGTTCATTCTTCAACGTACTATTGGAGGCCATTTTAATTGTAGTTTCCGGCTCCTTGAGTGTATAAATAAGTGACACCCATTACATTATAAGCCACGCTATGAAGTACCTATTACTGGCAAGTACGTCATTTTTACTCACTGCTTGTTACTTATTACCTACACAAACTCCCTCACCTTGGTTAGTAATTGATACGTTCAATAACGAATCGCTAACTGGTTGGCAATTAGCCGACACGCAAAATGACACTGAACCTTATGCATGCCCCTTTAAAGCGAACGCCCAAGTGACTGAAATTAAATTTTACGATCCTCGGGCAGCTTCATGCGCAGCCTTAGGCAAAGGTACCCATACAAACATCTCCCATACTCTGCCTAACGCTAGCAACGGCTATTTAATTAAAAAGCCTGCAGCTGACGGCGTTGTGGGGAATAGAAAAGCCCTAAGCTTCAAAGCACTGCCTGTACCTGTAAACGTGGGCGATACCTATACCTTTTATACCAAAATTTGCGTTGAGCGATTTCCTAACAACCATGCTTTTGGCATTAGTAACATGAAACCTGCCGACATAATTAAACATGGTTACAACGCGTTTGAACCTACCCTAAGAGTTACCGATAAGTACGAATCGAACGGGTATAAGAACGACGGTAGCTTAATGGTGAAAATAGACAGTACGGATAAATACCGCCAATACGCCAGTGTAAAAAATGCTGACAAAAAAATATCACAGCCTCTTACGGTGGGCGAATGGTACGAAATTTGGTACGTGGTTAATAACGCCACGGTTGAAAATGGTGGGCAAGTTTATAGTGTGTACGTGAAAGGCGGCGAGTTCAGCCAGCAAACCTTAGCGTATGAAAACGCTACTTTTAGAATGAAACGAGAATTAGCCCTTATTTACTTTTTGGCTAATAGCAATACAGGGCCAATTGATAAACCATACGGTAATGGCGGCTTGGCCTATGATGATATTTATATGAGTAAGGGTGTGAATTTGTCTACACCTTATTAAGTGCGTGTGAGAGCCGTGGGCTAATCGCTATTTAACACAGCCTGGCTCTTTTCTGTTTTGGTTTTCCGTTTTGTGGGCTGCGCTGTGTACGAATAGTGCTGTTAACAAAAAACTAAACGCCAGAAACGAAAAAAGGCGAGCATCCTGCTCGCCTTTTCCCGAAAGAACTTAAACTTAATTAGTTAATAATTAAGCTAATGCGCCTTTAGCCGCATCGACTAGTGCGCTGAAAGCCGCTTTGTCATGTACAGCGATGTCGGCAAGGATCTTACGATCGATTTCAACAGACGCTTTTTTCAAGCCGTTAATGAAACGGCTGTATGACATACCATTTTGACGTGCAGCAGCATTAATACGTGCAATCCACAATTGACGGAATTGACGCTTGCGCTGACGACGGTCACGGTAAGCATATTGACCAGCTTTAGTTACGGCTTGTACCGCTACGCGATAAACACGTGAACGAGCACCGTAATAACCTTTTGCCTGCTTGAGGACTTTTTTGTGACGTGCACGTGCTACCGTGCCGCGTTTTACTCTAGCCATTAATCAGTCTCCTAAGTCTATACGTACGGCAACATGCGCTGAACCAATTTGGTATCAGAATCATGAACCAGTTTCTTGCCACGAAGGTGACGTTTACGCTTAGAGCTCTTCTTAGTCAGAATGTGACGTAAGTGAGACTGTTTGCTTTTAAAGCGGCCAGAACCCGTTTTCTTAAAACGTTTGGCGGCACCGCTTACAGTTTTCATTTTAGGCATTGCTAAAACTCCGCATTGTTAGTATCGACGCTGGGTATGCAGTTACCGGTTGTCGGTTAATGTTTAGCCGCAGGGTGTTTTGAGATTGCAGTACCTCAAAAACTTTTAGACCACTACGACTTCTTAGTTGGGGCTAGCACCATGATCATTTGGCGGCCTTCCACACGACGTGGGAAAGACTCGCACACAGCAATCTCTTCCAAATCCGCTTTAACACGGTTAAGAAGCTCAATACCGATCTCTTGGTGCGCCATTTCACGTCCGCGGAAACGGATCGTAACTTTGGCTTTATCACCACCTTCAAGAAAGCGACGCAGGTTGCGCAGTTTTACCTGGTAATCGCCTTCATCAGTGCCAGGGCGGAACTTAATCTCCTTGACCTGAATTTGCTTCTGTTTTTTCTTCTGCTCTTTTTGAGCTTTACTTTTTTCAAAGAGGAATTTGCCATAGTCCATAACTTTACAGACTGGCGGCTCAGCATTCGGACTGATTTCTACTAGATCAAGACTGGCTTCTTCAGCAAGTTTCGTCGCTTCTGCTAACGTCACAATGCCGGCTTGCTCACCGTCTTTGCCAATTAAGCGTACTTCTTTGGCTTTAATTTCATCGTTTATGCGGGCTTTGTCGCCCTGAGCCTTGTTATTAGCGCCTTTAATGTGCATTCCTCCAAACATTTAATTCTTCTGTTTGCTCATCATCTGTCTTTAATTCAGTACTGATAAGCAAACACCGTCGTGTAGTATACACGAAAACCCTCAAACTATTTAATGGTCTTTTCTGCCACTTCCTGATTTGCCATGGCAATAAAAGCTTCCAGGCTCATTTTGCCTAGGTCGTCACCGCGTCGTGAGCGTACTGCTACTTCGCCAGCTTCCATTTCTTTATCGCCTACCACTAGCATATAAGGAACACGCTTGAGAGTGTGCTCGCGGATTTTAAAGCCAATCTTCTCATTTCTCAAGTCCGACTTTGCTCTAAATCCACTTTTTTGCAGTTTTTTTGCACATTCTTGTGCATATTCACCCTGACTATCGGTAATATTTAGAATTACCACCTGCTGAGGGGCTAACCAAAGCGGGAAAAGTCCGGCAAATTCTTCGGTAAGAATACCGATAAATCTTTCTAGTGAACCTAAAATAGCTCTGTGGATCATAACAGGCACTTTACGTTCGCCGTCTTCAGCTACGTAAGTAGACCCTAAACGACCCGGCATAGAGAAATCTAGCTGAACCGTTCCACACTGCCATGCTCTGTCTAAGCAATCATGAAGGGTAAATTCAATTTTAGGACCGTAGAACGCGCCTTCGCCTGGCAAATAACTAAACTCAATATTTTTCTTATTAAGTGCTTCTGCCAAAGCAGCTTCAGATTTATCCCAAATCTCGTCACTGCCAACTCGGCTTTCAGGGCGAGTAGAAAGTTTTACCACGATTTTTTCAAAACCGAAGGTATTGTACGCATCGTATACCATGTCAATACAGCTACCCACTTCATCGAGTATCTGTTCTTCGGTACAAAACACGTGTGCATCGTCTTGGGTAAACCCACGTACACGCATTAGACCATGTAAGCCACCTGATGGTTCATTACGGTGACAACAACCAAACTCTGCCATACGCAACGGAAGGTCGCGGTAAGACTTTAAGCCTTGGTTAAATATTTGAACGTGACCTGGGCAGTTCATTGGTTTAATTGCGTATTCACGCTTTTCAGATTCAGTGGTAAACATGGCATCGCCAAATTTGTCCCAGTGACCCGATTTTTCCCACAACGAACGGTCCATCATTAATGGGCCTTTTACTTCGCCGTAGTCGTACTCGCGCAATTTGCCACGAATAAACTTTTCTAATTCTGTGTAAATAGACCAGCCATCATTATGCCAAAACACCATACCCGGCGCTTCGTCTTGGAAGTGGAACAAGTCTAGCGTTTTACCAATTTTACGGTGATCACGTTTTTCAGCTTCTTCTAAGCGCTGCAAATAAGCTTTAAGTTGCTTTTTATCTGCCCACGCTGTGCCGTAAATACGTTGCAACATTTTATTGTCGCTGTCGCCACGCCAGTAAGCGCCGGCTACTTTCATAAGTTTGAAGTTTTGGCAGAATTTCATGTTAGGCACGTGAGGGCCTCGGCACATGTCTACGTATTCTTCATGGTGGTATAATCCTGGACGATCATCATGACTGATGTTCTCATCTAGAATTTCCATTTTATAGGTTTCACCGCGTGCTTCGAATGCATCACGGGCTTCTTGCCAGCTAACTTTATTTTTAACAACGTTATAGTTAGTTTTAGCTAGTTGAAGCATACGCTTTTCAAGCTTTTGAATATCTTCCTGGGTTAGGCTTTCTTCCATATCAACATCGTAGTAAAAACCGTTGTCGATAGTTGGCCCAATTGCCATTTTGGTGTTTGGCCAAAGTTGCTTAATAGCATGGCCTAACAAATGCGCACAGCTGTGGCGAAGAATTTCTAAACCAGCTTCATCTTTTGCGGTAATGATTTGTAGTTGAGCATCTGACTCAATAAGATCTACGGCGTCTACCAATTCGCCATTTACTTTACCGGCAATGGTGGCTTTCGCTAAACCTGGGCCGATATCGTTGGCAACATCTAATACAGAAACTGATTGGTCGAAAGCGCGCTGGCTTCCATCAGGAAGGGTAATTACTGGCATGATATGTCCTTTACAGTGGTGACGCCTACTCTGCGCCACTTGCAATTTTAAATTTAAAAACACCTATTGGGTGTTAAAGCGATGTCGTTATGTTCATTGCTTGCGCGGTATTTGCGGTACTAGCGCAATAAACAATATAACTTTGATGACCGTTTACTCTTTGCCGACTTCCATACTTGGGCCGGCCGTATAAACGATAATCGATGGGCGATTATAACGACTGAAAACGCACTTGCAATGGGTAAGGGTATTTTCAATGCCTTGCTAGCCACATTTCGTGCATTTGAGTAAAAACATTTTGTGAATTTCACCTGTTTTTACCTGAAACCTTACTTATTCTTATCTTTAAATTATTGGAAATGCTGTCAAACTTAAGCAAACTTGCTTATGCGAAAAGTAACACCGAATAAAAAAATCGAACAAAAGCCCCGAACAACGGAGTAGTGCCTGCCAATGCCTAACGAACACAAACTTACCGACAACCACAACATGGAAGATGAAGCCGCTAATGCAGACATTGCTACTGAACAAGTGACACAAAAACATTCACCTGTAGCACTGATAACCGGCGCAGCGAAACGCATTGGTGCCACAATGGCGAAAACCCTTCACAGTGCTGGGTATCGCGTGATTGTGCATTACGGTCAATCGGCTGAAGACGCAACCGCTTTGGTAAGTTCGTTAAATGCAATAAGGCCCAATAGCGCAATTTGTTTGCAAGCGAACTTGTGCAAGTTAGAGGATATTACTCGCTTAGCAGAACAAGCCACTGCGCCAGATGCGTTTTCATCTAGCAGTATTGCCAATACACAGAGTCAACGCGGCATCGACGTACTCATCAATAACGCCTCTAGCTTTTACCCTACCCCCCTTGGCGATATTTCTGCGAGTGACTGGCAAAGCCTAGTGGGCAGCAACGTACAAGGCCCCTTATTTTTATCGCAAGCGTTATGGCCTGCACTAAAAGCGAGTAACGGCTGTATTATTAATATGGTTGATATGCACATAGACCGCCCACTGCCCCACCATACGGTATACGGCCTTGCTAAAACAGCGTTGGCGTCTATTACCCGTTCACTGGCAGTTGAAATGGCGCCGCACGTACGCGTGAATGGTATTGCGCCGGGCGCCATTTTGTGGCCTGAAAGAGAATTAGAGCACGATCAAAAACAGCGGTTATTAGACAGTATTCCATTAGGCGGGCTTGGCTCACCCGAGGATATTGCAAACACCGCAACATTTTTGATTTCAGCTCAATACATTACTGGGCAAATTATCTATGTAGATGGTGGTCGCAGCTTACACACTAATGCGTCGGCGTAATTGCCTGATTTCACAGCGCATCATTCAAACTGAGCGCACACATATTGGAAAGCGTATGCGATTAGCAGGTGTTGTACTTATCTTAGGTTTATTACAAGGGTGTTTTGGTGCGCCCAGTATTGATGACACCATGGATGAATATACCACTCGCTTATCTAGAGTATTAGATACACCACTGGTAGATGAACGTAGCCCTTCTACGCAGCCATTAAACCCTACTCTTGCACTACCGTCTCAAACCTACCCCTCGCTAACAGAACTTGGTAACAATGTTACTGCCTTAAATATTAATATAAGAGAGTTCTACGCCATACAAGATTGCGAGCTTGGCCGTATAGTGGCCGAAAGAAATACGGCATTGGGTAAAACGCAATTACCTTCACAGCGCTTAGGTTACGAACATCGCGTATTGAAGGCGCTGGCAAATTGCGAAACCACGTTGCAAGGTGC
Source organism: Alteromonas sp. CI.11.F.A3 (assembly GCF_032925565.1). Taxonomy (NCBI): domain Bacteria; kingdom Pseudomonadati; phylum Pseudomonadota; class Gammaproteobacteria; order Alteromonadales; family Alteromonadaceae; genus Alteromonas; species Alteromonas sp. CI.11.F.A3. The sequence goes on from NZ_CP136708.1 coordinate 3,023,487, forward strand.
ACAAGACCCTATTGCAGCTACGGTGGCGAGTTGGCGTAAACAAAAGCAGGCGCAGTATCAAAGCGTATGGGCAAACGTAGTACAAACCAGTACCGAAATGCGACTGGGTTTAAGCATGGCTGCCTCGCCATTACAGGCAAGTGAAAATAAAGATGCTAATGCCTCGATTAATGCGCTTAACTTTATTAACGGTTTAGCTGGCACATCAATTCTTAAAGAGGTTGTTGAAGTACAGCCAGAAACGAAACGTAAAGAAGATGGCTATAGCAGTAATAGTGGTGATAGTGGCATTAACGGCGATGCTGGCGTAGCCGATTACGACAGCCGCGAACTTGAACAACAATTACAGATTATTGCGTCTTCAAGGCTTCCCGCCAAGCTATGGCAAACGCAAGCTATACTGCACAATCGCTTAGTGGAACTTAATCAAGCTTTAGCGCCTGCTCTGAACGATGTGCATTGCGAAAATGGAGTAACCAGCGACAAGGCGACTATTTTACGCAACGTATTTTACTTGTACTTTATAGAAGAAATTCAGCCCATTGCTAGCACCTTAAACAGCTACCATTATCAGCTACAACCTTTATGGGACCAATGGAGTAAAAACACCGCATTAAGCGCGCCGTTTAAAGCGCACATTCATACTCATGCTGTTGAAAACTTCACACTGTACAGTGATGCGATGAAAGCCCACGTGGTGTTATGGCAAGACTTTCTGGGTCGCTGTAACTTATCGCCCACCGCGCCATAGTTTACGGCATTCTACTTAGAACAATCTTTCGAGAGACTAATCTTTTAAGAGGCCACTCTTTTGAAGGGCCACTCCTTTGAAAAGCTATCTACAGAATATTTTCACCACTTTCTGGGTCACGGGCTTTTTTAGCTTGTTCTCTAATATCTTCGGCTTCGCTGCTAACGTCATCGTTTTCGTGCGCTAAATTAGCTTTGCTGTTAGATGCCGGTGCTTTATTGTTAGCCGGCGTACCTGCTATTTCTACCGCCGGCTTTTGGTTTTCCGCTAACTGAGTGTTGTTACCTTGCGAAAAGGGTTTATTAAGCGATGTGAACCCGCTGCTTTCATCTTCTGCAGCGTTGTTATTGCCGTTATTGTTGCCGGCATTATCCACGGTTTGATTAGACACTATGGCTAATCCGTTAGGGAAAACACGCTCACGGGCATCGTCAGGCATACTTATATCTTCTTCTGTGAAGCGGCCCACAATTTGACGCATTAGTAATGACGACATTTTAAGCACGCTGGTATCTTCAACATTTACCCAAAAATACACTTTTAAATTGTAGGTCGATGCACCTAAGTTATCGATTAACACTTGAGGTTCGGGATCTTCAAGTACCTTTGCATGACTAGATATTATCTCAACGGCCAGATTTTGAGCATAACGAATGTCTGCATCGTACCCTACTCCTAACACAAAATGGCCGCGCATTAATGGGTTGGCGGTTAGGTTTTTAATGACACCTTTATAAATGGTCGCATTGGGAATTTGAATATGGTTTCCGTCGAAATCTACCATGGTAGTTGCACGAGACGTGACCTTTTGAATGATGCCGGTAAACTCGTTTATTTCGACAATATCGCCAATTCGAAACGGCCTTTGAATAGTCAGCAATAAGCTAGAAATAAAGTTTTCGGCAATATCACGAAAGGCAAAGCCCAGAATTAACCCTACTACACCCGTACCGCTTATTACCGCCACCGCAAAGCCGGTTAACCCTGCCATAAACAGAAATAAATACACGCCAAGCAATATAATAATCAAACTAATTGAACGTTGGGCAACCGACTTAATTAAAGGCGTTAACGAGGAAAAAGAAAACGGCTTAAGTAGCAATCGAGATAACGGCCCTGCCGCGATAATAAACAGCGTCATTATTAGCAGGCCGACACCAAGCCCAGGTAGGCGATACAAAAAGCCATGCCATAAATCTAGTAAGACCGACTGTGCTTCGGTGAAGTTTTCTACCCCAGATGTGGGCGCAACTGTATCTGCTGCTAATACAGTTAGAGGTGTTAGGTTTGCTACGTCGAAAAAGACCGTGAAAAATGCCGTAAATAAACTGATGATGCTCACTTTCGCTCCTTGAAATGAGATTAGCTACCACGAGGGAAGCCAAATAATTATACGCTCAACCCGCTAAGGTTCTTGTTAGTGCTGTTTACCACTATAAGTATATTAATACGCACATGTTAGTACGCACAGGCTCGCGAAGTGGTTTACGCTAAGGGCCAGCCACCACTAAATATGAGCCTAAACCAATGGTGAATAAAAAACTTCCCCAAATAGCATGCTCTATTACCACAATGGGTGTTGAATTTGTTTGCATGTAACGATAGCCAAATATAGCGCCACCGAACCACGATATAACAACCGCCACCCAATTCCCATAAATCAGATGCGCCAAGCCAAATACAAAAGTGCTTAACGCCCAGCGCGCATTTCGTGAAGGTAAAATACGTTTATAACGGTGGAAGAAAAAGGTTCTAAAAATGATTTCTTGAGGAATAACCGACACCACGGGATACACTAACAAGGTAACTACCCACATCCATGGCTCGTTAATCGGCCAATGCAAAAAAAGCTCAGGCTTAATGAGATAAACACACAGCGCAAGTAAACTTGCCCATGGTAGAAAAAGCTTAAGGGTACTTTTTAAATGACGGCCGTAATCTTCCCAATGCCATAAACGAATTCGTTGAAATTGTTTGTCGGCCAATAGCACGCTTAAACAAAACAAACACACTATGCCCAAAATAGGCATAAGCCAATTGGAGACATGATTAATCCAGTAAAGCACGGCAAGGGGCAATGCTACGAACAAGATGATCAATTCAGACCATAGCTTTACCACGAAGAACCCCTACTTAATTGCAAAATGATGACAGAAATATGAACTTAAAAAGATAATGAAATTATAGTGCCAATTCGCGTAGAAGTCTTACGACAGGGCTTATACATTAGGCTTATACATCAGGCGTAAATCAGGCGTAAAAAAGTAAGTCACGATAAATTAGCGTTTTTTTGAATTTCTGGCAGTGGAATAAAGTATGAGAATAGAACATGATGGCACGTGACATGGTATGTCACGAAGGTACGGCGGTTACGGTTTGCTTATTAACAGGCAAAAACGCTCACTTCGTGTGTATAAATAACACGCAGATGGGCACTGTTGCTGAAATATATTTCTTCACGATATTGTTGTTATTTGCTAAAAAGCATCAATATAGTGCAAACCTACAAGAACGCGACACCCACCACTGAGCAGTTGAAGATTATTCCCTATGGCCAAAAATTCAAACGATGTTATTAAGCAAATAGAGAAGCACTACGCGTCTTTATCGCCATCAGGCCAAACTATTGCTCAGTATTTACAGCGTAATCCTATTGCGGTTGTTACTCAATCAACCTCTCATATTGCTGAACAAACCAACACTTCAAAAGCTACGGTAAGTCGCTTTTTTCGTCAGCTTGGTTTTGAGTCGCATCAAGAAGCAAAAAATACGTTGCTTACCCTACGCGAACAGGGCGTGCCTGTTAGCCCTGGCACCACAGCGGTTTTACAGCACGAGCAAGAATTGAATAATATTTCGCAAACCTTCGACAATATTGATATTGCTACCCTTACTGCCATTGCTGAAAAGCTGGCAAACGCGCAACAAATTACCCTTATCGGGTTTAGAAACGCTTACCCATTGGCCCTGCATTTTCGCCAGCAACTTAAGCAGATTCGCACCTCGGTAAGGCTTTTGCCTCAACCTGGGCAAACCTTAGGGGAAGATTTAGTCGATTTGGGTAAAGACGATGTTGTGGTGTTGTTTGGGTTTCGTAGGCGCACCCGCCAATTTAAACACGTGTTGAATACCCTTTCTCACTGCCAAACCATTCTTATCACCGATCCTACCGGGCAAGTATACCGAGATAACGTAAAGCATTTATTGGTGTGTCATTTAGGCAATCATTTAAGTTCACAGGTAGATAACTACGCCCCATTCGACAGTTATGCTGCCCCAATGAGCTTGGTTTCTACTCTATGTAACTTTACGTATTCTGCCTTGGGCGACAGCGCATCAAAGCGTGTTAAAGCCATTACTAGCCTGTATGGCGACCTTGATGAATTAGAGCCTTCCGAGCGAAAGTAATAGGTAAAGTACGATTTAAATAACATGTAAAGTAATATTAACTACTTTTATTTGGTTGCTTTTTAAGCAAGAATGGAAGATCGAATTTTTAAATAAGCACGTATAACAATTCGTGTTGCCACACGAGATACAAAGAGACAACTGCGCTGTTCTCCCTTAAAAAAGGCAACCAAGCATTTGATGTTGGAGTTGAAATGGATAAATCCCACCTTGTTATAGAAGAGTCTAGCAGAGTTTTAGCGTTTTGGTTTAATGAACTAACCCCTTCCCAGTGGTTTACTCAAGATTCTGCCCTTGATCGCACTATTGCATCGCAATTTTTAAACTTACACCGCGCTGCATCACAAGGTGAACTATGGCCTTGGCGAGCTACGCCTACAGGCCGATTAGCTGAAATTATTTTGCTTGATCAGTTTTCACGAAATATATACCGAGACACTCCCCACGCTTTCTCGCAAGATCCTATGGCGTTAGTATTAGCCCAAGAGGCGGTGAGTGTGGAGGCCGACAAAGCCCTTACGCCTCAGCAATGCATATTTTTATACATGCCGTTTATGCATAGCGAATCTTTAGCTATACACGATATTGCGCTTCAACTTTTTGCGGTTCCTGGTTTAGAGCAGCAATACGATTACGAGTTGAAACACCTGCGTATTATTGAGCAATTTGGCCGTTACCCTCACCGAAACTTGGTGCTAGGCAGGACCAGTACCAAAGAAGAGGAACGATTCCTCAGTCAGGCTGGTAGCCGGTTTTAGTGCATATATGTCATTGCATATAACTCATCGCACATATTGCATATAACATCGCATACAACATTGCATGTAACATTGCATATAACACGCCAGTAACAAACGTTTCACTTGACAACAAAGAGAAACGATTGTTTCATGGAGGTATATTTTTCACTACTGCGAATGTGCCGTGTCTTCTCCTTTTGTTTCGATCTCTGCTGACTATAAAGTAAACGCTAAAAGTGCTTCAGATTCTGCGGCAGCCAATGCTTCACCAACAGCTGGCGAACTAACTGGTATTAGCTTGGAGGGCTACACTTTAGCGGTAAAAGACTTATTTCATATTAAAGGGCTACCAACCGCAGCCGGGAATCCCGATTGGTTGGCAACGCACCCTGTGCCAACGGCCACCAATAGCACAGTTGAAAAATTAATTGATGCAGGCGCTACCTTCAAAGGTAAAACAATTACCGATGAACTAGCCTATAGCCTTCACGGTCAAAATAAACATTATCCGCAGCTGGTGAACCCTATTGCACCTGCTCACATTCCTGGGGGGTCGTCTTCAGGTTCGGCTGTTGCTGTGTCGGCACATTTAGCTGATATTGGTTTGGGTACAGACACAGGTGGTTCTATTCGTGTTCCTGCGAGCTATCAAGGATTATGGGGGCTGCGCACTACCCATAATGCTATACCGTGTGACAATATGGTGGCATTGGCACCGTCATTCGACACAGTAGGTTGGATGAGCCGCGATCTCGATACCCTAGAGAAAGTCAGCCAAGTTTGTTTAGCTGATGGTTCGCAAGAAGAATTGGTTACACCACAAAACGTAAACGGTGCAGATAAAACCGACGTAGCCAACAGTGACTCAAATACAAGCTTAGTACGAATTGGTGCCGTTCAACACTTGCTGCAAAGTGCTAAACACGGTGTTTTGGCCACAAAATGGGTAGAAACACTTAATAAAAAAGCAGATAGCGACAATGCGGGTTTTACTATTACCCCGATTACCGAACACGAATTAGATTTATCGGCACTGAATACTGCCGCGACTTTTCGCGTATTACAAGGCGCTGAAATTTGGCGACAACATGGTCAGTGGATAACAGATACATCCCCTGACATTGCCCACGATATAATGCTTCGACTAAATTGGTGCGAAACGATTTCTGAACAAGAAGTTGAAGAAGCCAAGAAGCAGCAAGTGGCGTTTCAAGAATACATCAACAGCTTATTTGAAACTGTAGACGTATTGTTGATACCCACTACTCCCGGCATTGCACCACGGTGCGATGCCGACGAAGAAACACTAGCGAACGATAGGAACGCCCTGCTTGCGCTTACCTCAATTGCAGGTTTAGCAGAGCTTCCACAAATTCATATGCCGCTATTTACCCTACAAAATGCCCCATGTGGTTTATCACTGGTAGGCAAAAAAGGCAGCGATCTTGCACTTATTAAGTTAGCAAAAATACTGACAGCCTAATGCGCTAGTCATCAAAGGCCCGCACTGATGTAGTCGTTACTGATTTAAAATGACGCAGTCGCTACTGATTTGAAATGACTTCGTCATTAGGGGCTTAGCGGGCTTAGCCGGCTTAACATGAAAACAAGATCGCACTTGCCAAATAACAAATGGATAAAAAAAACAATGAGTGAAAAACATAACATAGGCTTCACAGCCCCTCACTTTGCGGCATCGCAAGTGGGTTTACATATTTTAGAAAAAGGCGGCACCGCGATTGAAGCAATGGTTGCCGCAGCGGCCTCTATTGCTGTTGAATACCCTCACATGAATGGTATGGGTGGCGACGGATTTTGGCTAATTAGTGAGCCTGGCAAAGCCCCTATTGGTATTGATGCTTCAGGCGTTGCAGCATTGGGTGCTACCCCTGAATTTTATAAAGACGAAAGCGCTATTCCTAGCCGAGGCGGAAAATCAGCCCTTACTATGGCCGGTGCTGTTGCAGGTTGGAATGAAGCATTAAAAATAAGCCACCAGTGGCAAGACGGCCTATCGCTTAATACGTTGTTTGATACCGCCATTAGCCAGGCTAATTGGGGTATAGAAGTTACGCAAAGCTTAGTAGACGCCAGTAATAAAACCTTTGACGATTTAGCCGGCGACCCAAATTTTGATCAGTTCTTAATTAAGGGCAAAGCCCTTAAAAAAGGTAAAATACTTAAACTGACGGCGCTGTCTAAAACCCTTAGCCACTTAGCGAAAGCAGGGCTTGATGACTTTTATCAGGGCGAGCTTGCTAGCAAACTGGCTACCGACTTAGAAGCCGCTGGTTCACCTATTCGTATTGAAGACTTTAACCAATACAAAGCACAAATTGTAGAGCCACTTTCAGTCACCACCAGCAAAGGTACTTTGTATAACTTACCTGCACCTACCCAGGGTGTGGCGTCGTTAATTATTTTAGCGCTGTACGACAAGGTGCAGCATTTAGGCTCTTCCGATGCCGACATGGTGCACTTATTAATTGAATGCACCAAACAGGCGTTTATTGCACGAAATGCGAACGTTACCGACCCTTCACGTACGCCGGTTGATTTAGCGAGCTTGCTCACCGATGCGTCACTTGATGAAATGGTAAAACACATTTCGATAGAAAAGGCACAACCGTGGCCGCATGTCGCGAAACCAGGCGATACCATTTGGATGGGTGCCTGCGACAGCGAAGGTCGAATGGTAAGTTACATTCAATCGCTTTACTGGGAGTTTGGTTCAGGCATTGTTAGCCCACAAACAGGCATTGTATGGAATAACCGAGGTACTTCGTTCTCGTTAGACCCAGCTAGCAACCAATATTTAAAGCCTGGATTAAAGCCGTTCCATACGCTAAACCCTGCGTTTGCCGATTTAGCTGATGGGCGCAGAATGAGTTACGGCACCATGGGCGGTGAAGGTCAGCCACAAACACAAGCTGCCCTATTTGCTCGACATGTTTATCACAACCAGCCAATTGATAAAGCGATTGCCCTAGGCCGATGGTTATTAGGCCGTACTTGGGGCGATGAAAGTAACAACTTAAAAGCCGAGCGTGACTTAGCTGAGTATGTAGGCGAAAGCCTTATTGCCCGCGGCCACGATATGGTGACTGTCGACCCTTGTAACGAACTGATGGGCCATGCGGGCGCGGTTATTCGCACGTCTACTGGTGCAGTCAGCGCAGCAAGCGATCCACGAAGCGACGGTAAAGCTTTTACCGATAAGGTCTAACAACAAAAATTACCCCAAGCCGTTTTATCGGTGTGTTGCTTTTGGCTTATTTTTAAAGGACGTCCACCCCTTTTTAAGTAAGTCAGAGCAACCCACCATAATTTACGTTGGGCGTAAATTTATTAGTAAGCACACTTTCACAACGAGACTCTTAATTTATGCAGTTTTTACTCGATAACATGACGGTAATATTATCGTTAATTGGTACAGGCGTGTTCGCCGGATTACTGGCTGGCCTGTTAGGTGTAGGCGGCGGTATTGTTATAGTGCCTGTTCTGTTTTTCTTATTTCAAGCGCTAGGGGTATCGGCTGAAAGTGCCATGGTGATTGCAACTGCAACATCACTTGCCACAATTGTGCCTACGTCTATTAGCTCTATTCGCGCTCACCACAGTAAAGGCAATGTAGATTTTGCCCTACTAAAAGCATGGGCTGTGTTTATCCTAATAGGTGTATTAGCCGGAAGTTACTTAGTAACGGTACTAGACGCAAACTTCCTAACCTTGATGTTCGGTGTTATTGCCACTTTGTCTGCTATCAACATGTTAGTTGGCAAAAAAGATGCATTGTTTAACGGCCTACCTGGCCGTGTTGGACAGTCAATTATGGCGGCGTGTATTGGCTTTTTCAGTTCAATGGTTGGCATTGGTGGCGGCACGCTTACCGTCCCTACCCTCACGTTTTGTAATTACCCTGCGCACAGAGCAGTAGGTACAGCAGCCGCTGTTGGCCTAATTATATCGCTGCCTGCTGCCATTACACTTTTATTTGTGGGCACTACCCCTGTTGACGCGCCGTTCGCTACCTACGGTTACGTTAACCTACTTGGTTTCGCGTGTATTGTTCCGTTAACGGTTATTTTTGCGCCCATTGGTGCAGGCATTGCCAATAAGCTAGATGCTGGCCTACTTAAGAAAATTTTCGCTGTTGTTCTCATCATTACTGGCCTGCGCATGCTTGCGCAGGTGTTTATCTAGGAGCCTATTATGACTGGTTTTACTCCATTAACACCTCCACCGCGCCTTCTAATGGGCCCAGGCCCTATTAATTGCTATCCACGTGTACTGTCTGCCATGTCTACACAACTGGTTGGCCAATACGACCCAGTAATGACAGGCTACATGAACGAAACCATGGCGCTGTACCGCACGTTATTTAATACCGAAAACCAGCAAACCATGCTGATTGACGGTACTTCTCGTGCGGGTATTGAAGCGGTTTTAGTATCGGCTATCGAACCAGGTGATAAGGTACTTGTGCCTATCTTCGGGCGTTTTGGTCATCTATTGGCTGAAATTGCCGAGCGCGCCGATGCAGAAGTCCACACTATTGAAGTGCCGTGGGGTGAAGTATTTACACCTGAGCAAATTGAAGCAGCTATTAAGAAAGTTCAACCTAAGCTGTTAGCCATAGTACAAGGCGACACCTCAACCACTATGTTTCAACCGCTTGAAGACATTGGTGCGATTTGTGAAGCTAACGACGTATTGTTCTATTGTGATGCTACGGCATCGGTTGGTGGTAACCCGCTGGAAGTAGACAAATGGAAACTAGATGCTGTTTCAGTAGGCTTGCAGAAATGTTTAGGCGGCCCGTCAGGTAGTGCGCCCATTACCATGAGCCAAAAGTTCGTAGATGTAGTGCGCACTCGTCATCATGTAGAAGCGGGTATTCGCGATGCACATCATGAAAGTGCTCGTGGCCCGAAAATTCGCTCTAACTATTTTGACCTTGGTATGATCATGGATTACTGGGGTGATGAACGCCTAAACCATCATACCGAAGCAGCGACCATGCTTTATTGCGCACGAGAATGCGCTATTTTGCACCTTGAAGAAGGCCAGCAAAATGTTATTGCACGCCATAAAGTGGCAGGTGATGCCATGTTAGCTGGTGTGCAAGCGCTAGGCCTTACGCCTTTTGGCGACCTTGCCAATAAAATGAGTAACGTAGTGGGCGTGGTTATACCTGATGGCGTGCACGGCGAACAAGTTCGCGAAGACTTATTACTGCGTTTCAACATTGAAATTGGTACTAGCTTTGGCCCTCTTAAAGGGAAAATTTGGCGTATAGGCACTATGGGGTATAACGCTCGCCAAGATGCCGTGTTGCACACCCTACAGTCGCTTGAAACCGTATTACGCAAGCAAGGTATGTCGTTACCGGCCGGTGCTGGCGTAGACGCTGCGCTTGCTGTGTACTCGGGAGCCATGAATGTCTGAGTTTTCTGATGCAGCCGCGCTAGTGATGGCGCGCTGCGAAGCGCTAGGTTCATTAAGCCAAAATCCCACCTGTTTAGACAGGCGCTATTTAACCGAACAACATAAGTTGGCGAATCAACTTACCTCTGGTTGGATGATAGAAGCAGGCATGACCACGTGGCAAGACAGCGTGGGTAACATTTGGGGTCGTTACACATCAGCTGTACCTAACGCTCCTCGCTTGATCATTGGAAGTCATCTAGACACCGTGCCCAACGGCGGAAAATACGATGGCATGCTAGGTGTGGTTGCACCTGTTACGCTAATGGCTATGTTCAGCGGCGAAAGACACCAATTCCCTTTCCATATCGATATTGTTGGGTTTTGTGACGAAGAAGGCACACGTTTTGGCACCACGTTATTAGGAAGCCGCGCGTTAACCGGAAAATGGCAAGACGAATGGCGTAGGCTAAAAGACGAAGATGGCATTTCTCTAGAAGATGCGATGAAAAACTTTGGGCTAGATTTTGATGCCATTAACAGCGCTGCAATTGCACAGACTGACTTGCTTGGTTACTTAGAACTGCATATCGAGCAAGGCCCAGTGTTAGAGCAAGAAAACTTACCGGTAGGTGTGGTGAATGCTATTGCTGGTGCGAAACGCTTTTCGTTAACCGTTACCGGTATGGCAGGACATGCGGGGACTGTGCCCATGTCGATGCGCCACGACGCATTGTGTGCCAGTGCCGAAATGATTTTGGCGGTAGAGTCTATTAGTCAGCAGCGCCCTGGTGTTGTGGCTACCGTAGGTAAAATTGAGAACGCCCCTAATGGTGTTAATGTGATTTCAGGTAGATGCCAGTTCTCTTTAGATATTCGAAGTGAAGAAGACCCGCTCAGAGAAGCCGCATTGGCAGAGATTTTGCAGAAAATCAACGACATTGCTGTACTACGCAATGTGGAATTAAAGATAGAGCAAACGCACAGTGCGCCAGCGGTACATTGTGATAGTGCGCTACAAAATACATTGCTTAAAGGTGTAACTGAAGCTGGGATCGTACCCAAAGTACTGGCCTCGGGTGCAGGGCATGATGCAATGGCAATGGCTGAAATATGCCCTGTTGCCATGCTATTCACACGCTGTAAAGGTGGTATTAGTCATCATCCGGCTGAGTCAATCACTACAGACGATGTTGCCGCGAGCTTAGCGGTAATGCACCACAGTCTTCGCAAGTTAAAGTACTAAGACTCGCTTTGGTGCTTTGTTATGGGGCTTACGCTAACCCTCACCTTTAAGTGCAATTCGTTGAATGATAAGAAACAGGTATAAGTAAGATGAAGATAGCAAGGATTTATAATGACGATGAAGGTAAGAGCCACTTTGGTGAAATCGATATTCCGCTAAAAGATGGCGGCCCTATTGGTCTATTGTCAGAAAAGTTTGGCGCCGATAAAATTATCTTTAGAGAAACTCCCGCAGACTATGACTTTAAATGGCATCCTGCGCCAGCACGCCAGCTTCTTTTTATCTTAAAAGGTCGTGCGGAATTTACGGTTTCTAACGGTGAGCGCCACGTATTTGGGTCTGGTGATGTTATTTTACTGGAAGACACTGAAGGTGAAGGGCACTGCTCAAAAGCCATGTATAACGAAGTGCGTCATTCTATCTTTGTTACGCTAGACGAAGGTGTTGAATTCTAATAGCTTTCATCGCCTTGCTGTTAATTTGAGCGCGTCATATTGGCGCGCTTTTCGTTTTAAGGCACCAACTTGGTGCGCGCCACATTTTAACCTTTATTCTTCCCGCATCTATTTTAACTAAAAATATCTGTTTATCATTGAGTTAACCTTCTTATTGAGCATGGACTAACTGGTCAGCTTCTTGCAAACCACCCGCATTATAATTTCAATACTGCTGTAGTACTCATGCGTTTGCGACTTACCTTTTTACCTTTCTATCTTGTTGTATTTATCTCTCTTTCCAGTTTTGCCTATAAAAGCGTTGCTGCATCAAGTGCGGTTGCTGATTCTTCCCCTTCTAATTCTTCATTTTCTATGCCGTTGTGGTTTGAAGATTTCAAAAAAACCGCCTCGCCACGCCAGATGTATCAATTTTTACACGCCATGCCAAAAGGAGGTGATTTACATCACCACTTGTCGGGTTCAGGGTTTAGCGAATGGTGGTATGAACTCGGTTCAGATCCTACAAAAAATGGCGGTTATACCTATTACACCCAAGTGAACAATAGAAAGTGCAAGTCAGACAAACCCCAGTCAGATAATCAAAATCCACTACGCTTTCACACCATCAGTGAAACCACATGGGTGACGCTTCCTGATTGTCTGCAACAAAACTATACCGAATTAGCGTTGCTTAACGAAGATCAGAAGCAAGATTTTATGGATAGTATTCGGCTGCATACGCCCTCAGAAGGGCGAGACGAATTTTTCTCTACACATTGGCAACGGCTAAATGAATTAACCGCCAACCCCATACTGGTTTCAAAAATATTGCTTCGCAATATGCAGGAATATCAAAAAGAAAACCTACAATATTTAGAGACGCAAGTGAATGTACGCTATGCGAAAAAACCCGACGGAAGCCCCTACTCTCCAGATGAAGCATTAGCAGTTTATACCGACATGCTTGCCAGCGAAGAAGCACAAGCCACACAGGTTACGGTTCGCTTGCAGTATGCATTAGTGCGCTTTTTGCCCGACGCGGAAGCACAGCTGGAATGGATTTATGACTTTGTAGATAAGCATAGAGATATTTATGTCGGCATAAACTTGGTGGGAAGAGAAGATGATAAAAATGGGCAGCCCACGCGTTTTGCATCAACACTGCGAAAGCTTCGTGCAAAGTATCCCAAAATTTTGTTGGCCTTTCATGCAGGCGAATCAGAAACCGCCGACTCGAACGTGCGCGACACCTTATTACTTGGTGCAGAGCGTATTGGGCACGGGTTAAATACCATTTTTGATCCAGATACTTTATTGCTAATGAGAAACAGCCATTACCTTATAGAAATTAATCTTATTTCAAATTTACTGTTAGATTATCTACCTAATTACGACAGCCACCCGTTTCCAGAATATCTACGTACCGGTATTCCTACCGCGTTATCTACTGATGATCGCGGAATGTTCGATTCCACTTTAACCGACGAATTTTATATCGCGGTAACCCAATTTAACTTGAGCTGGGAAGAACTGCTCAACCTGGGTATCAACAGCTTGCAGTACAGCTTTTTACAACCGGATGTTAAAGCACAGCAACTCGCTTTATATCATCAACGGGTGGCTGAATTTGAAAACCAAGTTGCGTCAGATACCGTGCCTACCCAAACCCCGACGTTTCGCGCATTCATCTGTACATTTGAAAGCCAACTGTGCAGCGGCGATAAGGACTGATCATGCAAGAACAACATCAAGATTTACTTTATGGTTTGCACGATAAACCCAATGCGGTGGCGTGCTTAACCGCCGCGTTTCAGCACATGCTAGCGAGTTTTATAGGGGTGATAACCCCAACGTTAATTATCTCTGCCACTTTAGGGCTTACAGAGCATACTGCTTACCTTATTTGTATGGCGCTTTTTGTCAGTGGTGTGGGTACCTTTATCCAGACTAAAAAATTCGGCCCTGTAGGCAGTGGCCTAGTGGCTATACAAGGGACCAGCTTTGCGTTTATTAGTGCGTTACTTTTAGCGGGTATGAAAGTAAAAAATGAGGGTGGAAGTAGCGAAGAAATATTGTCACTTCTATTTGGTCTTACGTTAGCGGGCGCGGTAGTTGAGGTGGTGTTTAGTTTATTCGTTACCCAGCTAAAGCGCATTATTACACCGCTGACTACCGGTATTGTGATTACCGCCATTGGCTTATCTCTGATTAACGTAGGAATGACGGATTTAGCCGGTGGATTTAACGCTGAATCTTTTGCAAGTTTAGACAATTTAGGTTTAGGGGTAAGCGTTTTACTCATTATTGTATTTTTAAATGCGTCGAATAATCATTGGGTACGGCTGTCGGCCATTTTTGTAGGAATGACGTTGGGCACTGCCTATGTGTGGATCACTAAAGGTTTAGACTTTTCTCACCTACATAACTTGCCTGCCATTGCCGTTCCACAGCCCTTTGCCTTTGGCATTAGCTTCGACATTACCTTGTTTTTACCCATTGCACTTATCTACTTATTTACCGCAATTGAAACCGCGGGCGATTTAACCGCGAATAGCCTGTTTTGCAAAGAGCCTGTGTCTGGCCCGCTTTACTTATCTCGTATTAAAGGCGGTATTTTGGGCGACGGACTTAATTCTATGATTGCTGGCGCCTTTAATACGTTTCCCAACACCACCTTTGGCCAAAACAACGGGGTTATTCAGCTTACCGGTATTGCGAGTAGAAAAGTGGGTTTCTTTGTGGCGGGCATGTTTGTTTTTGTTGGCCTATTCCCTGTGGTAGGTGGTGTGCTGCAAGCTATCCCTAAGCCGGTGTTAGGAGGGGCAACCTTAGTGATGTTTGCCATGGTGGCTGTGGGTGGTTTAAAGCTACTTGCTAGCTACGCGTTAGATAGAAGAAGTAGCTTAATTACCGCGTGTGCTTTGGGTATGAGTATTGGTGTAATGATGGTACCCAGTGCGCTATCTCAGCTTCCTACTTGGTTGGAAAACGTTTTACTCTCTCCTGTCACGTCTGCGGGGCTAACCGCTATTATTTTAGATCTTACTTTGCCCAGTGCACCGCAAAAAGCAACACAGAATATACCGAAAGCAGCAACAAATATGCACGGCTAAGAGTAAAGGGCAAATTTGGTGCAACATTCACGTTAACCATCACAATGCTGGTGCAGAGATCCACCAGCATTGTTTCACTTCACATTTTAATAACATTGACGCGTTTCCCCATTTTGAAAAAGTTCAATTAAATCATAAATTTAAATTTATTTAATTTCCTGACCAACTGGACAAGAAGATGGCACTCATTGTGCTATTACCCAGACAGAAAAATAAAAAAGTATAAAAGGCCTTTTTAAAGGCTATTAAAAATAGAGGAAACCATGATTAACACTACATTCAAACTAAACCCATTCGCCCGTGCGCTGGCATTCGGTCTGACGTTGTCAGTGCCTTCAATTGCACTTGCACAAGACGCTGAATCTGCGCCGAAAGACGCTGACGTTGAAAAAATTGAAGTAACAGGGTCGCTGGGCAGTTTGCCTGGTCAAGATGTTGAATCAGTTTTTGGTTTTGGAAAATCAATTCTTGAAACGCCGCGTTCTGCATCAACGATTTCTCAAGAACAAATGGAGCGTTTCAACGTTTCAGATATTGATGAACTAGTGGCATTTGCACCTGGTACATTTACCCAATCATTCTTTGGTGTTGCAGGCTCACTTGATGTACGTGGTACACCTGGTGAAACCTATTTTCGTGGCGTTAAACGCCTAGATAACCCAGGTAACTACCCAACGCCAATTGGTGCTTCAAGCCGAATTGATATTGTTCGTGGCCCAGCGTCTCCTATTTATGGCCCGTCTAAGATTGGTGGTTACTTAAACTTTAACCCTAAATCTGCTCGTGCATCTTCTGGTCAGTATTTAGAGAAGCCTGAAGGTGCAATCTCTTATACTACGGGTTCGTGGGATAAGAGCGTGTTAACTGCAGAGGTTGGTGGTCCAGCACAGGTTGGCGACAAAACAGTAGGATATTACCTGTACGGTGAAGTAGAAAATTCAGATAGCTATTATGAAAATACGCAAACTGATCAAACCATTCTACAAGCCGCGTTCAACATCGATATTACTGATAACCTTCGTGTTGAATTTGGTGGTATGTACCACGATTACGACGGCAACCAAGTTGCTGGTTGGAACCGTTTAACACAAGACCTAATTGACGACGGCACTTATATTACCGGTACTGCTCAATCGCTTGATACTGACGGCGACGGTTCAATTAGTCATGAAGAGTATGGTGCAGTAAACATTGCGGGTAACAGCTTCTTCTACGTTCCTGGCGCTGCATTTACCGATGATGAAGCAACTGCCCTAATGGCACTTGAAAACGTTGGTACGACTACCCTAAACGGTAGCCAAGTATTGGTTGCACCAGACGACCAACTGGGCAACGAAGCGATTACCTTTTACTTCGACACTATTTACTACGCAGACAACTGGGAAGTTCGTAACCAGTTCTTCTACGATTCATACGATAATATCAACGAAAATGCGTATGGTTTCTCGCAGTTCCACGATAGCTGGGTAATTGAAGATAAAATTGTTTTCGCCACTGAATATGAAAACGATAGCTTGTTAGCGCAATTCCAGATTTCACCGTCAATTCGTTATACCGACTTTTTACACGGTGATGATTTTACCTACGAATACTTTAACCGTCGTGATTTGACCATGGCTTCTTCAGCATTAGACAGACGTTTACTGTCTACTCGCTCAGGCATGAACTACGACAACTACGATGAAGGTAACTACCTTGATTTAGGTATTGGTGCCATGACCGACCTTACCTGGGATTGGGGCTTGAACCTTGTTCTTGGTGTGCGTTATGACACTATTGATATCGAAACCACATCACGTCAGGACTTATTATTACCTGGTGCTCGTATTGAAGGCAATGAAGGTACGCCAGTTTCTGCTGAAGACACAGTAGGCGGTTGGTCGTGGAATACCAGTATTTCATATGAACTTCCGTTTGGTTTAATTCCTTACATCACTGCTGCTGAGCAAGCGACTATTGTTGCCGGTCAAGGTGCTGAAATTGGTGTTGGGCAATTAGAAGATGGTGCATTTGATACATCTGAATTGTTTGAATTTGGTATTAAAGGTTCATTACTAGACGACACCCTATACTTTGCACTTTCATCATTCGAGATGGAAAGAACTGACTTTAGCAGCCAAAACACCGTAACGAACAACACGACCAACAACAAAGGTACTGAGTTCGAGTTACGTTGGGTAGTGAACGAAAATCTTGTAATGTCTGCTGGCTACACCAACATCAAGGTTATTAACCTTACTGCACTTGAAAATGGTAACCAGTTTGGTTTCCTAGGCGCTGAAGACCTAACAAGCCTTACCGATCCATCGCTTGTATTTGGTGGTAACGTCATTGGTTTGAACTTAATTGGTGAAGGCTTTGCTAACACTGATGCACGTAAAGCGGGTATTCCTGAAAACGTGTACACAGTAACTGCAACTTACGACTTCCAAAACGGTTATGCGGCTAACGTGAGTGTAGTTGACGTTGAAGAAGTGGCATCAGGTTTCTCTGCTTCGGTAATGCTTCCAGCATACACGCTAGTGAATGCTGGTGTGTCTTATCAAGCAGATGACTGGTCTGTTAACTTCACCGTTAAGAACTTAACGGATGAGCGTTATTTCCGTGCTAACTTCCCTGACTTATTCGGTAGCCAGGTTGTATTGCCTGAATTACCACGTCATTGGAGCGCGAAGTTCGCTTATAAGTTCTAAGCCACTGTAATATATGTGTTTGTAATACGTACAGTTGTAAAGGTAAATCTACCCTCGTAGATTTACCTTTTTTTATACCTAAGAGGACAATTATTAATGCGCTATTTTGCTAATGCTATTCTCGCCCTTTCTTTTTTCGCTTCCGCTGGGCACTGCGCTGAAACCACTCCCCCTATCGAAATCAAAGCCGTTGTGGTTGCCATGTTTGAAATTGGTGAAGACGAAGGTGACAAACCCGGTGAATTCCAACTGTGGAAAAAAGGCCAAAAGCTTTCAACCCGCTATGCCCTTCCCCATGCTCACCATGATATTTTTGTTAACGAAGAAACCGGTGTACTAGGTATTGTAACGGGCATGGGTATCGCTCGTGCCTCTGCCGCTATAATGGCGCTTGGGTTAGACCCAAGATTCGACTTAACGCATGCTTACTGGCTTGTAGCAGGTATTGCAGGCATGGATCCTGCCGATGGCACTATTGGCTCTGCTGTATGGACAGACTATGTGGTTGATGGCGACCTAGCCCATCAAATTGACGCACGTGAAATTCCAAGCGATTGGAAAACCGGCTACTTCCCGCTTTTCACTCATTCACCTTACGCTGATGCTGCGTCGGTAAACCCGGAACAAGCCCCTAACGGCGAAGTTTATATTTTAAATGCGAATTTAAGGGATTGGGCGTTTAATCTTACTAAAGATACGGCGTTACCTAATACTCCCGCTATGGATAAGTTACGTGCTACCTATACGGGGTATCCTAAAGCGCTTTCGGCACCCACCATTATGACTGGCTCTCATTTATCTGCTTCTACATTTTGGCATGGTGCTTTGCTAAATGATTGGGCGAACGACTGGGTGGGCTACTGGACACAAAGTAAAGGTAACTTTGTCACTTCAGGTATGGAAGATTCAGCAACCCTTCAAGCTCTCACCTATTTAGATAACGCTGAATTGGTTGATAAAGACCGCGTACTTATTCTACGTACTGCCAGTAACTTTACTATGCAGCCCAAAGGACTGACTGCTGCTAAAAACCTTGAATTAGAAAGTTCTGGGGAAGGCTATGCAGCGCTACAATCTGCCGTAGAAGCAGCTTACGCTGTAGGTTCGGTGGTTATTGAGGAAATTACGACAAATTGGGATACAGTGAAAACTGACATACCGGTTAAGTAATAGTAAGACAGTAGCGTTTAAACATCAGTGGCAGCGGTCTTTTGCTGTCACTGGTGCATTTCAAAAGACTTACTGAGCAACACTTTCTTAAGTTCTAGCGAGACATTACGTTGATCGACAGGTTTACACAAAAACGCTGACATGCCTGCTTCTCTACACGCTTTTCTGTCTTCTTCTGACGTATTGGCCGTAACTGCTACAATACTACCTTGGCTGTGCATCAACCCCTCTTCAAGAATGATTTTTGTGGCTGACACCCCATCGAGCACTGGCATGGCACAATCCATGAAAATAAGATCGTAGTCTTTCTGTCTAGCTTTTTGTATTGCCACTTCTCCATCTTCAGCTTCATCGGCAATGAAATTGTATTTTTCCAACATGGAGGCAAGCACGATGCGGTTAATATCGTTGTCATCCACCACCAGGATAGACAATGGTATAGTGAGTAAACTTGATGATAGGGCATCGTCGTGTTCAAGCAGGCCTTGTTTAACATCAGTTAGGGTCACCGGAAGAACAATATCAAAACAAGTGCCTACATTCATTTCAGAACGAAGCTCTAGCTCGCCATCCATTTTCTCAACTAACTGCTTTACGATAGAAAGCCCTAAACCTGTTCCACTTCCTTTAATAGCCGATTGCTTTTGCCCTTGTACGAAAGGCGTGAATAACGAAGCTTTAGTTTCCTCATCCATTCCTTTACCAGTGTCTTCTATGGAAATAAGCAAGTTAGGCACTTTGAATGCTTCTCTTAGCGTCAACTGTATGGAGATGTGCCCCCGTGAAGTAAATTTAATGGCGTTATGGATTAATTTGGAGATGATTTGCCCTATCCTGTTGGCATCACCATTTATGTAACTATTTTCGGGGAATGACAGAGCCGCGTATAAACGAAGCCCTTTTTCTTTGCACAAGGGTTTAAATACATCAATCAACTCTTCTGCCATTGCCCGCACGCAGAAGTCATTTTTCTTCAGTACAAGCTCACCATTGGAAATTTCAGTATAGTCTAAAACATCGTCGATAAGCAGCAATAAGCGATCAGCACTCTTAAGCGCTAAATCAGTTTTTCGCTCACGAATATTTACGCGCTGCTCAAACTTTATTGCCTGTAGCATGCCTGTAATACCATTAAGCGGTGTTCTCAATTCATGACTGATACGAGATAACAAGTGGCCTCTTTCTTTGAATGCCATTTCAGCATCTTTCTGCCTTGCTTCTACTTCCAAGCGAAGTTTTACCGACTTATCAACATTTTGAAATGTACCGAAAAGGCGAACACAATGGCCATCAAACATTTCAACCATGCCATGATTTTCTACCCAGACAGAGTTTCCTTTTGCGGTTACTAACTGCAAAGTAGCGCTCCATGGCTCACCCGTTTCTATCGCATGATTAACTAGGCGTATTATTTCATCACGGTGGGGCCCCTCTTTATAAAACTCTATGGCAGAGCTAAGCGCTGGCACATAGTTTTGAGGGACTTCGTGAATTACGCGGGTCTGAGATGACCAAAAAAGGGCGTTTTCAACAATATCAACTTCCCACACCCCTATGTTGGCCACTGACTGCAGTTTTTCGAACAACTCAGCATGCTTTATAGAATTATCGTCAGCACCACGTTCTTTTTGTAAAACGCTTTCTAACCAGTTATCAAGAAGAGACAACTTTCCTTTATCGTAAGAAGATTCTATATCTTCCACACTGTTTACCAGTATTAACACAACATGATAGTTACCAACACGGTGAACTCGGCCAATAATAAAGTCTTTTGCCAATAAGTTTTGCTTCGCCCACAGCTTAACCTCAGCGCAGCTTTCTAACTGACTGGAAGGAAGAGAAGCTATATCAACAGGAAAAGGGGGCAATAGTAATTGATGGGGAGCTAGAGAGGCATCGGCTTTGGCAATAACATCGATATGTTCACAAGTAACATGCAAAAGTAAGCCTTGCTGCATGGATAATATGTCGCAACCAGACCTTAGTACTTTTTCAAAGTTAAGTACCGTTGAAGAAACGGAAATAGGGTACTTTTCTTTACTATCGAATTGTTGAGACATAGCAAACCGCCATTAAAATCAAGAAGCCCTCTAAGGGAGAGAGGAGCTACTACAGTTATTACACTGCTCCATTACGGCAATAATAGTGGTTCTTGCAAATAAAAAAAATTAAACAATAGGCTATTATTCTAAGGGAGAAGCGGTTTACCCTATGGCGCGATTACGCCCTGACTCTTTGGCTTCAAAGAGAAAAATATCAGCAGACTCGATAAGTGAAGATACGCCGGTGTCCTGTAACTCAACGGCAGATCTGACAGCATAGCCCGCGCTAAGGCTTAGCATTCCACCTTTACCGGCATAATGCGTAATACATTCACTTCTTATTGCAGCCACAATGTCTTCTGCAATTTTCTTAACGCCATTCAAATCGGTATAAGGTAATACCAACATAAATTCTTCACCACCAAATCGAATGGCAGCATCTTTAGGGCGTCGAGCATGCTCAGCAATAAGCCCTGACACTTGTTGAAGGCAGATATCACCTTGAAGGTGGCCATAGTTATCGTTGTAGAGTTTAAAAAAGTCGATATCCATCATGATGACACCTACGGTGCCATGATCGCGCGCAACTTGCTTTACTAATAATGGAATTTCATTGCTCAAGTACATTCGGTTGTATAAACCTGTTAACTGATCGTGAAAGGTCATTTTTTTAAGTAGTTCTGTGCGTAACTTACCTTGTAAGTGGTTTTTTATGCGATGCGCAAGTGTAGAGGCGGTAACTGGTTTTAAAACAAAATCTGAAGCCCCCACTTCCCAACACATATTTTCAGTTTCAACATCAATAGTAGAAGTAACAAAAACAACCGGTATGTGAGCGGTATCAGCACTGTCTTTTAAAGTTCGACAAACCGTAAGCCCATCAATATCGGGCATGTTCATGTCTAACAGAATGAGATCGGGCTTATGCGCAACACATTGGCTAATTGCCTCTTCGCCGCTTGCAGCAGAAATACATGTAACGAAAGGCTCGAGTATTGAGGTTAAAAGCATCCTGCTAATAGGCTCATCATCGACTACGAGCACTTTGCATGCCGCGTATGGTTTAAGTTCTAACTGCATAAATTAACAAAACTGTTTTAAGCTCGGGAGGAAAATTGCATTATTATGCATACTACAGCAACATTCGCTAAATATTAACTCAAAAAAATAAAACTTATATCTTTTCAGAAACTTAACAACTTAATTTTTTAAGTTGTTAAGTTATTATATCATATCACTACGTCATTAATGACGTATGGCTCAAAAATCGTGCGGTGAATTCATCCTCTGATAAAGGTTTACACATGTAGTAACCTTGGCCATATTCACAGCCTAACTGTCTCAGCGAGTGAAACTGCAATTCGGTTTCAAGCCCCTCTGCCACCAAAATCATGTTTAGACAATTGGCAAGGCGAACAATAGCGGTAACGATATCGAGCGCCTGGGGTTCGTGATCCATATCTTTTACAAAAGAGCGGTCAATTTTAAGTACGTTTAAAGGAAACTGACGTAAGTAAGATAAACTTGAATAGCCAGTGCCAAAGTCATCTAGTGCTAGTGAAAGCCCCAATGAGGAAAGCGCGAGTAACATTTTTCGCGTTTGGTCAAAATCGTCCATTAATGCAGATTCGGTTACCTCTAACTCTAACAGCCTTGGGTCGATGCCGGTCGAAACAATCACTTCCTCAACTTCTTTAGCAAAGCAAGGGTTCGCTATTTGCTGGGCAGATACATTAACTGCAATCACGAGCGGTTTATTTGCTTCAACACACTTAGCAATAAACTCACAGCTTTTCACCAAAACTTGCTTACCTAGCCGATGAATTAACCCCGTTTCTTCAGACAATGGAATAAATTCATCAGGTGGGGTTATATTGCCATCTTCGTCAATGAGTCTCACAAGGCTTTCTGCGCCAACAACTTTGTTTAAATTCAAATCGTATTTAGGTTGGAAAAATACCGCCAAGTCGTTGCTATCAAGCGCGCTACGAAGCTTTACTTCGGTCTCAACCCGCTTGCGCATGGCCAATTGGAGATCTTTTGAGAAGAAGCTGAATTTATCTTTACCTGTGGCTTTTGCGCGATACATAGCGGTGTCTGAGTGACGCATCATTTCTTCTGCACTAGAAGCATCTTGTGGATACAAGCTAATGCCAATACTCAAACTTAGTTGGTGATGCCGACCATTAATATAAATGGGTTCTCTTGCACTTTGCAAGCAACTCATTGCCACCCCGTCGGCACTTAAACCACTACCTACATGGGTCAATAAACATGCAAACTCATCACCGCCCACCCTTGCCAGTATTGCTGACGTACCACATGCTTGTTGAAGGCGTTTCGATATAGATAATATAATAGAGTCGCCGACTTTGTGTCCCAGCGCATCGTTTAAATATTTAAAATTATCAATGTCTATAAGTAACAAAGCGACACTATACTGCGCTTTGTCGGTGCGATTAATAGACTGAACAATTCTGTCATGCAATAGCACGCGATTAGGTAAGCCTGTAAGTTGATCGTGGTTAGTGACATGGGTCATTTGAACAGCCATTGCAACCGATTCAGACACGTCTTGGAACACTACAACGGCCCCTCTAACATTGCCTTGCGCATCTAAAATTGGAGATGCCGTATCTTCTACCCTGCACTCTTTACCTTGCTTGCTCACTAACTTTACGTTAAACGCCATTGCAACAGGTCGCTTAACCTTCATGGTGTATAACGCAGGGTTAATCATTGCCGTATTAGTCGTGGCGTCTCGCAACTCCATGATGTCATCAACCATTCGCCCGCACGCTTCAAATTCGTTAAAGCCCGTTAAGCGCTGAGCAACCGGGTTTATAAACGTCACAATACCTTCTGCATCTGTGGCGATAACGCCATCAGCGATAGCATTAAGCGTAATGTTTAGCTGCTCTTTTTCCTCAAGAATTCTTTCGTTATAAATGGCTAGCTGTGACTTTTGACGTTGAATTAAAAGATGGTTTTTAACGCGCATTCGACAAATTTCTATATCGATAGGCTTCGCAATAAAATCGATAGCGCCCAATGCGAGTGCCTTTCGCTCATTTTCACTGTCGGTAAAAGATGTAACAAAAAGAATGGGGATTTCTCGTAAACCTAAATCCGCCTTCACCGCTCTGCAGATGTCGAAACCTGAGCGCTTGGGCATACTGATATCAAGAATAATTAAGTCGGGTTTGTGTATTTCGATAAGGTGAAGGGCTTCAACACTGTCATTGGTACTAATTACATTCGCTAAACTACTTATCGCTGATTCTAAAATGATAATGTTGATGGGTTCGTCATCAACAATAAGTACCTTTTGCGCACGCATATCCATAGCAGTCCATTTTCCTATTTACATCTTTCTCTATTAAGTATCGACCACACCATGCTTTTCGTTATTAGCCTTTAGTATATATTCGGCCACGCTTATGTAACTAAATTTGTATTGGAGTATTGAAGAGACGGGCTATCTACCAAACAAATGTTCAATACGTTCAATAGGTTCACCCTTTATATTAAAGGAAAACTTAATGCTGATTTCAATATAATATATTCAAACGTATTGCAAATATGTTCACAATTAAATTTTTTTAATATAAGGTTTCTTTAAGAAGTTAGTTACTGACATTTTTAATCGGCTCAACAGGCAATAGCATCTTATGAACTTAGACACTACATCGCTTTGGCAACATGAACAGGCGTTACAACGCTTAGCGGGAAATCACGCACTGTTGAAGCGCGTTGTTGAGATGTTTATTGAGCAAATAGACGAAAAATATTTTACGCTTTCTACGGCGGCTTCAAATAAAGACCGAGAAGAAGTGCGCTTTAGTAGTCATGCTATTAAAGGTGTTTCAGGTGATGTGGGTGCTGAAATGTTGCGCCAGAAAGCTTCACATATTGAAATATTATCGATGTCTGATGATTGGGAAAAGATTAACCTTGAGGTAAAGGCCTTAGGATCAGTCATTGATGCCACTAAATCTGAAATGGCAGCCGCCCACGCTTAAAGAAGAACGATGAGCGGCGTAACTGATTAGCTCGTGAGTGAATGTATGTGAGCAATATAACGTTGCTTAATTTCATCCGGTAAAAAGCTAGCCTTGAAACTATTGATAGCAAGCTGCTTCACGTGATCTTCTGTTACAGGCAGTGCATCACACAGCGCAACATAATTATCATTCAAAAACCCGCCAAAATACGTAGGGTCATCTGAATTCACCGTAACCATTAACCCCTCATCAAGAAGCGATAATATATTGTGCTTGGCTAAATCATCTACCACACACAGCTTCAAATTACTTAATGGACACACGGTTAAAGGGATTTGATTGGCCTTAATGTAAGCCATCAATTTATCGTCTTCCTGGCACCGTACGCCATGGTCAATCCGGTCTACGTTCAGCAAGTCTAAGGCTTCCCAAATGTATTCTGGAGGTCCCTCTTCACCTGCATGAGCGACTATTTTAAACCCAAGCGCTCGCGCTTCTCGAAAAACCCGTTCAAATTTAGACGGAGGATGACCTAGTTCAGAACTGTCTAAACCAACCGCATCTATTACACTGTAATAAGGCTTGGCAGCTTCAAGTGTGGCAAAGGCGTCGCTTTCTGGTAAATGCCTTAAGAAAGACATGATTAAATAACTAGAAATACCATACTGCTTTTGTGCATCTTTCATAGCCCGCAAAAAACCGGGCATGAATACATCAAATCCTATACCTCTTGCGGTATGGGTTTGTGGGTCAAACATGATTTCGGTGTGAACCACATTGTCTTCATGACAGCGGGTGAAATACGCCCACATTAAGGCGTAAAAATCATCTTCGTCAATGAGCACGCCCGCACCCGCGTAATATATATCAAGGAAACTTTGAAGATTAGTAAATTGATAGGCGGCAGCTATCTCTTCAATGCTTTTATATGGCAACGTGATACTATGTTTACTTGCCAGGTGCCACATAAGCTCAGGTGTTAGGCTGCCTTCTATATGTAAGTGCAGTTCAGCCTTCGGGAGTTTTTGAATTATTGTTGATAGCGACATGGCCCCTCACAGTTAGAAGTGCACCACATTGATGCAATCTGCATCTTAAATAGTGCACAATTTCTTTTCTAGCGTTGATTTAGTCAGGCGTTGTTATAACGCTTCCGAAGTGAAATACAGGGTTTTTAAAACCTTTATTAGTTAATTTCACTGGCGTACCACTGACTTTGCGTATTCTGGCTATGATTACCGTAGCACAAAACGCACCAACAAACTGACTAAGTGGTCAAGTTTTTGCTTCATGCAATATCAAATAATGATAAATGACTCAACGCATAGAGAAATCTACATGTCTAATAACGTATTAGATCGCCTGTTTAAGCTTCAGGCGAATGGAACCACAATAAAAACAGAAGTGGTAGCGGGGCTAACGACTTTCGCCGCCATGTCGTACATCTTAGTGGTAAATCCAGGGATCCTTGGATTAAGTGGAATGCCTATCGAAGGGTTGATCACGGTTACCGCGCTAGCTGCCTGTTTAGGTACGTTATTGATGGCGTTTATGACTAACTACCCTATCGCGCTTGCGCCTGGTATGGGTTTAAACGCCTTCTTTGCGTTTACCATTTGCTTATCTAGAGAAATTCCGTGGGAAGCCGCGCTTGGGATAGTATTCTGGAACGGTATTCTCTTCTTAATTCTGTCCTTAACTGGGATAAGGACTAAAATTGCCGAGTCGATTCCCCCCGCCCTCAAAATTGGAGTGCAATGCGGTATAGGGTTATTCATTGCCTTTCTTGGACTTAAAAATGCAGGCTTGGTTGTTGATCACCCCGCTACCTTTGTGAGTCTTGGTGATTTATCTGACCCTGCTGTGATGCTGGCGCTACTAGGCATTATTTTTACTATTGTGATGGTAATGAAGAGGGTGACTGGCGGCATTCTAATTTCTATTGTACTGATTACTGTTATTGGTGCCTTTGTACCGACAGAAAATGGCATGCTAACATCTTCGCCAGAAGCGATTATCGGGTTGCCCGAGCCTATTTCAAGTACCTTTATGGCAATGGACTTCTGGTATCCCATTGACCATATTGCCGAAACTTGGGACCTAATATTCGCCCTTATGTTCGTGAATATGTTTGACACCATCGGCACCTTAATTGGGGTTTCCCGCCGTGCGAACCTGCTAGATGAAAATGGAAAGCTTCCTAAAATTGGCCCTGCTATGACTGCAGATGCTTCTGCCAGTGTAGTGGGTGCTTTCATTGGTACATCACCGGTCACCAGCTATGTAGAGTCTGCTACTGGGGCATCTGCTGGGGGTAGAACAGGATTAACCGCGGTGGTCGTTGCTTTGTGCTTTGTACTAGCGTTGTTTCTAACACCCTTAATGAAAGTTATCCCATTGATGGCAACGACCCCAGCCCTCATTATGGTGGGCATATTAATGATGGAAGCCATTCGCCAAATAGATTTCGACGATTTAGGTGCGCTTGCTACCGCAACAGTTGCGCTAATAGCCATGCCCCTCACCTTTAGTATTAGTGAAGGTATTGCACTTGGCTTTATTACCTATGTGGGTATTAAGATGGGTACAGGGAAATTCAGAGAAGTGAGCGGGTTAACCTACGCACTGGCGGGTGTGTTTATACTGCGCTATATATTTGACCTAAAATAGTAAACACAGCCCTATGCTTAACATATAAAAAAACGGTGAAGATAATCTTCACCGTTTTTTTATGCTTAACCTAAACTCATTGACCTATCTAAATTATCTAAATTATCTAAACTGCTTAGGCTATACGTAGATTGAACTTGCTAATCCTACTCTAAACCATCGTAACTAAAGGTAACGGCTTTATCGCCCATAAAGACTATCTTTACGTGCTTCGCTTCTTCGTTACCCCAAACGCACGACACTGCGCCCATAGTTTTTGCGCAATTATCTGCAGCCCCTATCACTGATGACACTTCATCTTGTGACATACCCATTTTTAGTTTGTCGTAGTTTTCTTTATTTAGCTTCGAACAGCCCGTTAACACGAGTGCTGTTAATAAACATAAGGCAATTTTTGCTTTCATTTTTATATCTCCAGTTTATATAGCGTAGCTTACTTCTTATAGCTTTACACTTTACTGAGATTTTTCAACCATTGGATGTTCGGCTAACCAATGTCGAGCAATGTCTTCACGGGTAGCAAGCCACACTTTATCGTGAGATTTCACATATTCGATGAAACGTTTCAACGCCGCCATTCTTGCCGGACGCCCTAAAATACGGCAATGCATGCCTATTGATAACATTTTAGGTGCTTCGCTGCCCTCTTCGTACAACACATCAAAGGCGTCTTTTAAATACTGGAAGAACTGCTCGCCACTATTGAAACCTTGTGGTGCAGCAAAGCGCATATCATTGGTGTCTAGGGTGTAGGGCACCATTAATAGGGGTTTACTGTAATGGTTATCAAAATAGGGTAAATCATCGGCATAAGAATCGGCGCAGTAGAGAATGTCTTCGCGCTCAGCAATAAGTTTGAGCGTATTAGGACTGGTTCGCCCTGTATACCAGCCAACGGGTTTCTTGCCGGTGAGTTGCTCATGCAAATTAATAGCGTCGTCGATTTCTTTGCGTTCAGTGTCTTCATCCATGTCTTGATAATGAACCCACCGCATAGCATGACTTGCTATTTCCCATTTAGCATCTAACATAGCCTGCACCGCATCGGGGTGACGCTGCATGGCCATAGTGACGCCAAAAACCGTTACGGGAATATTGTAGCTGGTAAGCAACCTATGAAGTCGCCAAAACCCGGCTCGACTGCCGTATTCGTAAATAGATTCCATACTAAGGTGTCTATCATTGAATGCTTGAGCACCGATGATTTCAGACAAAAACGTTTCTGAGTGCTCATCGCCATGAAGCACGCAGTTTTCGCCGCCTTCTTCATAATTTAATACAAACTGGAGGGCAATTTTAGCGCCGTTCGGCCAGTTTGCTTTAGGTACATCAGCCCCGTAACCGATAAGATCGCGAGGGTAAGCGTGGGAGTTATTCGACATCAATATTCTCAATATAACGACTTGGCACAGGCAGATTGCAGCCACCTAGCACTAATTGAATTAACTGGCGTGTGGCCGTTTCAAAATCGGCCTTAATCATTTTACGACCACGAAGACGGGTAATTTGAGCAGAGAAATCTGCATAATGCTGGGTGCTGGCCCAAATGGTATAAAGCAAATATTCGCCATCAAGCTGGGGGAGTTTACCGACTTCAATCCACTGATCGATAAGTGCTAAGCGCCCTTCCATCCATTTGGCATGTTCTTCATCAAAATAACCGGTTAAGTTCTGCGCACCGTTAATAATTTCCATCGCAAATATTTTAGAAGCTTGGGGATGGGTGCGAGATACTTCCATTTTTTCTGTGATGTACGCCGCTAACACTTCAGCGGGATCGTCTTCTACGGTAGCTCTATCGAAGTGGGAGTTCCATAAAGACAGTGTTTCTTCTAACACTGCCACATACAATTCTTGCTTCGTTTTAAAATAATAAAGCACATTGGTTTTTGGCAGGTTCGCTTCATCGGCAATTTTTTGAACCGCCGTACCTTTGAAGCCGAACTGGGCGAAACATTTTTCAGCTGCTTGCAGTATGTTTCTTTTGTTTGTGGCGCCGACTCCTGCGTCCGTGTCTCTTAATTTGGTCATCGTTATTATTTTATCCTTTACTACACATCTGGCATCCGTTTGTATTACGTTATCACGGTTTTAGCGTAAAACAGAAAACGTAAACATTGTACCGTTACCTCAACTGAACATTGTGTTCTCTATATTCAACCTTGCATGATTCTTGCCTGTATTACATCAACAAGTATGCAGCTTTGCTTACCAGATTAGGGGCTATTCTCAAAGGAAGCCTTTTTTTTAAAGCAATTTTTTGACCAAATGGTCTACTTTTCTTTCAAGAATACCGCTATATTAATGGATATATCAATGAAAATAGTTATGAGGTGCGGGTATGATTCGCTTTCTTATTAATCAACAACTCGTTGAGCTGGACGATACCCGGGCTGACCTAACGTTACTCCAATTCTTACGCGAGCACAGAAAACTTACGGGCACAAAAGAAGGGTGCGCCGCTGGCGATTGCGGCGCATGTACCGTTGTAATTGCAGAGCCAACGCCACAGTTTGATGAGTTACATTACCGTACGGTAAACAGTTGTATTACCTTAATGTCTGCTGTGCACGGCAAGCAACTTATTGCGGTAGAACATTTAGCTCAAGACAATACATTACACCCTGTACAACAAGCACTTATCGACTTTCATGGGTCACAGTGCGGCTTTTGCACGCCAGGGTTTATTATGTCTATGTTCGCTTTATATCATCAAGAAGGTACGCCCAATCGCGATGATGTTTTGCATGCACTATCGGGCAACCTTTGCCGCTGTACCGGCTATCGTCCGATTATTGATGCTGCACTATCCGTGTGTGGAAACACACCTGATGACACATTTGCGCGTAATGAAGCCGATACCTTGAGCGCGTTGAAGCAACTCACCGGTACGCCTTTAATTGGTACTAATAATTTGCTTGTGCCAGATTCCCGCACTGCATTAGCTGATGCCATCGCACAGCACCCAGATGCACTCTTAGTGGCAGGCAGCACCGATTTAAGCTTGATGTTTACTCAACAACTTAAAGATGTGAGCACGTTAATCAGTTTAAGCGGCGTAAAATCTTTAAAAGGATGCACTGCAAACGAACATTCGATCACCTTTGGTGCAGCCACACCACTAAGTGATTTAACACAGCCGTTATTAGCGCACTTTCCTCAGTTGGCTGAGTTGATTACCCGCTTTGCTTCATTGCCTATTCGCAACCAAGCCACCCTAGGCGGCAATGTTGCTAACGCTTCACCAATAGGTGATATGCCGCCGGTATTGCTTGCCTTGAACGCGGTATTGCATATTGATAATGGAACAGACACTCGCGCTGTACCTGTGAATTCGTTTTTTACTGGCTATCGCCAAACGGCGCTACAAAAAGGCGAATGGCTATCTGCCATCGAAATTCCTTACCTAACGGCCAATGAATTAGTGGCTGCGTACAAAATTTCAAAACGCATGGAAGATGATATTTCTGCCGTGTGTGCCGTGTTCAAGGTAACCTTAAATGACGGCAAAGTGGAAAATGTTAGCACTGGGTTTGGCGGTGTTGCCGCAACCCCTGCTAGCTGCAATGCATTAAATAGCGCACTAAATGGCAAACAGTGGGCTAGTAGCGAATGCTTAAGTATTGGTAAGCAGATTTTGAGCGAAGCTTTCTCCCCTATTGATGATGTGCGCGCGAGCGCGGAATATCGTAAAACGGTACTGGCTAATTTGTGGCATCGGTTTTGGCTAGAGCATCAAAACGCTAGCCAAACTGGCGGTCACACAAGTAACAAAATTGAAACTCGGGTGGTGCAACATGCGTAAACTTATCGATAGCGCAAAAGATTCAGCCTCAACACAGGTTGTTCATACCTCGGTAAAGCATGAGAGCGCGGCTAGGCAGGTTCAAGGAAATGCGAAATACATTGACGATTTAGTAGAACCGCAAGGCACTCTGTATGCTGCTATTGGCACCAGCCAGTGCGCGGCCGGTATTATTGAGTCTATGGACTTGTCTGCCGTACGTGCAAGTGAAGGTGTGGTTGATGTTATTACCATCGATGACGTACCAGGTCATAAAGACATTGGGCCGGTTTTTGAAGGCGATCCTTTGCTGGCCAATGGTGAAATTAAATTCTACGGTCAGCCGTATTTTGCCGTACTTGCTACCTCAGTACATTTAGCCCGTAAAGCGGCATTAAAAGGTACTGTGCAGGTTATTCCTACAGCCCCTGTGTTTACCACCGATGAAGCACACAAGCACGAACGCTTTGTACGCCCTACTCATCGCTTTGGTCAGGGTGATGCTGATACCCAACTTGCAAGCGCGCCGTTAAGCTGCAAAGGCCACCTTTCGATTGGCGGTCAAGAGCATATGTATCTTGAAGGGCAAGTCTCACTGGCTATCCCTGATGAAGATGGCCGTATGAAGGTGTATACCTCTAGTCAGCATCCTAGTGAAGTACAAAAGCTTGTAGCTGAAGTGCTTGATATTAAATTGCATCATGTGATGGTAGATATGCGTCGCATGGGTGGCGGCTTTGGGGGAAAAGAAACCCAAGCAGCCCAATGGGCTTGTTTGGCGTCTTTATTAGCTTCTCGCAATCAGTGTGCAGTGAAATGCCGTTTACCCCGAAGTACAGATATGCACGTGACGGGCAAACGTCATCCTTTCGATAATAGCTTTGAAGTTGGCTTTAACCAGAACGGTAAAATTGTCGCCACAAAAGTAGATATTAACGGAAACTGTGGGCATTCCCCTGACTTGTCAGATGCTATTGTCGATAGAGCCATGTTTCATGCTGACAACGGTTACTTTTTAGGTGCAAGCAACATTGTAGGTCATCGCCTGCAAACTAACATAGTATCGCATACAGCTTACCGCGGTTTTGGTGGTCCTCAAGGGATGATTATGGCTGAGGCCATGATGGATGCTATGGCTCGTAAATTACAGGTAGACCCGCTAACCGTACGTAAACAAAACTTATACGGGCCGGAAACTGGCACTACTACCCCATACGGAATGGAAGTAGAGCACAACTTACTGCCTGAAATGATAGCGAAACTTGAAAAAGACGCTAATTATTGGGCACGCAGAGACGAGATTACCGAATTCAACCGCAACAGCCCTGTGATTAAAAAAGGCCTAGCCCTTACCCCTGTAAAATTTGGCATTTCTTTTACCGCAAAGCATTTAAACCAAGCTGGCGCACTGGTACACATTTATACCGACGGTAGCATTCAAGTAAACCATGGCGGCACAGAAATGGGCCAAGGTTTGCACACCAAAATTGCCCAAATTGCGGCAAATGAATTTGGTGTGTCGATGGACATGATCGAGGTGACTTCCACCCGCACCGACAAAGTACCCAACACATCGCCAACGGCGGCTTCAAGCGGCACAGATTTGAATGGTAAAGCCGTACAGAACGCTTGCATCACGTTAAAGCAACGTTTAGCCCTGTGCTTTGCAACCGAACTCGGTATGCCAGAGCAAGCCGAAAAGGTACAGTTTACTGCAGGTAACCTAGTGTTAGGTGAGCACCAAAAAGCCTTTAGTGATTTAGTTCAAGTGGCCTATTTTGATCGGGTTTCTTTATCGGCCAACGGGTTCTATAAAACACCGAAGCTGCATTACAATCGTGAAACTGGCGATGGCCGCCCGTTTTTCTATTTCTCTTATGGTGTGTCGGTAAGTGAAGTCTCTGTCGACACCTTAAGTGGTGAGTATTGCGTTGATAAAGTCGACGTACTTCACGATGTAGGTAACAGCTTAAACCCTGCTATCGATATTGGCCAAATAGAAGGTGCCTTTATTCAAGGCATGGGTTGGTTGACTACTGAAGAACTAGTGTGGAATAACGATGGTCGCTTAACCAGTGAAAACATGGCGACCTATAAAATTCCGGCCATTGGCGATACACCTAAACATTTTGATGTGAAGCTTTTTGGCAGAGAAAATGCGGAAGACAGTATTTACCATTCAAAAGCGGTAGGTGAACCTCCCTTCATGCTCGCAATTTCAGTGTGGTGTGCTTTGAAAGATGCTATTTCAAGTATTTCTGGTTACACCCAAGATCCACAATTAGATACCCCCGCCACGCCAGAGCGGGTGCTTAACGCCGTAATACAAATGCAAAAAACAGCGCATTTTCAATCGGATCAGAACACAAAACAGGCACAGCAATGAAGGCGAGCACCTGGTATGAAGCGGTAGCCCAGTGTCAGCAAGACGGTGCGCCCTATGTTATCGTGACGGTCATTAGCATTGCTGGCTCTACTCCCCGTGAAGCTGGCAGCAAAATGGTGGTTACCGATGCACAAAGCATTGATACCATTGGCGGCGGGCATCTTGAGTTCGACGCCATTAAAACAGCTCGGGGAATGCTAAGTTCTGGCGCTAATGCTGGTGCTAATACTGGTGCTAATGGTAGTCGCAGTGAAAACCATGCCTATAATAATGCCAACACCGAAATACGTTCTTACCCTCTTAGTAGTAAGCTAGGGCAGTGCTGTGGCGGTGCAGTCAAAGTGTTGTTTGAAGTATGCAATCGACATGCACAGCACATTGCTATTTTTGGCGCGGGACATGTGGCAAAAGCACTAGTGCCTATTCTAGCTCAACTTCCAGTACGCATTTCGTGGATTGATAATCGAGAAGACTTGTTTAGTGACCCATTGCCAGCAAACGTCAAAAAAGTGGTAGAAGAAGCGCCTGAAACCGAAGTGCGAGGCCTTGAAGAAAACACCTGGTTGGTAATATTGACGCACGATCATCAACTCGATTACCGCATTACCGAGCAAGCCTTGAAATACCCTGCGTTGCCCTTTGTGGGGCTGATTGGTTCACAAACTAAAGCCAAGCGTTTTATTACGAAATTAGAACATCGTGGTTTTAATGAAAGTGATTTAGCGCGCTTAGCAACCCCTATTGGCGATACTTCAATACCCGGCAAGCGCCCTATTGAAGTAGCGGTGTCTATTGCCTCACAAATTATTCAGCGCTTACATGCTAGTGAGAACAATAATCAAAATACTGCCATTACGAACGCCGCGACATTTGAAAATAAGGAACATAATGTATGACCTTAAACGAACTTAATACCCTATCGGCCAGCGCTGCTACCGATTGGTTTCAACAAACCTGCGCAGCACAGTCGTGGATTTACAGTATGGTAAACGGTCGCCCTTTTGGTACCGTTAACGAGGTGAAAGAATTTGCAAAAACTGCATGGTCAAAATGCGGTAAAGACGATTTTTTAGAAGCCTTTACCGCTCATCCTATGATTGGCGATGTAGATTCGTTACGTAAAAAGTTTGCCAATACAAAAACTATTGCTAGTGGCGAACAATCAGGCACGGCCAGTGCATCAGAAGCTACATTGCTTACGTTAAAAGAAGCAAACCAAGCTTATCTGGAAAAGCATGGTTTTATTTTCATCATTTGTGCCACTGGGCTGTCGGCTGACGCCATGCTTAGTGCCTTGCAATCACGATTACCCAATAGCACCGATGAAGAGATTCGTAACGCCGCCCAAGAACAAATTAAAATTACCTTGTTGCGCATAGACAAAGCGTTAACTGCCAAGGATGAACATTAATGAATACTTTATCTAGTCATGTATTAGACACTACATCGGGCAAACCTGTTGAAGGCATTGCGCTTACCCTTACCTTGCCTAACGGTGAAGTGCTTACCGGTAAAACCGATAACGATGGACGCTTCAACCAATGGGGCCAAAAATTTGAAGCCGGCGTGTATACCTTACGCTTTCATAGCCATGACTACTTAATTGCTACGCATGGAAAAAGCTTTTACCCCCATATTGATATTGCGTTTGAACTTGAAAGCGACGGCGGCCATTACCATGTGCCTTTGCTTATCTCTCCTTTTGGCTTCAGCAGTTACAGAGGCAGCTAATTATAATGCAGCTTTTTCGTGCGAATATTGCACACTTTCCAACGCCCAGCGCTGCGCCATCTTCCTTTGCACAAGACATTAGTGTTATTCACGATGGTGGTTTAGTAATCGATGGCAAAAAAATTATCGCTACTGGCGGATTTACCGCAATGCGTGAACAGTACCCAAATGCAGTGCTACATGACCATAAAGATAGCTGGATATTGCCTGGGCTAATCGACAGCCATTTGCACTACCCACAAACTGAAAGTATCGCCAGCTATGGTGAACAACTTTTAACTTGGCTGGAAAACTATACTTTTCCTACTGAAATGCAGTTTGCGAGCGAAGAGCATGCACAGAAAATTGCCAAGGTCTTTTTACAACAATTGTTAAAAAACGGCACTACCACTGGCTTTGTTTTTTCATCGGTGCATCAAGGCTGCTGTAACGCGTTATTTAGCGCAGCCAGCGAGATAGATATGGCCATTGTGGCAGGTAAAGTCTGCATGGACAGAAACTGCCCAGCCGACTTACAAGACTGCCCAGACACCGCACAAAAAGACAGTGCCGTGTTAATCGAAAAATGGCACAACACAGGCAGAAATCGCTACGCCATTACGCCACGATTTGCGCCAACTAGCTCTGAAGCGCAATTAGCGGCTTTAGGTGAACTGGCCACCCAATACAAAGATGTATTTGTGCAAACCCACTTGTCTGAAAATAAAGATGAAATTGCTTGGGTAAAATCCTTATTTCCACATGCTACTGGTTATTTAGACGTTTATGACAAGTACAACTTGGTGCGTCCGCGTTCTGTATTTGGCCATGGTATTCATCTTTCTAGCGACGAATGGCAGCGCTTAGGCGAAGCAGAGGCTACTTTGGCGTTTTGCCCCACATCGAACCTGTTTTTAGGCAGCGGATTGTTCGATCTGCAAACCGCACGAGCCAATAATGTACATGTGGCATTAGCCACCGATGTAGGCGCGGGTACCAGCTTTAGTATGTTGAAAACCTATGGCGATGCGTACAAGGTCAGCCAATTGCGCCATACGCCTATCTGCCCAATCGAAGGGTTTTACTTAATGACTCAGGGCGCTGCGGTTGCGCACAAACTTGATGATGAAATTGGCAATCTTAACGCGGGTTCAGTGGCCGACTTTATTATTGTAGCGCCGCGGTATGACGAACTCATGGAATTACGAATTAAGCCCAATGCAGAATTTGACGATGTCTTTTTTGCACTTAGTATTTTGGGTGATGATCGCGCTATTGCAGAAACCTGGATAAGCGGTCAATGCTGTTATAATAAGAAGGAAACACACTATGCCATGGCTTGATTGGATAAGCTTGTTTGTACGCTGGTTTCACGTCATTGCCGGCGTGGCCTGGATTGGCGCATCGTTTTATTTTGTCTGGTTAGATAATAATTTACGTACCCCACCTCAGTGGAAAGAAGATAAAGGTATTAAAGGCGACTTGTGGGCTATACATGGCGGCGGCTTTTATGAAGTAGCCAAATATGCCTATGGCCCAGAAAAAATGCCTGAAACTTTGCACTGGTTTAAATGGGAAGCCTATACCACGTGGCTTTCGGGCTTTGCACTTCTGATTATTGTGTATTACTTTGGCGCTTCAGCGTACTTGATTGACCCACAAGTTAACGATATGTCGCCTACTATGGCGATATCCTTAGGTCTTGGGCTTATATTTGGTGGCATTGCCATTTACGAATTTGCCTGCAGAAGCCCGCTGGCTAAATACCCTGTCGTATTTGCGTTATGTTTAGTGACACTTATTTGCGTAGTGACCTACCTGTCAACACAATGGTTTAGTGGTCGCGGTGCTTACATTCATGTGGGTGCGTTAATTGGTACCATTATGGTGGGTAACGTGTTTTTCAACATCATGCCTAATCAAAGAAAAATGGTCGCCGCAGTGCAAGCGAAAGAAAGTATCGACCCACAATGGGGTGCGGGCGCTAAATTACGTTCGATGCACAATAACTACTTCACCTTGCCGTTATTGTTTATCATGATTTCAAATCATTACCCTATGACCTATCAGCACGAGCAAAACTGGTTGGTACTTATTGCATTGATGGCAGCTGCCGCATGGATACGCCACTTCTTTAACTTGCGTCATGTAGGCAAGACTAAACCTTCAATTTTAGTCACAGGTGCTATTGCTATGCTCGCCATTGCCCTTTGGGTTTCATGGCCGCAAACGCCAGCCCATATTGAGGTAACTGGCTCTGGGAATGGATCTGTCAATGAAAGTGCGGCTGTGGTTACTGATGAACGTGTGGCAGAGCTTGTGAATACCCATTGTGTAGGGTGTCATTCACGCACCCCTACTGATGAAATTTTTAAAGTGGCACCGTTAGGTGTGGTGCTAGATAGCTGGGAAGATATCACTCGGTATGCACCTCAATTAGTAAGACGCACTACCGTGACCAAAGACATGCCATTTTTGAATAAAACCGGCATGACAGAGGAAGAGCGGGCTGAAATAGCAGCGTGGTTTACCACTACGCATGCTAATAAAGACAACTAAAATCGTTAAGGGCAATGTCATATTGCCCGGCCATACCGATAAATTAGGATCTGTTTTACACTACCTTTTGAGCGCCAGTATGTGTTTTATACTGGCGTTTTTGTTTATACATTGCTTCATCAGCTGCATCTACCCAGTTTTGCGCAGTCACTATGCTTGAATCCCATGTGTGCCACCCCAAACTAAATGACAAAGATGTTTTAGTCATCGTCTCACTAGCACCCTTTTTTGCGCCCTGTTGTTGCTCGCCGTTGTTTTCTAATTCATTGTCAAATTCTATATCAAATTCAGTTTGCATTAAGCGCTCGTAAAACACCTCTGCATCGGCGTCATCAGAACCGAATAAAAGCACAACGAATTCGTCCCCCCCTAAACGCGCAAAACGATCAGTTTCACGTAGGGTGTTTTTCATAATTTCTGAGAAGCTTACTAATGCCTTATCTCCGGCCTTATGACCAAAGGTGTCATTAATACCTTTAAAGTCGTTAAGGTCTATGAATACAAGCGTTGAGGGTTTCTGGCCGCGGTTCATTCGTTGTATTTCTTTATCTAACTGAATGAACATCTCTCGTCTGTTTGATATACCGGTGAGTGGATCGGTCTTTGATAGATACTCAAGTTTAGAAATCGCTTCTAATAATGCTTGCTGTTGCTCTTTTTCATGAGAAACATCATCAGCGGTGCCTACCACTAATATCTGTTGATCGTTTTCATCAAACAGTGGCACCCCCCTATCATGAATGTACTTTACCTCTGCGTTACTGGTTTTAATACGATATTGTAAATCCCAGCTTTCCAGCGGCTTCGCTTTGTATGCCTTTTCCACTAACAAGCGGTCATCTTCATGCACATAGGACAAAAACGCATCGGGCTTGGCGTGCAGCTCATATTCGTCACGCCCATAAATATTGCGATAACCTTCGTTGATGTAATGAATACGGGTTAATTCGGGGTTTGCTACCCATACAAAAGTATGTGCAGAAAAGGCGGCTACTATCTTGCTGAACAGCGCCTCTGCTTTATAAAGTTCAGATTCAATGCGCTTTTTATCATCAATGTCTTCAACTACAGAAATAAAATAATCAGGCTCGCCTTGTTCATCACGTACAAGGGTAACCGTTAACCTAGCCCAAACGGAATGACCTTTAGCATGAATGTATTTTTTTTCTATTGTGTAAGTATCTATTTCTCCACGAAGTACTTGATGCAGTAGGTATAAATCCTCTTGAATATGTGCGGATTCCGTAATGCTTTGAAAAGACATTGTGACAAGTGTGGCACTTTCATAACCTAAAAATTCACTTAGCTTACTATTCACGCGAATAAGATCGCCATGTGGACTAACATGCGCCAATCCCACGCCACACTGCTCAAATGTTTTTTCGAAAATTTCCTTTTCTCTCATTAGCCCCGCGCTATCCATTCACTACCTACTTGCCCTATTTTTTCAACCCAAACCTCAAGTGTAGTCAATATTTCTCTGCTGCGACGGAATATAAAGATATTTTCGCCAATTACTCATGTTATAAGCAGCAAGAAACCAGTTTAAATAGTGCGTATCTTTTTAACGTTAGGGATTCTGCAAGTGTTTAGCACCAGTGCCTTGCCTACTCATGCCTTACAGGTAGATGTATCAGGTGGGAAATTTCAAAATAGTGAAATAACACATACGACCGAGTTATCACCGATTGTGACATTCACAATAGAAAAAGCTCACCAACATATTGTGATGAGCTTGTATTTAACGAAATGCCTTACGCATTGTTAAATTGGAAAGGAAAAATACGGTTAGGCGCTTGTTCTTTATAACGCTGAGTGCCAGAACATTACTGCCCTGCCACTTCATGTGTCTCTTTTTCATTCCAATTTAAACGCATATCCCATTTAAAGCGATGCTCTGGCTTCAGCGGAGGTTGTGCAGCATCAATATGACTCAATACATTGGTGGCTTCTGTTAGCGTAGCATCACGGCCAAACAAGTAGCTTTGCTCTTGCACAATGGTTAAGTACGCTTTATTTAGCGCTAATGCGCGTTCGGGGCTTGGCGTGATGAGTTCATAAACAGACGCTGCCTTACTTACTTTTTCCGCATTTACCATGCCATTATCATTAAACCACTTCGCTAGCATCTCGCCGTTTTGGCGAAATTCATCGCCCCCACCTACCCGTTGCATGTAAGTAAGAAATTCACCTTGCTCTTCGTTAATATTGGGCACATCTTCCATCGCGTGCAGGTTGATATAACCCCAGCCGATGCTTCCTGGTACTTTGCGGGCAAAGGAAAAGGTTTGATCGAATGTAGAGCCTACGGTTTTGTGACATCCATTACAAAACGCGAGCTCTTGATCATGCTGAGCCCGCAACTCACCTTGCTCATCTTCAATAAAGCCATTAATGGTCCAGCCAAATCCGTTTTCAATGCCCTGCTCACCTAAGTAGCGCGTTTGCGGTAGGTTTTCGAAATGCTTGTCTTTTGCCTCTGCGTAATAAGCTGACGCTAAACTCTCACGGCTTCTAAAGCGGTGCTTTTGCATATACCGCACTTCTTTCATGCGTTCAGCGTTGTATATATCGCCGTTCTCATCCACACCAATGTAGCGCACGGTGTGCAAAAATTCGGTGCCTTCCGGGAACAACATATGCGCAAGTTCAACATGGTCAGCATCGCCAATGTAATGGGGCTGACGCACCATGGTGGTTACGTGTTCACTTATTGCATTGTCACCGTTTATATCAAGCCCCAGTGTCTTTTCATTAAGTCCGGCTACCGGCAACGTATCAACTTCTTTTAGCGCCATTTCAACGAGGGTTAAGTTCGCTAAGTATACATCACGACTGTATTGCCCTTTATGTTGCTGGAAGGCGTGTGGCAGTCGAATCATAGCATCGCCTGTTGAGCCATTGGTCGGCCAAAAAGTACTGGGGAAAGGCTTGTAGTTGTACGATACCCACCCGCTATTGTCTTTCGCGAACCCGTCTTCATCAAATGCAGCAGCACCGGTACTTAAATTTTCGATATGCATATAGCTTGGAATAGTGCTATCGCCTTCAATGGCTGCGGTATAATTATCTTGGGCTATGTACTCTAAAATGGCATCGTCTTTTATGCCCGCTATTAATTCTCGTCTATCAATAAATAGGTTTTTCCAGCTATTAGTTAGTCCCACTTCTGAGAATTCATAATTACCTTGAAGTGTGCCATCACCCATTTGATTCGGGCGTTTTTCGGTGCGGTCGTAGCTTTGATGGCACGCATAGCACGGGTTATTTTCACCTTGGGTTTTAGTGTAACACTGAGGTGGAATAACCGACTCAGGGTTATAGACTTCGTTATGCTCTATGTAGGCCAGTGCGGGAATGGTATCCCCTTCTTGGTAAGGGTATGTATTCGTTTGTTCTGCTAACACAGCTTCAACCTGCTGGGCAGGTGAACACGCAAACAATAAAGGCAGCATAGAAGCAGTGAATAAAGGTAGTAACTTAGTTTGTATTTTCATAATAGTAACAACGACAAAATCCGGGCACGATGTGCCCGGATGAATTAAAAGGAAAAAACTTACTTATCTGCTGGCTCGTACATCCACAGCGTATTATTTTCCTGGAAACCGTCTTCACCGATAAGAATACGGCCGTCGTTCATCACCACTACGTTATCAGGTTGAGATAGCTGTTCTACATCACAACGCTCTGCACCAGTTAGGCTTGAGCGGTAAGTACCGCCCATAACAACAGGCTCAATGCGAGTAATATCATAGCCAGCTTCCAGACGTGCACGATACACACCGCCACAATCTTTAACGCGAGCAGAAAGCTGAATATCCCCTTCGTCATCAACCATGGTGTTATCTAGGTCAGCTATGCCAATATAAAGGTAAGCATTTTCAACCACTTCACCCTCAATAGTATCGGTGCCTTCCACGGCTTCTTCAGCGCGTTTAAGGTTAATTGAAATACCTTCAAGTTTACGCCATTCAGCAGTGGCTCCTTTAGCTCGCGCCGCCGCACGTGATTCTAAGAACGCCACGCGATCGTCCATCGGCTCACCTGCAGTTTGGCTACTACCACCCTCTTCAACAGTAGGGTATGTAGCATCGCCATTTGCCCACGCTTCTACATCGGCCATGGTAATGTAAGAGCTTTGGCCCTCTACATAATCATCTGTGCCAATCCCGTTGTACTCGTCAACCCATGCACGAATCGTCATGTTATCGCCGCTAGCCAGTTCGACCCACTCAACGGCAAAGCCTGTTGTAGCAGGGTCATTTTGACCAACATCTTGCGTTAGCTTGGCGCCGAAAAGGGTACCCGAAGAAAGGTCTTCAGGAGTATCAGCAACAAATTTGAATAACACGCCACCGGTATCATCTTGAGAAAGATAAACGGTTTTTCCATCAGGCATAACCGTTGAGTTTTCATGCTCGTAGCGACCCATTGCTAGGTGCTTAACAATCACTGGCTCATCAGCAAGTGGCTCGGTCACTTCGGCAATGTAACCATAGTTATAAGGATTTGACGCATCAGGCGCAGTCATTTGCCACATACGACCAAGACGCGCTTCTGTTGCTACCGCTTCTGGGTTATTCCAGTTAGGTGATGTGGTTGAATCTACTTCTGAATCTACTACCCATTCTTCAGAGGTTAACGGCGTATTCCACGGTGACATTGAACCGAAACAGTTTGCCGCTGTGCCCCATACTGGCGAGAAATCAAGCATCATGGCTTCGGTAACTTGCCACATGCCAAAGTCGTCTTTTTCAACTTTCATACGGCTCATGCCGCCTGGAAGCTCTT
Organism: Alteromonas sp. CI.11.F.A3; assembly: GCF_032925565.1. NCBI lineage: Bacteria > Pseudomonadati > Pseudomonadota > Gammaproteobacteria > Alteromonadales > Alteromonadaceae > Alteromonas > Alteromonas sp. CI.11.F.A3. The sequence goes on from NZ_CP136708.1 coordinate 3,066,418, forward strand.
CCCAGTTTGAGAACAAGTAGCCTTCGCCAGCATCAGTAGAAATGAAACCATTAAAGTCTGGCATATCGTTTTCTAAAACAAGCTCTTCACCATCTAGCGTATAGATGTGACCTAGGCCTTCTGGTAGTTCAGTACCAAAGGTGTCGCCCGTTTGACCAAGTACTTGATATTGACCAATGGCTGAAACCACCACTTCTTTTTCTTCATCAGAAGCAGGTACAGGTGAATTAGGAAGCGTAACCGGTAAGTTATTGAAGTTAGCACCAGCTAATACACCTACCGTGCCAGTATTAATAGGCATAGCGTTAACGTCATTAGTCACTGAGTTAGTGCCCGAAGGATGTTGAACGTTGAAGAAAAGGTCACCTTCGTCGGTTAAGAAAATACCCGTTACCTCAGCACCTAGAGGAACAGTAGCAATACGGGTTAATGTTCCCGCTGTATCGCCTTCTTCACCTTTATCGCCTTGCTCTCCCTGCTCGCCTTGTTCGCCAACAGGGCCTTGCTCCCCTATTGCTCCAGCAACACCGTCTTCTCCGTCATCGCCTTCTAATGAACAAGCAGAAATGCCAAATGCAACCGCTAAAGCTAGCGCCGAATATTTTAAATCGCGTAAACGTTCAATTTTCATCAACTATCCTTTTTATAATCATTAGGTTGAGACGGAACAAATTCATTCATCTCTGAAATGGTCTTAGCGGCAAATATAGTGAGGGAGTTATGTGACTGATAGGTGACACATTATTGACATAAAATTGAAGCTTTCTTGACAGAGTCCTATTGCGCCGTTTTATGTTGTATTTGCAAACAACGATAAATAATTGCGATGTATTAAAGGCACTGTTGTTTTTATAACGTATGGGAAATAACAACGTTTAAGCTATCATTATCTCTTTGCATCGCTAAATTTGTGTAAAGATGCTGTTGTAAAACATTAAGTTATGACTTTATGAGATGCTATAATTGGAATGCGACGAACGTAACTTGGTCAACGAGTGACATCAATGGATAGAACTATAAATACAATACGCTATAGCAATCGTGCTTGGCTAATAGCGTTAACTTTCACCCTATGGGTTTGCACAGGGAAATTTGGCCTTGCTCAAGATGGAAATACAAATCCTTTCATTGGTGCGCCAGATTACCAAAATACACAAACGTTGCTCAGTGACTTTAGGCAAAGCAGGCTTGATTACTTAGAAAATGAAGACGCCCTCATAAACGCTTTTACGTTAACTAAAGCGCAAAACTGGGAAGCGCTTCATAAAGAAGCTGCGGCGTTGTATTCCGAATTACTTTTTAGACAAGAAAAATACGCAGTCCTTGAGAGCCATTTATCACATTATCTAAGTGAAACGAACCAACAAGAGCAAACTGATATACATTTGCTTTTTTTAGAATCGAAATTAAAAACGTTATCTAAGGCTGGAGACCCAGAGCCAGGTAGAGCCCTTGCTAAACAATTAGAGGCACAAATTCCACAGCATACAACAGAAGAAAAAATCATTATTTTTCGGGCATTGGCCTACTACTACACCGACACTGATGTGTTGAGAAAAACCCTTAATGCCGCGTTGGAAGGCCTTGAGTTGGCAATAAAAAACGGGGATATCGCATCGCAAGGCTATTTTTACCGAAAAATAGCGGATGCGTATAACTATTTAAGCGAAAAAACCAAAGCCATATACTATGCAAAAAAGGCGGTAGACACCTATGAAAATACCAATGACGGGCTATTTACGGCCAAAGCGCATTGGAGCTTAGGCAATATCCTTCTTGAAGAAGAAGACACAGAAGCCGCCTTAGTATATTTAAATAAGGCGTTAGATTATTTCAAAAAAGTAGATATGAGAAAGGGCCTAGCGTTCGCTCAATACTCAATAGCAAGTATTCAATACCTCCAGGCTAACTACGATACCGCACTCACACTAGCAAAAGAAAATATCGAACTTGCTCGCGCGGCGGGAATTGATGATATGCAACTTGCGTCTATGATTTTACTCTCCAACATCTATCTAAAACAGGGCTTTATAGAAGAAGCCGAACAGGTAAATGACGACGTCTATTCACTCATAGATAAATTTAGTCGCAGCATTTATAAAGCAGAATTTTTGAGCGAACGTTATAAATTAAAGCGAGAGCTCAATCATATTGATGATGCGTTTGATGCCATCGAAAAGAAGCTTTTTTATACCAAAAAGCATTATGAGGCTACGAGTGAAAGCAACATTAAAGCCTTGCAAATAAAGTTTGAAGTAAAAGAAAAAGAAGACAAAATTCGTAAGTTAGAATATCAAAAAGATATTAGTAACCTTCAAGCTAAAGAAGAATATCAGCAAAAAATAATATGGCGTCTTAGTGCTACCATTGCGTCTATTTTAGTGCTGGTGGTTTTGCTACTGTTTTATCGACAAGCCTTACAACGTAAAAAATATCATCGTATCGCATCTACTGATTATCTGACGAAGAGTTTTAACCGCAGAGGTATATTGAAAACAGCTGAGGCTAAACTTGCTCAACAAGATATGGCAATTGCCATTGTTGATTTAGATTACTTTAAAAAAATCAACGACGAGTATGGCCACGATGTGGGCGATTTAGTGCTTATAGCATTCGCTAATGCTGCGAAAGACACATTGTCTAACGATGATGAGTTTGGCCGCTATGGTGGTGAAGAATGGTTATTTGTTTTGCATTCTACTGACGAAAAAGTCATTAAAAATACGTTTGAAAAGCTTGCTGAAAACTATCAAAAATACTGCAATAACTTAGATGCGTTTACGAACAATATAAACATGACATTTAGTGTTGGCGTATCTGTTGGTGATAAATCGAATAGAACATTAGATACGCTTATCAAGCGTGCAGACAGTATGCTTTATGAAGCAAAAGAAAACGGTAGAAATCAGGTAATTGTAAATTAAATCAAAAGAAGTGGTGCGACTACCCTGATTCGAACAGGGGACCTCTACCATGTCAAGGTAGCGCTCTAACCAACTGAGCTATAGTCGCAAATGTACTTCGGCAGGACTGCCTTAAGGACGGCGAGCATAATAGCGATGCGCAGTGCGTCCTGCAAGTATATTTTGTGTTTAAGGTGTGCGATTGATTGATTTGCCACCATTTGTTCAAAAAAATAGGTATTTCACACCTATTTAAACGTTCTCGCGCTGCACAAATGGCAACGGCTTGATGTTATCAACAATACTGCCATTACTCGCTATTTTCATGAAGTACTCCCCTAACCTATCGGTTTCTTGCAATACCGTTTGCCAATACTTAATACGGGTAGTGGCATCGAGTTGCTCGAAGTCTTTTCGATCTGGAATTTTACCGTATGGCAGGCTTGCCACGAACTCGGCAGATGGCACCAGCATGACCACATTGTCGTAACTACTTTTATGTGCAACGCGCCGTTTTAATCCTTTATCGAACCAACCAGGTATTGGCTTAGGGTAAAAATGTGGATACAGCACTAAGCCCTTTTCAGGGCCGAACTCTAGGTCAAAATGATAATCAACAATACCACCATCGCGATACATAGCTTGAGGGGCACCTGCAATATCTCGAATTCCTTCAAGTACAACAGGAATAGCACCGGAAGCTAGCAGTGCATTGTGGATATTTTCGTTGTTTAATTCGTAGTGTTCAGTGGGAAGTTGATAAGGGTCTTTCACTGAAAACTCGGTATTAGGCGAAGAAAAAATACAGCGTGTATAGTATCTACCTAAGTTTTTTCGCGTAACCGCGTTAGCCGCGGCGCTCATGGCAAGACCGGATAACTGCGAAAACTTATGCTCGCGGCGGGTAGCCCCTAAACATTTAGCGACAAAGATGTGTGCTTTAAATCGCTGGTTTGCCAATACTTCCTTTTTACCTTCGCTATCCACCATTTCTTTCACTAGTGCTTCGGCCTTGCGGGTTATTTCCGCAGGCGTAGGTTTATCGCTGTAGGTAGTCGTGGAATAAGAGGTAGCTAGCCGATTAATGGCAGCAAGTGGGTCGTCTTGTACTGCACAGATAGCCCTGAAAGCACCGGCCGATGAACCTATAACATGTATTTGATGGTCGACATTTTTAAACCACTCTGGAAAGAGTACTCTGTCTAATCCTGCCAATGAAAACCATTTTGGACCGCCTGAAGCGCCGAGAAAATAACTGAATAATTCGGGGTGAAAGCCTTGTTGCTTAATGGTATTCATTGCCCCATTGCCGGCATAAATTTCTAGCGGTGCCACGTGTTGTCTCTATTATCATGTTTGCGCCTAATTTATCAGTAAAAGCCGTAAAATCAATGGGCCGTCCATCACCTTTATGAAACCACTACTATAAGTGAACACTTATGTAGGAAGTTGCCGCCTGTGTAAACAAATCATCACACATCACCATTTCACTGAAATCCTATCGGCACCACGCAATTGATTTACTTATTATTAATATTTACGCTACATAAATAGTCGCGTTAAGCATCAGTAGTATTTGAAAGGTGGGTATGGTGAATCAACTAACTTATTTGTCGGGTTTTAATAATGAGCATGAAACTGAAGCCTTACCTAATGCGTTGCCAAATGGGCAGTTTAGTCCGCAGAAAGTCAATTATAAACTCTATGCCGAGCAGTTCAGTTCCAGTGCTTTTACCGCGCCTAGAGCCGAAAACAGACGTACTTGGACTTATCGCATACGGCCTTCTGTTGCCATGGGTGATTTTTCACCTTATAAGAACACGCAGCTTAAAACTGGGCCTGAAAGCAATTCGCCATGCCCTCCCAATGTGATGCGTTGGAACCCCTTACCCTTGCCCGATGAAAGTAGCAGCATAGATTTTATTGAAGGTTTAGTCACCATAGCCACAAATGGCGATGCTAATCAGCAAACCGGAATGGGCATTCACTGTTACAGCGCGAATACGGATATGGGTAATAAGGTATTTTACTCTTCAGACGGTGAGATGTTATTCGTGCCACAGCATGGAAACATGGAAGTAAAAACTGAGTTTGGCAAGTTACACCTATCCGCGGGTGAAATTATGGTGATCCCTCGAGGGGTGCGTTTCAGCATTACTCCTATCGATGGCGCAATTCGAGGGTATATTTGTGAAAACTACGGCCAGTCATTTGTTTTACCAGAACGAGGCCCGGTAGGTGCGAATGGATTTGCTAATCAAAGAGACTTTTTATACCCCACTGCGTGGTTCGAGGATGTCGACACGCCCCATGTTATTATCAACAAGTTTTGTGGGCACCTATACGAAGCGCCACTTTCACATTCCCCCTTTGATGTGGTTGCTTGGGTAGGTAATTCAGCGCCTTACAAGTATGATCTTAAGCGCTTCAATGTGATCAACACCGTCAGCTATGACCACCCTGACCCTTCCATATTTACGGTACTCACTTCGCCATCTGAATTGGCAGGGACTGCTAACGTTGATTTTGTCATTTTTCCGCCTCGTTGGATGGTGGCTGATAACACTTTCCGCCCGCCTTACTTCCATAGAAACGTGATGAGTGAGTTTATGGGCTTAATAGAAGGCAGTTACGATGCTAAGGAAAAAGGGTTCATGCCTGGCGGCATGAGTTTGCATAATTGCTTTACCCCACATGGTCCCGAAGCCTCTGTGTTCGAAGCGGCATCAAATGCCGAGTTAGCTCCCCATAAATACGAAAATACACTGGCGTTTATGTTTGAATCTCGCTTTCCCATCGCCCCCACTGAGTTTGCACTGAGTACCCCGCTTCGCCAAACCGACTATATCGATTGTTGGAAGGGGATAACCAAGCATTTCGACGGTAAAATATAGGCGCAGAGCTGTTGGGTGTTTTCATTAAATGTACCTAAAAATGAACATCAGCCCAACAGCATCAAATAAAAACAAACCAATTAAATACAGCAACTTAATTATTTAACGAGGGATTCAAATTGCCTTTTATCGCAACTGAAAACTAATCGTTACACTGAATATACAACAGCACCTCGCGTCATGTTTTAACAGTCTATTGCCCTTATATTTACCTCGCCATTACAATCAAATCTTCTATTTATATCCGCCTTTGCATGGGTTCAATAACAAAAACGACTTAACTAACGCAAAGGCTCTGACTTCAGTAAGCGAGAAAGAAAATGGCAGACGTATTTGAAAATCCAATTGGGTTAGATGGTTTTGAGTTTTTAGAATTTACCGCGCCGAAAAAAGGTTTATTGGAGCCTATGTTTGAAGCTATGGGGTTTACTCGTGTAGCAAGGCACAAATCAAAAGATGTAGAGCTGTGGCGCCAAGGCGATATTAACCTTTTAAGTAATTATGAAAAAAACTGTCACGCTTCTTACTATGCCGAAGAGCACGGCCCTTCAGCGTGTGGCATGGCCTTTCGTGTTAAAGACTCTCAGCACGCGTACTCTGAAGTACTAAAGCGTGGCGCACAGCCAATGGACACCCACACAGGTCCTATGGAACTGAAATTGCCAGCAATTAGAGGCATTGGTGGTGCGATGCTTTATTTAATTGATCGCTATCAAGGCGAAAACACCATTTACGACATCGATTTTACCTGGATTGAAGGTGTAGACAGACATCCTATAGGTTGTGGTTTCCATACGCTAGATCACCTTACCCACAATGTGTATCGCGGGCGAATGAACCATTGGGCAAAATTCTACGAATCGTTATTTAACTTTCGCGAAATTCGCTACTTTGACATTAAGGGTGAGTACACTGGGCTACTGTCAAAAGCCATGACTGCGCCTGATGGAAAAATTCGTATTCCACTCAATGAAGAAGCGGTTGGCGGTGGCGGTCAAATTGAAGAATTCTTAATGCAATATAATGGTGAAGGTATTCAGCATATTGCCTTTGCTTGTGACGACCTTATAAGCTGCTTAGATAAACTTAAGGCCAAGGGCATGAAGTTTATGACGCCGCCACCTGATACCTACTACGACATGTTAGAGGAACGGTTACCCGGTCACGGTGAGCCTGTTGGCGAATTCAAACAGCGAGGTATTCTGCTAGACGGTACCACTGAGGGCGAGTCTCCTCGTTTGTTACTGCAAATTTTCTCAGAAACGGTTTTTGGCCCAGTATTTTTCGAGTTTATTCAGCGCAAAGAAGATGATGGATTTGGCGAAGGCAACTTTAAAGCGTTATTTGAATCGATTGAACGGGATCAGGTAAATCGCGGTGTGTTAAGTAAGTAGTAGCCCAACGCTTCCTTACCGATTTACATATAATGGCGTTAGTGGTGTCAGCCCCCTTAGCTACAGGCTGACACCATCCTGTATATTCTTACAATATCTTTATTTTATTCCTGCGCGATCCTTGCCATACGTTTATCAATCTGCGCCTTGTTCATAAAGCGCACAATACGCCCCTGATGGGTCTTTGATAATGCAAAAACGTGAAGTGCCATGGTGACGAATGTCTCCAATTTGTTCCCCACCAGCGCTTTTAGATGCGGCTAATGCTGCGTCTAATTCGGCTACCGTGAAATACGGCACCCAACCACCAGGAATATTGCTATTGCAGCCTCGCTTATGACATATGCCACCAGCAGGGATACCATCTTCTTTCATCATGACATAATCGTTGTAGCCACCCATGTCGAAGGCTTCTTTTTTCCACCCCATTACATTGACGTAAAAATCAGCTAATTGGTCAGCGTCATCGGTGGTGATATCCATCCATAAACTATCGCTCATTTCATTCCCCTTTTGAGGTTTTGTGCTCTAAGACTAGCGAGCCAGTATTTTTACTTATTATTCATTGATAGTTGCACACTCATTGATAATAAACCACGTAGTGATCGCGTTTATTACGTTGGATAAAAGATAGCAGTGTCAAGACAAGAAATTGCAAAATAAGCAGAACAATTTTTAAATATGTATAGACAGAGGCTGTGGAAAATGCTTGTGAATAGGTAAATGTTATCCACTGGCTATTGTTTGTACAGTTTATTTTATTGTTTAAATTCATGCGGTTAAACAAAAGCCCCAAACTACTCAACAAACTTATCCACAGATTAAGTGGATAACACGTAGCACTTAACCACAGATAGTGTTTTAATGTGGATACTTTGATTGAAACCTTTTTTTCCGGTTATTCATGCCAAAACAAACACTCGCTGTACGCCCCCAACAATTTACGATCCACAGCCTAGATGGTGACAGTGCCATTCCTGCAAATGTACTTCAAAGCCCACTATTTTTCTTGGGCAAAACAGAAGATGAACTGTCTATTGTTATCCCTTCAAACCTAGATGTAGATTCACTCGATTCTGATGAAGGCTGGCGAGCACTTGAACTGCTCGGCCCGTTGCATTTATCTATGGTAGGTATTATGGCACAGATAGGCGCGGTGCTTGCCGCAGTAAAAGTCTCTATCTTTGTTGTATCAACCTTCGAAACCGACTTTTTCCTTGTGAAAGATAATAAACTTGCTGATGCAACAAAGGCATTAAAAAATGCAGGCTATACGGTTCTTGAGGGCAAGTAGTGTTGATAGAAAAGCAACTCACCGCGCCTCCTGAGCAATTTAAAAAAGCCATTCCTATTGCATCACCGGTTTCAGGGCAATGTGTTTTACTGCAACACGTTAATGATGACTTAATAAATGTTGGTGCATGGGGGCCGGGTTTAGCGCTTGTTACAGCTTCAAGTAAAGTGGTATCCCCCTTTAATGCAACTGTAATGAAAATAGATCCCCTCGACTATTCATTTGAAATTAAATCTTCTTTTGGGCTTAAATGTCGAATCAAATATGGCTTACACACCCAAATGCTGTGCGGGGCGCAGTTTTTAACTCCGTTAAAACAAGGCCAGCAGATTAAAGCCGGTGCGATGTTATTTAGTGTAAATTCTGCGTGGCTAAAACAACAAGGCGTGGAAAATATTTGTATAATGACCCTATTAAATGCCAAAGCCTTGTTAGGTGTTCTACCTACGCATCAAAAATTTGTTGATGCGGGTAGCGACACACTGTTAACCCTGTATATTTAGGCAAATTCGAACCCTTTTTGAAAATGTATAATAACGCGCTTATTATGCACCTATTCTAACTTCACGCTGTAACGGAGTATCCTTTTGAGTACAACAATGTATGGCATCGCAAATTGCGACACGATTAAAAAAGCTAAGAAATGGTTAGCTGAGAACAACATCGAATTTACTTTTCACGACTATAGAAAAGACGGCATAGACGCTGAATTTCTTGCCGACGCTGAAGCCAACCTTGGCTATGAAGTGATGTTGAACAAACGTGGGACTACCTTTCGCCAACTTGATGACAGTGATAAAACAGATATCACCCGCGAAAAAGCCCTTGCTTTGTTACTGGAACACCCTGCGATGGTGAAGCGCCCTGTTTTGAATCATAACGGCACGTATCACATTGGCTTTAAACCTGCGCAGTATGAGGAAATATTTTGTTAAACGATAACGTAATAGACATTGCTAAAAACTTAATGAACAGGCGTTCGGTTACCCCTGAAGATGAGGGCTGCCAAGAAGCCATGAAAGACTTCTTAGGTACCTTAGGGTTTAACAATGAAACCATGGTGTTTGACGATACCACCAACCTTTGGTCTCGTCGTGGTACCGAAGGCCCAGTTTTTTGCTTTGCTGGTCACACCGACGTGGTGCCTAGTGGCCCAGAGAGCGCATGGAAAACTCCGCCTTTTACGGCTACTGAAGTAGATGGCTATTTACATGGCCGTGGTGCTGCCGATATGAAGGGTAGCTTAGCGGCAATGTTAGTGGCAACCCGCCAATTCGTGGCCGATTATCCCGATCATAAAGGAAGTATTGCCTACCTTATTACTAGTGACGAAGAAGGGCCGTTTATTAACGGTACTACACGTGTCATTGATACCCTTGAAGCGCGCAATGAGAAAATTACTTGGTGCTTAGTGGGCGAACCATCTTCTACGGATGAAGTGGGCGATATTGTCAAAAATGGCCGTCGTGGATCATTAACTGGCGATCTCACTGTTAAAGGTATTCAAGGTCATGTTGCTTACCCACATTTAGCTAAAAACCCCGTTCATTGTGCTACTCCGGCATTAACTGAATTAGCGCAATCTCATTGGGATAATGGCAACGAGTTTTTCCCCCCCACCAGCTTTCAAATTTCAAACATTAATGGCGGTACAGGTGCAGGTAATGTTATTCCTGGCGAACTTCATGTGTGCTTCAACTTCCGGTTTTCAACCGAAGTAACAGATCAAGAACTGATTAAGCGTGTTACGACTATCTTGGATAAACACGAACTTGATTACGACATAAAGTGGACGTTTAACGGCCAGCCTTTTTTAACCGACTCGGGCCCACTATTAACTGCCACCGAAAAAGCGATTGCTGATGTACGTGGTAAACCCACTATTTTGTCTACCGCAGGCGGCACATCTGATGGCCGTTTTATTGCGCCTACGGGGGCACAAGTTATTGAGTTAGGGCCAGTGAATGCCACCATTCATAAAATAGATGAATGCGTGAAAATGAGCGACTTAGAGTCTTTAAGCGACATGTACTACGGTATTTTGGTTAATCTACTCGCATGAACCCCGCTATCTGGTTAGGGCAAGACAATCCTCACCTTGTTGATGCAGGAAATGGACATTCCTTGCATGCTAACGTGCTACCTGCCTTTGTTAATATGCAACAAGCTGCCCGTGATGATGGTATAGATTTATGCTTAGTGAGCAGCTTTCGTCAGTTTGATAAACAGTGCGCTATTTGGAATAGAAAATGGCGCGGCGAAGCGGCGCTATTGGATAGCAAGGGTACCGCATTAAACCCGAATACGTTATCGGACGTAGAAAAACTACATGCAATACTGAAGTGGTCAGCGTTGCCTGGCGGTAGTCGTCATCACTGGGGTAGTGATTTTGATGTTTATGACAAGCACGCGGTTGAACAATGGGACGGTAAATTTTCATTGGTTGACAGTGAATACCGTGAAGGTGGGCCTTGCTTTGCATTGGCTAAGTGGCTTGAAGCGAACATGCGCACTTTTGGCTTCTTCCGCCCGTTTAGTGAAAACAAAGGAGGCGTGGCGTGTGAGCTTTGGCATCTGAGTCATCAGGGCGTTGCCACTGAATTTGAACAAGCGCTTTCCCTAGCAGCACTGACTAGTGTGATTGAGCGCAGTGGTATTGAAGGTAAAGCCGTTGTGCTTGAGCATATTGAAGAGATTTACTGTCGCTATGTGTTAAATCGTGGCACAGCGTGGGAGGAATAAGCTCATACATAGCTGCAAACACATCACAGTGTGTAGAAGCGCGTACAAGAAGTTTAAGCAAGAATAACTAATGGAGACAGGGATGAATACGCTTTGGGTCGTCATTATTATCGTTATTGTATTGGGCGTGGTCGTTGGCAATATTACGCTGTTAAAATACAGTGCTAAATTTAAATTCCCAACGCCGCTTAAAAAGAACGACGATAAACAACAGAAGAATGGGTTTGAAGATGAAGAGGACGACTGGTAAAACAGTCGCCCTGCTGAAAAGTGCCCCATATTCAATTTTCGTACACCGGACTTGAACTAGAGTTTGGGCTTGAACTCGGGTCTGGGCTAAAACGAATCAGAACGTAGAATCGTTTTAGCCTAACGGCTTTTTAAAGCGGCGATGTTTTTACTGCAGTACCACTAATACTCACCATCAACATACTGCCCTTATCCCCGATAACTTGGTAATCAAGATCTATTCCCACAACCGCATTTGCTCCCATGCTTCTAGCTTCGTGTTCAAGTTCAGTAAACGCCAGTTTTCTCGCTCGGGTTAACTCTTCTTCATAAGAACCAGAACGACCACCTACAATATCGCGAATTGAGGCAAATAAATCTTTTACTATGTTAGCGCCCATTACGGCCTCGCCAACCACAATGCCATAGTAGGCTTCAATCTTTTGGCCTTCTAAAGTAGGCGTAGTTGAAATTATCATGGGTTGCTCCTTGCTAAGTTATTATGAAAATTGCGTTTATATTTTGGTCTTTTAGTAGACCATGAATTATTCACAGAAGTGCTAGCCACCTAGCACACAATTGACCTGTACACGTTTACCCTAGCCTATTTAGATAATGCCTGTTTCAGCGCATCAACCAATTCAGTCGCTTTATCGTCAGGGTAAGCCACAACAGCTTGCGCGCCCCAAATTGGCTTTGGCCATGCGATATCACTTTTATACCGTGCAACATGGTGAATGTGCAACTGACTCACCACATTACCAAGCGCCGCTATATTTAATTTATCAGGTGAAAACTGAGTTTGTAATGAACGACTTACCTGTGCTGATTCTTTTAAAAATTGCTGCTGTTGCTCGTCTGATAATTCAATGATTTCAGTTACCCCATCTACACGAGGCACTAATATTAACCATGGAAACTGGCTATCATTCATGAGCAATACCCGACAAAGGGGCAAATCGTGAATGAAAATCGTATCAGCCTCTAGCCTTGTATCTAACTTAAACACTGAGTTTCTCCAACTTTGTGGGTACCACTGTTAATAAAGCGCGTTGCCCTATTGCCACATTCGCATTAGGAAACACTATCGCTTCTCCGTCTTGCTGTGCCGTGTAGGTAGCACCAGTTTCAGTAGCCAATACCGTGTCTTTCGCATAATCCGTAAAATTAGGCGTATCGTCATCGAAATGCAACGTAAAATCGTCTTGATGGCGATTGATAACTTGATTCACCCGATAAATATCTAGCGAGTCTATATCAACCTCGGGTCTAAAGTCATCGTTACAAATAAGTGCAGTAATGGATTGTTTTGCTGCTTCAAAACGGCTCATGTCGTTTTGACCAAATGGCTGCACTTTACCTAATTCAACGGTAAAGGCATGCGCGTGATGCTGCACAGAAGAAGAGTAACTAAACGTTGTGGTCGCTGACTCAGATAACAAGATAGTTTGAATACCGCACGCGGCTAAAAATCCAAGCTGGCTTTTACTGTGCGCTTTGCCATGTAAATACGGATACACCGCAAACTTTTCATTTTTAGACTCTCGAATAGCCGTATGTAAGTCGTAGTGATATTTCTCGTCGCCAGGACGTGCCACAGCAAAGAAATCGGTTATCGCATCTTCTAGCGCTTTAGCCCGTATGCGCTCGCTATTGTTACAACCTTCACCTTTAGAGTGTGCACCATTAAACAATCGGTTCATGTTTTCTTCTACGAACCTTTCAGCAATATCCATGGCGGGTAAATTACCGAAAAGAAAAAGTACACGATGACTAAGCGTTATTTTACCGGTAAAAATATGCTGTACCAGCTCGTCGCATATTTCGATAGGGGCGGTTTCATTTCCATGAACACCACTTGATAACACAACGTGTTTATTTACCGACGTTTTTGCTCGTGGCGTAAAGGCGATAATACCCGGCGCGGTAATAGCAACGTCAGTACCATTGTCTAATGAAAATTGAATTGGAGAGGTAAATAACTCAGGTTGAGTTCTAGACAAAGAAAGAAAATTCTCTTGTTCGATAAGTTGCTGCATACATAAACCAATAATAGCTTGAATAGCACTAGTTTAGCGATTTGGTCAGGCTAATGCACGTATTGCCACAGTTAGCAGAAGGTATTTTATTTACGCACGTAAAGGAGAGTTACCGACAATAATTTCTTGCTGCGCCAACTCAATAAAATCATTCAATGGAATGGCTTTTGAAAACAAATAACCTTGCCCTATGGATACACCTACCTCTCGAAGAATGTGTAGTTGAGCAATAGTTTCCACGCCCTCGGCGATTACATCGCAGTTCTTGGCTTTTCCGATGACTTTGGCAGCTTCGATAATGGCTCGATTTACAGGATGTTTAGCTAATTCTATGACAAACGTTTTGTCTATTTTAAGGGCACTTAAATCAAGATCGCGTATATAAGCTAAGTTTGAATATCCCTTACCAAAATCATCTACTGAAATAGCGACCCCTAACGCTCGTAACTCATCGAGCTGCTTTTTCACCATAAGTGAATTAGACAAGGCCACGTCTTCCGTTAATTCTAACTCTATGCGTGTAAGCGGCATGGCGTACGATTTACTGAGCATCTTTAACGAGGGGATCAGATGATTATCATACAATTGAGTAGGCGAAATATTAACGGATAAGGTTAGCGATAAACGGTGAAAATCAAAATCAACTAAGCTTCTAAACGCATGCTCTAACGTCCAATAGCCCAGCTCATTCATCATGTTATACGACTCTGCCGCTTCAATAAGTGGGCCTGGAAATAACACACCGTCTAACGGATGATTCCAGCGAAGTAGGCACTCTGCGCCAATGACTTCAAGGGTTTGCAAATTTACTTTAGGCTGATAGTAGAGCTCTAATTCATTTTGCGACAAAGCGCGTTTCAAATCGGCTTTTAATGCAAGGCTTCGACCTGTGTCTGTTGTATCTTGCATACTGTACAGACAGAAATTTTCGTACTTATTTTCTTTAGCTTGCTTTAATGCAGCCTCTCCGCGAGATACAAATGCTGTAATTTCGAAGGCTTGGCTATCTGATGTCACTACACCTACATTAAAATCGGCAATGAATGCATGGCCGTCGTGATGCATGGGGGTTTTGAAATGTTCTACCAACCGTTCGAACATGTCGCGCATTTGGCTGGGACTGCGCATACCAGGAAACGCAATACCGAACACATCACCGCTTATTCTTCCTAGGCCAATATCTGCACCAAATAGGGAATGAATACGATTAGCAATTTCTAGCAGAAATCTATCGCCAATATTAATCCCCAAACTGGTCGTGACATCTGAAAAACGGACCACATCTACCAGCATTAGTGATAACGACGGATGTAATACACCACACTTCGAAATGGTATCGATAAACGCAAATCGATTGGGAAGTGTAGCCAGCGACTTATGATGTTGGCTCATGACAGATTCCTTGCACTAAACGGCGGCTAGGTACTAAAAATTGGCAAATGGTAGTTCAACATGACTTATCACTAAGCGCAACGGCCGCTAAGTATATAAGTCCATACTTAATTATAAATCGTAGGCCTTTTTTCTTATGATCTGACTACGTATTGATTTTAATTTATTTTTTGCTTTGACCTGATTAACATACCACGACAAAAAGCCCAGAAAGCATAGCATTTCTGGGCTTTTTTCAGAGACTAGTTGAGACTAGTTTTCTATCTTGCACGGTGAAAGTTTCCAAATACGTTCTACATAATCTTTGATTGAACGGTCTGAGGTAAACTTACCCATTTTAGCGGTATTAATAATCGCCATTTTAGCCCACCGCGCTTTATCGCGATACGCTTCATCAATAGCGATTTGTGCATCACAGTAGCTGCGGAAGTCAGCTAGCACCATGTATTGGTCACCATGATCTAACAAGCTTTGCTTAATCGATACTAACGCACCTGGCTTGCCTGGCGTGAAGTAATCCGTTTCAAGCCAATCTAATACCGCTTTAATTTCAGGGTCGCGATAATAGTAATCGTAAGGCTTGTAGCCTTTCTCTTGCTGTTCGTGCACCTCTTCAACGGTTAGGCCGAAGATAAAGATGTTGTCATCGCCGACTTCTTCAGCAATCTCAACGTTAGCACCATCTAGCGTACCTACGGTAATAGCGCCGTTAAGTGCTAACTTCATGTTACCGGTTCCTGACGCTTCTTTACCCGCGGTACTGATTTGCTCAGATACATCAGATGCCGGAATCATTTTCTCAGCAAGAGACACGCGATAGTTCGGCAAGAACACGACTTTAATCTTGTTATTTACACGCGGGTCATTATTGATTTTATCAGCCACTTTATTGATGGCGTAAATAATATCTTTCGCTAATTTGTATCCCGGAGCCGCTTTCGCACCAAATATGAATACGCGAGGTACCATATCGTAATCAGGGTTTTCTAATAGACGGCGATACAAAGCCATAATGTGAAGCAAGTTCAGGTGCTGTCGCTTGTACTCGTGCAAGCGCTTAATTTGCACATCGAAAATAGCGTTTACGTCTACTTCGATGTCTAACGACTCGCGAATTTCATCAGCAAGTAACTGCTTGTTATTCAGCTTCACTTGCATGAATTGCTTTTGGAACGTCTTGTTGTCGGCGTACTTTTCTAGCGCCTCAAGTTTGTATAAGTCTTTTGGCCAGTCGGTGCCAATTTTCTTATCAATTAATTTAGAAAGCTCTGGGTTACACGCTTTCAACCAACGGCGTGGTGTAATACCGTTCGTTACGTTAGTTAATTTACCCGGCCATAGCGCATCGAACTCTGGGAACAAATCAGACTTAACTAGGCGAGAATGCATTTCAGCTACGCCGTTAACCGCAAATGAACCGATAACCGATAAATGGCCCATACGTACCATTTTCTCGTTGCCTTCTTCAATAATAGAAAGCTTCGCTTTAATGCGGTTATCGCTTGGCCATTTCTTATCTACCTCAGCCATAAATCTATGGTTAATTTCATAGATGATTTCCAAATGGCGCGGTAGGATTTTTTCAATCATACGAGCAGGCCACTTTTCTAGCGCCTCAGGCAACAAGGTATGGTTGGTGTAAGCAAACACTTTCGTGCTTATGCCCCATGCTTGATCCCAATCTAATTCCGCGCGGTCAACTAAGATACGCATAAGCTCAGGGATTGCGATGGCTGGGTGAGTATCATTTAATTGAATGACTACCTGATCAGCAAAACGGCTCCAGTCATCACCATGTGCACGTTTATAACGGCGAATAATATCTTTCAACGAACATGAACAGAAGAAATACTGTTGAATCAAGCGAAGCTCTTTACCCGCTTCGGTTTCATCGTTTGGATAAAGCACTTTTGAAATGGTTTCCGCTTGCACGTTTTCTCGCTGTGCATCTACGTAACCACCGGCGTTAAATACATCCCAGTTGAAGTAATCAGAAGAGTCTGACTGCCATAAACGCAACACGTTTACGGTTTTGCCTTCATATCCAACAACAGGAATATCCCAAGGGATACCTTTTACAATCGAGCCAGGATGCCACTCTTTTTGAATACGGCCGCTTTCGCCATACTTGGTTTCTACATAACCAAATAGAGGCACTTCTTGAATTGATTCTGGGCGGCAGATTTCCCACGGATTACCGTAATCGCGCCAGCTATCAGGGCGTTCTATCTGAGCGCCACTCTTAATTTCTTGACGAAAAAGTCCATGCTCATAGTGAATACCATAACCAATTGCAGGCAGTTCCATCGTTGCAAGTGAGTCGATAAAGCACGCCGCTAAGCGCCCTAACCCACCATTACCTAGCGCCATGTCTGGCTCTTCTTCCATGATGTCGGTAATCTCAACACCCAACTCTTTCAACGCGCCACTAGCAATGTCAAATAAACCCAAGTTTTGAAGGTTGTTTGACAACAATCTGCCCATTAAGAATTCGGCAGAAAAATAGTGTACTGCGCGAGTATCATTGAAGTAGTGACTTTTTTGGGTTTTGCGAAGGCCTTCTAATACCTGAGCCTGAATGGCAGCACAGGTGGCTTTCCACCATGCGTGGTTATTAGCCTTATTTTCATCCGTACCTAGCGTACAGTGAAGGTGCTTAACAATAGCGGCTTTAAATTCAGCCTTATCTAGCGGTAAAGAGGTTTGCGTTTTGGCAGCTTTTGCATTCATTTTGCGTCTCACTCTGGTTGACGTGTACAAAGGCACACTCAATGTGTAATTTAATTACAGAAAAAACCAACGATATGAGAGCAATATAGCAGTGCTTAAACGATTATGTTGTGATAATTTTGTTAAAATAACAAAAAACCGGATGAAAACGTATGCATTCATCCGGCTTTTAACTTATATGTAACAAATAAAGGCTTTAGGCGGTTAGTTTTTAGCCTTATTTGATGATTTTACCTACTAACGCTTCTGCTTCTTGAATCAATTCCTGTAAGTGAGTTTCACCTTTGAAGCTTTCAGCATAAATTTTGTAGATTTGTTCAGTACCAGATGGACGTGCTGCAAACCAACCATTTTCAGTAGATACCTTTACACCACCAATAGCGGCATTGTTACCCGGTGCATGGGTTTGCACTGCCGTAATAGGTTCACCTGCTAGGGAATCACTAGTAACTACCGAAGCATCCATTGCAGAGAGCTTCTGCTTTTGCTCTAAGGTAGCAGCGACATCTACGCGATTATAAACTGGCGCCGAAAACTGTTCGGTCAGTGTTTGATAATGTTCACCAGGATCTTTTTTGGTCACCGCCAAAATCTCAGCGGCCAGTAAGCAAAGAATAAAGCCATCTTTATCGGTAGCCCAAGTCTCGCCATCACGTTGCAAGAAAATACCACCGGCACTTTCTTCACCTGCAAAACCAATATTGCTGTTCGATAGGCCATCAACAAACCATTTAAAACCAACGGGCATTTCGGCAAGCGGCTTATCTAAGCTATTTGCCACGCGGTCAATCATGCTGCTCGAAACCAGTGTTTTACCGATTTTCAGTGAAGCTGGCCATTGTGGTCTGTTTGTATATAAGTACTGAATAGCCACCGCTAGATAATGATTAGGGTTCATCAGACCGGCACTTTTACATACAATGCCGTGGCGATCGAAATCTGGATCATTACCCCAAGCTAGGTCAAAATCGTCTTTTAATTCGATTAAGCCTGCCATAGCATAAGCGCTTGAACAGTCCATGCGTAATTTACCGTCTTTGTCACGACGCATAAATCCAAACTGAGGGTCGACAGCAGGGTTCACAACCGTGATGTCTAATCCGTATTTCTCGGCAATACGTGACCAGTACCCAATACCAGCACCACCCAATGGATCGGTACCTAGTTTCAAGCCGGCCTTAGCAATGGCCTGCATATCAATAACCTGAGCAAGGTCATCAATATAAGGTTCCATGAAATCTTCTTCGCGAACTAAACTTCTGGCTCTAACCGAACGGATATCAATGCGTTTAACGTCTTTATTGCCCTCGGCAATAAGCGCATTAGCGCGGTTTTGAATTTTCGTCGTCACGTCGCTATCTGCAGGGCCACCATGAGGAGGGTTATATTTAAAACCTCCGTCTTCAGGTGGATTATGTGATGGGGTTATGACTACCCCATCAGATTTAACAGCCCCGTTTTCACGATTGTAACGAATGATAGTACGGGAAATGACCGGCGTTGGTGTATAGCCTAAGCTTTCGTTGTCGCTCCGCTGGATAACAACATCTACCCCGTTGGCACTGAGTACTTCAATAGCGGTGATCATGGCAGGCTCAGACAAAGCATGGGTATCTTTACCTATAAATAGCGGGCCTGTAATACCTTCTGATTCACGATATTCAACTAATGCTTGGCATATTGCACTAATATGGGTATCGGTAAAAGTATAGTTCGACGCCGATCCTCTGTGCCCTGAAGTACCAAAACTTACTGCTTCAGTAGGGGCAGCGGCGTCTGGTTTGTAGCTGTAATATTGGCTAACAAGTTGCGCCACATTAATCAGTTGCTCAGGTGCAGCTGGTTTACCAGCCTGCGGATGTAAAGCCATGAAAAGTCCTTATTTTAAGTTAAGCGTTTATTTGCCCTCTGGGGCGAATCGACTTACTACCGTTTCGACGACATCGGGCTGATACCCTAATGTACGCAAAACTTGTTCCAGCATGTTTACTTTTTTCGCGGTATTGTTGTTGGTGACTACCCAAAATGGGCTATCAGGAATGGCTTTGGGGTTAGTACTACTGCCATTTTCTAACAATGCCTCTTTGTTTGTAGCAAAATAGGTACGATTTTTACCGATAATCGATTTAACATTTTCAAAGGTATCGCTATTTAGCTTATGCGCAGCACTTAAAATAAATAAGAACTGGTCGACACGTTTGGTAAACGTCGATAACGCATCTTTAGATACCATACCCACAATATCATCTTTATTGTGATTTTCTATTTCAGTTACTACTGGCGCGGTCACGTCTTTTTTAACAGGCGCTTTGGCGGGGGTTGTTGATTTTGCAACAGGTGACTTTGTTGCTGCGGCTTTGGCAACCGTTGTTTTGGGCGCCGCTTTCGTCACGGTTTTAGTGGCGGGCTTCACTTGTGCTTTTTGCGCCGAAGCGGTAGCAGTAGGGGCAGCTGCAACCGGTGCTGGCGTAGCTTGTACTGACTCATCAGGTAGGGAGGCGTTGCTTGCACCCTTTATTTCACCATCTTCAGGCAATAAAAGCCTACGTAAAATTTCTGATGCGCTCTCGCCTATATGTTTTGTTTGGCTGGCGATAAAGGCATACAAATCATCATCTATTTCAATGCTTTTCATAACTACTTCCTTAACAAGATGCCCCATTATAGACAACCGATACGCACAGCGCAGCACTATTTCTAACCTAGCCCTAAATTCGTTAAAACCAACATTAAAATGATGCTTTTAAGGTGTTAAATAACCAAGCTTATACCTTTGTATGGGAGCCAACTGCTATTTCAGCACTTTAGTTGCTACTATCAGTATATAAGGGGTTTAAAAGGTAACGTTTTATCATGCGAAAAGAGATTCAATTAGTGCATGACGCGCTAAGTCAGAAAATTATCGGCAAATCTGAACAGCTAAAACTCGCGGTGACGTGTTTACTAGCACATGGTCATCTCCTTATTGAAGATTTACCTGGCATGGGTAAAACCACACTTTCCCACGCACTTTCCCACGTATTCGGTCTTCAGTATTCGCGTATCCAATTTACGTCAGACTTGCTCCCATCAGACATGCTTGGCGTGAATGTTTATCAAAGTCACAATGGTGAATTTCAATTTAGACACGGCCCCATATTTAGCCAAGTTGTTCTTGCCGATGAGCTGAACCGAGCCAGCCCTAAAACGCAAAGTGCCTTGTTAGAGGCGATGGAAGAACGCCAAGTGAGTATTGATGGCACCACCCACGCGCTACCTTCGCCTTTTTTTGTTATTGGCACTCAAAACCCTGGTTATCAATCTGGCACCTATCCGCTGCCTGAATCACAACTAGACCGCTTTTTTATGCGTATATCGCTGGGCTTTCCTAATTGGGAAGCCGAAAAAGCTATGCTACAACAATCAACCGATGTCCAGCAGCAGATAGTGTCGTGTTTATCGCAGACTGATTTGATCACGATGCAAGATGCGGTTACCCAAGTGCATGCTAGCGATGATGTGATTAATTATATATTGCGATTAGTGACAGAGAGCCGAGCACAAGGGCGCTACCCTACCCCATTATCGCCACGGGCTAGCCGGGCCTTGTTGCAGGCAGCTAAAGCTTGGGCTTATATACACGATAGAACCTTTGTTACGCCAGATGATGTGCAAGCTATTTTCATTGCCGTTACTGAGCATAGGCTTAATGCAAGTACCCCTGAACATACGGGCTCGTCACTAAGTCAGCATTTACTGGATAGTATCGATCCGCTGGCGGCGTAATCCATGTTTAAAAAGGTATTTCACAAGCCTTGGCTTGCTTGGCTAGATAAACGCATTCCGCCGAATCCTTCACATGCACTGAATATGCGTTCGGTATTTATTTTACCGAGCCGTTTTGGCTGGGGATTTATCGTGATGTGTATGTGCTTATTTCTTTTAGGCACTAACTATCAAAATAACCTCATGTTGCTATTAAGCTATTTGTTACTTAGCGTAATGTTACTCACGTTGTTTTACAGCTATCAAAATTTTGCGGCTATTGCCCTTAGCGTGTCGCCGCCAAAAACCGTTTTTGCTAACACGACAGCCCACCTTACTCTCAATCGGGTTAAGCACTCCAACTACAAAACCAAACCTGAAGGTTTATTGCAGGTTCAGTGGCTTCAGATACATAAGCTCAAGCTGCCGAAGCTCAAAGATACGACCTCAATAACCTTTGATATTGGTAATCAAGAACAACGACTTTCTATTCCGGTGTTACTTTATACTAGAGGTGAACACAAACTTCCCCGCTTAACGTTAAAAAGCGCCTACCCCTTCGGGTTATTTAATTGCTGGACCCACCTAGATTTTGACGTAGAGGTTATGGCATATCCAGAGCCAAAAGCTGGGAAACTTGGTGAAGTGGTTCACTACACGCAAGACGCTGCTGGAAGTAAAGAAGATGAGCGACAAGGTAATGAGGACTTTTTTGCCCTTACCGATTTCATTGAAGGCGAACCATTAAACCGAGTTGCATGGAAACAGGTCGCTAAAACAGGAAACTGGGTGGTAAAGCAGTTTAGTGAACAAAAAAGTGATGACGTATATTTAAGCTTACCGCCAAACACACCACTCGAAGAAGGGTTAAGTGCGTTAACCCAAAAAATAGTGTCGATGCAATCACAAGGTGTGCACTATGGTTTAAAGCTAGGTAGTACAACCTTTACGCCCAATAACTCTATTGCACATATGCATCAATGCCTAAGGGCACTGGCGACTTACCCCAACACAACTTTTGCGGTCAGCAGTGCTTCCACCACTCCAGTTGCCGCAGCCTCATTAGCAGCCCAAACCACAGGTGACAGCGCTTCGAAAGGGCTTAGCAAATGAACCATAAAGCAAATATGCTGCTAGCCACCTGCTTTATGGTATTAACGCTTAGCCTGCTTACCCCACTGCTAACTTGGGTGGTATTGCTCGCCATATGCGCGGTTATTATGCAAAGCGCATTATATTTTAGGTGGCAAGAATATAACCCAAGTAGCCGCACCGTAAATTTATTAGCGGTTCTGTCCTTAATAGCGTTAGGTTGGTTTGGTCTTTCTATTGGTTTGCTCAATAGCATGATTAACCTCTTAGTCATCGCCTGCTCATTGAAGCTTATGCTGCTTTCAAGAACAAAAGATTTTTTACAGCTTTTCTGCTCCTGCATATTTCTTGTGGGCTGCGGTTTTATTTTTGCGCTAGGGTTAGAAGCGTGGATAGGCTACGTCGCGGTAATTGTGCTTTTGTTTACTGCTTTATCATTGGTATACGCCCCCGCCAGAAGTTTTAGGGTGTCTATGCGTAAATCGGCGATAATACTGCTGCAAGCATTTCCTTTGGCTGCATTGTTATTTGTAGTGATGCCGCAGCTTCCGCCTTTATGGCAAATGCCGACGTCTAAATCGAATGAAACAGGTTTATCGGACTCGGTCACGCCAGGGGATATTGCTTCACTGGCGAGATCGTCCGATTTAGCTTTCACTGCAACCTTTGAGCAAAGCCCACCTTTGGCCGAACAGCGATATTGGCGCGCCATGACGATGGAAGCCTTTGACGGTAAAACGTGGACCATTAGCCCAAGACGAAAACAAGCTGAAGCACAGCTTAAAACCATGGGCCGAAGTCTTGCAGCGCCCTCAACTAAGGCATCATTAACACCCTCAGAAAACTACCAGTTGATTGTAGAGCCCAGCAATCAGCGCTGGCTATACTCTCTTGATGTGTCTGCTGAAAACACAGATTTAGACAATCCTGAGATGTGGCGTCAGTTTAATTATGCATTAAGAGCAGCACGTCCAATTGTGGGTAAACGAGCGTTTTATTTAACTTATTTTCCAGATACGCCACTTGTTAGTGAGATATATGATTTTGATTATCAGCTTAATATTCAATACCCAATAGACAGTAACCTACGTACCCAAGCGTGGGTAAAGCAGCTAACGGCAAATGTACAAAGTGAGCGAAGTATTGCCGAAGATATTTTACGTCACTTTAAAACCGGTGGATTTAGCTACACCCTACAACCTAACGCTATGCCGAACTCGCCTATAGACACCTTTATGTTCGAAGCAAAGGCAGGATTTTGTGCCCACTATGCCAGCGCCATGGTGTTTGCCCTTCGGGTTGCGGGTATTCCTGCTCGTATGGTGACAGGTTATCAAGGTGGTGAATTATTAAGTGATAACGTAATACAAGTTCGCCAATATGATGCCCACGCTTGGGTGGAAGCGTTAATAGACGGCGTTTGGGTGCCATTCGACCCTACCAGTATGGTTGCTCCCTCTCGCATTTCCTTTGGGTTAGAGCAAGCACTAGCCGATTTTAACGAAACCCGCAGTGAAGGCATGTTTAAAGATTTAGGTTCTGCTGAGCTGTTTTTATCGATAAGAGGATGGTTTCGCCAGCTAGATTATCAGTGGAGTAGATTAGTACTGGGTTTTGATAATCAAACACAAACGGATTTATTGAAAAAACTCCTTGGCGATTTAACCTCTCAAAAAATGACGTTTTTCTTTCTAAGCGTAATTGGAATAGTGAGTATTTTTTTGCTGGTGTTGTTCTTCCCTATTAGAAGAAAGTCGACCTTGCCTAAACATCAACGCATTTATTTAAACGCCGTTGAGTTGGTGTCGAATTTTACTCAGATAGCGAGAGAAAATAAGGGAAGTACTGCCTACTTCAAACAAGTGAAACCTTTTTTACCAGCAAATGCAGCATCGCTATTTAACACGCTTACTCAAGACTTTGAACATGCACAATATCAAGGTGCCACAGACGGTGGTCGCGATAGCCAAAAGCAAAAAGAACGTACCATGACAGATGCACTTGCTGCGTTACAAAAAGACTTAAAGCGAACAAAACCAAATTAACGCTGTGTATTGTTGATCCGCTTTAGTGTCCGCTTTAGTGTTCACTATAGTGATCAGCGAAAAATGCGTAAGTACATTTGGTATAATATCCACCAATTCAGTGCACCTTAGCACTTCATTTGCACCATTGTGGTTTGATTCTGATCATTCCAGCAATACATTAGCTTAAGTGAATAACAATAAAGCACTGATTTAAAACAATTTAAAATAAAATCGCTTTTTTGGCACTATTCTCGCTAACCATTAATCAGTACGAGTCGGTTTGTAAGCTGACTAACACAATCTATCGAATTGGATAAAGACGTCCACAACCTTCTTTGGAAACAGGGAATGGTGTGGACGTTTTTTTTTGTTCGTTTGTTCTATCGATGAAAGCAGTGATGTGGCTCGTTAATTTAAAATAATTTACAAATCAGGGTGATTAATTATGGCTTATTTACTTCCCGCCGAGTTTGCCACGAAAATGGTAGATGCCGGTGAATCTAAAATCTACATGTCTACTCGCGACACACTTATACGCGCCTACATGGCAGGTGCAATATTAGCGCTAGCTGCCGTATTCGCTATTACTATTGCAGTGCAAACAGGCATCTTCCTACTGGGAGCGGTATTGTTCCCCGTCGGTTTTTGTATGTTGTACTTAATGGGGTTTGATTTGCTAACCGGTGTATTTGTACTCACGCCTCTTGCGTACTTAGCGAAACGACCCGGTGTTACTCCTAAACAAATTTTACGTAACTGGGGTTTAGTCTTTTTAGGCAACTTTGGCGGGGCATTGACGGTTGCCTTTATGATGTCTTTTATTTTTACCATGGGCTACAACGTCGATGGTGGCGCTATCGCTGCTAAAGTAGCCAGCATTGGTGAAGCAAGAACATTAGGCTATGCAGAGCATGGCACCGCAGGTTGGTTTACTATCTTTATTCGCGGCATGCTTTGTAACTGGATGGTATCACTAGGTGTAGTTGGCGCTATGATATCTACACATGTAAGCGGAAAAGTGCTGGCCATGTGGATGCCTATCATGCTGTTCTTCTTCATGGGCTTCGAGCATTCTGTGGTAAACATGTTCTTATTTCCATTCGGTCTTATCATGGGCGGTGAATTTTCCATCATGGATTATTTCGTTTGGAACGAAATTCCAACAGCCCTTGGTAACCTTGTTGGCGGTTTAGCGTTTACTGGTTTAACGATTTACAGCACCCACGTTAAAACTGCACCTAAGCGTAAAATTCCTGTTGCTGAAAAAGCACCAGCGAAAGTCGCTGCCGTATAATTTATCAAGCCCGATACGCTTCCACTGTATCGGGCTTTTTTCTTATGCAGATACAATCTTTATCACTTCACTATAGCGAATGCAGCAGCGCTGGCGTTAAGCCTATAAACCAAGACGCGTGCGATGCTTTTATCCCCGCTAATACTAGCCCAGCTTTGACATTAAAAGGGGCTGCCTTTGCGCTTGCCGATGGCATAAGCAGCAGTACGGTTAGCCAAATTGCCAGTGATTTGGCAATTAAAGACTTTATTAAACAATACTTTTGTACCCCTGAAACGTGGGGGGTAGCGCAAAGTGCTAAAACCGTTATACAAAGTATCAATGCCACTTTATATACCAAAACCCAGCAAAGCCCTTTTTGCTATACCCCTGATAAGGGTTACGTATGCACTTTTTCTGCGGTTATTGTTAAAGGCGATACGGCGCATATCTTCCATGTGGGTGATGCCAGAGTGTGTTTGTATTCCGATGGAAAGCTACAAGTACTTACCCAATCTCATCGGGTAAACCACTCAAAACATGAATCTTACCTCGCTAACGCACTGGGCGTGCATGCTAATGTGGACATCGATTACCTTACGGTACCGTTAAAAGCAGGCGATACCCTTACTCTAATGACAGATGGCGTGTATGAGTATGTCTCTTCCCTCACACTTGCTTCACTGATATCGACGGTGCACGCACCTGAGAATGACGCTTCTGTTCGTAACAGCTCTTTTCAAAACAGTTCTAGTGTAAAAAAGAGTGACACACCTCTCGCGCAACGCCTGGTAGATTTGGCGCTAGAAAACGACAGCAATGATAATGTTTCCTGCCAGTGTATAACGGTAGCGAGCGTGGGCGATGGCAAATTTGTAACACCGGAATATGCGGTTGATGAAACGTCACTTCCTATTATTAAGCAGTTAAATGTAGGAGAGACAGTAGATGGCTATCGTATTGAACGACAACTATACCAATCGGCTAGAAGCCATGTTTTCTTGGCGTGGGATGAAAATACCAAAACCCATGTCGTTATTAAAATACCCTCTACTGAACTGGCACAAAACGGCGAATACCTAGAACACTTTGCGTTAGAAGAATGGCTAGCACGGCGGATTAAATCTAACCATGTGATTAATGTACCTGCCCGTACTCAGCCGCCTTCATGCATGTATACCATTAGCGAATATATTGAAGGGCAAAACTTAACCCAGTGGCTAACAGACAACCCTAAGCCAGATGTAGAAAAAGTGAGAAGTATTATTGAGCAGGTAGCTCAAGGCTTAATGGCTATGCATCGGGAGGGGCTGCTTCATCAAGATATTCGCCCTGAAAATATCATGATTGAAGCATCTGGTAACTGTAAAATAATAGATTTAGGCTCGGCTCGTGTTGCGGGCATTAGTGACGCACTGTTTGAACATGAGAGTGATATTATGGGCACTGCAGCTTATGTTGCTCCAGAATATTTTTTGGGTGACAGTGGCTGTGATCAATCCGACCTTTATTCCCTTGCGGTACTTACCTATTACTTACTCAGCAACCGTTTTCCTTATGGAACACAGGTAGCCAAAACCCGCACCGTGGCGGCGCAGCATAAACTTAAATACCAATCGGTACTTGATGATAGACGACCTATTCCAGCTTGGATAGATGACACGTTAAAACGGGCGTTACAGCCTAACCCTGAAAAGCGTTTTACCAGCTTATCTGAATTTACCTATCATCTTCGCCACCCTAGTCCAGCTTTTCTCAATCGCGTAACTGCGCCATTAATACAACGTCATCCACTGAAATTTTGGCAGGGACTTTCTCTGCTATTAGTGATTAGTAATGTAGTGACATTCTTACTGCTTTATGGCAATCATTAACTCATATCAATAACCCGTATCACTCGAAAAAGGAAATGCAATGATTACCAATCGAACTCAAGTTACCGACATGATCCAGTCTTCAAAAATTTCTAAAGGAATTAAATGGAGTGAAATTGCCCAAGCTGTCGGACAATCTAAAGAATGGAGTACCGCAGCTTGCTTAGGCCAAATGGCTATGACTAAAGCTCAGGCAACGGCCGTAGGTGAAATGCTTGAACTGAGTGATGAAGCTATTGCGTGGTTGCAGATTGCGCCCTATAAAGGCTCGTTGCCAACCGAAGTACCTACCGATCCGCTTATCTATCGCTGGTACGAATTAGTTAGTGTTTATGGCACTACCTTAAAAGAACTTATTCATGAGGAATTTGGTGACGGAATTATGAGTGCTATCGATTTCTCGATGGATTTACAACGTGAGAACGATCCAAAGGGTGACCGTGTAAGCGTGGTGATGTCTGGAAAGTTCCTACCTTACAAGATGTATTAATTAGCCAAGGTGCTATTGGTAATAGGTTATGGCTGAAGCGGTCTTTACTCACTTCTTATAAGAGTGTCCTGAAGTACCCCACTTAGTCGCTTTGTGTAGAAGCTCCGCGTGGCGAAGCAGGCATAATGTGCGTAGCGTTAAGCAACAAAAAAGCCCGTCTGGTATGCCAGACGGGCTTTTATATGCTTCACACTAAGGTAAGCATGAATGCCTACCTAGTTAGTCGCTAATTACTTAGCTTCTTTACGTGCTTTAGCTTCTTCCATTACTTTGTCAGCTACGTTTTGTGGACAAGCTGCGTAGTGTGAGAACTCCATAGAGAACTGACCACGACCAGATGTCATTGTACGTAGTGAACC
This sequence comes from Alteromonas sp. CI.11.F.A3, assembly GCF_032925565.1. Classification (NCBI taxonomy): domain Bacteria; kingdom Pseudomonadati; phylum Pseudomonadota; class Gammaproteobacteria; order Alteromonadales; family Alteromonadaceae; genus Alteromonas; species Alteromonas sp. CI.11.F.A3. The sequence goes on from NZ_CP136708.1 coordinate 3,094,893, forward strand.
GATGTAACCGAACATTTCTGATAACGGAACGTCTGCTTTAATGCGAACGCCAGTTAAACCAGCTTCTTGGTCGCTAAGCATACCACGACGACGGTTAAGGTCACCGATTACATCACCAACGTGATCTTCTGGCGTGAATACGTCAACTTTCATGATTGGCTCAAGAAGTTGTGCACCCGCTTTAGGGATCGATTGGCGGAAAGCGCCTTTAGCTGCGATTTCGAACGCGATTGCTGATGAATCCACTGCGTGGAAGCCACCGTCAAAAAGTTCAACTTCAACGTCTAGTACTGGGAAGCCAGCTAGAACACCTTCGCCCATCATTGACTTGAAGCCTTTCTCTACTGCAGGCCAGAATTCTTTTGGTACGTTACCACCAACAACTGATGAAGTGAACGTGAAACCAGAGTTCGCTTCGCCAGGCTTGATGCGGTAGTCGATTTTACCGAACTGACCAGAACCACCAGATTGCTTCTTGTGCGTGTAGCTATCTTCAATTTCTTTAGTGATAGTTTCACGGTAAGCAACTTGAGGTTGACCAACAATAAGGTCTACACCGTAAGTACGCTTAAGAATGTCTACTTTGATGTCTAAGTGAAGCTCACCCATACCTTTAAGGATGGTTTCGCCTGAATCTTCATCAGTTTCAACTTGGAAAGAAGGATCTTCTGCAATCATTTTACCGATAGCGATACCCATTTTCTCGTTTCCGCCTTTATCTTTAGGCTGAACAGCAATCGAGATTACTGGAGTTGGGAATACCATTGGCTCAAGTGTTACTGGATCTTTCGGATCACAAAGTGTGTGACCAGTTTGTACGTTCTTCATGCCTACGATTGCAATGATGTCACCCGCTTGTGCGCTAGATAACTCAATACGTTCGTCAGCTTGCATCTCAACCATACGGCCAACACGCTCAGTTTTACCTGTAAACGAGTTAAGGATGGTGTCACCCTTGTTCAACTTACCAGAGTAAATACGTACGAAGGTTAGTGCACCAAAACGGTCATCCATGATCTTAAATGCTAACGCTTTAAACGTTTCATCAGCAGATACGATTGCATGTTCACCGTTTTCAACACCTTCTTCGTCCATAAGAGGCTGAGGATCAACTTCTGTAGGAGATGGTAAGTAGTCAACAACAGCGTCAAGTACTAGTTGAACACCTTTGTTTTTGAATGCGGAACCACAGAATGTAGGGAAGAAAGCAAGGTCACGTGTACCTTTACGGATACAACGCTTGATGTCTTCAACCGAAGGTGTTTCACCTTCCATGTACGCTTCCATTAGGTCATCGTCTTGCTCTACAGCAGTTTCGATAAGCATTTCATGGTATTCATCAACTTTGTCTACCATGTCTGCAGGAACGTCTTTAATTTCGTAGTTTTCAGGAAGACCAGTGTCATCCCAAACGTATGCTTGTTTAGTCAATACGTCTACTACACCTACGAAGTCATCTTCGATACCAATTGGTAGCGTCATAACTAGTGGTACAGCACCAAGTACTTTACGTACTTGCTCAGTTACACGGTAAAAATCAGCACCCATACGGTCTAATTTGTTTACGAAGATAATACGTGCAACTTCTGATTCGTTAGCATAACGCCAGTTAGTTTCTGATTGCGGTTCAACACCACCAGAACCACAGAATACACCGATACCGCCGTCTAATACTTTTAATGAACGGTAAACTTCAACTGTGAAGTCAACGTGTCCAGGAGTATCGATAACGTTGAAGCGGTGATCTTTCCAGAAACAGCTTACTGCTGCCGACTGGATAGTAATACCACGCTCAGCTTCTTGTTCCATGAAGTCAGTAGTTGACTCACCGTCGTGTACTTCACCGGTTTTATGGATTTGACCAGTAAGCTTCAAAATACGTTCTGTAGTGGTAGTTTTACCCGCGTCTACGTGGGCGAAAATACCAATGTTTCTGTAATGGGATAAGTCTGACATTAGTTCACTTTCATTGATTCAGCGTAAAAAAACGGCCGGATTATAAAGGATTTCTGTACAAGAGATATACCTTTATTTAGCACAAACTCTGAAAATGTTTGTGGAAAACCGAGCCACCATTAATTTTTTATTTAAATATCAATAGCATAAGCAATATGAATATTTTATTAAAAATAACAAAAACACACCTCGTTTTACGAAGTGCGTACAATCGTTACTGTAACTTCATCTCTGTCATGATAGAGATGTCTTACCTTGACAGTGAATGCATCGTCTAACGCATCCAATCTGGTCATTAACGTCGACATGGCCTCGATTACGGTTTCATATCGTCGTTTCATGGGTAGCTTTAAATTAAACACTGCGTGAGTGGCCCAATGTTTTACCAACCAGTCACCCATCAGCTTTGCTACCCGATCGGGTTGCTCTATCATATCACACACAAGTAAATCTACACGACCAAATTGTGGTCTGTATGTAAACCCGTCTGCAGCATGATGTTCAACAAGCCCTGTGCTCATTAAACTCTCGGCAATGGCACCATTATCAATCGCTTCTACGTACATTTCACGTTTCACCAATTGATAAGTCCACCCGCCTGGGCAGGCCCCTAAATCTACAGCTCTGCCACCGGCTCTTAACACCAATCGTTGTTCTTCGGCACTTAGCATGTTCACCAACGCGTCTTCCAATTTAAGGGTCGAACGACTTGGCGAGTCAGAAGGGAACTTTAATCGGCAAATGCCCAAATGGTCATTAGAGCGGTAGCCAGCAAGACTATAACCTATATAGCAGGTTTCAAAAGATTCAAAGAAAACATGCAGTTTAGGTTTAGTATCGTTTTCCTTAGGCGATAACCAGCCCTTCTTTCTTAATGCCTGACGAAGAGGAACGGTAAACTTCCTACAAAATTTCGCAAGGGTTTTGCCATCTTCCGTATCTGGGTATTCAACGTCGATAGCGCCGAATACGCCATGTGCGCCAGTGAGTTCTTCTAGCGATACATCTTCTAGCGCCTCGAGCACTTGCCCTACTCTATCGTCTTTTTCTATGTTATTCAGGGTAGCGAACACCCCAATCAATTGGCGGGGGAATATAGACTCACTCACTGCAAATAACGAAAGGGCGTTGCCCAAGCTTGTTTTATCGTACAAATGGTAATGTACAAAGCCCGTGTTCGATTTTGATACAGGATAACCAAAGAATTCTTTTTCGCCATAACGGGTAGCCAGTTCATTAGCGGTGTCGTTTTCATAGCCGGGGCGACAATAAGCCAAAATGCTAGTCATTAGATTTTTCCTTACTGATCTTTCCATTCAGAACGGCGATGGCCAATGCTATCCACCCGATAATAAAACATAGGCCGCCCAAAGGCGTAATGGGGCCAAATAACCCGTTACCGGTTATCGCTAATAAATACAAACTACCACTGAACAGCGCACAGCCAATCACATAAAGTGCCGCTACCGCGTTAAGCCATTTAGACGAAACGTATGCTGATAATGCGGGAAGCGCGACTATGGCTAAACCATGATACATCTGGTAGCGAACCCCAATTTCAAATGTAGATAATGCGGTTGGTGCTAATATTGCCTTTAGCCCATGTGCACCAAAAGCCCCTAGCATTACCGCGGTAGCCGCCAAAAGAATGCCAGCGCAAAGCCAGATTTTATTTAGGCTTTGGCTATCGTTTAGCCCCTTGTTAACAGCTCCTGCGTTATCTATTGGCTTATTCAAAGCTGCTACCCATGACATTGAGTGAGAGTAAAACCGAAGGTAATTGGTAATTCATTATGTATTTACGCGTGCCTTTATAAAATCAGCGGTCGATTTAGCCGCGCATTCTATATGGGTCTCTAACGTAAAGCCACTTTGCTTTCTAGGTTTAAAACTGTGATCGCCGTCAGCTAAATAGGAAACCGCAATAGCACTAGATAAAGAATAGGCACTCACCTCATCTTTCGTTCCAAAGGTATCACGCTCGCCTTGCAGTATAAGCAGCGGCTTACTAAGCGTTTCTAAATGAGCGGTTCTGAGTTTTTCTGGCTTCCCTGGTGGATGAAATGGATAACCGAATGCTATAGCGCCTATTATTGATTCAGCATCATCAAGCAACATGGTTGCCATTCTACCGCCCATAGATTTTCCACCAATAAAGGTAGGTACACTAGCTTGGGTGTTAGCCACTTCGTTAATGAGCGCATTAAAATGTGCAAGTAACTTTTCTGCTTTATCAGGCGGTCTACGCTTCCCCGTTTCCATCATGGTTTGCATATAGGGAAAGTTAAATAGTACCACTTCAATATTTTGACTAGTTAACTGCGAAGCCATTGCTTGCATAAAATCATGGTGCTTACCCGCACCCGCGCCGTGCGCAAGAATAAGGCGGGCTATTGGCGTTGCAGTTTTGTCGCTTGTACTTACAGCTCTCACGCCAGCGCCTTCTGTACTACTATCTTTCGCATTTACGTCTGCTGAATTCACAGAGTGAATTTCAAAATCAAACATCACCGCACTCATTATCTGAATTATTTCTATTTTTGAAATTCATTACTCTTGCTCTTCTTCTACCAAGCCTAAGATCCACTCTCTGAACGCGGCAATCTTACCTAACTCAGCTTGGGATTCTTCGCACACCAAGTAAAAAGCATCACGGCTTTCTACTTTCTCTTCAAATGGCATAATTAATCGACCAGCATCTAACTCTGGACGCGCAAGCACCGTGTTACCTAATGCAATGCCCTGCCCCAATGCCGCGGCTTGCAATACCAACATGGAATGACTGAAAACCGGACCTTGGTTTACATTCACACCCGATACACCCACATATTTAAGCCAGTTTTTCCATGCTGCGCGACTTAAGTCATGAAGCAGCACATGATGACGCAAATCTGCCAAGCTTGTTAACGGCTTAGGCCCATTAAAAAGCATAGGAGAACACAAGGGGGTGAGAAATTCGCGGTGCAGTTTGTCGGCCTGTAACCCACTCCAGCGGCCTTTTCCGTAGTAAATCGCAACATCGACATCGTCGTCCAGAAAGCCTTCATCAAAATCTACCGCTTTAATTCTGACGTCTATGTCAGGTTGCGCCACGCTAAATTGACTGATTCGAGGCACCAACCACTGACTGGCAAAACTCGGCGGCATAGCAACAGTGATGGCGCCTTTGCTGCCTCTTGCCAGTAACCTTTCCGTGGCTTCTTGTAAGTTTTTAAAGATGTCCTTCAACTCAAGAAAATAGGCTTGGCCTTCCTCGGTTAACAGCAGGGTTCTGTTACGACGAATGAATAACTTCATCGATAAGAATTCTTCAAGCGCTTTAATTTGATGACTTACCGCTGCTTGCGTAACAAAAAGCTCATCCGCCGCTTTAGTGAAACTTAAATGTCGGGCGGCCGCTTCAAAGGCTTTTAAAGCATTTAGAGGGGGAAGACGTCGATGCATGTTTAGAAATAAACCCTGTGTGACCTACTCATACTATAGTAGCAGTGTTTGCATTAGTTTTACTAATGACAACCCATACTTTTACTCGTTTTATTTTTGCACTAATTTTGGCTACTATTTGCGCGAACTTTGAAAAGAGGTACGAATATCAACTCTTTACAAAGCCTACTTGTTAAGCAATTTAACAAATGGAAACATATTTTTAAATTATTTTTATTAGGTGTGAAAATGAAAAAATTATTACTAGCTAGTGTATCTGTAATGGCTTTTGCAAGCGCTGCTGCGAATGCTAACGTTCAACCAGAAAAGATTAATCTTCAATCATTAATTACTACTGCAATGACCAGCGTAAACATGGCAGACGTATTGCCTGAAAACGACGCTCACATTAGTGTTAAGAAACAGTCAACTGCATTACTGGCAGAAGAAACGCAAATCGCGTTACATAAAAATTTGCTTGCCATGGCGAAAGAAAATAACAAAGAGACTACTGTAATAGTCGCTGAAAGCGAATAGTAAGTGTCCACACCTGATACGCGTGCCGGTGCATCACACCGGCATTCGCCATCAGACTTGGCCTAGGTATTACTGGTATCTAACGGCTCAAACCCTTTCACCAATTTATCTAACGCTTTCATTTGCGCTAAATATGGCTCAAGTTTCGCCAAAGGCAACGCACATGGACCATCACACTTTGCTTCATCCGGATTCGGATGCGCTTCAATAAATAAACCCGCTAGGCCTAATGCCATACCACTTCTTGCAAGTTGTGCCGCTTGAGCACGACGGCCATCGGCAGATGTCGCCCTACCACCTGGCATTTGTAAAGCGTGGGTAGCATCGAAAATTACTGGTGCGTAGGACTTCATTGCATCCATGCCCAGCATATCAACCACAAGGTTGTTGTAGCCAAAGCTACTGCCTCGTTCACATAAAATAACTTTATCGTTACCCGCTTCACCTAATTTAGTAATGATATGACGCATTTCATGAGGTGCTAAGAATTGCGGCTTCTTCACATTAATAACACTGCCCGTTTTAGCCATTGCAACCACCAAATCAGTTTGGCGTGCTAGAAAAGCCGGCAGCTGAATCACATCAACCACTTCAGCAACCGGGGCGGCTTGATGAGGTTCATGTACATCGGTAATTAATGGCACATTAAACGTTGCTTTAATTTCTTCGAATATGCGCAGGCCCTCTTCCATACCAGGGCCACGGTAAGACGTTACCGATGAACGGTTAGCTTTATCAAATGAGGCTTTGAACACATAAGGAATACCCAATTTCTGGGTCACTTCAACATAATGCTCGGCAATGCGCATGGCAAGATCTCGAGACTCTAATACATTCATTCCACCAAAAAGTACGAAAGGTAAGTTATTGGCCACTTCTACATCGCCAACACGAATGATCTGTTGAGATTCAGACATAATTAATTCGTTATCCGTTAATTTCTAGAATAAGGGTTGTTTGGTTACTGCCACCATCGCAGTTGTCATTAGTACAATCAGCGCGGCAATAAAGAACGTCCAACGTCCTAAAGGTGTTTTTGCCTTTTTAAGCGCAAATAAACCGAGTACGATGTAAGCAATTACGCCCGCTAATTTAAATGTAAGCCATGCATTTACAATGGGATATTGAGACAAAATAACGCATAGCCAAATTGCACTCGCTAATAAAACAGTATCAACAATATGAGGCACAATTTTAACCCACTTTTTGGCTAAAATGGTGGCGTCGAATTGTGACCAAATAAAGCGAAAAACAAACAGTAAAATACTTAATCCTACTGCCGTCAAATGCAGATGTTTCGCCATCATATACATACAATAATTCCTGTCGTTCTTAAGCTTTGATTATGTAATTGTTTATTATTGTACGTTATTTACAGGCATTCGACTAAGTTAAACATATTCAGGAATGTCAGGGTATTGATGTTGTATGGCGATGAATCTTTCAATGTGGTTCACCAAGTAATCAACTAACTGAGGGTCGAAATGTCGCCCCTTTTCTTCTATGAGCACTTTTTCGACCTTGTCTATTGGCCACGCCGTCTTATAAGGACGCGTATTGAGTAATGCATCAAACACATCTAGCAAGGTTGCTATGCGACTTTGTAACAAAATAGCTTGCCCTTCAAGGTTTTCAGGATAGCCTTTGCCATCCCATCGTTCATGATGTTGTCTTGCCAATGTTGCGGCTAACTGGATGGTGGGCCTAGATGAATCTTTTAAAATTTGATAGCCGAATTCAGCATGTTGACGAATAGCAAAGACATCATCTTCGGTTAATGGCTGCGTTTTACGCAAAATGGCAACAGGTACCCGAGAGTTACCAACGTCATGAAGCGGTATTGCATGCTTAAGTAACCGCACATCATTTTCATTCATGCCTATGCCACAGCCCATCACCTCTGCCATGGCACTCATTCGCGCAATATGATTACTGCCCTGCCCTTCATGCTCCATGGCTTTGCCTAAGCGTTCAATAATTTCTCTTTGGGTACTTTCCACTTCAATGGTTTTAAGTACATTGTCAAATGCTAGCTGAACACTGTTTGAAAAACGTCTAACTAAGTGCTTGTCATTATCTCCAATGCGTCGTGGCAAACCAGATAAATAGAGCAAAGCGCCGTTTTGGGTTTTGCTGTTGCAGTACGCCACCACGTGGTCTTCTGCGTATACAATTTCACGGTCGCGCATCGCGCGCTTGCACAGTTCATATTGTTCAGGCGACACGGCGTCTTTTAACAAAACACCTTCTTTATCTGAATACTCACCGTTGCCCGCAAATACGTAAAGTTCGTTAAGATCTAGCGCTTTGGTAGAGTTTTGTGACGCATCGGATGTAGCAGCTACCGCAGTAGTAATATAGGCCGCATCTTGCGAACAACCCAAAATTGACGCGAGTTGTTGAATAATGCCTTGCATAAATTTTTCGAGCGAACTAGATGAAAATAAGTCTACAGACGCATCAATAATTTTTTCCAAGCCAGCTCGGCTCTCTTCAATCACGATAATATCGCGATAAGAACGCAGTGCGGCAATGATAACGGTGAATAGCTTTTGTGCGGTAAGTTCTGTTTTAGATTTATAGTCATTAATGTCGTAATTAATAATGACATCTTTTTCAGGCGCTTGCCCTGGCTGACCGGTACGAAGAATAATACGGGTAAAATGATTGTCTAGTTCGTTGCGAACATAATCAGCTACCAGCAAGCCCGCATCGTCACTTTCCATCACTACATCGAGTAAAACCACCGCAATATCATCATGTTCTCTAAAGCAACGTTTTGCTTCATCGCCACTGTACGCACTAATGAATTCAAGGGTTTTACCGTTTAAGAAAAAGTCATTGAGAGCCAATTTGGTGATCGCATGAACTTCGGGTTCATCATCAACAATAAGAATTTTCCATGTGCCCAACTCTTCTACTACATCATCGTCATCTTCTTCGATGAAAAATAAATCGTCACTCATCTATAACTTCCTGGTCCCAAAATGCTTTTAAAATACTAATGCAATACGTATTTTTAGCAAGTCTCATATGGAAGTAACAAAATAGAAGTGACAAATTCTTAACGTGTTGTAGATAGGTAACCGTAAGTGACTCGATCGTTTCCACCATAATCTTTTTCGGTATGAACGTTTACAAAGCCTTGAGCCTTTAACAGGTCGCTAACTGCCTTTGCTTGGTCAAAACCATGCTCGAAAGCCAGTAAACCGCCTTTAAATAAATGCATGGGTGCAAGTGCAACAATATGCTTTATATCATCAAGCCCATCGGCGCCCGAGGTAAGCGCTGATGCTGGTTCAAAACGAACATCCCCCTGTTGAAGAAAAGGGCTGGATGTTTCTATATAGGGTGGATTGGAAACAATAACGTGAAATCTTTCGCCCGTTAAATTATCGAACCAACTACTTTGCTTAAACTGTGCATTAGTAATGCTATTAAGCGCTGCATTGTGCGTGGAGAGTTGAACAGCTTCATGCAGTAAATCTACACCTGTGACATTTGCATGGGGTAACTCAGAGGCCAGTGCCAGGGCAATCGCCCCCGTGCCTGTGCCTAAATCACAAATGGCTAGCTTGTTATTTTCTAACCCAGGGCCTGCGTGCTTATTATTTAAACGCGTATTGGCAAATTCAGCTGACGCGATACAAGCAAGGGCCTGCTCTACCAATACTTCTGTATCGGGTCGAGGAATAAGGGTATGGGGCGAGGTTGCTAAACGTAAAGTCCAAAAGTCACGGCTACCGGTTAGGTAAGCTACTGGCATACCTTGTGCGCGTTTAGTTACTAACGTTTTAAAGCGGGATAACTCGTCAACGCTTAAGGTTTTGTCTGGCCATGTAAATAGGTAAACTTGAGGTTTATCTAATACATGGCTTAACAGCACTTTGGCATCAACCGCTGGCGATTCGCCTTCATGTAACTCGGCTACCGCCCACGCTAATGCTGCGTCTATACGCATGGTATTATTCGTCTGACAACGAGGCTAATAAGTCAGCTTGATGCTCTTGCATAATAGGGTCAAGAAGCTGCTTCAAATCACCTTCTATCACTTCATCTAAACGGTAAATGGTTAGGTTGATGCGGTGGTCGGTTACGCGGCCTTGCGGGAAATTATAGGTACGAATTCGCTCTGAGCGATCACCACTTCCAACTAGGCTCTTACGGGTAGATGCTTCTTCTGCCGCTCGTTTTTCTTCTTCAATGTTATTCAATCGAGCTTGCAATACCGACATGGCTTTCGCACGGTTTTTATGTTGCGAACGCTCATCCTGACATTCAACCACTAACCCTGACGGTAAGTGAGTAATTCGAATAGCAGAGTCGGTTTTGTTAACGTGCTGACCACCGGCACCCGATGCTCTAAAGGTATCGATGCGAAGGTCTGCTGGGTTAATATCAATGGCTTCTGATTCTGGAATTTCAGGTAATACCGCTACTGTACACGCAGAAGTATGTATACGACCTTGAGATTCTGTATCCGGTACACGCTGAACGCGGTGACCACCAGATTCAAATTTCAAAATACCGTAAACGCCGTCACCACTAATATTCGCGACAACTTCTTTATAACCGCCGTGCTCACCTTCGTTAGCGTTTACTAGCTCGACGCGCCAACCTTTGGTTTCAGCATAACGGCTGTACATACGGAATAAATCGCCTGCAAATATTGCTGCTTCATCACCACCGGCTCCGGCACGTACTTCTAGGAAGCAGTTGCTGTCATCGTTAGGATCTTTAGGTAACAATAAAACTTGAAGCTCAGTTTCTAGGCGTTCAATATCTGCTTTCGCAATTTTTAATTCTTCTTGCGCCATTTCACGCATTTCTGCGTCATCTTCTTTGAGCATCTCATTCGCTGAATCAAGATTTTCTTGCGCTTGTTGGTATGCATTAAAGCCTGCAACTACGCTTTCTAGCTGGCTAAACTCTTTTGACAAATTACGAAACTTATCTTGATTGCCGATTACTTGTGGGTCGCCTAATAAGGCCTGCACTTCTTCGAAGCGTTCCACCAAGTTTTCGAGTTTTCTGACAACCGAGTCTTTCATATTTTTATGTTTACCTTATTTTTTGATATCTGACGTAGTGTCAGATAACGATAGTGCTTGCCCCAACCACCGGCTCAGCGCCGGGTCATCATGCATGGCAGCTTCTCTAAGTGCCAGGGTTGTGGGGTGCAGCAATGTATTGGTTAGCTTGTAGGCCATTTCACTAAGCACCGTTTCAGCATCTTTGCCTTCAGTTAACTGTGCCAATGCTTTCTCTACTACGTCGTCACGCTGTTCCATGCCCTTTTGACGATATTGCCTAACTAAATCGATAGATTGTTGAGACTGCTTCCAGCTCATATAATCGCCAGCTTGCTTTTCAATTAGCTTTTCAGCTTCAAGAGCCGCTTGCTCACGATTTTGTAAATTCTTTTGAACGATGTGCTGTAAATCATCTACGGTATATAAATAAGCATCACCCAATTCATTCACTTGGGCTTCAATATCTCGAGGAACCGCTAAATCAACTAAAAACATTGGCATATTTCTGCGCTGTTTCAACGCTTTCTCTACCATACCCTTGCCTATTAAGGGTAGCTGACTAGCGGTAGAGCTAATAACTATATCGAAATCTTTTAAATGTTCCGGTACTTGAGACAGCGTAAATACGCTGGCATCCAAGGTTTCAGCCAACGCTTCAGCACGTGAAATAGTTCGGTTGGCCACCGCTAAGCAACTTACCCCTTGCTCTTTTAAATGCTGAGCCACTAATTCGATAGTTTCACCCGCACCCACCAACAAAACCGAGCGCTTAGGTAGCTCAGCAAATATATGCTTGGCCAATTGCACTGCGGCATAAGCCACACTAACCGCATTTGCACCAATTTCAGTTTCGCTACGTACACGTTTGGCAACAGAGAAAGTGTGCTGGAACAGCTTATCAAACTCGGTATTAATCATACCTGAGTGTTTGGCATCGCCAAAGGCTTGCTTAACTTGCCCTAATATCTGTGGCTCGCCAAGAATGAGGGAATCTAAGCCACTTGCCACCCGCATAATATGTTTAACCGCGTCATCTGCAGCAAGCACATAACTGTTGTTGGCAATTTCATCAACCTCAACATGGTGGAAGTTTGATAACCACTCTAATAATGCAGTAGCACTTTCATGCTGAGTATTCACATAAAGCTCTGTGCGATTGCACGTTGATACAATCACCGACTCATCAACCCCGTCTACCTTTCTTAATGACGCAAGTGCTTCCACCAGAGAATCTGGTGTAAAAGCCACTTTTTCACGCAATGCGACAGGGGCGGTTTTGTGATTAATACCAAGGGCGAGTAGAGTCATTCAAATCTGTGCTGGCAACGTCGGACGCGCATTGTACGAAAAACCCAAAATGATTGAAAGTGTTGGTAGAACTGTGTTCACATAAAGTATGAACTTTACCTAAGACGATACCCAATGATTCGCTTCGTTTTTATACTTGTACTGGTTAGCCTACTTATCAGCGCCTGTACCACACTACCTGATGGCCCTGAACGCGCCGTAAACCTTAGCGCCCAGCTTAAAAAGGTGGCACAAGTTGATGCCTGGCAATTGCGCGGAAAAATAGCTTTTAGGCAGGAAAAAGAAGGGGCTAGCGCTAACCTTTTGTGGAAAACCGATGATGTCGATTTTCATTTCCGATTAACCAATTTGCTTGGTGTCACCATGGTTGATTTGAACGTAAATGGTGATAAAGCGATTTTAGAGGCGGGTAATGACGTATATGAAGACGCCGACCCCGAACCTTTAATTTACTATACTACTGGCATGGATATTCCCGTTGAACCCTTACTTTCGTGGATTAAAGGGCTTCCTCTTGCCGATGATAAATTTACTCTTACTGACAAGGGGCTACTTAATACGCTTGAAAGTAATTGTAACGCCTGTAAAGGGTGGCAAGTCAGTTATGCTAACTATGGCAATGTGACTACTCCCGAAGGCAATAATGTGTGGCTACCCCATTCAATAAACTTGGTTCAGCCCAATCCGCCATCAACAACGCTAAAAATAAAAATATATGAATGGACGCTGCTTTAGTGAGAAACCCAACATGACAAACCTAGATTGGTGGCCTTCCCCTGCCAAACTTAATCTTTTTCTGCATATTAACGGTCGTTACCCTAATGGCTATCACCAATTGCAAAGCTTATTTCAAATGCTTGATTACGGCGACAAGCTAGCTTTTGCAATCAATGATTCCGGCGTGATTACTATGCTTACTCCTCTTGAAGGGGTAAATGATGAAGATAACCTTATTGTGCGTGCCGCCAAACTACTCGCTGAACATGCGAATATTCATAAAGGCGTTAGTATTAGTTTAGAAAAATGTTTGCCCATGGGCGGCGGGATTGGCGGTGGCTCATCAAATGCTGCCACCACCCTAGTCGCACTGAATCATTTATGGGGCGTAAAGTTATCAGAAGACGAACTTGCTGAGCTAGGGCTCAAATTAGGTGCAGATGTCCCTATATTTGTTCGTGGTCTTACTGCTTTCGCATCAGGCGTAGGAGAAGAAATCACCCCTGCCCCACAAGAAGAAAAGTGGTATCTGGTGGCGAACCCCAATGTGCATATTAGTACCGCCGAAGTATTTACAGCTGAACAATTGACCAGAAATACGCCAATTATGCAGTGGGAAGACTATCAATTTGAAAAAACTCGCAATGATTGTCAGCAATTAGTCGTTAATCGCTATCCCGAAGTTGCAAATTTATTACAGTGGTTGGTACACTACGCACCGTCGCGAATGACGGGCACAGGTGCCTGCGTATTTGCCACCTTTTCTGACGAAGTTTCAGCCGTACAAGTTCAGGCTCAACTGCCCGACACTTGGCAAAGTTTTGTCGCAAAAGGTGTGAATCGCTCACCGCTATTACAAAAATTAAAAAAATCAGAGCACGTGTACGCCACATCGGACAAGAAATAAAAAATTGGGGTATAGCCAAGTTGGTAAGGCAGCGGGTTTTGATCCCGCCATTCGTAGGTTCGAGTCCTGCTACCCCAGCCAAACCTCTTTTATCAACGCACTGAGGAACCCACTTGTGCCAGATATGAAGCTCTTTGCAGGTAATGCCGTACCAGAACTTGCCCAGAAAGTCGCCGATCGCCTTTATACCAAACTCGGAAACGCCAAAGTAGGCCGTTTCAGTGATGGTGAAATTAGCGTAGAAATTCATGAAAACGTCCGTGGTTCGGACGTTTTTATTATCCAATCAACCTGTGCCCCCACTAACGACAACCTCATGGAATTGATCGTGATGATCGACGCTTTGCGCCGCGCATCAGCAGGTCGTATTACTGCAGTAATTCCATACTTTGGTTATGCGCGTCAAGACCGTCGCGTTCGTTCAGCCCGGGTGCCAATTACTGCAAAGGTTGTCGCAGACTTTCTTTCTAACGTGGGTGTAGATAGAGTACTTACTATCGACTTGCACGCCGAGCAGATTCAAGGTTTCTTCGACGTACCGGTAGATAATGCGTTCGGAACGCCTATCTTGTTGGCCGATATGGTTCAGCGCGATTTTGCCGATCCGGTTGTAGTATCGCCAGATATTGGTGGTGTTGTGCGTGCTCGTGCTACCGCTAAGCTATTAAACGATGCTGACCTTGCCATTATCGATAAACGCCGCCCTAAAGCGAACGTTGCTCAGGTAATGAACATCATTGGTGACGTTAATGACCGTGACTGTATTATTGTGGATGACATGATTGATACTGGCGGTACATTAGCCAAAGCGGCTGAAGCCTTGAAGAGTCATGGAGCACGTAATGTTTATGCTTACGCCACCCATGCAATTTTCTCTGGAAACGCAGCACAAAACTTAAAAGAATCGGTTATCGATGAAATTATCATTACCGATTCTATTCCGCTTAGTGCAGACATGCAGAAGATTGGAAAAGTGAAACAACTTACACTATCTGAAATGCTTGCTGAAACGATTCGTCGTATCAGCAACGAAGAGTCTATTTCAGCCATGTTTGAGTACTAGTTACTCGTAATAGTCGAGAGTTCTCGACTTGAATAGTTATCGTGAGCATCTAGAGCGATAACCATTCACGATTCACTTTTTGAAAAAGGGCCTACGGGCCCTTTTTTATTGCCCGTATATTTACGCTTTGTTCCCTACGTCCAAAACGATTAAAAAATGTTAAAACAAACAGCCACGCTTTTACTATTATTAAAGCTCTTAAACTATCAGTCGATAACTGGTTCAGTGTTTAGCGGTTAAATGCAATGTATTCCGCGTAAGCTTTCTTATCAGCAAAATCCAAATAAAAAGTATCAAAAAGGAGCGGTTAGTGGATGCAAGACAAACACGCTCATTAGCAGTATTTTGGTACTGGCTGCGTTGCTTTTGGACTGATCCTGACGCCACACCTGAACTGGCTAATTACTATCGCGCACAACAAATTGATTCCTTATCCAGACAACTTCCCCTTGCAAGCAGTGCTACTGTTTTAATCGTTATTCTATGTTCCATTTTTGCTCACGGTCTTATTAACCACAACGTCTTAATTACATGGTCTTTGTCGTTACTTATTATCGCCGCCGGCGATGTAATTGCATGGTACTTATTTGTTAAACGAAAAGTGAAAAATACTGGGTCAAAAGGCGCACTGTTTGTATTGGCAGTCATGTTAGGGGCCGCCGCCCTATTATATGCGCAAATGACTACCCTATTGCTTGGCGTTTTAGATACCCAAGGCAAGATTATCTTGGTTGCTATTATTGCCGCATTTATTACCACCGGGGCATGGCAATTTGCGTCTTTGCCTGCCGCCGCATTGGTCTGGGTTTTGTTTCTAACTCTGGGGGTATCAGTAAGTATCCATATTACTTACGATGGTGAGTATCTTTTTATATCTGCGTTGCTGGTAATTTATTGGCTGTACCTAAGCTGTGTGGTCATGGTTACCTCGAAACGCTTTGTTTCCGGCTTAATGGCAGAAACCGCCATTGAGCATCAGCGTCAGGTTGTAGGACTGCTATTAAAGGACTTTGAAGAAAACGCCAGTGATTGGTTATGGGAAATTGATCACAAAGGGTGTTTAAAGCATGTGTCTTTGCGTATGCAAGATGTACTGGGCAAACCCGTACAACAACTTTCTGGCAGCCATTTTTTAAGCTTACTCACTGAATGCACACCCGCTGAAAATAATGCAGAATTAACAGAGTTGGCCACCAATTTTCAAAAAAATGAACCCTTCACGCTGGATAATATTCCTATTGAAATTAATGGGAATGTAAAGTGGTGGTCGCTGACTGCCCAGCCACTGATTAGCAGTAACGGTGACTTATCGGGGTGGCGTGGTGTAAGCACCGACGTTACCGATGCGCTACTTCGAGAAAACGAAATGATGTTGTTGGCTAATATCGATTCATTAACCGGGCTCGCTAATCGTCACTTATTCAGTAAAACATTACATGAAAGCTTTCTCGATAATACTCAACTAAACAATACCGACATCGTTAACAAAGTTACATTAATAACCTTAGATCTTGATAACTTCAAAATCGTTAACGATACGCTGGGTCATTTAGCGGGGGATGAATTATTAAAAGAAATGTCCAATCGTTTTCAGGAAATAACGCCAAAAGATGTGTTGCTCTCAAGACTGGGAGGTGATGAATTTGCTTGGCTTTTTAAACATGCTCTTACACCTTTGCAAGCGACACAGTTCGGTCAAAAAGTGCATGCGCTCTTGGCTGAACCCTGGCTACACCAAGAACACGCATTTGATTTGGGTGTCAGTATTGGCGTAGCTAATGCGCCTATGGATGGCAGCTCTCCCGTGTCTCTACAAAGAGCCAGCGACATGGCGCTATATGCCGCCAAAGCAAGTGGGAAGAACAAGCTTTGTTTTTACGACCCTAAACTTGATGAATACGCTATGTTGCGATTAGCGTTGCTCAACGATTTTCGTCAAAGCTTTGCCAATAGCGACTTCGTGGTGCTTTACCAACCTCAAATACGGTATAGCGATAATTCACTTATCGGCTTTGAAGCGTTGGTACGCTGGCACCATCCTGAACGAGGTGTTGTTTCCCCTGCCGATTTTATCCATCTAATTGAAGAAAATGGCATGATAGTGCAATTGGGAGAGTGGGTATTAAGGCAGGCGTGTCGCGATGCTATGAGTTGGCCTTCGCCATTACAAATAGCGGTGAATGTTTCCCCTGTTCAAATTGAACGAGCCAATTTGCTGACGACGGTATTAAAGTCACTTAACGCCTCCGGCTTGCCAGCCTCCCGATTAGAACTTGAACTTACTGAATCATCACTAATGTGTGATGGGGATAGCACAATTGCACTGTTAAATAACTTAAGAGAACAAGGCGTGCGTATTGCTCTGGATGATTTTGGTACAGGATACTCTTCACTGTCTTACCTACAACGCTTCCCTTTTGACAAACTTAAAGTAGACCGAAGTTTCGTTATGGCCGCTTCAGAACACACCCAAAGCATCAATAATGTTGATGCAGAGTCTATTTTGTTTGCCATATTGCAACTAGCGAATGCATTAAACTTACAAACGACTGCAGAGGGCGTGGAGACCATAGAGGTGTCGTCCTTGTTGCAAAGTCTAGGCTTTACTAATGCTCAAGGCTTTTTTTATGGGCGCCCAATGACAGCAGAGCACGCTAAAGATTTCATCAACGAATGGCCTGACATTCAAAATAAAGAGAACTAAACCTGCTATAAAGTAGTCTTTCTATGTAGCCATATAGCCGCATTCGGTTTACGGTTGGTATCTAACAAAAATGAATAAAGAGGCATTTATGAAATTCACTCGCACAATATCTACACTGTCAGCCGCTGCATTACTATTAGCCCTTGCTGGCTGTACTGACGAGGACATCACCACCGTAGATACCCCAAAAGAGCCCCTTATGACTGAAAAAGAAGATGTAAAACCACAGCAAGCCTTAGTCGCTAAAACCGCTGAACAGAAACGTCTTAGCGCTTCGGATGAACCTACCGAAGTCACCTTAACCGGTACTATTGTGTACAAAGAAATGGAAGGTGGTTTTTATGCCTTTATCGCTGAAGGTGGCGAGCGCTACACCCTACGCAAACTTGATAAGAAATTTCACAGGAATGGTTTAATTGTGAAAATTACGGGAATGCCCATGCCGGATCTTATGACTATCACCCAATACGGCACCGTGTTACAGGTTGAAAATGTAGAAATACTCGACGCCAGCAGAGTGATAGGCAATGCATCTTCTCACTAAACATACTTCGACTAAGTTTTGCTGGGCTTAAAACAGGGAGTGATGATCGATTTCGGCTAACTACGCCGTACAAACCCCACTGTTAATAGTTGGAGAAACAAATGATTAATGCATACGCAGCAAAAGAGCCAGGCGGAAAACTGGAAAAATTTGAATATGATCCTGGCGAATTAGCCTCTCATGATGTTGAGATAGATGTGGAGAGCTGCGGCATTTGTCATAGTGATTTAAGCATGCTGGATAATGAATGGGGCATTAGTGAATACCCCTTCGTACCAGGTCATGAAGTGGTAGGAACAATAAATGCGGTTGGCGAACATGTTACGTCATTGAAAGTAGGTCAGCGTGTTGGTTTAGGCTGGCATGCTGGCTATTGTAATAGCTGTGGCACCTGTGAATCTGGCGACCAAAATTTATGTTCTGATGCCACCATGACGATTGGCGGACGCCACGGCGGGTTTGCTGATAAAGTACGAGCTCAAGCTACGGCGGTAGTGCCTATTCCTGATGGTATAGACCCACAAAGTGCTGGGCCACTATTTTGTGGTGGCATTACGGTATTTAATCCCCTAGTACAATTTGATATTAAACCCACTTCGGTTGTAGGCGTTGTAGGTATTGGCGGCTTAGGACACTTAGCACTCCAGTTCTTAAATGCATGGGGATGTAAGGTTGTTGCTTTTACTTCAAGTGAATCGAAGAAGAAAGAAGCATTAGAGCTTGGTGCCCACGACACCTTAAATAGCCGTGATGAAGACGAACTTAAAGCCGCTGCAGGTAAGTTCGACCTTATTATCTCTACCGTGAACGTAAAGCTTGATTGGAATTTGTACCTATCTACTTTAGCGCCTAAAGGCCGTTTACATTTTGTTGGCGCAACCTTAGAGCCGTTAGACATAGGCGCATTCAACCTTATTGGCGGCCAGCGTTCTGTTTCAGGTTCTCCTGTAGGTAGCCCTGCTACTATCAAAACCATGCTGGATTTTGCTGCGCTGCATGATATTGCACCAGTGACCGAAACCTTTAAGTTCGATGAAGTTAATGAAGCAGTACAACGGCTTCGCGATGGTAAAGCCCACTACCGCGTGGTGTTAACTAAATAAGCTTTAGGCTAGTGCCATGTTAAATTCTTCAAATATGTGAAGTCTTGCTAATATGTGCATACCCGCCAAGTAAAATTTGTATGTTATAGGCCTCGGTGTTAGAATTCGCCGCCCTCAAAATTTGAGGCGGTGATTGTTGCTTACAATTTGTAACTGCAACGCCCTATAACAGTAGGTTCTGGTCGCAAGAACTTACATTCTTAATTTTTTATTGGAGACATATAATGTCTAAAGCAATTTTTACTCTGGACGCTACTGTACGTACAGACCTAGGGAAAGGTGCGAGCCGCCGCCTACGTCGTGAAGACAAGCTTCCTGGTATCATCTACGGTGGTGAAGAAGCACCAGTGTCGATTACTCTTGAGCACAACAAAGTAAACAACGCTGCTGATTTTGAAGCGTTCTACTCTCACGTTCTTACTTTGAACGTAGACGGAAAAGCGGTTGAAGTACTTGTTAAAGACATGCAACGTCACGCTTTCAAGCCTCGTATTCTTCACGTTGACTTCCAGCGCGTAATCGCAGGTCAAGAGTTACACACTAACGTACCTCTTCACTTCATCAACGAAGACAAGTCTGCAGCTATCAAAGCTGGCGGTATCGCTGAGCACCACGTAAACGAAATCGAAATTACGTGTCTGCCTAAAGATCTTCCAGAATTCATCGAAGTAGATATTGCTAACGTTGAAATGGATGCAACTCTTCACTTGTCTGACCTTACACTACCTGCTGGTATCACGTCTGTTGAGCTTGGAAAAGACGACGAGACTCACGACCTTGCAGTAGTTACTGTTAAGCCTGCTCCTAAAGCAGCTGATACAGAAGAAGGCGACGAAGAAGCAGCTTCTGAGGAATAATCAGCTTGGCTGATATCCGACTTATCGTGGGCCTGGGAAATCCAGGCCCCGAATATGATAATACCCGACACAATGCCGGTGAATGGTTTCTAAACCAACTTGCCGACACCTTCAATACTCCGCTAAAACCAGAATCCAAATTCTTCGGTAAAACTGCCCGCATTACCATTGCAGGCCAAGATGTGCGTTTGCTTTACCCCACCACTTTTATGAATAAAAGCGGCCAAGCAGTAGCGGCATTAGCCAATTTCTACCGTATTGAACCCGAACAAATTTTAGTGGCTTTTGACGAACTCGACTTACCTCCCGGTGTAGCAAAATACAAGATAGGCGGTAGCTCTAGTCAAAATGGTATTAGAGACATTGTGGCAAAATTGGGTAACAATAAAGACTTCTTACGCTTGCGCATTGGTATTGGACATCCGGGTCACAAAAGCCGTGTTACCGGACATGTATTAGGTAAGCCCCCCGCTGACGAAAAAATGGCCATAGAAAGTGTCATTGACGAAGCAGTGCGCTGTACTGAAATACTCCTTAAAAACGACCTAAAGCAAGCGCAAAATCG
The DNA here is from genome assembly GCF_032925565.1 of Alteromonas sp. CI.11.F.A3. Lineage (NCBI taxonomy): Bacteria > Pseudomonadati > Pseudomonadota > Gammaproteobacteria > Alteromonadales > Alteromonadaceae > Alteromonas > Alteromonas sp. CI.11.F.A3. The sequence continues at coordinate 3,115,610 of NZ_CP136708.1, forward strand.
GCTACACTCCTTTAAGGCGTGAGCCTAAGCTAGCACTAATTCCAGACAAGGATCCCTACCATGGGTTTTAAATGCGGTATTGTTGGACTACCAAACGTAGGTAAATCAACACTCTTTAATGCACTGACAAAAGCAGGTATTGAAGCGGCAAACTTCCCTTTTTGTACCATAGAGCCCAATACAGGCGTTGTACCTGTACCGGATCTTCGCTTGGACAAACTGGCTGAAATCGTAAACCCTCAACGTGTTATTCCAACAACTATGGAATTCGTTGATATTGCAGGTTTGGTTGAAGGCGCTTCAAAAGGTGAAGGCTTAGGCAACAAATTCCTAGCTAACATCCGTGAAACCGATGCAATTGGCCACGTAGTTCGCTGTTTCGATAACGAAAACATTGTTCACGTTGCAGGTAAAGTTAACCCACAAGACGATATTGATATTATCAATACCGAGCTTGCACTTTCAGACTTAGAAACCACAGAAAAAGCCCTACATCGTGTTGCTAAACGCGCTAAAGGTGGCGATTCTGATGCTAAGTATGAACTTAAAGTTTTAGAAAAGATTAAGCCTCACTTAGATGAGGGTTTATTACTTCGTTCTTTAGAACTGACTAAAGAAGAGCACGCTGCAATCAGCTACATGAACATGCTTACCCTTAAGCCAACCATGTACATTGCAAACGTTGACGAAGACGGTTTCGAAAATAACCCATACTTAGACAAAGTACGCGCTATCGCTGAAGGCGAAAATGCCGTAGTTGTTGCAGTATGTGCGGCTATCGAGTCTGACATTGCTGAACTTGAAGACGACGAGCGTGAAGAATTCATGCAAGACATGGGACTTGAAGAGCCAGGTCTTAACCGTGTTATTCGTGCTGGCTACAACTTGCTTACGCTTCAAACCTACTTTACCGCAGGTGTAAAAGAAGTACGTGCTTGGACTTTCCCTGAAGGCTCTACCGCACCTCAAGCAGCTGGTAAGATTCACACCGACTTCGAGAAAGGCTTTATTCGTGCCGAAATCGTCAGCTACGATCACTTTGTTGAATTCAACGGTGAACAAGGCGCGAAAGACGCCGGTAAGTGGCGCTTAGAAGGTAAAGAATACATTGTTAAAGATGGCGATGTGATTCACTTTAGATTTAACGTGTAATAAGAAATATAGCCTAGGCTAGCGCTTATTTTAACGTACAAAGAACCACCCTTATGGGTGGTTTTTTATTGCCTGTAGAATTAGTTGTTGATTTAACAGGCAATGACTCGGTATTTTAAATACATAAAAAGACACTTATACCAGTGCTTATAATAAGATTCTCATTAGGGCTTGCCATAAAATGATAAAAAACCTCTTACATTCACTTTCAGCACCTTCACAGATTTCAGCACTGACCGTTTCGCTTTGTGTGGCACTTTTAGGTGTAAGCAGCGTTTCATCAAGCGCGCACGCAAAAGATCACGAAAAAAGCCTTGAGGCCACTCAGATAAAAGAAAAACTCTTGTTGGATACCGACATCACCAATAAATGGTACAAGGTACCAGCTAAACATACCGTTACGCTTGAAACGCACTATGGTGATGTAGTCATTGCGCTGAACCCGGCTTTAGCGCCTCATCATGTAAAACGCTTTCGTAAGTTAATAAAAACTGATTTTTATCAGCAGCAGTACTTCTATCGGGTGGTAGATGGATTTGTAGCACAGGGCGGTAGTAATGAAAGCCATGCGCCCTCGTCAGAAACCAGTAATTTACAGGCTGAGTTTGTTATCCCCCTTTCATCATCTGCGGTTGTTATTGAAGATAACGACATGTTTGCCCCCGCTACAGGTTTTCTAAATGGGTTTCCCGTAGGAATAGATAGCGATCGAAATGAAATGTGGGCACTTCACTGCCCTGGCACTGTCGCTTTTGCCCGTAATAGTGAAAAGGACACTGCCAGTACCGAGTTTTATATTGTGATTGGGCAAGCTCCAAGACATTTAGACAGAAATATGTCTGTTATTGGGCGTATACTGGAAGGAATGGACGTATTACAGCAATTACCAAGGGGGCCAATAGAAAATAGTGGCGTTATTGAAGTACCTTCAGATAACAGTAAGATAAAAAATAGTTACGTGGGCAACAAAGATACATCGGGTAAACAGTATTATATTCAGCTTCCCTCCCACCCCGAATTCCAAAAACGTATGAAAACTGGGCAAACACTCGATAATTCTTTCTTTCATGATAAAATTTATAGCCCAAGACCCATTGATGTTTGCTATTACCAGACTAAAACTTCATCAACGCCTTGGAATTAAGTTTAAGTTTTTTGGCGATATTTGATTAAATTCGCTGCACTTTGACTAGATTTTAGACCTGAACGCACAGATATTAGCCACTTAGAAAAAGTTCGTAAAAAAGGGGTTGACGGTCGCCAGTCATATCCGCATAATACGCGCCACTTCCTGAGAGGGAAAAGAAAAGCCGGAGGCTATGTAGCTCAGTTGGTTAGAGCACATCACTCATAATGATGGGGTCGCAAGTTCGAATCTCGCCATAGCCACCAATTTTTCTTTTTATCTAACTTCTCTTGAGGTTCTGACTGTGCGGGAGTGGTGGAATTGGTAGACACGCTGGATTTAGGTTCCAGTGCTTCACGGCGTGAGAGTTCAAGTCTCTCCTTCCGCACCACAGTTGGGGTATAGCCAAGTTGGTAAGGCAGCGGGTTTTGATCCCGCCATTCGTAGGTTCGAGTCCTGCTACCCCAGCCATTTTTTCCTAGTAATTGCGCTTTTGCTGCGTGGTTATCACTTGGGGTATAGCCAAGTTGGTAAGGCAGCGGGTTTTGATCCCGCCATTCGTAGGTTCGAGTCCTGCTACCCCAGCCATACATAAGAAACCGGTCCTTCGACCGGTTTTTTGTTTTCTGGCATAAATAAAGTTGTAATCTAACCACTTATTGCTGCTTCACTCTTTTTTCCCACATGCTACTATATTTGCTTACTGTGTCTTTTGAGCTCTTCTGCAAGATGCTTTCTTCTGCGGTGCTTTTGTTTAAGTACTTTCCATTGAAGTGCTTTAGATTAAATGTGCTCGAGATTCAGATATTAGCCTTTTAAGGTATTCGTCTTTACGCGAATAACAGCCTCTTTAGGATTTCTACGAGTCTTACAACAAAAACAAAGGAAAACGCGTGATATACGACTTTGTCTCGGCGGTGAATAACGTCTTATGGGGTAACGGCCAAGTATTAATTATAATGCTATTGGCGTGTGGTATTTGGTTTACCGTTAAATTAGGTGGTGTTCAATTACGTCATTTTGGTCACATGTTTTCCTTATTGAAAGGAAGCAACAAATCCTCGAAAGAAGGTATTAGTTCTTTTCAGGCATTATGTACTAGTTTATCGGCACGGGTAGGTACGGGTAATTTAGCTGGCGTAGCGGTGGCAATTTCTTTAGGTGGCTCTGGCGCTATCTTCTGGATGTGGATGATTGCCATATTAGGTATGGCCACAGGCTTCGCAGAAAGTGTACTTGGGCAACTTTATAAAGTACGCGACGAAAACGGTGAGTTTCGTGGCGGCCCTGCGTATTACATTAAACAAGGCTTAAATAAAACCTGGTTAGCCGTAGCTTTCTCTTTATGTCTTTTCTTCGGCTACGGTTTTGTATTCAGTGCGGTGCAAGCGAATACCATCACTGATGCACTTAACAACGCTTATCAATTCCCCAGCGAATACACGGGTATAGCCATTATTGCCCTAGCCTCTTTAATAGTAATAGGTGGCTTGCGGGGTATTGCCAGGTTTGCTGAATTTGTTGTGCCTTTTATGGGTATTGGTTATGTATTAGTGGCATTGGGAATTACCTTTATCAACATCTCAGAACTTCCTGCCATGTTGATGGACATCATAAAGTCTGCATTTGGACTACAAGAAGCCGGCGCTGGCGCATTAGGTGCAGCCATTAAAAATGGTATACAACGAGGGTTATACTCAAACGAAGCCGGAAGTGGCTCCGTGCCCCATGCTGCGGCCAGTGCGGTGCCAAACCCCAACCATCCAGTGTCACAAGGCTACATTCAAATGCTGGGCGTGTTTTTAGATACTATGGTGCTGTGTACCTCTACCGCGTTTATTATTCTGCTTGCGGGCGGGTCTAGCTCTGACCAAATGGAAGGGATCAGATTAACCCAAGACGCAATGAGCAGCCATTTAGGCGAAGGGGGAACCGACTTTGTCGCCGCCGCTATTAGCTTATTCGCCTTCACGTCGGTTGTGGCTAACTATGCCTATGGCGAAAGTAACCTACACATGTTTAAACTTGATAACCGTGCTGGGCGAGCCGCCTACACGATAGGTTACTTGGGTATGATTTACTGGGGTGCGCAAGCAGCTATGCCACAAGTATGGGCCATGGCCGATATGGCATTAGGATTAATGACCGTTATCAACATTACCGCTATTGTATGGATGACGCCAACCATCGTGTCTATCAGCAAAGATTACTTTGCAAAACGCGACCGCGGCGAAAAAGTAGAATACAAAACCGGAGACTGTGAAATTCAGGGTAAATCTGAAGACGGTATTTGGTAAGCGGAACTTTTTGGATCGTAATCTAATCTTGGAAAAATATATCGCAGTGGCTACTAACTCAAAACAGTAGCCACTGCTTTTTTATGTCATAAGCCCAATTTATATTGGCCTGAACAGTTCAAACATATTACTGCTATCTACGGTGAAATAATCCCCTACTCCGCCACCGCGCATAACCGGTTCTGCTTTCAAGGTTTTATACACACCCGCTTCAATCATGTTTTTTTGAATATGCACGCCAACAACCTCTCCCATTACAAACCAACTTTCACACAAGCCACCTTCCGCATTTTTTAGCTGTACGATATCGGTAAGCTTGCACTCCATGCTAACTGGGCTTGATTTCACTCGCGGCACATCGACAATGTGAGATGCGACGGTATCCAAACCAGCAAACGCGAACTCATCTTCATGGGCTGCTAATGGTGCACTGGTTTGATTCATAGCATCTACCAACGGCTTGCCGACGAGGTTCCAACAGAACTCACCGGTCGCTTTGATATTTTTAAGTGAATCTTTATCACCCACACTAGAAAAGCCAATGATAGGTGGCGTGTAATTAAGCGCGTTGAAAAAACTATATGGCGCTAGGTTTAGCTTACCGTCTTTACTTTTAGACGAAATCCAACCAATGGGCCTAGGCGCAATAATGGCGTTGAAAGGATCGTGGGCTAGACCATGCCCTAATTTAGGTTCGTAGAAGTGAATATCAGACAAGAATGTTCCTTAGCAATCATGGTGGTTAATTAACTCTTTTACCATTGTGAGTATAGCGGCTAAGGTGTTCAAATTGCAGTAGTGAGTTTAGGCTGGCTGTGAGTTTAGGCCGCTTATGGGTTTGGCAGCTTATAAGTTTATGGATAACTAATTTACATAACTTGGCAGGTATGGTGACTTTATAATTACGATGTATTACGTGTTGGTTTCTCATTCAGATGAATCGCCAAAGGACTAAACCATTAAACAATCACATACAAAAAACGACGTTAAGCCATGCTTATACGCCGTTTTGTATTCTTATGAATTAATGCAGCGAACTATTTTTTCTTCGCTTTTTTAAGTTCTTTCTTAAGCTTTTTAAGCTTACCTTCTTGCTTAGAAATTTTAGCTTTAGTTAGTTTGATTTCTTGTTTAACTTTCTTAGCTTTAGCCATTGGAAATATCCTTTTATTGCTATTGGTTATTGAGTGAGGAATGCTAGGCAATATACGCTCACTCGAAGTAATCACTGCTTTAAAAGCAAGTGCATTATTCGTTTCGCAAACTACTAATCCGAAGACTTGGCTTTTTGCGCTTCAGTGAATTCTTTAATAAACCGCCTGATCTCTCTTGCCGCTGTGGTATCAAGCTCTTCACAGAGATGAATAAAGTCGGCACGCTCCTGATCGTTAATGCGAATAATCAGCTGACTATTCTTTTTTTTATTCTTTTTCTTATCCAACGTAAGTCCTCATCAAGAACAGCACTAGTCTAAAATGCCAGCCCGTAAATGCCAGAAGATACCAGTTCATGCGATTTATGGCTATACAGCATATAGCATTTGTATATACATTTTCAATATTTATTACTGTTGTATGACACTCTTGTTTAACTGATATAGCAAAATACGAGAAAACTAGACGTAAAAAAACGGCCTATGATAAACAAAGGCCGTTTCTTGTATGCGTATGTTCTATATGAACTTGCGTAAAACCATCGCGATTTTATTACTGGTAGAAAGTTAGTTCTCTCTACCTTTTCTCAATCTTCTCTCTACCTTATTTAGGTTCCCAAGCAAATGATTTAAATGCATCGTCTACAGGGGTTTCAGCTAGGTGGTTTGTGTAGTTACTCATCACTTTTTGCGCCAAAATTAGAATGATTTCTAATAGTTGCTTGTGTGCATAACCCGCATCGTAAAACGCTTTAAGCTGTGCATCATCGATATGACCGCGACCACGCGTTACTGCTAGTACGGTATCTTTCAATGTGTTTAGCTTGGCATCAGAAAGAGTTTCGTCATTACGTAACTCTTCAATTAGCTCATCACTTACTTTCATGCTTTTAGCAATACCGGTATGCGCTGGTACGCAGTAATGACACGCATGCTCTACGTTAACCGCTTGCCATACTACAGTAAGCTCTTCTGCATTGAATGACGTATCTTGTGCCAAACCGTGAAGTACTTGATAACCTTCAAGCAACGTTGGCGCTTCCGCCATTACTGCATGCAAGTTAGGTATCATACCGAAAGCTTTTTGAGAGTTCTCAAGAAGTGGTTTAGCTGCTTCTGGTGCGCTATCTGCTGTGTGTAATGTAAAATCGCTCATGTCACTCTCCTATTGATGTGAACTGAAAACCAGTAACTAAAATTGATAATAAATACTGATTACGTTTTGATGTAATACAATATAGGTTTACTTGAACACTTGTTCAAGTCATAATTGAACAAGTGTTCAAAACATTCGAATATAAGGTATACCAGAATGAAATATGTAGAGTCTGAAGTGATTGAGAAGGCCACCACGCTTTTTTGGCAAAAAGGCTTTCAGGCTGCTGGTATGCGCGATATTCAACAAGCCTTAGATATGCGACCGGGTAGCATTTATGCGCGCTTTAAAAGTAAAGAAGGTTTGTTCCAACTGGTAGTGGAAAAGTATGTAGCCAATACTCAGCAGAAACTCAGCACGGTTATTAATGCTGATACTCCTCTTGATGCCTTGCGTGCTTTTTTTGTTAGCGAGCTTATTAACCCTGAAGAAATGCGCTTTCAACGCCAATGCTTATTGATTAAGTCTATTACCGAATTAGAGATGTTGGGTGAAAACGGAAAACAGTCTGTGCTGGAGGGTATGAGTACCTTAAAAGCTTGCTTCAAATCGATTGTAGAAAAGGCCGTTCAAACTAATTCTCTACCTTCAAGTACACCCGTTGATAAAGCCGCGGATTGGTTACAAAACCAATTTGTAGGGCTTCGCACTTTTGCCTTAATGCAAAGTGACAATCTCGCCATTGAATCTATGATTGATAAAGTACTCATCGACCTTAAAACATCTTGGCCTGAGTAATTGATGCAGAAGGTAAGCTTGCATTAGAAATTTTACACTGCGTGAATGATGTTGCAGAGCGCCCATGGGTGGGTTTGCGCTCGTCTCTGAATGTTAGCTATTCGCTCGGTATATCTGGGGCATTGTGAGAGCTTGCATTAGAAACCTTCCACAGCATAGATGCTGTGGCAGAGCACCCATGGATGGGTTTGCGCTCGTCTCTGAATGTTAGTTTTTAGCTCGGTGTATCTGGGGAATTGAGAGAGCTTGCATTAGAAATCTTCCTTAGCACGGATGCTAAAGCAGAGTACTTTTGGGTGGGCTTACTACGTACTTCTGAATGTTAGCTATTCGCTCGGTATATTTGGGGCATTGTGAGAGCTTGCATTAGAAACCTTCCACAGCATGGATGCTGTGGCAGAGCGCCCATGGATGGGTTTACCGCGCGTTTCTAATGCAAGCTCTCACAAGGGCCACGTAAAGACTAACTAAACATCATGCGAAGAAGTTGTGCTACCAGTAATATGCCCATTAGCGGCCAAATCCACTTCGCCCATTTGGCGGTGTCTTCGTCACTAATGCGCATTTTAGAGCGCTCGATAAGCGGTATCACTATAAAAAGTGCGCCGAACAGTACGGCAAGTATTATTAAAACTTCCATTCTCGCATCCCTATCGCATATTTAAGTACTTCCCGTTTGGCTGGCTCAAACTGCTGAGCTACAGAAAGTAATTGGTTTCTTAACCATTTAATGGGGCCAATATCGTTACTAAACAAGCCATAGAAACCATCCATAGCAGACATCATTAACCCGTTATCACGCTGGCGCGGTTTTTCGTAGTTTGTTATTAAACGCTTTTTAAACTCTAGCGACGTTAAATCGATACCTTCGGCAGTCACCGTCAATAAGGTTTCAACATCTCTAAACCCTAAATTAACGCCCTGCCCCGCTAATGGATTGATGGTATGCGCCGCATCGCCCACCAAAATAACGCCGTCGATAACGTAACGGCTAGCATGCGCTCGGGTTAACGGGAATGTGGCTTTGTCTATTACCGTGAAGTCGTTACCGTTTTTTAAAAGCTCACTAGGAAATGCATCTACAATGGCTTGCTTTAATTGTGCGTCATTTAGCGTTGATAACCGTTTTAGTTCATCGGGTGAGTCGTACCAAACTAACGAGGCGTAATTGTCGAACATTGGCAAAAAAGCTTTAGGGCCATCAGGTGTAAATTCTTGCCATGTAATGGCATCTACCGGATTTGTCATTTCGATGGTAATGCCCATGGCTTGTTGACTATATTGCCAACCAGATACGCCAATATTCGCAACCTGTCTAACTTGCGAAGCCGCACCATCGGCACCTATTAACCACTTGGCGTGAATAGTTTCGCCGTTATCAAGACTAAGAGTGGCGGCAAGGTTTCTTGAAGCATCAGAATCAACCGAGCTATTAACCGAGTCACTAACCGAGCTATTGCAAAGCTTGATATTGGTAACTTTACAGCCAGTAAACCAGGTAACGTTATCAAACGCCTTTAGCGCTTGATGACACCCTAATTGCAATAATCGGTTTTCAACAAAAAAACCTAACTGGGGCACATCGATACTTTGCGCGGTAAAGTCGGTTCGATGGGCGGGGTCGTCCCAGACACTCAAGCCGGTATAGGGTTTAACGCGCATTGCTTGAATATATTCCCACGCGCCTAACGAAGTTAGTAAGGAGACAGACGCATCACTAATGGCTGAGACTCTCAAGTCTGGCTTACTGGTTTCGTCGAAGCCTTTGGGCAAGTGAGGTTCAATTATAGCGACGCGGTATTGCTGCTTCGCTAAACCTAATGCAAGCGCAGCCCCCACCATGCCACCACCATTTATACAAAAATCATACATACTTTAAATCTCTTTTGCTGACCCACTAGCTTACTCGCTTTACACTAATGAATAATACGAATGTGAGCCCAAATCCGTTCGCCTTTTCATTTTACTAGTATCTTCTGCTTCATGCTTTATATCCGCCACACCGCCCTTGCAAGATGGCAGTGCATTAAATTCCGGCGAATGTGGGTGAATACACTGGGCATTCGACGTTATAACAGGTAAAATACGCGGCTATTTTGAACATCTTCCCAAAACTGCAGTGGCAGGCTTTGCCAGAAATTACACCTAACCTAGTTAGCGTGTGGCATTTTCAACCGCCAGTCAATTGCTTACGGGAACTCTATCAGGTTATCGACTAGTTGTTATGACTAAAAAGCTGTATATCAAAACCTGGGGCTGCCAAATGAACGAGTATGACTCGGAGAAAATGGCAGACTTACTCGACTCTACTCATGGCTATTCTGCAGCAGAAACTGCGGAAGAAGCCGATGTTATCTTGCTTAACACTTGCTCTATTCGTGAGAAGGCGCAGGAAAAAGTGTTCCACCAGCTTGGTCGTTGGAAGAACCTTAAGCAAGATAAACCCGAGCTTATTATTGGCGTGGGCGGATGCGTAGCTTCTCAAGAAGGTAGCGTTATTCGCCAGCGTGCCCCTTATGTTGATTTAGTTTTCGGCCCGCAAACATTGCACCGTTTGCCCGAAATGATTAACCAACTTAAAGGCGGCGAAAAGTCGGTTATCGACGTGAGCTTCCCTGAAATTGAAAAATTCGACCGTTTACCTGAGCCTCGTGCTGAAGGCCCAACGGCGTTTGTTTCTATTATGGAAGGCTGTTCTAAGTACTGCACATTCTGTGTAGTACCCTATACCCGTGGTGAAGAAGTAAGCCGTCCGGTAGATGACGTACTACTAGAAATTGCCCAGCTTGCCGGTCAAGGTGTACGTGAAGTTAACTTGTTAGGCCAAAACGTAAACGCGTTTCGCGGTGAAAACCACGATGGCACCGTATGTCGTTTTGCCGAGTTATTGGAACTTGTTGCAGCTATCGACGGTATCGACAGAATTCGTTATACCACGTCGCATCCGGTTGAATTTACCGATGATATTATTGACGTGTACGCCACTATCCCTGAGCTTGTTGATCACCTTCACTTGCCTGTACAAAGTGGTTCAGATCGTATTCTTAACTTAATGAAGCGTGGTCACACGGCCATTGAGTATAAGTCTAAAATTCGTAAGCTTCGTAAAGTTCGCCCTAACATTAGTATGTCGAGCGATTTCATTATTGGTTTCCCAGGTGAAACCGATGCTGACTTTGAAGCCACAATGGACCTTATTCAGGCCATCGATTACGACCTAAGCTTTAGTTTCATTTACAGTGCTCGCCCAGGGACTCCTGCAGCAGATGCGGTAGATGATGTAACGGAAGATGCGAAGAAACAGCGCTTATATTTATTGCAGCAGCGTATAAACCAACAAGCGTTGCGCATTGCCCGTAACATGGTAGATACCGAGCAGCGTATTTTAGTTGAAGGCCCGTCAAAGAAAAATCCTATGGAGCTTTCTGGCCGTACTGAAAATAACCGCGTCGTAAACTTCGAAGGTACGCCGGATATGATTGGTGAATTCGTAGACGTGAAAGTGACAGACGTATTTTCTAATTCATTACGTGGCGACGTTATTCGCCGTGAAGATGAAATGGGCTTGCGTGTTGCCGTTTCGCCCCAATCTATTATGGCTAAGCACGAGGCTGATTTGCCTGACGCAATAGGCGTAGGTCAATTCAACCCAGCATAAATAGTAAAAGTGAGGAATACAGTAGTTTGAGTACATTGGTAAGTAATGAATTTGATTTGGAACCGGCAGACACAAAACGTTTGTCTAACTTATGTGGGCCGTTTAACGACAACATTAAGCAAATAGAGCGCAGGTTGGGAGTAGAAATTACTTACCGAAATAATGCGTTCAAGGTGTTAGGTGAGCCACGTCAAATTCAGAGCGCCACTGAATTACTTAAACAGCTGTATGTAGAAACTCAGCCAGTAAAAGGCCGCTTGCCTGAACTTGAACCTGAGCAAGTGCACTTGGCTATTCAACAGGCCGCGGCTTTAGAGCAAGATACAGGGTCAGGCGCTGGCGATTTCGGTAAAGAAGTACACATTCGCACAAAACGCGGCGTTATTAAGCCTCGTAATCCGAATCAAGCTCAGTATGTGGCGAATGTTTTAAACTACGACATCACCTTTGGTGTAGGCCCTGCTGGTACTGGTAAAACGTATTTAGCCGTTGCTGCAGCCGTTGATGCGTTAGAACGCCAAGAAATACGTAGAATACTACTTACTCGCCCTGCGGTAGAAGCGGGTGAGAAGTTAGGCTTTTTGCCAGGCGACCTTTCACAGAAAGTAGACCCTTACTTACGCCCGCTTTACGATGCCTTGTTTGAAATGTTGGGTTTCGAAAAAGTTGAAAAGCTAATGGAACGTAACGTCATAGAAGTGGCGCCATTAGCCTACATGCGTGGCCGTACGTTAAACGATGCCTTTATTATTTTGGATGAAAGTCAAAATACCACGGTTGAACAAATGAAAATGTTCTTAACCCGTATTGGCTTTAATTCAAAAGCGGTTATTACCGGAGATATTACCCAGGTAGATTTACCTCGTGGTGCCCGTTCTGGTTTACGCCACGCTATCGAAGTATTGGATAATGTTGACGATATTTCGTTTAACTTCTTCAACGCTGAAGATGTGGTAAGACACCCTGTAGTTGCTCGAATCGTGCGTGCTTATGAGCATTATGACGCCGAGCAAGAGCGTGTTCGCAAAGAGAAGAAAGAGGAAGCCCTTCGTCTTCAACGTGAACAAGCTGATGCTAATGCCTTATCTGGTAGTTCATCTAATAGTACATCTGTACAACAGAATAGCGATAGCCAGTGATAGCCATTGTAGATTACCAGCAAGCCTATGAAGCTGATGAGGAAATGGCTAAGGCCATTCCCTCTGTTGAGCAAATTGAAACCTGGGCTAATGCGGTACTTGTGGCCGAAAACACGGGCGAGCAAGAAGTTACCGTACGTTTCACCGATGATGAAGAGTCACAAACACTAAACCATGAATACAGAGGTAAAGATAAGCCGACCAATGTGCTGTCTTTTCCTTTTGAAGTTCCACCCGGCATTGAAATGAACTTGCTTGGCGATTTGGTTATTTGTGTGCCTGTGATCATGCGTGAAGCAGAAGAGCAAGACAAAACACCCACCAACCACTTTGCCCATATGGTCATTCACGGAATATTACATCTTCTGGGATACGATCACATAGACGATGCAGATGCTGACATTATGGAAGCAAAAGAAATTCGTATATTGGCATCTTTAAATATTGGTAATCCTTATCAATAAAACCCAATAGCGCCAACAAGTTACACTTGGGTAGTTGCGTAATTTACGTGCAAATAAACAATAAAGGATTGACGCCCCTCCCCAAGACATTTAACGTTGACGTTGTATCAATAAATTAGCGGACATTATGAGCGACGATAATCCTCACTCTACCAACGGCTCCCAAGGAAAAAGTTGGTTAGACAAACTTAAACTTTCTATCTCTGGCGAGCCGAGAAGCAAACAAGAACTGGTTGAAGTTATTACTGAAGCCGAGCAGAACGAAATCATCGATCCCCAAACCCGGGAGATGATTGAAGGTGTAATAGGTGTCAACGAAATGCGAGTTAGGGATATTATGATCCCACGCGCGCAAATGACGACCATAGACGTTGAAAAAAACGTTGATGAATTCCTACCTGTTGTGTTGGAATCAGCCCACTCCCGCTTCCCCGTTATTAGTGAAGATAAAGATCATATTGAAGGCATATTGCTTGCTAAAGACTTACTGAGCTATGCGTTTAACCCAGAAAAAAGTCTTAATTTACGCGATATCTTACGCCCTGCCGTGATTGTGCCGGAAAGTAAGCGTGTAGATGTACTGCTAAAAGAATTTCGCCAACAACGCTATCACATGGCTATTGTTGTGGATGAATACGGCGGTGTGTCTGGGCTTGTTACCATCGAAGATATACTAGAGATTATTGTTGGTGAAATTGAAGACGAATACGATACCGAAGAAGACGGTACCGATGATATTCGCCCACTGAACAAATCGACCTATTCAGTTAAAGCGTTAACGCCTGTTGACGAATTTAACGCCTTCTTTGAAACCAAATTCAGCGAAGAAGAAGCCGATACCATTGGCGGTATTGTGCTTAAAGCGTTCGGGCACATGCCTGAAACGAACGATGAAGTTACCATTGGTGATGTTCACTTTAAGGTAACCAACTCTGATAAACGCCGTCTTATACACCTTAAAGTATCGGTGGCCTCTCTGGAGTAACTCCGTTGAAACGGTTCATTCCTTATTTACTGCTTTTACTAAGCGGCGCTAGCTTAACGCTGGCGTTTGCCCCCTTTGGTATCTGGCCACTTGTTATCCCCGCGTTTGCATTGGGTATCCGGCAAGTGATGAAACTTACGCATCGCCCTTTTTTAGCGGGCTGGTTGTTCGGACTAGGCTGGTTTGGAGCAGGTATTAGTTGGGTACATGTAAGCATTGCCGATTTTGGTGGCTTACCGCTAATTGCATCCATAGGCCTCATGGTTTTATTATGTAGCTACCTTGCGTTGTTTCCGGCGCTTGCGTTTAAGCTTACTGCTCGCTATTTCCCTCATCGTCTTTGGCCATTGGCTTTACCTTTTTTCTGGGTATTCGCAGAATGGTTACGCAGTTGGTTATTAAGCGGTTTTCCGTGGCTTTCTTTAGGCTATAGCCAAATCGATAGTGCTCTAGTGGGTTGGGCACCCATTATTGGTGAAACCGGCATGACGGCCTTGCTGGTAATCGGAGCAAGCTTGTTTGCCGTGGCGCGTACTAAAGGTCATTTTACCGGCGCGGTTGTGGTTAGCTTAGCTTTATATATTAGCGGGTTTATTGCCAATCAGCATACATGGGTTGCGCCTAAGCAGCAGTATAATGTTGCAATGGCGCAGGGTAATATTGCACAGTCTTTGCGATGGGTACCTGAACAAGACCGCCCTACAATGGACCGTTATTTAAATCTTACGGAACCGCTGTGGAATAACGACCTGATTATATGGCCTGAAGCAGCGGTACCAAAATTAGAGCCCCTCGCGTTAGATTACTTAACACAAGTTAATGCTCGCGCCTTTGCCGAGAACACAGCGCTTATCACAGGCATTGTTAATTTTAATTGGGAAACCGATGAGGCGTGGAACAATTTGATTGTACTGGGTAAAAGAACCCCAGATTCCACAACACCAGACTATCAGTACTTCCACAACAACCGGTTTGCTAAACACCATTTATTACCCATTGGTGAATTTGTGCCTTTTGAAGATTGGTTACGCCCCTTAGCGCCTTTATTCGATTTGCCCATGTCTTCCTTTGCAAGAGGTGATTTTCAGCAAGCTAATCTCGTTGCTAATGGTATCCATTTGGCGCCAGCAATTTGTTTTGAGATTGCCTTCCCAAGGCAGGTAGCTGCGAATATTTACAACACCACCGACATGATAATTACGGTAAGTAACGATGCGTGGTTTGGCCATTCTCATGGCCCAGCTCAGCATTTAGACATTGCCCGTATGCGCGCCGCCGAGTTTGGACGCCCTGTGGTGCGTGCTACCAATAATGGCATCACCGCTTTTATTGACCACAAAGGCAATATAACTGCACGGTTACCTCAATTTGAAGCGGCCAGTTTAACTGCCCCAGTGTTGGCAACCTCTGGTTTTACGCCCTATTACCTGATTCAGGACATAGGCGTATGGGTGCTTGTTTTGGTATTTTTCTTTATTGCGCTGTGGTTAAGAAAACGTTCGAAGGCTTAGTAGCGAAGCCAATCGCCTAGTTTTAATTGATTCGGCAAGTTGAATGGACGAACTAAAATTCAAGCATAAAAAAACGGCGCTTCATGCGCCGTTTTTGTACGTGTAACTAACTAGTTTTCATAGTCATAAACTAATCGATACAGCCTTAATCCAAAAATACAGCCTTGAACTGCTATAAGGTCGTGAACTGAATGTACAGCCCCGAACTAATTCGCGGCCTGAATAGCAGTTAACGCAATAGTAAACACAATATCATCTACTAATGCCCCACGGCTTAAGTCGTTGACTGGCTTGCGCATGCCTTGCAGCATTGGCCCAATACACACCAAATCAAAACTACGTTGTACCGCTTTGTAAGTGGTGTTCCCCGTATTCAAATCCGGGAATACAAATACGTTCGCTTTGCCCGCAACTGGGCTATTTGGTGCCTTACTGCGCCCTACACTTTCAATGGCTGCTGCATCATATTGAAGCGGCCCATCAATCAGTAAATCTGGGCGAAGTTTTTGCGCTATTTCCGTTGCTTCACGTACTTTTTCAACATCACTGCCTGCACCTGATGTACCGGTAGAATAACTGATCATGGCCACTCTTGGTTCAATACCAAACATCTGCGCCGACGTAGCAGACTGAATAGCAATATCCGCCAGCTGCTGGGCGTTAGGATCTGGATTTATCGCGCAATCGCCATAAACCAAGACTTGGTCTGGCAGCAACATGAAAAATACCGATGATACTAACGACGCATTTTCTGCTGTTTTTATTAACTGCAGTGCCGGACGAATAGTATTCGCGGTAGTGTGAACAGCGCCAGACACTAAGCCATCAACATCACCTTGCTGTAACATCATTGTACCTAAGGTCACGTTGTCTTGTAGCAGCTCACGAGCGACTACATCGGTAACCCCTTTATGCCCTCGAAGCTTCACTAACCCAGCCACATAATCTTCTTGAATGGCCGCAGGTGAAACAATTTCAACCCCATCGCCTAACACCACGCCTTGCTGCTGTGCTACGCGTTGTATTTCGCTTTCATCACCAATAAGCACGGGGCGCGCTAGCCCCCGTTTGGCACATATAGCGGCGGCAGCCACGGTACGGGGTTCATTACCTTCAGGCAGTACCACGCGTTTATTAACTTGGCGGGCACGATTGGTAAGGTAATAGCGAAATGCGGAGGGAGAAAGTTTCTTTTGACGTGATACTTTTTCGGTAAGCGAAGATACCCATTTGGCATCTAAACTTTCTGCTGCATGTACCATCACTTTTTCGATACGCTGGCTATCATCTACCGGCACTTCTTGATTGAAGGCATGAAGATTTTGTGCGGTTTGCCACGTATTAGTATTGACTAACATGACAGGCAAACCTGTTTCCAGTGCTTGGCTACATAACTGCTTTATATTTTCATCTGGTTGATAACCACCAGTTAGTAACAGCGCGCCTAACTTGGTGCCATTTAACGCCGCTAAGCAGCATGAAACAAATACATCACCTCTATCACCAGACATCACTTGCAGTGCACCTGGCTTTAGGGTGTGTGTCATATTATGAATTTCACGGGCAGCAAACGTAACGCTGCTTAATCGACGTGAAGCAATATTGCCTTCGCTAATTAATGTGGCGTTCAAGTGCTTTGCAATATCGATAGCACGAGGCGACATGAGCTCGGCGTTCCAATCAATATTTCCCAGCAGGTTTAAGCCTTTGGCAAAAATAGGTAACTCGCGCAACGCTTTACTGCGCGTTTCATCATGCTCTGGTGCTTCTAGCACACTCAAATCGGTACGAAGCTGACCATGTTCGTCGTAAGGCGCGTTCACTTTGTTAAATATGCAACCTACTACCTTTTTA
Organism: Alteromonas sp. CI.11.F.A3; assembly: GCF_032925565.1. Taxonomy (NCBI): domain Bacteria; kingdom Pseudomonadati; phylum Pseudomonadota; class Gammaproteobacteria; order Alteromonadales; family Alteromonadaceae; genus Alteromonas; species Alteromonas sp. CI.11.F.A3. The sequence continues at coordinate 3,132,843 of NZ_CP136708.1, forward strand.
CTTTTATGGCCGCCGTAAGCGTCTACCACAATTTCAAGGCGATGGTTAATATCAACAGGATCATCGTTTCCTGGCACGCAAACAAACACAATATCGGCATCTAAAGCGCGACTAATTTCAAGGTTCAATCGCTCTGCGTAGGGGTGATGGCGAGTTGTTACCAAGCCTTCGATAACGGCTACGGCATCGGGTTCTTGATGCGCCTCAAAGCGCTCTATAATCTCTTCAAGTAATTCATCAGTATTGTCGCTACTGATCATTCTCTCTACTACGTTCAAATCAAACGGCGCAATAGGCTTAACGCTACAATGGTGACTAATAATCGCTGTTGAGCGTTCTTCACCAGTATCGCCTCGGCGAGGCTGTGCTACAGGTTTAAAAAAATTCAGTTTAATGGCTTGTTCTTCTAATGCACGAACTAGCCCAATGCTGACAGTAGTTAACCCTACGCTAGTGCCAACGGGGATCAGCATAATACGGCGTGACATAGTTGCTCCTAAAGCAAAGACAATTTACGCGAAAACAATTTACGCAAAAGTTTATCCAAAAAAGCTAGGCAAATTTCGCAGCTTCGGCGGCGATAACCCACTCTTCATTAGTGGGTACGATTAAAATAGGTTTGGTGGATGAAGAAGACGCTATATTTCCTTTTGCACCAAAACGCATAGCTTGGTTACTTTGCTCATCTAGCGTAAAACCAAGGTGAGAAAAATAACCCATGGTAGTGGCGCGAATGTACGATGAATTTTCACCAATACCACCGGTAAACACTACAGCATCTAAGGACGGCACCGCTATCATGTAACTAGATATATACTTGGCTAAGCGATAGCAGAACATTTCAAGAGCTAATAGCGCGCCTTCATGCCCCGCTTCTGCCGCTTCTTCTAAGGTACGGCAATCGTTACTTAGTTCCGAAATACCTGCTAGGCCAGATTCTTTATTAATCAGTGAATTAATTTCAGCGGCAGTCTTTCCTAACTTTTCCTGTAACGTACCCGGCAGGCTGGGATCAATATCGCCGCAGCGCGTTCCCATCATCAAACCTTCAAGCGGCGTAAACCCCATACTGGTATCTACGGCAACACCTTTTTGAATAGCCGTAACGCTACAGCCATTCCCTAAATGAGCACTAATAATGCTAGTTTCTTCAACAGGTTTATTTAGCAACTGTGCAGTACTGCCTAAAATAAATTTGTGGCTAGTTCCATGAAACCCATATTTACGCACACCATGCTGCTCGTACAAGGCTTTGGGTAGCGCATACATATAAGCACGCTTTGGCATTTGCTGGAAAAAAGAAGTATCGAATACCACGATATGAGGTAAATCTGGGTACGCAGCTTGGGCAGTGGTGATGCCTTTCAGGTTAGCTAAGTTGTGCAGCGGCGCCATGCTCGCATATTCTTCTACCGAGGCTAATACGCTATCGTCGACTAACGCTGCTTCTTTAAAGCGTTCACCACCGTGAACGACTCGATGGCCCAAAGCAATTGGATTAACACCTGTACTAGCAATTATGTTTTGAATTGCTGCTAATGCTTCTGCATGAGTGGCATTGGCAGGTAGGGTTTGCTGCTCTTTTTGTCCGTTTAATTTAAACGATATACTTGCATCATCATTTCCTAAGCTTTCTGCAATACCACTTAGACCAGCTTCACCTGTATCGGCATCTATAATAGCGAATTTTACTGACGAACTGCCGCAATTTAATACAATAACTTCTTTTTTCATTAGATTTCTTGAGTTTGATTAAGTAACAAAAAGAACGCTAAGTGTAGCATTTATGTACATAAATGCTTACTTAATACTCTTTAAAGTAAATTCTAATAATACTATCCCACATAGCGCAGATGCAATTAATTATCATTTAGTTGAGTGGTTGTTGTATGTACTGCTTAGACGTCACCCTAGATTATTTTTCACATATTTTTTATTTATTTGATGGTTATCTATTTTCAAAAAAGTAAGGAAAAAGCAAAGCGCAAAAACCTTCATAGATAAGCTTGATTAATAGCGCTTCGGTCGCACTTTATAACGCATGGTGACCAAGGCAAATTAGCGTTCGTCGCGGGGAAAACTAAATAGCTCTCACGCTTTAAAATATAAATTTAAATTTTTTTTAAGAAAAACCTTGAAAAGAATTTGAGCCACCCTATATCTATTATGTCGACGCTGAAAGCTCAGGTTGACAACACCGCCGCCGAATAGTCGGGGCGAATTATTTTTAACATATTGCTAAATTAATAGGATATGACTATGCGTACTATCGATCTATCTCCACTTTACCGTTCATTTATTGGTTCTGACCACTTAGCTTCATTGGTTGATGCCGCTTCTCGTGCTGAAAAACAAAGTACTTACCCCCCTTACAACATTGAATTGCTTGGCGATGATAAATATCGCGTCACAATGGCGATAGCGGGTTTCAGTAAAGATGACGTATCCATTGAAGTTCAAGAAAACACCCTAGTGATAACAGGTACACGTAAGACGGAAGAAAAAGAATCCGCCGAACGTAAGTTTCTTCATAAAGGAATATCCGAGCGTAATTTCGAAAGGAAATTCCAACTGGGCGACCATGTGAAGGTGTTAGCTGCTGATATGGAAAATGGGTTATTGCACATCGATATGGAGCGTGTCATACCCGAAGCTAAAAAACCTCGTCAAATTGAGATTGGTTCTCGATTAATAGAGAGTTAAACAAAGCTTTTAAAAATCATTTCCCTGGTTTTGGACGGCGCTGAGAAGCGCCGTTTTTTCGTTTACACCTAACATATGAGAAACAAGGTTATCGGTAAGATTTATTCGGTAAAATTTATTGTGTAGTTAGCTTTACCGCCTTCGGCAGACTCGAACGTTCCCGAAATATTACAATGAGAGAGTTCGCCTGTTGCACTTCCTTCAATAGAGGAAAAGTTGCTGCTGGCAATGCCATTTTCAAATTTTCCATCGTGTTTAAAAGAGACGGTGCCTCGACGACCGTCTATAACCCCTACAAAACTCTCGAATCCAACGAATAGCGCCAACATTGATGTTTGATAAGACATGAGAAATTCAACGTCGCTTTGCCCCGCCATGCTGCCTTCATAAGCTTGGGTAATGCTAGCATGGGTTTGCTTAACACCTTCTCGTTTTTCACTTAGTATATTTTCATCCCACCCCGTAATGGAAAATTGCCCATTGCAGTTCATTGTTTGCTCCAGAGAAAAAGTGTGGTCACACAATACAAGTGAGTGCGACGCCGTTCAACATAAAATTGTTACACACTGTTACAGCCGATAATCAGATTATTAACTAAATAAACCCTTTTAATCTTGCAAGTCCAAACGCATTGCAGGTAGATGCATCTTTAATCGTACCTTCAGCAATCATTGATTCTAATTCCTTTAAATGCACGGGTATGATTTTTAAATCTTCTTCCTCAACATCTAACTTCTGCTCTCCCTGCGTTAGCCCTTTTGCGACAAATATATGATAGCCCTGATTGCAAAAACCATAGGCGAGGTATTGAAAGCCAACATAATGCATTTCATCGGCAGTAAACCCCGTTTCTTCTTTTAATTCGCCCGCAGCCAACACTTTAGGATCGGCATCGGGGTTGTCTTCCCAAGCACCTTGTGGAAATTCTAGCAGTCGCTGCTCTACTGTGTAGCGGTATTGTTCAACCAAATAAACAATATCACCATCGATGGGAAGGATAATCGCAAAATCTGGTTTTTCAACAACGCCATAAATGCCTTCATTCCCACTCGCGCGTCGAATTCTATCTTCTCGTACTTTCAGCCACTTATTTTCGTAAACCACTTTCGAGGTAAGCGTTTCAATATCCCTATTCGACATAATAGCGCCTTTTGGTAAGCCGGAAAAAGTTAGTGTACAAGTGCTACCCACGATGAGCAACCACTGCAAATCAGCCTTACTAATGCGCTAAAAGTCTTATAAAAAGACTTTGTAAAAGAACTGAAGAGAAAGTAGACAGAGAAAATTGGACACACACATTAATTTGCTTTTATTTATGAGGTTTCTAGAAATGAGGAAAGAGACAAGAACGTGTGGGTACAGGTGAAAATAGACAGTCACTCACATCGCTTTGTGTGATTTAAGTGACTGTCCTACTTTTTTTAATGCTAACACTACATTAAGGGGCAAACGTAAGGTCTACTCTTTTTCAGTAGAGTTAGTGCCATCATTAGTTTTATTACGCAAGAAACCGGCGGCTTCTTCATCCTGTTCCAATGTTATCTTACTTTGCGTGGTTTCATTGTGAGACCGAGTTTGCTGATTTACCTGGTGAATGGTGCCAGCGTTGGCTAAATCGGCCTCATTGGTAATAGACGCTATAGTTTCACGCCCGCGCAGGAATGCTTTAATCTCTGTGACAATTTCGCCTAGCTCAGCGTCATTCTTATTCATTCCCATGATGAAACGTGGCGACTCTAAATTGTTCATGCCACTTGTGGCAAAAATAGAAGTGTTAATTCTGCTGGTAATGATCCAAGGAGTAATGCTGCTTCGCACCACAACGTTTTCGGAACGTGTAGAGTCATGAATGGCCATTCCTGTAGATACGCGAGACTCTGTATAAGTACCTTCCGTTTTCATAAACATCAGCAATGAGGAAAACGTCATTTCCCCCCAAAACATGTGCGACGCTTTATTCATGACATTGGCAGCACCGCGTACCGTTAGCCACGCGAACACTAACCAAATGAGATTGTTTCCCATCGTAATTGCGGTATTGACTTGTGCGTCGGTATTTACGCCTTGGCGAATAACTAAGTCGAGAACTTCAGCGAGCTGCAACCCACCCACATAAAATAAAATTGCGGCAGCAACCACGGCGACTTGCGCTACAGCAGTGAGAGCCATTTTCTTTTTCTCTGGCAAAGTCACACCGTCTGTTAATGTAGGCTGAGTTTCAATTAATAACTCTCCCTCAAAGCTCCCTTTACCTTCTGCCTGCTCTTTTAATCTAGGATCGAAATCAGCATAAATACGATTTGGCACTTCCCGATATCGACGATTCGCAAGCACGATATTTTCAATATTGATAAAAATTTCATTAGGGTGAACCGACTCCTGCATATTGGCGCGAAATTCACTAACTTCCGTTTTAGGTGTAACCTGCCCCATTCGTTTGTATAGTAGCGGCATAATTAACGCCATCACCGCAATGACGCACACCAACAGTAAGGCTAAGTTGGCCCAAGCGCTAAATAGTGGGAATGTATTTGCCCAAGCCTGTACTTTATCGATATCGCGGCCTACTAGCTCATCTAAAAATACACCCGCTCCCAATGGAACCACTATCGCTAGACCAATAATCACCCCTAGCGACAAACTGCTTGCTTTCGCAAGTTGTGAGTTACCTTCATTGTGAATACCTTTTGCAGTAGAGCTCCAATTTGCTATTAGGTACACAAGAAGCAAAATAGAGAGCAAAGGCATTACCAATACTTTTGCGACTTCTCCAGCCAACCCATTACTAACCAAAAAGTAGACAATAGCGAAAGCAAGTATCGCGACAAGAAAGGTTACCGCCATGGCAATAATTTCTTGAGATAGATGGCGTAAAGGGAAAGGTAGAAACGTAAGTTTCGGCAGTATGCTATGCACTAATCTGGCTAGCCAACCACGAGGCTCTTCAAACGTGGTATTGCGTCGCCCCATCAACATAGCATGTAAGCTTTCTTTCGAATACAGCAGGGATTTTTGTTCTGCTTGTGCTGCATCTTGTTCGGACACCGAGTGGTTGTACGCAAGAGAGGTAGGTACGGTTCGTCCTACAAAAAATCGCATGAGCTGCAAAATGCCCACAGCGCAATGTTTAATGCCCGACACAATTAGTACAAAAGCGACGCCTAAAAGGGTATAACCACGCACCTTATTCTCGGCAAACAAATCGGGGACGCCTGATACTGCATAAATAGCTAACGCGAGTACCAAACCACCACCTACGGCGCGAAATACACCTTCTTTTTTGAAAGGGTTGGCTATGCCTAACGTCTGTGAACCAAAATCATAGGCCATTGAAAAAATCCCTGTTAAATAAAAACTTATGCAGAATAAACTTTGCCCAAGGGTTAGGCAATGAAAAGTCTCAGCAAGATCGTAAAGAATTGACCGTTAAGAAACGAAACCAACAGTTAGAAAGAGAGAGGCAAAATGACTGTGCGTCCCATTTTCGCGAAGCTAAATTTTGGCCAAAAAAAAGCTGGTCGAAACCAGCTTTTCTATCAGTCTTTCTTGGTACTTAGATATATTCAACTTCGATAATTTCTACTTCAACACTGCCAGCTGGCGTTTGAATAGTAACCATATCATCAAGCTCTTTACCGATGAGGCCGCGAGCGATAGGTGAATTTACCGAAATACGGTTTTGCTTAATATCGGCTTCGTCGTCGCCAACGATACGGTATGTAGTTTCTTCGTCGGTATCAACATTTAAAATGGTAACGGTAGTGCCGAATATAACCTTACCTTTGTTTTCCATTTTAGTAACATCGATAATTTGTGCGTTCGACAATTTACCTTCAATATCTTGAATACGGCCTTCACAGAAACTTTGCTGCTCACGGGCTGCGTGATATTCAGCATTTTCTTTTAAGTCGCCGTGCTCGCGAGCTTCAGCAATAGACTGAATAATACGCGGGCGAGTTTTTGTTTTAAGTTCGTTTAGTTCGTCGCGCAGAAGCTGTGCGCCGTGCGCGGTCATTGGATACTGACTCATGAATACAGTCTCGACTGGCTAGTTGATTTTAAACAGAAAAAAGTGCGCCTTCCGGCGCACTTTTGATTGGTTCACATAAGTGTCATATACACAGGATACCGCGTATCCCATGTAATGTCATCAGTGTTAGAGTCTTGCGTGAAGCTCTTGTACTGAAGCAACCTTGTCACGATCGTCTGCTGACTTCGCACGAATAGTGGCAAAAGCAGCATTCATTGTGGTGGTGTAGGTAACCTTATTCAACAATGCTTCTCGGCGAATGTAAACCGAGTCGGTAATCGCTTGGCGACCTTCCGTTGTATTGATGATATAGGCGTACTCACCGTTTTTGATAGAGTCCACAATGTTAGGACGACCTTCAGACAGCTTATTCACTACAGAACAGGCTATACCTGCATCATAAAGTGTTGTCGCTGTACCGCGAGTCGCTTCAATGCTAAATCCAGCACCGTTCAATGCTTTGGCTAATTCGATAATTTTATTCTTATCGTTATTACGCACAGAGATTAACGCTTTACCTGATTTAGGTAATGGCGCGCCTGCACCTAAGTTAGCTTTAGCATACGCTTCTTCGAAGGTATCACCCACACCCATCACTTCGCCAGTAGAGCGCATTTCTGGGCCTAGTAGTGGATCAACACCTTGGAATTTAGCAAATGGCAATACCACTTCTTTTACAGAATAAAACGGAGGAATAATTTCTGTCGTAACACCCTGCTCTGCCAAGCTAACACCCGCCATGGCGCGCGCAGCAACTTTAGCAAGTGGAACACCTGTGGCTTTCGACACAAATGGCACTGTGCGTGCTGCACGTGGGTTAACCTCAATTAAGTACACTTCGCCATCTTTTACCGCGAATTGTGTATTCATTAGGCCAACTACACCAAGTTCAAGCGCCATGGCTTTCACTTGTTCACGCATAGTGTCTTGAATCTCTTTGCTTAAAGAATGTGGTGGTAATGAACAGGCTGAATCACCAGAGTGAACACCGGCTTGCTCAATATGTTCCATGATACCGCCAATCACCACTTCTTTACCGTCGCAAATTGCATCGATATCAACTTCAATCGCGTCATCTAAGAAACGGTCTAGCAATACAGGCGAATCGTTAGAAACCTTCACCGCTTCCGTAAGGTAGCGTTTTAAGTCTTTAAGGTCGTAAACAATTTCCATTGCGCGACCACCTAGTACGTACGAAGGACGTACTACCAGTGGGAAGCCAATACCGTCAGCCATTGCAAGGGCTTGCTCAATATTGGTCACGGTAGCATTCGCAGGCTGTTTAAGGCCTAGCTTGTTTACCATTTGCTGGAAACGTTCACGATCTTCTGCTCTATCGATAGCTTCAGGCGACGTACCAATAATAGGTACACCAGCCGCTTCAAGAGCACGTGCTAATTTAAGCGGCGTTTGGCCACCGTATTGCACTATCACGCCTTTTGGCTTCTCTTTAGCCACAATCTCAAGCACGTCTTCAAGCGTAACTGGTTCGAAGTACAAGCGATCAGATGTGTCATAGTCGGTAGAAACCGTTTCAGGGTTACAGTTAACCATAATGGTTTCGTAACCGTCTTCACGCATTGAAAGCGCCGCGTGAACACAACAGTAATCAAACTCAATACCTTGGCCGATTCGGTTTGGACCGCCGCCTAACACCATAATCTTATCGTTGTCAGTGGGGTCAGCTTCACACTCTTCATCGTAGGTTGAATACATGTAAGCTGTGCTGGTAGAAAACTCTGCCGCACAAGTATCAACACGCTTATACACTGGCGTTACACCAAAGCCGCGACGGGTTTCACGAATGTCACCTTCCGCCACTTTCGTTAACTCTGCTAAGCGAGAGTCAGAGAAACCTTTGCGCTTAAGTTTGCGCATAAGATCTTCATCAATACCGTGCAAGCCGCACTCAGCAACTTGAGCTTCAAGCTGAATAAGCTCTTCAAGCTGAACTAAGTACCAACGGTCTACGTTGGTGAGGGTAAATACTTCATCAACGGTCATGCCCATGCGGAACGCATCGCCGATATACCAAATACGCTCAGCACCAGGCTCACGTAGTTCGTAAATAACTTTATTGCGTGCTTCAGGGTCTTCTAAATCGACCATTGAGTTTAAGCCATTCGCGCCAACTTCAAGGCCACGAAGTGCTTTTTGTAATGACTCTTGTTGGTTACGACCAATCGCCATCACTTCGCCCACTGATTTCATTTGCGTGGTTAAGCGATCGTTCGCACCAGCAAATTTTTCAAAGTTAAAGCGAGGAATTTTTGTCACTACGTAATCGATTGAAGGCTCAAACGATGCTGGTGTTAAACCACCAGTAATATCGTTAGCAAGCTCATCAAGGGTGTAACCAATGGCTAACTTGGCAGCCACTTTAGCAATTGGGAAGCCTGTGGCTTTTGATGCTAATGCAGATGAACGCGATACACGCGGGTTCATCTCGATGATCACCATACGGCCTGTATTTGGATCTACACCGAACTGAACGTTCGAGCCACCGGTTTCAACACCGATTTCACGCAATACTGCCATAGCGGCATTACGCATTAGCTGGAATTCTTTGTCAGTAAGGGTTTGCGCTGGCGCTACTGTAATTGAATCACCAGTATGTACACCCATGGCGTCGAAGTTTTCAATAGTACACACAATGATGCAGTTATCTGCACGGTCGCGGACGACTTCCATCTCGTATTCTTTCCAACCAATTAACGACTCATCAATAAGTAGTTCTTTGGTAGGTGAAAGGTCGAGACCACGGCCACAAATTTCGTTAAATTCGTCAATATTGTATGCAATACCGCCGCCGCTTCCACCCATGGTGAATGAAGGACGAATGATACAAGGAAAGCCAATGCGCGTTAACACATCGTGGGCTTGATCCATGCTTTGTGCAATTTCAGCACGTGGGCATTCAAGACCAATGTTTTTCATTGCCTTGTCGAAGCGCTCACGGTTTTCCGCTTTATCGATAGCATCAGCCGTTGCACCGATAAGCTCAACATTGAACTCTTTCAATACACCGTGATGATCCAAATCGAGCGCGCAGTTTAGCGCGGTTTGTCCGCCCATTGTTGGCAGAATAGCGTCCGGACGCTCTTTTTCGATAATTTTGCGTACCACTTCCCAATGAATTGGCTCGATGTATGTCGCATCGGCCATTTCAGGGTCGGTCATGATAGTGGCGGGGTTCGAGTTAACCAGAATTACGCGATAACCTTCTTCGCGTAGCGCTTTACATGCTTGAGCGCCTGAATAGTCAAACTCGCAGGCCTGGCCAATGACAATAGGGCCAGCACCTATGATGAGAATACTTTTTATGTCGGTACGTTTTGGCATAGCGGGCTCGTTCCTACTGCTTGTGTTGTTCGATTAATTCAATGAAGTGGTCGAATAGCGGCGCAGCTTCGTGCGGTCCTGGGCTTGCTTCTGGGTGCCCTTGGAAACTAAACGCTGGCTTATCGGTACGATGAATACCTTGTAACGACTTATCGAACAACGAAACATGCGTTACTTCTAAATTAGAAGGAAGGCTTGATTCATCTACAGCGAAGCCATGGTTTTGACTGGTGATCATAACCACATTGCGTTTTAAGTCTTTCACTGGGTGGTTAGCACCATGGTGACCAAACTTCATTTTCACCGTAGTAGCACCACTGGCTAGGGCAAGTAGTTGATGACCTAAACAGATACCAAACACTGGCAACCCTGTCTCAACGATAGTTTTAATCGCTGATATGGCATAATCACATGGCTCAGGATCACCAGGGCCGTTAGATAAGAACACTCCATCAGGCTGCATAGCTAACACGTCTTCAGCAGGGGTTTGCGCTGGTACCAAGGTAACGCGACAACCACGGTCTGCAAGCAAACGTAAAATGTTGCTCTTAACCCCGTAATCATAAGCGACTACATGATATTTGCTATCGGCTGGAGTGATATACCCTTCGCCTAATTTCCAACTGCCTTCAGTCCATGTTTTTGGCTCAGTAATACTTACTACTTTTGCCAAATCCATGCCTTTCAAGCCAGGATAATCTTTTGCTTGTGCTAACGCGCTCGCTTCATCTAACTCATCAGTACAAACGATGCAGCCGTTTTGCGCGCCTTTATCACGTAAAATACGTGTTAAACGACGGGTGTCGATATCGGCTATACCTACAACGCCTTTGGCTTTGAGGTATTCAGATAACGTTTGTTGTTGACGGAAATTACTAGCAACAAGGGGTAAGTCGCGAATGATAAGACCTTTAGACCAGATTTTATCTGCTTCAACGTCTTCTTCGTTAATACCGGTATTGCCAATATGTGGATAAGTAAGGGTAATGATTTGTTCAGCGTAGGATGGGTCAGTGATGATTTCTTGATAGCCTGTCATTGAAGTATTAAAAACAACTTCACCAACGGCAGTGCCTTGCGCACCTATCGCCGTTCCTTTAAAGACAGAACCATCCTCTAACACCAAAAGGGCAGAATTAGCCAAGTCAACCTCCAGATTAAGGATAACTATGTGTTTGAACAGAATTTCTGTTCAAACCCCACAAAAAATGAGAGTACTGATTTAACAGCGCTCATTTTACGATCTTTGCAGCTAATAAAACCGTGTTCTACAGCCAGTTTTATAGCTTTAGAATACGAAATTCGGGCAAATTCCGGCGAGTATACATGACTGACTAAAAATGTCTAATTTAAATATTAAAAATTATTAAAATAACTACTTAAACTCATTTACCTTGTATAACCGCCAAAACCACCACTTATTAACTTGCAATATTTTCACATAAGCTGCTGTTAAAATTAAAAAACACCGCTATAGCGGTTGGCTTTTATTTTAAATCTAAAACATCCACCATTGAATATAACCCCGCCGGCTTACCGTGAAGCCACTGGGCTGCATGCACCGCGCCTTTTGCAAACGTTAAACGACTTGATGCTTTATGCGTTATTTCTAAACGCTCACCAATATCGGCGAACAATGCGGTGTGCTCACCTACAATATCGCCTGCGCGAACGGTAGCAAAACCAATAGTACCTTGGTCACGCTCAGGCTCTTTGCCTTCTCGGCCGTAAATAGCACAGGTTTTAAGGTCACGACCTAGCTCATCGGCAATGGCTTCGCCAATGGCCATGGCGGTGCCCGAAGGCGCATCTTGTTTGAATCTATGGTGGGCTTCAGTAATTTCTATGTCGGCTGTATTACCTAGAGCCTTCGCGGCTTGTCGAACTAATGACAACATGAGGTTAACGCCCACGCTGTAGTTAGCTGCAAATACGATGGGAATGGTTTTAGCCGCTTCATCTAGCGTAGCCAACTGACTTTCGCTTAGCCCAGTAGTACCAATGACAACTGGCATATTATTGGCCACACACCATGCAATGTTACTTTCGAACACCACTGGCAATGTAAAATCAATCATTACATCGGCGTGTTGCTGCGTTAGCGAAGACATGCCTAAGCAATCAATTGGCTTTTTACCAATGCCTGCCAGTTCACCCACGTTCATGCCAACCCAGGGAGAGTCATCACGCACTGTTGCAACACTCAGTTCTGCATTCGCGTTTTGATCTAGTGCTTCAATAAGCACACGACCCATGCGCCCATTAGCGCCAAATAAACCTACTTTCATTTACGTTATTCTTTTCCTTTAACAGTAAATGCATTTTGCCAAATGCAGTTACTATTGCAACGAGATAAGCGTAATTATTATCGATAATTGAAAAATTGCGGCATTAATACAAAAAAGGCAGCCAACCTATCGTTTTTAACGGTAAAAATAGCTAGCATGGTAAAGTGTGGGTTTACCCCAAGACCTGAATAACGTTTGAAATATCGTTTATTGAATGACTTCAAAACACATAGGCAGAATAATATGCGTCAACAGCTTATATGGGATCTCCCCACCCGGCTTTTCCACTGGCTACTGGTTGCCAGTATTGCAGCACAATATGTTACCGCTGAGTGGATGGACGATGCGACCCAGGGGCATTTCTATATTGGCTACTTTACCTTGGGGCTTTTGGTATTTAGGTTGGTGTGGGGATTCATAGGCCCAACTTATGCCCGCTTTAGTCAATTTGTGAAAGGGCCAAGTGCGGTAATAGGTTATCTGCGTACGCTGCTTGATAAAAACAGTGTCGCCGTGGCAGGCCACAATCCTCTTGGAGGCTGGTTTGTCGTAGTAATGCTTTTACTCTTATTGGTGCAAGCGGTAAGTGGTCTATTCATGACCGACGATATTTTTCTAGATGGCCCCTACCGCCATCTTGTCAGCGGTAGCACATTAGACCTAATGAATACCTTGCACCACCTTGCCTTCGAAATTTTACTGTGGGTAATAGGCTTGCATGTTGCCGCTATTGGGTTTTATGCCGTGTATAAAAAGCAGAAACTTGTGCCCCCTATGTTTCATGGCAAAAAAGACACCAACGACAAGCCCATTCCTTCGTCTCGTCTTTGGCTTGCACTGGCTATTGCCCTGGTAACAGCAGCTGCGCTTTATTATGCAATAGAAGTTGCGCCACCCACACCTGAAGTAGAAGAGTACTTTTAACTGCCTGTGTCGCTGTCTATGTAACTGACTATGCAGCTTGATATGTAAGGCTTAGCGTTCAACTAAGCCTTTGTGTTTCATTAAATCGGCAATCTCTGTCACACTGGCTGGGTCGTCAATGGTCGACGGTATATTAATTGGCTCATCGGCGGCAATTTGTCTTAACAGCTTACGCAATATTTTTCCTGATCGTGTTTTTGGCAAGCGGTTCACAATAACGGCACGCTTAAAACTAGCCACCGGCCCTATGGTGTTTCGCACTTTAGCAATGAGCTCTTGCTCAAAAGCTGCCTCTTCTACTTTAACGCCATCTTTAAGTAACACTAAGCCTACTGGAATCTGCCCTTTAAGCGCATCAGCTATTCCAATTACGCTGCATTCAGCCACCGCATTGTGTGACGCTAGAACTTCTTCCATTTCTCCAGTAGATAACCGATGCCCCGCCACATTAATGACGTCGTCGGTTCTACCCATAATGAACACAAACCCTTCTTCATCTATGTACCCATTGTCACCTGTGCTGTAATAGCCTTCGAACTCCTGCAAATACCCTTGGGTGAAACGCTTATGGTCACGCCAAATAGTCGTTAAACACCCAGGAGGTAACGGTAAAGAAATAGCAATGGCTCCCTTTTCACCCGTTGCAACCGGCTCACCATTAGCGGCCAACACTCTCACATTAAAACCTGGTGTGGGTACACTTGATGAACCGGGTTTAGTACTAAGCGGTTCAATGCCAATAGGGTTTGAACAAATGGGCCACCCAGTTTCAGTTTGCCACCAATGGTCAACTACTGGCTTACCGGTTTTTTCTACTGTCCAATGATATGTGGGCGGGTCTAATCGTTCACCGGCCATAAAGATAGTACGCAGGCTACTTAGGTCGTACCGGGCGATACAATTAGCTTCAGGATCTTCTTTTCTAATCGCCCTGAATGCGGTTGGCGCTGCAAACAATACATTAATTTTATGCTGCTCTACCATACGCCAGAATGCGCCAGCATCTGGTGTGCCTACAGGTTTGCCTTCAAACATCACTGTCGTCGCGCCCTTTATTAGTGGCCCATAAACAATGTACGAGTGCCCTACTACCCAGCCCACATCTGAGGCTGCCCAAAAAACATCGTCTTGGTCTATTCCGTAAATGGCTTGCATCGAATAATTAAGTGCTACTGCATGACCTCCATTGTCACGAACAACCCCTTTAGGTTTGCCCGTTGTGCCTGAGGTATACAAAATATAAAGGGGGTCGGTAGCATCTACCGGTGTGCATTCTACTGGCTCACTGGCTTCACATAACGCTTGCCAATCGTGGTCAAAATCATCTACGAGGTTCGCACTAAGTTGTTTGCGTTGATAAACAACACAGCCTACGGGTTTATGGTGAGCAAGGGCGATAGCGTCATCAACCATTGGCTTGTAAGGCAGTAGCTTTTTGCCTTCTATGCCACACGACGCTGTAATAATAAGGGCAGGTTCTGCATCATCAATTCTGACCGCCAACTCACTAGCGGCGAAGCCGCCGAATACTACCGAGTGAATAGCCCCTATTCTTGCTACCGCTAACATTGCCACCGCCGCTTGCGGGATCATCGGCATGTAGATAATAACCGTATCGCCTTTCGTCACACCTAGGCTGGTGAGCGCGCCCGCCAACGTGGCTACTTCATTAAGTAGGGTGTTATAAGTCCAGGTTTCTTGCGTGTTCGTTACTGGAGAATCGTAAATTAGGGCCGCGTTTTCGCCGCGCCCCGCTTTTACATGGTGGTCTAACGCCAAATAACTGGTATTAAGCTTCCCCCCTTTGAACCACTGAGGGTAGCCATTTGTGTTTTCGCTTAGGGCTGTTTTAGGGGGAGTAAACCAGTCGAGATGCAGTGCTTTGTCTTGCCAAAATGCTTCTGGGTTATCAATTGACGCCCGATATTCTTGATGATAATTCATGACCGTTTCCGCAATAGAGTATTACTTTACCCTACTGCATAAACATGAATTTTTCGTATAAGACTTCAGGCTTACGTTAATTAACTCACTGTAAAAATTAAAGTTATTTCTTTAATATTAGTATTTGCCGCATCAAGAATTTGGTGTTTGTGACTAAATAGCTGGGCTTAATCTGGTTTGCTTTAATCAGATGCACACTATTTTACTGGTAGTTTTGCTCGCCAATCTCTGACATTAAGTGGCTTGTCTAAAAAGTACCCTTGAAAAACATGGCAACCACGCTTTATTGCGTCGTTAAATTGCGTGGTATTTTCTATTCCTTCTGCCACTGTTCTTAACTCGAAGATTTTTGCGATATCGAAAATACTGTTTAGCAGCGGGCTTTGCGCCCCATTCTCGTCTTCTTCATCGATAAAGTCCCTATCAAGTTTCACTTCTTTTATACAAAGGTCGCGAAGGTAACTTAGATTTAAATTCCCACTACCAAAATGATCTATGGAGAATGATACCCCTTTATCGGCTAGCTCTTTCATTGAACTACGCACCAAAGCAAAAGCTCCAATAAGTGCGGCTTCTCTAAGTTCAATGGTAAGGCTCCCTTTAGGAATATTCCAATGGGCGATCACGGCTAGCATTTTTTCGCTAAAGTCGGCTCTAGCCATATGTTTGGCACTTATATTAATTGAAAGTCGTGTTCTCAAACCGCTTTTATTACACTCGTATAATAGCTTTCCACATTCATTTATTACCCATTGGCCAATTTCAACAATGGCATCACTCTCTTCGGCAATAGGAATAAACTCAGCGGGGGTAATTAAGCCTAATTGGGGGTGCTGCCAACGAACCAATGCTTCAGCACACACCATACTGCCATCACTTTCATATTGGGGTTGTAACTCTATGAAGAGCTCATGATTACTGACTGCAGCACCAAGAGACTGGCGTATGAAATTGTATCTGTCATAACCCACACTAGAAGCACTATGAAAAACCACTGGGGCATTCACTTGGTCTGCGCTAAGTTGGTTATACCCTTCCCCAAGCATATGCCTGACTTTCGTTACGCTTGCCTCCATACCTTTGAGTTGGCAAATGGTTACCACGGCATAAATTTTATGAGGGCTGTTGTGCAAAGTAATGTCGCTACACACTTCATCGGTAAATTGCTGGCGAACTGCATCTATAGCGTTTCGTGCGGCTATGTCTTCTTCGGTGATGATGCCTTCGTATAACAGATAGAAGCTGTTTTCGGCGCCTCTGAAAACAGCGAAAGGTTTAGAAAATGTGCGAGTAAGCCTAGAGGCAAGAATACGCATCACATAGTCGGCGGTAGGCTGGCCAAACGCCTGCTTATACTGACCTATATTATCGATAGCTATTTGCGCGCTATAAATATCTGCGTAGGTTACCGCCGCTTTTCGAATAGCACATTTCAAGCCTTTTTCGAACAATTTAGCGTTTGGCAATTGAGTGATATTGTCATAGTAAGCGGCTTGATAAACTTGGTCAGCTAATTGTTTTCGAACACTCATATTTCGAAATACCACCACTATTCGCTTTTGCATATCAAAATGAAAAGAAGATAATGAAATATCAACGGGTATCAGGCCACCATTTTTATGGCTAACAAAGTGATTTTCTAGGGACGCTTTAGCGGTTTTCCTACCCCCTTCCATAAACTTTATCAGATATTCTTTGGTATTTTGTGATTCAACTTTGGGCACCAAAATACAGATATCTTGCCCTATGAGTTCATCAGCATCGTAACCTAACACGTGCTCAACCGTATTGTTGGCTGTGATCACAGTGCCATCTTTATCAATGGTCACAAGCGCATCAGAGATACTGTCTAAAATTGTAGAAAGGTATTCCGTGTAGTTGTGTTGTGTATCGGATAGACGTTTATGTTCCGTTATATCCTGCACAGAACCATAAATCCTATACACCTTATCTTGATGGGAGCTGGTTACCTCTGACTGAGGTGTGCCCGTCATTTTCAGCCAGCGCCGATAACCTTCTGCATTGATGTACTCTACTTCTAACGCAAAAGTAGACAGTGACTTTATAGCTGCTTTCATTGCTTTGGCAATTTTTTCGCGGCTCACTTGGGGGAAATTGGCTAACGCTCGCTCTACCGGAATATCTCTTCCCGGCGTAACACCAAATAATAAGTAGGTTTCTCGCGTCCACGAGACAAGGCCTGCATGTAAATCTAATTCCCAGCCACCAACATGAGAGATTCGCCCAATTTCATTAAGCAACTGAATTTTTTCGGCGAGTTTGTCGGTAAAAGGATGTTGAATAAGTCTATATTGAAGACTGAGTTCTATTTGCTGGCGAGCTATACTGGCATAGTGCTTTTGTTGATTGGTTAGTTGGTGACAACGCAGCACAATCAAAACTGCACCAATAATATTACCTTGAAAATCTTTTATTCCACCTACAATCACATTTTGGCTGCTACAAATAGTTAGCGCTTCTGGCCATTCAAAATCGCTGCCTGGTAATGTGGCACTCATTTCTGTCATCGATAACAGAAGCTGAGCATGCTTGGGCATGACCAGTGTTTGTTTTTCAGAATCGGCATTACTGTCATCGCAGCACAGTATATCCACGCAAGTGGCAGTAGGAGATAACGAAACAAGCAAGACAGCGGTAGCTTCTGTATTTACCCTGGCTTCACTCAACCGCGAGGTAACCTCTGGCAAGCTACTATCTTGTAAAGAGCCCAACAATCCGTCGTGAAGCTGCATTTAGGTGAACTCCAATCCATCTCAAGATGGTTATAGTGCGATCATTTGTCGTTAATTATTTGCTTATCAACTTCACTGCTCAATCAAAAAACATGATCATTATTTAGTCAACAATAGAGAATTTTTACTCATTTTTCCAGCACATTTGCACTAACAAGTGGGCAATTATTTAGTATATAAAGAGGATTTATGAGCAAACATGAATGATATGTATATATGCAGCTAGAGGCATGGAGGTAAGGAGATAAGGAGATAAGGAGATAAGGAAATAACAGCGCACGAACTACATGCGCTGTGAAGAACTAAAACAGTTAGTCTTTTTTGTAGTCGTCATGACAAGACTTACAGCTTGCTCCCACTTTGCCAATCGCGCCGCGGTAAGCACTTTCATCGCCTGCTTTCACTGCAGCTTGTAAACCCATTGACGCTTCTTTTAACGCGGCAATTTTAGATTCCACATCGGAGAAGTTTTCCCAGACTGCGTCTTTCGCGCCTGTGTCTACATCAAACTTACGGGTATCAACAGATAAGTAATCACTCATCATATCAGCAAGTTGCTCTAGTCGTACCCCATTGGTCATCATCACAGACTCATCAAAAGGTAGCGCTCCTTTTGCCATGCCGCCCAACGGCCCCATGTTGCTGCGTACCAATTGGAATATCGCTTGACGGTATTGAGTCGCCGCTTTTGCATGCTTTTCTGACGAGGCTTCTGATGTTTCCGTCGCCGCAATTGCTCCACCAGCTAAACACGTTGCTAAAGCTGCGGTAGCTAATGTGGTCTTGATTGTCTTTCCTAGAATATTTTTCATAGTTATCGCCATGCCTGTTCGATTGTGTTGGTCTGTTTTCTATCCTGACGAATACCCACCTTTTGCGCAAGGTTTTAACCTGTAAATTTTGTGTTTTTTCTTTATTTTAGGCAAAAAAAAGCCCTCATATGAGGGCTTTATAATTTTAATACGATTTAGTTAGTTAAATCATCGAAAAACTTTTTCACACCGTCAAAAAAGCCTTGTGCTTTCGGACTGTGTCTACTTGATGCTTTGCCCATCGATTCTTCTAGCTCTTGTAGCAATTCCTTTTGACGTGATGACAAGCTAACCGGTGTTTCCACCACAACTTTACACATCAAATCGCCAACTGCGCCACTTCGAACCGATTTAACGCCTTTACCACGTAAACGGAACATACGTCCTGTTTGGGTTTCAGGGCTAATTTTAAGTTTCACTTTGCCATCGAGTGTAGGCACTTCTAGCTCGCCGCCTAGGGCTGCTGTGGTGAAACTTAATGGTACTTCACAGTACAAGTTGTTGCCGTCACGCTGGAAGATTTTATGATCACGAACATGTACTTGAACATACAAGTCACCTGCCGGTGCACCATTCTCTCCTGCTTCGCCTTCGCCAGATAAACGAATACGATCGCCGGTATCAACACCTGATGGAATCTTAACATTAAGGGTTTTGGTTTTTTCTTTACGACCATGGCCATGACAGCTGTTACATGGATCTTCGATAATCTTGCCTTTACCTGAACAGGTTGGGCAAGTTTGTTGAACCGCAAAGAAGCCTTGGCGCATTTGCACCTGACCATTTCCATGACAGGTTGGGCACGTTTTAGGCGAAGAGCCTTTCTTCGCACCAGAACCGTCACACACTTCACATTCAACCAATGTAGGCACGCGAATATCTACGCTTTTGCCACGTACCGCTTCTTCAAGCGATAACTCTAGGTTGTAGCGAAGGTCTGAGCCTTGACGAGCACGTGATTGACGACCGCCGCGAGCACCGCCGCCACCGAAAATATCACCAAATACATCGCCGAAGATATCACCGAAGTCGCCACCACCACCAAAGCCAGCGCCACCGCGATTAGGATCTACACCAGCGTGGCCATACTGATCGTAAGCGGCACGCTTTTGCGCATCGTTTAATACTTCGTAGGCTTCCTGGATTTCCTTGAATTTAACTTCAAGGGCTTTATCGCCCTGCGTGCGGTCTGGGTGATATTTCATCGCTAGCTTTTTATACGCTTTTTTAATTTCGCGTTCGCTAGCGCCTTTATCTACCCCAAGCACTTCGTAGTAGTCACGTTTCGACATAGTGTTTACTTATCCTACCTATTATTATCACAGGGACGTTGTTTGAGCACATTGTCGCCCTTGTGAAACTACATTTGTTTATCGCGTTTTATTACACGACAAAGGCGCAACAAGTGAACCTGGTGCGCCTTAACTGCTAAAGTCAGCTCAACTTACGTTGGGCTTATCGCAACAGCTTGCTTACTTTTTATCTTCGTCTTTAACTTCTTCAAACTCAGCGTCAACAACGTCTTCATCAGCTTGGCCAGATGCTTGTTGCTCAGCACCTTCAGCGCCAGCTTCTCCAGCCGCACCTGCTTGTTGTGCTTGAGCCGCTTCCATCAACTTGCTAGACGCTTGAATAAGTTCTTGCGTTTTCGCTTCGATGTCTGCTTTATCTTCGCCTTTAACCGCAGTTTCTAGCGCGCTAACCGCTTCTTCGATTGGCGCTTTATCTTCTGCACTTAGTGCATCGCCAACTTCTTCAAGTTGCTTACGAGTAGCGTGGATCATGCCGTCAGCTTGGTTACGTGTTTGAATAAGTTCTTCAAACTTCGCATCAGCTTCTTTGTTCGCTTCTGCGTCAGCAACCATCTTCTCGACTTCTTCATCGCTTAAGCCTGAAGACGCTTTGATTGTGATCTTCTGCTCTTTACCTGTGTCTTTATCTTTCGCAGACACGTGTAAGATACCATCCGCATCTAAGTCGAAGGTTACTTCGATTTGAGGGGTACCACGAGAAGCAGGACGAATACCTTCAAGGTTGAACTGACCTAGTGATTTGTTACCGCTAGATTGCTTACGCTCACCCTGTAGTACGTGTACTGTTACCGCAGACTGGTTGTCTTCAGCAGTAGAGAACGTTTGCGACTTCTTCGTTGGAATAGTCGTGTTCTTCTCGATAAGTGCTGTCATCACGCCGCCCATGGTTTCGATACCAAGAGACAGTGGTGTTACGTCAAGAAGTAGTACGTCTTTAACGTCACCAGAAAGTACACCACCTTGAATTGCTGCACCTACTGCTACGGCTTCATCAGGGTTAACGTCTTTACGTGGCTCTTTACCGAAGAATTCAGTCACTAGCTTCTGAACTAAAGGCATACGTGTTTGACCACCTACCAAGATGATATCTTGGATATCGCCTACTGATAGGTCAGAGTCTGCCAATGCTTGCTTAAGCGGGTTAAGGGTATTCTTAACAAGCTCTTCAACCAAAGACTCAAGTTTTGCACGCGTTAGTTTAATCGCTAAGTGCTTAGGACCTGAACCGTCTGCTGTGATGTACGGCAAGTTAACTTCAGTTTGCTGTGAAGAAGAAAGCTCAATTTTCGCTTTCTCACCGGCTTCTTTAAGACGCTGCATTGCAAGCGGATCTTTACGTAAGTCGATGCCTTGATCTTTCTTGAATTCGTCAACAAGGTAGTTAATTACACGGTTATCGAAATCTTCACCACCAAGGTGAGTATCACCATTAGTTGCTAGTACTTCAAACGTGTGCTCGCCGTCAACTTCATCAATTTCGATGATAGAAATATCGAACGTACCACCACCAAGGTCATACACTGCAACAACGTTATCGCCTTGCTTTTTGTCCATACCGTACGCTAACGCAGCCGCCGTTGGCTCGTTAATGATACGTTTAACTTCAAGACCAGCAATACGGCCCGCATCTTTCGTTGCTTGACGTTGTGAATCGTTAAAGTAAGCAGGAACAGTAATTACTGCGCCAGTCACTTCTTCGCCAAGATAATCTTCAGCGGTTTTCTTCATTTTCTTAAGTACTTCAGCAGAAACTTGAGGAGGCGCCATTTTCTCGCCTTTCGCTTCTACCCATGCATCACCGTTGTCTGCACCCACAATTTTGTAAGGCATGATGTCGATGTCGCGTTGTACTTCTTTATCTTGAAAACGACGACCAATTAAGCGTTTAATCGCGAAAAGCGTGTTTTCAGGATTTGTTACCGCTTGGCGCTTAGCAGATTGACCTACTAAAGTTTCGCCGTCGTTTGTGTAAGCAATGATTGATGGCGTTGTACGATCGCCTTCCGCGTTTTCAAGTACGCGAGGTTTGTCGCCGTCTAGCACTGCGACACATGAATTCGTTGTACCTAAATCGATACCAATGATTCTACCCATTACGTGTCTCCAAAAATTTATTTAATCTACAATTTTAGTGGGGTTATTCCGCACTATTTTCAATAGTTGTCAGTAAAAAAACTGACATTTTTGTGTAATTTAAGCCGCAATACGTATTTACGCTTGCGTATCTACACCACCGCTAGGCGCTCTGGAAACCATAACCATGGCTGGGCGCAACAAACGGCCATTAATTTGATACCCTTTTTGCATAACCGCCATCACCGTATTTGGTGCGTGGTCTGCACTTTCTTGCATAGACATAGCTTGGTGCAAGTCAGGGTTAAAGGTTTCACCCTGCGGATCAATAAGGCTCAATCCAAATTTCTCAATAGTGCTTAAGAAACTTTTATGCGTCATTTCCACACCTTCAAGCAACGGCTTAACCGCTTCGTTTTCGCCGTCGGTCAATTCGATAGCGCGCTCAAGGTTATCAACGACAGGAAGAAGCTCGCCTGCAAAACGCTCTAATGCGAATTTACGTGCCTTTTCAACTTCCATTTCAGCGCGGCGACGGGCATTTTCCATATCAGCACGAGCACGTAGTACGCTATCTTGCTGCTCTTTAATGGTTGCCTGTGCTTCTGAAAGTGCTGTTTCTAGCTCATAGATGCGCTGCGTGGCATCTGATTCAGATTCGGGTGAAGTTTGCTCTTCTTGTATAACTTCAGCATCTTGTACGGTTTCGTCTACGCCAGAAACTTCTTGCTCTGCCTGCACGTCGCGGTTATCGCTCATGCTTTCCTCCAAACGTTAATGTCTATACTGCATAAACCCATGAATGACTCGTACTCAATCATGGGCAATGTCTGCGTTGGGATTAATTATGGGGCTGCTTTAACCGCCTTCAAGGGTAACCACACTATTTTTATGGTTTGTTTTTAAGTTTTTTTAAATAGATCAATAAATGCGAGCTACACACCCACTCATTGTAAAAAACATGTTAACTTTGACAGGTATTGTATTAGGGAATTTTGATGCTCAGTATTTGGACCGTAGGTACGGTAGTTGCCCTTTATTTGCTCGCATTATTTGCCATTGCCTTCTGGGGCGATAAACGGCTACGTGATAATCAACAACACCCCATTTTATATAGCTTGGGATTGGGAGTTCACTGCACATCTTGGGCGTTCTTTGGCACGACATCGCAAGCTGCTGAATATGGCTGGGCTATTATACCTACCTATATGGGTATTATTCTTACCATGGCATTCGCTTTTCCTGTGGTACTGCATATAAGCCGGTTATGCCAGCAACACAACATAAGCTCATTAGCCGATTTAATTGGCCTCAAATATCAGCATTCACACCTTATTGCCGCACTAATCACTTTGCTGTGTTTTATTGGTGTTATTCCTTATATTGCCTTGCAGTTAGATGCCATCACAAAAAGTATTAACCTCATTACGCCCGATACCCAGCACTCTACGCAAAACGTAAGTTTATATGTAGCGGGGCTAATGGCTATCTTTGCCATTGTATTTGGTACTCGCACGCTTAACCTTACCGACAAACACCCGGGTTTACTGCTTAGTATTGCGTTCGAATCCCTCATTAAACTTATTGCGCTTTGGGTAGTAGGCGTATTTGTTTGCTTTTATTTGTTTGATGGCGTGCTTGATTTAGTCACGCAAGCCGCTAGCAACGACGCTGCGCGCGGTGTTATTTATGCCGACAGGGCTCCATGGGTATATTTATCCCATGTGCTTTTAGGTGTGTGCTCTATGTTTGTATTACCGCGCCAATTTCACATGAACTTCGTTGAATTAAACGGCGAAGGAGAGCTTCGCACTGCTCGTTGGTTATTTCCCTTGTATTTATTGGGTATGACGGTTTTTCTTATTCCCCTAGCATTGGCGGGTAAAGTCTTACTGCCACAAAGCGTCAATTCCGATGCGTATGTATTGGCTCTTCCTTTGTATGCAGAAAATATGTCTGTTTCTATCATCGCGTTTATTGGGGGCTTATCGGCGACCACCAGCATGGTAATTGTGGCAACGCTTGCCCTTGGTATCATGATAGCCAACAACCTAGTGACTCCGTTGTGGTTAAAGCTGCGTTTGCGCGCCGAACCCAATCACACCATGCAGCCTAGTAAAATTTTAACTATTCGCCGTCTTACCGTATTGGTGGTGTTGTCGGTGGCACTTTGGTATCACCTTAACGTTAGTCAAGCGGCGCCATTAGTAAAAAGCGGTATTATTGCCATTGCCTTATTAGGCCAGTGCTTACCTGTGCTTATGTTCGGTATATATTGGCAACGAAGCACCAAATCTGCCGCCGTCTGCGCGCTGCTAGCCGGCTTTAGTTTTTGGGTGGTGTACTTGTTATACCCCAGTATCATGTCGAGCTATTATTTTAATAGTCCACCTTCCGATGCCGAGCTAGGAATGGGATTCGCTTATTCGTTGTTAGCGAACTGCGTTACCTTCATTGTGGTTTCTTATATTACGTTCAAGCGCCCGCTTCATGGCATTGAACAGAAATCGCCTACATCTCCTGCTTTTGCCATTCGCATTAACGATTTAACGGCGTTAACCCAGCGTGTACTCGAACCCAGTGTTCATCAAGCGCTAGTGAATCAATTATCTGTGAATATCTCGGATGCTAATGCAAATTCTGGGTACGCAAACCATACCCTACTGCAGCGCACAGAAAAATTGCTCAGCGCTCAAGTAGGCACCCCAAGTGCGCGCATATTGCTAGGCGCTATTACTGAAACTAAAAACGAGACCTTGCCTGAACTGGTAGATTGGGTGGAAGAAGCCTCACAATCTTTTCAGTTTAATCATGAAGTACTGCAATCGTCGGTACAAAATATTGAACAAGGCATTAGCGTATTAGATGAAAAGCTGCAGTTACTAGCGTGGAATGAGCGCTATATTGAAATGTTCAATTACCCACGGGCTTTCCTTAAAACCGGTATGTCGATTGAAAGTATTCTTGCTTACAACGCTAAGCGAGGGCTATTCGGTAACGCTGTTATCAGTAACGAAGAAATCAATAAACGTATTGTTTATATGAAAGAAGGCAGCCGGTACAAGTATGTTCGGAAGCAGCCCGATGGAAAAGTGATTGAGCTAAATGGCTCGCCCTTACCTGGTGGCGGATATGTAACAACCTACAGTGATATAACAGAATACATAGCTATTCAGGAAGCCCTTGAACGGGCTAAATCCGACTTAGAACACCGCGTAGCTGCTCGCACTGAAGAGCTACAACACGCCAAATTGGAAGCCGACAGGGCAAACGAAAGTAAATCGAAGTTTTTAGCTGCGGCGGGGCACGATCTTATGCAGCCATTTAATGCCGCCACTTTATTTGCCGCTATGCTGGCCCAAAAAACCAAAGGCGGCGAACTGGCCGCGCTTTCAGAAGGGGTAGTAAGCTCGCTAAATAGCGCAGAAAACCTGCTAACCATGTTACTCGATATGACCAAGTTAGAGTCGGGTAAGCTTATGCCGCAAACAAGCAACTTTGCATTGGATGACATGTTAGCGCCATTGGTGCAAGAATTTAGAGTCATAGCGGCGTCTAAAGGCTTAACCTTGTGTTATGTACCCACTAAACTCGTTATTCATTCTGATAAAAACTTGTTACGACGTATCGTGCAAAACTTGTTATCGAATGCAATCCGCTACACCACAACTGGCAAGGTGTTAGTTGGTGTAAGGCGCAAGTACTCACAATCAGGCCCCAAGCAGCACTTAGAACCAGCCTCACCACTAATTGATATTTGTGTGTACGACACAGGGGCTGGTATTCCCAACCACCAGCAAAGTGAAATTTTTAACGAGTTCCACCAATTAGATGAAAAACAAAACGCTCAAGGTTTGGGGTTAGGGTTAACCATTGTAGAGCGTATAGGGAGATTACTACATCACCCTATTTCGTTGGTATCTACCGTCAACAAGGGCAGCAAGTTTAGTGTGTCAGTGCCTTGCGTTGAAACTTCAGCTAAAAGTGGAAACTTACCAGTGAAAAGTTCAAGCGTGGCGCATGCCGTAACGGCAGAGACTCAAGCAAACAAAGCCACTGTCGACATAAGCCCTAGCGCAGCGACACCAGATTTACTGCCTAGCAAGCCGTTCTTAGCCGGCAGGCGAATACTACTGATAGAAAATGATGCACAAATAGCCCAAGCCATGAACGTATTGCTTTCAGATTGGGGCGCAATAGTGCTAATTGGGACGAATATCACAGAGTCGATACAAGCGTGCCCTACTCCACCAGATTTGCTGCTTGTCGACTATCATTTAGATGCTGGTGAAACCGGAACACAAGCTGTTTCTCAACTGCAAGGTAAGTGGGAACGTAAAGTATCAGGGGTTTTAATTACGGCGAATCGAAGTGAGGGTATCAGAGAGGCTGCCAGCGACTTAGGGCTTTATTATTTACCCAAGCCTGTTAAACCATTAGCCCTTAAGCGCTTACTTAAAAACGAATTGAAACTTGATGATTAGCTTATTAATTACTCTAGGTTTTAGGTTAATTGCCGAACTAGAAAAATCAGTGGTCAAATCTCATTAATAGGCTTGGCATATAAATGAATGATTTTATTTATGGGCTGGTTTAATTAACGGCCTTGTTTGATTAATAAGAAGTTTTAATCAGTAGCTTAAACCTATTCGTGCACAGCCATGGCATGTTTGAAAGCAATACCTGCTTTTGTACGATTAATGACATTCAATTTTCTTAATACCGCTGAAACGTGCTGTTTCACGGTAGACTCGGAAATATCCAGTTCGTAGGCAATTTGCTTGTTAAGCAATCCATCAGCCACCATTCGAAGCACTTTCAATTGGTGCGGTGTGAGCATCGCGAGTTTAACGCTAAAATCGTCAGTGTCAGTGCCATCATTAGTGAGGTTCGCTGCCGATTCAGGAAGCCATTGTTCGCCGTCTAGTACACGTTCGACTGCCTCGGCTATGCATTCTATGGATGCCGATTTAGGAATAAAACCGCATGCACCTAAAGAGAGCGCCTTACGAATAAGATTCGCCTCTTCAAAGGCCGTCACCATGACCACCAATACATCAGGATATCGCGCTCGCACCTCAGACAACCCTATCAAGCCATTATTACCCGGCATCTTCACATCCAAAAATACCAAATCAATATCTGGGTTAGCGTCAAGCTGACTGAGAGTTTCATTCAGCGTAGATGCTTGCAGTATATCGGGCCCTACAATGTCGCCAAGGGCTTGGCACATTGCCGCTCGAAATAAGGGGTGATCATCTGCAATAAGTACACGTATTTTCATTTTGTTATCTGCCGCACAACTGTAACAACAATGTTAAATTAATAATAACACGATGGTTACAAATACCTAGTGTTAAAAGGTGTTTATATTGCGTGGAAACATACTATCCAGATAAAAGTAGACTCAAATAAAAAAGCCGGAACTCTCATTCCGGCTTTTTTTGTATAGCTATTTTGTATAGCTACTTGGTATCGCTAATTTGTATTTTTCGTATATCTAGCGATTGCGCTAACTTTTACGCTAACTATGGCGCTAGCTATTACACTTACTATTTCTCTAGCCAAGTGCGCGAGTTATCGCAAGTTCTCACGATTTACCGTATCTAAAAACGATAACCTAGCGTGACGTGAACCGTACGTGGGTCGCCATAATAACCAATTAACGTAGTATCACCGCCTAGGCCGGGCCCAAAGTTACCGTCTTCGTCTCGGGTAACAAAATCATACCCACCCACCAAATATTCTTCATCGGTAAGGTTTTTCACATGAAGGCCGGCATACCAATCGCCTTCTATACTCTCCCATCGCGCGCTTAAGTTCACCATCCCATAAGCGTCTTGCTCAATTAGGTCGCTAGTTTCAAACAATAAGTAATCACCACGATAGTAATAGTTAGCGTTAAATGAAATATCACCAAAGCCGGTTTCTAGCAGATAATTAGCGCCAATGTTTAACGTATTTTCAGGCGTGCTAGCCAAACCAATGAGAGGGGGTATCGCATTGTTCTTCTTAATTTCAAAATCGATGTACCCGTAAGCCACATCAAATTGTAAGTTATCAGAAGCTACCCACGTCATTTCTACTTCAGCACCTTTGGCAGCCGTTTCCGCTGCGTTGCGTAGCCTTTGATCCAGTGCAGTTGGGTCGCTTAAGTCACCTTCAATACCAATATATTGTCGGTCTGAATGGTCGTACGAGAATAACGTCACATTCAATCGCAATGCATCATTCAAATCGCTTTTCATGCCCACTTCGTAGCTATCAACGACTTCGGGTTCTACGCCAGGCTCATTTACCGTAGCGCGTGGATTGAAGGTCCCCGATTTAAAGCCCTGCGAATAACTCGCAAAAAACATAGTATCGCGACTCATTTGGTATTCCACACCAACTCGCGGCGTAAAGCGCGACCAGCTTTCAACTGCCGCCCCTTCAAATACACCATCACCGTCGCTGTCAGTGCCCAGCACCTGCGGAACTAAGTCACCATCAGGGCGAACATACCCGTCGAACCAATCGGTATAAGGGTAAACATTCGCGAAGATCAAGCCGTTATTTACTGTTGCCGATTTTTCTTCGTCTGTATAGCGGGCACCAAGTGAGAGAGAAAGCTTGTCGTTAATGTCGTAATTAAACTGCGCATAAGCGGCCCAACTTTCAGAGTTATTACAGCCGCTTACTTCTCGGGTTAAGCCGGAAGCGCCTAGCGCCACACCCAACACACCTAATACAGCGTCAAAGTTTCCGCATGACTCACCATCATAAAGATATAAGCCAGATACTAGCGAGTAGCTATTTCCAGTGTAATTTAGCTGTAATTCATGGGTGTCGTTGCTGTCGTCATACTCGGCAGGCACGTCGAAAATGGGCAATGCCGTATTATCAAAATCGATATTTGTAGGCGAGTAACTCTCGCGGTGTGAACCTATGTATTTAAGTTCTAAATTATCACTTACGTTATAGCGAGCTAGCCAGTTATATCCCTCAAGTTCTACTTTATTCCAAGTAGGTAAACTGGTGTACGAATCGAACTTTGAATCAGGCACTGGCGCGTCGGTCAAAATACTGGGGATAAGACGATAGCCACCTTTTGCATTCGAGGTATCTTCGGTTTTATCCCAGCCGAAACGGAAAAATAAATCATCACTAGCGTGTACTTCTAGCGTAAGGCGCGCTGCCCATAAGTCTTTGTTGTAGTTTTCTTTGTCTTGGCCGTCTAAAGCGCTAACTAAGTATTCACCAAAACCGTCGCGGTTTAAATTAGCGTACCCTACGCCCAAATACACAGTATCTTCTACTAATGGAATTTGCCCGGTGACTTTTAGATCCCGCTGGCTGTAACTACCAAGCGTAGCTTGCACGTTTAACTGGGTTTCCCCTGACATCTCTTTGGTGACATATTTAACGGCCCCACCAATAGTATTTTTGCCATAAAGTGTGCCCTGCGGCCCGCGTAATACCTCTATGCGCTGTACATCTAATAAATCGAGTACTGCACCTTGTGGGCGAGCGATGTAAACATCGTCAACGTAAATCCCTACACCAGGCTCGTATCCCCAAAGCGGATCTTGCTGACCTAAACCACGAATGAACGCCGTTAACGTAGAGTTAGTACCACGGCTGGTTTGCAATGTAGTGTTAGGTGAAAACTGCTGAACTTCAGTGAGTACGCTAATGCCCTTTTCGGCTAATTCAACAGCCCCAATAGAGGTGATAGCCACAGGGGTTTCCTGCAACGACTCAACGGTTTTTCGTGCGGTAACTTCAATACGTTCTAGTTTGCCTTTATCGTCAGCATCAGCGTCTTGAGCAAAGGTAGAAGGTGAAATCAACAGTGCGCTCGCAACAGCAGCTGCACAGATAGAGCGAGGGTAACGCTGCATGTGTGTAGTGAGTGACATAATGTGTCCTTTTTAGTTCTAAATTATCGTTACTGTCGGATGTAATGCCTGCGGTCGAACTTTACTCTAGGTAATTTTACCCTTGCCGTATGTAGTACCATCGTACTATGTGAATTTAGCGCCACTACCGTCACACTTTAGCCCTAGGACATGACTTCACCAATCATTAATTGATATAAAAAGCCATGACTTACAGCTACATAAACGCAATATAAACATAAACTTAACTGTTCTGGAGAATCTGCGGTCACAGATTTCTAAGGAAAAATAATGATGTTAAGTATGATTGGTCTGGTAGGCGGACTCGTATTATTAATTGTGTTAACCATTCGGGGAATGAACCTTTTCATTGCAGCCCCCTTATGTGCACTGGTTGTGGCGTTAACCAACGGCATGTCTGTTTTTATTGGTGATATAAATTTTGTTGAAACCTACATGAGTGGGTTTTCAGGCTTTATCGCCGCATGGTTTTTTATGTTTTTGCTTGGTGCTTTATTTGGCAAATTCATGGAAGACAGTGGCGCAGCCGATTCCGTCTCTCGTTGGATAATACAACGTATTGGGTACAAACAGGCTGTGTTAGCAGTGGTGCTGGCTTGCGCTATTTTAACTTACGGGGGCGTGAGCGTTTTTGTTGTCGCCTTCTCGGTTTATCCTATGGCAGTAAGCTTATTTAAAGATGCTAACTTACCGCGCCGTTTCATACCCGCCGCCATGGCATTTGGCTCGGTCACCTTTACCATGACCTCTGCCGGCTCACCAGAAATCCAAAATTGGATCCCCATTAAGTATTTAGGCACCTCGCCCTTCGCTGCATGGGAAGTAAGCTTAGTGGTTGCTATTTTCATGGCAGTGCTTGGTTACTGGTGGTTGGCGAAAATGATCCGCAAAGCGATAGCCAATGGCGAAGAATTTGAAGCACGAATTACCGACCCTGAAATACGCGAACGAGACTACCCTCACCCACTTACCGGCATTATTCCCTTGCTTGTGGTGCTATGTATTTCCTTCTTTTTACACGAAGCACTAGCACAACTTGCGCTTATTGTAGCCTTAGGGGGCGGTGTGCTTACCTTGCTAATAATAAACCACGCCCACTTTCACAATTTACAAGCGGCGATTAACACCGGCACAACCGGCGCGCTGGTAGCCATTGGCAATACCGCGGCTGTGGTCGGGTTTGGTTCAATCGCCAAAAACACCGAGGCATTTCAGCAAACGGTAACCTTAATGACGCAAATCCCTGGCAACGAGTTAATTGGCGCTGCTATTGCGATTAGTGTAATAGCAGGCTTAACCGGCTCGGCATCTGGCGGGCAAGCCATTGCGCTGCCACTACTTGCACCACATTATCTCGACCAAGGTGTGCAACCAGAACAATTACACCGTATTGTTTCTATCTCTTCTGGTGCGCTAGATTCACTGCCTCATAACGGGTATGTTGTCACCACAATTCGCGCTATATGTCATGAAACGCATAAGGCAGCCTACGGTGCAGTCGCAGCATTAACCGTAGTCGTACCGGTTATAGGGCTAGCACTTGCCATTGGCCTATTCAGCGTGTTTTAGATAAGGATTTCCATGAAACTAAAAATAGCTTTTTTATATTGTACTTTGCTGGCGTTGCCGCTGATTACTACAACAGCGTGCAGTGCTAATGTGGCGAATTCTGCCAATTCAGCTTTCACTGAATCAGTGAAGTCTATCGCCACAACTAATGGGGCAAATACTGCTGATACAAGCATAGAAACAAATCAACCAACGCTGATTACGAAGAAAGAAACGTTCTCAATAGAAAGCTTCACCACATTTGGTGGCAAAACCATTAATAACCTGAAAGTGGGTTGGGAAGCCTATGGGCAATTAAATACAGATAAGAGCAATGTTGTTCTTATTACTCACCATTTTTCGGGCACGTCTCATGCGGCGGGTGTATATGAAGAAAAAGATAAAAAAACAAGCCCTAACACAGGCTATTGGGATGCGTTAATTGGCCCTGGCAAAGCCATTGATACGGATATCTATTACGTTGTCAGTGTAGACAGTTTAGTGAATTTAAACGCCTATGATAAAAATGTTGTTACCACAGGTCCCGCTACTATTAACCCCGAAACCGGTAAGCCTTGGGGACTAGATTTCCCCGTGGTGACAATCCGCGACTTCGTAAATGTGCAAAAGGCGCTACTGGAAAGCTTAGGTATACAAACACTGCATGCGGTGGTTGGCCCTTCTATGGGGTCGATGCAGGCTATCGATTGGGCTAGTGCTTACCCAGACTGGGTGCCAAGAATGATATCGGTTATTGGCACGGCTGGAAGCGATGCGTGGACAACCGCCGCGCTCTCTCACTGGGCGATGCCTATTCGATTAGATGCTAACTGGCATGAAGGCAGCTACTCTCGACAAAACCAACCCACTGAAGGGCTTGTAGCGTCTTTAATGATGATTACCCAACATGCGTTGTACCCCACGTATTTTAACCAACAAGGTAATAAACTAGGATATCAAGCTGTGGAGCAAGCGCCGTTAGAGCACATTAACGCTCAGCACTCTATTGTGAAATGGTTAGAAAAACGCGCGCGCCAACGTGCTGAAAAAATGGATGCAAACCACCTTCTTTATTTAGTCCGCGCCTGCCAATTGTTTGTAGCTGGTCATGGTAATAGCTTGAAAGCAGGGCTTGAAAATATTCAAGCCGAAACTTTGTTCTTACCGGCATCCACCGATTTGTTACTTATGCCTTATTTAGCCGAGTCAGCTCACAATCAACTCAAAGGCTTAGGGAAAAAAAGCGAACTGGAAACACTGAATGGCCCCTTCGGACACCTTGAAGGAATTGTAAACGTGCAAGCCGAAGGCGAGCGCATTGCCGCTTTTCTTTCAAGCGCCTTATAAATACTAAAAAATGAACCGTTTAAATATGTGCAATGCTTACCAGCCAATCAAGCATTTAACTGTAGGAACCTGTTATGAAAACAACTTATAAAATACTGGCCAGCGTTTGTGCGCTTTACAGTAGCGTAGTGTTATCCAGCTCGGCTAATTCAGGCAATGGCCTACCACCGCTAAATCTTGATGTTGAGCAAGCTACGGTATCTGGCCTTTCTTCTGGTGGATACATGGCCACGCAGTTTCATATTGCACATAGCGACTGGGTGAAAGGCGCAGGTATTATTGCTGCAGGGCCTTATTATTGCGCGCAAAATGATATTACCACTGCATTAAACCAATGCGTAAATAAGGTAGATACGCCAATCAACCTAGATGCACTTTCCAGCGTTGCCGTAGACTATGCAAGCGAAGGCAGCATTGCGCCTTTAACGGGCCTTAAAGATGCCAAAGTATGGTTATTTCACGGTACTAACGATGTGCGAGTAACAGCACAAGCCAGCGATTTACTGTACCGCCAATACCAAAATTGGACAGACACTCAAAATATTGTGTACGTGAACGATCAAAGCGCAGCACACCACTTCCCTACCTTGAAAGAAGGCAGTAATTGCAGCGTTTCAGAAAGCCCTTTTATTGGTAACTGTAATTACGATGCAGCGGGCAGTATGTTAAATCACCTGTTACCCAACTTAACCGCACCCGACGATACCGTTTCAGGCAAGGTTTACACTATTTCTCAGCAAAAGCTTTCAGGAAGCGATGGCGAAACCTTGGCCGAAAAAGGATTTGTTTTTGTACCCGAAAACTGTGCAGAAGGTGAATCGTGCAGCTTACATATTAGTTTTCATGGCTGTAATCAATATGCCGAAGTGGTTGGCGATAGCTATGTAACAAAAACCGGTATCAATCGTTGGGCCGATGATAACAATATCGTTGTGTTGTACCCGCAAACTAAAAGATCGTTATTTATGCCATTAAACCCACAAGGTTGCTGGGATTGGTGGGGCTATTCTTCAGATGATTATGCAAATCGAAAAGGCGCTCAAATTTCTGCTGTTACTAATATGATTAAAGGGATTAACACAGGCGCTGCCAATAAAACAACGATGAATACAGGAACGGCAAACAATGACTAAGCGAACCGTATTTATAACTGGTGGTGCAAGCGGTATTGGCTTTGGTATAGCACAAGCCATGTCGAAAGCGGGGCATCATGTGATTATAGCTGATATTAATGAACAAGCTGCACAGCGCGCTGCGAACGATATTCTAAAAGAAGGTGGCAGTGCCAGTGCTATTGAGGTTGATGTGTGCAATGCTCAGCAAGTGGCGGCTTTACCCGACTTGCTCGAGGGGCAAAAAGTAGATGTATTGATTAACAACGCCGGTATTCAGCATGTCTCACGCATTGAAGACTTCCCAAGCGAAAAATGGCAGCAATTAATTAATATAATGCTGGTTGGCCCCGCGCTTTTAACCCAAGCGTTTTTACCTGGCATGCGAGAGCTAAACTTTGGCCGAATTATCAACATTGGTTCAATTCACTCCCTGGTGGCCTCCCCTTATAAATCGGCTTACGTGGCAGCAAAGCATGGCCTACTAGGGTTTGCTAAAACTATCGCCCTTGAAACCGGCGACTGTGATGTCACTATCAACACCCTTTGTCCGGCTTATGTTAAAACACCGCTGGTCGAAAAGCAGATTGCCTCACAGGCCAAAGAAAACAACTTTACAGAAGAGGAAGTGATCAACAAAATAATGCTTGAGCCCATGCCTAAAAAACAGTTTATTAGCGTAGATGAGTTGGCGGACACGGCGGCATTTTTAATGTCGGATAGTGCACGTAATATTACTGGCCAAACTATGGTACTGGATGGTGGCTGGACAGCCCGATAAACGTTGCGCTAAGGCTTTCCATTCGTAAAATATCTGTGCTAATGTCCTGACATCAGTAAGGAAAACACATTAGCACTACATGTCCTATCAAACCGTTGCTTTAATCGGCAAACCTCAGCACGCTGCTACTCATGACAGCTTAAATCTTTTGGCTCAATACCTCACCGCAAAAGGCTGTGAATTATTGGTTGAAGAGAGTATTTCAAAAGAATTAGAAAGTGATAATCATCGCGCATGCAACTTAGTTACTATTGGTAAAGAAGCCGACCTTGCCGTAGTAGTAGGCGGTGATGGCAGTATGCTAGGTGCAGCAAGGGTATTAGCGCGCTTTGATATCCATGTGGTGGGCGTAAACCGAGGCAACTTAGGTTTTTTAACCGATATCCACCCTGACGAAATTGTGCAGCAACTCGACCTTATTTTTGAAGGTGAATGCGTCGTTGAAAAACGCTTTCTACTAGATGTGGGTGTGTATCGTCATGAAAAACTAAAAAGTAGCAATTCCGCGGTGAACGAAGTGGTTCTTCACCACGGTAAAGTTGCCCACATGATGGAATTCGAAATTTATATTGATGACCAATTTGTGTTCAGCCAACGCTCAGACGGCCTAATTGTGGCAACCCCGACTGGCTCTACCGCCTATTCACTGTCGGCAGGTGGCCCTATCATCATGCCCAAGCTTGATGCCCTTACGCTCGTGCCTATGTTTCCACATACATTGAGCAGCAGGCCAATTGTAGTCGATGCCGATAGTCAAGTGTCGATGAAGGTATCGAAAGTTAACAGCGACTCACTACAAATCAGCTGCGACAGCCACATTGTACTTCCTGTGCTTCCTGGCGATGAAATACGCATTAATAAAAGTGAAGATAAACTTTATTTAGTGCATCCAAAGGGCTATAGCTACTTCAATGTACTGCGCAAAAAATTAGGCTGGGGTAGTAAGCTTTATTAAGTAACACGGAAGAAGTAAATTAATTTTACCTAACCTCTTTACATACTCAAAATACTGTATATATTTACATATACTGTATAAACATCGAGTATAGTTATGTTAGCGCATCTTTCTATTAGTAACTTTGCAGTGGTTAAGCAACTTTCAGTTAATCTTGAAAAGGGGCTCACTGCCATCACTGGGGAAACCGGTGCCGGTAAGTCTATTGCCATTGACGCTTTGAGCCTATGCTTAGGCGAGCGAGCTGATGCCAACGCGGTAAGAAGCACCGCGCCTAAAGCAGAAATCATTGCTCATTTCGCATTGGCCACAAATGCGAATGCAAAGCGCTATCTCGATGAACACGAACTTACCTCGGACGAGGATGAAAACAGCTGTTTCATTCGCAGAGTCATTTCAAAAGAAGGCCGCTCAAAAGCCTTTATTAATGGCATTCCCGCGTCACTACAACAATTGAAAGGTTTAGGTCAGCATCTACTTGCTATACATGGCCAGAATACGCACCTTCAGCTTTTAAAAGAAGATTATCAACGTCAGCTTGTTGATACTGTAGGTAACCACAAAGACAGCCTCTCAAATGTAAAACAGCACTATGCCTTATGGCGTGAAAAGCAAAAAATGTTGAGCGAACTACAAGCGCAAGCTCAGCAGCGTGAAGACAGATTACAGCTGCTTACTTACCAAGTTAGAGAGTTAGACGAATTTGCCTTAGAAGACGGTGAGTTTTCAGAGCTTGAAACTGAACATAAGCGCCTAAGCAACGGGCAAAGTCTTTTAGAGCAGGCACAAACTAGCTTTTATCACTTGTACGAAAGTGACGAAGGCAATGCACTGTCTATATTGCAAAATAGTATAGACCGTTTGGGTGAGCTTGAATCCCATGATGCGAGCTTGAGCCCCATTCTTGTTTTGTTAAATGAGGCAGCTATTCAAGTTGAAGAAGCGGCTGGGGAATTGCGCCATTATTGCGACGATTTAGAAATAGACCCACTTCGTTTACAACAAGTAGAAGCGCGCTATGCAAAAGCAATGGACTTAGCCCGTAAGCATAGTGTTATGCCAGAGGAATTATTTGCGCACCACCAAACCCTAGCCAGTGAGTTTGCTTCGTTGGGCGATCAAGAGTCTTTGTTAACCACGTTAGAAGATGAAGTAGATGAGCTGAAAGCACAGTATCTAAGCGAAACGAAAGTGTTATCAGAATGCAGGGTGAAAGCTGCAAACTATTTGGCAAGTGAAATTGAAATACAAATCCATCAGATGAACATGCCCCATGCGAAGGTAGCCATTGAGGTAAACTACGATGAGTTTAAAAAGCCATCAGCCTTGGGCCAAGATACGATTGAAATTAAAGTATCCACAAACCCAGGCCAAGCAGCGGACAAACTTGATAAAGTCGTATCTGGCGGTGAGCTTTCTAGGATAGGGTTAGCCATTCAAGTTATTGCCAGTGATAACCATGCTACGCCTACTATGATTTTCGATGAAGTAGATACGGGCATTAGCGGACCTACTGCATCTATTGTAGGAGGGCTACTTCGCCGCTTAGGCAAACAGGTACAGGTTATGTGTGTTACCCATTTACCTCAGGTTGCTGCTCAAGCGCATAACCAGCTCTTTGTTACCAAGCTTACCGACGGTGAAAGTACTGAAACTCAAATGTTGGCGCTAACGAAACAAGATAGAGTGGATGAATTGGCTCGCTTGTTGGCTGGCGACAAAGTAACCAAATCGGCGCTTGCTAACGCAAAAGAGTTATTGAAAAGCGCGCAATCGAACTAAAATGCAGTTGATTGGTCATACTTGTCGATGTAGCATGCCTTCGTGCTTACATTAACGCACCCCACCCGCCTTTATGCTGTTGGGTAACGAAGAAAAAGCAATACTGGACTGATTTACGCATGAAGTTGCAACATTTATTAATAATTTTAGGTTTAACCCTTACATCAAGCGCTTGTTCTAACTGGATTTATCGTATTGATGTGCCTCAAGGTAACTTTCTCGATCAACGAGACGTTTCAAAACTACGCATCGGCATGACTAAAGAACAAGTTATTTATGTACTTGGTAACCCAGTAGTACAAGATTCTTTCGATGATGATACTTGGTACTACGTTTACGATATGAAGCGCGGCATGAAAAAACGCGGTGAAGATTTCCAAAAGCAAATGGTTATTACATTTGAAGACGGCAAAGTAACGTCAGTAGAAGGTGACTTTGAACTGTCTGAAGATTTTAATACGCCGCTAGACAGTTAAGTAGCAATAAAGTTATGTACCAATAAACTTGGGTACAAAAAACTACCTAACGATATATAGCGAAGGAGCTTTTGTTTATGAACAGATTGCTCCTAGCTTGATATTGTTTTACTCAAGTTGCTTTACACAAGTTTCTCCCCTCGATTAATCTGTAACCCTCGCACGTTAAAGGAATATATTAATGGAACACGATTTTTGGCACAGCAAGTGGCATAAAAATGAAATTGGTTTCCATGAACCTGAGGGCAATGCACTTCTCGTTAAGCATGCTGATACCTTGTTAGCTGCCGCCTCACCGCGAATATTCGTACCGTTATGCGGTAAAACTAAGGATATCCATTGGTTGCTTGCTAACGGCTGCGAGGTGGTAGGTGCAGAGTTAAGTGAAATTGCGATCACGCAATTATTTACGGAGCTGGATATTGAGCCAGAGGTCACGTCCGTAGGTAGCCTTAAGCTTTTTAAAAATGGCCCGCTAAGTATTTTTGTTGGTGATATTTTTGAGCTAACCGACGAAACACTAGGTAACGTAACCGGTATTTATGACAGAGCCGCATTGGTCGCATTGCCGACCGCGCTTCGCGAGAAATATGCAGCGCATATTTGTACCATCACCAAACGTGCCCCCATCCTTTTGATAAGCTTCGATTATGACCAATCCGTCATGCCAGGCCCTCCATTTTGTGTCGACGAAACAGAAGTGACTCGCTTATATAATGCTAGTTATTCTATTTCGTTACTTGAACGTGAACCAATAGAAGGTGGCCTTAAAGGTAAAGTTGCTGCAGACTCATTGGTCTTCAACCTTCAACCTGAAGCATAATTAGTAAGGTTAAGCTGGGTGGCATAAGCGTTAGAAATGCCCCCACTTGCAATATATTGCCTAAAACGTTGCGTAACCCACCATTCTCTATGGTGAAGTAAATGCGATAATTTGCTCTAGACCAAATAATAATGCACCAATTAAGCCTCCGACCAAGGTACCATTGATTCGTACCTTTTGAAGATCACGCCCAATATTGAGCTCAATTTGCTCAGCCATTTCGTTCTCATCCCAACTATTGATTGTGTCTTCGATATGCTTGGTTAAAAAGTCCGCCAACTCTGGTGCCATGTATTTTCCAGCTTCACCAATATGGCGGTCAAATGCGCTCGATAAGCGTTCATCAGTGGTTAAAGAGTGGCCTAGTTCGTTTAGCCAATGTGTCACTTTGGTTTCTGCTTTTCCGCTTTCAGCGGTTAACGATTCAAGCATACGGCCATGTAACGATACCCAGCTTTTATTTAAAAACGCTTTAAGGGCAGGGTCATGAACCAGTTGCTCTTTATAATTATTGATACGTTGCGCCATCGAATCACTAGTTTGCACTTCGTGTAAAAAGTCATTTACCTGCTCGTCAAACGCGTGTCTTAGTGGATGAGCATCATCGGCATACACGTCATCAAGTACGCGAGAAACCGCTTTTACCGCGATCAGTGCTCCCCGTTCACTCAACCAGGTTGAGGGAAGTAGCTTTTCTAAACGGTTATGCTCTGTTTTAAGCCAATCTATGAGTGTGGCGGCAATATATTCCTGTGTTTCAGGCTCACCCATTAATTTAGCAACGTTTCCTAGCAACTTGTCTAGCACAAGCTGATGATGGCGCTCTCGGGTAATACTGCTTAACACAGTAGCTATCAGCTGTTGTAAGTCGAGTTGATTAATTCCTTTTTCTGCCGTTTTTCCAATGAAGGCTTTAACCGGTTTGTCATCCACTAGACGAAGAATACCGGCAAGTGCATCACATAAAAATCGGCTTAATTTTTTCGCATGTTGAGGGTCTTCCAACCATCGCCCAGCCCCTTTCGCAGGCTGGCTAGACGCAATGAGCGTTTCAATGGCACTCGCATGAAAAAACTTTTCTTTTACAAATTGTGATAGGTTTTGCGCTATCACTTTTTTATTGCTTGCGACAATATTGGTATGAGGGATGGGATACCGTGCAGGTATAGGCTTGAAAAGCGCTGTCACTGCAAACCAGTCAGCGAGCCCACCGACTAATGCGGCTTCGCTGGCCATTTTTATAAGCCCCAACCATTTAGCACTCGCCAAGCTGGGAACGTAAACTTGTGTAACAATGGCACTAACGAAAACACCCGCGGCTATCAATAAGCAAATTAATGCATTTTGCTTCGCGCGCTTTAACTGCGAATGTTTGTCGTGCATAAATTACATCCTTTTACCAAGTTCATCTAAAATTTGCTCACCATCTTCTTTAAAATACGGGCCTTGTGGCCATGAAGGTAGTAAATCGAGTACTTTTTCACTAGGCCGACACAGCCCAACACCTTTTTCCGTGCAAACTATAGGCCTATTTACCAAAACCGGATGTTTCAACATAGCATCAAGCAAAATATCGTCTAATACCGATTCATCTAATAACCCTAACTCTTCTGCAGGTGACTTTGTTGTTCTAAGCGCTTGTCTGGGGGTTAAACTAGCGGCAGCAAACAACCCAAGTAACTGAGATCGAGTCCAACCTTCTTTTATATAATCTACAACAATCGGCGAATAGCCAGCATCTTCAATAATTTTTAATACGTTACGGGATGTGCCGCAAGCGGGGTTATGGTGAATAACAATCATAAAAATAGCCCTTGAAAGAAATTACTTAATAAATTAATTATTCACACCGGCCACATATGGTATTTCATATTTATTATCATTTAAGTGTGTGTCCGACGAATCTCGAGTGTGTGTCCAATTATCGATTGTCGTCTTTTGTCGGCCTTTGTCATGGCCCTTTGCCTTCTGTCTGTCTTTATCTTTTTGTCTTCTTGTCGTTTAAGTGTGTGTCCAATTATCGAATAGCTGCCAGCGCTACTTTTACAATCAGGTTCTTACAGCGCTTAATTGTGCTAATTAAAACCACTCGAAAACCTAACAATTGGTGTATTTCGCTATTATCTAGCGAAGTTTTTAAAAGCCATAATTAAGACATGACAAGAAAAACTGTAAGTCACTGATAATCAATAAAAATCACTCTTGGCATGCTCTGTGAAAGATGATTATGAAAGATAACCAGATATTAATGCGTAATTTATAACGCTAAACACCACTGAAAAGGCTTTTCGATGAAAAAAACACTTATTGCCAGCACCCTATTCTTTGCAGCTACAACAATGCTTTCAGGCTGCGTCGTCCATGTTGGCCACGCTAGTGCTCAAGAGGGTGAAGATATTAGTAGCGTATTTGGTAGCGTAGATGTAGCAACACATCGTTCAGTAGGCGACCTTTCATCAGTCAATGGCGATGTATCACTTGAAGATCATGCCCAAGCCGAAGATATTAGTGTTGTCAATGGCAGTGTAGAAATGGGTTCTCACGTTCGCGTTGATGAAGTCAACATCGTCAATGGTGACCTTGATGCTGGTTCCCATCTGCATGTAGCCAACAGTATTGAAACGATGAACGGCGATGTAAGCATTGCACAACAAAGCACAATTCAAGGTAGCGTAGAGACCGTTAATGGTGATATTCGAATTGCTGACAGCATCGTTGAGAACAATATTGAGAGTATGAATGGAGACATCACCCTCAAAGGCGATACGTTAATTAAGGGCGACATTATTTACAAAATGCGTGACGAAGGCTGGCTGGAAAGAAATAGCACAAAGCCTAAGCTCACGATTGAAGTTGATGTGTCTATTGGCGGCTCAATAATTCTTGAACGCCCGGTAAATTTGGATATTGCTAACCCTGCACTGCAAGAAAAAGTGATTGTCAGTTATTCGTCTAGCAAGTAAGGTCTGGGCATTATCCCAAATGTAGACTGGTATGAACGAAAAACAAAAAATGTTATCCGGTGAACTTTACTATCCTAACGATCGTGAATTAACTGGGTTGCGTAAGGCCTGTCGGGTACAACTAGATGAGCTTAATGCTACATGTCAAACAGAGCACAAAGCTCGTACCCGTCAATTAAAGGCGCTTTTTGGCAGTACAGGCAAGCGCTTATACATAGAGTCATCTTTTAAGTGCGATTATGGAGAAAACATCCATGTGGGTGAAAATTTTTACGCTAATTTTAATTGCGTAATATTGGATGCTGCCAAGGTGACTATTGGCGATAATTGTATGATTGCGCCGCAAGTAG
This sequence comes from Alteromonas sp. CI.11.F.A3, assembly GCF_032925565.1. Taxonomy (NCBI): domain Bacteria; kingdom Pseudomonadati; phylum Pseudomonadota; class Gammaproteobacteria; order Alteromonadales; family Alteromonadaceae; genus Alteromonas; species Alteromonas sp. CI.11.F.A3. The sequence goes on from NZ_CP136708.1 coordinate 3,175,063, forward strand.
GTATATACACCGCAACGCACCCTATCAACCCAGTATCAAGGCAAATCGGTATTGAGTTCGCCAAGCCTATTACTATTGGTCACAACTGTTGGATTGGCGGTATGGCGGTGATAAACCCAGGCGTAACCTTGGGCGATAATGTGGTAGTGGCATCAGGAGCTGTTGTCACCAAAAGCTTCGGTGACAACGTTGTTATTGGCGGTAACCCAGCCAAAATCATTAAAAACATTGAAGTTGGCGAGGTATAGGCCCTCATATATGTACAGAACCTACGTATCTCTCTACGAGTAGCCCTCCCACCACGCTATTGGTGAGAGGGTTATAAATGTTTATCTAATGATAAGAGCCTAATCCCACTTGGGCGCGAAGTCTGGATTAACGATACGCTCACCGTTATCTAACTCATCGATGCGGGTAATATCATCATCCGTTAGAGAAAGTTCGGTATAAGAGAAATTTTGCGCCAAGTGCTTTTTATTGGTTGAAGAAGGAATGGTGTTAATCCCTTTTTTATCTAACCATGCCAATACCACCTGAGCGGGGTTAGAGTCATGCGCATCTGCAATAGCCGTTAATGTGTCATCTTTCATTACATCACCGACGGCAAAAGGCATATAAGCCGTTACGCCAATACCGCGCTCTTCACAAGCTTGTACAACCTGACGGTTCTGCATGAACGGGTGAAGCTCAATTTGGTTTGTGTATATCTCACCCTCACCCAGTATTTTCTCAGCCTGTTTAATCTGATCTATCGTGAAGTTAGACACCCCGATATGACGGGTCAAGCCAAGGTCTTTAGCTTGCTTTAAACGCATGAGGTAGTCTTCAAGGGAGATGTCGTCACCTGGGTAAGGCCAGTGAATAAGCAGTAAATCGACATACTCCACTTTTAGCTTCGACAAACTCTCGTGAACGCTAGGAATAAACTTATCTTCACTGAATGATTCATACCACACCTTGGTGGTAATGAATAAATCAGAGCGAGCGATGCCGCTGGTTTTAATAGCGTCGCCAACAAGCTCCTCGTTTTTGTATATTTGCGCGGTATCTACATGCCTGAAACCTACATCGAGTGCATCGGTTACAGCATTGAGTGCAGTATCACCTTCCAAACGAAATGTTCCCATTCCTAACTGAGGCATATCTTTCATATCAGTCTCCTTTTTTGTGCACGTTTATCAAATCATTGATGTGTTGTTCCTACGCACTCAAACCACGGGGAGATCGAATTCATTGAAAAAAGTTAATCCATGCAATAAGAGCATCAGCATTAATTCGAAAATTCGCCTATCTGCATCGAAAATGATAAAAAAAGTAGAAAATGGATCTACGAAAAAGTATCCTGCCCGCCATTAAATACATGCCTTGAAGCCCTAATGTTTAACCGTTTTTACCTGCTGATAATTTTATGCATTCCTGTCAGTAACTTAGCTATAGCGTCGGATATTAAACACCTGCGTGTCGGTGTTGAAGCTATGAATTATTACCCTGTAATGGACTTTACTACCCCGCAACATCGCGGTTTGTTAAGCGATATCATGACGAATTTTGGCGATCTGCATAATATTTCTTTTGAGTACATTCCCCTCCCCTTGCAAAGATTCAATCATTGGTTCGAAGACAATGCCATTGATTTTCGCTTACCTGACAACCCCAGGTGGACGCAAAGCAGTACTGCAGGTCTTATTTACGGTGAAGCGTTAGTAACAGTATGTGATACCTCGGTTGTGCTCACTGAAAACAGTGACATTCCAATGAATGAAGTTACTCGACTTGGTTTATTAAACGGCTTTACCCCAGCCGAAAAATGGCAACAAAAGCGTACTGACGGCACGCTGACTATTGCGAATGAGCGTTCGGTTCGTATCCTTACTCGCATGCTGTTGAACGGCTTAGTGGATGCTATTGATTTAAATATTGCGACGATTAAAAGTGAATTAGTGTCGCTGGGCTTACCTGAAGATTTAGTGGCGGTCGCAAAGAATATTTCTGCTAACGGGGTAAAGTATCGTATATCTACCCAGTCTCAACCAGATGTGTTAGCTAAGCTTAATCGTTATGTGATTGAAAACCGAGACTCAATAAATGCTAGGGCTCGTGAGTACGGCATTGCTGCTGGAACAAATTGCGACTAACTGTTTTAGCTGTAGGTTTTCGAAGCGTAAACTTGATATACACACCAGCGGTCTTGATTGACACAGCAGAGCACGTGATTGACACAGCAGAGCACGTGATTGACACAGCAGAGTACGTGATTGACACAGCAGAGCACTTGATTGGCAAAGTAGTACCAGAAGGATAATTTTGTAAAAAAAAACGGGCAAAGCCCGTTTTTCTAATCAATTTGTTCAGATTGCTGTTAACGCTTAGGCGTTCTCGCTACCCGCTTTTTAACACCGCCATTTTCTTTGCGTACCTTGTGCTTTTTCACAGAGCGACGCATACGGCTTAAACGTGCATGATCTAATTTGCCTTGGCGTACATCCACCATGGTTTGCGTTTCTTCAGGTAATTGCACAATATCACGTAGTGCGTTGACATCTTCTAAACCCAGCTCTACCCAAGCCCCTTGTGGCAAACGCTTTTGTAAGTCCATTGGACCGTATTTAACACGGATTAATCGGCTTACCTGCACACCTTGAGATTCCCACAAGCGTCTTACTTCTCGGTTACGCCCTTCTTTAAGCGTAACGTTGAACCAACGGTTCATGCTTTCTTCTTCAGAGCCTGGAGGGGCAACTTTGCCCGAAATGCTTAAGAACTTAGCTTCACCGTCTTCAAGTTGAACGCCCTTTTTCAAGGTATTTAACGTTTGATGTGTTACGTCACCAAATACACGTACAGCATATTCGCGCTCTACTTCACACTTAGGGTGCATCAAGCGGTTTGCAAGCTCACCATCGTTGGAAAACAACAATAGGCCGCTTGTGTTCATATCTAAACGCCCTACCGCAATCCAGCGGCCCATACGAATAGCAGGTAAACGGTCAAACACCGTGTCACGCCCTTCCGGATCGTGGCGGCTGCATAACTCTCCTTCAGGCTTGTTATACATTAAAACGCGGCATACAGGCTGTTCAGTTTGACGAGACAACAAGTGTCCATCAACACGAATCTGGCCACTCTCGTCAACACGGTCGCCCAATGTTGCCAATGTACCATTCACCGAAACGCGGCCTTGTTCAATCCAACGTTCCATTTCTCGTCGCGAGCCTAGCCCTTGATTAGCTAGTACTTTTTGCAACTTTTCAGTCATTTGTATCACTCTTTATTTGCTTGTTTTCGGTCGCACGGTCTGTTACCTCAGACGGTGCCTCATTTAACACCTTAAGCGACGAGGTGGACTCAATACTTTTTGCCATTTCATCAAAAGCATCAGAATTTGGAAGCTCTGACAATGATGAAAGCGAAAAGTAATCTAAAAAAGTATGGGTGGTGGCATATAACGCTGGCCTGCCTGGCACTTCTTTATGCCCCACTACTTTTACCCATTCTCGTTCTGTGAGTGTCTTCATTATACTACTGCTTACCGCTACGCCTCTTACTTGCTCAATTTCTCCACGAGTAATAGGTTGACGATAGGCAATAAGTGCCAAAGTTTCCAACATAGCGCGGGAATACTTTGGGGCAGTTTCCTGCCATAGTTTGCTCAACCATGGACTTAACGCATCCACAGATTGAAATCGGTAGCCACTGGCTACTTTAACTAATTGTATACCCCTAGGTTGATAATCTAAGGTTAGCTCATTAATAACTGTTTTTAAGGTTCTTTCTGCAACCGTGAAGTCACTTAGCACCGTATCTCTTAATTGCTGAATAGACACTGGGGCATCGGCAACGAAGATGGCGGCTTCAACCAGTTGTTTTAATTGAGCTGTTTTAATTTTTTTCATTATTACTCAACACTGCTGCCTAATTTTACATGAATTCGGGCGTAAGGACCTGCCTGAATACAAAAAATCAGTTGTTCTTTTACCAATTCTAAAATGGCTAGGAAGCACACCACCACACCAGCGCGACCTTCTTCCACCGTGAATAACCCCTCAAGTGGCGTAAATTCATTGGCGTTTATCAAACTAAGAATTAACGACATTCGTTCACGGGTACTTAAGGCTTCACGGGCAATGGTATGGTGTTCAAATGCCGCTGCCCGTTTCATTGCTCCACTAAACGCGAGGACAATTTCCGCTAGGCTTATCTCTGGCTCAATTCGCACTGGCGAAACACTGTCAGCTACCAATACCTGGGTATCAAAAATGTCTCGTTCTAAACGAGGTTGAATATCCAAGTCTTCAGCGGCTTGTTTAACCAGTTCGTATTCTTTTAGCCGCCTAATAAGTTCAGCGCGAGGATCTTCTTCTTCGTCGCTATCGCTAGTACGTTTAGGTAACAATAATCGAGATTTTATCTCGGCTAAAATTGCGGCCATTAATAGATATTCTGCCGCTAACTCTAGTTTTAACGACATCATGGCATCGACATATTCCATGTATTGCTTGGTGATTGTCGCCACCGGCAAGGTAATAATATCGAATTTTTGCTTTCGAATAAGGTACAGCAGAAGGTCGAGCGGCCCTTCAAACGTTTCTAAAATAACTTCTAGTGCATCAGGCGGAATAAATAAGTCTTCAGGCTTTTCTATTAACGCCTCGCCGTGAATAAATGCGAGCGGAAGCGGCTGCTGAATAGGCGATTGCTCACTGCTCATCTATACGCACTATTCAAAAGGGGCTGGATCGCCCGTGCCACGGCGCATGATGACAGGAGTATCTTCAGATAAATCAATAACGGTAGTAGGCTGCTCACCCAAATAGCCGCCATGAATGATAACTCCCACCTGCTTTTCCAAATTATCGCGAATAACATCAGGGTCAGACTCAGCCATAGTATTACCCGGCAATATAAGCGATGTCGACATAAGCGGCTCGCCTAAGGTTTCCAGTAGCGCTAACGCAATGGCGTTATCGGGCACGCGAATACCAATCGTTTTACGCTTAGGATTTTGCAAACGCTTAGGGACTTCACGGGTGGCTTTTAGCACAAAGGTGTATGACCCTGGCGTGTTATTTTTAATTTGTCTAAATGCCGTATTGTCTACCTTGGCGTAAATAGATAATTCAGACATATCTCGGCACATGAGCGTGAAGTTATGATCTTTGCCAATCTCTCGAATACGGCATAGTTGCTCTAGGGCTTTTTTGTCTTCCATTTGACAACCAATGGCATAGCCAGAATCGGTAGGATAAACCACTACCGCCCCTTCACGAATAAGCTCACAGGCTTGGTTCAACAATCGTTGCTGTGGATTTTCAGGATGAATATAGAAAAACTGACTCATAATAATGTCCTGTTCATGCCTATTGCTTGGCTTCTGTTACTATCTAGCTAAAGAAAGGCAGCTGATACCACCCTGCGAGCAGCTAGTCGCTAATCATTAAGACTAGGTGTAGGTGTAGATTGATTTACAGCGTCTGCAAATCCTTCTACCACAGGCCAATCGTGCCAAATAGGCGTTAAGTTACTGCTAATGCCCAAATTCTTACCTAGCTCTGTCCATCGTGATGGAAAGTGAAAATCAGAGCCTGCCGAGGCCAATAAATTATGGCTGGCAGCGAGTTCATTCACCAGCGCTTGCTTGTCTTTGCTAATACCTGGAAATGCGGTTTCAATTGCATCACCACCCGCTTGGGCAAATAAATCAACTAATCTGCGTAACCATTTTGCGGTCATATCGTAATGAACCGGGTGTGCTAACACAGCTTGTCCACCCGCGCCTTGGATCCACTCAATGGCAGTTTCCACACTAGGCCAATCCGCTTTTACTGCTGCACGCTTGCCTTTGCCTAAATACTTTTTAAAGGCCCCATTCATGGTGCCAACACCATAGTTATTCACCAGCACACGAGCAAAATGTGCGCGAGTGACCTGTCCTTCGCCCGCCAATGCCATGGCGCGTGGAAGTACACCTTCAAACCCACACTTACCCAACTTTTCAGCTATTTTTTCTGCTCGAGCTTGACGGGTTTGAGCCTGACCTTCTAGTTGCGCTAAAAATGTTGGGTTGGTTCTATCAACATTTAACCCCACAACGTGAATATCGAAACCATGCCAGTTGGTGGAAATTTCAACACCGTCAATAATTTTTAACGGCCGTTTTTGTTTCGCTTGCGTGTTATGCGCCGTTTCTAACCCTGCCACTGTGTCATGGTCAGTAATGGCTAGCACGTCAACCTGCATGGTGTGCGCGCGCAATATAAGCTCCTCTGCAGTGAGGTGCCCATCGGAGAATTTGGTATGGCTGTGGAGATCTATTTTCAAAGGCTTTTCAATAATTGGTTGACACAAAGGTGAATTTGTTTTCTTCTATACGCACAAGTATACAGATTTACGCCTTCGATAACTATCGATGTTCGTACAAGATTGAACCAAACACGAGTTTATTCATGCAATTAATGACAATCACAACAGCAACAATTATTGCTTCTTGGTGGTGGCACTCCCTCGATTAACGGGTGGTGTGCGCATTTGTGCGTGAATAAAACACAAAAGGCCCGTATTTACGGGCCTTTTTTTTATCTTTTTGCAGTCGGAGAGTGGCAAAAATGAGTTTAGCGGAACTGGGCACAACCCCAGGCAAAGTGGAAACAATTGAGCAAGTTGGGCATTACATCGACGACCCTCTTGCAGCCTTCGCACATATTTGTGCCAAACGTCCTAATGCCTTGTTGTTAGAGTCGGCAGAAATTGACTCTAAAGACGATTTACAAAGTTTATTGATGGTTCAAGCGGCCTTGCGCCTAGAATGCAATGGCAACCGAGTTGAGGTTAAGGCCCTAACGGCAAACGGCGCTTCCGTACTGCCGATTTTCAAAACGCAGTGCCCTTCAGGGGTAACATGCATTGACAGCACTGACACATCAGTCACCTTATTATGTGAATCTGCGGATGCGCAGTTGGACGAAGACAGCCGCTTAAAGTCTGCCAGTGTAATGGATACCTTGCGTATTATCGTGAAAAAAATAAAGCCTATTCGTCAACACCCTCACGCGCTCTTTTTAGGCGGTGTATTTGCCTATGACATGCTAGCAGGGTTTGAGTCATTACCTCATGTAGAAGATGGCGAAAATGATTGCCCTGATTTTGTGTTTTACTTGGCAGAAACGCTTATTACGGTAGATCACCAAACTCGTGAAACCCATTTAATTGGCAGCGTGTTTAGTGGCGAAGACGTGGCCCAGCAATATTTTGGGATTTCTCAGCGCTTAGAATCACTGCACCAGCAATTGCAGGCTATGCCTGAAACACCCACCTTAACTTCAGGTTCTGGTATTGATGGCGCTGTTAGTAATGGAGAGACTGCAGTAAGCGTAGATAAAAGTGATGAAGAATTCTGCAATAATGTGCTTGAGCTAAAACAACACATTCTGGCAGGGGATATATTCCAAGTGGTTCCATCGCGAACGTTCTCACTGCCTTGCCCTTCACCGCTTCTTGCTTATGCACATTTAAAAGAACAAAACCCCAGCCCTTACATGTTCTTTATGCAAGATGAAGCCTTTACTATTTTTGGTGCCTCACCGGAATCAGCGCTTAAATATGAAAGTGAAAGCAACCAAGTTGAAATTTACCCCATTGCTGGTACTCGCCCTCGCGGTAAACGCCCAGATGGCAGTATCAATCATGACTTAGACAGTCGTATTGAACTTAACTTGCGTGAAGACAACAAAGAGAAGTCTGAACACATCATGCTGGTCGACTTAGCTCGAAACGATGTGGCGAAAGTAAGCCGCCCGGGAAGCCGCTTCGTAAAAGACTTATTGAAAGTAGACCGCTATTCTCATGTTATGCACCTTGTATCTCGTGTTGTCGGCCAACTTCGTGATGACTTAGACGCACTACACGCTTATCAAGCTTGTATGAACATGGGCACTTTAGTGGGTGCGCCAAAAGTAAGTGCCGCTACATTGATTCGTGAAGTAGAGCAAAAACGTCGTGGCAGTTATGGTGGTGCAGTAGGTTATATAAATGGCCAAGGTGATATGGATACCTGCATTGTTATTCGCTCGGCATTCGTGAAAAACGGCCGCGCGTTCATACAAGCCGGTGCCGGTGTAGTTTATGACTCTATTCCACAAGCTGAAGCCGATGAAACCCGTGCAAAAGCGCAAGCTGTTATTAGCGCGGTTAGCGCAGCACTTAAAGCGGAAGCGGAGACACAAGCATGAGCATGACCATGAGCACCAAAACCACCTTATTCTTGCTCGATAACGTCGACTCTTTTACCTATAACTTGGTAGATGAGTTACGCGCGCTTGATTTAGAGATAAACGTATATCGCAACACCGTGTGCGCCGATATGTTATTTGAGAAAATGCAAGAGCAAGCTACCAAGAGCCCAGTATTGCTAATGCTATCGCCAGGCCCAGGCGCACCTAGCGAAGCGGGCTGTATGCCAGCTTTACTTGAAAAAGTTGCAGGTACCTTTCCTGTACTAGGCATTTGCTTAGGACATCAAGCCATTGTTGAATACTATGGCGGCATTGTGGGCCGCGCTACGCAAGTAATGCACGGAAAAAGTTCTGCTATCATCCATTCAGAAAAAGACATGTTTACAGACCTGCCACAGCCATTACATGTAGCTCGTTATCATTCGTTAGCCGCACAAACACTCCCTGACGCTCTTGAGCCTTGTGCATCGTGTGTTAATGATGATGGCTCTGAAACCGTCATGGCCGTGTTTAATAAAACTGATAAAATGCTGGGATTTCAATTTCACCCTGAGTCGATATTAACGGCCCAAGGTAGTGTGTTGCTAAAGCAAAGCATCGACTATTTAACGCAACAAGGATAAAGCCATGTTTGACGCTACTCCATTACTTGAAAAACTTATCAAACAAACGGCGCTGTCTCAAACCGAAGCTTACACATTGTTCAACAGCATTATGCACGATGAACAAAGCGAAGCCGTTATTGCAGCCGTGCTCACAGCTTTAAAAATCAAGCATGAATCACCAGGTGAAATTGCCGGTGCGGCTAGTGCCATGGTGGCGAACGCCAAACCATTTCCTGCCCCCACCTACCCGTTCGCCGACATCGTAGGCACAGGTGGAGATGGACATAACACCATCAATATTTCGAGCGCAGCGGGTGTTGTTGCCGCAGCGTGTGGTGTGAAGGTGGCCAAACATGGCAACAGAAGTGTATCGAGTAAATCTGGCTCCGCCGATTTGTTCAAACAGTTCGGGTTGAATTTGGAAATTACCCCAGAATTGTCGAGAAAATGCTTAGATGAAGCAAATTTCACATTTCTTTTTGCGCCGGTTTATCACGCTGGCATGCGCTTCGCAGCCCCCGTCCGTGCTGCCCTGAAGACTCGAACCCTATTTAATATACTAGGTCCACTAGCCAACCCAGCGGGTCCAACCCATGGTGTGTTCGGCGTTTACTCTCCCGAACTGCTTGAACCTTACGCAAAAACCCTTATGCTTCTTGGCCAACATCGCGCCATGATTGTTCACGGCGACGGCTTAGATGAACTTGCTCTGCATGGGGAATCTATCATTTACGATCTTGAGCACGGTGATATTCGTAAGTTAACCGTGACCGCTGAAGACTTCGGTCTTTCCTCATACCCATTATCGGCCATTGAGGGCGGCGAGCCGGAAGAGAACAAGAAATACATTGAAGCTGCGTTAGCCGGTGAAGGCCATGAAGCCCATCGTGCTGCCATTGCCATGAACTGCGGCGCACTACTTAAAGTTACTGGTACCGCCGATTCATTTAAAGACGGTACCGAGATGGCCATGCAGGCTATGAAAGACGCAAAACCTTTGGCGGTATTAAACCAAGTTGCCAAAATCAGTCAGGAGGTCAGCACTGATGCCTAATGTGCTAGAAAAAATTGTTGCCGATAAACGCATTGAAGTTGATGCCAGAAAAACGGCTTTGCCCCTCGAGAACTTTAAAGCAGATTTAATGCCTTCGAACAAAAGCTTGTTTGAAGCATTGAACGAGCAGAATGCGGGCTTTATATTTGAATGTAAAAAGGCCTCGCCCTCAAAAGGGCTTATTCGCGAACATTTCGACCTAGATGAAATTTTAGCCGCATACACACCCTATGCCGCGGGCATTTCAGTACTTACTGACGAGAAGTATTTTCAAGGTAAATTTGAATATTTGGCCTACGTTACAGAACGTGTAGCACAGCCTGTGTTAAACAAAGATTTCTTTATTGATACTTATCAGGTTTATTTGGCTCGTCATTACAACGCTGATGCCGTGCTGCTAATGCTAAGCGTGTTAGACGATGCGCAGTATCGTGAACTTGCCACCGTGGCCAATAGCTTGTCGTTAGATATTCTTACTGAAGTGAGTAACGAAGAAGAAATGCATCGCGCCATTGCCCTTGAAGCAAACATCATTGGCATCAACAACCGTAACTTACGCGACTTATCCACTGATTTAGCGACCACAGAACACTTGGTGCCTATGCTGGAAAAGGCTACGCACGACTTTGTTGTGATTTCAGAATCTGGCATTTATACCCATGAAGATGTACTTCGCTTAAGCCCGCTTTGCCAAGGTTTCTTGGTAGGCAGTGCACTTATGTCGCAAGCTAATTTAAATCGTGCTGTTCGCAGCGTAATTTTCGGTTCGGTAAAAGTTTGCGGGTTAACCAGTGCTGCACAAGCACAACTTGCATTTGAAAGTGGCGCCAGTATGGGGGGGCTGATCTTTGCTGAGAAATCTCCTCGCTGCGTCACCGAATCTACTGCAAAAGATATCGTAGAAACCGTTGAAGGCGATTACGTAGGCGTGTTTGTAAATCACGACATCGATTATGTTGCCAAGTTAGCTACATCGCTCTCGCTAGCCGCCGTTCAATTGCACGGCAGCGAAGATGCAGCATATCGAGCAACGCTGAAAAACGCCCTGCCAGCAAGTTGTGAAATATGGCAAGCCGAAGGCGTGAAAGGCGCATTGCCTGAGCAACTACCTCAGCTATTAGAAGACGAGAATATCGATTATGTACTGCTTGATTGCCAAGTAGGTAATGCCAAAGGCGGTACAGGTGAAAGCTTCGATTGGCGATTGTTAGACAATATAGCCAACAAGCAAAAAATTATTCTAGCCGGTGGAATTAACGCTACCAATATTGCCCAAGGCATTAACGTAGGCTGCGCAACCATCGACGTAAATTCAGGGGTAGAAAGTGCCCCAGGCGAAAAGTCGGCTGAAAAGTTAGCCGAGCTATTTTCAATTTGTCGCCGCTATTAACACTTAGGACAACGCATGAATCAATTAGATACAAAATTTGGAGAGTTCGGTGGCATGTATGTGCCAGAACTACTTATTCCTGCACTGGACCAACTAGAAAAAGCGTTTCTAGATGCGAAAGATGATCCTAGCTTCAATAAAGAGTTTTTGGGGTTATTAAAAGATTACGCAGGTCGCCCAACAGCGATGACGCTAACCCGTAATTTGGTAAGCAACCCTAAGGTAAAATTGTACCTTAAACGTGAAGACTTACTTCACGGTGGTGCCCACAAAACCAACCAAGTATTGGGTCAGGCGCTATTAACAAAGCGTATGGGTAAAACCGAAGTGATTGCAGAAACTGGCGCTGGCCAGCACGGCGTTGCTACGGCGTTAGCATGCGCACTATTAGGCCTAAAAGCCCGTATTTATATGGGTGCTAAAGATGTAGAGCGTCAAGCGCCTAACGTTTTCCGTATGAAGCTAATGGGTGCAGAAGTTATTCCGGTAAATGCTGGCTCTGGCACACTTAAAGATGCGGTAAACGAAGCCATGCGTGATTGGTCTGCTAATTACGATACAGCACATTATCTGTTAGGTACGGCTGCGGGTCCTCACCCATTCCCAACAATCGTACGTGAATACCACCGCATGATTGGCGAAGAGACCCGTGCACAAATTTTAGAAAAAGAAGGCCGTTTGCCAGATGCTGTTGTGGCTTGTGTAGGTGGTGGTTCAAATGCCATTGGCATGTTTGCTGATTTCATCGACGAACCTTCTGTAAGACTTGTGGGTGTTGAGCCTGCCGGTAAAGGGGTGCACACCAAAGAGCACGGCGCCACTATTGTGACCGGGACCAAAGGTATATTGCACGGCGCTTACACCTTCATTATGCAAGACCATGAAGGTCAAATTGAAGAGAGCTACTCAGTTTCTGCCGGATTAGACTATCCTGCAGTTGGCCCTCAACATGCTTATTTAGCCGAAACTGGTCGTGCTGAGTACGTTGCAGCTACTGATGAAGAAGCCCTTAACGCGTTTCAATTGCTTGCACGCAAAGAAGGTATTATTCCTGCGCTTGAGTCTTCACACGCCCTTGCACACGCATTAAATATGGCCGACGAAGCAGAAGAAGAAACCATTATTGTGGTGAACTTATCTGGCCGTGGTGATAAAGACTTGGCTCATGTAACAAAAATTTTAGGGGACAAACTGTAATGGAAAGATATGCAGAAATGTTTGCGCGCCTAGACGCAAAAAATGAAGGCGCTTTTGTTCCCTTCGTAATGATAGGCGACCCTGACTTAGCGCAATCTGAAGCGATTATTTGCCAGTTAGTAGAAAGTGGCGCCGATGCTTTGGAATTGGGTATCCCTTATTCAGATCCAATCGCTGATGGCCCTACTATTCAAGCCGCTAGTATTCGTGCCCATAAAAGTAAGGTTTCAGTAGCCAATTGTTTTGAATTACTTGCTCGCGTTCGTAGTAAGTACCCACAAGTTCCTATTGGTTTGCTTTTATACAGTAATCTAGTAATGGCACAATCAATCGATGGTTTTTACAAAAAAGCCAGTGATGCAGGTGTCGATTCTATTTTGGTTGCTGATGTTCCTATCCGCGAAGCTGCGCCATTTCAAAAAGCAGCAGATGCCAATGGCATTTCACAAATATTGATTGCTCCGCCGAATGCGACCGATGAAACCATGGAAAAAATTGGTGAATATTCGAAAGGCTATACCTACTTGTTAGGTAGAGCTGGGGTTACGGGCGCTGAGACTGCGGTTGAAATTCCTGCCGCGGAATTGATTGCACGACTAACAGCACACAAATGTGCACCTCCATTACTTGGGTTTGGTATTTCTACGCCAGCACAAGTTAAGTCGGCTATTGATGCTGGTGCAGCAGGTGCTATTTCGGGCTCCGCTACAGTGAACTTAATTGCGGCAAACTTAGACGACAATAATGCGATGCTAAGTGCATTAGGTGAGTTTGTTCAGTCTATGAAAGCGGCTACTGCTAAAGATTAAGGATTAGGTGTCATAATATGCTTTATATGATTTGCGCTACCGATGTAGCAAATAGCTTAGAAAATCGTTTAGCGGCCCGCCCTGCGCATCTAGCGCGTTTAAATACGTTAAAGGATGAAGGCAGGTTAGTGATAGCTGGCCCCTTCCCCGCTATCGACAGCCCAGATCCTGGCCCAGCAGGTTTTACAGGTTCATTGGTGGTAGCAGAGTTTGAATCGCTAGAGGCGGCGCAAGCGTGGGCAGATGCCGACCCTTACATTGAAGCGGGCGTCTACGAAAGCGTAATGGTTAAGCCATATAAGAAAGTGCTTCCTTAGCGGTGATTGAGCTGCGCCTATTTATGGTTTTATAACGAGTAAAGGCGCTATGGCAAGCTTTTAAGCCCTTTGTGGAAAATACGTTAATCAAGCAATGAGCTTCGATTTTCGCCAATAAAAAAGCCTGAGAGAAATGCTGACGCATTCCTTTCAGGCTTTTTTGTGTGCACCGCTAAATTGGACACACACTCAAATCCAAACCATTTTTAAATTTGGACAGTCACTCCAATTATGCGTTCGGCTGGCTAATTAGCACTTATTACCTACCGACATTTAGTTGGAAACACTTAGTTGGACACACACTCATCCAAACTGTTTTAGCTACAATGTGACTTTGTCGTGTTCACCCATTTCATCTGGTGAAATGGTTTTACCCGTCATCAGTTTAAACATCCCTTTAAGAGAAGGGTCTGCTTCCCAGATTTCGGCATCCGCCAAATTAAATCGCAGCATAAGTAGATTAGGATCGTCCTTACCTTTCTCGTACCATGCCTCAACGCCGTTAGACCAATATTTATCAATAATGTCTTGGCGAGTTTCCTGAACTAAAGTTCCTCGGATGCATGCAAATACATCATGCCCTTTCGACGAAAACTGTACCATTGCTTCGCCACCTTCAGCGATACGATTATCCTTGGTGGTATAAAACCAAAATTCGCTATTAGCATGCTTATCGAGCTGGGCACGCATTGGCTCAGAGTGCGTATTTTTACCAGTAAGACTTACCATTACATTTGGGCTGCTAGACATAGCTTCCCACATTGCCGTTTTAATATCGTGCGACATATTCCCTCCGTTGCATACAATTAAAATAAACTTACCTAATTACAATTCACACTGCGTGCCAGAAAGAACATTAATCACTACAGACGAGGCCATACAAGGGATATACAAACAAGGCGCCCTGTAAAAACGTAAAGCATTTCGTACTAGTACCTATAACCTATTCACTCTTACAGTAAGTTTTTCACACCAACTAAAATTGAGAACTAATATTGGACACACACTTTAACTTAAGAAAAAGTTGGACAGTCACTCAAACGTGAGTGGCTTCTGTCACCTATAAACTTAAAACTTGAGTGTGTGTCCAATTCAGTAGTTAGTTGAATTTCTTGTAGACTTAAGTGACTGTCCCACATTCATTCTTGCACTTCAGGCTTGATACTAAGGCTTTATGTACACGCTCAATTTAGCAAGGTAGACTTATACAGACATTCAGTAATGGTTCAGCTCCGGTCTATATACTAGATATCTATCGGGCTTTGCCTGCTTTTTTGGTGAGGATATATGGTGAACACACTTCGCGCGGTGGCTTTAGTGCTAACCCTGTTTATATGCAGTGGTGGTAGTGCCTTTGCGCAGCAGGAAAAGAGTGGCGAATTAAGCAAGAGCCAAGCTGTGGAACGTGCCCGTCAGGTCGAAGCTGGACGTGTACTTCGTGTAAGCCAAACTAACCAGAAGTACCGCGTTAAAGTTTTAAAGGAGTCGGGCCGTGTAGTCTCTGTTGACGTAGACAAGCGCTCTGGAAAAGTGAAGACATCTAAGAAAAATTCAAAGGATTAACATGCGGATACTCATTGCTGAAGACGACAGCCGCCTACTAACCCAGCTTGACAGCCTACTACAGCAACATGGCTACAGTGTAGATTTGGCCGACAACGGCGAGCATGCGCTTTATCAACTCAATGAATATGCTTACGATTTAGCTATCATCGATATCGGCTTACCTAAAATGGATGGCTTCGAAGTTATCCGAAAAGCAAGGCAGGAAGACATCCGCTGTCCCGTACTTATCTTAACTGCTCGTGATCGCTGGCAGGAAAAAGTCGAAGGGTTAGACGCAGGAGCTGATGATTACCTTACTAAACCTTTTCACAATGAAGAGTTATTGGCACGGGTTAAAGCACTAATTCGTCGCGCCTCTGGTCAAGCAAACCCTGTCATACAGTTCGGTCCTATTTCGCTCGACACAGTCGCTGAAGAAATTACCGTCAATGATGCCCCTCTTGAATTGACTGCGTATGAATACAAAGTCATGGAATACTTGATGCTGAACCCGCAGAAAGTGGTCTCGAAAACAGAGTTAACTGAGCATATTTACGATCAAGATTTTGATCTCGATAGTAACGTGATTGAAGTTTTTGTTGGCCGATTGCGTAAAAAGCTAGATCCTGAAGGTAGCTTCAAGCCCATTGAAACCCTTCGAGGGCGTGGATATAGGATTAACCGCAATCTATGAAGCATAACCGATGAAACAATTGTCGCTGAGAATACGGAGCATTCTATTAGCGATGGGCGTACTTGCCCTTTTTGCACCGCTGACTGTGGTTATTTTAGATGACGCCTATACCACTAGTTTAACCCAGGCCAAGATGAGTGAACTTCGACTCATGAACCTAGGGTTGCTCTCGGCTTTTGAGCTAGACGGCGATATTCCCTTCATGCCTGAGATTTTATACGAAGAGCAACTTAACTTACCTGGCTCTGGTTACTTAGGTGTGATTGTTTTTCGTGGCCACGTTGTATGGCAGTCAGCTTCAGCATTAGATTACACCTTGCCTGCCCCAAATCTTAACGTCAATGTTGGTAACGAGCTCTTCGTTGAATCTTACACGGCCAATTTCGACGGCAATACAGATTATTTTGCCTACGCGTTTACCGCCGAATTTGCCTCAGAGAGCAACTTCGAGCCAGTCCGTTTTTACATTTTCAATAATAAGCACCTGTTTGATGAAGAGCGGGAAACCTTTATATCTGTGGTGTGGCGTTGGCTACTTATCTTATCCCTCGGTTTGCTTGTACTGATAATAGTGGGGATCAGCCTTGTGCTTATGCCAGTAAGAAAACTTATTAGCGAAATTTCCCTTACCTCTACCGGCCAGAAACAACAGCTTGATGCGCACTACCCTGTCGAATTTAATCCATTAAAACAGTCAATTAATGAGCTGATTGAATCTGAATCTCAGCAGCGAGCTCGTTATAAAAATAGCTTGGGCGACCTTGCTCATAGTTTAAAAACACCACTAGCTGTGGCTTTAGGGGTTAAGAAGCTTCCAGAGCAAGCCGTTGAATCTTTAAATCAAATTGACCAGATCATTCAACGCCAATTAAAACGTGCTAGTGCGGGTAAAACCGGGTGGCAAGCGGCTATCCCTCTGTTACCTATCACACAAAAAGTGGCTAACGCCATGGATAAAGTATATCAGCATAAACAATTGTCGATAACGATTGAAGCCATTAACAAGGTCGCCATAAAGGCTGACGAAACCGATATTATGGAAATGGTAGGTAACCTGTTAGATAACGCCTGTAAGGCTGCAGACTCGAAGGTATTGGTTACGCTAATCAACGAAGGAAACTGGGCGGTGTTGACCATTGATGATGATGGCCCCGGCGTCCCTTCGGATAAGAAACAAGCACTGTTAGAGCGTGGTACTCGATTAGATACTTACGCAGACGGGCAAGGAATTGGCATGGCCTTGGTAAGCGACCTTGTTGCCATCTACCAAGGTAAACTGCTTATCGAGCGCGCCCCTATTGGCGGCGCTCGCTTTATTGTGAAGTTCCCGGTTTAAGCTCTTTCTTTTTTATCGCCCGCACTAGACAACAACACCGCAAGCCATTGGCTTTCCTCTCGAGACTCTAGTGCTATTTTCACTACCATCGTAAGCGGCACAGATAACAGCATTCCAACTGTACCTAATAACCATCCCCAGAAAATAAGAGATAAAAACACCACTAAGGTAGATAGCCCCATTCCTTTGCCCATCAACCTTGGCTCTACCATATTGCCCATAATGGTATTTACTAACAAAAAGCCCAATGCCGCCATGCCTGCTGAAGCCAAACCATATTGAACAAACGCAATAAGTACAGCTGGAAGTGCAGCGATTATTGAGCCTATGTTAGGGATGAAGTTCAGCATGAATGCCAACACAGCCCATAATAGAAAATGGTCGATACCCATCACATAAAGCCACGTACCGATAATTAACCCCGTCCCTAAACTCACCACAGTTTTAATTGCCAAGTAGCTATTTACAGAACGAATAAAGCGGTCGATGTGTTGTAGCTTCATGTCAGGGTCTGACAATGCAATGTGAAGACGTTTTGGAATGCTGTCTGCCTCAAACAACATAAAAATAACCGTTAACAATATAAGGAACAAGTTCGACAATACGCCGCCCATACCGCTAATAAAATTAGTCGCGACTGACATCGCGGTGGCGGGATCTAAGTGTGTGGCAATTAGCTCTTGGTTAACGTTAATATTGTATTGTGCGAGTTTTTCTATAATCCACGAAAATTCGGTATCAAGCTTAGCCCGGTACTCTGG
This sequence comes from Alteromonas sp. CI.11.F.A3, assembly GCF_032925565.1. Classification (NCBI taxonomy): domain Bacteria; kingdom Pseudomonadati; phylum Pseudomonadota; class Gammaproteobacteria; order Alteromonadales; family Alteromonadaceae; genus Alteromonas; species Alteromonas sp. CI.11.F.A3. Next base: position 3,192,999 of record NZ_CP136708.1, read on the forward strand.
AAGATTTTCTCTAAATTCCGTCATAGACTGTCCTACAAGGCCAGCAAGAAGAAATCCAAAGACTAGTATTAATAGTATTACTAAGGTGATAGAAAGCCATTTAGGCACGCCAAAACGTCCGGTCCAATGAATGATTGGGCTACACGCAATAGCAATAAATATTGATAAGAAAAAAGGTACCATAATTGTACTAGCGGACTTTATACCCGCCATGACAACAACTAAACAAGCGAGAACAACAAGTACTTTCGCTATGGGTGAGCGCAATTCCATGGACATTTTTGTGCATCATTCCTAATAAAAAACTCAAACACTTTACAGTGACTTATACATAACTACAAATACGAGAACACAATGACCTTCAACTTAGCCACAATTAAAATTAAAAACCTGAGATTGAGAACCTATATTGGTATTAACGAAGATGAAATCATCAATAAACAAGACGTTATCGTTAATGTGAAAATTGATTACGATGCCCAAAGAGCGACAGACAGCGACAATATGGAAGACGCGCTAAACTATAAGGTGATTACCAAGGCCATCATAAAGCTGGTAGAAGACAACCGATTTTCATTGCTCGAAAAACTCACTGCTGACGTATTAAGTTTAGCTGCTGAACATTCATCAGTCCGTTACGCCGAAGTAGAGGTTGATAAGCCTCATGCACTGCGATTTTCTGACTCGGTGTCGCTAACGCTTTCGTGTAATAAAACCGGTTGAGCGTTGTTCAGGACTTTTTATAAGCACTTATGTAGGCACTTATATAGGCATTTTGCTAACTCTCTTATAGGCATATTGTATGAAAATTTTAATGTCAGGCGGCACTGGCCTTATCGGTAGCGCGTTTATTAATAAATTTAAAAACGAGCATCAGTTTACTGTCATAACAAGAGCCCCCCAAAAAGCTAAGCAACAGTTGGGTGACGATGTGGCTTTTGTTTCAGAGGTGAGTGACATTGATGATATTGGAATTTTCGATGCCATCATCAACTTAGCTGGCGAACCCATTGCCGATAAACGTTGGACAGACACTCAAAAGCAGAGAATCTGCGATAGCCGGTGGGATATTACATCTAAACTTGTGGCAAAAATTAATAGTGCGAGCACCCCACCACCAGTATTTATTTCTGGTTCGGCCATTGGTTTTTATGGCAGTAAAGGTAGTGTTGATGTTACCGAGCAAACGCCCCCCCACGAAGAGTTCACCCACGACCTTTGTGCCAAATGGGAAGCTATCGCAACGTCTGTCGCTCGCAGCGAAACACGTGTATGTACGCTTAGAACCGGTGTAGTGTTAGCTAAAAATGGTGGGGCATTGGAAAAAATGGCACTGCCCTTCAAACTAGGCTTAGGCGGTAAAATAGGCAGTGGCGATCAGTATTTATCATGGATCCACATTGATGACATGGTATCGGCTATTGCATATCTACTTGAACATGACAGCTGCCATGGGCCGTTTAACCTTACAGCTCCATCACCTTCGACTAATAAAGATTTCTCGCAGACATTAGCAGCAGCGCTTTCAAGACCGTGTTTGTTTACCGTACCGGGCTTCGTTCTGAAGATAGCTATGGGAGAGTCTTCTGACATGATACTAAAAGGGCAAAAGGTGCTACCTGAAAAGCTCGTTACCTCAGGCTACACGTTTACCTTCCCAACATTACAAGGTGCGCTTGAAGCAATTTATAAGTAGTGAAGCTTATTTGCACTGAGTCAACTTCACTGAAGTGCACACTGAAGTGGACACACACTCAAATTTCATCTAAGAGATTACATTTAACTTTAAATGAAATTGGACACACACTCGAATTAGGGTGTGTGTCCAATAATTTGTAGGTTGGCTTGCACGACCATCTCTAGCGAAATAGAACACTCACTTGAGTGACTGTCTAATTTACTCACATTTTAAAACAGCTTTTCTTAACTCTCGTTGGCTATATATAGCCCCTAGACCATCTTCCTCAGCAGTGCTGATGTATTTAACGTAAGCAAGCGCCAGCATCCAATCGCCCCTAACGCGCCTACCACGATTGCACCAACAATCGGCGCAATAACCCAATACTCAAAGTGTAGACTTGCGGTCATTTGGAACACATTGGTTTGCAGCATATACAAGCTAAGCTCATTAGCGAGCGCTGCCATGAAACCTGCAATCACGCCGATGATTAGAAACTCGAACACCACGCTTTTGCGAATTAAACTGCCTCTCGCCCCAAGCGTTCTCAAAATTGCCAACTCTTGTCGTCTTTCATCCATGCTGGCTTGAACCTGGGCAATTAACACTAAACTGCCTGCTACAAGAACCAAGACTAAAATAAACTCAATGGCCACAGACACTTGATTGACAATATCTCTTAGCTGGTTAATTCGCGCATCAACGTCAAACATAGTGATAGACGCAAATGGCTTTAACAACGTCGTTAGTTGTGATTTCTGTGCTTCGGGTAAATAGAAGCTGGTGATGTAAGTGGGATTGAACGACGCCATAGCCTCAGGTTGAATAACAAAGAAAAAGTTAGGCTGCATGGTTTGCCAGTTCACTTTTCTAAAACTTGTTACCTTAGCTTTAACGATTTCACTGCCCACATTGAACATCAGCATATCGCCTAATTCAATGCCAAGTCGCTCGCCTACGTCCGTTTCGACTGAAACGGCGAATACGCCCTCTTCTAATGCATCAGTGTTATCCCCGTGCCATGTACCACTGGTAATTTCGTTCTCCTTTTGTAACGAATTACTCCAAGTTAAATTCGCTTCACGTCCAAGTCCTTGTCTACCTTCAGTATTTGAATCTTCCTCTTTAGACACTTCGGTATTTACATTGTCATCATTCACTGCAACGAAGCGCCCTCGTATCACAGGGTAAAACTCTTCGATGGTAATTCCGTTTGATTTGAAGTGTGTGTCCAATTCTGTTTTTTGATCGCCAGTTATATTAATCAAAAAGTAATTTGGTGTGCCTTCGGGTAATTGAGAACGCCACTGTGAGACCATGTCGTTGCGCATAACCAGTACCACAAGTAACAACATAATAGTGACTGAGAAGCTAATCAGTTGAACACTATTTTCCATTGAACGGCGTTTAATTCGCGCCCAAGCAAGCTGCCAAGGACCCATTTTTCCTGAGCCGAATTTGCGTCCCGCAGCAATCAGCAAAAAGGTTGCGCCTAGCAAACCTGCAACTAAAACCACGCCAGAGCCAAACAAAATAAGGCTGATCATCAAATCTTGGCTATAAATCCACATCAGTAGAAAAATAGCGCCGCCTGATGCCACATATTGGATAGTTCTAGAACGCAAATTGGTGCTTAAATCACGACGAAGTACCCGCAGTGGAGGAATTGAAAACAACTGCATCAATGGGTAAAGCGAGAACAACAATGAGCAAGTAGCCCCAGTGAAAACCGCAATTAGCACTGGCCGCCAGTGCCAAATAGATAACGCCACATCAACTTTTTCAGCAACTAACCACACCACAACTTGCTGGCCAATGAAACCCATTATTAACCCAATAATAATGCCTAGCCCGGTAATAAATAGAATTTGAAGAAGATAGATTCTGCGAATAACCTGCTTTGTCGCACCGAGTGTTTTCATGATAGCGACGGGGTCGAAATGGCGCTGGCTATACCGTTGAGCTGCCACCGCAATGGAAACCGCGGCAAGCACTATGGCCAGTAAACTCGCCAATAAAAAATACCGCTCAGCACTGGCTACCGAACGACCAATGGCTGATTCGTCATCTTCAACTGTACGCCAGTTATGTAAATCATCTTGCAAACTAGGGGTTAACCAGTCGTAAAAAGTGCTGATAGCACTACTTTCACCTTCAAAATAGCCCACGTAACGTGCCCGACTGCCTGGCCCGGTTATTGCTGTTGCGTCCAAATCGGACAGTCTAATAAGGGCGATGGGGTCGGTATTAAAAACACTGAATCCTGCATCAGGAATATCAACCAGTACTTTAGTTACAGTAAATTCAGCATCACCTATTTCAATGCTGTCTCCTAAACTAAGCTTCAGCGTTTGAAACAACAAAGACTGCAGCCACACTTCACCTGGCTTGGGCAAACCGGTAGCCGCTTCTTTCTGTCCAAAAGGCACATCTGTGGTATTAACCGTGCCCTTTAGTGGATAATTCTCATTAACAGCTCGAAGGTCAACTAGCGACATTTCGTCACGATAAAACACCATCGACCGAGTAGTAACCTGCTTTGCCGTGTTAAGCCCCTCATCACGCGCCCGCTGTAACCAAGCCTCATTAATGGGGGTATCAGAGCGTAACTGTGCATCAGCCGCGATAAATGCCGCAGAGCGCTCTTTTAAGGCACCTTGTAACCGCTCACTAAATAGTGACAGCGACAATACCGCTCCTACCGACAACACAATTGCCAATAGAATGATGGTTAACTCTCCGCGTTTCGCTTCATGACGAAACAATCGCCATGCCAAGGTCGATGTCGTACTCATTTATACAGCCTCTGTACGCTGTATCGGCGATACCACGGTAGACTCAGTCAATTCACCCGCTTGCATGGTTAACTGCCTGTCACACTTATCGGCAAGCTCGTCATCGTGGGTAACCAGCACTAACGTTGTACCCTTTTCTCGGTTCAGCGCAAAAAGAAGATCTTCTACTTTGTGGCTGTTTGTTGCATCCAAGTTTCCAGTCGGCTCATCTGCAAATAGAATTTTGGGAGAAGTAATAAAAGCCCGCGCAATAGCAACACGTTGCTGTTCACCACCTGAAAGTTGATTTGGATAATGACTCGCGCGATGACCAATGCCGACTTGTTCGAGGATCTTAGTCGCCATCTGCTTAGGGTTGTCTAAGCCTGCGATTTCAGCCGGCAGCATTACATTTTCAATAGCCGTTAAACTTTGCACTAACATAAAGCTCTGAAATATAAAGCCTACTTTTTGACCTCGCAACACAGCGCGAGCCTCTTCATCCATAGTATGTAATGGTTCGCCATCTAGATGAATTTCTCCTTGAGAGGCTTCATCTAAGCCGGCAAGCAGCCCTAATAAAGTAGATTTTCCTGAACCTGACGCACCGATAATGGCAACGGACTCACCAGACTTGACTTCAAAAGAGATAGGATGAAGGATCTCAAGCGTACCTTCGCTCGTACTTACAGACTTAGTTACTTTGGATGTTTTAATCATATAGGGGTCATCAATTCGTGATTTATCGTTTTCGCAGCGCCGTTTTGTTCACACTGCTTTTATTAATACCGTTATCCGCATTATCAGATCAGACCGATACCATCGTCCCTAATAATTCAGCTAAATTACTGATTCTAGGTGACAGCCTATCTGCTGCATACGGGTTAGATCAACAAGAAGGTTGGGTGAGTTTGTTACAAAAACGCTGGCGTGACGAGAATATATCGATCGATATTGTAAATGCTGCGGTAAGCGGTGAGACCACTGATGGCGGTTTAGCTAGGCTTCCAAGGTTAATTGAACAACACACACCAAGCCACATTTTAGTAGAGCTTGGTGGGAACGATGGCCTTCAAGGGCACAGTATCAGTAAGATTAGGGACAATTTGAGCGCAATTATTAGAATAGCAAAATCAGACAATACCGTCGTTTTTGTACAAGACATGCAAATACCCACTAATTACGGCAAACGCTATACACAAATGTTTAGCGACACTTTTGAGACTGTCTCTGAGCAACATGAAGTTACAAAAATTCCTTTTTTTCTTGAGGACATAGCACTTCAAAAAAACTTAATGCAACGTGATGGTATTCATCCTAACGCAGAAGCACAACCAATGATTGTCGATTTTATGTTCGAAAAATTGACACCTTTAATCATAAACAAGGGTTAACCTGTGCTATGCTTTTAACCTTATATGTTAAATGCTAGAACAAATGACAGCTTAACTTGGAGATTGTTATGGACGTTTCATCATCAACGTCAACGCCAGTATCAAATGTACTTCAGTCGCCACAACAAGAACCACAACGGCAGGTTCAACAACGTGCAAGCCAGCAAACTGAAGTAAGTGCGCCCCAGCAAACGCAAGAAGCGGCTCCGGCCACAGACAGTCGAGTCGGCTCGCGTATAGATACCTACGTTTAGCGATAAAACCCGCCCTAAGCACAGTAGTTTATTAACGCATTTCCAGCATAATCATTTCCGAATCACTCGGAGATATGGAAATGCCGCTACCTCGATACAAGCAAGTTAATTTAGATGTCACACCTTATTATCACTGCACATCACGTTGTGTGCGGCAGTCCTTCCTTTGTGGCGTTGATGCCAGCACAGGCAAAAACTACAATCATCGCAGACAGTGGATTGTAGATAGGCTACACAAGCTCACTAAAACCTTTGCCATTGACCTTTGTGCCTATGCCGTAATGCACAACCATACTCACATAGTGGTTCATATCGCAAAGGCGAGAGCTGAACATTGGAGTATGGATGAAGTGTTACTTCGCTGGAAAAATTTTTATCGGTGCCCTTCAATAGTCCAACGTTATCTTAATGAAGAGGCCCGTAGTTCATTATCTGAAGTAGAGCTTCAAAAAGTTGAAGAGTTAAGTGAGATTTACCGTCATCGCTTGTATAGCGTAAGTTGGTTTATGCGGCTATTAAATGAGTTTATTGCTCGAAAAGCGAATAGAGAAGATGAATGTTCAGGCTACTTTTGGGAGCGCCGATTTAAAAGCCAAGCGATATTGTCTGAAAATGCGCTTGCAGCAACCATGGCCTATACCGATTTAAATCCCATCCGGGCCAATATAGCCAAAACTCCAGAGCAGTCTCACTTTACCAGTATTCAGTACAGAATTAATGCTTTGAAAGTAAACAAAGTGCCTGCTCGGCTTATGCCATTTAATGATCAAGTTCCTATTAATGAGAACAGCCTGCCATTTAATTTAACCGATTACTTAGTGCTGGTAGATGAAACCGGTCGCGTTATGCGCCCTGACAAGAAAGGTGCTATTTCCCCAAAAATTAAGCCTATCTTAGACAGGCTTAAGGTCTCTGGTAAATCTTGGATTACCCTCTCAACCAAACTAGAAAGGAAATTCACTGGCCCTATCGGCTCTGCAGAGCGAATTTGCGTGTTTGCATCTGCTTGCGAATATGACAGAAAGCCAAACATTGCGAATGCCAGAAGGTATCTTCAATAAATTTTCAGGTTTGAATTCATAACGCGAAATCAACAAGGAACGAAGCTAATATACCTTAATAGCCTAGTGAGAAGCATGCCTGGTTAACACATCTACAATTTCTTGTGATTTTGATAAGCGTCTGATGTCGTTAAACAACAATTCAGCTTCGGGGTACTGTCTTTTTAAATAGCCACACCACTGCTTTATTCGATTGGGGTAGTATTTACCCTTATCACCGTAGATTTCATAGCCTGAATAGCGAATAAGCAATGCGGCCACATCTTCCCATGCCATTGGCGGCTCGCCGTTTCGAATACACCTTGCTAGGTTTGGCATGGCAAGCGCTCCCCTACCCACCATTAAGTTAGTGCAGGCCGATTGCTCTTGGCAACGTTGAGCTTCTTCTGCATTCCAAATTTCACCATTTGCCACTAGTGGAATATTGGTGTTTTGCTTTATTTTAGCAATCCATTCCCAGTAGGCTGGTGGCTTATAGCCTTCCGTTTTTGTTCTGGCGTGTACAACTAGCTCAGATGCGCCCGCTTCAGTAATAGCGATAGCATTTTCTATCGCAAGAGATTTGTCTTCAAATCCCAACCGAATTTTGGCTGATACAGGTTGTGAGGCGGGCACCGCATCGCGCACCGCTTTTACAATGTCGTGTAAAGCTTGGGTTTCTTTTAAAAGAACCGCACCGCCTTTGCTTTTATTAACGGTTTTTGCAGGGCAACCGAAATTTAAATCTACTCCAGGCGATCCCAAATCAACCGCAGTATAAGCATTTTCTGCCAACCATTGTGGGTGCTGCCCTAATAATTGGACACGCACTGGAACGCCGTTAGGGGTTTTGCCGCCATTATGTAGCTCGGGGCATAGCTTGTAGAAGGTTTTATTAGGAAGCTTTTGATCCACTACTCTAACGAATTCAGTTACACACTGATCGAACCCACCTACATGGGTAAGCATATCTCGCATTAAATGGTCGACAACACCTTCCATAGGCGCCAGCATGATTTTCATAACTAAATTTCGCTAAAACTGAGTGGTTAAAATGGGCGCGAGAGTGTAGCAAAGTGCGAGTTATATGACCATGCTATTTAAGTTTCGATAGGAAATTGTGTATTTAGAGTGACTGTCCAACTTTAATTTGAGTGACTGTCCTAGCCTTAACTGTTCAACCCTAACTCGAGTGTGTGTCCAACTTTTGGTTTTTTAGGCGGATTAGGACGTTTTGTTTTTGCTGTGTGTTGTAATTGGACCAGTTGGTAATTTCCTTGATGGTGCGCTTACAACCGGTGCATACATCATCGGCGTCTAGCTTACAGTTGGCAATACAGGGTGACACTATATCCACTAATACTTGGCCTTAAGGTTTTGATTTTCTGATGCAGTATTTTTAGCAATAAGAGAAGCATGTAGCATAGCATCAATCACTCGTTGCGTAGGCTCTTTGGCAGTCCACATACAAACATGCACACCGAACTTCGCATTCAGGTACGCGTCGAACTGGTTTTTATCTTCATAATCACCCTTCACCAGTTGTTGTTTATAGCCATCATAAATTAATGCAGAAAATGTAAACACGTGAGCCTCCTCATCGAGAAGGCTCAACTATACATCTAGACGTCTAAACATTCAAACATCTAAACGTCTATTTTATATATTCCAACGCTGCGGTGATCACAGCCACTTGGGCAGCGTTACAGTTTTCAACCGTGGCATTAGCGCTATCAGGGTAAACTTCTGTTGTAGTTACAAACTCTGCGTCTGTCATGCCACCACAAAGATATAATGCTTTTTTGTCGTAACAAATCACACCATCAGACAATAAGTCAGCACCTATAATTTTACCGCTATCATCAGCAGGTGCAATATGAGTTACCTGCTTAACCGCATCTATAATAGCTTCCTGAAATGGCTTTTGTGGATTTGTGGTATTCGCCACTAGGTAAAAACCATCAGGGATATTCCAATTATCATGGGTCGTTGCATCTCGTGATGCTAATGCAGGCCTAAACTCACTGTTATCGGTATCAGTGGTTTCATGTAAATCGACATGCAATGTAAATGGCAAGTTTAAGGATTCAACAAATGCCATTAGCTGCGCTGATTCCGGCGCTGGAGAATTAGGATAAAATGAACGATTAGGATCTAACGCATACTGATCCCAACGGTTAATCGTCTCATAACCCCAAGGGCTAACACATGGAACTACAATGATGGTGAAGTCTTCTGCATACTCGCTTAGCTTAGTATTAATAAACTGAAGCGCGCCCTGCACCCCACTGGTTTCATACCCATGTACACCGCCGGTAACTAGCACTGCTGGCTTGGCTGCGTCGGTATCTTTAGGTATATTCTTTGGAATTACGGCATACAACGGGTATCGAGACTCATCGTAAGGCAACGCGCCATACTGCTTTAATTCAAACCCTTCAGGAATACTCTCTAATTGCTTAAGTACCTCATCGCTGTACGAACGCTTAATAGTTTGGCGCTGTTTCCACTCTTCTTTCTCTTCTTCACCCCAAGGTTTTCCTGGCGTGCCGATAGGATAATTTTGCATAAATAACCTCTTTGTTTATCCGGCTATATTATCAAGATGGTATTGGTTTGTATGTGGAATATCGATAAGAACGGGAGGAATTAAGGTGTAGAAACGAAAAAGCCAACCCGAAGGTTGGCTTAACGATATGGCGTCCCCAAGGGGATTCGAACCCCTGTTACCGCCGTGAAAGGGCGGTGTCCTAGGCCTCTAGACGATGGGGACAGAAATTTTGCTAGTGAAGTAAACTTCACTAAATTTCTGTAAGGAGAGGTGAGCTCCGCGAACCGAGCGACCTTTTCTTACAGAAGTACTAAATTTTTGTCGCTGATAGTAATTTTTCAATCACTACCGGCCTATTTCACAGTTACGGACTGTGACACCGGAAAATGGCGTCCCCAAGGGGATTCGAACCCCTGTTACCGCCGTGAAAGGGCGGTGTCCTAGGCCTCTAGACGATGGGGACAAAAAATCTTCTTTCAAAAGCTACGCTTTTGAGATTTTTTGTAAGGTGAAGCGAGCTCTGCGAGCTGAGCGACATTATCCCTACAATCAATCAATTTCTGTAAGGAGAGGTGAGCTCTGCGAACCGAACGACCTTATCCTTACAAAAACAAATTTTTGTCGCTGATAGTAACTTTTCAATCACTACCGGCCTATTTCACAGTTACGGACTGTGACACCGGAAAATGGCGTCCCCAAGGGGATTCGAACCCCTGTTACCGCCGTGAAAGGGCGGTGTCCTAGGCCTCTAGACGATGGGGACAAAAAATCTTCTTTCAAAAGCTACGCTTTTGAGATTTTTTGTAAGGTGAAGCGAGCTCTGCGAGCTGAGCGACATTATCCCTACAATCAATCAATTTCTGTAAGGAAAGGTGAGCTCTGCGAACCGAGCGACCTTTTCTTACAGAAGTACTAAATTTTTGTCACTGGTAATTTCAAAAATTACCGGCCTATTTCACAGTTACGGACTGTGACACCGGAAAATGGCGTCCCCAAGGGGATTCGAACCCCTGTTACCGCCGTGAAAGGGCGGTGTCCTAGGCCTCTAGACGATGGGGACAGAAATTTTGCTAGTGAAGTAAACTTCACTAAATTTCTGTAAGGAGAGGTGAGCTCCGCGAACCGAGCGACCTTTTCTTACAGAAGTACTAAATTTTTGTCACTGGTAATTTCAAAAATTACCGGCCTAACTTAATTCAAAAGCTACGCTTTTGAGATTTTTTGTAAGGTGAAGCGAGCTCTGCGAGCTGAGCGACATCATCCTTACAAAAACAAATTTTGCCCGAAGGTTAAACCTTCAGCCTAAACCACAATATAACTTGCAGTTAGATTTGGTGGAGCCAGGCGGGATCGAACCGCCGACCTCCTGCATGCCATGCAGGCGCTCTCCCAGCTGAGCTATGGCCCCGTTGTGTCTTAGTCACTATTGTGTGACTGTTCCGTGACAGCGGGGCGCATTCTAGGCATCCACCCCATTTATGTCAACGGTTTTTTTATGAATTTTCTCTGTTTGCTATAAAAGTAAGCGCTTTGTCGATTCTCTCGCCAACTTTCTCTTTTGACAGCAAATTAAGGGTGACATCTAAAGACGGTGAATTGCCGCTTCCAGTAGTAGCAACACGCAGTGGCATCCCTACTTTGCCCATTCCCACTTCTAGCTCTTCAGCGGTTGTATTGATAGCTGCCTGAATATTTTCCGGCTCCCACGCTTCAATAGCCATCAACTTCTCTTTTACCAGCTCTAGCGGCCCACGCGCTACTGGGCGTAAATGCTTTTTAGCAGCGTTGGCATCAAAGTCTTCATAATCTTGATAGAAGTAAGTAGAAATTTCAGCGAGCTCTTTTAACGTTTTTACTCTGTCAGCTTGAATAGCAATAACAGACTCAAGGGCTGGCCCAGTCGTTAGGTCTACTTCTAACCCATCAAAGTGCCATTTTAAGTGTGCAGCAACTTCACTGGCTGGCAAAGTTTTGATGTAATGCTGATTCAACCAAATCAATTTTTCAGTATTAAATGCAGAAGCCGACTGACCAATCGCGTCTAAACTGAATAACTCAATCATTTCATCAAGGGTAAAAATCTCTTGGTCACCATGTGACCACCCTAGCCTTACTAAATAATTAAGTACCGCTTGAGGCAAGAAGCCATCATCACGATATTGCATAACACTAACTGCACCATGACGTTTTGATAACTTTTTACCGTCATCACCTAAAATCATAGATACATGAGCATATTCCGGCACAGGCGCGCCTAATGCTTGTAAAATGTTAATTTGACGGGGCGTGTTATTAATATGATCTTCACCACGAACAACATGAGTGATGCCCATATCCCAATCGTCTACTACAACGCAAAAGTTGTAAGTTGGTGTACCGTCGGTGCGCTGAATGATTAAGTCATCCAATTCACTGTTGTTAATTTCGATTTTACCGCGTACGTGATCGGTAATAACAACCGTGCCTTCTAATGGCGTTTTAAACCGAATGACAAAAGGTTCGCCTTCTGGGTGATCGGTACGATCACGCCATGTGCCAGGGTAACGAGGTTTTTCGCCACGTTCTTTCTGGGCTTCACGAATAGCATCCAACTCTTCAGCGCTCATAAAGCACTTATACGCTTTACCTTCATCTAATAGTTGTTGGATAAGGTCTTTATATCTGTCAAAACGATCAGTTTGATAGATAGGGCCCGTGTCCCAAGTCAAACCTAGCCACTGCATGCCATCTAAAATGGCTTGCTTAGCTTCTTCAGTGGAACGTTCAATATCTGTATCTTCAATACGAAGTACAAATTCGCCGCCATTGTTTTTGGCAAGTAACCAAGAATATAAAGCGGTGCGTGCGCCACCAACGTGAAGGTAGCCTGTAGGGCTTGGTGCAAATCGTGTTACAACCGACATGATAAAAACTCTCTATCTTTATTAGATTGTGAAATTGCGCGCATTCTACCAGTCTCCGCTTCACGACAAAAGCAGCACGATGCATTTGCTTAGCATATTAGCTACCAATAGAAACTTACATTTATGCTTTAATGGCGTCTTGGTTATTAGATGGCCTCATTTAAAGCTTACAATTCCATCAATTTAGATAAAAAGCGGCCAAAATGTTCACTTTTCAGGCATACAGTCATTTTTCTTTCATTTTATTATTGACAGTATGAGAACCGACTCTATAATACCGCCCCACTTGCTTAGGCAAGATAATAAACAAGACGGACGCTTAGCTCAGTTGGGAGAGCATCGCCCTTACAAGGCGAGGGTCACTGGTTCAAGCCCAGTAGCGTCCACCACTTCTTCAAGTGGCTATGAAAGTTGCACAACTTATCATAATTTTTTAGTTTGAAATAAAGATGGACGCTTAGCTCAGTTGGGAGAGCATCGCCCTTACAAGGCGAGGGTCACTGGTTCAAGCCCAGTAGCGTCCACCATTTCAAACACCACATTTTAGTTGGACGCTTAGCTCAGTTGGGAGAGCATCGCCCTTACAAGGCGAGGGTCACTGGTTCAAGCCCAGTAGCGTCCACCACTTCCCTTTTTTTAAATTCTTTATAAACACGACACGACAATCACTGGTTCAACAACTTCGTTGCGAGCCACAGTAGCGTCCACCACTTCCCTTTTTTTAAATTCTTTATAAACACGACACGACAATCACTGGTTCAACAACTTCGTTGCGAGCCACAGTAGCGTCCACCATCTCTTCTTAATAAAACTTCTTCAATTTCTATAAGACCACCGGTTCAATAACTTCGTTACGAGCCACAGCAGCGTCCACCATCTCTTCTTCAAAAAATCATTTTCTAGTATTTAGATTAACTAGTTCACGCTGGTTCAACAACTTCGTTTCTATCAACAGCTGCATTCACCACCTGTCATACCTCAGAATAAATAACTGAAAAAACTAACTTAACACCCCTGCCCTCTACCTGTTTTTCATGCCATGCATCGCAATATTAAAGACCCTATTAAACAATGGTGATAGGTTAATTATTCAACTAAACTCCTATTAGGTTGTTTACACAAGTAAGCATTGACGCACATACGAGGTTGTAATGAACCTACAGTTGGCTAGACAAACCCGCTTATTAATTGCGGAAGATCAGGCTTTGGCAAAAAGTCATATGAAATATGCTTTGGAGCAACTTGGCTTCCAACATATCGATTATGTGGATCGTGCTGCGTACGCCCTTACCTCACTGCGCACCCGGCAGTACGATGTCATTGTTTGCGCTTATGATTTAAGGCAAGAACAAGGGGGCTATAATTTATTCGAGCAGCTGAAAACCGAAAAGATTATTCCTCTTACTACCGGCTTTATTTTTACCAGTGCCGATACTGCCATTGATGTTGTTCATGCAATAATCGAGTTGCAACCCGACGAATTCTTAGCAAAACCATTTTCCGTCAACGAACTTGATAAACGACTGAGTAAAGTCGTCACCCGTAAAAAGGTGTTTCATGATGTCTATCGTTACATGGATGACCAGAATCCCGAGCAGGCACTTAAAGAATTAGAGTTTATTTTAGTTGAACCTAAGAACGCTGAACACTTCCCGTTAGCCCTTAAAACTAAGGGCGATTTATTATTGTTGAATAGACAGTTTGAAAACGCGAAGCTTTTTTACCAATCAATCATTAACATTCAAAACTTTACGTGGGCAAAGCTTGGTCTGGTTCAATGCTACATTCACTTAGATGAATTTGATGATGCAGAACGAGATCTTATTCAACTGGCACTACAACCTGAAAGTATGCTGAGCGCCTATGACTTATTGGCAGAGCTTCAAATTAAGTTAGAAGCCTATGATGAAGCACTGGAATGTGTAAATGTGGCTAGCGATATTTCACCTCGAAATGTGATGCGCCATATTACTGCGGTACAACTTGCTAGGTTAACCCACGATTATGAGGGGCAATTTAATAGCGCAAAAAAAGTGGTTCGTTTCGGCAAGAATTCGGTGCACGACACCCCTGAAATGTACTTATCTGTCGCAAGAGCAGGTATCGACTTTGCGATGACAGCAGAAACCTCTCAAACAAACAAAATTATAAAACAATCTAACGAATATCTGCGCCAGCTAAAAAGCGCCTACCCAAAAGTTAATCTTGACCATCAGCTTCAAGTTATTAGTGCCCGTATTCACTATCTAAAAGATGAAAATGATAAAGCAAAAGATCTGCTTGATGCCTTAGATATCGATAATCTTGAAGAACAGTCTGTCGAAACTTTATTAGACTCGGCAAAGGCCTTCCACGACTTGGGGTTAAGAGGAAGCGCGCTTAAATTACTCGATAAAGCGACATTAAGGCAAAAAGAGCTTGATGCGCCAAACAGCTTACTTAGCCGTTATATAAACCAAGAAGTTGTTGAGAAAACAGCAATATCAATTAGTCCTAAAAACCTTAATGACGTCGCTGTGGTGCAGTATAAGCGTGGCGAACTGGCGAAATCTTACCAAACGTTCGAGCAAGCATTCAGGGTTATGCCTCACAACCCTGCCATTGCGTTAAACCTACTGCAAGCGTCAGCAATGCGACGCTCTCGTGAAGGAAAAGCGGAAGCCAGTATGAACTCGGTTATGAAGAAGTGCCGCTTTACGCTGGAAAGTGCTTCTTTATCTGAAGAGCAAAGCCAGCGCTATGAAACGGTTAAGGGGCTGTTAGATCAGGTGGTGTAAACCACTACCTTTTCTTGGTAAAGGTTGTCTTTATATTCAATTTCATGGCTATAGGACATACCTATTTTTTCCATCACTTTAATGGAATTTAAATTTTCCGGTTTTGCCATAGCACAAAATTTGTCGATGCCAATTTGATACAAAGCGTCTTTCACTTGCATCGCTGCCTCTGTGGCATATCCCTTCCCCCAGCTGGCTTGTTTAAAACGCCAACCAAGTTCAATATTATCAATCTCAGGATCTTTAGTGAAAAAGCCAAAAGGGCGAACTAAAATCCAGCCGATATCCTCTTCACTTTCTTTTTCTTGTACTCGCCATAAGCCCCAACCTAATGCTGGGTTTGAATACGCTTGAAAGCGTGGTACGAAGGTGTTCGTAATATCTTCACGTGATGTTTTTTGACCATCACTGATAAATCGCATTACCTCTTCGTCTTGATCAAGCTCCCAAAGGAACTCTAGATCAGAGTCGGTGATATAATGGAAAGACAGGCGCGCGCTATCTTCAATAAACATAGATTTCCCTTTCTAATCGTTATTATTACGAGCAACTTTATACTGCTGCTTTCGTATTTTTTGGCGCAACGAACGTAAGTTTAGCCGCCTAACATAGCTAAGTGTTTCGTTGCCCCAGTATTACCTTCATGCAAAAAGTGCGTTGCATGCTTTTCACCTAAACACTCAACTAAGAACTGTTGTAGCCCTACTACATCTTGCTCGGCCAATAGGTGTCGCATATCAATACCGTGCTCACTAAATAGGCACAAATGTAATTTACCATTGGCGGCAACGCGAAGTCGATTACAACTTTTACAAAAATCTTTGCTGTACGGCATGATGAGGCCAATTTTACCCGCATAGTCAGGATGAAAAAATTCCTGCGCTGGTCCGGCGTCTTTGCGCCTAACCATGGGTTGCCATCCGGCATCAATAAGTGTTTGCTTAAGCGGAGTGCCACCTTGGTGCTGCGCTTTAAAGAAATTAGTTGTATCGCCGGTTTCCATCAATTCAATAAACCGCAATGTGACTGGCATGGTTTTAAGCCACTCAAGGAATCGATTTAACCTTGCATCAGAAAAATCGTTTAGCAGCACCGAATTCACTTTTACATCAAGTCCGGCTTCAACCGCAGCATCCAACCCGGCTAACACTTGCTTTAATTTATCTTGCCCAGTAATTGCTGCAAACTGCCTTGGATCTAGGCTATCTATACTGACATTCACTTGGTGTAAACCTGCCTGCTTCCACGCAGCAGCATGTTCAGCCATACGACCACCATGGGTGGTCATGGCCACTCGCTTAATTCCAGGAGTATTTGCCGTTGTACTTAAAATATCGAGGAAATCGCGTCGAAGTGTTGGCTCGCCGCCAGTAAGACGGACTTTGGATGTACCCAAACCTGAAAACGCGCTCAGCAGCGTGTTAATTTCGCCTAGGGAAAGAAAATGCTCACTAGAAGGACCTTGATAACCGTCAGGCAAACAATACTGACAGCGAAAATTACACGCCTCCGTTACCGATAAACGCAAATAATGGAATTGTCGTCCAAAGCTATCTTCTAACAAATTTTCTCCCTTGAGGGGTACGTAAAACAAATAGTGTGATTAAATAGACTATGATGTCTTTGCGCCAGTTTACGCGGCCGCAAATAAGAATGAAATGCTCGATAACGCATAAATTAGAACGTTTTATCGTACCGTTACCCTATTTATCTTAAATAAATATAACGGTTCACCGTAGACGATTTAGTTTAAGATTCGTTAATCTACCACAATTCATCTTAGTAAAGGAGTTTTCACTCCTACCTTCCGCTAGCGTCATCGCGTTGCAACGTCCCAACCATGCAGTGAGAACATAAGTACACCATGCGAAAAAATCGATTTCCTTTAAACGAAAATGAGCCTATTAAATGGCAGGTGCTCAAACAGTTATGGCCATACCTTCTAGAGTTTAAAGGTCGGGTGGCATTAGCGTTAATGTGCTTAGTTGCTGCGAAACTTGCCAGCATTGGCTTACCATATGTACTTAAATACACGGTAGATAGTTTAAACGGTGATGTAGAAGCCTTAGCCATTGCCGTGCCTATCAGCTTAATTATTGCTTACGGTGCACTTAGGCTTACCAATGTTTTACTTGGCGAAGTACGAGACACATTATTCGGACGTGTTACTGAGCGCGCCATGCGCAGGCTGGGTTTGAAGGTATTTAATCACCTCCACAATCTAGATTTAGGGTTTCATTTAAACCGGAGAACAGGCGGCTTATCTAGAGATATTGAACGTGGCACAAATGGCGTGAGTTTCTTAATGCGGTTTATGGTGTTCAATATTGTCCCTACCCTTTTAGAAATTGGCTTAGTCGTGATATTGCTATTGATTCAGTTTGGCTGGTCTTTTGCAATGATCATTGTGGTCAGTGTTATCTGCTATGTCATGTTCTCGATGAAAGCCACCGATTGGCGCACCCGATTTGTACAACAAATGAATGAGGCCGACTCCACAACTAATTCACGAGCGGTAGACAGCTTACTTAACTTTGAAACCGTAAAGTACTTCAATAACGAACGCTTCGAAGCAAACCGATACGACACAGACTTGGCTGGCTGGGAAAAAGCAAGGCGTAAAAATCGATTATCCCTTTTCGCCTTAAACGGCGGCCAAGCCAGCATTATTGCGCTGGCGATGACAGCCATGATGGCGAATGCAGCTTATGGTGTAATGGAGGGCGAGATGACCATTGGTGACTTCGTGCTAATTAACGCTTTCACTATGCAAATATTTATGCCGCTTAATTTCTTGGGTTTTGTGTATCGGGAAATTCGCGGCTCGCTAGCGAACATTCAAAACTTATTTTCCCTACTGGCCCAAAAGCCAGCAATTGAAGATAAACCCAATGCAGCTCATCTCTCAGTAGACCAGGCGAGTATACGTTTTAGTAACGTTCAATTTCACTATCAGCAAGCACGGCCTATTTTAAAAGGTATTAGCTTCGACGTGCCATCAGGCGCCAAGGTGGCCGTGGTCGGCGAAAGTGGTGCAGGTAAATCCACCATCATGAAGTTGCTGTTTCGTTTTTACGAACCCAGCGAGGGTGGTATTTATATAAATGGGCAGGATATTCGCGACCTTAGCCAACATAGTTTACGAAGCCATATTGGTATTGTTCCGCAAGATACGGTGTTATTTAATACATCCCTGGTTGAAAATATCCGTTACGGTAATCCTGATGCTAGCGATGATGAGGTTAATCATGCGATTAAACTTGCACATTTAACCCAGTTTGTTGAAAGCTTGCCGGATGGATTAGACACCACAGTAGGCGAACGTGGGCTGAAACTCTCAGGCGGCGAGAAACAACGCGTAGCCATCGCTCGTGCGTTATTAAAAGGTGCGCCTATTATGATATTTGATGAGGCAACGTCTTCATTAGACAGTCAATCAGAGCAAGCGATATTAGGCGCACTTCGTGATGCAGCAAAAGGCCACACGAGCTTGGTTATCGCCCATAGGCTATCTACTATTGTGGATGCCGATACCATCTTAGTGTTAAGCAAGGGCATGATTGCCGAACATGGCACCCATGAAACGCTTTTAGCACAACAAGGTATTTATAATCGGCTGTGGGCGACTCAGCAACGAGATTCAAACAATGAAGCATGAAACCAAACCCATGCATTTGCAGGCTCGCGACAACGTACATGAAATTAAAGAATAGTTGAGTAATATGGATCCAGAAGCAATAAAAAGTGCAATCAACCAAACCATGCCATTTGGTAAGTATGCGGGGCGTCGGTTATTCCACCTGCCAGAGCCCTATTTAGTATGGTTTAACACACAAGGTTTTCCCGAAGGAAAGCTGGGACAGCAACTCGCGCTCATGTACGAAATTAAACTTAACGGGCTCGAGTCAGTAGTAGAACCTCTACTGCATGACGACTAGCTATGTTCGCTCGCCCAAGAAAGCAAAAACGAGAGGCTATCGATCAGCGAATATTGCGCCTGCACACAGGCATTGCTAAAAAAGTCATTGCACAACCTTCACTCATAACTAACGTTCAAGCAACGTTAGAGGCTCGTTATGAAAGTGGCATGATGCGTTACGGTAGCTATATGTTATGGCAAGGGATTGTAGAAACGCTTCATACTCCTGAGGTATTCACAGCACTGTTACTCGCCGAAGATGAACGCACCGCAAGCCTTAGACGGGAAACCATATTTACGGGTATTTTAACCGAAGCTGAGCGAGCAGAAGTTCTGGAAGAATAAGTAAACATACGAAACATTAAAAAAGGGTAAATCGATAGTCGATTTACCCTTTTTAGTATGACGCCTTACCACTAAAGCGATAAGGTTTTCTTTCAGAAACTAGGCGTTACGTAAATGGTCAGCCACTAAGAACGCCATCTCAAGTACTTGGTCTGCGTTTAAACGCGGATCGCACTGGGTTTTATACGCCTGTGCTAAGTCTTCATCACTAATTTCATACGCACCACCCGTACACTCAGTCACGTGTTGGCCTGTCATTTCAAGGTGAATACCACCTGCATGAGTGCCTTCATCGTTGTGAGCTTGGAAGAACTGCTTAATTTCACGCAAAATAGCATCAAAATTACGAGTTTTATAACCACTAGATGCTGAGAAGGTGTTGCCGTGCATGGGGTCAGAACTCCATACCACGTGTCTGCCTTCTGCTTTAACGCGGCGTAATAAACGAGGCAAATTGTCAGCCAAGTTATCAGCACCCATACGGGTAATAAGGGTTAATCTACCAGGGTCGTTATTTGGATTAAGGGCATCAATCAAACGAATAAGTTCGTCTTCTTCCATGCTAGGCCCAACTTTCACACCAATAGGGTTATGAATGCCTCGGAAGAACTCAATATGAGCATGGTCAAGCTGACGGGTACGCTCACCAATCCAAATCATGTGCGCAGAGCAATCGTAAGGCTTACCCGTTAGCGTATCAATTCGAGTTAGGGCTTGCTCGTAGTTCAACAACAATGCTTCGTGCGACGTAAACAACGATGTTTCATGCAATGTAGGGCTAGATTGGGAATTAATACCAATCACGTCCATGAACGACAAGGTATCTTGAATACGCACAGCCATATCGTGGTAGCGTTCTTTAAGCGGGTTGTTTTCAACAAACGCCATATTCCAACGGTTTACTTCGTGAAGGTCGGCCAAGCCACCTTGAGAAAAAGCGCGAAGTAAATTAAGGGTAGAAGCACTACGATGATACGCTTCAATCAAACGGTTTGGATCCGGGCGGCGAGCCGCTTCGTTAAACTCAAAACTATTGATAATATCGCCGCGGTAGCTTGGTAGTGTAACGCCATTACGGGTTTCAAAGTTCGATGAACGAGGCTTAGCATACTGGCCAGCCATGCGAGCCACTTTGGTTACTGGGCATCGACCTGCAAAGGTTAAAACAATAGCCATCTGAAGCAATACTTTAAAGGTATCGCGAATTTTTGGCGCATTAAATTCATCAAACGATTCGGCGCAGTCACCGCCTTGAAGCAAGAAGCCTTTTCCTAAACTAACCTCACCAAGTTGACGGCGAAGATCGCGGGCTTCAGCGGCAAAAACCAGCGGTGGATATGTACTTAGCGTGTGCTCTACTTGTTTAAGTTGTGCCGCATCATCGTACTCTGGTTGTTGAAGGATAGGTTTTTGCCTCCAACTGTCTACTTGCCAATTACTCAAGGGGTTCTCCTGATTTAAATGTTTTTACGTTTAGGCAAACGTTAATCTCGTTGTGTAAGCCTTATCTGCATGCGCGCTACGATTTATTGCGCGCTACTTTACCACATTTGATCTAATACAATAGGTGCGCAAACTTGAATATCTAGAAAGTCGTCGCGCTTATTTACTGCAAAATGACAATCGAAGGTCTGTTCTAGGTTTTTGACCGACAATACCGACTCAGGCAAACCGAAACTTACGCTAGTGCCCAATTTCATTAGCAGTACTTTATAACTATAGTTTGCGCTTAATGAAATGTCATGACTGCTTAGCACTAAGGTATTCCCTTTATTGCATAAGGTTTGAAACAGCGCCATTAACGCGTATTGATGTCGAATATCTACCCCTTGCAAGGGTTCATCTAACAATAAAAGCGCTTCGCCTCGTTTAATAGCAGGCCAAACTTGCAGCAATGCACGGCAAATTTCAACGCGCTGACGCTCTCCACCTGAAAGTCTGTTTAAAGGCGTTTGCAAAAAGCCCGTTACTTCCAATGTGGCTTCTAACAAGCTGGGAAGTTCGAACGTAGGTTCACTTGAAAAAAACGAAAGATATTCTTTTACCGATACCGCAAATACGGCCTCACTTTGCTGTGCTAACAAAGTCCTAAATGTTGCTAATGCACTTAAAGGCCATTGTTGAAGAGACTGTTCTAACAGCGAAGCTTCTCCCCGTTCTGTTTCCAACAACCCAGCCATTATCGACAACAGCGTAGACTTTCCAGCGCCGTTAGGGCCAAGAATATGAACGCAATCGCCTTTATTGATATCAAGGCTGATATTGGCTAAACGCTTATTCACACTAATATCGCGCAAAGAAATAACCAGACTCATCGAAGCTGGCCTTTTAATAGTGCCCAAATGAGCAAAGGGCCGCCTAAGGTGGCAGTGATCATAGACACAGGTAGGGTAATCGCACGGGTTAGTTCAGACATCAGCACCACAATAAGCAATAAACTGGCGCCACATAGCGCGCTTGCTGGTAACAGCAACTTATTATCATGTCCCAGAATAAGCCGAAGAATATGAGGCACTAACAGCCCGACAAAAGCAATCGCTCCCGCAATAGATACTGCCGCTCCTACCCCCACGGCGGTAGCAATAAGGCTACGCTCGGTAAGTTGTTGCACATGCACACCACTGCTTAACGCAGCTAAATCACCGGCATACAACCTATTAAACTTGGCAGATTGGCGCATTTGATACCACAAACTACCAATAATAAGTGGGCCGCTTACCCACAAAATAGGCCAAGTGGTTTGATACACGCTTCCCATCAGCCAAAACGTTAAATTACGTAGTGATTGGGCATCACTAAACATGTACAACCAAGCAATAACAGCCCCGCTCAAAGTAGAAATAGCGATACCCGATAGAATGACAGCAACTGCTGAGCCCAGCAGTTTTCGAGCAAGGCGATAAATAACAAACGTTGTTATTAACGCACCAATGAAGCAGCCCAAAGGAAGTATGTAATGAAGATAAGGCTGTGCCCACAAGGGTGTAAGCAATAACAGGGTTGCAGCCACTAAACTGGCGCCGCTGGTGATACCTATAATACCTGGGTCAGCCAACGGATTGCGCAGTACTATTTGAAGCGTGGCGCCACTTACGGCCAATACACTACCTACTAAAATGGCGGTAATTATCAGCGGAATTTGAAGTTGTAATGTGATGTGTTGTTTTAATGCAGTGGGTGAATCGGTTAGCCATACTGTGGCTAAGACGCCAACGATGAGCAGAAAGGTAATACTGCAAAGTAGGAAGATGGCTGCGCTTCCTTTTCCCGCACCGTCCTTGACCGCCGCGCCCCTTAAAACCGTGTGCATAGCTTAGCTCTGTTGAATATGTGCAATCAGCCCGTCAGAGGCCTCTTCTATTAAGTCTAACACTAATTCAAAACCCCGTTTTCCGCCATAATATGGGTCTGGCACTTCTTTATCTTCACTGTCAGCGAAGTCTAGAAATAAGTGGATTTTTCCGTGGTGTTCCGGCGCAGACATTTCACGTAGATTGTCTAAATTACTGTTATCCATCGCCAGAATATAGTCGTACTTTTCGAAGTCTTTGTCATCTACTCGTCGGCACTTTAAGCCTTTAAAGCTATAACCTCGCTCTACACCAACCGCTTGCGAGCGTTTATCTGGCTGTTTACCAATGTGATACCCATGGGTTCCGGCAGAGTCTATGATTAGTTTTAACCCTGCGTCAGCCGCTTTGCGAATAAACACAGCTTCGGCCGTAGGTGAACGGCAAATGTTACCCAAACAAACGAATAACACCGATGTGTTCTGACCCATATAAAAATTCCTTTAAAACCAATAACGGCACTAAGCTAAACTTTATGTTAACTTTCACGTAAATAACGCCGTTTAAAAAAATTGTGGAGCAGTAATGACCGCACATGTATTAATGTTAAGTAGTTCTCGTCAGGGCGACGAAGCGTACCTTGAACATGCGAGAAGCCTTATTCTTGCACACTTAGGTAGCATTCGCGACCTACTATTTATTCCCTATGCAGCAGTGACACAAAGCTACGATAACTACGTGTCGGCTGTCGCTTCAGCCTTGCCAGAATGTAATGTGACAGGGCTTCATACTTTTGATAACCCTATACAGGCTATCAGTAATGCAAAGGCAAACAATCAAGCTATAGTAGTAGGCGGCGGAAATACCTTCCATTTGATGCATACTATATACCAACAAAACTTATTGGTATCACTTCAACACGCTATTGCTGAAAGCGCGCCCTATATTGGCTGGAGTGCAGGCTCTAACATTTGCGGGCAAAGCATTCGAACAACCAATGATATGCCAATTGTTGAGCCGAAAAGCTTTAATGCGCTGAATGTAGTGCCTTTTCAGTTGAATCCGCACTACAGCGATTATCACCCGCCTGGTCACAATGGCGAAACGCGAGACCAACGGCTAGCGGAGTTTACGGTGTTAAACCCCTGCACACCTGTGGTGGCCATTCGTGAAGGAACCGCCCTTTCTTTGTCTCAGCAAAAGTTAACGCTAATGGGTGAAAAAGGCGGGTTTATCTTTTTAGGTGATGAAAAGCGCCCAATCGCGCCCAATGAAGATTTAACAGAGTTTCTGAATAGCCGCCTGTAGCGCATCGACACTTGGCGCGCTTGAAAAAGGCACTTCCAGCAGTAGTGGCGCTGGCATGACGTTTTTAAGCGTAGCCAAATTGTCATCGTATCGAGACATACTACCGGTGATATCGTTAGCTACCCAACCTACAATATTTAGCCCGTCGTTTTGAATAGCTTGCGCGGTGAGCAATGCATGATTTAAGCAGCCTAGCTTCATACCCACTACTAAAATAACATCCATTTTTAGCTCGCTAACGACATCTGAAAGAAACAGCGTATCGGTTAACGGTAATCGCCAGCCTCCTGCTCCTTCCATTAATAAAAGATCTGGCGTTTCTTGTTGCAGGCGAACTAGCCCTTCAATCACTGCATTACTCGTTAATTCAACACCCGCTTCTTTTGCGGCTATGTGCGGTGCAATGGGCGGGAGAAAAGCAATTGGGTTGATGGTACTAATAGGAAGCTTAATGCTACTTGCTTGTTGAATTTCTGATGCATCTTCGTTTACCCAGTCGTTGCCTACTTTTTCACAGCCTGCCGAAATAGGTTTGTAACCTAGGCTTGTTTTTTGAAAGCTTTCAGCGGCTTTTAGTAGGTGGCAGGTAACGTAGGTTTTACCTACTTCGGTATCGGTTCCGGTAATGAAATACTGCTTCATGGTTTCTCTAATCTGAAATGACACACTTTGTAAGTAAGCGGTAGCACGCCATCGACAGCACTACTATTTTTATAGGCTAACGACAACTTTTTAATGTCACTACGTGACATCGATTGCTGTTTAGCTCCGGTTGCCCCCGCCCCTACGTTTTTGATTGAACGAAGCAAGGAAAGTACATCTTGGTGCTCATCAACATAATCTTTATTGATAAGGCGGCTAACCCGCAGCCCTGCCCCGAGGAACGAATTAAGCCACAACTGCGCTTCGGGCAAACTTGTTACAGCAGCAGGTAATTGGGCAATACTTCTCGCTTTATGAAGCTCAGAAAAAGAACCACTGACCATTATGGCAATTTCCGCCATACCCGAAGGCTTAAGTACGCGGTAAATTTCACTGGCAACAGTTTGCGGACTTGAACACCACTGCAATGCCATGGAAGAAAAAACAGAACTGAAGCTGCTATTGTCGAACGGTAACGACTGGGCTGAACCTTGTTTGAAATTAACATCAGGGAAGCGCGCTTGTGCTTTGTGCACCATACCTGGTGCAATATCTAACCCCATAACGTTTGCGCCACGTTGCTGTAACGTGTGGCTATGAGTGCCCGTAGCACAGCCAATATCAAGTAGTTCGCCATGCAAGGCGTTAGGTAAATTGTTTAACCCTGCCTGTGCAATTTCGCACTGAATATGTGCTTCGTTATCGTACTTATTTGCAGCTTTTGAAAATTGTTTCGCAACAACCGCTTCGCTTATTCCGCTTTCTGATTGAAGACCTAATTGAAGATTCGAATGGTCATTTAATTGCACTGCAACAGCGCCTTGATGGCAAAGCTGCTGAGGCACTTGTTTAGCGAAAGATTGCGGACTCATGCTATCGACTCCATCGCAAGGGCAATAGCATCAACAAGTACATCGATATCTTGCTGAGTGTGGGTAGCGCTTAGTGTTATGCGCAATCGGTCTTCCCCTTTGGGGACGGTAGGATAGCGAATAGCAGGTATCCATATGCCACGAGCTTTTAGCGCATCACTTAATGCTAACGCGCGCTCAGGGCTACCTACAATAATGGGTTGAATTGCACTACTTGAATTCGCCAATATTAAATCGCCGTTTTGATCATTGCCAATTTGGGCGCCAAAGCGCTCGCGAAAATATGCCACATTGTCATTTAACGCGTCTGTCCGACTGCTATCTGCGGCAATGTGCGTCAGTGAATACAAGGTGGCTACTGCTTGGGCTGGCGGCATCGCAGTGGAATAGACATAATGTTTTGCATAGTTAACCAAGTAATCAATTAGCGCTTGGCTTCCAGCAATAAACGCGCCTGCGGTTCCTACGGCTTTACCAAAGGTGCCCATCACTATGGGTACATCTGATTGAGATAACGCTTGCGCTTCAATGCTACCTAATCCGTTTTCACCTAATACACCCATGCCGTGTGCATCGTCTACCATCAGCCATGCATTGTGTTGCTTCGCTATACTCGCCATATCACGAAGGGGGGCGCTGTCGCCGTCCATACTGAATACACCTTCAGTGACTACCAACTTGTCACTGTTATTGGTGGTATCAACCTTTTCTAATAAATTGGATAAGTGAGCTAAATCGTTATGCCTAAAGCGACGCAGCTTGGCTTTGGTTGCCATAGCACCTTCAAGGAAGGAGGCATGCATCAGTCGATCTGCGAAAATTTCACCGGAATGTTTAATGCCGGCTGCGGCACTTGGGGTTTGATTACTAGCATCTTGATTATTAGCGCCTTGATTATGAGCCCCACTAAACAGCGCCATACATAAGGCTTGGTTAGCCGCAAAACCCGAATTAAACAACAACGCAGATTCCCGATTTAAACCATCAGCGATATACGCTTCAAGGGCTAAATGCGCTTGCGTATGACCCGTAACTAATGGCGAAGCGCCACTACCACCACCAAATTGTGCTAAGCCTTCTACCCAACTTTGCAGCACACCTTCATGCTGACGCATACCGAGGTAGTCGTTACTGGCAAAATTTAAATAGTGCTCGCCATCAATGCAGATGATGTTGTCTTTTTCGTACTGCTGGCATACTCGCTTTCGCAGGTATCCTTGCTGAGCCCGCTCACTTAAGCGGGCTTCAAGCCAATCGAAGGCCATTATGCCTCCGCGGGCTGCTGTTTTTGTTTTCGCGGTGCGCTAGCATCGTAAAATAAATCGCTAGCATCAGAACCTTGTTCTTGTTGCTGCGCAATTTCTTCTTCTAATACTTGCTGATGCGCTTCATCAGAAAAATCGCGAGTACGTTCTGTGTTTATGCCTAACTTTTTGAACAGTATGACGTCTTCGTGGGTGTCAGGGTTAGACGTAGTAAGCAACTTACAACCGTAGAAAATAGAGTTCGCACCGGCCATAAAGCACAGCGCTTGCATCTGTTCATTCATGGCTTCGCGGCCTGCTGATAAACGCACGTGAGATTTTGGCATCATGATACGGGCTACCGCGATGGTGCGGATAAACTCGAAGTAATCTAAATCTTCCAAACTAGCAAGGGGCGTACCTTTAACCTTAACCAGCATGTTAATGGGCACACTTTGCGGCTGCTCCGGCAAGTTTGCTAATTGAATGAGTAAGCTGGCTCTATCGCCTGCGGTTTCGCCCATACCCACAATACCGCCAGAACACACATTCATGCCTGCTGCGCGTACGTTTTCAAGGGTATTTAGTCTGTCTTGATAGGTACGAGTGGTAATAATATCGCCATAGTATTCAGGCGAGGTATCAAGGTTATGGTTGTAATAATCTAGACCAGCTTGTTTGAGTGCGACGGCTTGATCTCGCGTTAACATGCCAAGTGTCATGCAGGTTTCAAGGCCAAGTTGTTTAACCTCTTCCACCATTTTTACAATATAAGGCATATCTCTGTCACGTGGGTTACGCCACGCAGCTCCCATACAAAAACGGGTTGAGCCTACTTGCTTAGCTTCTTTGGCTCGCTCAATCACTTTTTCGATTTCAAGCAAACGCTCTTTTTCTAAGCCCGTGTCGTAACGCGCGCTTTGTGGACAGTATTTACAATCTTCCGGGCAAGCTCCGGTTTTAATCGACAACAAGGTGCTTACTTGTACTTCGTTTGGATTGAAGTGTTGTCTGTGAACAACCTGCGCTTGAAACAGCAAGTCGTTAAATGGCAAGGCATAAAGCGCCTCTACTTCGGCTTGTGACCAATCGTGACGAATTGTATTATTTTGCGCGTCAGGCGCGAAAGCCAGAGTCATTGACTGTCCTTTACTAATTAAGAATGCTGGCTTAGTCTATGCTCCAAACACGAGTTGTCAACTCTGACCATTTCAAAAGCTTTACTAACGGTTGAATTTTGAACAATATAGATTTTGATAAAAAACACATCTGGCACCCTTATACCTCGGCAACTAACCCACTTCCTTGCTATGAAGTGGTTGGTGCTAAAGGGGTTGAGCTTACCCTTTCAACCGGCGAGGTATTGGTTGATGGCATGTCTAGCTGGTGGGCAGCCATTCATGGTTACAATCACCCAGAACTAAACCAGGCTGCGCATAGCCAAATAGATGCTTTCTCTCACGTTATGTTTGGTGGCATTACTCACCAGCCCGCCGTTAATTTATGCCGCTCGCTACTGGAAATGGTACCTGATGGCCTTGAACGGGTATTTTTAGCCGACTCGGGCTCGGTCTCAGTAGAAGTGGCTATCAAGATGGCCATTCAGTATTGGGCCTGCCAAGGCCGCCCCGAAAAATCGCGCATCGTCGCTCCACGTAATGGTTATCATGGCGATACTTTTGCGGCTATGTCGGTATGCGATCCGGTAAACGGCATGCACAGTTTATTCGAGAGTGTATTAAGCAAACAGCTTTTTGCCCCTGCTCCGCAAACCCGTTTTGGTCAAACGTTCAGCGAAGACGATATTTTGCCTTTAGCTGAACTGTTCGAAAAACATCATCATGAAATGGCGGCGCTTATTTTAGAGCCTGTGGTTCAAGGTGCCGGTGGTATGCGTATTTATCACCCTGAATATTTAAAACGCTGCCGCCAACTTTGCGATAATTACGATGTATTGCTGATTTGTGATGAAATTGCGACAGGATTTGGACGAACAGGCAAGCTATTCGCCTGTGAACATGCAGGTATCTCACCCGATATAATGTGTTTAGGGAAAGCTATTACCGGCGGCTACATGACCTTAGCGGCTACGTTATGTACTGAAGATGTTGCCTTAGGTGTTTGCCAAGGTTCGCCCGGTGTATTCATGCATGGACCCACATATATGGGTAACCCGCTCGCGTGTGCAGTCGCCAATGCCAGCTTATCGTTAATAAATGAAAATCATTGGCAGCAACAAATCCCTGCCATTGAGAAACAATTACACACTGAGCTGTCAAAATGTGCCAATTTACCTAACGTTGCCGATGTGAGAGTACTAGGTGCCATAGGTGTGGTCGAAACAGTTCATCCTGTGAGCGTAGCGGATATTCAGCGCCATTTTGTAAAACAAGGCGTGTGGATACGCCCCTTCGGTAAACTGGTATACATTATGCCTCCGTACATCATTAGCCCAGACCAGCTCAGTAAACTCACCCACGCTATTTACAGCTATTTGAGCGGTAATACCGTAGGCTGAAAATAGATATGAATTGACTGGTCTAATGTAATTTCTACGCCGCTTAATCGCTGAAAATAACACTAGGTCAGTCATTTATATGTTCATACGCATTTTTGATAAAATCGTTTTCGCAACGCTGTTTGTTGCAGCACTGCAAGTTCCTATTTTAGCCGATCATTATCGCCAGTATTTGAGCGGCTATTACGATGCTACTCGAGAGGAAGTCTCTGCCATGTCGGCGTTAGCAACGCAACACGGCTATGCATCAGTGGGCGCAATGTTAACGGCGTTAAAGCAAAACAGTGAAGCTGTGGTAAGGGCTGATGCAGAACGTAAATCGGCGCTATTCACCAAGCTTGGTCATATAGAACAAGGGATAAAGACCCTAGAGCACGGTCACTATTATGAAAAAGCTTGGTATATGGTCACTCCATCAAATACGTCCACGCTACAGAAGGTACTAAGCAATTTCAGCCCGTCGGTGCCACTTACCCCATCATCAATTATTTTCAGCTTTATTACTGCTTTACTGATTAATTTATTATTGTGGAGCCCTTATCTTTGCTACTGCCAAGTAAGGCATTTGAAGCACAAGCCTAAGCACGCTAGCTATCGCTAACGTGCTTAGCTTATAGCTTACCCTCTCCCCTGCCCAAAATGCGCTTTGAATAACTTCTATGCAAATTTGGCACTTTCCATGCAACAACCCTAATACGAGTTTTCTTTATTTAGCGTAAAAATATCGCGCCAATTACAAAAAAACGTAAATATTATAGTTAGTTAAATAGTAAGGAAGAATGATTATGCCTACTGACGCACAATTACTTATTGGGAAAGTGTTGCAAATAAAAGACAAGATTAGTGCAAAACGTCATTGCATCCCTAACGAGCTACAAACTGAGTGGGACGCACTTGATAAGAAAACAGCTTGCTTTGAAAGCACAGCCATTTTTAAATCTGCGGTAAAAGGCCAACACACTAGCAAGCAACTTGCCTACTCTGGTTCAGTTAAAGAACTATCAGGTTTAGTTAGCCGCTTGAACGCGTTGAATGAAGAAGTAACGATTGCGCAGGTTAGGCACTAAAAAGGCGCTGCTTTTTCCTAGCTCAAGGCTTTTAAACTTAGGCTTTTTAAGTCGACCTTAAGTTTGCGTGCCTTAGCGTTATGAAACAACCGCGCCTTTTATTGTTAGTGCGACCGTGGCTACTCAGTTACTCCGGTATAGTTACAGAGTCTTTAGAAATAAGTTTTCAAGCAGCCGCTTTTAAGTAGAAGCTTATCTAGCAGCTTTTGTAGACAGTAACACCAATGTACGGACTTTACGTGTACCGTAACTGGCTAAACGAACAAAGTCGTCTCGTGCCACCGGAATGTGTTGAAATTCAACACGCTGACTCTCGTTCTGGCTATCGCCCTCGTCAGCATCTGGATCGTGCAAATAAAAGCATTGCTCATCGTAACTCGTAATAGCCACCCAATGTGGTGCTTTTTTCTTATCAAATGCATAAGTGCTTATTAGGCACAACACCGCTTTGCCAGCATCTAGCGCTTGCTCAATGGTTTCAACTCGCCACTCTTCGGTAGTAATAGCTATTTTACTTTCTTGCGCCTGACGTAAAAAATCAGCTTCTACTTGCCCAACAATATGCTTTTTGTGCTCACTTCTTACGCCGTCTGTAAATAATGGTAACGGTTGGTTGATTAACACTTCTACCGTAAACCCTTCTATTTGCGCTGCCAGCGCCAACCCAACAGGGTGGCAACCACCATGGCCTGACGTCATAAATATTGTGGTCGCTGTTCGCCAAATCGACAGTTCTTTTTGTTGGTTCATTACATAGGTATCTTGCAAGGAATACATGGCCATCATTAATGCCGATGGCCCGCAGGTAAATTCAGTCGTTTGCTGATACCAAGGATAGATGGCATGAGACAAGGCTTTCGATGGCACTAACACCTTTTGCATACGCAATGCGTTTGAATGATCATCGTAATAATCTACGTACATGCCAAACTGTTTGAAACCTAGACGTTGGTAAAGTGAAATAGCGCCCTTATTGTCCGCAGACACTTCTAGACGCATAAAGCGCTTTCCCTTGGCTAACGCCTGCTCCCCTAGTCTTGTTATTAACTTTTCAGCTATTCCCAAACCACGGGCTTCTGGTAACACGGCAATTGAATACAGCCGAGTGAGTTGCGTGCCTCTACGAAGTAACAATAGTCCATAACCCGATAGGGTCACTCCTTGTGCGGTGTGATGCTCGGCAATATAAAATTCAGCATGTTTAGCCGTAACGTAAAAACGAAAGCGACGAACATTCAGCTTATCGCTTTTAAAACACGTGTTTTCGATGTGCTGTATTTGTTTCACATCCTCTAACGTAGCTTTTCTCAACTGAATGGTTATAGCTGCATTCATTTCAGCCTCACGATCACTTTTATATTCAGGCGCCAGCCCACTGCTTTCAAACGCAAGTGCACCTTTCATGCTTATCGCCCTCGTCGCTCTAGTCTGTCAGCAAACTCCTGCATAATTAACTCATACAAGGCTTTGCCCAAATATTTGTCTTCCACCCCAGCATCTATACTTGGGTTGTCGTTGACTTCAATCACGTATACCTGATTGCCTGAATGCTTGATGTCTACACCGTATAAACCATCCCCCACAACCTTGGCTGCTTTAATGGCTGCCTGTAAAACGGGCTTAGGAACTTCAAAGGTTGGCATTGTTGTAAATCCACCGGATGAAAAACGCTCGCCTTGATGGTGATAAATTTGCCAATGATTACGCGCCATAAAATACTGACAGGCATAAATCGGCTTACCGCCCAACATACCAATACGCCAATCAAACTCGGTAAATATATACTCTTGAACCAGTACTAAGGCCGATTCAGCCAACATTTCAACCAAGCGAGCTTTTAACACATCGCGGTTTTCTGCTTTGTGCACACCACGAGAAAACGAGCTTTCCGGTAACTTCAATACCAAAGGTAAGCCGAACTCTTCAATAAGCTTATCGCAGGTTTCATCATCAGAATTCGACACAAACGTAGCCTTCGGTGCCGGTACTTTTTGATACGTAAACGCATCTTGTAAAAACACTTTGTTGCAACAGCGCAATATAGACTGAGTATCATCCATCACTATCACCCCTTCTCGTTCAGCCGCTCTGGCTAAACGGTAGGTGTGGTGGTCTATTGCCGTAGTTTCACGAATAAATAATGCATCATAGTGCCCCAAATCTTCAGGCGACAAACGTGAAACCACATCCGCTCTAAACCCCATCTTTTCAGCGGCTTTTACAAAGTGGCGAATCGCTTTTTCGTCGCTAGGTGGCGTCGATTCATCAGGGTTAACCAAAATAGCCATATCCCAACGAGTGCGCTTACTTGCTTTAGTCGCACGCCATTGTTTCGTGGTGTAGCTTTCTAATTGTGCAATACACAACTGCTGTTGTTTGCTATCTAGCGCAGTAAAGGGCTTAGCCGCAATGTCAGCAAAGCCAACCACGTTGTGTTTGCCACTTACCTTTTTACTGTCCTTTTTGTTTTCTTGTATGTCCGCACGTAAATCAGACACTGACATGGTAAGTAGCAAAATCGGACATGGATACTTTTCAAACGCTTGACGCGCTACACGCTTAAACCGCTGATCTTTAACTTCACCAAAAAGTACCAATAAAGGCGCAGCAGGAATGTCAATATTATCAACGGGTAATGACAACGCAAAAGGCAGTCTATCCACACTGCGTGCTTCTGCTAGTCGAAGGTCGTTAATGGTATTTACGCCGGGCAATACCAAGTGATTGCGCGCCTGTGCTAACAATGAACAGTAATACCCTTGGCTTAAATAACGGGTGGTGTCACACAGGTTTATTACCCGTATTTTTGGTTCATTAAGTTTCGGAAATTCCGCCAAGTAATCTTGAAAGGTAAGTACCGTTAACGCTGTTTCGCTAAATGGCGTAACATCGTCAGCCACAATCAACGTATTGTGCATGTAATTCGCTTCTAAATAATATTAAGTAAGTTACAATTCGAGTAGTGCAGCATGAGGAATAATACTCACCACCACTCAAGTAAGAATGGCGCTGAGTTTACGCCTAAAGTGAAAATTGCAAAGTGAATTGAGCACGGCTTTTTTTCATCGTTAAGACAACGAAAACTTATCTATCACATTGGATTATTGATGGCGTAGCGCAGTTGTTCGTTAAAAAGCGCTAGGCGATGATTCAAGCTCAGCTAAAATAAGGCGATAGCCGAAGATAATTGTCGTTTTCACTTAGCTTTTTTATAAAAAAACTGCGAACAGATTTCAGAAAAACAAGTAGGAGATTGTATGTTATTAGCCAGTTTAGCCATTCTTGTGGGGCTACCGGTTTTGCTATGGAGCGCAGGGAAATTTGTAGGCGGCGCAGCATCTGTCGCTAATCATTTTGGGGTGTCTCCCCTTCTAATTGGCATGCTCATTATTGGTTTTGGAACATCAGCACCTGAAATCATTGTCTCAATCTTTGCAGCCATTCAGGGGAATTCAGGTATTGCGCTAGGTAATGCCTACGGCTCGAACATCGCTAACATACTGCTTATTTTAGGATTAACCGCGCTTATCAGCCCTATAGCGGTTAAATCGAACATTATTAAAAAGGAAATTCCTGTATTGCTGGGCATTACCTTTTTCGCCTCATGGCAGGTGCTAGACCAATCGGTTTCAAAGGATGATGCTTTTTCATTACTTGGCCTTTTTGTACTGCTCATTTCGTGGAGTATTTGGCATGGTATGCAAGGCAGTAAAGACAAACTTGCCGATGAATACAGCGAGGAAATAAACGCATCTGAAGGTACAATCAAAACCCATATAATATGGCTTCTTACGGGTCTATTACTGCTAGTAGCCAGTTCTCGCATGTTGGTGTGGGGCGCTGTTGAAGTGGCTACCTACTTTGGCGTTAGCGATACCATCATTGGCTTAACCGTTATTGCGATTGGAACCTCGTTACCTGAGCTTGCTTCATCGCTTATTGCAGTGAAAAAAGGTGAACACGATTTAGCATTAGGTAATGTTATTGGCTCTAACATGTTTAACACATTAGCCGTGGTGGGTATTGCAGGTACTATTCAGCCTATGACCGTAAGTGCTGACTTCTTATATCGCGATGTGGTCGTGATGTTGGCAGCAACCGTAGCACTGTTTATATTTTGCATAGGCTACAAACGCCAAGGGCGCTTAAACCGAGTAGAAGGCGGAGCATTTGTGGCAGCTTATGCCATTTACACCTATTGGCTCATTAGCATCGCCTTTATGTAGCGACTCCCATGGTAGTGGCCAGCGTAATAAGGCTAATAACAGCTATGCTGGCCAATACGAATAAATTAAAACCAAACTGATCACCCTGCCGCCTGCTGCGGCGGGCGCGCATTACAATACTTACCAAACTTACCAACAAACATACTTGCAGCATGATTTGCATGGCTTTTACATATTCAGCCGACCATCCTGTGTCGCCTTCAATGCCCCAATATTCTTGAACACCGCTGATAAAATCGGGGCGAGCAAAGTGAAATAGAACCAAGGTGACTACTAGTGCTAACCACCCTATTACATTGAGGGCCAGCATCACGCGAAAGAAATTCGTTTCGGTTCTAGGTCTTGAACGTCGCTCTTCAACACCGTACGGATTATATTTATTTCCCATTTGTCACTCTGTTCTCTGGCATCCCGCTTTAGGTTGAGTATACTAGCGTGCTATTGGATTATGCGTTATTAGCGGTATTTATTTTTAGTCTTCTCGTAAACGCCATTCTCGCGTTTTTGAAATGACTAAGTGCTATCTCGCTTTTTCAGGATGAAAATTCTAAAACATGCTGAATTATCGGCAGAAAATCCAAAAGATTGACGTAAAAACCATTATTAGTGCAAATGCACATTGTTGTTGCTTGTGGACAATGACACAAAACAGCATAAATCAGTGAGACGGAGAAATTAACATGACGCATGCGCCCGTTGTCGACGTACTTAAAGGTAAGTACGCAGTTGGCGAATCGGTAACCGTTAAAGGTTGGGTAAGAACACGCCGCGACTCTAAGGCTGGGTTATCTTTTATAGCACTACACGATGGTAGTTGCTTTGACCCTATTCAAGTGGTGGCACTGAGTTCTCTGTCAAATTACGCTGACGTACAGCGTTTAACAGCAAGTTGCTCACTATCAGTGACTGGTGTGGTAAAAGCCTCTCAGGGCCAAGGCCAATCAGTAGAAATTGAAGCCACTGAGGTTGAGGTATTAGGTTGGGTAGAAAACCCAGATACTTACCCAATGTCAGCGAAGCGTCACAGTATCGAGTACTTAAGAGAATACGCTCACCTGCGCCCTCGCACTAATGTAATTGGTGCGGTAACGCGTGTGCGTAACTGCTTATCACAAGCTATACATCGCTTCTTCCATGAGCGCGGCCATTTTTGGGTATCTACTCCAATTTTAACGGCAAGTGACACAGAAGGCGCTGGTGAAATGTTCCGCGTATCTACATTAGATATGATGAACCTGCCATTAGACGACAAAGGTAACGTTGATTACTCAGAAGATTTCTTCGGTAAAGAAACCTACCTTACTGTATCAGGTCAGTTGAACGTTGAAACCTATTGCACAGCCATGTCTAAGGTTTATACCTTTGGACCTACTTTCCGCGCTGAAAACTCAAACACCTCTCGCCATTTGGCTGAGTTCTGGATGATTGAGCCGGAAGTTGCCTTTGCTGATTTGAGTGATATAGCTCAGTTAGCGGAAGACATGTTGAAATATGTGTGTAAAGCCGTGCTTGAAGAACTGCCAGATGACATGAACTTCTTTGCTCAACGCATCAAGAAAGATGCCGTTGAACGCTTAGAAAAGTTAGTGAGTTCTGATTTTGTTCGCATGGATTACACAGACGCTATCGATATTCTACAGAACTGCGGCAAAACATTTGAATTCCCTGTTGAATGGGGAATTGATTTATCTTCAGAGCACGAGCGCTATTTAGCCGAAGAACACGTTGGCGCGCCTATTATTATGCAAAACTATCCTAAGGATATTAAAGCATTCTATATGCGTATTAACGACGATGGCAAAACCGTTGCCGCTATGGACGTACTTGCACCAGGTATTGGTGAGATTATTGGTGGTTCACAGCGTGAAGAACGCCTTGATGTTTTCGACGCCCGTTTGGAAGAAATGGAATTGTCGAAAGAAGACTACGCTTGGTATCGCGACCTTCGCCGTTATGGCACCGTGCCACACTCTGGTTTCGGACTCGGTTTCGAGCGCCTAGTCGCTTATGTTACTGGTATGCAAAACGTGCGTGATGTTATTCCATTCCCACGTACACCAGGTAACGCTAGCTTCTAAATTGCGGTTAATTTTGTGTATATAAAGCCAGCACCTTGTGCTGGCTTTTTTATTATTTGTATTCAACGTGACTTGCTTTTAATCGTTCCATGCTTGCCTATTAAAGCCTATCTAATAAGATATAGCTAAGGACTGTCTAAGGCGTAACGCTATTACCAATGGCCGCTGAACGACACGGTATTACCGTATAGGTATAGCCAACCTCATCATTTTCCAAAGGCCTGATAGTTAAAATTTCATAGTCGTTTAATTCCACAATCCGTGTACCTTCTGGAATAGCGCAACGAGAAAACTCATCACTTTCATATTTAAAGATAAACTCAGCCAGCAATTGCTTTTGCATAAGTTTAAACTTCGCACCTTGGGCAGCAAGGTCAAAGCTAGTCTCTTTTTCTTCTTCCGTTGTAGCTGGCGAGGCAGTTTCTGGTAATGCTGTTGCGTTATCGAGTTGGGCAACATTTACACCTCTATCTCCTACTTCTAAGTTTGTTGACACGACCTCAGAGGGCGTGTCTGAGAAAAGGCTTATCGGCCCAGACACCATCGACATCTCATCTATTATTATCAACACCACTATCATCCATACATAGCGAACTAAAGCAGTGGTGAACACAAACCGGTAGTCTGGCGCATGCCATAAGCCATGAACACCAAAAGGCTTCAGCAAAAGTAATACGAGTAAATACAGCGGCATAAGCAATTGAGCAAACACTAGCGCTAATAGCGTGGTAAAGAAAAACCAACTAGGAAACATGAGGATAATGGCAAAATTATGACTGTACGGTAGTGATGCGGCGCTTACCCCCGAAACACTATTAACTAATCCACTTGCCGAGGCCAACGCAAAATTAGCAATTATGGCGTAAATGAAAAGAATTAAGGCTTTGCCCGGCAAGCTATTCCATACCAACATGAACCTTGGCCAGAATTCATAAAGAATGGCGATCGACACCAATACACCGATTACGACATTAAAGAAGACACCCTGAACATCAAAGAACAGTGCACTAAAAAATACCAAGGTTGCAGCAGTATAACAACGCTGCGCCAAATTCAGGCTTTTCCAAAACGTCGCTACCCTTGGAACTCGTGCTAACAAGCCTCGCCTCATTATGCGCTTGAACACCCCTAGGCGGCGCTGGATTTGAATTATTATGCTCATGTAATGTCTTATATTGTGATTATTTTTAGTTGTAATTATCAGCGAAGCTTCCCGCTAACCGTGGAATACGCTATTCTGTTAACAATTACATTTCAACGGTTTAACCGTCGTTTTTATAGTTTGGGTTTACAATCCGGCGCTAAAGCTCGGTTCTACAGTTCAATGTTTCCATTTAGAATAAGGCGTTTGTTTTTTTACCCCTATGACTGAAGGTACTAGGTTAACCCTCGTTTGCGAACAATGCCATCATCGCGTTGTTTTGCCAGAGTTAAATCATCGGGAACGAGCAATATGTCCTCGATGCCATCATACCTTGCTCACATTCAAGAGAAATGCGAGCGAGCGGCTTTTGGCATTTTCAATAAGCGCGTTTGTTTTTCTAGCCCTATCCCTACCTTTTAACTTTTTGACTTTTAAATCAAGTGGTCAGAAGCATAGTATCGATCTTCCCGGTGGTCTTTCCGTGTTAATGGAAAACGACTATTTATCCTTGGCCATTATTACCGGCCTAGCGACACTAATTTTACCCGGCATGGTGCTTTTAGGTTTTATTACCCTTGGGTTAGCACATTTAAACAATGCGAGAACGCCATTTATTAAGCGGATGTTTTATTGGGTGAGAGCCCTGCTACCGTGGAGTATGGCGGAAATATTCTTAGTGGGAACATTAGTTAGCTTGATAAAAGTCACCGAACTAGCCGATGTCGCTATTGGTATGTCTTTTTATGCGTTTATTGGCTTCACCGCATTTATGGCTCTATCAATGTCTAACTTCGACAGTACAGGGTTTGCATTGTGGCTACACGAAGGCGAGTTACCACCGCCAAAACCTTTAGAAGAAAAACAAGCCAGTGGCAGTATACAACGCACTTGGGCACTGCTGCTTACGTCATCCATTTTATATATACCCGCCAATGTATTACCCATCATGCGAACAGAATTTTTCGGCCAAGAAACCCCAAATACCATTATTGGTGGCGTAATTACGCTTTGGGAGGGGGGCTCATACCCCATCGCCATTATTATTTTAGTGGCAAGCGTAGTAGTGCCAGTCGCCAAAATTATCATTCTTTGTTGGTTGAATTTAAGTGTTCAACTTGGCCGAACGGGCTCTACACAATTACGCATTCGCTATTACCGCATAACCGAAGCTATTGGCCGCTGGTCAATGATTGACGTTTTTGTGGTCGCGGTATTAGTTGCACTAATTCAGATGGGCAATACACTTTCTATTTTTCCTGGCCCCGCAGCGCTTGCGTTTTGTGCGGTGGTCTTCACTACGATGATAGCCGCTATGACATTTGATTCACGGCTTATTTGGCAGCACTGGAAACAACTACCATGACAGAAGAGGCAAAAATCACGTCTACAAAATCAATCTCTCGCATATGGATTATTCCCATATTAGTGGTAGTGGTTGGTGGCTGGATGGTTTATCAGCAATGGAAAAATCAGGGGCCTCTGATCACCATAGAGTTACAATCTGCCACTGGCATTGAAGTTAACAAAACCCCCATCAAAGTACGGGATTTAGATGTAGGGCAAGTGAAAAAAATCACGCTAAAGCCCGACTTAGATGGTGTACTAGTTACGGCTCGTAT
Source organism: Alteromonas sp. CI.11.F.A3 (assembly GCF_032925565.1). Lineage (NCBI taxonomy): Bacteria > Pseudomonadati > Pseudomonadota > Gammaproteobacteria > Alteromonadales > Alteromonadaceae > Alteromonas > Alteromonas sp. CI.11.F.A3. The sequence continues at coordinate 3,232,642 of NZ_CP136708.1, forward strand.
CGATGCTAATGCCTCTCACCTTCTTACTGATAAAAGTGACTTTTGGGTAGTTGCCCCGCGGATTAGTTTTTCAGAAGTATCAGGCCTAAACACCTTACTCTCTGGAAGTTATATCGCCATGGCTGCGAATGACAGCGGTAAAGAACAACTTAATTTTATCGCCCTTGAACGCCCTCCGGTAACACCAGCCGGCACCCCAGGGTTACATGTGATTTTGCAAAGCGATGATGAATTTGCTTATAAACCGGGTGATCCCATCATTTATAAAGGTTTCAAAGTGGGTGAGTTTGAAGATGCGGTGTTTAATATTGAAGAGCGTGTGGTCTACTACGATGCATTTATTGAAGCCCCTTACCATAAGCTTATTACCGAAAATACGCGTTTTTGGGATGTGAGCGGGGTAAAGCTTAAGCTTGAATCCAGCGGCGTCAAAATGGAAACAGGCAGTTTAGAAACTCTGTTAGCCAACGGTATTACCTTTGGTGTTCCTGAAGGGGTTCAAATCGGTGAACGTGTTGTTGAAAATGCCTTTTTCACAATTTACGGCGATATAGCTACTGCCTCAAATGCCCGCTACAAACTTGCCGCTGAATACGTGCTTTTGGTTGATGAAAGTGTTCGCGGGCTTACCGTCGGCGCTCCCGTCGAATACCGAGGCATTGAAATCGGTAATGTAACGGCTATTAACTCGTTTCCTGCCGTGGAAGGCAACATACTTGAACGTGATTATCCTATTCCCGTCATCATTAATATCTACCCTGGAAAGGTGAGACAACCTGACACCGAAGAAGGCCTAAATGCCATCAAGCAAACCATGCGTAATTGGCTTCGTAAAGACTTAAGGGCCACCCTTCGAATGGGTAATGTACTCACTGGCGGCCTTTTTGTAGACTTACAACATGTCTCAAAACCCGATGACAGTGACGAGATAGCGGTGCTGAATGGTTACGAAGTTATTCCAACCGTGTCTAACGAGTTTACGCAGATTACGCAAAAAGCAGATGCTATTTTAGACAAGATAAATCAATTGCCGTTGGGTGACATGGTATCGAATGTGCTATTGGCTGTAGAAGACATGAAGCTGGCTGCCCAATCTGTTGAAACAGCAAGTGATGACTTTGATTTGCTTATTGAAAATGTCGATACCGAGCTGCTCAATACTAATTTAAATCAAGTATTGGTTAGCTTGGACAGCTTGTTAAAGAATTACAGTGAAGGTGGTTTGAGCCAATCTGAAATCAAAGAAACGGTAGATACGATGCAAGATACCATGCGTAATCTTCAGCCTTTATTATTGAAGCTAAATCAGTCACCGAATAGTTTAATTTTTACTGATAGCAATAGCTCTGGTATTGAACCAAAAGCAAAAAATTAGCGAATTAGAATAGTAATAGAAACTTCGCTATCGAAGCACTAAAGCTCGATTGAGTATTGTGGATTACCTAAACAAGCAAATACTCACGTGTGAAAGCTTCTGAGAAAGTTAATGGTTAAGCTCGTAAATAGCAAAGTAGTATTTAAGTACTATAGGATAATAATGAACAATTTTATTAATGACAGGAACGCGCTCATTAGCATTGTGAATAGAACAAGGTTAATACTTGCTTTACTCGTTGGCGCTTCGCTAATAGGCTGTGCATCATCTGGCAGTGCGTTGCAATATTACTTGCTTCATTCCACTACTTCGCCCTCTGCAACCCAGCATGCTTCCAGCCCTCACCCTTTATTAATTAACAAGATTGTCTTACCCGATTATTTAAAGCAAAGAGGCCTTGTTTATCAAACCAGCTCTACCAATTTACATATCGCGACAGAGCATCTTTGGGCCGAGCCCCTCGATGAGGGTATTACCAAGTCATTAAAAGCAGCGCTACGTACCCAGGGTGTAATGTTAGTTACCCATAATGTGAATGCTAAAGATATCAATGACTATTTAACCCTTCAGATAGATGACTTTATCGCTACATGGCAAGGCGATATTATTCTGAGTGGGCAATACGTTATAAAACATATTGATGATTCGCAATCAGCAAAGGATTTTGAGTACATACTCCCGCTTGCTGTTGATGGATTTCCCGCCAGCATTGAAGTGATGCGAGAAGCCATTTATGTGTTGGCCGACGATATAGCTAACGAAGTAACTAAAAGATAAACATTTTTATTTATGCTTAATGCCCTTAAAAAGTTTGTAGAACTTGGAACCGATAGCGAGTTATCTGACGACCTAAACCGTCGAATCAGAGTCGTTAATATGTTTTCGGCTGTGGGTATGGCTGCTACCTTTATTCTTGGCTTTAGAGCGCTTTTCGCACAAGATGCTTTTTTAGCGTGTGTTTTGTTTTCAGCCTCTATCCTATTTGCAATATCTCATAAATTACAATCGACGATAGGGGCAAAGCGAGGCAGCTTTATTTCGGCGTTGGTCTTACTTGCCTGCTTAATGTCACTGATGTTAATACTGGTCGTTACTGGCGGTAATGAGAGTACAGGACCGCTTTGGATATTTACCGTTCCCTCTGTCACTATGTTTTTCGCGGGCTTTCGTCGGGGGATTGTGGCGTTAAGCGGCTTTACTACCGCAATAATTATTATTCTATTCGCTCCTGATAATGCCCTGTTAGTTTCCGAGTACTCTTACGAGTTTAAAACTCGCCTACTCTACTCTTTCATCACCGTTTCTTTCCTCTCGGCATTTTATGAATATAGCCGGCAGCGAAGTTACAATACCGCACTGTATTTAAGCGAACAGTTCGAGCGTCAAGCCAGATATGACCCCCTTACAACATTGCTAAACCGCCGAGGTGGTCAGCAGCAGCTTGAGCAAGAACTCAGCAGGTTACAGCGAAATAAAAAGCCGTTTTCTATTGCGCTCGCTGATATTGATAGATTCAAGTCTATCAATGACACCTTTGGGCATGACGCCGGTGATGAGGTATTAAAACAGGTAGCAGATGCCTTTCGCCGTCGATTACGAGTACAGGATGGACTCTCACGATGGGGCGGCGAAGAGTTTTTGTTTATTTTCCCAGAAACTGATGAGCAGGATGCTAAAACGGTTATCGAGCAAATAAGAGAAAATCTAAGTGCAAAAGCGATGCTGGTTGATGGCAAGTCTCATCGAGTCACATCAAGTTTTGGTGTATGCGAAATTACATCGTCAATGACCCTCACTACTGCGTTAAACTTAGCCGATCAGGCGTTATACCAAGCAAAAAATGACGGCAGAAATAGAGTGTGTAGCGCATCAGAGCTTAAACGCAAAACTAGCTGCTAGCGCACCATCAACTTACGTTGATCCCCTTCCAAATCCTTTTCAAGTAGAGGTATTCCTCACACTGAGTCTTTACATTTATTGACTCACGTTTCGTTACAATTGATGAATAACTCAGACACAATTTGGCGTTAAACTACACTCCGCTAATTTTTTCAAAAAAGACCCAATTATGAAATGGATGAAATTCATACTTCCCGTTGCCATCTTGGTAGTAAGTTATTTTATAATGAAAGGCATTGAAGCATCGGCTTCAGATTCAGCCATAACAGAAGCGGTAGACACTCGTCCCACCGTCACTATCGAGCAGATAGATGTCGAAAGCTCTGTTATTACATTATCTTCTTACGGCGAAGTGCAGCCGCTCGAAAGTACTAACCTAGCCGCTCAGGTTTCTGGCGAAGTGGAGTCTTGGAATCCCAACTTTGTAAGTGGCGGTTTAGTTCGTCGAGGTGAGTTATTGTTCTCGGTAGAAAAAGATGCCTACGAGGCAGCGTTATTACTTGCGCAAGCTAACCTTTCCAGTGCTCAAGCTCAATTAATACAAGAACAAGCACAAGCAGATGTAGCGGCACAAGAAGCCAAATCTATGCCTGATGCCAGAGTCACTGACTTGTATCTTAGAAAACCACAAGTCATGAGCGCTCAGGCATCCGTTAAATCTGCAGAAGCCCAACTAAAGATTGCCAAGCGTGACTTAGATAATTGCGAAGTGACAGCCCCTTATGATGCCCTAATTATTTCTAGAGATATTAGTACTGGTGATTATGTTACCCAAGGGATGACCGCAGCGGTTATCTATAATATTGAGCAGGCTGAAATCACTTTCCCTATCGCAGGCTTCGACCGTATATTCTTAGATGAAAACACCTTGGGCGCCAAAGCGATACTTACCCTAGATGATTTAAGCAAAACACAAATTACGGCCACTATCCACCGCGACACTGGTATTATCGATAGTGCCACCCGCATGACGCATTTTGTCGCCAGAATTGAAGACCCCTACGCCTTAAATCAAAACAACCCTATTGTTAAATTCGGTACATACGCCACGATTAGCTTTGAGGGTAAAAGGCTAGAGGATGTATACCGTATTCCTCAGGAATTAGTGACCAACCGTACGCTTTGGACAATTGATGACGAAAGCAAGTTGGTCTCGCAAAAAATTGAGGTTATTCGTGAAGATGGCAGCGACTTTCTTATTCAAGGTAATTTCAACCCTAACAAAGTGGTGATGTCATTACCTGAATATCCGCAAAATGGCATGGAAGTAAAAATTATCGATAATAGCGCTGATATTGTGGCAAACAGCGACACCGCTGAATAGGAGCGCCGCCAATGAATAAAACGAATTCTGAAACCGGCATTATCGCGTGGTTTGCCAATAATGCAGTCGCCGCTAACCTTTTAATGATATTTATCATTTTAATGGGGTTGGCCAGTTACTTTACCATTCAGCGCCAAATGTTCCCTAACATCGAAATTAACTACATTACGGTGTCTGCACAATATCCTGGTGCTTCTCCCCAAGAAATAGAAGAAAGTATCCTTATTAAAGTAGAAGAATCGTTAAAGGACGTAACCGAAATTAAAAAAACGGTAGCCCGTGCTTTTCGAGATTCAGGAACAGTGACATTAGAAATTGATACCGATGAAGAACTCACTGATGTTCTTGATAAAGTAAAACTAAGAGTTGACGGTATCGCCACCTTCCCTGCCGGTATGGAACCGGTAAATATCTCTCAAATTGAGTTCCAACAAGACGTTATTGAAATGCCTTTAGTGGGCGACTTGCCCCTTCCTGAACTTAAAGTTATTGCCAAAGATATTGAAGATGAGTTACTTCAACTAGGTAATGTTTCCTTGGTAGAAATATCGACACCTGACGATGAAATAGCGATAGAAATAAAGCCGGAAATGCTGCGCAAATACAGTCTTAGTATTGCCGATGTTAGCCAGGCAATAAGTAACTATTCAACGAATATATCGGCTGGGCAACTACGTACTAACGCCGGAATCATTTCTGTTCGAGTAGAAAACCAGTATTACAGCGGCACCGAATTTGCTCAAATTCCCGTGAAGATAGGCACAGCGGGTGCAAAAGTTACCTTAGGTGACATAGCGACAATTAAAGATGGCTTTACCGAAGGGGAACGCTACTTCAAATATAATGGTAAAAATGCCATTTATATGTCGGTAAGTGCAACTAAATCTCAAAATACTATTCCTGTTGCGAACACCGTAAAAGCCTATATTGAGCAACGGAATAAAACTCTCCCAGATGGGGTGAGCTTAGAAATACTGGTCGATATGACTTACTACTTAAATGCTCGCTTAGACATGATGCTAAAAAACCTGTTTCAAGGCTCAATTCTTGTCGCCTTGATGCTTACCCTCTTTCTTCGCTTTAAGCTAGCATTATGGGTAATGGTAGGCTTACCCGTGTGCTTTTTAGGCGCAGTAATGCTGATGCCTATTTTTGGTATTAGCATTAATATTCTTTCGCTATTTGCCTTCATAATGGTGCTGGGTATTGTAGTCGATGATGCCATTGTTATAGGGGAAAGTGCCTATACCGAAATAGAAAGCAAAGGTGGAGGTATCGATAACGTAGTACGTGGTGCAAAGCGTGTTGCAACGCCAGCCACATTCGGTGTTTTGACAACCATTGCGGTATTCGCCCCGTTTACGCTAAGTAGCGGCCCTGAAGGAGCCTTCTTCTACAATATCGCTATTGTGGTTATATTCTGTTTAGCCTTCAGCTTAGTTGAGTCAAAGTTGATATTGCCTGCGCATATTGCCCATACCCATTTTACACCTATCAAGAAAGGTAGCTGGCGGGATAAATTTAACACGCGATTCTACGGCTTTGTAAACGGGCCTTATAAGCGGACGGTTGAGCGTGCGCTAAAATGGCGTTGGGCGGTGTTTTTTCTCTTCTTTGGTATTTTGATGATCAGCATTGGGCTAATCAACGCGAACTACGTTCGTATGGTGCCTAACCCGAAAGTACCGCATGACTTCCCTAGCGTTCGCATCGAAATGAATGAAAACGTGTCGGATGCAACTACCATTAGCGCGTTAAAGACCATAGAAAAAACCATCTTAGATGTTGAAGCGCAGGTTATTGATGAGTTTGGCACCGGTATGATTCGAGACAGGCTTGCCTTTAACAATGAACGCACCCAAGGGCAAATTCTGACGCCTTTAGTGCACGAAGATAAGCGCCCTATTGATACTTTTGAATTAGCAAGGCGCTGGCGTGAAGCCATACCTGAAATTCCCGGCATGAAGTCATTTACTGTGATTGATGATGTTAATGGGGGTGGCGAAGATGGCGAGTTTGGCTATCTTTTATTTGGCTCAGATATCAATACATTGAACGCGGCAGGATTGAAGTTTATTGAAATGCTGCAACAGCAAGATGGCCTATTCGATGTTAGTTCAACCATAGATCCTGCCAGTAAAGAAGTGCAACTGGTTATGCTGCCCGTAGCCTATGATTTAGGTTTAACGTTATCTGACATCGCCTCTCAAGTTGGGGCTAGCTTCTATGGCGGCGAAGCCCAACGGGTTATTCGTAATGGCGAAGAAGTGAAGGTAATGGTGCGATACCCTGAACTTACCCGAGAGCGGTTTGCTGATTTAAAATATACCGTTATTAAAACACCTCAAGGACGTGATGTCTTACTTGGCGACGTAGTATTGTTGGAAGAAAAACCTGGAATTAGTTACATTCGCCGTGAAGGTGGTTATCGCAGCGTGTATGTGTGGGGAAATATTGACGAAGAAGCGGTAGAGCCGAACGAAGTAGTCGAAGAAATTCGCGAAAAACTACTTCCACAACTTCAAGAAGAGTTCCCATCGGTAATGACTGAGTTGGGCGGCGATATTGAAGAACAACAAGCGCAGCAAAGTGAGCAATTATTGTTTTTCTTAGCGGCAATGATTATGGTTTATATCCTTTTGGCTGTGCCGCTTAAAAGTTATGGGCAACCGCTTATCATCATGTCGGTTATTCCGTTTAGCTTTACTGGGGCTATATGGGGTCACTTCTGGCTCGGTTTAGATTTAAGCATGATGTCTACTTTTGGCCTGATAGCCGCCGCAGGTGTAGTAATAAATGATTCCCTCGTTATGACGGATTTTGTCAATCAACGCCGGGCACAAGGTTATAGTGTAAAAGAAGCAGTAACAGAAGCAGGAAGTGCTCGCTTTAGGGCTATCACACTGACTTCTATTACTACCTTCGCCGGTGTATTGCCTATTATGTTTGAAAGTAGCCTACAAGCTGCGTTCGTGGTGCCCATGGCGGCCGCTCTTGGTTTTGCCGTACTTTACGCTACGCTGGTAACGCTGATATTAGTGCCGTGTTTATATTTAATACTACTCGATTTAACCATTCCGTTTTCTTGGATAAAAAGTCGGATTTTCAGACAAAATCAGGTGTTAAATATGGATGTTAATACTGAGATTGGAATGGAAAATAAATAGTACCGCCGCTCATTTTGCAGTACGTGGACTGCGCGGTTGATTACTATCAACCGCGCTTTTTAAAGAGTGTTTATTCTTGCAAAAACCGTATCAGCTCACTATGCCTAGGCTCTCCCAATAGTGGCATAGGACCGCTACCATAAGGAATATAGGCCACAGGTGTTAAGCGATTCGCTGCAGGTCTAGCTTTTGCTGGAATGAGATTCGCCATTGCGAACCACAAAAATATAACTCACCAGTATCGCTAATATTAAAGCCGGTATTACATTGGCGACAGCATCATAAACAACATGAAAATAAATAGCGCCAAGCATAATAATAAACAAACCGACACACGCATAAATGCTGGTTCGGCGTAACCATATCCCCACGGCACCGGCAACTTCACATGCCCCAATAAAATAGCCGAACCACAACGGCAACCCCATTGCTGCGAACGACATGTGCATCTGTTCTACACCGGCTAATTTTGCTAAACCAGCAGACGCAAACGCCGCACTTGCTAAGCCTAAGCTCACCCACATTCCTACTTTCTTTGCTTTGCTCAAGACCTTCTCCATTAAAATTCATAGCTAATTACTATTAACTTGCATAAAGCTTAAGCAAATAAATTAATAAATAATATTGAATGTATTTTAATAACTAATAAACTTAAAGTTTATGTTTTGGACCCAGCATGAAACTTGAACAATTAACTATGTTTCAATCTGTAGCTGAACTAGGCTCGCTCAGCAAAGCCAGTGTTAGACTACATAAAACCCAACCTGCAATTAGTCAGAGTATTAAGCAATTAGAAACCACGTTGGGCATTACTTTGTTTAATCGGTCAGCCTATCGGTTAACCTTAACAGACGAAGGGAAAGTGCTATATCAACAAACTTTGCGGGTTTTAGATGAAGCCAACTCATTGCGTAATATCGCTCACAATATTGCTTCGGGTAACGAAACCAGTATAACGTTAGCAACCGAGGCAACTTACAATTTAAAAGGTATTGTTCCGATACTCGCCAATGTACAAAAGCAATTCCCTAATACACAATTGATCCTTAAACAGGAATATTTAACTGGTGCACTTGAAGCTCTACTTCAGCAAAATGCCACCTTTTGTTTATCTCCGTTAACGCCAGATCTCCAACAAAACAATCAAATAGATAGGCACATGTTAAGTTCAGGCCGACTCGTTAATGTGGCATCACCGCAACTCATTGCAAGACATCCTAGGTTGCATACAAGTACTGAGTTAATTAACGAGTATCAAATCGTGGTGCAAGATTCAGGGAAAGGTTCACTGAATAAAAGTTGGGGTGTACAAGATGGGCAACGATGTTGGTACGTTAATGACTTCGCGACAAAAAAGATGCTTATTGAAAGCGGCATGGGCTGGGGGAAATTACCCGGACACCACATTCAGAGAAGTATAGAAAATGGCAAGTTGGTACAATTACAACTAAGCGATACCGACAATTCAATAACTTTCGATTATTACATTATCAAAAATAAAAAACAGTATTTGGGCCCGGTTGCACAAACTTTATGGGAGCAATTTAAAAACTATACTATTAACACATTGGTTCAATGACACGCTATTAAAGCAACTCACGTAATTTCTAAATGATGGGAAAAGTTATGCAGGTTGTTGCGAGCTAACCTCGTACCGACACAAAATAAGTGCGGCCGTACTTTTAGCAATATCTAACTTTCGGGCATCAGTTAAAGGGTCTTCTAGCTTAAACAATTGAGGCCAAAAACATTGCCCTTTTACAAGGCTATCCAACTCTTCAACCACTTGGTCAATGTCATCAAAATCCATACGGTTATCTTTTTTAGCGGCTTTTAACCACCGATATATGGCTTTTTCTTGTGCTTGAAGTTGAGCAACTTCATCTTTTAAACGGTTGGGCTCATAAAAAAAGTGACCAATAGCAACGCGGGCCAACTCTAGGTGTTCATCATCGCTCATAAAGTTTATGTCGGCCATAATAAGGTCTGTGAGTTGGTCGGCGATTAATATTTCTGCGTTATAGGGTGCACCTATATCAACAAGGGCAGATTGCCACTGCTCTTTAATGAGATGCATCACCAACTCTTCTTTCGCTGAGAAATGGTTGTAAACTGTTCTTTTAGACACGTTCGCTAGCTCAGCCAGTTTATCCATACTGGTTCCGTTTACGCCAAACTCTTGAAATGCCTGCTTTGCCGCTTGAATAATGGCATCTCGCTTAACATCGCTTCGGGTACGTGTAGTACTAGTCATAGTTTTTGCTGTCTAAAAATATTATGCGACCATTTTACACTGCGCAGTTTACTTTTCAATGGATGATCTTTAAAATGCACCGCACAGTTTACTTTAATTATAGTGAATATAGTCGTCTATACTGTGTTCACCACAAATACGGATCGAAAAATTCTTATGCCCATTTCGCGAATTCGTCACCTTGTTGCGTTTACTGCTTTGTCTGTTCTCACCCTTGCTGGGTGTACAACAGAGAATGACACTCAAGAGAAAACCATCGCCCCCCGCTATGTGAAACTTGCCGAGGTGAGCACTGTTCCTGCCTTTGATGAATTTACCTTTCCGGCAGTGGTTTCTGCGGTGAAAACGGTAGATCTTAGTTTTGAAGTGTCAGGTCGGTTGGTACAAACCGATTTAACGACGGGTAACGATATTGAAGAAGGAAAGCTGTTAGCCACCATTGACCGACAGCCCTTTGAGCGCCGAGTTGATGAACAACGCACTCGCTTAGAACAATCTAAACGCGAATTAGATCGTATTGAAAAAATGTATGCGCAGAAACTAGTAGCGCAAAGTACTCTTGATACAGCAAAGACCACCTATGAATTAGCTGAAATAGAACTAAAAACGGCAAAGCAAGATTTAAGTTATACGCAGTTATATGCCCCTTTCGATGCCAAGGTTTCTCAGCGTCTTGTTGAAAACAATAGTTTTGTAGCTGCAGGAACTCCTATTGCTCGTCTACAAGATGTTTCTAAAATTTACTTTAATATCAATGTTCCTGAAAGACTACTCACTGCGAATCTTAACCGTGGTATCAAGCAAGCTAGTGCGTCATTAACGACTGAAGAAACACAGTGGTATCCCGTTAATTATGTAGAACATAACACTCAGCCCGACCCAGTTTCACAAACCTACGAAGTGGTTTTTGCTATGGAACCACGGGAAGATTTACCCCTCACTCCGGGTGCACGAGCCGTTGTGAAAGTAAGTTTACAAGGTTCGCCATTTCCCGATGGTGTAGTGGTTCCGGTGCAGTCATTAGTGGGTGATAAAGCCTCTGGCTTTGGCGTTTGGGTTTACAATGAAAGCAGTAAGTTAGTAAGCAAAGTCAGCGTAACCGTCGAACATATTCACGAAGATTTCGCGGTAATTAGTGGTTCATTGAAGCTGGGTGAGAAGGTGGTTGCGGCAGGTGCGACCAAAATGCGAGCCGACATGAAAGTCCTCCCTTACGAGGGAGAAAAGTAAGTTATGGATATCGCTCGTTATTCAATTGATAAACCCGTAAATGTATGGCTCATGGTGGTAATACTGCTACTGGGCGGTATTATTGCAATGACCAATATTGGTCGTTTAGAAGACCCAGAATTTACGATTAAGCAGGTGAAAGTTTACACCAGCTATTCGGGCGCGGGAGCCGAGAAAGTGGAACGGGAGGTTACTGAACCACTCGAAATTGCTATTCAGCAAATGCCACAACTCAAAGAGCTCACCTCAATATCTTCACCAGCTTTATCCGAAATTACCGTTGAAGTAAAAAGTAACTATGACAGTAATGAGTTACCTCAAATTTGGGATGAACTCAGAAAGCGTCTGCGAGACGCAGCGACATCCTTGCCAACGGGCGCACAAGACCCTGTAGTTTTCGACGATTTTGGCGATGTTTATGGGCTTTATTACGCCCTAAGTGCGCCCGACTTTACCACCAGCGAGTTACGGGAATTTGCACGATTAATTCGAAGAGATCTCCTCACTACTGAAGGGGTGGCAAAAGTCACCGTAAGTGGTGTACAGACTGAACAGATAGTGGCCTATGTGAATCCTTATCAGCTAGCTGGTTTAGGGATTTCCTTTCCTGATTTAACCTCGCTGTTTGAAGATAACTTGCGCCCTTTTAACGGCGGCAGGGTTTTGGTAGATGAAAAGAACGTACGTTTAATTGTGGAGCGGGCGCCGGATAAAATTAAAGAAATATCTAACCTTTCTTTAGTTATACCTGGTACCAATCGCTCTATTCGTGTTTCTGATGTGGCCACGCTTAAGTTAGAGCCTGCCGATATACAATCGCAGCTTATTCGTTATAACGGTAAAGAAGCGCTAACCGTTTCGATTTCAGCGTTATCTAACGTAAACATAGTAGATGTAGGCACGCGGGTAAATGCCAAAGTTGACCATTTACTTAATACCCTTCCGGTGGGTATTACCCTTACCCCTATTTACGACCAAGCCGCGGTAGTTGATGAGTCGGTAGATGGTTTTATTGCCAATCTTGTGATGTCGGTAGTTGTAGTTACCCTTACGTTATGCCTATTTATGGGTTGGCGCTCTGGTGTGGTAGTGGGCACGGTGCTGCTGGTGACAGTGCTAGGCACTATTCTCATCATGTGGCTAATGGATATTCAGCTTCAACGTATATCGCTTGGCGCTATGGTTATTGCGATGGGGATGTTAGTAGACAATGCCATTGTAGTCGCCGAGGGAATGATGCTGAGAATGGCAACAGGCGCATCGGCAAAAGATGCCGCTAGCTTTATCGTAAAACGAACTCAATGGCCTTTATTGGGGGCAACGGTAATAGGTATTGCCGCGTTCTCCGGTATTGGATTATCTGATGATGCTACGGGCGAATTCCTCTATTCCTTGTTTGCCGTAGTCTTAGTTTCATTACTGATGAGTTGGGTACTTGCTGTTACTTTGGTCCCCGTGCTCGGCGAGTTAGTGTTCCGTAAAGGTGTGAAGCAAACGGATGGTGACGAACCGACTATGATGCAGCGTTGGTTCACTAAAACGCTTACTGGGGCACTAAAACTGCGTTGGGTAACCATTGCCGTACTGTTGGTCATTACCGTGGTAGCCTATGGCAGTTTCGGTATGGTTAAGCAGGGCTTTTTCCCTCCTTCAAACGCACCGCTTTTCTTTGTGCATTATTGGGGCCCTCAAGACCGTGATATTCGTGCTACCGAAGATATTATTAAAGAAGCAGAACAACGTATTTTAGCGCAGGAAAATGTAACGGCAGTTACTACCATTATTGGCCAAGGTGCCGACCGCTTTACCCTTACTTACGCCCCTAAAAGTGCCAATGAAAACTATGGCTTTTTCATGATAAGGGTAAACGAGTTAGAAAATATTCCCGCCGTTCAAGAAAAGCTTTCCGGCTTGCTCGATAATATCGATCTTGATGCTAACTTCTACCAAGAACGTATGCAATTTGGCCCAGGCTCTGGTGCTAAAATTGAGGCTCGATTCTCAGGCCCTGATGCCGAAGTGCTCAGAACCTTAGCTGAAGAAGCAAAAGGCATGATGTTGGCTGATGGTAATATCAAAGATGTTCGACACAATTGGCGTGAAAAAGGTGTTGCTATTAATACCCAGTACGATAATTACAATGCGGGTATTGCCGGCGTGTCGCACTCAGATTTCAGTCAAACCGTACAATATGCCAGTAGCGGATTGCGGTTAGGGAGTGTGCAAGACGGAGACTATGCCTACAGTATTGTAGCGAAAATGGGACAGCCTGATGACACTGCCATTCAATCAGTTAGAGAAAGCCAAGTGTGGTCGTCTCAGCAACGTCAGTACGTGCCTTTTACCCAAGTGTCGAGCGGCTTAGATATTGTTACAGAAGAGCTTCGCATTCACCGAAAAGATAGATTACGTACTATTACGGTAGAAGCTGAGCCTGGCGACAATGAAACTGCTGCAAAAGCATTTGCCCGTATTCGCCCTCAAATTGAAGCGATGGACATCCCTGCTGGTTATGCCCTTGAATGGGGTGGTGAGTTTGAAAGCTCGAGCGAAGCGCAAGCTGCACTTGGTGCGGGTTTACCTGTGGGTTTCTTAGTCATGTTTATCATTTCAGTATTGCTATTCGGTCACGCTCGACAGCCGCTTATTATCTGGTTAGTGGTGCCTATGGCGATTGTGGGTGTCGTGACAGGACTTTTGTCGACAAACATGCCGTTTGGCTTCATGTCACTTCTTGGGTTCTTAAGTTTATTCGGCATGTTAATTAAAAATGCCATCGTGCTTATCGAAGAAATAGACTTACAGATTGAAGAAGGGCTAGAAATTAAAAAGGCTATAGTGGAAGCGACGTTAAGCCGTTTGCGTCCTGTAACGCTAGCCGCTTTAACCACTATTTTAGGTATGGCTCCACTGTTATTCGATGCGTTCTTCGCAGACATGGCGGTAACCATTATGGGTGGACTAACCTTTGCCACCATTCTCACGCTAATTGCAGTACCTGTGCTTTACAGTATTTTGTTTAAGGTGAGTTATCGAAAAGCCAGTTAGTTTATAAAGCGCAAACTAGCTAAAAATAAAAAAGGTGCGTATAGACGCACCTTTTTTATTATTGTAATCATTGAGCTCGTTGTCGTTTTAACACCTCACTCAACTAAGCTTTTAACCTTTCTTTGCATTCACCCTTGCTTCCATAAAGCGCATGACATCTCGCCAAGATACAATGCCAATAGGACATCGTTTCTCATCAATGATGGGGATACAAGAAATCTTGTTTTCATTGAACAAAGAAATTGCATTAACTATTGAATCATTTGCACGAAGGGTTAATACGCTTCGTGTCATAATCTGATGCGCCTTTTTCTCCAGTGTCGCTCTGTCACGAAAACGCTCATTAACGGTATTAGCAAAAGGGCTAGTCGCCTTTAATACGTCACGGTCTGAAATGATGCCCTGCAATTGATTTTGATGCACGACGACTAAATGATGAAACCCGGTTTCAGCAAACAAGGTTTGTATCAATTCTAGGCTATCATCCATGTGCACACTGACTACGCGTGTTGACATGATGTGCGACAAACTCATGGCATTCCTTTTTCATTGACCCAAGCAATGTCTATTTTGCTCAATAAAGGCGCAGCGCGCAACATTACTGCCTCAATGTGTCGAACTAAAGACTCACGCAAATTTTACCGAAGTGCTTACCCGATGCCTCAAAAGTAAAGGCATCTGATAGTCTTTCAAGGGCAAATGTAGTATCGATGACAGGTTTAAAGTTCATGCATTCTAAGGCACTGACAAAGTCCCACTGGTTTTTATTACTCCCCACAATGATGCCAGTTAACCTAATTTGCTTTCGCATAAGGGTAGCCGTTGGAATATCACCCTTAATACCGGTTAAAACACCAATAAGTACAATACTTCCCCCTACTCTACAGGCATGAATAGATTGGCCTAAAGTGGCTGGCCCACCAACTTCAACCACGTGGTCGACACCTTTTCCGCCAGTCCATTTGGCAACGGTTTTGCCCCACTTTTCGTCCGTTTTATAGTTAACTGTGAAATCTGCACCCAAGGCTTTTGCTTTCTCTAATTTATCATCTGAGCTTGAGGTTATTGCTACTTTCGCCCCCATTGCTTTGGCAATTTGAAGCGCATAGATAGACACACCTCCAGTGCCCAACAACAGAACCGTATCGCCTGCTTTCAAGCCACCTTCAACCACTAAAGCCCGCCACGCAGTTAGTCCTGCTGTTGTGATAGTAGCCGCTTCTTCGTGAGACCATCCTGAAGGTGCTTTAGTAAACCATTGCTGCGGCTTTACCACGACTTCCTGGGCGTAACCGTCAATACCATCTCCGGGAGTGCGACTAAAATCACCCACCGTTGGTGCGCCGCTTAACCAGTCAGGAAAGAAGGTAGAAACCACATGGTCGCCTGGAACAAACTGTGTAACGTCTTCCCCTACTTCTACAACGACGCCCGCGCCGTCAGACATAGGAATTCGGTCACCCTCTGTGGGAATAGCGCCTGTCGCGACGCTGTAATCATGATAATTTAAAGAGCTAGCATGGATCCTTACTTTAATTTCGTCATTGCCGACGACGGTTGGCTCTGTTTCGTTTGCGCAGTAGAGCGGCGCTAAGCCTTCACTGTTGTCTTTCAAACGCATTACTTTCATAAGATTTCCTTCCTGATTAGCAAGTGAAGATAGTTTAGGGGATGTTTACAGTTGCGAGTACAAAATACCAATAGCGCTAAAAAAGGCGCAACGCAACAAATGAACATAAGTAAATATGACCTCTTGATTAGTACAAACATGAGGATATTGACGATTAATTAAAGGCGAGAGGAAAAATAAAAACCCCTTGGCGAGCATAACTGCCAACGCCAAGGGTAAAAGTGCGCAAAGGGAAAGCACTTAGGAGAGCCCTTAGGGAAAGTAAAGGTACAAATTTAAAAGTTAATACAAAAACTTATATTAGAGCTGATGTAATTGCTTATACATAAACTCTTACAAGCTCTCGTAGAATAGCTAGGTCAAAGCCAGTCACAAGTGCTTAAGAGGCTACATCAATAACGATTTTGCCCATAGCCTTGCCGCTTGCTAAGCGCGCATGTGCATCACTCGCTTGCTCAAGGGTAAACGTCTCGCTATCTAATACTGGAGTTAACGCGCCTGCATCAACAATATCTGTAATAGCGCGTAATATCGCTCCGTGATTTTCACGTTTGTAGTTGTGGATCATAGGGATAAGCATGAACACAACATGTAAACTCAAGCCTTTGAAATGCACAGGGGTAAGATCTGTTTCAATAAACGACACCGTCGTCGCCACCTGGCCGCATAATTTTGCCGCTTCAAAAGAGTTGGGTAAGTTACCGCCACCCACAGAATCGTAAACCACATCGAAACCAGCACCATCGGTATGCTTAGCGACGTAATCAGCCACTTTTTCTGAGCGAAAATCAATGTAAGTCGCACCGAGCTTTTCAATCAGTGAAGCTTGTTCATCTGAGCCGCCAGTAGCAAATACAGTCGCACCAAAGTGACGAGCCATTTGAATAGCAAGATGACCTACGCCGCCAGCGCCGCCATGCACTAATACGTTTTGCCCTTTTGCGGTTTGCGCGCGGGCTAAGCCCTCATACGCAGTAATGCCAACCAAAGGTAGGGCGGCTGCTTCACGCATCGACAACGATTTAGGCTTAGGTGCAATTAGACGAACATCGGCTAACATTAATTCAGCTAAGGCACCTTGCAAGTCGGCTAGACCACCTGCGCAACCATAAACTTCATCACCTACGCTAAAGTTATCTACGTCTTCTCCAACGGCTTCAACTGTACCGGCGAAATCCATACCCAACACACCGCCGGGTAGTTTAGGAGAAAATGGTAGGTCTTGACCCATTTCACGTATCATGGTGTCTACTGTATTCACGCTGGTTGCCGCAATACGCACAATGACGTGGCCCGCTTTAATTTGCGGCGCATCTATTTCAGTGGCAGTGAATACTTCAGAGCCACCAAATTCGTTAATAACCATCGCTTTCATGTGAGTTAGCCTCGTTGCGTTAAGTTCGAGACTAATAATAGCCACTAGCCAGGCATATGATAATTGGGTTATAAACACATACAGTTTTTAGATTTTATTGATAATCCATTATGAACATCGATCACCTTAAGCTTTTTGTACGTATCGCCAATACCAATAACATCAGTGTGGCTGGACGTGAATTGAATGTTTCACCGGCCGTGGCCAGCGCTCACATCAATAAATTGGAAGAAAATTTGGGTGTGCGACTTATTCACCGCACCACGCGTAAAGTGTCGTTAACCGATGAAGGAAAACTTTTTCTACCTCACGCTGAAGAAGTGTTATCAAGTATTGAAATAGCCCAAGCGGCGGTTGGCGTTGGCTCGCAAACGCCACAAGGTACATTGCGAGTAACCGCGCCAGCTTCTTTTGGTCGCCTACACTTGGTACCTGCAATGGAAGAATTCTTAGCAGCGTATCCGCAGTTAAATATCGATTTTCGCTTTAGTGACAGCATTGTAGACCTGATAGAAGGTGGATTTGATGTAGCGATTCGCGACGCCGTGCTTCAGGACTCAAATCTACATGCTAGAAAACTTGCCGATGACAAGCGGATTATTGTTGCTTCACCTGCTTATATTAAAAAATATGGCGAGCCTGAGACTCCTCAAGACATACCTAAGCATGCAGCTGTGAACCTTATGGGTTTAGAAACATGGGAGTTCAATACGCCGCAAGGCGTTGTATCTATAAAGCCAAACACGCGTATCCGCATGGATAATGGTGAAGCGGTACGAGATGCCGCGATTGGTGGTAATGGGTTAACGCTTACCGCCACTTGGTGTAGCTATCCGTATCTTCAAAGTGGCCAGCTAGTCCAAGTATTGAAAGATTACCCACTAACGGCTGAATGCGCACTATGGGCGGTATATCCCAGCAACCGTTTATTAGCGCCCAAAGTGCGGGTGTTTATCGACTTTTTAAAGGATAAGTACAGTGGCGAACCTTACTGGGACAAAGCGTTAAAAGAAGCAGGCCTAATTTAAGGAAAACAACGTTAAAAAAACCACAGTA
Organism: Alteromonas sp. CI.11.F.A3; assembly: GCF_032925565.1. NCBI lineage: Bacteria > Pseudomonadati > Pseudomonadota > Gammaproteobacteria > Alteromonadales > Alteromonadaceae > Alteromonas > Alteromonas sp. CI.11.F.A3. Next base: position 3,251,000 of record NZ_CP136708.1, read on the forward strand.
CATAGACTGTGGTTTTTCTAAATAGCTATAAATTGCGGTTCTGACGTACGGCTAAAAGTTTTGATATTGAGTGTTAATCACTAAATACTTTTGCCTAACATGCGTCTTAGCGTACCGTCCTTATCCACTATGTGATGCTTTAACGCGCCGGCCACGTGAAGGACAACCGCGCCAATCAACACATACCCTAGATAATGATGCACCGTACCGCCAACTTTAGAGAGCTCATAATTTATCGGCAATGTTTTTTCAGGATCTTCTACGCTGAAATTTTGAGCAAAGACTTCTAGCCCAAATACAGATAAACCATGGCCGCCAAGTACTGAAGTCATAAGCCCTGATATTGGCATAAGCAGTGTGCTAAGAATGAGTACCCAATGAATCACTTTAGCCACACCATGCACTAAATTAGAGTAATTTCCTGCTGCCGTGGGCCAACCATTTTTTAACCGCCACGTTGCTCGAGTTAATGCAATGAATAGCACAATAAAACCAAAAGACTTATGCCATGAAAATACCCAATAAGCGTTTTCTTCTACCATATAAACGCCAGAGGCCAGCATGCCAATAATGATTAAGCCAACAAGCCAATGTAGAAATATGGTGGTAGGTGAAAACTTTTGATGTGAATCGTACTGCATATTTTCCTCGGGAAACACGACGGTTAATAATGTACTTCAATATAGAAGAATTTTGTAATTAGATACTAATACCTTTTTAGAGCCTTACTATTTTTTCAACGCAAATGGTTTTGCATGAATGCGCAAATTGCTAGGGGAAGCCCATAGGCCTTTTTAGGTATTCTAAATTAAAAACTTAATTTAGCACGGGGAAATTTACTTGGATATGGGGGGATACGCCTACAAAGCGCCCCCCCTAGATTAATGACTAGACCGAGTTCCCAGTGCCGATAGCAACGTCGACAATGGGAACTTTGTCAATAGAAGCTTTGTCAATAGGAGCTTTGCCAAATTAACGCCCTTAGCCTCTGGCCCAGTAGCGAATGTCACGAAGTTGTTCGATAAACGCATCGGATTTCATATTTGCGATATCAAGCCATCCATCATCCATAGCGTCACCCAGTCCAGCCGCTTTAATTAAAGGCATTGCCTCAGCGGTGTAACCTACAAACTTTTGATGAGCCTGTGCATCTGAAATAAAGTCTTTTGCTTCAGGTTTCATTGATAGAGATTTTGCACCATCTTCTGAAAGTAACAATAGTACTGCATCGTAAAGCACCGATGGCCCACCATCTATTTTTTGATGCGCCGCGATATGCTTGCCTTTGCTACATGTCACCCCGCCTACTTTAGGAGCCACTAGTTCGAACATCGCCCCTTCGGCAATAAGCGAATCGATCACATTTGAAAGCGTATCTCCATCAATACCATCTGAAACAAGAATACCTAATTTGCGTCCTTTGAACGTGCTTGGCGGATTTTTCAAAATACTGAGTGCATCAGAGACTGGTAAGTCTTCTCTGGTTGGCATAGCCGCTTCTGCAGGTTCAGGCATCTCTAAAAAGCCAAGTTCTTGTGCAACGCTCTCTGCTAAGGCCTTATCAACATTCAGTAAATGAGAAACAACACGCTCACGAATAGCTAACCGCTCAACCTTCGACAATTCAAATGCGAATGCATCGCGCATATGTTTTTGTTCTGTGTCAGTCTGGCTGATATAAAACTGTCTTGCTTGACTGTAATGATCCGCAAAGGTTTCTGAACGATAGCGTGTTTTACTGCCTTCCATCGGCTCCGCATGAGATTGATAGCCCGTCTCGGGACACGCTCTAGGGTTGCTTTCATCAGCATCCCACGAATTGGGTTCGTAGTTAGCCCGGCCTTTCGGATTTTGCATCGCCATGTGCCCATCTTGCTGAAAATGGCGCATAGGACATTTGGGTGCATTTATAGGAAGCTGCGTGAAATTTGTACTGCCTAGGCGTTTTAATTGGGTATCTAAGTAGGAAAAATTTCTACCTTGAAGTAAAGGGTCGTTCGTGAAGTCCATACCCGGCACGATATTTTGGGTACAAAATGCAACTTGTTCGGTTTCTGCAAAGAAGTTATCTACCACTTTGTTCAGCACCATTTTGCCTATTATTTTCACAGGTACCTGCTCTTCAGGAATAAGCTTAGTGGCATCCAATACATCAAATTCAAAATTATCTGCAAAGTCTTGGTCAAATACCTGAATGCCCAGCTCCCATTCAGGAAAATCACCAGCCTGTAGCGCATTCCACATATCTCGGCGGTGAAAATCAGGATCTGCACCGTTAATTTTCAGCGCTTCGTTCCATACCACCGATTGCAAACCTTGCTTCGGTTTCCAATGAAATTTAACGTATTTCATTTCACCTTCGGCGTTAATAAACTTAAAGGTATGCACACCAAAGCCCTCCATGAAGCGGAAAGAACGAGGTATGGCGCGATCTGACATGGCCCACATCAACATATGGGTAGATTCTGGCGATAAGCTGGTAAAGTCCCAAAAGTTGTCATGGGCAGTTTGTGCTTGAGGAAAGCCGCGGTCAGGCTCCTGTTTTGCAGAATGAATCAAGTCAGGGAACTTGATGGCATCTTGGATAAAGAATACGGGAATATTATTACCCACCAAATCCCAGTTACCTTGTTGAGTGTAAAATTTTACGGCAAACCCGCGTACGTCTCTAGCTAAGTCTGGTGAACCTTTATTACCAGCAACGGTAGAAAAGCGCGTGAATACAGGCGTTTTTTCGCCTTTACGCTGGAAAATATCTGCTGAGGTAATATCTGACAATGATTCGTAAGTTTCAAAATACCCGTGGGCCCCAAAGCCTCTAGCATGCACCACACGCTCGGGAATTCGCTCGTGATCGAAGTGAAAAATCTTTTCTCTAAGTACGTGGTCTTCTAAAACGGTAGGCCCTCGCTGGCCCGCTTTAAGAGAATTTTGATCGTCGTGGACGGGGCAACCTTGCGCCGTCGTCATAGTAGGGTGTCCATTACCCGCGGTTTGATGCAACTCTCCGCCTTTTCCTTTCTGTCCTTGGTATTTAAACGATTCAGCCATTTCAGTTCCTTATAGAGATAACCTAATTGATTGCGTTGTAACAACGGCTTAGGATGAAACATGCATGTTTCATAACTGTATGAAGCAAGGAGAATTCCACATAAAATTATTAAACAAAATTAGCAACTTATGTGATAACCCACTTTTAATCGTTAAAATAATTACAAATAGAGGGAATATTTTACAGGGGATATAGGAGGCGATAACAACCCGAGTGAGGTGGCAATGGCAATGGCAATGGCAATGGCAATGGCAATGGCAATGGCAATGAAAATAAAGAGGGAGAAAACTAAAGTAAAAAAAATGCCGAATAGGTAAAACACACCAAGTAACCTGATGTGCTCTACTCAAACATGCTGATTTTAGATAAATTTTAACTTAAGTGACTAGCTACAATAGATTCAATCACGTTAACTAATTGCTCTCTATTTGCTGAGTTTTCACCAAATGGATGTGCAGGCGCAAACTGATTGTTGTCATTATCGAAATATTCACCTTTCACGTTAGCAAACCTATCACCAAGCGCAGCTTCCACAAATATTTTCGCACCAATTGCTAAATCGCCACCGGCTACCCCATAAGCTTCCTTCACCATTTTACTCCCAAGCAAAGATTTAGGGTTAACAGATACAAACAATGGCCCTGTTGTCTCATATTTTTCGGCAAAAAAGCGTGTCCACATGGTAATAGCAAGCTTGCTTTGTGCGTATGCCATACCATCACTCATAGAAGGGCCTTGACTTAGCAGGTCAAAATTAACAGGGGCTTGGGCTGCAGATGACACGTTTACTACTCGCCCACCACTTGGCATAAGTGGTAACAAACGTTTGGTAATGATGAACGGCGCAATCGTATTTACCATGAAGCGTACGTCTAAGCCTGCGCTTGTTTCAATTGCAGGAGAATGAAACACCCCAGCATTGTTAATAATAACGTTTATAGCTGAAAACGCGTCTGTCACACGAGTAGCAAAATTATCTACTCCTTTGAAGTCGCTTAAATCTGCAACGAAACTAGTAACCTGTATTGCAGGATAATCGGCACATAGCATTTGTTCTACATGCTTTAATTTGTCGGCACTTCTTCCGTGAATGACCAAATTATGCCCTTCGTGAGCCAATAATTTAACGGTTTCAAGACCAATGCCGTCGGTCGCGCCTGTCACTAATATTGTTTTCATCCGTTCATTCCCTCTTTTTTCAAAATAGTTTGATGACTAAATTCGTCAGAATGGAAATGCGGTAACACCATTTCCGACAGTTTCTGTAACGTTTCTTCAACTGGTGTGCGATTAAATCTAAGGTTTAGCGCTACGTGGTTAACGCCACTGTCTCGCAAGACTAAAAGATAATCTAATAAGCTGTTTATCCCGCAGCGAACACCTAAATGTATTGGTGATACCGGTGAATTATCGTTTGCGTCTACATCAATATAAAGCGGTTGCATTACCGGCTTGCTTCGTTTGGTAAAGGTATTTACACGTGAGCGATAACTATCAACCACGTGAGCTTGAATTTTTGGGCTTCTGGGGTAAGTAATTAACCCGTCGAGATGCTCTGCTCCCCAATTCGGCGATTGTTGAGAGCCCCCTGTGATCATCATAGGAAAGCGTTCTTTGTGTGGCTTAGGCAGTAAATCCAAGGTGCCATTTACATGACCAAAGCTGTTGTTGATTTGACCGTACCCCTGCATCATGCGTTTAATATATTCCACACTTTCACGGAAGCGTTCGCCTCTGTCATCAAACCCTCGGTTAATAGCAGGGTATTCTTCAGGTCTATCTCCTGAGGCCACACCTAACACTAACCGCCCGCCGCTGAGTACATCGATACTTGCCGCAGCCTTAGCAACTTGTGCGGCATGACGTTGAGGAAGTACTAAGGATGCTACACCTAGCGTAACTGTTTTAGTTAACCCTGCAAGCACGCCAAGATATACAAAAGGGTCGTATACCTGCCCTGCATCGCCAAAGGTTGGTACATTAAATAAAACATCTCTTATCCACACGGCCTTGAAGCCTAAGTCTTCTGCAAGCTTCACTCTTTTTATATGGTCTTGCATAGTGGGCACAGGCCCATATGGGTAAGATTCGATTGGCACAACTAAGCCTATCGACATACGACCATTGTTAAAGACATTGCAAAAGCCATTATTTATGTTCGCAAAATTAAGCGCGTTTGACTCGGTACTCATTTAGGCTGCTAGGGTCTGAAAAACTGTTAGGAGAAGACTACCTTCCTATAGCATGAATGATAATTAAGCATTTTAAGAATTAGTTTCAACAAAACATTGATAATGTGCTTACCAAATGTGATTCACTTATATCTATAACGTAATATTTCTAAAAACTCGCTAGCCAGCGTTTTAAATTGTTTATAGACTGCAGGCATAATAATGAAAATGCGACAGGTATAGGGTTGGCAGGGTGATATCACCGTTAGTTCAACATGAATACACAGTTTAGTTTTATAGGGTTCTCAAGTTAATGTCTCAACAAAAAGTAGGTTTAGTGGGCTGGCGCGGTATGGTTGGCTCAGTGTTAATGCAGCGCATGCAAGAAGAGCAAGATTTCGCGCACATTGAACCCACATTTTTTACCACTTCTCAAAAAGGCCTTCCTGCGCCAGACTTTGCAGGTGCTAACGCAGGTGTACTAGAAGACGCCTTCGATATTCAAGCGTTAGCTAAGCAAGATATTATTATTACCTGCCAAGGCGGTGACTACACCAAAGAAGTGTACGCTTCACTGCGCGATACGGGCTGGAATGGATACTGGATAGACGCAGCGTCTGCGCTTCGTATGGAAGACGATGCGGTCATTATTTTAGACCCTGTAAACCGTAAAGAAATTGATGCTGGCGTAGAAAATGGCATTCGCACTTTCGTAGGTGGAAATTGCACGGTATCGCTAATGTTGTTAGCGCTAGGCGGCTTGTTCGAGAAAGACTTGGTTGAGTGGGCTTCACCTATGACCTATCAAGCTGCTTCAGGTTCAGGTGCTAAGCATATGCGTGAACTTATTAGCCAAATGGGCGCTATTCACACGAATGTAAAAGCAAATTTAGATAATCCAGCCTCTGCTATTTTAGACATCGATAAGCAGGTTGCTGAATTTATCAGAAGTGATGATTACCCTTCTGAGCAATTTGGTGTACCGCTAGCAGGCAGTTTAATTCCTTACATTGATTCACAGTTGCCATCTGGGCAAAGCCGTGAAGAATGGAAAGCACAAGCTGAAGCCAACAAAATTATGGGCTTGTCTGAGCAACCTATTCCAATTGACGGAATTTGCGTTCGTGTAGGCGCGATGCGTTGTCACAGTCAGGCTATCACCATCAAGTTAAAACAAGACTTGCCGGTTGAAGAGATTGAGGAAATTCTTGCTGAGCATAACGAATGGGTGAAAGTGGTCCCTAACGACCGTGATGCCACAATGCAAGAACTCACGCCAGCGAAGGTGACGGGAACACTGTCTATTCCTGTAGGTCGAATTCGTAAATTGACCATGGGGCCTGAGTATATTTCAGCCTTCACTGTTGGCGATCAATTACTATGGGGTGCTGCAGAGCCGCTTCGTAGAATGCTGCGTATTGTTCTTGGTAAAGCTTAATCATCCAACGCTTAAAATTACAATGATGTAAACACCTCAATAAATAACTACCAAAGCCCAGCTTTTTCTAAGCTGGGCTTTTTTATGCAATGCTTTTTGTTTAGGTGGGTCCGTTTTTTGTTCAGAGGTTATCTATAGCAGCCTAATTATGTACCCGTGCTTCTATTTCTTTTCAGAGCGCTATTCCTTTTCAGACCAAACGGCAAATTCATTACCACCAGGTTCAATGAAATGAAACCGGCAGCCCCCTGGAAATTCAAAAATAGGCTTATTCACGTCGCCACCAGCGCCTTCTACCTTGCTTAACGTTTGCGTAATATCAGCACTGTAAAAAACTAATAACGCGCCGCCATTTTCTGTAATGCCAGCATGCTCAGCTTTAAAAAAGCCCCCGTCTAATCCTTGGTTAGTAAATGCCGTGTATTCAGGCCCGTAATCGGTAAATGACCAACCAAATACGGTTTCAAAAAAGCGTTTAGTACTGTTGATATCCAATGTACCGAACTCAACGTAGTTTAGCTTTTCATGTGTTGCCATGGTTTTTCCTCATCTATTCAGGTAGATATGGTGAATACTGTAGTGTTAGCGGCTAATATTCCGTATTATTAACGCGTTAATGTACGTCATCTTCAATAATATAAAAGCCACATGGAAGTATTAAATGCAAGCTCCTGATTATTCAAACTACAGCCTTGCCGAACTTGAAGATGTGTTAGCCAACATCGACAAAGAGCAATATCCCGATAGAGTGTCAGCCGTGCTCAAGGAAATAGCCTTAAGACAACCCTTAACAAGCAAAACCGAAACGTCTCAACATCAAGATAGTTCTGATCCTCAAAATACTGCCAATCACAACCCAGCATTAGCGGAAAATAGTTACGATGACGAAGCATTGCATGCAAACTGGCTAATTCGTTTTTGGAAAGGCCAAGTATCGTTACCTATCAGTTATTGGGTGGTTGGCATTTTAATAACACTTGGTGCACTTGCGCTAAGCTCATTTGTTGAACTTAAAATAGAAAGTGCATCTTCGCGAGCTGAGCTTGGTATATACATGATGCTTTTGTACGTGGTGTTAACACCCGTGGTTATCTGGCAATCGGTTGGCGTAATTCGCTCTGCCATCCGTCACCCTCATCGCGGTGGCTCTGCTGGTTGGGCAACAATGGCGATAATAATGACAGTAATAGGAATGATAAATTTCACTGTAGATTTCTATCGGTCAGGGGTACCCATCATTACTGAAAGTGTCTCTTTAATTGGCGCTGAATCCACCTATCCCTCTACCAAGTTTAGGGTTTTAAATAATGGTACCGAGCTAGAACTTTATGGCGGTATAGAAATTGGCTCCGAACTACTGCTGCTAGATGTACTGAAACAGAATGAAAACATAACAACAATACACTTACACAGTATTGGCGGAAGACTTATCGGCGCGACTCGTCTTGCTGCTGTAGTCAAAAAATATGGGCTTAACACATTTGTGAAAACCTCGTGCTCTTCGGCATGCACTATTGTGTATTTAGCGGGAAAAGAAAGGCTATTGGGTGAAGACGGCGTGCTGCAGTTTCACGCTCCCGCATTAGGCGGCAAGTCTATGCATGACAACACAGAGTTAAGTTCCGCGTTTGACCAAGCGTATAAAGATGCCGATGTTCCGAATTGGTTTGCGAAAAAAATACAAAATACGCCGAATACTGAACTTTGGGCTCCTTCTCACAAAGAACTTTTACGAGCAGGTATTGTCAGTAAAGTAGTGGACAGTAGCGCCTACGGGTTCAGTGGCTATGAAGACGAAAGCGAAATAAACACGCAAGCAGTAGAGTCTGGTTTATTGACTCATGCCTACTTGGTTGCCATGAAAGACAAAGATCCAGATACCTACTATCGAATTGTCGCTATAAATGAAGAAGGTTTACGGGAAGGCGCTTCTATTAATGCTATTGCAACTCGAGCAAGAGCGGTGTTTGAAGCAAGAATTACGCATTATATCGCTCATGGTAGTGATGCCGACATCGTTAATTATTGGCATGTGATGATAAAACAAATGCAAGAGCTTCAAGGGCAATATCCCCTTGCCTGCGCCGCATTTGTGTATCCCGATGAGGTGCCACTAGAATACCATGCCGGGAATGAAGCTCAGCTATCGAGCGAAGTAAAGGCACTTGAGCTTGAGGTATTGGCAAAGCTAATTGCACATCAGCAGGTAAGCCCCTCTTTGTATTCTGATGAGGAAAGTGGTGACATCATCACGAATTTAGTTAAAGGCATGCAGGATAGCAGTGAGGCACATTTTGAGGTGGTAGCAGCGCCTAAAGACTTTCTCGAGTCACCAGATATTATGTGTGGCGCTGCCATAGAAATTCAGCAGCGATTTATCGATTTTGAAATCCAAAAGGCCGCTAAATTACTAAGAACTATTAGTGCTCAGTAATTAATTTATATATCAGTAGCTAATAGCTACATCTACCACGGATTAAAAGATGAAAAAGTTATGGCTTGTTATTGGTTTCTTAGTACTGACAGGGTGCTCGTCTAAGCTTGCATACAATAATCTTGATTGGCTTATTTATTGGTACATGGACGATTATGTAGAGCTTAACGATTCACAAGAAGCTATTTTCGATATTAAGCTTGAAGGGTGGATTGATTGGCACAGAGAAGAACAATTGGCTTTATATTTGGCCCAACTAGAGCAGATTACCAAAGAGATAAAACAAGATAAATTAAACAAAGCTGTTATTGCCAATCATCTAAATCAGGCTAATGAACACGTAATGACCTTACGTTCAAAACTAGCGCCTGAGTTAGCAGAACTCGCTTCCCGCTTAAGTGACGACCAAGTTATTTATTTGTTCGCTGCCATCCAAAAAGAAAACGACGAAGAGCAAGAAGAGCTTGATGAGTACGACTCAATGTCTGAAAGTGAAAGGCTTGAAAAGTTAATTGAGAATTTTGAGGAAGGTTTTGAAGAAAATTTGGGTGATTTAACTGACGAGCAAAAAACCATGGTGGCGAACGCCGCACCTCACTTTGCCCGTACCCGTGGAAACTGGCTTGAATACCGAATAACCATGCAGGATGAAGCCCGCCGACTATTTGCAAGCAGACAAAACACTGAAGCATTTCAGCAGAAGCTAACCCATCTACTGACTCACCCCGATGACTACCGCACCGAAGAGTACTTATCGCGCAGAAAGGCAAACCGAGAAGCTTATTTGTCGCTGGCCGATGAATTGGTTAAGACAATGACCGCTAAACAAAAGTCACACCTTTTAAAAAGGCTCAACAAGATTATTGACGACATAAAGGATCTTCAAGACGATTAATAGCGATTGGCTAGCTAACTGCTATCGCTTCTTGTAATGCAGCTGCGCTTAACATAGGCGACCCATCACTTGCACTTTCAGCCGCTTTAATGAGTTTTACTATTGCTGCATTCGCTGGGGTATTCACATGATGGGCTAAACCTAATGCGACAATTTCGCCATTAAGGTAATCGACTTCAGTTTTTCTATTTAGCGCTAAATCTTCATACATAGAGGAACGGGCTTGAGGGTCAATTTTTAACGTGGCAGCAGCCACTTTTTTAAACAAGAAGTTAGGCAATGACATAATGTAAGGCATAAGCTTCGGGACGACCTTCCCTGTTTTAGCCGGCTCAATACCAGCCGCTTTCATTGTCGCTAGTGCCTCTTTTAAGACTACCGCCATTACCTTTCGATAGGCACTGTCATTCAACTGCTCAAGCAACGGCCTACCAGAAAGGGCATTTACGGCGTTATTCAAGTTCATAAGCAGCTTGCCCCACTGCACGCTGGATAAATCTGTATACACGTTTACCGGTAAATCTGCGCGCTCAAATAGAGTGACTAAGTCACCCGCCTTGCCTGAACCGTCTTCAATACACAAATCGCCTTCCGTGCCGCAATGAAAATGCCCGTCGCCCTGCCCCAACACGTTAAATGGAACCATGCCTTTCATGACCGTATGATTCGGTAAGCATTCTGATAGCACTCGTCCGTTTCTTACCCCGTTTTGAAAGCTGATGACAACCGGATTATCCTTCAACGGATCGCTATTTTCATATTGCGCAATAAGCGACGCGGCCTCTTTAGTATCACCACTTTTTACGCACACTAAAATATAATCAGCGCGCGCCATTACCTCAGCATTTTCAGTAAAGCTAATATCTGCCGGTTTAAGTTTGGTATTCCTGCCCCGCCAATCGGTTAACGTTAAGCCGCTATTCGCAATTTGACTTTTAAGTCTTGCACGGCCAATCAAGTTGACATTCGCGCCGATAGACAGCAGACAACCACCTAAATAACACCCAATGCTCCCAGCGCCCAATATAACGATATTCGCTGTGTTTGCTGTTTCTATCTTGCTCATGATTAACCTGCTGCCAGATTTAAATACAACTAAATACTACAATATCACCCGATAAATAAACCTTATCACCTAGCTTACTGAAGACGTTTCTTTACTTTTTAAATGCGCAATCTCATGTTTAACCGTAAAGCCGATTAGCACAATGGCACAAATACACCCACCAGTAAGCAGTATAAACCCGCCATTCCAACCAAAATAATCGACGGTAAAACCTAAGGCAATGTTGGCGATAACAGCACCACCAAGGTACCCAAACAGCCCTGTTAATCCGGCTGCCGTACCTGCGGCTTTCTTCGGTACTAACTCAAGCGCGTACAAGCCTATTAGCATAACAGGGCCATAGATTAAAAAGCCGATAGCCATTAACGCTGCCATGTCGACTGTGGGGTTACCAGCAGGATTAAACCAATACACCAGTACCGCAATCAGTACTAATACCATGTACAAAATAGCAGCGGGTGAGCGACGACCTTTAAACCATTTGTCACTGATGTAACCGCATAACAACGTACCTGGAATGCCCGCCCACTCATACAAGAAGTACGCCCATGAACTATGCTCGAAGGAGAAGTCTTTCACCTCTGACAAATAAGTAGGTGCCCAATCTAAAACACCATATCGAATGAGATAAACAAACGCATTTGCGATAGCGATAAACCACAGGAGTTTGTTGTTTAATACGTAGGTAACAAAAATTTCTTTAGCACTGAGTTCTTGCTCATGCTTTTCTTCATAATCAAGGGGATAGTCGTTGCGATGTTCTTCAATAGGCGGCAAACCACAACTTTGCGGTGTATCTCGTAAGGTCAAAAAGACAAAACCGGCGATTAATGCAGCAAAGGTTGCGGGTACGTAAAAAGCGCTATGCCAATCATTAAACCACGCCATTCCCAAAATAAATAAGGGGCCAATAAGTCCGCCGCCAACGTTATGCGCAATATTCCAGACCGAGACAATTTGCCCTCGTTCATTCCCCGAGTACCAATGCACAATAGTACGACCACAGGCGGGCCACCCCATACCTTGCACCCAGCCATTAATGAAAAGCAGCAGAAAGATAATCGCGATGCTTTGTGTTGCCCATGGAACAAAACCAAAAATAAACATGACCAAGGAAGACAGTAGTAAGCCTGTCATTAGAAAGTATCTAGGATTGCTTCTATCAGAAACATTGCCCATTAAAAATTTACTTAACCCGTAAGCAATAGAAACCGCAGACAGTGCAAAACCCAACTCGCCTTTTGTGAAGCCTTGCTCTTCAATTAAATAAGGCATGGCCAGTGAAAAGTTCTTTCTTACCAGATAGTAACCCGCATAGCCCACAAAGATACTGAGGAATATTTGCCATCTAAGCTTTTTGTAAACTGGATCTATATCTTCCTCGGGTAACCGAGTTTTATGTGCTGCAGGTTTAAAAAATCCAATCATAAAAAGCTTCCAACTATTTGGCGAATAAACTATTTTTTTGTGGCTGTATTCTGCTTTTAGAAAGTTAATAAAACAAGCATATATCTGAATTAATCATTGAGGGGTGCAATGTAGCTGATACATAACATTCGTTCGGTAGACCAGATTGAACTTCAACCATAATTTTCATGTTGTAGGGATATCATCCATGGAAGGTAAGATGACAAAGCAATGCTTCAGCGGAACATAGAACAACTAAGCTAAATTTATTAGACTAAAGTCTGAATTTTAAATGACCCGACGGTTAATTCCCCTAAATTCAGGACATGGCGTTTTATCTCTGCTAATTTGCAAGAAGTGAATTTAGTTCGTTGGTGTTAGCTCAAGCCTAGCAGCCACCTAACAAGACGTAAGAAAATACTGTGCTATCCATTACCCAATTTTCTCTTAGAGTTCTAGCAATTGTAAGCCTTTCTGCCTTTAGTTATATGGCGTGTGCCGATGTACTGGCCGAACTTGAATCGTTAGATTCACGGGTTAACACCGAAATCCCTATGCCCATTGGCGAAGTAATATCGAAGCTAGAAACACGATTACTCACTTCCGACTTAACGTTGCACGAAAAAACTAAAATCGCGGGTAGATACGTTCAACTAAAACTCAAATTACATCACACAGCGCCCGATGATGTGATGACAATCCTTGAATCTTTAGTCGCTGAAACGGCAGATGGATTAATCATTAAGTTAGGGCTCGCAAGGATGGTTGGCATTAATGCAAATTATGACCTGTCTTATCAGATGTTCGGTGAAGTCATTCAATCTCCCGCTGCCAGCCCGTCTGTTAAGGCTATGGCGATTGCGTATCTCATCCTTTCATATAATGAAGGGCAAGTTTTCGCTTCAAGCGTTAACTTATTAAACACTCTTAACGAACTGGTTCATGAGAATAACCTTGCCTATGCTAAAGCTCTTTACCACTACATGGCCGCAGATTATTACCACTCAGTTAAGTCGTTCGATATAGCCTTTGAGTACTATGAAAAATCGTTAGCAGAGGCCAAAACGCTGAAAGAATGGCCACTTGTCAGTGACAACCTGTATGCCATTGGTATTTTGTTTAGAAATATGGGCAACTTCGATAAGGCAATTACCTACTTTGAGCAGACCATTGAATCTGACAGTAAGATAGACATTAATTACGCAGAATACATTGCCGTATATGGAATGGCGTCTACCTATTTTCGCACTGACAATATTGAAGAAGCGTTGAAACTGGCTGACAGAGTTACTTCTCACCCGCTCACTACCTCTTTTTACGATAGCGAAATTTATAGATTAAAAGCGAAGGCGTTGATGGAACGCGGGCGTTTAAGCGAGGCAAGAGTGGCGCTTGAGCAGTCTCGCAGCACCTATGATGATTACCGCGTAGGTGAAAAGACCACATGGCGGGCCGAACTTGAAAAGCTCGCATCACAAATTACCGCTAAAGAAGGTGACTTTGAAACGGCATACAAAGAGTACGAGGTATACCATAATGAATATCTTGAGGCTAAAAAGTACGAAGATTTAGAACTATTAGAAAGCGCAAATTTAGTTTATGAAATAGAGCAGCAAAAAGAAAAAACTACACTACTAGAAAAAGAAAACCGGGCTATTTCAGAACTGCTTAAAGCCAGAGAAGCAGCTCAGCAAACACAAAAGCTCTTCACCCGCTGGCTTGTAATTTTTATTGTATTAACACTTGTTACCCTTTTTATTATTTTAATTCTGCTTAAAAAGGCACGTAAGACTAACGCGCTCTATATTTCTGCGAAGGAAAAAGCCGAACTTCATAGCAGGCTTAAAACAGAGTTTATTTCAAACATAAGTCACGAAATCAGAACCCCATTGAACGCCATCATTGGTTTTGGGCAAGTGCTAACAGACAAGTTAGAAGATAGACAAACTAAAAAGCTAACAAGCCAAATTGTTAACTCATCTGAAATGCTTCTGCAGCTTATTGATGACTTGCTCGATTTCTCTAAAATTGAAGCCGGCAAGCTAGTGCTAGATTACGGCCCTTATAATTTACGTCAAAGCATACGAAAGCTACTTGATATATTCCACGCGCAGGCAAGCAATAAGGGGTTAACCATTAAGCTAAATATCGACAAAAATCTTCCCAAAGAAATGATTTTTGATGAACTTAGACTTAAACAAGTGCTTGCCAACCTAGTCAGTAACTCGATCAAATTCTCAAGCGCAGGGATTATAGAAATAGGTATAAAAGTTAAACAGAAAGACGGCACCCACTGCCTATTCGACGTATGGGTACAAGACAACGGTATTGGCATTAGCGAGTCTCAGCAGGAAAACCTATTTCAACCATTCATTCAAGCTGAAAGCTCAACCGCACGAAAGTATGGTGGTTCAGGGCTAGGTTTGAACATTTGCAATAAACTATTAGAGCAAATGAATTCTAAACTTCATGTGGATAGCGACATGGGCAAAGGTGCCCGCTTTTACTTTACGTTAGAATTGAGCCATTCCATAGGTGACGAGTACATCCACAACAAAGAAGCCGCGCAGTTAATTACACAGTTCAAAAAAACACGGGTGCTATTGGCCGAAGACAATGACATAAACGTTGAGGTTATAACGGCAATGCTAAACTCCACAAACCTACAAATACTTCGAGCTCCCAACGGAAACGACGCTATTCACAAATTATCTCAACAGTCGTTTGATGTTATTTTAATGGATATACAAATGCCGGAGATGGATGGATACGAGGCCACTAGGGTTATACGGCATCAAATGAATGTCACCTTACCTATTATTGCGTTAACAGCTAATGCTATGCAGCAAGACATAGATGCCTGTTTAAATGCAGGCATGGACGACCACGTCAGCAAACCTATTCGAAAAGAAAAATTGCTAGAGGTGTTAGATAAATACCTCAACGATTAACAAGGTATTTATCTCGAATTATACATCATCCGCTTCTACATTATGCGTGTCCGCCCTTGTCAAAAGCGATCTAATACCTAACAAGGGTTCGCGTTTCAATACTCTTACGAGGCTTAGTTGCAGTAGTATCGCCTTCCATATCGAGTGCACTATGCGCCAAATGAGGCCTTCCATGATTATCGTAAATATTAAATATAATCGCTTCTTCAGGGGTCATTTCTGATTGATAAAACCACTTATGCGCTTTGTTTTCAGCCACCCCTAATATTTGCCCTTTTCGATCGGGGTACTCTAGCTCTATGTTCATCCAATCGTCTACTTGCATCGAACGTGGACAAATAAACCCTAATGGAGAAGAAGGAATTTTATATTCTACCGGCCGCCAAATATTTACAAAGCCAAAGTGCCCTTGTTGAAACTCACGGGCTCTTTGCGCACCTATAATATCCACTAGCCGTTTCGCAACTCCTCCCTCACTATAATCGTTGTGAGCATTGCGGGCAGGTCTTCGCGTAGCATTGGGATCATCAATACGTACCGTATGGTCAAAAACAATCACTTCTTTTGCTTCTATCTGCTGCTGGAGAATGACGGTAAGCTCACTTTCATATTCGCTCGCCCACGCTTCAGACTCATCAAATGCATTCACCTGCGTCGGTGAATTTATAAAAATGATCCCGTCTTCATCGAAGTTCACTGAACACGTTTTTTTTCGTATGTCAGTAACGCGCACCTTAACTGAAACTAATTCTGGTGAAATCAAATTTCCAACAACGCCGTCTACATCGAAATGAAATGTCTGAACGTCGTTACTTTTGACATGATAGTTTACTGTGGCTGTGGTCATATAAAAGCACTCCTTAAAAACGGTAAACGGTATAGATTTCCCCGATGCGAGGGAATATAGGTTTTTAAGGGCGATAGATAAATGGGATACAGGTATAAACAGAATTCTGAAAATGAAGATAATAGTCAACCACAGTGGCTGATAAACCACTTGAACTTTACCCTGACTGACATCAGAAACCACTTTAAGGCATTACTTATGGAAGTATTTAACCAGTCTTTACATTTCCTCAATGGCGAGCGTTGAGAGTTTACTTTATGATCTTTACATTACTAGCATGACTGCTTTTTTCATCGATATTCAGTCAGCGAAGAACTGCTCGCATGACGAATTTTTTTAAGTGGGAAGGATCAACATCAATGTGGAATCTACGATGCCTATGTGTACTTGTAGCGCTTATTATACCGAATGTGGCCTTTGCCCATCATGGAAGTAGTGGGCAATTTGAAACCAATAAAACGATTGAGTTGTCTGGCGAGATTACTCGGGTACGGTTAGTAAACCCGCATGCCTATGTGTATTTCGATGCTACGAACGACGATGGCAGCGTGACTAATATGCGTTGTGAACTGCAATCAGGCTCGTTACTTAAACGTAGAGGTTGGAACACCGAACAATTCAAAACAGGCAGTGCTATTACCCTATTAGGCTCTCCAGATAGGAACGACCCAACTACCTGTTACATGCAACAAATTACTTTCGAAAATGGGATAACAGCCACCCGCAATAGTGTGTTTAACGATGATGGCAGTTTGGTGGCCAGTGATGACGGTAACGCTTCATCACAAACTCAAAGTGAAATTGTTGAACAACGCTCTATTACTCGCACCGACGGTACGCCTAACATTGAAGGAAACTGGGCAATGGTGCGAAAAGTAGGCAGTAGACCGGGCGGTGGCGGCTCTTTCGCACAGTTAACCGCAGCCGGTGCTTTGGCGGTTGAAGGGGCAACGCAAGATGAAAACCCAAGATACCAATGTGAACCCACGAATATCATCATGGATTGGTGGTTTGATCTTATGGTTAATAAGATTGAGCAATCAAGCAACCAAATAAACTTAACTTACGGCTTTATGAGCCTTGAGCGCACTATTTACCTAGATGGCACCGCAATGCCCGCAAATTACGAGGCTAATCGCGCAGGGTTTTCAACCGGTGTATGGGAAGGAAATACATTAGTGGTAACCACTACAGGGTTTGACGAAGGATGGTTGATGGCTCCCATGGGCGGCAACGCCCGCCCTCCTCGTCCTGAAGGCGCGCCTGATGGAAAAAGTGGCCCACCAGGAGGCCCAAGAGGCAATGGCGGGCCACCCTCACCGGCTAAAAATAGCAGTGAGCTCGTGATTGTAGAACGTTTCTCTCTAAACGAAGACGGCACGGTATTAAAACGCGAATATACCATTACCGATCCGCTTTATCTCAAAGCCCCCATGACAGGTTCAGATGAAGTGACCTTTACACAAGACAGCTATCAGCCTTATGACTGTGACGACCTTACTGCCGAACGAGGCTCAGGCAATCTTGATCCCAGCGCCACAGCACCTGACAACAAAGCTACAGGTAATGATGTTTCAAAAAGAGACGTTTCAAAAAGCGGCAACGTAAACGGTCAATCTGTAATGAGCACCCTTTACAAGCTTGAAGATTCAAAGGTAGGTCAAACCATATCGAGTACACAGTGGGGCTACCCTATTGTGCTGTCCTTACACGCAATAGGCATGGCTACCATGGTCGGCATTGCGCTTATGTTGACCCTTCGCGTGCTAGGCTTCGCTTCAGCCATTCCGGTTACCGCAATGGCAAGCTACTGGAATGTTGCTTTAACTGGGTTTGGCATTAATTTAGTTTCAGGTGTGGCGCTATTTTGTGGAAACGCTTCAGAGCTTTATTTCAACTGGGCATTTCGCATTAAAATTCTATTGGTTATTGCTGGCCTTGTACTTACATGGCGGTTAGTCACCATTTGTATAAAACAAACTGACAAGGTGTCGACTAAGCACAAAAAGCTTGCTGCTATTGCCATGGTCAGTTGGGTGGCCGCAATTATTGCTGGCCGGTTAATCGGCTACATGTCTTAAGGAGGTTACCTATGAATTTATTACTTTCGTGGGTTATCGACACCCTTAATGCTAGCCCTATCAGCGGTTTTGTTATGGACAATGCCGTCGTGTTCCCAGTTTTAGAAATGGCACACTTTTTAGGTTTGTGTTTACTTTTTGGTTCACTGCTTGTTGTTGATTTGCGAATGGTGGGCTTTGCCAAGGCTGTGCCCATCAAGCAGGTAGACATATTTTTACGTTGGGCGTTAATCGGTTTCGCTATCAATGTGGTTTCGGGCTTGCTTTTTGTTATCGGTGACTCTGACAGATACCTTGTGAATATTGCATTTGGGGCCAAAATGGCCTGCATTTTATTGGCGGGCGTTAACACCTTGTACTTTATAAAATGTATTAAACCGCAAATGGCCAGTATGCCCATGTCTGCTAGCGCGTTGAACACCCCAGCGCAACTAGGTAAAAATGCCTATGTGGTAGCCTGGTTATCACTGTTCTTGTGGACCAGCGTTATTATTTTAGGCCGCTTTATTCCTTATGTGGAAACGCCCTAATTGGCTAGGTTGAAGTGTGCACCGGCTCTGTCAGCCTTTTCTTCAACCTTACTACCAGCCTTGCTTTTAGCTGGCCTCTTAGCTTGTCTGTTAGTGTCACCGGTGGCATTTGCCCATGGTGTAGCACAGCAAGATCAAGGCTTTATAGCCAATGCCTTCGGTGTTCACATTTGGCCCTTTATGTATTTGGGCGCCAAACATATGGTAACTGGATACGACCACCTGCTTTATCTTGTGGGGGTCATTTTCTTCTTATCGAAATTTCGCGATATAGCCATATTTGTAAGCCTTTTTGCTTTAGGACACTCCATTACACTGTTGGTAGGTGTGCTGTCTGGTCTTCAGGTAAACCCCTATCTTATTGATGCCATTATTGGCATATCTATTTGTTATAAAGCACTGGAAAACCTTAGTAAATTTCACTTTTTAAACCCTAAGATAGCCGTGTTTGGTTTTGGGTTAGCTCATGGTTTTGGGCTTTCAAGTAAACTACAAGACTTAGCATTGTCAGCGAACGGACTTATACCTAACATGCTGGCATTTAACTTGGGTGTCGAAATTGGCCAATTGTTGGCCCTTGTAATTCTGCTTAGTAGCTTATCCTGGTTACGTAAACAGCCCCACTACCCAGCTATTTCAAACACTGTGAATATAGGACTATTTGGTGCAGGGCTTATGTTTTTCGGCATGCACATTACCGGCTATTTGTTGCGCTGACATGTATGAGACACGCATGAGTTATGCCTAGGGTAATGCATTTGGGTAATGCCAATGGCATAAAAGATGCCATGAAAAATACATAAGAAAGATTACAGATAGAGTCTAAAGAAAGCATTAATACTGCGGCAATAGAAACCGCAGTGAAGGAAAAATAAATAATGACATTGTTGAACAAAATAATACTCACCACCGTCGCAGCTGGCGCTATTTTAGTGGTGGCTATTTTGCCCGCAGAGTATAGCATCGACCCTACAGGTTTAGGCAGTAAACTTGGCCTTGTGAACATCGCTAAAAGTGATGCTTTAGAAGCTGAGCTTTCACAAGATAAAAACGCTAACCGTTTTGATGTACAAGACTTAACGTTGTCATTTAACATTGGCGAATATGATCCCACCGCCGAGCGTATAAACGAGTCGATACAAGGGCTTATTCATCTTGAAGATACGCCGTTTAAATCAGAAACCTTTGATATTGAAATTGAAGACTACGGCGAAATAGAACATAAATTCATTATGCCCGCTGACAGTACATTCGTTTATAGCTGGGAAGTA
Organism: Alteromonas sp. CI.11.F.A3; assembly: GCF_032925565.1. Taxonomy (NCBI): domain Bacteria; kingdom Pseudomonadati; phylum Pseudomonadota; class Gammaproteobacteria; order Alteromonadales; family Alteromonadaceae; genus Alteromonas; species Alteromonas sp. CI.11.F.A3. The sequence goes on from NZ_CP136708.1 coordinate 3,271,143, forward strand.
CTTAATCCTAGTGGCGAAGGCGTGTATTATGATTTTCATGGCCACCCCTCAAGCCAAGACGCTACCAACTACCCTGAAGGGTTTGAAATGGCCTACGCCAGAGGTGAAGGTACTAGCCAAAATGGCGCTTTCACAACACCTTTTGCTGGCTACCATGGCTTCTACTTTATGAATATTGAACAAGGCCCTATTACGGTTAGGATTACCGTGAGCGGCTACTGGAAAGAACATAAAGAAATGTTTCGTGCGGTAGATGGCAAAGTGATAACCAAAGTGCCTTTTTAGATAGTGCGTTTTAGGTTCTATGATCCTGCGCTTTGCCACAACAACCATGCTATTTTGCTAAGGTAAAGACTGGGTGCGTCAGTTTTTACCGCATCACTACATCATCCTTAATACTCTACTTCGGTTAGTTTAGGTGATGGTCATTTTGGAAAAAGACGCAACAAAAATAAATATTCACGTAATAGGCGTGGGTGGCTGTGGTGGTAACGCTATTAGCAATATGTCTTCCGATTCGGGACACAGCAACATTAGGTTTAGCTCGATTAATACAGATATTTCAGCGTTAAACCAGTGTCAGGGTTTTTCGCGTGCGCATTTACATGAACATTTACATGAGCATTCACGAGAGCACTCACAAAAGCATGAAGTAGTGTTGATTGGCGAGCACACTACCAAAGGTTTCGGTGCAGGCGCTAACCCTGAAGTAGCGAAACATGCCGCTGAACATAGTATAGAACTGTTAAAAACCCTGATTGCCGACGATACCCTCATTATTGTTATAGCAGGGCTTGGTGGAGGTACCGGCAGCGGTGCTACTTCCGTGTTGTTAGATTTGGCAACAGAAATGGGAATAGATGCCCTTTGCTTTGTTACCCTACCCTTCAAATCTGAAGGGGATAAACGCAAAGAGATAGCGTATCACGCTCTTGAAGAGATTAAGCGTAAAGCCAACGCAACATTGGTGCTGTCAAACGACGCACTAATCACTGCGCTCGATGCAACCGTAGGTATTATTAGCGCCTTTCGGCACTGCGACACACAAATGCAGCGAATTGTTGAATCCATCATTACCATGCTAACCAGCACGGGTTACATCAATGTAGATATCAACGATTTTAGCCACATTCTATCACTTGAAGGTGATACCGCCCTTGGCGTTGGCGTGGCTCAAAGTGATGAAACGCTTTGTGATGCATTAAGTCATGCTTTAAAAAATCCATTGGTGCAAACCAACCACATTAGGGGCACGCAAGGCGTGATAGTACAGCTAACTTGTCAACAAGAGCCCAGTATTTCAATGTATGAAAGTATGCTGGCTGAACTACAAACCTTGATAGAAAGCTCTCAAGCATTAATTATTAGTGGCGTTACTATCAATGAAGCACTCCCCCACTGTGCTGAGGTATTTGTTATTGCGACAGGCATTCCACCCGATGAACAACGCGAACCTACCTCTGAGAAGATAGTAGAGATGAAACGGCCAAGACTATCTCAACCCTATAATGGCAAGGGAGAATATCTAGATACTCCGACCTTCGTTAGGCTTAAAGGTAAAGGTTAGAAGGGAAAAGTGAAAGGATAAAAGCTAAATGGGGAATACTAAAGGGAAGGACTAAAAATTAACGACGACTTACTGTAAGAGTCAGAACAAGAGAGTATGTTTTCGCACTAATTACAGTAGGTCTGGTAAAGGCTTTCAGATAAGTCAGCAAAATATTTTCGAAGTGTTAAGGGGGCTACAACTTCAATATTACTCCCTAGTCCTCTTAAAAACGCGCGAAGTTTACTATCATCGGTCACCGTTGCCATCAACATCGATTTTCCAGCAATCGTTGAGCTAAAAATAGCCTGATCTTCAGCCAGCTTGTAGCCGTGTAATAAGAAAAAAGCACTGTCGTTGATAAGCAGCTTCAATTTCACCTTTTCAGGCGTTGATACTAGTTCAGCAGATGAGTTTTTCTGGAAGTCATTGCTTTGCTGGCAATCATTGTCTGTTACTTCGACATTTCGAATAAAGTTTATAGGTAGGGAATAGCGCCTAGTATGCAAAGATCCAAACGTACAAATGAAAATCAAACGACCATTTTGCTGAATTAACCCCATAGGGTTAACCTTGTCATAGTGCTTCCACACCGCTTGCTTTGCACGTTTAAAAAGACGTTTTATATCGGCATTTACCTGCTTTTTATAAAACAAAGCGGTTTTTAAACGCGCTAACGTAACCGGGTCGATATCTGGTGGCACTAAAGGTTGTGACACTTGCACGTTACTCACCGACTTTGACCAATGCTGCAAAAGCGAGTCGTTATCATGGGCTAATATTTGCTCAGCCTTATTGAAGTAAGGCTGTAGCTCTTTCAGTGTTGTATTCGGAAGGGTTTCACTAGATTGCTCCAATACATTGAACGCAAGGGCGGTGTTACCGTCCATCAAGCTTAAGTTCAATTTCTTGAAACACGCATTAATATTCCAGCCAAAGGGCTTCGAACGTTTATCGACTTCTAGCCCGAATAAGCCTATCTGCTCAAGACTTTTTAAATCTCGCTGCACCGTGCGCATATCTATATTCGCATGACCACTGTTTTGCAGGTTGTCCAGAATCTGTCGGCTAGACACCTTACGAGGTGCGCGGGGTATAAATTGTAGAATGTCTAATTTTCGCTGGAATGCACTCACGGTTTTCTGCCTGTAATTAACGTTTTCATTATCGTAAATACTTGCTGCGACAAAAAGTGTCGCAGCAATCGTAAAATTGTCTCATGACGGTGAGTTAACCTAAAATGAATTCTTTACAAAACGATAATTCCTCAAAGTCTCCAATAATACTGCACCCTTTCTCCACCTTTTTGCAGTAGCTTCCTTCCATACTGAACTATTACCTTTCACGCTATAAGGCGATTGAAAGAGCTCAATGGAGTGCTTATGCGAAATCGACTTAAATTAACTTTAGACCCAGCGTTCTGCAAAATTCAACGGTTTGATTTTATTGCTGTTATGTTCACTGCACTGCTATTTTTAACCGCATGTGGCAGCAGTAGTAGTAGTACGGTTGAAGATGAGACCGTTGCTGAAGACATTGCTGACATTGTTGCTGAGGACACTGCTGAGGACAGCAGCTCAGATACCACAGAAATTACAGACACCGACTTTGAAGCAACGGACTGGACTGATGAAACTCACAGTAAAAATGTAGACCCGAACTTTGAAGAAGTGTTTGATGACAGCGCGGTAAAGCGATTAGATTTTGTTGTCACCGAAGCGCGTTGGCAAAGTATGTTAGACGATATGACCGACACCTATGGTGAATTCGGGCAAAGCACTAACAGCGCGGGGTTAACTGATACCGATGAAAACCCGATATTTGTGCCAGCTGACATTTATTACGAAGGTACTCAATGGTATCGAGTTGGCATTCGATTCAAGGGAAATTCGTCGTTACAATCAAGTTGGCAAGCAGGTATTTTAAAACTTTCTTTCAAACTAGATTTTGATGAATTTGAAGACGACTACCCTCAAATAGATAATCAACGTTTTTATGGCTTTAAGAAACTTAGCTTAAAAAATAACTATGATGACGAATCACTTCTACGCGAAAAAGTGGCTGCAGATGTATTTAGAGATGCAGGCTTAGCCGTTTCTCATACTGCCTTTTATACCTTGTATGTCGACCACGGTAATGGACCCGAATATTTCGGTCTTTACACCTTGGTAGAGGAAATTGACGATACGGTTATCGACACACAGTTTTCTAGCGATGATGGAAACTTATACAAACCAGAAGACAGTGGTGCGGATTTCGTAGAGGGTTCATTTAACGAAGAAAGCTTTGAGAAGAAGACAAATGAAGATGATGAAGATTGGTCTGATATCATCGCATTGTTTGACGCATTACATGATGATACCGCAACAACAGCACCTGCCACATGGAGAGAAAATCTAGAGGCAGTGTTCGATGTAGATGGCTTTTTAAAGTATTTAGCAGTGAATGGCATCATTCAAAATTGGGACACCTACGGCAGAATGACGCATAACTATTATTTGTATAACGATCCTGATACATCAAAACTAACGTGGATCCCTTGGGATAACAATGAAGCGTTCCAAGATGGAAAACAAGGTGGTGCGTTGAACCTAGATTTCTCAAACCTTAGTTCAAGCAGTTGGCCGTTAATTTCAAAACTACATGCCGATGACGTATACAAGGCTCGTTACAACGACTACTTATTAGAAGTCATTGGCGACGCGTTTGAAACCAACACCATTCAAGCAACTTACGACTCGTATTCAGCACTCATTGAGCCTTATGCAACAACCGAGTTGTCAGGTTATTCTTATTTAGAAAGTGCGAGCGACTTTTACAATGCAGTGCAACAGTTAAACGAACATGCACAAGAACGTTCAGAAGCGGTTGATACCTATTTAGACAGTCAGTAAATACCACCGTCTCTTATAAAATAAGTGCCTTTAGGGGCACTTATTTTCGTTATATCTAGTCTCTTCCAATGACAACAGCTCACCCAATAGACAAAACATACATTACAGTACATTATGTAGCAATACATATACTATTTGGAATAGCGATGGGAATTGTTAAAATATCTGATGCACTGCACGACGATGTACGTAAAACCAGTGCTGTTATGGAACGTTCTATAAACTCACAGGCAGAATTTTGGATGAAAGTCGGTAGGTTAGCAGAGCAAAATCCAAAGTTAACGTACGACCAGATCATTGAATTGGAGATGCGTTCTCAAAATGTGTCTTCAGTAAGGTTGGTCAGTGAATAGCCTCGTAAAGTCTCCAAGTGAAATTGCGCTCATGCGAGAATCTGGCAAATTATTGGCGAAGGTCTTCAGCGAGCTAGATAATTTTGTTGCCCTTGGCATTACTACCCTTGATATTGATAACTTTGTGGAACGTTATATTGTTGAATGTCTCGATGCCAGGCCCGCTAGCAAAGGGCAGTACGGTTATCAATTTGTACTTAATAGCTCTGTGAATGACGTGGTTTGTCACGGTGTTCCCTCTGCAGCCAAAAAGCTCAAAAATGGCGATATCGTCAACATAGATATTACCCTTGAAAAAAATGGCTATATTGCCGATAGCAGCAAAATGTACGCTATTGGCACTGTGTCACCTATAGCGAGTAAATTAGTTGATGTAACGTATGAAGCTATGTGGAAAGGCATAAACACCGTTAAGCACGGCTCGACAATTGGTGATATTGGCTTTGCTATTCAACAGCATGCGCAGAAACATGGTTACAGTGTTGTTCGCGATTATTGTGGCCACGGTATTGGGAAAGAAATGCATGAAGAGCCTCAGATTCTCCACGTTGGTAGCGCGGGAACTGGGCTGAAATTGGAAGCAGGCATGACATTCACAATAGAGCCCATGATTAATCAAGGAACCTATAAAACAAAGCTTAAGAAAGACGGCTGGACCGTTGTGACAAGAGATAAGAAGCTATCGGCTCAATGGGAACACACGGTCTTGGTAACAGATACTGGCGTGGAAGTATTAACGTTAAGGCCTTCTGAAGCAAGATAATAGGCGCTCTGGTAAACTGCCCTACTATTTCGCCATATTTTAATTACACCTATTACCGAAGCGTTTTTAGCTCACAACGCCGAGGAAGGGTTAGCTGTTGATGGTTAATGGAAATTTTTCAAAGCTAACACCTTCGTGGCCTGACTGCATAAAATTGCGAATGTTCGCGTGGTCATCACCCTCTGGATTTTTTAAAACGTCGACACGATAAAAAGCACCAAACAGCGCCAAGGTTTGTGCTTGGCTAAGTTGAAGGTGCTGCCCTAGCGCGAGCAACTTGCAAGAACCATTGTTTTGGTTTGCCTCATTGGTTACTTCGCCATTGGTAAATGCCGTGGGCGTGAAAGTAAATGCACTATCGATAAGGGCAATAACATCACCAAATTCAACGGTTTCGGGAGAGTCATTAAGGTGCGCTTTTAGTGCATGAACATCGTTATATTTCATATGAAAATTCCGTACCTGAACTGAAAAAAATGAAGGTTTAAAATTGTGTTTATAAGGCTGAATTAGCCTGTTCGCCACCGAACACCACTTGGTTTCGGCCATTCTCTTTAGCTTGCAGTAGGGCTTTATCGGCTCTATCGATAATAGATTCCGGTTTGTTGTCGGTCGACGCTAAGGTAGCTACGCCTAAACTAACGGTAACCTGGAACACCTGTGATGATTTATCCAAGGCAATCTCCAGCTTACTTACTGCTGCTCTAACACGCTCGGAAATAGTCAGCGCTTGTTGGCATGAAGTGCCGGGCAAAATAGCAATAAACTCCTCGCCGCCAAAACGACCTGGGGTGTCATAATCCCTCAACGCACTTTTAACCGCGTCGGCAATCGCTTTGATAACCTTATCTCCCACTAAGTGGCCATAGGTGTCATTGACTTGCTTAAATCTATCAACATCGACCATAATGATGCTGAGTGTGCCTTGTGATCGCAACGAACGGTTGTATTCACATTCCAGTTGCTCGAATACTTTTCGCCTATTATACAAACCGGATAACGGATCTAAATTTACCAAGTTAATCAGTTGCCTGTTCTTCTCTGACAGTTTTTGATTGACGCCTTTAATCGTGTCATACCAGAAAATCATCGCCCGGTAACCTAAATAAGATAGGGCCAGCATCACCGCGAGTAAGATGAAAAGCGGATACGATAAACTATCTACGGTGTTTTGTGCTTGCATTAAATTCATACTTTCGCCACCGGCCCAGTCGATAGAGGCCATTTGTTGCAGGCTGATATAGCGCCCAGTACCAACAAAGCACAACACTACGGTAATAAAGCCGCTTATCATTGCGATAATGGAGCCTTTGGCATTGTTCAGGTTAAGACTGCTATTTTTCACCTCGGCTAACTGCAGTCGCACCGCGGGGCCAAAAAAGTACAGAATTGGGGCGACTATCAGGCAGGTTTGCAGCCAGCCGCCAAACCACCAGCCTAACCATACAGGGTAAGCGACATTTAGCCCTACATTGTTGGTTAAAGCCCAAATAAATGCGCCGATAGAGCCGGCCAATGACGCCACCAAGGCAATCATGAAAAAGCCCACCAAAGACTCTAGACCATTCAAGTCTTTGCTTATAGGAGTTGCCCGGTAAAACATGGCGTACATCGCCAAGCCAATTGGATTCGAGAATGAAAAAACAACAATCCACTCTATTGGCATACCGCCCAAAAGCGCTACGCAAAATGTGGAAAAATAAGCGGGCATGGCAGCCCACCAAAAGCCAAACCACACCACCAAGGGCACACAAAACAGCATAGGAATATAAATGGTAAGGTAAATAGAGGTCGTACCTAGGTCGACCGCAATACCTGTCCATTCAAAGAGCCGGGTTAAGATGCCAGAAGGTATAATAATTACACATAGCGCCAACCACAGCAGCAACACTGCCCGGGGCTTTGAACCGGCCTGCCACATGGTAAAGGGTTTGAACCTGATAAACGTATTACCAAGTGGGAGGTTAATACGTGAACTTTCATCACTGATATTGGGGGTTTCCAACAATGGGATCGCCTTAAGAATGCTTTACGAAGAGACCTTACCCCATCTGCTGACGTTGCGCATACACCGGCCAACAAGATGTGCTTGCTATGGCCTGTAAGATAACCCGATATCGATAAAAATACCACCTGCGACATCTTTCAAAAAATGACTATTTGAGCCTTAGCGTACAGCCATGCCCGGCGCCAATGAAGCTGCAACGTTAAATACTCATCGCAGTTTAAAGCAACGATATTTATATGTAGTACAATGCCGTTTAAATCAAACGTTTTAAAGAGTCGCCAATGATAGATGATCAAGAAAATAAAACTGAACAGCTAATTCACACTATTAGCGACCTTGCAAAATACGTTGATTATTCGTTTCTTAATAGCCTAGTGGTAGACCCACAAGCACAAGAAGATGGCAAAGAGCATAACCCGAGGCAGGTATTCTCTGGGCATTATGTACCGGTAACACCAACCCCCATAGAAAACCCCACATACGTTGCGCATAGTCACACTTTCTTTGAAGAATTAGGGTTTGATAATAGCCTTGCCCATACGCCTGAATTCATGCGCTTGTTTTCGGGTGACATGTCTTCCCTCCCCTCTGCAATAATGCCCTATGGGTGGGCTACTGGCTACGCACTGTCAATTTATGGCACCGAATATGTTCAGCAATGTCCATTTTCAACGGGCAATGGATATGGAGATGGTCGAGCACTGTCTGTACTGGAAATTGTTACCAACAAAAAGCGCTTTGAAATGCAATTAAAGGGCGCGGGAAGAACGCCATACTGTCGAGGGGCGGATGGCAGAGCAGTATTACGCTCCAGTGTTCGAGAGTTTTTAGTACAAGAGCACATGCACGCATTGGGCGTTCCTACGTCTCGTTCTCTTAGTTTATTTATGTCTCAGTCGGAAACCGTCGACAGACCTTGGTATTTAGAAGGCTCGAACTCTCAAGACCCTGAAGTTATGGTGCCAAACTTGGTGGCCATCTCAACCCGTGTGGCCCCTTCATTTATTCGCGTAGGTCAGCTAGAGCTTTTTGGAAGACGTGCAAGAAGCGACCAACACCCTACTGCTTTGGAAGAGCTTCGGCTTCTAACCGCACATTTGATTGAACGTGAATATAAAAATGATATCGATACAGCGCAATCATTTGAAGCTCAGCTAGTGGCTCTTGCTACTGCGTTTCAAGACAGGCTTACATCGCTTGTCGCCCATTGGGTTCGAGTGGGTTACTGCCAAGGCAATTTCAATAGCGACAACTGCGCGGCGGGAGGATATACATTAGATTATGGGCCATTTGGATTCTGTGAGTTGTTCGACCCGGCTTACCAACCATGGACTGGTGGCGGCCGTCATTTCTCGTTTCTTAACCAACCTGTAGCGGCAGAAAAGAACTTTGCTATGTTTTGTCGCGCCATCGAACCACTGCTAGCAGATACACCAAAGGAACTAGAAGCATTGCGCGATGTGAACCGCAACTTTGCCACTGTCATGCAAGAAAAAATGGATAACATGTGGGCCGCAAAACTCGGGCTTGCGGTTTACAACAATGACCTTTTGCTGCAACTATTACACTTAATGATGCGCACGGGCGTGGACTATAACTACTTTTTCAGAGAATTAGCGAACCTTCCGAATGATGTTGAATCGCTTGCATCGAGCTTTTATGCTCCGTTAAAAGAAGACATGATTTCCCAGTGGAATGAATGGCTTCAACAATGGCGAACTCAACTTGAAAAGTCGGGGGATATTAACGAAAGCGCGACAAGAATGAAGCTCACCAACCCTAAGTTTACATGGCGCGAATGGTTAGTGGTGCCGGCATATAAAGAGGCGGAAGTGGGTACTTTCAATCGCATTCACGCACTGCAAGAGGTGCTTACCAAGCCTTACGAAGAACAATCAGCACAAACAGAAAGCGATTATTACCGTTTACGCCCTAAAGAATATTTTGGTGCTGGCGGTATTTCTCACTATAGCTGTTCTTCGTAGAAGGTGAGCCCTTTTAGTAGGGCCACCAGTTACAGTGAAGTTAGATACTACTGCGAGCGATTACTTTGCTTCAACAAAGCGCGCTTCTAAATAACCGATAATCGCTTTAGAGTCATATAGCCACTCAACGCCATCGTTATTTTCAATTCGAAGACATGGCGTTTGAATTTTTCCGCCGCCTTGTAACAACTCCTCTCTGTACGGCGAACCCTCTGACACATTTCGCTTTTGAATAGGCACATTATATTTGTACATTGCTCGGCGAGTTTTAATGCAAAAAGGGCAACCAAAAAACTGGTATAAAGCCAATTTTTGGCTCTCTTCAGCCACTTTCGTTTGTTTTTCTGGCGAACGTTTTAGCTTAGTGCCACGGGTAATGACATCTATAAAAGCAATAATGGCCCCGAGTAGGTTGCGAATTAGGTTGATAAAGAATTTCATTTTGTGGCTCTACTAACGAATGATAAAAATAAAAACGCGATTGTACTACTTGGTGCCATGCTTTGATAATTAAGATCATGAAATTTATTCATGTCTTGAATGTGAAAGTCTGCACATTCAAAGGGCTATTAATTTTGGTACGTCTATAGGCTGAAATTTTATCATGCAGGAAGTTGTTTTATTGATATCACACCTCAACAGCACCAGTTTTTGAAAGCTGCGTCTGCGATTCAAAGAAAAAGCATAAAAAATATATACTTGAATGAGCTTTGCCTAATAATAAAGAGCAAGCTTATAGTGTATTAGTTTCTATTTATAAATGGTTCTATGTAGTCAATATACCTGCTTGTGCTTGATGTAGAGTTCGGCGCAGTCATAAATCAATCCAATATGGCCATCCATACAATCTTGAGTAATTGGGCTTATTCAACCATTTTTTGCACAACACAAACTTTAATTCTTTCGAGTGAGTGGGTCATTATCAAGTAATGCCAACTTTAGAATTACTTAATATTTCCTTGCTGCCGAAAAGCTCGGGCAGTAACGCCTACCATTTTTTTAAAATATCGACTGAAATAAGCCGGGTCGCTAAAACCAAGTTGTGCTGATATTTCTTCTACACTCTGTTTGGTATACACCAAACTGCGTTTGGCTTCTATGAGTAACCTTTGGTGGATTATGGATTTGGGTGAGCCATGTAATAAGGTTCGACATAGGCGATTAAGTTTAGAAACGGAAATATGCAAATGCTGGGCATAGTCTTTGACAGTTAAATGGTGTTGATAGTGTTGTTCGATTAAGGCGCGGAATTTTAGCAGTATGTCTGACTCTCGGCTGGCGTTACTTAATGTCATGTCTTGTAAACGTTGCTGGCGCAATACTGTAACTAGAATCATTTGTACTAGATGATTAACCGCAAGATTTTGCGCTACTCCATCGGCTGTTAGTTCATGTTTAAGTAGCTTAATGTAATTGCAAAAGTGTGAAATTTGTTCAGCATTCTTAAATTTTAGCGTTTGGGGCCGCCAATCCAAAGCGGATAACTCACTTATATTGGTGTCGCTCTGCCCATTCCCAGCTAATAATGAGTCATTTAGAGATAAAACAAAACCTTGGGTATTTGACGCAAAATGAAAGCCATGCACTACCCCTGCTGGAATCAATACCAACCAATCGCCTTGCAACTCATGATGTTTATCGTCTAAATCAACAGTCCATTGACCGTTAAACACGGCAATAATTTGCGATAACCTGTTATGTCTATGCGGGGCGATTTCCCAGCCAAGACCGCGACTTCTTGTTGCAATATCCTCCACATGGGCCACATTTGGCTCTTGGCGAATAAAAGCTTCTCCATATAAATCGTAAAAGGGAATGGTGTTATCGATCATAGGAAACTCATTACCACTCTTATATTAGAAATTATCAATGTGACGCAAAAGTACAATAACTTAGCTCGGATGTGAATTCCTAATTATTGTTTTATTGGCCATGATAGTTAAAAGAGATAATGAGTTAGACTAAAAATGCAATCAATCAAAACTAAAGTTGCCATCATTGGAGCTGGACCTTCGGGTTTGTTACTGGGGCAACTGCTCGCTAAACAAGGCATAGACAATGTGGTCATTGAACGGGTATCGGCCGACTATGTGCTTGGTCGCATTCGTGCCGGCATATTAGAACAAGGTTTGGTTGATTTGTTGCGTGAAGCCGAAGTGAGCGAACGCATGGACCAAGAAGGTCATGTGCATGACGGTTTTGCCATTAGTTATTACGGTAAACCACATCGCATTGACTTAAATATACTTACCCAAGGCAAAACGGTGATGTGTTATGGCCAAACCGAAGTAACAAGAGATTTAATGAAAGCTCGTTCAGAAAAAGCGCTAGCCACTTATTATAGTTCTAGCAATGTGCTTTTACATGATATCGAAAGCGAAAATCCCACAGTCTCATTTGAGCAGGACGGTGTGACTTACAAGCTAGAATGTGATTATATCGCCGGATGCGATGGTTTTCATGGTGTGTCACGTAAAAGTATTCCGGAAGAAAAACGTCAGGAGTTTGAGCGGGTTTATCCCTTTGGTTGGCTTGGCATATTGAGTGACACGCCACCAGTTGATGATGAATTAATTTATTGCAAAACTGAACGTGGATTTGCGCTAGCGAGTATGCGTTCATCAACGCGTTCTCGTTATTATCTGCAAGTGCCGTTAACTGACAAGGTAGAAGATTGGAGCGATCAACGATTTTGGAATGAGCTTAAAAATCGCTTGCCACAAGAGTCTGCCAAGGCTTTAGTCACCGGCCCTAGTATAGAAAAAAGCATTGCACCACTGCGTAGTTTTGTCTGTGAACCGATGCAGTTAGGTAAATTGTTTTTAGTTGGCGATGCTGCGCATATTGTGCCCCCAACGGGTGCCAAAGGTTTAAATCTAGCAGCCTCTGACGTGGCTATTTTATCTCGTTTATTATGCCAAGAGTATATTGAGAACCAAGCAAACGCCAGTCAGAGGTATTCTGAATTAGCCTTAGAGCGAGTGTGGCATGCTGAACGTTTTTCTTGGTGGATGAGCAATATGTTGCATGATTTTAAAGATGACACAGGAGAAGCGAATAATATGGATCAAAAAACCTTTGAACGCTTTATGAAGTCTGAACTGGACTTTTTTCTGAGTCATGAAGCAGGCCAACAGGTTATTGCAATGCAATATGTGGGCTTACCTTACCCACAAATTTAAATGACGCAGTACCGTTATTTCATAACTTTACATGACGGTTCTAGATGATTCTTTATCGAATAACTCTGAGTAGGCCAAGGTAGCATGAGCATGCTCTTTCATCAGGGCTTCAGCACGAGCACCTTGACCATTCACCAAAGCATGATAGACGGCATGATGCTGAGTATGAGCATAAAACAAACGTCGGTATTCTTGTTGCATTTGTTTGGGATTAAAGGCCAATGAGCTAACAGAGGCAAAAGGTAGATGCTCACTGAGCGCTAAGGCCGCACTAATAGCGCTGTTACCACTAGCAGCAATAATTAAGGCATGAAAACGCATATTCATTTCATGATACTTTTCAACATCTTGTTCTGCTAACACGCCATTTTCAAATAACTCGTCACCCGCCAGCAAACAAGCCTGTATTTCCTCTTTAGTGCTTTCACTGAGCCCCGCTTCTGCCGCTTGTCTTGCCGCTAAACCTTCAAGTACGCCTCGCACTTCAACCGAGTCTACTATTTGAGCCTGGGTGACGTTCCTCACCTGATAACCGCGGCGAGGTAACTTTTCAAGCAAACCTTCTTGAGCCAGTGCGCGAAAAGCAATGCGCACTGGGGTGCGCGAAATACCCAAACGTTCTGCAGTGGGGATTTCAGCCAAACGTTCGCCAGCACTAAATTCCCCTGAAATAATCATATCGCGCAAAATTCTAATGACCGATTGCCCATCACGAACCATGTTTTACCCTTATAAATTGCAATGTACCGCTGCTTAATAAAATCTGCTGGAAACAGTGTATTGGATCCAATTAAAAAAAACAGTATTAACCAATAAGTTGAATTACCCCTTAACAACGATAAAAAACACATTAAAAATTCGATATTTAGTTTATCACCGCACCGCATTGGATCCAATAATAGTCGAGTAGACTTGAAATTTAGTCTAAAAACACTATTATTGGATCCAAAGTTAACCAATTGTAAAAATTATGACTCAACAAATTTTCCCCCTAAATACTTGGTATGTGGCCTGCACACCTGACGAAGTGCAAGATCAACCTTTCGCTCGTAAAATTTGTAATATTTCCTTAGTTTTATTTCGTAATCTGGATAACGAAATAAGAGCCCTTGAAGATTTTTGCCCCCACAGAGGGGCAGCATTGTCATTGGGTAGGATTGAAAACGGTCAGTTAGTCTGTGGCTATCATGGGTTACGTATGGGCGATAAAGGTAAGGTTGAGTCAATGCCTAATCAACGAGTACAGGGTTTTCCCTGTATTAAAGCTTACGTTACTGTTGAACGTTATGGTTTTGTGTGGATATGGCCGGGCGATCAAACACTGGCAGATAGCAGTTTAATTCCCGAACTAGCATGGGCAACCAATAAAGATTGGACCTATGGTGGCGGTTTGTTTCATATTAATTGTGACTATCGCCTAATGGTGGATAATCTGATGGATCTCACCCACGAAACCTATGTACATGCCTCAAGCATTGGCCAAAAAGAAATAGACGAAGCGCCGGTTTCTACAAAAGTGGAAGGCAACCAAGTAGTAACTAGTCGCTTTATGGATGATGTGTATGCACCGCCTTTTTGGCAAAACGCCCTTCGCGCTAATGACTTGGCCGATGACGTAAAAGTGGACCGCTGGCAAATCTGCCGTTTCGATTTACCTAGCCATATTATGATTGAAGTGGGTGTGGCTCACGCAGGCTTAGGCGGATATCACGCCCCACAAGCATTCAAAGCCAGCAGTATAGTAGTTGATTTTATTACGCCGGAAAGCGACACATCAATTTGGTATTTCTGGGGTATGGCGCGTAACTTTAAACCCCAAGATCAAAAATTAACGGATTCTATTAGTGAAGGTCAAGGGGTGATTTTCTCTGAAGATTTAGAAGTATTAGAGAAACAGCAGCAAAACCTGCTGCTGCATCCTGATCGCAAATTGCTGAAGCTAGATATTGATGCAGGCGGCGTAAAGGCGCGACGGTTAATTGATCGAGCTATTAAACAAGAACAACTCCTTGCTCCCAAAGCACCTTAAAAACTGGAGAATTCTGTAGCATGATTAAAATGCCAGATATGGTTTATGCAGCGCTTGAATATACTTATTACCGTGCGTTTGCTTTAAGGCGCGTCAACAGGGTGAAGATTTGCAATAAAATAGTCTAAATGTAAAAACATCGGGAAAGCAATAATGCCAGCCCCGATGTTTTATCAAATAACCTGAATTGTGTTTAGATAATTGGTTTTACTGCCCAAGTTTATTTTTGCAAGGTAAAACGATCTAGGTCGTTAGCGATAGTAATATCACCCTTATAGAATTCAGCTACTTCATTGGTGTATTTTTCAAATTCAGCAGGTGTCACTAAACCAGGTGCCATATGCGTTACCACTAATTTTTTGACTTTAGCCTTGGTAGCTAATTGACCCACATCAGCCGGTACTAAATGATGTTTAGACAAATGTTGCTGCATGTGGCCAAGAGCTTTGGCTGGCATCATCGGGTTCATGCGTTTTACCAAATTTACTGTATGTTCAACGTCCATCATTTCACTAATCAATAGATCAACGTTCTGTGAGAGCAATTCAACAGCTTCACTCGGCCCAGTATCACCGGTATACACAACGCTATAGTCAGTCAATTCGAACTTAAATGATAGGGCTTGAAATTTATCATACTCCTCGCTGCCTTTTGGCCAGCTGTAATGACTATTGCGGATAACACTGAGGTTAAATCCATCAAAATCAATGCGTGAACCATCTGTTACTTCTACCACTTTAACATGACTACTTGGCGGCGGGGGCACTTGACCAGGTACTCCATAGTGGCCTAATGCGCCATAGGTCATATAAGCAAATATCCCATCTACGGTTTGTTTTGTGCCCGGAGGCCCGTAAATAGTTAATTCACTTTTAGTTTCAGTTTGCCAGCGTAAACTCAAAATAGCAGGAAGTCCGCCAGTGTGGTCAAAATGAAGATGGCTTAAAAAAATTGCATCAACCTTTTTAATATTCAAGCCAACTTTAGCTAACTGTCCAGCGGTCCCGTCGCCCGCATCGACTAAATAGGTCTTTCCATTAACTAACAAAGCATTTGCTGGTTGTGAGTGAGTCGCATTAGGAATAGGTCCAGCCATTGTACCCAGAGTTATCCATTCATTTTTTGTATTTGTTTCGCTGGCCGCCAAAACATGACTAAAAATACTCGCACCAATAAGTGTACTAACAATAATTTTCGACAGCTTCATTAATTTATCCTCTAATAATTCCTATTTATAGGTCCTGCAAATGGCGCTTCTTTCACCGCCATAATAATTAGTTAAATGCTAAAGCTCACAAACCTCAACACTTATTTAACACTTCATTAACTATACGTTACAAGGAACTATCGTGATAATTGATTTTATAGATACAATTAAGCTGTTATTGAAATACTTTTGAACTATTTACTATCAGTTTTCATGATAGTTAAAATCAGATTAATCCATTTTTAATATATACAAATATACAACATGCTTTTAACATAAACCTTTAACCAGCCTACTTAGTGTTAGTACTTGAATTCTGCATTACTCTAGAAAACAATCGTGTAATGTATGTAATAAAGGGTATTGAGGCTTAGTAAAAACATTTGGATATACCTTTATGTCGACTCACCTCGCTGATGTAAACCCAACAAATAATCAAGCCTCTGCTAAACACGGCATTATTCTTATTCTGGCAGCTATCATGCCGCCAATGGCAATTATTACTCTAATTCCTATTTTGCCTCTATTGATGAAAGAGTTTTCTGATGTTCAAGGATCAGCGTTTTTAGTTCCTATCGCCCTGACTATTCCAGCCCTATGTGTTGCGTTATTTTCGCCTTTAGCAGGCTGGATTTCAGATAAGATGGGTAGAAAGCCAGTATTGATATCAGCACTTTTGATTTACGCGATTATTGGTTTAGTACCTTATTTTCTAACCAACCTAACACAGATTATTATCGCAAGAGTTATATTGGGTATTGCGGAAGCGGCTATAATGACAGTAGCAACCGCGCTAATTGCTGACTATTTCAAAGGTAAAGCGCGGCAACGTTGGGTATCTATCCAAATAGCGTGTGTAAGTTTAAGTGCTATTGTACTGATTGCTATAGGTGGGCTATTAGGTGAATTTTTTGGCTCTCGGGGACCGTTCTTACTTTATCTGCTTGCCATTCCAATCGCACTATGTGCCGCTTTTATCCTTTATGAACCAATAAAAAGCCATGAGAAAGTCAGTTTAGATACGCCCAAAGTACCTTGGTCACGTGTTTTACCCTTACTGTTTATTACACTTTTTGTGGGTGTTGTCTTCTACACTATTATGGTTAAACTTGGAGCGATTTTAGCGTTAGCAAGTGAAGTATCACCTGCAATAATTGGTGGAATAGGAGCTGCAGCGAACATTGGCATGGCTTTAGGTTCAATGGCATTTGGTAAATTTAAAGGAGCTTCTGGCCCTAGGTTGATTAGCATCGGTTTAACATTATCGGCCATTGGTTATATAGGTGCCGCTTTCTCGACAGCGCTAATATTCACCTGCATAGCCATCTTTGTAGCCTCTTTCGGTTTTGGCATGTTATTACCTACCATGCTGAACTGGATACTTAGTGTGCTACCTAGAAATGTCTTAGGACGGGGGACTGGCCTGTGGACTGGCGCATTTTTCTTAGGGCAATTTACCGCGCCTATCATAGCTACTGCTTTGGAAAGCAAAGTAGGCGGACTCGAAAACGTATTAATAGTATATGCAGGTTTATCAATTATCGGTGTTGTCATGGCTTTAACTAAAATAAAAGGCGCTAAAGGATTGGTTAACCACTAATCCTATTTGAAACGATAGGCAAATAGCACACACTCATGATGACATAATCAATGTAATGACTGTGCACCCCATTGATGGGGGTTTGCCTGACACGATGTCCAATTAACGGTATCAGAATGAATAGTTCTGCCATAAGCGCCTTACGTCTTTGTTAGGATCATTCATTACCTTAGACTTTATATTGAATTGCATTGTCGCTCGAACATCCTGACTATATGAGGGCCAGTCGACGCTATCAGTTTTCGCAAAATGTAACCATTGGGTCTGCATGAAGTGAGTCAGAGAATCAGGCGGCTGGGTACCTACAAAATCTTTTGCTTCTTGACTATCAAGGGTGTTAAAGGTAAACGGAACATCAACAAAATGTGCCGCCCCCAAACGTCCATTGTAAGCAGGTGACTGCCATGCGAAATTATATTTCCACACCGGATTACCTTTAAGCGATAACCGCTCGGCAATATGTAATGCTGGCATTCGGAAAGTATAGTCTGACTGAGCCTGTGCATAGATATCACCAAACGAAACATTGCCAGCTTTCCCGTAAACTTCAGACGCTGCGCAACCAAGGTGTAAATCTTTCAGAAACAAGGATAACTCATCTTCTGTAATCCTATCAATTGTGCCATCTGGCACCAAATATAAACGTGATTCTTGATCTGTACTTCCCACGATAACCGGTATAGATGCATCGCCGTTATTCATTAAATCAGCCATAGGCGATATTTGAATAACATCACCATCAATAACCGGAAGAAAAGCCGTACCGCCCCATGACAACATCCCCCATTGAGTGCGATCTGTTATGGCATTTCCCATATCAACTACGCCAGTAACAAGTTGTGACAAGGGAATGTTAGAAATACCTGACATTGTGGCTTTTACATTATGTTGCTTTGCAAACGCAGTAGTTACTTTAGTCGCTTGCGTTCTGGTCATCGCTTGCATTGGCGGGCTTTGCATAATGGCTTTATGATATAGGCCGCTGGCTTTGGGGCTACCAAGCAAAATCGCTACGCTACCCGCTCCGGCTGATTGCCCAAACAAGGTTACCTGTCTAGGGTCACCTCCAAAATCTTGAATGTTATCTCTCACCCAGCGCAAAGCGAGAATTTGATCAAGAATCCCCCTATTGTCGGGCGCACCTTTTAGGTGCATAAACCCATCGACTCCAACCCGATAATTGACGGTTACCACCACTACGCCTTGCTCTGCAAAGCGACGCCCATCGTATACTCGCTCAGCTGCATCTTCGCGAATAAACGCCCCTCCAGGAATCCAAACCATAACAGGCACTTTATTGTCTGCTTGCATCGCAGATAGTGGCGCCCATACATTGACGGTAAGATCCCCTACACGACCGACTAATTCCACTTTTGTACCCCGCCCCGGCTGAGGAACAGGCGGTGTAATGGCAGTCGCATCCAAGGTTTCTTTCCAAGGTTCTATTGCTATAGGCGCCTGAAAACGTCGCTTTTTGGTGAAAGGGTTTTTAGCGTAGGGCACGCCATAGAAAATCCCCACCTTGTTAACGAGCTTCCCCTTTATTTGTCCTAGTTTAGTCTCTGCGATTAGTGAATTGTTAGCTTTCATAATCGAACCTGCCAATGTATTTGAACAAAATAGAATGAGAACGATAAATATACTTTTAATAAAAATGTGTTTCATAGATGCTCCATGGACTAGTAGCGGACATGACAGCTGACGAGTAGGTTAGAACGTTCTGAACAATTATATTGAAAGTATGCCTGAATTAGCACTACGGATCGGTAAAAGATTGAATAAAAACTGGTCGCAATATGTAATTCACATCCCGATAAAATTATGACAAAACAGACATCTATATCTAAGGAGCGAACTCCAGTGCGAAGGTGGCAACACTACCACCAACATAACGTCTGAAATGACTAAACCACTTCGGGTGTTTTTTAAAGATCCTAACTGTTATTGCAACAGTCAGGATGACGGGCGGTTAACTACTGCGCTAACCTAGATATTTGATCCAATCGCCCTGCCAATGGATCATTTTTTATCACTACTCCGTGGCTATTAAACTCAATCAGCTTTTCATCATTGGGTTTGAATTGCGGAAAGCGAGTTTTCTCAAGCGATGGGTTACCCGCTTTGGCAAAATTCACCCAAGCCTCATGCATCACCTCGGATAGCTGTTTGTCTGCCTCGCTAAAAGCATCTGCGTAACGTGCCTCTCCTGTACCAAAAACAAAAGGGATTTCACTAGCATGGTAAGCACCATCTACTTTGCCTTCTAAACTGGTAGGTACATAAGTAAAACGATAAAACCAGGTTGCTTGTCCATTGGCACTCGTTTGCCGCGCGATAAAACGAGCGGGCTCTAAAAAGCTTCGGTCACCAAAGATCATTGAGCCTAAAAACGCCCTATCCAACTGCTCATCTTTCATTGGCACAAAAGGTTGATAAGCCGCTAAAAATGTTTCTTGGTTTGTCGCTTCCGCTAAGGTCTTCTCTGCTATCATGGCGGCGCCAATGGCATTAAAATCCTTAAGAAAACCCCACTCGAAGTCATTACTACCAATAAAAATTGGGATAGCCACTTGATGGCCAGCCTTAAAGCCGGTTTCGTCATCTTCAACTACCACCTTGCCATCGATGATGGGTCCACTGTATGTAGGTGAATTCATAGTAGCCATGTTTAAATCACTGAGTACTTTTTCGGCTGGTAACGCTCGTAACTCCGCAAGCGCACTTTGCCCTTCGCTTTCGATCCCCACACTTTTTGCGAATGTTACTCCAACTTGTTCAGCAGAAGGTTTCCCCTCTTTATTCGGCTTATCTAGATAAACCACTGAGCCAATGGAATTACTTCGACCACCGCCAGATTGCATGATCGCTTTATGAAACAGTCCCTTTGCTTGTGGCGAAAGCATCATAACGTTTACTGAACGTCCTCCAGCAGACTCGCCAAATAAGGTCACGTTATTTTCATCCCCGCCAAATTGCTTAATATTATTTTTTACCCACTTAAGGGCCGCAATTTGATCCATAAAACCATAATTACCTAATGGCGAATCAGGATTTTCTTCACTTAGTGCTGGATGTGCAAAAAAGCCAAAGCGACCTAGTCGATAATTGAAACTAACAAACACAACACCCGATTCAGCAAACTTTTGACCGTTATAAACTGCGGGAGACCCGCCACCATTTACAAAACCACCGCCATGGATCCACACCATAACTGGGAGTTTTGTATCACCTTGTATTTTTGGGGTCCACACATTTAAATATAAACAGTCTTCACTTACCGGCTCACCTAGAGGTGCCGCGTCTCCGGGAAAAGGGATTTGCAAACAATCGTTACTAAAATGCGTTGTATCTCTAGTATCCTGCCACGTACTGACTGCTTGTGGCGGTTGCCAACGTAACTCTGCAACAGGTGCTTGTGCATAAGGGATGCCTAAAAACGCAGTTATTGGCTGTGCCTTAGTACCCACCAATTTACCTTTAACCAAACCGGACTCGGTCTGTACAACCAGTGGTTCGGCTATAGCCACACCCGTTTTTTTAGCATCACAGGCTAACAAGCTAAAGATTAAACACAGTAAAATAACCACGCGCTTTGCATTCTGATACAACATGTTATGTTCTCCAACGAGACTGTCCATAAATAAAGAGGTACTGATAAAGCATAAATCACCTTAGTTGCACCCGATTTGTTACATTTTAATTGAATAGCAATATCTACCTATTCTCTAAACACGTTATGGCTTAACCTTGATAGTTTCTTTCAGGGTAAATTGAGCACTTTGTAAGATCTCCCGTGACGACTTGCCAATTCTGATGACATATTCCCCAGCCTCAGCTAACCAAACATCTTGTTGTTTCGAAAAGGATGTTAGATCCCGAGCATTGAGTTCAAATTGTATAAGCTCAGATTCACCAGGCTGCAGTAATTGGGTTTTAGCGAAAGCCCGCAATTCACTCTCAGGCTTAACTAACTCACTCTGCGGCGCTGAAACATAGAGTTGTACAACTTCTTTGCCTGCTAACTTACCGGTATTTTTTACCCTAACTTTGGCAATCACCTTATCTGTGAATACATTGTTATCCAGCGTAATATCGGAATAACCAAAGTCGCTATAAGACAGTCCAAAACCAAAAGAAAACGCAACCTCTTTATTTTGGGTATTAAAATACCGATATCCCACCCAAATGCCATCATCGTAAGTCACTTCTGCAGGAACAGTTTGGGTAAAACCCGACGGCTTAATGTTAGGGTCAAGAACGGTACCGGGAAATGCCTTGGCTGCGGGATAATCTTTTAAGTCTACGGGCCAAGTATCGGTCAATTTTCCTGATGGATTAGTTTTACCCATTAAAATATCCACAATGGCATTTCCGGCTTCTTGTCCGGGTTGATGAGCAAGTAAAATGGCGTCGACTTTATCTTGCCAACTAGCAGTTTCAATTACACCGCCAACATTTAAAATAACAATGACAGGTTTATCTTGCTGGTGAAAAGCCTCTGATACTAACCCTAACATCTGAGTTTCTTGCTTGGTCAAATAGAAGTCAGCTTCAGGGCGATCGATAAACTCCCCTGAACTACGCCCTAAGGTAACGACTGCAGCATTATAGTGTTTGGCAGACGCTTTGAGGCGCTCAGGATCAAGCTTAAATTCGATTAATGCAGGCTTAGGCATAAAAGCCGCTAATGGGTTGGTTGAAACAGGTCGCTTGGCATTTTCACTTTCGATATGAGCTTTATAGGCACTTGCAAGGCCAGCTTGAGAGTTAACTCCTGCGTGTTGCAGCCCCTCTTCTAATGATACGACATAGGCTTCATTCACGTCACCACTGCCGGTTCCACCGATAAGGACATCAAAAGAATGATTGCCATACAAAGCCAACGACATGCTACTTTTAAACGGTAGTACTTCACCTTTATTTTTGAGTAATACCATACCTTCTGCAGCGGCAGTTCTAGCCAATTGAGCATGCTTGTTCAAATTGGGAGCATTACTATATTCATACCGACTAAAAGCAGGACTGGCCAATACAAGTTGAAGTATATTTTTCACATTACGATCTAGTATTTTTTCATCTAAGGCTCCGCTTTTAATGGCTCCAATGATCATGCCTTCTTGATGGTCCATACCCGGCATTAACAAATCGTTACCCGCTTGCATTTGTAACGTAGCATCTTTGCCGCCAAACCAATCGGTCATCACTACACCGTTAAAACCCCATTGCTCCCGCAATACTTCAGTTAAAAGGCGAGAACTTTCAGACGTATACTCCCCATTTATTTTGTTGTACGACGACATCACCGTCCAAGGATGGCTTTCTTTGATGGCAATTTCAAAACCCCGTAAGTAGATTTCTCGCAATGCACGCTCATCCACTTTTACGTTAATAGAATCACGGTTCCATTCGTGATTATTCGCCACAAAATGTTTGATTGACGTCCCTACACCTTTGGATTGCACGCCATTTACCATGGCTGCCGCCATCTTGCCGCTCAGTAAAGGGTCTTCTGAGTAATATTCAAAGTTTCTGCCCCCCAAGGCAAAACGATGAATGTTCAGCGCTGGTGCTAACAGTACATCCACCCCGTACTCTTTTGCTTCATCGCCGACGGCTCGGCCAATTTGCTTGACCAGCTCTGTGTTCCAAGATGAGCTGAGTGAATTGGCTATAGGAAAAGCAGTGGCGAAGTAAGATTTATCCTTATCTTCCTCACGATGTGGCGCAATTCTTAGTCCAGCCGGACCGTCAGCTAAGACTATTGATGGAATGCCTAAGCGAGGTATAGCAAAAGTTGTACCTGCGGCTCCTGGCACCTTATCTTTAGTCTCACCAACATTTGGACCACCATCGCCCAAATCCATGCCAGTACCACGGATCAGTTTGACTTTTTCCTGCAAACTCAAAGCTTGAATAACCTCATCTAATGAGTCAACTCCAAGAGTGGCTGCCGACACAGCCGTAGCAGGTAATATTGCCATGAAAGTAGCAACAAATAACGGAAAGAAAACAGGGCGCAGCCCTGTCATTTCAGAGAGATTTAAACGCATATTTTTTATCATTTCACCTATCCATGCAGGTTTTATTTCTGCATATAACTCATTAAGTTAATCAATTATCTTGGCGACCTTAAAAACAAAGCCCGTAAAGTGAGTTACGCGCCATGTTTTTAATTTAAATTCTTAGAACTCCAAACCAAAACGCACACCCGCGGTACGAGGGTCGGTGATATTTACTGTACCATCGACAAAGCCCGGAACAGGGGAATAACTGGCGTTTGCGATTGTCACTTCATCTTCAATGTTTTTAATAAAGGCTTGTACATACCAATCACCTTCTGATGAATGATAAGTCACTGAAACATCAGTTTTAGTAAATGAAGGTTGCACAAAATTCTGCGCTGTTCCAACGGCTAAAATGGAATACTCATCGCTATAGCGAGTAGACAAATCAAATTTGACCTCAGCGCCACTTTCCAGATCGAAAACATGTTGATAGCCAATTATCGCGGTATATTCTGGCGAGCGATTTAACTTTTCACCTTTTAAGTTTGTCGTTAAATCGACTTGATAGTCGGTATACTCAGCATCTAACCAAGTTAATGCGATATTCAATTTATCACTTGCTGTGATGTAATAACGTGCCTCTACTTCAAGCCCATTTATTTCGGCCGCCCCAGCATTTGTGGTCACTTGACATGTACCGCCACAAATATCCGATAAATTACTTAGCTGCATATTTTTATAGTCGTAATTAAATAGATTGATAAAGGTACGTAAACCATTATCTAAATCCATTTTTAAACCAATTTCATAAGCCGTAATAGTTTCGGGTTCATAGTAAAGGGCTGACTCTAGAATCGGATTGAAACAATCTGGGGTGCCTTCAATACAGCCATCGTTAAATCCACCCGCTTTGTAACCGGTGGATACTATGCCATACAACAGAAAATCATCATTAATGTCATAATCTAATCCTACTTTCCAGGTTGTTTCACTGTACTCAACTTCTGCGTTATTTAACGAATCAGGAATAGGATTAGTATCAGGGTCAAAGGTGAAATCTAAAGGCTCATCTAGTGTGAAATGATTAATCGCCGCACCAACACGAGATTTTTCATCGTCTGTGTATCTTGCGCCCAAGGTCAATCTTAAATTGGTATCTAAATTAAATGTACCTTGGCCAAATATGGCCAATGATTCTGATATGACCGGACCTTGAGGGAAGCCAAACACTGCCCCATCTGTACCTGGCTCGCCAAAGATCAAGTACTCTATATATGACTCTTCTTCAAAAGCATAAATGCCCCCCTGTAAATTCATAAAATCGTTCACATAAGTAAAGCGCAATTCATTGGAAGTTTGTTCATAGTCACCGGTAAACCTTTGTGGACCCGCTATATCGATAATACCAAAAGGTAAAACTAGCCCCCCATCATAGGTTTGGATGCTCTTATCTCTGCGCTCAAACTCTCGATATGAGCCAAGGTACGTCATGGTCAGCTCACTATTAATCGCCCAGTTGAGCTCGGTCATGACGCCCCAAGTCGAACCTCCGTAATCAGCTTGTTGTGTGTCTACCCAACCAATGGTTCTTAGCTCGTCTGAGCTTTTCTGGTTTCCGCTATAAACAGGTCCATTAGCAGGTATGGTAGATGGGTCTAACACATCGAAGAAATTAGATAATTTAACTGTATTACGCCCAGTACCATCTAATCTTGAATAATCACCTCTAACCAAAACGTTAACATTGTCGTTCAGCTCAAAAAAACCACTTAAACGGGCCGATAAAGCATCTTTTCCTGAACCGAGTTCGAATGGCGAGTCGGGGTTTTTGTTTAAATAAGTATCGCGTTTATCCCAATTTACCGCAGCACGGAGTGCAGCCGTATCAGATATGGGCAGATTAATCATTGCTGTAGCTTGTCGACGTGCAAAATCTCCTATCGCTCCATCAAACGAACCATACATTTCATCTAAAGTAGGTTTAGCCGAGATAACATTGACAATACCTGCCGTGGCATTACGGCCATATAGTGTCCCCTGAGGCCCTCTTAATATTTCAATTTGATCTAAATCGAAGAATGCAATTTCTTGTGCTTGCGATCGTGCGATATAAATTCCGTCCTGAAGAAAAGAAGCAGAAGGATCGCCTTTTTCAGTATTATCGGTACTTGAAACACCACGAATGGTTATCTGCAAACCGTTAGAACCGGCTCGGTCAATTGAAATGTTAGGAGCAAGATCTTGCAAGTTGGTCGGATCGCTAATACCTGCATCGGTCAATGCTTTTGAAGACAAAGCGGTCACCGCGACAGCAGTATTTGCTAGGTCTTTACCACTGCGGGTTGAGGAAACGATTATAACCTCAACATCTTCAGACGTATTTGATTGTGCTTGTTGAGCGTAAGACATCGGAGTTAAGGCAATAAAAGAAGCGCAAGCGCTTGAAACAGCGGTACTTAACAGTGTTTTTTTATAGTTTTTCATACATTTTCCCAGTAGTTATTCTTTCACACAAAAATCTACTCTATCAATGACTAAGTGCGAGCGGGTTAGCGGTGAATCAGTTGATGAATATTTTTATTGACCTTCTTGAGTCAGTTTTTACTAAGAACTTCAGATCCGTAGCATGGTAATTGCAACGACTAATTTTTAACTTTCAGTAAAAAAATGTAATTGATTACATTTTAAAACTCAAACCCATTTACATAATGAAAACAACTAATCAAAAAAATTAACAAAGGACAAAATAAATATTAACCCATAAATAACAATAACTTATAGGATTAATAAACAGAAAAAATGGATAAAAATAATTTTTAAAATCCAACATCTTAAATTTGGATACATTATATCTACAGAACAAATACTTAAATTTGTAACCGATTACAAATTACATAAAATCAAATTGACGGGTATAATGGGCAAGTAATATTAATTAAAGCGAAGTAGAATATGGCCAATATTAAAGACGTCGCCGCATTGGCAGGCGTATCTGTGGCAACTGTGTCGAGGTATTTCAGCTCGCCAGAAAAAGTGTCAAAAAAGAACATCACGAAAGTCGCAACTGCAATAGAGCAACTGAATTACGAACCCAACTTATTGGCTCGGAACTTCTCCCAATCACGATCTTACTCAGTCTTGGTTATCGCTCCTCTTGTAAATCACTTTTTGCTAGACGTCATTCATGGGATCCAAGAAGTGGCTCGTGTTAAAGGTTTTACCATACTATTAGTGGACGCCATTGAGCCGCAACAGGCCAAAGATAAATATTACAGAATGCTGGAAACCAGATTAGTTGAAGGTATTATTGATTTTAATGCGCATATAAAAGATGACAAAAAGCAAAGTGCAGGTTTACAGAATATCGTGACTTTGTGTGATTATAATGAAAACAGCGCCACACCTATTATTGCAGTAGATGATGTAAAAGCGGCCGAGAATTCCGTTAACTATCTGCTATCACTGGGGCACCAGAATATAGGCTGTTTAACGGGTTTAGATTTTGTTCATGCCACTCATCATCGTAAATTGGGGTATCAAAATGCGCTAACCAAAGCCGGTATCCCATTATCAGACAAGCTGATTATTAATGGCGATTTTTCCTTTGCCAGTGGTATCAATGCGGCCAAAGAATTTGCCAGAATGAAACCCCGCCCTACCGCTATATTTAGTATGAGTGACGAAATGGCGATTGGTCTTATACAAGGGCTTAAAGCACAAGGACTGCAAATACCAGAAGATATTTCAGTCACGGGTTTCGACGATATCGAGTTCGCCAAATATTGCGACCCACCGCTAACAACCATTAGGCAACCTGCCAAAGAGCTAGGCGCTAGTGGGATGAGAACTCTGTGCAACCTAATTGAAGATAATTATGATCAAGAAAGCATATTAACCGCGTATTTTTTGCCAACAGATTTAATCGTGCGAGGCAGTACCGCAGCTTTAAAAGTGAAATAGAACATTTCCGCCCATCGGGTTTGTTAGGTTATTGGTTTGGATAAAGCAGTGGTTAGCCGAGCTCTCAAACAGTTATTGGCACATCAACAGGTGGTTTATGACAAAGTATTTGAAATCGCCCTTGAAAGAGAAAATTATTGTTAAGTGGTATTTCTCATAAAGAATGAAATGTGCTTATTAAGGTATTACTCAAACTCAACAACAATGTGAAACAGGTTACCAACTATATCCCCCAAGTTTGAGTGTTAATTCGGGCAGTAAGCCGCTAATTAATCGAGCATAGAAAGTTTTTCTGCCGATGCCATTAATTGTATATATTCTGCGTTGTGCCATTCAAGAACACCAACTTTGTATGCATCTGTGGTTTGCACCCGAGTCAACCATGCATCAATTTGCGGGTAATCAGCCCACATACTTTTAAGCTGTAATTGTTCTAAACGCTCAATATAAGGTAAAAAAGCAAAGTCGACGAGACTAATATCAGAATTCAATATCCAGTGGTTACTTTCAAGAGCACTGGCTAAATCTTTTAGTAATTTTTTGTAAGCATAAATAGCCAAATTTAGACGGGGAGATTCAGTGCCATTGGTGACCATATCCCGCATCAGAACTTTACGAGCAGGGTCAGGAATATTAGCCAAAAACGACTCTAATGCGTCATCTGTTGTATAACGTTTTAATATTTGTTGACGAAAGGCAAGGCAAAAGCTAATAACCGCAATTTGCTCATGTAACCCTGCATCTAATCGGGTCAACCATACCCTCAATTCCGCTTTTTTAACTGGGCATTCGGGCATTAAAGGCGCTTCTGAAAATACTTCTTCAAGGTAATAACAGATAACATTTGATTCGGTAATTATGTGGCCATCGTCGACCAATACTGGAATGACCGCTTTCGGGTTTATTTTTAAAAATTCCGGGGTGAATTGTTCCCCTGCACGCAAATTCACATGCACACTATGGTAAGTCAATTGTTTGTACGCTAGCACTAGGCGCACTTTCTGAGCACAGACAGACATGTCATTGTGGTAAAGCTCTATCATGTTATTTTCGACTTATTTTAGAAAGTATAATTCAAGATTACCTTATGCCAACTGCAGCTAAAATTGGCTTTATAAGATACTAACTATTGGCATTGCTGATAGGTACTATGAAAATAGACGAATAGTGTTAGTGAACCAAATTCGCTATGCTCGTACTTTAGTAAAGTAAGCATTTTATGGTCCAAGCATTAACCCTCTGGGAGTTTCAGAATGAGTAATATAGTTCTTTATATGTCGCCAGGCAGTTGTGCTCGTGTGAGTGCCATTGTGTTAGAAGAATTAGAACTTGAATTTGAAACTCGTGTTGTGCGTTTTATGAAAGGTGAGCATAAATCTCCTGAATTTAAACTGAAAAATCCTAAAGGAAAAGTCCCTGCGCTTATCTACAAGGGCCAGACGCTTACTGAAAATGTCGCCATTATTACCTATTTGAATCAACTACATGGTCAACTGTTACCTGCAACTAACAATGCCCTAGACTTTGCAAAACAGATTGCCGATCTGTGTTTTTGTTCTGCAACACTGCACCCTTTGGTCACACGTATAAGAATGCCAGGATTTTTTGCAGGCGACGACAATGCAAAGACAGTGCAAGACATTGCCTTTAATGCCATGGATGAGTTTTTTCACCTAATTGATAACCAGTTAGCTGATCGGCAATGGTGGTATCAAGATCAATGGTCAGCTATGGATGCCTATCTTTTTTGGTGTTTTTGGCGTGTTCAAGGGGCTGGTTACCCTGTTGAAAAGTTTGCTCATTACTGCGCTCATGCGCAAAGAATGGAACAACGACCCGCTGTAAAAAGGGCAATTGCCCGTGATGATGAAGCGATTAAGATTTTGGAAAACGAAGGTTTGCTGTTTACACCCAAAAAGATTTTTCGTTAATTCATTTTATTTAAAAGGAAAATGTTATGGCTACTAGGCCCGCACCAAGAAATTTAGTTGTGATCAACAGCCGATATATCACACCTAATATGTTACGTATTACCTTAGGCGGCGAGGAGATGAGTGACTTTCCCGCAGATCAAGACAGCGCTTACGTGAAGTTAATTTTTCCAAGGGCCGATGGCGGTCGTCCTATGATGAGAACCTACACCGTTCGTAGCCAAACAGAGAATTCGATTGATGTTGATTTTGCTTTGCATGAAGCGAAAGGCCCAGCCTCTTCATGGGCAGTAAGTGCTAAAGTCGGCGATAAGATTATTGTTGGCGGGCCTGGTCCTAAAAAACTGCTTAACCAAGATGCAGATTGGGTAATTATCTGTGGTGATATGACAGCCTTACCGGCTATTAGTGTCAATCTTGCAATATTACCAAAAGACACAAAAGGTTATGCAGTTCTAGAAGTAGTTGATGATGCTGATATACAAGATCTCGTGCATCCTGACAATGTGCAATTAATTTGGGTTGTTAATAAACCCAGCGCTAATACGGAAGTTTTGCCTTTACTTGAACGCATCAAATCATTGCCTTCATTTGAAGGTAATTTATCCGTATGGGTTGCCTGTGAATTCAACACCATGAAAGCAATTCGTAAGTATTTGCGCAACACCTTTGAACTGCCTAAAAGTCATTTTTATACCTCAAGTTATTGGAAACTCGGCGTCTCTGAAGATGAGCATAAAATTGCAAAAAGGGAAGACAACGGATCCTAAGTGTAGGATCCAAACCTATCTATTAATACGACTTGCAGAGGCTATTCGTTTGACTCAAAAAAGTGAACCTCGATGCACTAAATTTTTCGATAAATTAGTCAAACTTAAATAAGTTGGCTACTGTTTTGAATTAACGACTGCATGTTGCTGGCTCTGAAATCTTCTAATTTTTTTACTAGTGCATTGTTTGCTAACGTTAATCATTTGGGTATTTCAATGGGATTAAGCCACCAAAATCCCATAACACTAAAAGCTATAAGTCTATCGTTAGCGTACTTGTTAATGCCCTTGAGCAACAAGGTGTAAATTGGTCATTTTTAGCTTTTTCTTCGCTAGATAAAAACTCATCTCTATGGTCGGGAACGCCATCTGTTACAGCGGTTAAACAAGCGCCACATATTCCCATTTCACAGGACATATCGATCTCAACACCAGCATCTTCAATGGCTTCTAGCGCTGTTTGATCGGATGCTACATCTATCTCTAAACCAGAACGACTTAAAATGAGTTTAAAAGGTATATCCCCAGTGTGTGACTCTTTAGGTTCAACTTTAAAAATTTCTTTATGTAGGTTTTGCTCATTCCATGAATGTGACTTCGCAATATCAAATATATAATCCATGTAGCCGACTGGCCCACATGTATACAAATGGGTATTTTCGGTAAAGTTTTTCAATGCCTGATTGATTGTCGCCGTATTGTTTTCCTCTTCATCTGAAAAAGAAAAAAACACCTTGGAGGCAAACGAACAAGTGGATAGTTGCTGATAAAAAGCGGTTTCAGATTTCGAACGTGTTCGATAGTGGAGTTCGAAATCTATGCCATGACTATCAAGTTCTATTGCCATTGACATAATAGGGGTAATTCCAATACCACCAGCAAAAAGTAACACTTTCTTACTTTGAACGTTGAGCGGGAACAGGTTCCGTGGTTCAGAAATAATCAGTTTATCTCCTACCGCAAGCTCATTATGCATTCTAATTGAGCCGCCCCGCGAGTTAGCATCCTTTAACACTGCAATTTTATAAAAAGCTTCAGCTTGTGGATGATTAATCAGAGAATAATGACGCAGCAGATTTTCCCCAAGGTGCACATCAATATGACTACCTGTTTCAAAAACGGGTAATTTCCCACCATCTTCACGCACCAACTCAAAGCTAGAAATATTAGGGGTCTCTT
Source organism: Alteromonas sp. CI.11.F.A3 (assembly GCF_032925565.1). Taxonomy (NCBI): domain Bacteria; kingdom Pseudomonadati; phylum Pseudomonadota; class Gammaproteobacteria; order Alteromonadales; family Alteromonadaceae; genus Alteromonas; species Alteromonas sp. CI.11.F.A3. The sequence goes on from NZ_CP136708.1 coordinate 3,302,555, forward strand.
GCGTTTTCTTCTGAATAACAACTTCAAACATAATTTTCCTCGGTCTACATATTTTGCCTAAAGCAAACTAGATAAATACAACCTAATTGGTTTTTGTGCGGTTTAGCTCAGTTTTGATGACATTATCTAATGCCAATGCTCCTTGGCCTGAGAAGATGAAGTAAAAATACTCAAAACAGAACATGATTGTTTGCTCTCCCTCATTGACTACAGGGGACAAATCTTTTGTTGTATGAAACATAAAGTCGGTAACGGCCAGATAGCAAAAACGGTACGGGTACGCCATCCCAACAATATACGTAGCCCGCCAACGAATACTTACACGCCTGCAAATCCGGCTAAACTAAACCGTGCCAATGGACCTTGATGATGGATGGCCCCCTGCACGGTAATGAGACAGTTTCTGCGAGACGTGCTGATATCTATGCGTCTTCTAAAGGGATATTTTCCTCGGCTAACATAGCTTCAATTCTTCTACGAACTTGGACCGCTGGTTTATCTGCCCCCACTAAGAGTTCTCGTTGTTGAGTTACGGCGTAATCTAGTCTTTTTTCTACCGCATTGATGGCAATTTGATCCTGGCCTCTAATTTTTTGATCAGCGACAAGTTGGAATTGATCTAAATCTTTATCCCCTAATCTGAAATTGCGTGTGGAAAAACCAAAGTAGTGAGTGGTCTTGTCTGTTTCTGGGGTTGCGCCGTGGAGAATCATCAGTGTACCCAACTCCTTTGGAACCTCACTTTTACCAGGGACAGCTGTAACAATAGGTAAACTTGTTGACATAAATTCTGGACCAAAGAAGTCACTTTTTATCATGAAATCACAGAGCCCTTCGAATTCTGCTTCTGGACCAAATACCATCTTGAAATAATCGTTCCAAGGTGCTTTGCCATTTCGCGTTATGCGATAACTTCTTTCTCGCTCTTCTGTGTTAATAGGTATATCGGCCATCGCATCTTTACCTGATATGTGGTGATGCACATAAGGAAGGTGGGTAAGATCCATTAAGTTATCGACTAATAATTGCGAGCGACCTTCTAGGTGAAAGTAATTTTCGGAATGAAATTCCCACCCAGGCTGGTCTAATCCAAAATCTTCATATGGAGGAATTAAATCAATATCACATTTATCTTCATCACCCATCCAAATCCAACAGATTGGACCTTTCTCGACAATTTTGTATACCGGCTGACAAATTCTACCTGTGACTTTGGGCTGTGAAGGAATTTGAATACAATCGCCATTATCAGCAAATTTAAAGCCGTGATAGCCACATACAATGGCGTCACCTTCAAGTCGCCCTTGAACTAAAGGCAAATAGCGGTGTGGACATAAGCCATACATAGCAACAGGGGTGCCATCTTCCTTACGATACATCACAACAGGTTTGTTCAACATGGTACGTTCCATTGGCTCCCGAGTTATCTCTGTTGAAAACGCCGCCATATACCAACGATTAGTCACGATTGAACTTTTATATTTAAATGGATACATAATTTAATATTCCTCTATTCAATACTTTTAGTAAGCTTTGTTTACCCTGTTGTTTAGTAACGTCAAGACTTCGTACATCTTGTCTTCTATGACTTGTTCTGAAAACTATCAGTATAAAAAAAACTAAATACGCGTTCTAAGCGCAGCGCTTAAAACCTTACTATTTTTAATGCCTTTACGATTCTGATGTAATATATCAGCGCCTATTAAGACTCACCAATCCTTATCAACGCTAGTTGGTATCGGTAAATTCGATGGTATTATAAGCAATAAAAAATAACGCCCCAAAAAACCAAAAAACATTTTGAATTCATAATCTTAATTTCATTTTTAATATTTGAATCCACTGGTTGATTGACGGCAAAGCTCCTTTAAAATAGATTGGTATCATCTTTTGGTAGCGATAAAAATGATGGTGATGTGTGAATGCGCTTTAAAGGACTGGATTTAAATTTGTTAGTTGCGTTAGATGCACTTATTACTGAGCGCAACATTACCCGAGCAGGTGAGCGTATTAATATGAGCCAATCAGGAATGAGCTCAGCGGTATCTCGGTTACGCCAATATTTTGATGACGATCTATTTGTTCTTGTAGGTAGAGAACTTGTACCCACTTCTTTAGCTGAGACACTGGAAAAGCCAGTACGCCGCATCCTTATAGAAATGGAAAACACCATCATCAATCGTCAAAAATTTGACCCTAAAAGTGCGGATCGTAGTTTTAATATTAGCGCATCTGAATTAACTACCATGGTGTTAATGCCAAAGGTCATTAGTCGATTAGCTGAAGAAGCACCCAATATTCGCTTAGAGTTATCAACAATAGGTAACATTGAGCTGCTTGATAAAGGTGATATTGATTTAATGATAATCCCTCGTCAGTTTACCTTAGAAGGTCACCCCTACGACGAAATTTATCAGGAGGACTACAAGTGTATTTGCTGGCAAGAGAACATATCTATTGGTGACAAAATCACCTTTGAGGATTATCAATCGGCTGGTCATGTTGCAGTGAGCTATGGGAAAAATCACTCTCCAGCTTTTGATGGTTGGTTTATGAGTAATTATGGTATCAAACGCAAGGTCGAAATTACCACATCAAACTTGCTCGCACCGCCACTACTTGTCATAGGAACGCAGCGAATTGCCACTGTTCATAGCCGGCTAGCACAGTTTGTGAGCCAATCACTTCCCATCAAAATTATGGACCCTCCAATTGAAATTCCGGCGTTAATGCAAACCATGCAATATCATCGAAGTCGTGAAAATGATGCAGGGTTAAACTGGTTAAGACAATTGATTATTGATATAGCAAAAACAATTTAATGTTGTATCTCTTCGAACACATTTTTAGTACGTAAAAAAACCCCGATAATCGGGGTTTTTTACAAACAGGCTTATAGTCCAATTTTAATGCTAAGAATTCGCGGCTAACATTTATTGCGACTCTCTTGCGCCGGTCCTAATAGAAGTTTGCTCTTAAACGAAGCCCAAAGGTACGAGGTGGATTATGAATAGCGTACGTTAGCCCTCGGTTGTTGACATTTGAGTTAGCCACAAATAACTCATCGGTCACATTGCGAACAAACACAGATATAGCCCAGTTAATATCGCCTGAGGTAGACATAAGCGTGGCATCTAGGTCTAGCGTTGTATAAGACTTTGCTTCTGTCGCATCGACAAATAAGAAATTAGTTTCTTGCTCAGAACGATGAGAAACCTGTGCAGTCAAAGACAAATAATGTTCGTCAAACTCAATATTATGGTTTATTGCCATGCCAGCACCGAAATCAGGAGAATATAATAAGCTTTCTCCAGAACAATCATAGCTTTCGATTGCACCTGTTACACCTGTTGATGCACATCCAAACCGACCTTGTCCAGGGTCCGATACCAGCGTCAGCGAGTCGTAGGTCGAATCTAGGAATTGAGCATTGCCGCTTATCGTGGTGTCAACGCCGACTCTCCAAATCATATCTACATCTAAACCTTGAATGGTTGAGTCACCATTAGCAATCGGAAACGACGATGCGCTATCTAATGTAGTGAAATAAGTAACTTGCTGCCCATCATACTTCCAGTGAAATGCTTCTAAGTTAAGTTGAAGGGTGTTGTCTAAAAACCGATTTTTCGAACCTATTGTAAATGCATCAATATACTCTGGATCATAGGTAGGCGATACAGCAGATAAATCGACGCCACCTGCGCGATAACCCGTTTCGAAAGTTGCGTACAATAAATTGTCTTCGGCCACGTCATACTCTAGGCCAATTCGGTATGTTGTTTCGCTGTAGTCTAAGTCTGCCTCTATGAATCCCTCCCCCACATTTACCATTGTGCCTATTTGAGGAGTGATACCTCCTGGGATTGTTAAGTTATATGATGGAGGAGGCCCCATGCCGGGTATTGTCGCAACTGAGTCTGGTGCAATTAATCCTTCATTCACAAAGTACGCTATGAACTCATCCCGATCAGAAATGATAGGGTGAGCTGGCATAGCACCAGAGGCACACCCGTTACCAAAGCTTGCTGGCGGTGTTAGGAAGTTGCCGCTAGACGGCGCACCACCACAGAAGGTAACAAACGTATCGCTAATACCCTCAACGTACTTTTTATCTTCCGTGTATCGCAAACCTAGATTTATACGAAACGTTTCCGATATGTCATATGTTCCCTGACCAAATATAGCCCATGAGTCGCCACCATTTTCATAGTTTTGGATTGGCGAAGCATAGTTCTGCGCGAACACACCACTGGTTTGAATTTCTTCGTCAAAATAGAATGCGCCTAAAATACCATTAAAGGGACCTTCGAAATCAGTTGTAAAGCGGGTCTCTATACTCGTTTGCTCGTTTTCTTCACTCGTTTTAGCGGGTGCAAAGCCAGGACCAATAAATGTGTACTCTTGGTCTGATTTTCTGTACGCGGGGATCACACTTAATGTACCTAATTCAGTCGTGTAATTTAATTCAACCATTAAGCCTGAAAATGAAAGATCCTGACCTAAGTCGTCAATATTTAAAGGTTTGTATGGTGCAAACGATGGTGTGTGCAGCACACCCGTTCGAATGTCGTTAGCTTCATCTGAGGTAGGGCCAGAATAAAGAGCAATTCCTGAAGGAGTAAAATCAGTTAGACTGCCAGAGTCATTACTAAACGTACCTATCAGGTCACCGCCTTGGCCTATCCCTGAATTTTCAGAATAATCTGCGGCAAAACGAATGTTAAAATCATCAGTAGGTTCATAGTAAACTTGAGCTCGAACAGCAAACGTATCGGCATCGTTAGTGCCATCGTCAGAGTAACCATCGCGTTGTAACGAGTTAATTGATAATCTGAGCGCTGCATCATCGCCAATCGGTGCATTGTAAGCGCCTTGGAAACCTAATCTTGAATAATTGCCTACTTCAACTTGAGCGTAACCTGAGGTTTCACGTAACTGAGGCTTTACAGGGATGTAATTAACAACACCGCCCGTTGCGTTACGTCCATATAGGGTACCTTGAGGCCCTTTTAGAATCTCAACCCGTTCCAAATCGAAAAGCGCTTGTCCCGCAGCACCACTAGAACGCCCTAGATAGACCCCATCGACGTTCTGCGCAACGGCGGCATCTGTTAAAGGGTTGACTGTCAACGCCCCTACCCCACGTACAAAAATACTTGTCAGTGGGCCACCACCAGGACTTATCCCTAATGAAGGAGAAAGCCTGCCTAGGTCTTGTCCAGAATCAAGACCTTGACGAGTCAGTGAATCCTGATTAACCGCTAACATTGGTACAGCCGCGTCCTGTAACGACTCAGATTTGCGTTGAGCCGTGACCATAATTGTTTCAATGGCAGCGCTTTTGTCAGCCTCTACTTCTTGGTTTGCAGTCTCTTGAGCTGCAGCTTGAAGTGATAGTGCTGAAAATGCCAGAAGCGGAAAATATAACGATAGTTTTTTTAGTTTCATGTGACGTCCCCAATAATTATTGCTGTGCCAAACTCGTATATGTAGTGTTCGATGCTATAAAACAGTCTGATGTTAAAATTTAATAGCAAACGTGGTGTTTATTTAACGTTTTTGTTTCATACGATTAACATAGGGCAAATGTAGGAATTGATAAAATCGAATATTTTGATATTAACTATCTATGTAGGCGATACCACTATCCCTTAGTCGAAGTGGCATTTTGCTCAATCAGGCAATGTGTATGGCTGTCGTAAGCTCTACTATGACTTAGAAGATATTGGAGAAAAGTTCGGCATCAATGGTGTTCGCTAACTGAAGAAGTAAAAAGAGGCAATAGCCCAAGTCGTCTCTCGAAAGCGCATTATCTTAGGCATGGACAAGCAAGTGATGGCAGTTGTGAAATACAGTGATTATTAGGTAAGAAAAGCACTTAAGTCTGGAGTGCTACCGCTTCCTATAATAGTTGATTATCGTGTTATCCGATTTGAGGTAATTAATCAAGATTATCTGACAGATGGATTCGTTTTGCAGTGCTTACAAAGGCGTATTTTAAGTCGGTAATAATAGCGTTCCTAGATACATTAAATCGGCTTAATCCATTTCTCACATACAAGTTAGTTATAGTGTTTGAATTAGCTATTTAGTGGCATTGATACCTATTAAATATAAATAATTGAATAACAACACCCGAACACTACAGCTTCAAATGCTGACTAAACTGCACGAATAAAATAGGGCATCATTCTACGCAGCAAACGACTGCAAGCATCGATATATGTTATTTTTGAAAAGGTGAACAAGATAGGCTCTCTTCATTTGTGCGACCTACTCAACCAAGAGAAATCCTTCATGACAAAATACCTAGGTTGGCTTTAGAGAAAAATTGCTCTTGAGTGGAACATCAAAGTCAGATTTAGAGGTCGTCATTAGGTATTACCTTAGCTCAATTAAAACCTAAAACAAATTAACGCCTTTGCACCACTGTAGAAAATAACACTATACGTGACATAAAATGAGCCAAAAAGGCACTTGTCCTTTTTGGCATTAATATAGCCGCCTTAAATTGGCTGAGCCAAGGCCATCATTGATTCGCGCATAATTTGTGTATGCTCTTGCTTATCGCCGCCCTCTATTTCAATTTGTGCTAATCGAGCCGAATTTTCCACCACCATACGACAACGTTCCCAACGACGATCTTGAAATGTGGCGAGTGCTTTTTCCAGGCTCACATTTTTGGATAATTCTTCTGCTAAGACAATGGCACTTTCAATACCAATGCAAGCACCAGATGCTAGGTGAGGCGTGGTTGCATGTACCGTATCACCAATAAGTACGATACGATTCTTATACCAAGGAGCAGGCACAAGTAATTTCCCTATAGCACGAAAATCAATCAGTGAATCTTCGTTCATCATATCTTTAAATTGCTGAATGATTGGGGCGGGAAAAGTCGCCATTAAGGCTTTAAGCTTCTCTAAGAAATCAGCGGGCTCAACGTGTTGACGTTCTTTTTTGTCTTCAGTCAAAAATAGATACATTTCGTCCTTGGACATAGGGTTTACCCCTACTTTCAAATGAGGTCCGACCCACATCATAGTGTTTTTTACTTCTGGAAGACGAGGTAGTACCGCACGCCAAATTCCTTGCCCTACATATTTAGGCTCTTCAGCTTCGGGGAATTGAGTCTTACGTACTTGGGAAAACATGCCATCTGCGCCAATCACTAAGTCATAGCTTTGTGATGTACCATCGGCAAAGGTAACGTCTACACCATTCTCTGTCTGAGTCATTTCAGTGAAGGTGCAACCGAGCTTAACATTGGAGCCTGACTGTCGGGTTTTTTCTGCTAGTATTTTTGCCAGAGCTGGACGCATAATGGCCCCCGAATTAGGAATATCTGGATCACCAATCACTGGCGTAGGAATATGAGCCAAATGCACGCCATGGGGAGCGTGTATATCCAGACCATTATGGGCACTGCCCACTTTTAAAAAGTCCTCTAATATACCTAGCGTTTTAAAAGCCCGTAATGTGGCACCACCTATGCTGATACCCGCACCATCTGTTCGCCAATTAGGATCAATTTCAACTAAATCGACCTCGATATCATTTTTACGTAGCTCAATGGCAGCAGACATACCTGAAAAACCACCACCAACAATCAAAACTTTATTCACACATGGGCTCATGATTTGAACTCCTCTATTATTCTCAGGTCAACCCACATGTCATTGCAGGCGTTAACCTCGACCTCTATCTTTGCTAACGATTGGCCCTCACAAGCCCCCTGAATACACAGACCATTTTCTATATCAAACAGAGCTCCATGGGCGGCACAAACAATGTATTTGCAAGCGGCATCTAAATACTGATGCCGCTTCCAAGGCAAAGACGTACTGCCGTAGTGCGGACAGACATCTGAATAGGCATATACCATCCCCCCCTTTCGCACCACAAACAAGCTATCTTGACCTGTGCAACCAGGGTCAAATCCTCTGGCCTGTCCATCGGCAATATCAACAATATTACCTAAGCGTACTCTACTCATTTGACTTAGGACGCTTTAGACGGAGGTGGACCGCCTGGCGCCCACTTCTCTTCATAGTGCAATAAAAATACTTGAGAGTTATCTGCACCAGGCATGGCTTCACGTGCAACCCATTGATCGTCATGTAAGTCCATGTCTGCGTCATACTCAACATTGCAACCAAAGGGGCTTTTAAAATACCAAAACCAATTAGAGCCAAAGATGTGACGACCTGGTCCCCAGAAACTCTGGTAACCTTTTTCAACCAAGGCATTGCCTGCCTGTGCGACTTCTGTTGGGCCACTCATATGAAAAGTAAAATGCTCGACACCTTGCATGTGCGGCGGAGTATTTAAAAAGAATAAGGTATGATGGTCATTTGTGCCGGCAGGGCGCATAAATGGCCCCATATGTTTAAATCGGTCGGTAGTCACAAAGCCAAGGCGTTCAGCGAAAAAGGCTTCAGCTTTAACAGCATCAGGCACAAAATAAACCACATGAGACAAGCTTCGAGGTTTAGCCACAAACTCTTTGCTGACACCTGTTTCATTCACTCCTCGTTGAGGCGGTGCACCCGGTGCATTAATGGTTTCAGCTGGCAAGTCGAGGGCTTGACGAATAGTCACTTGAAACCCTAATACGAATCCCATGTCATCCATCGTTTCGATGCTGCCATCATCCAAGGTTTTGACTTCTCTATCTTTTGACAACTCGGCCTTTATTGCATCCACTGTTGCATTATCAGCAACACCATAAAGGGTCTTACGCAGCATAGAGCCGGTGCTAAGAGCTTCGGGAAGTGAGGCGTTATCTTTGCTGTGAATTTCAATGCCTGTGCCATCAAGGGCGACAAAGTTGACATCATCTAGCTGTGTTAGTCCATAATCGAGGGCGAACTGCTTACACGCGGTGACATCGTCGACAGCAAAAATAAGTTTGTCTGGTCCGATAATATTCATAATAGGACTCCTACTTTTCTTTTAATTCGTTAAAGGTTTCAGCCACCCAATCAGCGATGTAAGAACCCGCATTCGAACTGTTATCAAAACTTGAATGCTGCACGCCACCTTCACGTTCGGTAAATATTTTAAGTTCGCGTTTAGGGCTATTAACTAATTGCTCGTAGGTGCGCTCGGCCCATTTAAGGGGGATTTGCGAATCCTTCAAGCCATGAGTAACTAAAAAAGGCACTTTAATTTTTTCAATCTGACCATCAAGATGCACGTTTTCAGCAATATTCATGAAGTCATCCATATCTTTGGCGCCCCACACCCATTGGACATGTGCCCAATAATGGGGAACGGGGAAGTCACCTTCTTTCTCTAGGCGACGCTTTTGCACATCACGCCAGTCATGGTTAGCGCCCCAAATACAACCTAGGGCAAGTCTAGGTTCGTTGGCAACCGCACGAGGACAGTAATAACCGCCCAAAGACACCCCTTCCATACCAATTCGGTTGCTATCCACGTCTTCTTGTTGTTCTAGCCAATCGACCACTGGGCTGGCCCAATGTTCAGTATCATAACGAGCATGAAAACCTTGTAATTTTAACGCTTCACCTGTGCCGGGCTGATCCAAAATTAATGATGACACGCCGCGCTCAGCTAACCATGCGGGTAACCCCACGCGATATTTCATTTCTTTAGATGAATCAAGACCGTTAACTTGAATAAGGAGGGGCGCCGGGCATTCTACTCCCTCAGCTTTCACATAGAGTGCTGACAGGTGTTTTCCTTCATAAGGGATTTCAACACGCACACAATTTTCTTTACCAAGCTCAATAGACTTTTGGAAAAGCTCAAGTGAATGTTTATAAAGTTCTGTTCTGCCAGGGGCTCCATGAGCTTGAATACGCTCACAGGTAATAAGGTAGGTTGCTGCACGATTATATTTATAGCCTGCTGATAAGGTGCGCCCTTTAGCCAAATCTTCTTCTGCTAAGCCGCAAAGTTTATCAGCCATCTTGGCCCAGGTGTCTCTAAAGGCTTGCACTCCTTCTTTATCTGGTGATTTTGCAGCGTCTTGTAACGGACCACACATTTCTTCGATCTCACCGATGCGTGCGCCCATTTCTATGGCTAAATTGACTGATAAATTCCATACGTAGTTTGTTGGAAAGTACTTAAACATAATTTTTCCTCAATTTTGGAGATTCAAAATGAATGCTCAAAATTTCAAATGTTATGATTTTTCGATTAATGCAACGGCTCTGCAAAAGCCCGCAGATGCGTGTTTAATTTTGTAAGGGAAACAATTAATTAAAAATCCCGTTGACGGTAAAGTCTCTAAATTACTGAGTTTTTCCATTTGCCCATAGCCGATATCTCGGCCTGCTTTATGGCCTTCCCAGATAATAGAAGCATCGCCAGATTCGGCAAATCTCTCACGGGTGTATTTAAAGGGGGCGTCCCAACTCCATGCGTCTGTACCCACCACTTTTACGCCACGTTCTAATAAGTACATGGTTGCTTCACGGCCCATGCCCACCCCTGCATCAAGATAACCAGGCTGCCCAAACAGTTCACCTGCGCGAGTATTGACCACCACTATGTCTAATGGCTGCAACTCATGCCCAATGCGTGTTAACTCTTCTTCCACATCTTTGGCAGTGATAATGTAGCCATCTGCTAAATGCCTAAAGTCCAATTTCACACCTGGCTGAAAACACCATTCAAGAGGTAATTCATCGATACCAAAAGCTGGTTTTCCTCCGTCGGTTGTTGATGCGTAGTGCCAAGGTGCATCCATATGTGTACCGCTATGAGTGGTTATATCCAAGCGTTCCGCAGCCCATGCTTCATCTCCCGGCATTTGTGCTTTAGTTAGGCCGGGAAACATGGCGCCCATTTCTGGCCAGCCCTCTTGATGATCGGTATATTCAATTTTGGGTAATAGAGGCGGAGGATCGGTATAAGGGTTATTGTCTAGGGTGACGGACAAGTCGACAATGGTAAAATTTCTTGGGTTAAACATTATTGGTTCTCACTTTTATTACTGGCTGTAACGCGCTGTTCGATAGCACCAAATAGACTGTTACCGTTAGTATCAAAGACATTAAACTCAACCACTTCATCTTGTTGCATAAAAGGCGTTTGTGGCGCGCCGTGCTGGATCATTTCTTTTGCGCGAAGTTCAGAAATGCAGGCTTGTCCTTTAGATGGGTCAGCATTTGATACTGTACCTGAGCCAAAAACTGTGCCCGCATTAATCGGACGGGTTTGTGCCACATGAGCAATCAGTTCATGAAAACCAAAGTGCATCTCTTGCCCATCAGGTTGGCCAAATGCTTCACTATTGCGGGTTACTTGTAAGGGCAAGCACACACGACCATTCTGCCAATGCTCGCCAAGTTCATCTGGGGTTAGTGCAATAGGAGCAAACGCCGTAGCCCCTTTTGCTTGCACAAATCCAAAGCCTGTTTTCATTTCACGTGGGCCAAGGGCTCGATAACTAATATCGTTAAGCAGCACCACTAGGCGAATCTTCGAAAGCGCTTCTTGGGCAGAACACCCCATTGGAATGGCATCCACAATCACACCAAATTCACCTTCAAAATCGATACCGTGTTTTAAATCTGCGACCACTATGTCATCTCTGGCGCCAAGAAAGCTGTCACCAGCACCTTGATACACCAACGGAAATTTGTCTGCGTCAGCGATAGGGTCAAGATGAAATGCTTGCTGCATTAAATGACCATGATTGAGAAAAAGGGAACCATCTAGCCATTGCCAAGCTCTAGGTAGAGGAGCAAGAACAGATTGCCCAGCAAACACCGCCGCACTTTTTGCTTCGCCATTATTAAGACTTTGATACCTTGCGGTTAAAGCCTCACAGCAGCTTGACCAATTTTCTAGAGCCGACTGCATTGTTGCTGCAATGTCACTCACATCCACATAAAGGGCCTGATCGTGTGAAACGATAATTAGTTTGCCATCTGGATGGTCAGTTTTTAGCGATGCTAATTTCATAGATTAGACCCAGTTAAAATTGTTAAAAATTAATCAATTAAATTGAGTTTCAATGTTAATATTTTATTTGCAATTCAAAAAATTGAATGTTTAGATGGAAACCATCAGAAAACTGGATACCTAAAGTTCTCAAAATATTTTACAACTGAATGTCTGGTGAATGGCTTGGCTTGGCTTTTCTATGAGAAAATAATATGCGATTTGAACAACTTGACCTTAATTTACTTGTAGCCTTAGATATATTGCTTGAAGAGCAAAATATCACCCGTAGTGCAGAACGATTACACCTATCCCAGTCTGCAACCAGTGGCATCTTGTCTAGACTAAGAGCCTTTTTTGAAGATGACTTACTGGTACAGATTGGCAAAAAGATGCAGCCAACACCTTTTGCTTTAGAACTGCAGGAACCAATTGCTGGTGTACTCGCCACTGTGCGCGGCTCTATCATTGGTAAAAAAGCCAACAATCCTGAGCAAAGTGAACGTCACTTCAAGATCGTGGCTACTGATTATGTTGTGCAGGTATTGCTCCGACATGTTGTAGTGGCGGTCGCAAAATTGGCACCTAATGTCACCTTTGAGTTTATGTCACCTTTTGCCCATGAAATAAATGTCCTCTCCAAAGGTGGCGCGGACATGACAATTGCCCCTGAAGTTGCCATGTTAGATATATATTCATGTGCACCACTAACTACTGATGAATTGGTGTGTATTGCAGATATTAATAATAAACTGGTCGATGATGTTTTGACTTTAGAGCAATTTAGTTCTTTGGGCCACGTATCTGTTGGTTATGCCCGTACTAGCCACTTGAGTATTGAACATTGGTTGTTCGAACAAATGGAAATAACTCGTCGAGTCGAGATACTTACGAATGACTTTTCAACCATGATTTATACCTTGCTAAATACCAACCGTATTGCCATTTTGCCTCAGCACTTTGCCGAAACGCATGCCCAGCGTGAATTCTTCAAAATTGTTAAATTACCTTTTGAAACACCTCCGCTAAAAGAAATTATGATGTGGCACCCCACCTTAGAAAATGATCCTATGCACCGTTGGCTAAGGCAAAAGATCATCGAAAGTGCGGCTAAATTTAATTAGTAGTAACTAAAAACGGAATGATTCATGTAATTCTGCTTCGTCCGCTAATTTATTCATAGGTATGGCAATGTCAGCTGGCAGTTTATTATTGGTCTCAATGCCATCTAAGAAGTACCAGCACACAAGCCACCACGCCACCAAATATTGCCACTGACCTGCTTCAACATAAAACCTAAGATTTTACGTTGAAGCTCAAGTTCCTTAAAATTGTCCAGTATCTTCATCAAGCCTAATAGCTTATGCACTGGGCGCATTTGAATAGTAAAAGATTGAATACTTATTAAAGGCCTGTCACCGCGTTTTCTGCCGCTAACATGGCATCCACTTTTCTTCGTGCCTGAATTGCTGCTTTATCAGCACCAACTATTAACTCTCTTTGAAATAGCGCTGCTTGATCTATTCTTTTTTCCATATCTTCAATGGCATCAACATCTTGTTGGCGCACTTGCATTTCAGAATCATATTGGAATTTATCTAATGTTTTATCACCTTGTCTAAAATTACGAGTAGAAAAACCAAAATAGTGGGTGGTTGTTTCAGTTTCAGGAGTCAGTCCATGCAATATGGCCATATGACCCAACTCTTTAGGCACACCATCTCTACCAGGTATTTTGGTGATAGAAGGGATGCTTGTTTTGACTAGTTCTGGGCCATAAAAATCGCTCAAGTGAACAAAGTCAGCTAACCCCTTATACTCAGCTTTTTTTCCATAAATCGTTTCTAAGAAGGGGTTCCACGGCATTTTTCCCTTTCTGAGCACTCGGTAACTTTCATCACGCTCTAAGGTCTCCATAGGAATTTTTTTCAAGGTATCCCCCCCTTTACCCAATTGCTGATGTATGTAGGGCAAATGGGTTAGATCCATTAAATTATCGACCAATAATTGCGAGCGGCCTTCAACATGAAAGTAATTTTCCGAACTGTAATATGAGTCTGAATTATCTAATCCAATGTCATGATAGGGAGGGATTAAGTTAGTATCACACTTTTCGAGGTCCCCCATCCAAATCCAGCAAATTGGCCCTCGCTCTTCTAAAGGGTAAACTGGCTGGCAAAAATTACGGGGAACCGTATCTTGTGAGGGAATTTCAATACAATCGCCGTTATCGGCAAACTTAAAGCCATGATAACCACATACAATGTTATCTCCTTCAACCCGACCTTTTACTAACGAAAAATAACGGTGCGGACATAAGCCATACATGGCGACCGGAGTACCATCTTGTTTACGGTACATCACAACTGGCTTGCTTAAAAACGTGCGTTCTATTGGTTCACGGGATATCTCGTTAGAAAAAGCGGCCATATACCAACGGTTTCGTACGATAGATGTTTTGTATTTAAATGGGTACATAATGTCAATAATCCTATCTTATTATTCATTAACTTAGAGTTCATGCTCTGCCCAAAGTCGACGATTCAAATCCGAACCCACATTGTTTACTAGTGGTTCAAATGTATATTGCTGATATACCAAACATGCATTAAAAAGTTATTAATGGGCTATAATTGTTATTATTTTGTAACTTAGTGTAGTCTCTATATTACGGAGAATATATACTTTAAGGCCCCACATTTCGGCTAAATACTCTCATTATGGACTTACTTGGTGATGTACTTTGCTCATTAAATGTGTTTTCGCATTCAATTGGCACCTTTAGGTTAGCCCCCGCGATACATTTACATTTATCTGCGCTGCCAACCAATTTTGCCTATGTGTTTTCCAATATCGACAGAGACTTTTGGATCGAAGTTGACGGTAGCGAACCCTGCCATTTACAAACGGGTGACTCAATCTTAATTCTAGGTGGTAGAGCACACCGCTTTGGTGTTTCGTTAGACAGTGAACCGCAGTGTTTTGAAGAGATATGGGCAGCCAATGAACTGCCAAAATTTGGAGAAATTCGGAATAAACCAATGGATCTTAAAGTTGGCGATATCCAGAATTCTGTTTCTCTTCTTTCTTTGGCATTTACAGTAGATGAACCGGAGCAAAACTCACTATTGAAATTGCTGCCTCCCTATATTCTGATCCCCAAGGGAAATCAGCTCGATACATGGATAGCCGCAGCATACACTTTTTGCCAACGGGAACTTACTCACAACACGCCAGGTTTCAGCGCAACAGCAATGAATATCACTAATTTGATTTTTGGTGAGTTTATTCGCTCTTATCTAAACTCCGCAGATTTAACCCAAATGAGTTGGATGCGAGGATTATCTGACCCGCGAATTGGCGAAGCGCTAGCAATAATGCATACACGCAGTGAAGAACAATTAAGCGTCAGTATAATTGCCAAAGAAGTAGGCATGTCTCGAGCGAGTTTTGCGCGAATATTTAAAGACTTAGTAGGACAAACACCCATCGATTATCTGATTGATTGTCGTATGCAAAAGGCGGCACAGTTTTTACAGGTAGGCAAAGTTCCAATTGGCAAAATTAGCGAGATGATTGGTTACAATTCTGAACGGGCATTTAGGCAAGCTTTTATCAAGCGCACTGGTTTGTCACCCAGTCGTTATCGTAAACAAACACTCCAGATTTAAAGCCGTAATACTTCGTATAGACCGAGGTCAGATAAAGCTTAATAAACTTAGCTCAAATAATCAGGGACCCCATGTTGATTACATGAACCTTCTAGACAAGAGAAACTATTGAGCTTTAAGCGGCAACCGGACGGGCAAGGTTTACATTTAGACATATACCTGTTCTGCCCTCTTTACAATTGCGACAGCGGCCACTGACGATATTAAAGGGTACTGAAACCTAGTCACCGGGCTAAATAAATTCGACATCTCGCCCCATTTCAAGTACCCCTCCGGTAATTTCATGGCCTAAAACCAATCCAGAACAAGCATAATCTAGCCGCTTGACCTTCAAAAGGTCACTAAAAGCCTAACAATGTAAATATAAAAGAAATGGTTAATCTATAACTGTGCTCAATATTTATCAAATTCCACGCTCAACTGTTTTAAATAGCTAAACGGTGAGCGATCGCTTCTGAACCGACTATATCTCAAACACCATCGCTCACACTTATCAAATAGAGCGTTAGCGCTTGGTTACCATTCGGTTTTGAACGCACCATAAGTGACCGATTTACCTTCGGTATCCTCTTTGACAATATTGTTACGTTGACGGCCAAGGTAAGTAATTTCAGCTTCCATTACATCGCCTTCTTTAAGCCATGCTCCGCCAAAATTTGCAGCATTACCTGGAGGCGAGCCCATAATGAACAGATCACCAGGTAATAACCGAAGACGCTCGGATGCATGGGAAAGCACTTGACTTGGACCGAAGATCATATCTTCTGCAGGCCAATCTTGACGCTTCTCACCATTAACATTTAATCTAATTTGCATTTTGTTGCGATCGACAAATTCTTTTGGCACAGCAAAAGGACCAAATGGCTTGAAGTTAGGCTGGAATTTACTGACCCAATCAAAGTTAAATTTGATATCGGCACGTTTAAATTCATCAACCGTACCTATATCGTTAACCATTACGTATGCAGCGATCATATCTTCGGCATTTTCTGGTTTTACATAACGCTCACCTTTACCAAGGATAAATCCAAGCTCTAATTCCCAATCAGGTTGCTGACCGATTAAAGGCAAGGGAACGTCTTCATTCGCTCCACATAAAGAAGAATGTAAACCGGTAAAAAAGAAAGGAGTACCTTCGCGGCCACGACGATCTACTTCAGCGTAGTTACGTTTAAAGAAAGCTTCATCGTCTTCACCCGGTAAACGCTTGTCCTGATTGAATTTGTTGAAAGTCATCATTTCTGCAACATGTTGACGGTAGTTAGACGCTGCGCAAATGAAGTTGGGATGGGCTAACACAGGTAAAATGTTCAATTCTGTAAACGATTTTGCTGGACGATCTTGTTTCGCCGCTACTTCTTTCAACCAAACTAGGGCATTGTCCCAATCGTCAAAGATGGCATGGGTGTCTACATAACGGTCAGATACATCTAACACATCACCATTTGGCAAAACTAAACCTGGGAAAGCGGCTTCGCCTTCTACTTGGTAAGTACCAATACCAAAGGTTCCTTCGACTAAGCCCGTTACTGGGTTGATATTTTCTGGCTCTACTGCGGGCTTTACGTCGCCCATCATAAATTTACTCATTATTTATACCTCTATTCTGATATTTGTGTAGTGAAATGGCGATTATTCAAAATAGCGATCAGGTGGCTCAGAACTCCACACATCCATTTCCACTTCAGCAATATTATGCACCCGTGAACCATCACTAGCTTTTAAGCGATCGGTGTCAGAAAAAGTTTCAAAACGATTGCGATCTGGGTCGCGCCATACATCAAAAATATGACTACCATGGGGGTGACGGCCAACGCCCCAAACCAATTCGTATTCTTTAGATTCTAAATAACGATGGGTCATAAACTGGGCTTCAAAGTCTTGCGCTTCAAAACTAATATGGTGACAAGCCGCTTCACCGGTTTGACTTTGCATAAGGGCAATAACATGGTGATCCACCAGCTCTTCACCGCGGTCAAGACGACAAAAACCCACAATCTGTGCCTGGGGTTGTCCAGGAATGTGATACACATCACTAGGGATCAAACCCAACACATCTTTATACCAAGGCAAACTTTGGCCAAAACTCGGAATAAATAAACCTACATGACCTAAGCGAAAAAGTTTTGCTGGAGCCATAGGTCGTTTTGGCTCAAAACGTTCTTCACGGGTATATTGTCCCGGTGCATTCATAACAAGCTGGCCATAAGCTGGCTCTGCAGCCACTCGCTCAATGCCATAAACCAGATCAATTTTGAAACCGTTAGGGTCGGTTAATGTCACTCCGATACCGCCGCCTGGTGTGCTTAGTGCTTGAATGGGACTGGCACCGTGCTCGCTAATAGCGCTTTCAAGATCATCTTTACTGTCTACTTCAAACGCCAAGCCTACAAAACTCGCTTTATCGGCTTTTTCAGCGACATAAGCAAAAGCGTCTCCACCGCCGGTTCGCATAATCAAGTGTTGTTCATTACATTCTACGGTAAGCAAACCGAAGTCCTGAGCAAACGCTTCGGTTTGCACTAAATCAGGTACCTTAAACTTCACATTGTGAAGGCTTTTAATACGCATATACGGGTACTCCTTTTTGAATTTGATATTCTGCTTGAGTCAGTTAAGGGGTGACAACACTCCCCTTTAATGTCTGCCCAATCCAGCATTGGCAATAATATAAAGCCCCAACCTATCAGCGTCCAATGACAAATTACCCACTTAGGTATTCGTAATGCTTATAGGTCAAAAAACTATACGTTCGCGATTTATTTAGGTGTAATCAAACTTTCGGTACTAATCCCAATAGATCTGCTGCGTTCAAACCAAGTATCTTGGCTTTATCGTTTTCAGCTAGCTGATCATGAAATTCCACTGGGTTGGGTTCAGCCATATCAAATGGATAATCACTACCAAGACATAAACGATCAGAACCGTGGCTGCGCACTAGAGAATCTAGCTGCTCTTTGTCAAATACTAGGGTGTCGAACCATAGTTTGCGCAGATAACTTGAAGGCAAGTGCTTACAATGCTCACTGCAATCAGGACGGGCACGCCAACCGTGATCCATACGCCCCCAATACCCAGGAACATAACCACCACCATGTGCAACACAGATTTTTAATTCTGGATAACGATCCAACACTCCGCCAAAAATTAAATGGCCTACGGCAAGTGTGGACTCCAATGGATTACCAATTAGATTGTTAAAATAATACTCTTTCATGCGGTGTGCTTGGGTAAAACCCAGTGGATGTATAAACAATAAGATGCCAAGTTCTTCAGCTGCAGCAAAAAAAGGCTGCAACTCTTCATGATGTAAATCTTTGCCGTTTACATTGGTGCTTATCTCAATACCACGCAGATCCAATTCTTGGGCGCAGCGTCTCATTTCTGAGATCGCCATGGCAATGTTTTGCATTGGGACTGTACCCATACCCACAAATCTTTCTGGATTAGAAGCGACCGCTTCAGCAATACCATTATTCACTGCTTGTGAAGCAGCCAAACCAGTTTCATCGTCAGTATAATAAAAATACTGGCCGGGATTGGGCGATATCACTTGAACATCAACACCCAGTCTATCCATATCTGCAATACGTAAATCGATATTATTTAGGGTTGCGCCTATGGTACAAAATTGGGCCTTATTGACCTCGTTAGACTTGTCACTAGAAAATTCGTGGATACCTGGTGGTGGCCCAGGGTATTTAGATTGCACAATTTGATCTGCCGCTTTCACATTAAGGTGGCAATGAATATCCACCACTAAATGTTGCCCTTTTTTACTTACCGAAATTAAATTTTTACCTGTACAGCAATCAGCACTCATAAACGAAACCTAATAAAACAATATTTTTTAACGACAAATTTATGTGCAATATCCAACATACACACGACTCATATTTGTTATACCTATTTCACTTTTCAGAAATAAAAACAAAGTGTGGTATTTAACTCAACTAGAGGACATTAAATTTGCCTAACAATGGTCAATACCCTCAGTCCACAAACAGCAAAATCTTGGTGCATCACCATTTTTAACTAAGTACACAACCGCCTAATGGGCGGACACTCTACTCTCCCTCTAAAACCTATCAGCGTCCAATCACAATTAACCTTGTAAGCTATAAGTGGGGCTGATAGATTTATCACACATAACTTGATGAGTTAGATTTACCCATGCGATTTGACGGATTGGATTTAAACCTCCTAGTTGCTCTTGAAGCATTAATAGAAGAACGAAATGTATCAGCGGCAGCTCGACGTATACATTTAAGTCAACCTGCTGTCACCGGAGCCCTAAAACGCTTACGGGAATATTTCAACGATGAACTATTAGAACAAAGCGGGCGCCGCATGTTTCTTACTCCTAAGGCCGAAGCACTAGCTAGCCCTGTTCGCAGAGCACTGTTTCAGATAAGAGGTGAAATCACCCGGGCTGGCAGTTTTGATCCAACCACTACATCCCGACATTTTGTGATTTCAGCTTCTGATTACGCCTATACAATTTTACTCGCCAAGGTTATAGCCAAGGCCTCAACGCTCGCTCCCTTTGTCACCTTTGAAATCATGCCACCTAACGAACAAGTAAATGAACGTTTCGAACGTGCTGAAATTGATCTTTTAGTAACCGTCGATAAGTTCGCCTTACAGGGACACACATTTACTGAACTGTGGCGGGACGAAGAGGTCATTATTAGCTGTCAAAAAGCGGGCTTCGATAAAATTGATGAAGATACTTTTTTTGCTTGTGGACACGCCGTTGCTACCTTTGGACTTGAGCACAGGGCCTCTATTGCAGACAAACATGTAGATCAAAAAGGCAGGAAAAGACGGGTTGAGGTGCAGTTGCCGGAATTTGGCGCACTTTGCCAAGGAATAGTGGGAACCAAACGTTTGGCTACTATGCATCGTCGTTATGCCCTGCACTATGCTAAATTATACCCCATCAAACTTCACCAGACTTGGGAGCACTTTCCTGAAATCATTGAAGGTATGCAATGGCATAAAGTCAGAGATATGGACCCTGGCTTACTTTGGTTGCGAGGCCTACTAGAAGACGGCGGAAAAAATATCGACTAGCATCCTTCCCAGGCTAGATTCCAGTGTTGAAAGTACATCGAAGCCTCACTTAAAAAGTAATGAAAGCAACTTTGTTTAAACGCCCCTAATCGATGATTAAAACCAAAGGCACTCAATTACTTGCATAATTTATTTTGTGGGACTTTATGCCAAGCATTTAGTCACTTTTTGCCATTCCAGCCCTGTAGTTATATATTGACGGGTAGTAAAATCTTTATCTCAGGAGCCGATCATGATCTCACTGACAACAGCCTACATTTTTTTTGGGTTGGAGAACTCCACTGGGGATTGGCACATATGTTTGACATGATAAACGCCGCCAGGTTACAAGTCGGGTTACATGGTATTGGGCATATGGTGTCAGCGACTCAACAAGTCATTGAATATGCCAATGAACGTTTTCAACGTCGTAATGCCTTTTTTATAGACAAAGATCCCACGGCAGTGGCGATAAAACAACATCCAGCAATCAATATTTAGATAAAAAGAAAAAGACGGGGCAATACTACTTTGATTACCTATTACCTATTACCTATGGCCGGAAATACCAATAAATATACAGCCATGCTCATTGGTTTACACCATTTCGCTTTTTAAAAAATTCAATATTCAAAATGAATTCCTTGTAAAAAAAGCGAGGAGTACCATCCTCGCTAGTGCTAACTCAGCTCTCAACAACGCTAGAATACAATGCATGTTTCAGCACTTTACCACCGCCATTACGAGGCAATGCCTCTAACACAACAAGTGATTTAGGTACCTTATATTTAGCAATATGCGCTGTTAAATAATGCATTAAGCCGTCGTGATCTAAAGCGTTTATGTTCGTTTGACAAACAATGAATAGACAGCCTACTTCGCCCCATTTCTCGTCAGGCACACCAATCATGGCGCATTCCAATACATGCGGATGTTTTAAAGCGATAGCTTCAACCTCTGCGGGATAAACATTTTCTCCCCCAGAAATAAACATGTCTTTTTTTCTGTCAACGATACGGTAACAACCTAGAGAATTTTGCACCGCAATATCGCCTGTTTCGAACCAGCCATCAGCAGTAAAGCTGTTTTCAAACAAGGTCTCTTTCCCCCAATAACCAATAAACAGATTAGGTCCTTTTAACTGCACTTCCCCTAGCTCCCCAACTTTTATTGTCTTCCCCTGAGCGTCGTGCAAGCGTATCGATATTCTTGGAGGGTTGATACCAACACAACCCGCATTTTTGTCTATCAAATCAAGTTTATGCGGCATACCTAGCACGCTACCTGCCTCACTCATGCCATAACCATCGACAATAGCAATGCCATCATTGAGCCATCGTCTGATCTGTACTTCTGGATGTGGTGCACCACCGGTCAGCAACGCCTTTAAATTTTTCAACCTTGAGGGATCAAAAGAACTAACTTGGCGAAGCGAATTAGCCATTTGCGGTATACAAAAATAATGGGTAATATTTAAAATAGGATCAGAAAGCCTATCTAAGGTACGCTCAGGTATAAACCCATCAGAGATAACCAGCTTTCCGCCGTTGTATAACACTGGACGCACCGACGAAATTAAACCTATGATGTGAAACATAGGCGATTCGTTCAAAAATGCACTGTGCTGATCCACTTCATATAATAACGTTGAATTCAAAATCGTTTCCATCAACGATGCTTCAGTATGAATAGCCCCTTTGGGCTGCCCCGTGGTTCCAGAGCTATACAAAATTAAGCAAGCTGCATCGTTATCAAACTCTAGAGCATCATCAACAACAAGGTTTTCAGTATCCTCAATGAGGTTTCCAATAGGCTCAAAAGCAATGCCTATCTCCGCCGCTTTATCGTCACCGAAAACAATAGTAGGTTCACAATCTGCAAGTAAACTTTCTATTTCAAATAACGCCAGCCGCCAGTTCAAGGGCACAAAAATGGCCTTAGCTCGAGCGCAAGCAAAATGTAAGGCAATCACTTCTGCACGATTCTTACTAATACAGGCAACTCTATCACCGCGCTTAATGCCCCGTTTCAGCAAATAAGACGCAAACTTACCGACGAGTTGGTTAAATTCGCTGAAGCTCCATGCGCGAACAAAAGTAAGGTCATGTACCGCTAAGCTGTCAGGTCGAAATTTTGCCTGGTATGTCAGAAAGTCCATCGTGACTAAACTCCGTTATGCATCTTGTTTATTTTTGTCATAAGCCCCTAAACCAGGCTTATAAGACTTATCATCAATGAATTGTTTAATGCCTTCTTTACGCCCTTCATTATCAAAGCTATTAGCTGCTTCTTGCGCTCTAATCAAATAGTCTTCGGCATTATCGTAAGTCATTTCTTTCACGCGGCGAATCGCGTCTTTGGTCGCTTTAAGGGCTACCGGATTTTTCTCTAGTAAGACTTTACAGACAGCTTCAACTCGCGCTTTAAGCTGCTCTGCAGGCAAGGCTTCATTGATCAAGCCCCACTCAACTGCTGTGGTCCCATCGATATTTTCGCCCATCATGGCGTGATACATAGCTTTGCGCAGCGGCATCAAATCAGCCACAACTTTACTGGCTCCACCACCTGGTAATATGCCCCAATTAATTTCACTTAAACCGAAGGTTGCATCTTCAGCGGCAAATGCCAAATCACAGCCAAACAAAGGTCCATAACCACCACCAAAACACCAGCCGTTTACCATGGCTACAGTAGGTTTTTGATACCAACGCAAACTACGCCACCAACCATAAGCTTCACGTTGAGCTTGACGTGTAGCACCTAAACCTTTGCCTTCGTTTTCACGAAAGTACTCTTTTAAATCCATACCTGCAGACCAAGAAGTGCCCTCACCTGTTAGCACTACTACACCTACATCATCACGAAATTCCAATTCGTCTAATACACGCTGCATCTGTCGATTTAATTTTGGACTCATACAATTTCGTTTTTCAGGACGATTAAATTTCACCCAAGCGACATTATTCTCTACCACACATGCTACGGTTTCTTGTTCAGTTCTTTCTGTACTCACAGGACTTCCTCTCATATAAATTAATTTGTTTCAAAATGTTTAGGAGTATTTCACCCCTTCTTAGACTAAATAGGGTAATGACCCGGCTGAGTTTCAACCGTGATCCAACGTAATTCACTAAATTGGTCAATGCCGGATTTGCCTCCAAAACGGCCATAACCAGAAGCACCCACCCCACCAAAAGGCATTTGAGCTTCATCGTGCACAGTAGGGCCATTCACATGACAAATACCGCTGTTGATTTGTGCAGCCACGGTCATTCCTCTGGCCACGTCTTGGGTAAATACTGCAGCACTGAGGCCATAAATAGAGTCATTGGCAATATCAATAGCTTGTTGCTCGTCCTTTGCTCGGATAATAGCGACCACAGGCCCAAAACTCTCTTCACTGTATATCGCCATTTCTTTAGTGACCTTGTCCAATACCGTAGCTTGCATCAATATAGAGGTACTGGTGCCGCCGACTAAAATGTCTGCGCCTTTTGCTACAGCGTCTTCAATCAAACTATTAACCTTAGTTACAGTTTTTTCGTCTACTACTGCGCCTAATGGCGTTTTACCTTCACGGGGATCACCAGTGGCCATGGTTTGTACCTTTTGTCTAAACAGTTCACCAAATTGCTCGGCAACTTCATCAACCACGATCAGGCGCTCAGTGGACATACAAATTTGTCCTTGATTCATAAACGCACCAAAAGCAGCGGCTTTGACGGCCTCATCTAGATTGGCATCGGCCAGCACTAACATAGGAGCTTTACCCCCTAATTCGAGTAAACAAGGCTTCAGATTTTCCGCAGCCCGTTTAGCAATAATGCGTCCCACAGAGGTGGAGCCTGTAAAATTAATTCGTTTAATAATAGGGTGATCAACTAGCGCACCCACCACATCAGCCGCATCTTCAGGGGCGTTAGTCACTATATTCACAGTGCCCTCAGGGAAACCTGCTTCAGACAGAGCTTCAATAATCAATGAGTGAGTTTGCGGACAAATTTCCGAGGCCTTTAAAATAACCGCATTGCCACATGCTAAAGCAGTTGAAATAGCACGAACGCCTAATATAATCGGGGCATTCCAAGGTGCAATACCCAAAATCACCCCCACTGGAACTCGCTGTGCCATAGCCAGACAACCGGGCTTATCAGAGGGAATAACCTCTCCACTAATTTGTGTCGTTAATGAAGCCGCTTCGCGCAACATAGATACGGCCAAACCTAAGTTAAACATTGCCCAACCGGCAGTTGAGCCAGTTTCGTTCATCATGGCTTCAACAAATGCGTCTTGACGAGATTCAAGAGCGACAGCAGCAGCGTTAAGTACTGCACGTCTACCATTAGGCCCCACTGCAGACCAAAGATTAAAACCTGCCTGGGCTTTTACAGCTATAGGGTGAATATCAGTACTTCTCATTGCTAGAGCTTCACTAGCAACCGCGCCTGTAAGTGGATTAATTCGACTGAATTTCATAAAAACGTCTCTTTGTTTAAGTTGATGTCAAATAGGTTGAACTTGGCGCTTGTTAAAGTGAAACCTGATTACCTACATTGTTTTGTCGTCTCGCAATAAGAACGACTGCGGCGGCGGCCACTAAAGCACCTGCTCCCATGGCAATAGATACACCTTGCAAGCCCACGCCAGCAGTAAATAAATAACCAGCAATAATCGGGCTTAATGCTGCGCCACCTCGGCCAAAACCGATAACTACGCCTGTACCACTCGCCCGCACATCAGAAGGGAATGATTGCGCCATTAGTGCATACAACCCCACTACCCCTGCGTTAGTAAAAAATCCGGTAGCGGCAGAAATCCAAGCCAAGCTGCTTAAAGACTCATAACCAAGTCCAAAGGCCGAAACCATAAAAAATGATATAACCAGTACAGTTACCAATAGGTTGCGTAATTTAATTTTGCTGGATAATAAGCCCAACAAAATGGCACCTACGGCTCCGCCTACATTGGCCCAAACCAACACCTGTCCAGCCTGAGATGCTTCAAACCCCATATCAACTACAAATTTAGGGATCCATTTCAAGATAAAATAAAAGGTCATAATTTGCGTAAAATAAGCAAGTAACAGTAACAAAGTAAGTCCCCTAAGTTTTTCAGAAGCTAAAATCCTGAAACTTGACTGCTTGACTGTTTGAACTTGAGGGGGCAGCTCGTTAATTGCTGCAGCTCCCATTTTTAAGAGAATTTTGTTTAGGCGCTTGAGTGCATTAGGTGGCCGTTTGTTAGATAAATACTCAACAGACTCAGGTAACAGGAAGGCGACAACGAACAAAAATAGCCCACTCACTATTCCACCAAATATAAATATTGCCCGCCATGTTTGAGTTTCGAGTAATACTGATACAACACTCCCACCAATAATGGCCCCAATGGGGTAACCCGTAGCCATCAAAATTACACAGAAATGCCGAAAACGTTGATTAGCGAATTCGGCAACCATGGCATTCGTTGAAGCCAACATGCCACCAATACCCAAACCTGTTAAAAAACGCACTATAAGAAGCTGATTGACAGTCGTTACATAAGCCGCAAGAAACATTCCCAGTGTCATTAACAATAAACAAAACTGAATAGTTGGCTTTCTCCCAAAACGGTCAGCGGCGCCTCCTAACAATACAGAGCCGACGGCCATGCCAAACATTTCCATGGCTAAAACGATCCCTAGCTGAGCTCGATTAATGCCCCACTCCTGCGCAATGCCAGGTGAAGCAAAACTAATGGCCAAAACATCAAATCCATCTAACGCATTAAGAGCGATACAAATCACCACAGCTATGATTTGCAGGCTGCTCATAGGTGATGTATTAATAATACTGGCTGGACTTTTGTTCATTTATAACAGTCTCTTAGGTGAATCAATGTTATCCAATAGCCTAGTTGCACATCTAACGCTTGTGTCACTGAGGTAATAATGAATAACGTGCTGTAAATAAATACATACTAAGAATGTTAATATTTTGTTGAAAAATCTTAAATGGCATAAGACGACTAATTTACATGCAAATAATGACAATGATTATTTTTTGCACACAAATCGTATCCGATTAGAAAATAGAATCTGGGCTAGACAATAGTGGAGAACAAACGTTATTTACCAAACAATTGATTCTTAAAAATCGATCATCAAAGATAGTAAGCAAAAAAACTTCTTAATATTGAATATTTCAATAATCCTACGAATTACGCTGGGATTACTTTGCGTTCGGGTTTAATGCAAAACGTTTTACGATGAATATCGAAGCAAGATTCAAAATAGTTAAATGCAATAATAAAAATTAATGTTCATTCATTGCTAACTGTCTTTTATATTTTATTCATCAAGATTGCGATTAAAATTATCACGATATTGACGTGGGGAAAGGCCAGTCCAGCCTCGGAAGGCGCGAGTAAATACAGCAGGATCAGAAAAGCCGACTTTTTCAGCCACCTCTTTAATAGGCAAAGAATATAGGGTCAATAAACTGGTGGATTTGTCGCGCCGCACAATATCTTTAATCTCTTGGAATGACGCTCCCTCATCTTTTAACCGGCGCATAACAGTACGGGTTGTCATATACAACTGTTTCGCCACGTCCTCAATTGAGGTATTGCCATTGCTGATTGTGCTTTTCAATATACGTTTCACTTGAGCAGATACACTATAGTCGGCTTTATATTGGCGAAATAACTCTAAGGGGCAATGATGCATAAAAGATTTAAGTGAGCCTTCGTTCTGCTTCACTGGGCGAGACAAGTACTGAGTGGGAAATGCTATACTAAGCGTACTGCAATCAAATTTATGACGACCCGGAAATAAATAACTGTATTCTCTGGCATGTTGCGGACTAGGATAATTAAAACAAGTCTCAGTCAACGGCAAGGAATCAGCAATTAACCAAGATGCATAGCGATGCCAAGCCAACAAACATATTTCTGCAAATAAATGACCAGAATCCACCGCTGGAGTAACCCTATTAACAGATAGCATAGTATTTTCTGGCCTAATATCTAAACTAATAAATTCAAATCGAGTAACTAGATTGTAAAATCGCGCGCCTAATTCCAACGCTTTTTGTAAGGTGGGTTGATTGACGGTTAGCTTACCCATCATATAATATGTTCCGAGCTCTAATCGGGCCGGCGATAGACCCATACTTTCTTCTTGCGAATTATCCCAGCAGGCTTTTTGAAAGGCCGATAAGTATTCCGTTTTAACCCGAGTATCTGGTTTGTCGATCACTTCCTTAGCAATATTAGCCGAAGTGAGTAAGCCGTCACCATCTAATCCAATCTTATTAGCTAAGTGATACAAGGCGCTTATATAGTGATTACAAGCAGTCCCATATTCGCCTTTATTATGCATAAACACCTCTTAAAAACTCATAGATAGGAAAAATCGATAATAAAGGATATGTTAGCGATTTCCTCTAAAGGTTTTAATTTAAAAAATTTCCTTTCAGCATAGCCTTTTGCACTTAGCCAAATTGCAACTAACACATTCCAACCACCGGTAGAAAACAATTGAGTTATACCAATAGGAGGGCTTTTCATAACCCGAACGCTCACCACTAGATTTAAGTAAAACCTAAAGTTTGGAAATCTAATTTTTGCTCAATAACAATAAAAGCACACACTACCACAACTCTAGGCATTAAATTTACCATGTCATTATATATCAATTTTTTAGTCACTTTTGGCAATATAAGTTAGCACTCACGTTGTTAACATGAAGTTAACAATGATACATGGGATTAACATCTTGTTGTATTCATCAATGTATAATTATTAACAGGAGACCTTCCGTGATGCTATTTTTTACGACTTTATCTACCAACACTAGTCACCCTCGCCAAAGCAAATTAGCCAAATCAGCAGAGTCATCGAAGCATAGCTTCAATGTATTTAATACGAGTGTGATCGCTGCATCGATTGGTTTTGCGTGTATGGCGAACACTGCCTTTGCTCAAGAAGTTGAGCCATCAGAGGAAATACTGACAGATGGTCAATTAGAGGTCATTACAGTGAATGCCAGACGCCGACAAGAAAGTTTGCAAGATACTCCTATTGCAGTATCAGCATTCTCTGCAAAGGAATTGGAGAGGCGTGGAATAGAAAGTACCCAAGATTTAGATAGAGTGACTCCCAGTTTACAATTTGCAACAAGTGGACAATTATCAGGGAACAATTCAGCTGCTGTTGTGTTTATACGAGGTATTGGCCAGCTCGATCCCACTTCTTCGGTTGATCCTGGAGTCGGTATTTATGTCGACGATGTATACATGGGCCGTTCAGCTGGTGGCGCGATGGACTTTAAAGATATTGCCAGTGTTGAAGTTTTACGGGGTCCTCAAGGTACCTTATTTGGGCGCAACACTATTGGCGGCGCGGTGCTAGTGCGAAGTGCTGATCCCTCTGACGATTTTGGGGGTAAAGCGCGGGTTCGTATAGGCGAAGACAACTTAAAAGAAGGCTTTGTTGCGGTGGATTTACCCATTAGTGATGAGTTATTAACACGCTTCTCAGCAGGTATGAGAAAACGTGATGGTTACGTGACCCGTGAATTTGATGGACAAGATTTAGGTAATGATGATACCTACACCTTGAATGGCACTGTTTTATACCAACCCAGCGATAAATTCAAAATGACAATTAGGGGAGACTTTACTGAAGAGGACGAAAATGGTTCACCCTTTGTTTTTGCAGGAGTGAATGAATCGGCGCCAGTCGCCGCCATTGTCAGTGTTGCCGCAGGTTGTCCTGGCGCAACCATTCCTTTTGCGCCCTTAGTTCCCGGCGATCCGCGCTTTGGCGCACCGAATGTACCCAATATTGATGATCCTCGGTGTGCGAATGATTTCCAATACAAAGGTGAATACACCAACGGTGGTAATGCCCCAGTTGAGAGTACATTAACCGCTTGGGGATTATCAGCAGCTTTAGAATGGGAACTTAATAAACAATTTATCGTTAAATCGATTTCCGCTTATCGCTCAACCGAGTGGACAGGGATCCGTGATGCTGATAATACACAGCTTGAATTAATTACCACTGATGTGGCCAGTGATTCAGAGCAATTTTCACAAGAATTCCAAGTACTGTTCGAGAGTGACAAGGTCTCTGGCATAACTGGGTTATATTATTTTGATGAAAGTAGCGACGATAGATTATCTATTTTTCTAGGGTTTCCGCCATCCCCCCCGGTTATTGGATCGCTATTAAATGGTGGCCCTGCCACCCGAGACTTACAAGTGATTCACTTAGAAACTGAAAGTTATGCCATATTTTCTGAATGGGCTTATCCCCTCAGTGACGACCTGAGCTTTTCAGCAGGCTTACGCTATACGGAAGATGATAAGCGCTTTCAGGGAACCATTATGAATCTGTTCCCCTCAACCGCGCCTGATCCATCTCCATTGCCTACTTTGGCTACTAGTGAAGGAGGGCCTTTATTTATTTTTGATGAACTTTTTTCCGATACCTATTCAGCTACCACAGGTTCAGCATCGGTACGCTACAAGTTACAAGACAATATAAACACCTATTTAAGTTACAGCAGCAGTTTTAAATCCGGTGGTTTTAATAGCCGCTACAATGCACCAACACCAGATAATCTACCTATTTCTTTTGGTGAGGAAGAAGTGAGTTCGTGGGAAGTAGGTATTAAGGCTGATGTGACAAAAAATCTGCGTATTAATGCCGCAGCATTCATGTCGGAATATAAAGACATTCAGCTGATATTTCGTCAAGGCGTGGTACCGCTGTTATTCAACGCTGGTTCGGCCTCCATTGATGGTTTCGAGCTCGAGTTTACTTATATTCCTAGCGGCAATTTAATGATTGAAGGCGGCTTTAGTTACTTAAATGACAAAATCGATAGCGTGACTGATATTGATGGTGCCGCAGCGACTATTACACCGGATAATTCATTGCCACTCACCCCAGAATTACAAGGAAATATCGGCGCATCATACGCGGTAGAGGTGGGCAATAATTATGAGCTCACCACAAGAATTGATGTTTCCTATACCGATAGTCAGTATTTTGACTCGAGTAATACTGAGATTGTGGCGCAAAGTGACGCCGTGACCTATGTTACCGCCTCAATGAAACTCGATAATTTAGTCGGTTATTGGGATGTCACTTTAGGTATTAACAACCTAACTGATGAGCGTTTTCTGGAACAAGGCAATGCGTCTTTAGCAACTTTAGGTTATGCGGAAGTGATTTACGCCAGACCAAGAAATTGGTTTTTGTCTTTCTCTACCGAGTTTTAAGATATTGGCACAACGTTTAACCACTAATTAAACGATCCCCCACACACACTTTTTTAACACAAGACTTACACCACTAACATGAAGGGGTGCTGATAATTGCTTTTTGAACGTAGCAATAATGTTCGTGGATGAAAGTTTATAATGGCGCCCCTAACTATCCAATACAAGGGGCTATTTGAGAGAACTTAACCAGACTATAAAAGTGAGAAAACCATGATCCTACGTACGATTAAAGTTGTTGCAATTGGAGCATTAATATCTGGGTTAGCAGCGTGTAACTCTTCAGACGATGATCCACTACCAGTACCGCCTCCTGTGGCAGAGCCAGAACCATTACCACAACTTTCGGCAGCTGTTGGCGCAGCGTTTTCGGGTAACTGTAACGACTTGACAGCAAACCTAAGTGAGCTAGAAAATACTGAAATTACATCTAGTAGCGAGGTAGCTGCCGGTGAATTAACGGTAGCAGGCAATGACATAGCAGCTCATTGTTTAGTTACTGGGAATATGCACCAGCGAGTAAGTTCAGTTGATGGTAACGCCTATGCTATTGGCTTTGAGATGCGTTTACCCATCGATTGGAATGGCCGTTTCTACCATCAGGCGAATGGCGGAATTGACGGTAGAGCCTCTACAGCTATTGGTGGGGGAGGTCCAGGAGGCTTGACTAATGCACTTTATCAGGGCTTTGCAGTCTTAAGTTCTGACGCTGGGCATAGCGGCTCATTAGGGCCTACTTTTGGGGTGGATCCCATTGCTCGATTAGATTACGGTTATACTGCAGTAGAAAAATTAACCCCAATGGCTAAACAGTTGATTTCCCTTGCCTATGGTAAAGGCCCTGATCGTTCTTATTTTGGTGGTTGTTCTAATGGTGGGCGTCATACTTTTAATACCTTTGCACGGATGCCTAACGAATATGATGGCTACTTAGCAGGAGCACCTGGTTTCAGGTTACCTTATGCAGCCATTGCCAATATATTTGGCGCCCAACAATACCACTCTGTTGCCACTGATCCTGACGATCTTTCAACTGGCTTCACCGAAGATGAGCGCGGTATGGTCGCAGCAGCAGCCTTGGTGAAATGTGATGACCTTGACGGAGTGAATGATGGTCAAATTCACGCCTTTGAAGCCTGCCAAGAAATTTTCTCCTTAGACGATGTGCCAACGTGTATAGGTGATCGGGATGGAAGCTGTTTAAGTGCCGCCCAGAAAACAGCAATAGCGCCTATATTTAGTGGCGCCGTTACAAGCACAGGTGAAGAATTCTACGCGCCATTCCCGTTTGATACCGGTATTGCCACAGGAGGCTATGCTCAATGGGAGTTTGATATACCCACAACGCGAGATACAGGAGCGGTTGCCTTTATTTGGGGCGTGCCGGTAGCTGACCCGGCAACCTTTGATGATACCGACTTTGGTTTAAATGGCTCTATTGATGACATGATCACCAGTGTTGAGTCTACAGACGATATTTATACAGAAGCCGCTAACAGTTTTATGATCCCACCGAATAATGGTGAAGAACTATCTGCGGTACGTGAACGTGGTGCCAAGATTATGGTTTATCATGGAATGAGTGATCCGATTTTTTCACCTTTGGATACTGTTAATTGGTACAAGAACCTCAGTGCAAATAATAACGATGACGCAACAGACTTTGCACGTTTGTATATGATACCTGGGATGGGACACTGCTCTGGTGGGCCTGCGGTTGATCAAGTCGACTTATTGACTCCATTGGTAGCCTGGGTCGAAAATGGAACTGCGCCTGACAATCTAGTTGCGACGGCGCGCGGAGCAGGTAATGTAGGTGGTGAAAATGGCGATGTTCCTGCTGATTGGTCTGTAGATCGCTCACGTCCACTATGTCAATATCCGCTAGTTGCACACTACGATAGCAATAGCAGTGGCGATGTTGAGCTGGCTGCCAGCTTTAGTTGTCAGTAGACTAATATTCCATTCAATATAAGGGGCAGATGAAATGAGTCTGCCTCTTTTTTCGTTGAAAATAATCTACTAGAAGGACATTTTACAAAAGTATGCTTGCCAAATATATGTCTATCTAGGCTGGCTCGTTTAGGACTAGCAAGCTATTGTAGACACGTCCAACGAAGAAAATTGTCAAAGTGGTAGTGCTAGCTCACTACTTTATGCTGATTGTTATTATTCAGAATCCTGATTATTTAATACAGTAATGCTGTGCCAGCCTGCCATACCAATTGCAGGCATAAAAGAGGTAAAGCCGGCCAAGATAATTAGTATCCCACTAAGTGGGCGTACCAATTCCGCGGCTAGTGGCCCATTAAAACTCTTCAGTATCAATTTCCACTTGAGTTGCCGCGGGATAACGAGGACCATTGATCTTTTTATAATCAAAGACGTTATCTAATAAGGCTAGCTGTTTCTCGGATAAACTAATCTTACTGGCCGCTATATTTTCGGATAGATGAGATAATTGAGTCGTTCCAGGGATTGGAATAACGTGGTTACCTTGATGTAATAACCAGGCCAAACTCAGCTGCGCCATAGAGCAATTCAACGTTAAACTCATGTCTGAAATGTGGCTTAATAACTCTTGGTTAAGTTTGGCTTGTTCCGGCTGAAAGCGCGGCATACCTTTACGGATATCACCTTGCACCAAAGAGTTTGAATCTTGCACTTGGCCACTTAAAAACCCTCGACCCAAGGGAGAAAATGCCACGAAGGCAACATCTAGCTCTTGGCAGGTATTTAGTACCGCAATCTCGGGGTTACGTGTCCACAAGGAATATTCGGTTTGTAAAGCAGCAATAGGATGCACTTGATGGGCTTTACGTAAAGTGACGGCAGAGACTTCAGATAAACCAATGGCCTTGATCTTACCTTCTGTCACCAGCAGTGCTAACTCCCCCACGCTGTCTTCAATAGGTACATTTTTGTCCCAGCGATGTAAATAATAAAGGTCAATCACATCGGTTTGCAGATTTCTTAAGGACTGTTCAATAGTCGCTCTTATTGTGGCAGGGCGACCATCAATCACGCGTTTGCCATCCACACCTGTCATGCCACACTTACTGGCCAAAAAGAATTTGTTCCTATGGGATTTTAATGCTTTCCCAAGTAGCTTTTCGTTATTACCAAATCCATAAAGGGCAGCAGTGTCAAAGTGATCCACGCCTAAATCAATTGCTTGATGTAAAAATTGAATTGCCTCTTTTTCAGAAGGAGGCGTACCATAGGCATGGCTCAAATTCATGCAGCCCAAGCCAATTGGTTTGAGTTTTTTGTCGGCAATACTGCGCAGTGACATGGTTAGATTCCTGTTTGTTAACTGTTAAGCTGCTGTTCTAAATCGTGCAACACCTTATAACAAGCCAATACTTGACCAACGCTTGAATTAGGCTCACGGCCTTCTTTAATTGCACTAAAAAACTCACGATCTTGCAATTCAATACCGTCCATAGATACATCCACTTTTGATACATCTATGACAGTGCCTTTACCATCCTCTAAATCATCGTAACGGGCAATGTAGGTACCGTTGTCACAGATATAGCGGAAGAAGGTGCCCAGCGGACCATCGTTATTAAATGATAATGACAAAGTACAAATCGCCCCATTTTCAGCTTGCAACTGAATCGACATATCCAGCGCTATGCCTAACTCAGGATGAATTGGCCCTTGTACTGCATTGGCTTTAACAATTTTGCTGCCAGCCTGATATGCAAATAAGTCCACGGTATGAGCGGCATGGTGCCATAACAAATGATCGGTCCAAGAACGGGCTTCCCCTTTGGCATTGATATTTTTACGACGGAAAAAATAAGTTTGCACATCCATTTGTTGGATATTGAGTTCACCAGCGGTAATTTTTTGATTAACCCACTGATGGGAAGGATTAAAACGACGAGTATGACCCACCATGCACGTTAAGCCGGTTTCTTGTTGGGTTTTGACTACCGCTTGAGAGTCAGCCCAGCTATCAGCCAAGGGGATTTCAACTTGTACATGTTTGCCCGCTTGCATACAAAGAATAGATTGCTCAGCATGTTGCTGGGTAGGCGTGCATAGAATGACTGCATCAGCTTCTATTTTTAATGCCTCTTCTAAGCTGGTAAAAGTTTGTGCAATACCGTATTCATCAGCGACTTTTTGAGTCTTGTCTGGTGTGCGGCCTACTAAGGCGACGACTTCAACACCGTCGATATTTTTTATACCGTTTAAATGTTTTATACCAAAGGCACCTGGGCCTACTACTATTACTTTCATGTTAACTCTCCAAATCTATTTATTTTCTAACACCAGGTGGCCAACAGCCGTGTTTGAGGCGGGTACATGATAAAAGCGCTGTTTTACGTCAACATTGTCATTCAAAGCACCACGCATAATAAGCCACATGATTAACTCTATGCCTTCAGAACCTGCCAAATTGATGTAATCAAGATGGGGTTTTAAAGCTAGATTTTCAGGGTCATTCACAATGTCATCTAAAAATGCATTATCAAATTCTTTATTAATTAAACCAGCTCGTGGGCCTTGTAATTGGTGGCTCATCCCGCCCGTCCCCCAAATTTGTACATTTAGGTTTTCATCGAAACTTTCTACCGCTTTACGCAATGCTTTACCTAGGTTGTAGCAACGTTGACCTGATGGTGTAGGGTAAAGCACCACATTCACAGCAATGGGAATGACTTTACAAGGCCAGTTTTCTGGCTGTCCAAACATGAGTGACAATGGCACAGTTAATCCATGGTCAACATCTAAGGTATTCACTACTGTTAAATCAAAATCATCTTGGATTACCGACTGCGCAATGTGGGAAGCAAATTCAGGATGACCCTGAACATTAGGTACTGGACGCGGCCCCCAGCCTTCATCGGCAGGTTTAAATTCTTCGCCCGTTGCTATAGCGAAAGTCGGTACCAAATTAGAATCGAAGGCGGTAGCATGGTCGTTATAAACAAGTAAAACCACATCAGGTTTTTGTATTTTTATCCATTCTTTAGCGTATTCATAACCATCAAAAAGAGGTTTCCAATAGTCATTTTGTGTCAAACCATTATCGATAGCGGCCCCAATAGCTGGTACATGAGATGTCGCCACACCTGCTTTAATTTTAGCCATTGTTAACTATCCTTCTGTAGTGTGTTGCTGCTATCGGGAACTCGTCCACCTGACAACATCATTTGCGCATATTCTTCTTGCGTCATACCAGTCATCGTTGATGCTGCAGCTTGAAAACTAATACCGTCACTTGAAAATATTTTTGCCAGAAAATAGATATTGCCTCCATGGCTCATCATTTGATTATAATCTCGCGCCATGACCGCTTCTTTTTGTGCTTCACTCATTGGCCATTCATCAAGATAGGCTTTTTCATTCTGCTTGAATTTTTCGCGATTAGGCGCTTTCATTAATGACATACAAAACTGGTTTAAATGAAACCCTAAACGTGCCATATCGGCATCAAATATGGTGGTACCCGGCACATTTTTATAAGGTTTATCGATAGCCATCTGTGTTCCTTATTTCGACCAATACAAACGCATTGGATTATCGATTAATAGCTTTTGCTGTAACTCAGCAGTGGGTGCAAAAAGTGGGATCATGTCCACTAATTTACCGTCATCTGGCATATGACTTTTCATATTTGGATGAGGCCAGTCAGTCCCCCATAAAACACGGTCGGGGAAGTGTTCAACCACTTTACGAGCAAAAGGCACAACGTCTAGATAATTGTTGTCAGGACCTACAATAGAGATGCGTTCAGGACAACTGACCTTCGACCATACATTGTCATTTTCTTGCATAAATTTTAGGAATAATGCGAAGTCTTCACCATCTACAGGTTTACTCACATCTGGACGCCCCATATGATCAACGACTAAGGTGGTAGGCAAACTCGTAAAGAAGTCATATAGCTCAGGTAAATCTTGACTTTCAAAGTAGATCACTATGTGCCAATCTCGGCTAACAATTCGATCGGCAATTCGCTTTAAGGAATCAAAAGGCAGTGCATCAACTAAACGTTTTACGAAATTAAAGCGTACACCTCGCACACCAGCTGCGTGCAATTTATCAAGCTCAGCTTCTGTAATATCTTCTTTTATAGTCGCTACGCCGCGGGCCAAACCATTTGAGGCTTCTAAGGCATCAACCAAAGCACTATTATCAGCCCCATGGCATGTCGCCTGTACTATTACATTGCGGCTAAACCCTAAATATTGTCGTAGGTCCCAAAGTTGCTGCTTTGATGCATCACATGGGGTGTACTTACGCTCAGGAGCAAAACCAAATTCACTACCTGGACCAAATACATGACAATGAGCGTCAACTGCACCTGCGGGTACCTGAAAACTAGGTTTTGACGGTGATTGATGCCAGTGCAGCCAATTGGCATCCATTACAAATTCACTCACAATCCCATCCCCTTTAATTTTTTATCTAACCCCGGATACACTCGACGGGCATTACCTGAATATATTTGTGTACGTTGTGCTTCAGTCAGATTTAAACCGTCTACATAACGTTTGGTATCATCAAAATAGTGACCCGTTTCTGGATCTATGCCACGTACGGCACCTATCATTTCTGAACCAAACAATATATTTTTAAGGTCGATAACTTTAAACAGCAAATCGATGCCCGGCTGATGATAAACACAGGTATCAAAATACACGTTATTCATTACATGTTCTCGCAAAGGTGGCTGTTTAAGCATATCCGCTAAGCCACGATAACGGCCCCAATGGTATGGTACAGCGCCGCCACCATGAGGAATAATAAAACGTAATTCTGGGAAATCTTTGAATAAATTTCCTTCCAAGAACTGCATAAATGCTGTGGTATCGGCATTCATGTAATGAGCACCTGTAGCATGAAAATTAGCATTACATGAACCTGATACATGGATCATTGCTGGCACATCTAACTCAACCATTTTTTCGTAAAACGGATACCAACTAGGGTCTGTTAATGGTGCCGAATTCCAATGCCCACCAGATGGATCTGGGTTCAAATTACAACCGACGAAACCTTTTTCAGTCACGCAACGTTCTAATTCTTCGATTGAGTTTTTAATGGGAACACCTACCGATTGTGGCAATTGGCAAACACCAATAAAGCGTTCAGGGTACAAATCAACAACTCGTGCAATTAAATCATTACAAGCACTGGTCCATTGCTTAGATACAGCTTCGTCACCAATATGATGAGCCATAGCAGACGCTCTCGGCGAAAAGATTGTCATGTCTAAACCGCGTTCATCAAGCAATTTAATTTGATTCTTTTCTATGCTCTCACGGATTTGGTCATCGCTAATAAACGGTACTTCAGGTAATGCTTTACCTGCTTTAAACGCCTTAATTTGAGCTTCACGAAAAAGCTGTAACGGCTCTGGCGCTGTTGTGTAATGGCCGTGGCAATCAATGATCATATTATATTCCTTTTGATTCGGGGACTGGTTTGTTTCTCCGAAATAACATTAATAATTAGCAGCCATGGCTTGCTAATTTGCGATGGCTAACTAATTCGCCATGGCTTGCTAATTCACCATGGCTTCGCCACGCATCAACAACCGGGCGGTACGTAATAAAGCGGCGCGATGAATTGTAAAGTGATTGATGTTGGCACTGCCGCTCACTTCCATTTCTACATTAAATTGACCAGTAGGATGTTCGACTACTATTTCTACGCTGCCATCGGCAAAGTTTTGTTGTAATAAATCGTGGACAACAGTGCCCTTCAGCACACAGGCAGTAGCGACACTGACCGATCCTAAGACACCTATAGCATCATGTACCCTGTGGGGAATAAAGCTTCGAGTATTCAGTAAACCACCATGTAAAGGTTTAGAAATTAGAGTCATTTTGGGAACGGTTTTTTTACTGACATCACCTAAATTCATTAACTCCCCCGCTTGTAAACGGATAGCTTCAATTTTTTCTTTGAGGCTTTGATCGGACTCTAATTCAGCGGGCGATTCATGCCCTAACAAACCAAAATCACCGGCCTTGAGCAATACCACTGGCATGCCATTATCGATACAAGTCACAGCAATATCATTTATCAGGTCTTGGCTATTACCACTCGGGAACAAGCTGCCACAACTAGAACCTGCAATATCCAAAAAGTCGATTAATATTGGTGCACTAGCACCGGGAACGCCGTCTATTTTAGCTTCGCCGGTATAGGTCACTTTACCTTGTGGGGTTTGTACTCGTGTCACTGCATTAGAACCGGTATTGAGCATATGAATACGCACATCGGTATAGTTGTCTTTAGCTGCCACTAAACCTTGCTCTATGGCAAAAGGACCGACTCCGGCAAGAATATTCCCGCAATTTTGCGCGTCACTGACCTGAGCTTTATCCACCATCACTTGAAGAAACAAATAATCCACATCTGCATCGGCGCGAGTTGATTTACTCACAATAGCCACTTTGCTGGTAAGAGGATGACCGCCTCCCAAACCATCAATTTGGCGATCATCTGGTGAGCCCATTAGACTCAGTAATAGTGGGTCGCGTAAAGCAGGCTCAGCAGGCAAGTCTGAGGCAAGAAAATACAAGCCCTTAGACGTGCCACCACGCATGATGTAACAGGGGACAACTTGTCGGTCATGGTTTACATGCATCACTATTGCTCATCGAACTTAACGTATACCAAACCTTTGGCAGCAAGACGTTCACGCATGTTATAGATATCTAGGCCTAACTCCCCCTTTTCAAATCGCAGTCGTTTCGACTCTTCATTGGCAATGCGTTGCTCTACTTTCGACATGACACTCTCTGCTTCTTCCCGTTGCACCACAACCACGCCATCTTCATCGGCAACAATCATGTCGCCAGGACGGATATAAGCCCCAGCGCAAGTCATAGGTACGTTGACATTGGCAATGGTTTCTTTAACACAACCTTGGGAGAAAATGGCTTTTGACCAGACAGGGAAATTCATCTCTGTAAGGGTGGCAGTGTCACGCACTCCTCCTTCTATGATCAAACCGAGTACCCCACGCGCTTTAAGGGAGGTCGCTAATAAATCGCCAAAAAAA
This sequence comes from Alteromonas sp. CI.11.F.A3, assembly GCF_032925565.1. Classification (NCBI taxonomy): domain Bacteria; kingdom Pseudomonadati; phylum Pseudomonadota; class Gammaproteobacteria; order Alteromonadales; family Alteromonadaceae; genus Alteromonas; species Alteromonas sp. CI.11.F.A3. The sequence goes on from NZ_CP136708.1 coordinate 3,342,511, forward strand.
CCATCAACACTAGGGCTGGTTGGTTTAACTACTAGTACATCACCTGGTTGACATTGTTCAACCGCAACATGGATCATCCAGTTATCACCAGGTGCGACTTCGCAGGTGATTGCTGGGCCGGCAATTTTAGCTGGTTTATAAATAGGTCGCATATATTCAGACAAGAGGCCTTTTCGCCCTTGCGCCTCGTGCACTGTAGCGACTTCAGCACCTTGATACTTAGCCACCACTGTGTTGTCTGGACGAGGAATATCAGTTACACAAATTGCCATAAATTCACCTAGAAAAGTCATTTAACGATAATGAGTATGGCCCAAGCCTACGCACAAATAACTTTAGAAAGCTGTCTTAGGCCATTAATTTTTTCTATAATGAAATGATTACTCTGTTAAAAGTTTTTAAGTATCTTTATATGCACATCAATACACGGCATTTACTTTGCGCCCTAAAGATAAAGGAATTTGGCACTTTGAGTGAGGCTGCTAGTCAAATCCATTTGACTCAATCTGCTCTCACCCAAGGTATTAATAAGTTAGAATCTGGGCTTGGTCATACACTTTTTAATCGCTCCCATGCAGGTATGCAACCTACTGAAGTCGGTGAGCTATTTTTGTTGCGTATAGAGCGTGCCTTTGAACACTTACACGAATTTGTCAGCATTTTATTTGCCAACGACAAAGCGAAACGCCAAACTTTTATACGCGCAATCACTAGTCGGCAACTGACAGCATTGCTCCACGTTGTAGAATTACAAAGTTATACCGCCGCCGCTCAATACTTAGGTTTGTCGCAACCTACTTTGCACCGCACCATCAAAGACCTTGAACAGTTTTGTGAACAAGCTTTATTGCAACGCTCTCCAACTGGCGTAGAACCCACTTGGCGCGCCAAACAACTGCGGCGTTACGCCAGTTTGTTTTTTGCAGAATTACAGCAAGGCATCGACGAAATGCATGAGTTTAATGGTCAAGTAAACGGTTCATTGCGCATAGGTAGTTTGCCTTTGGCTCGATCAGAGATTGTTCCCTTAGCAGTTTTACAGCTTAATGATGAGTTCCCCGAAGCGAGTATATCTATTGTAGATGGCCCCTACGGCGAGCAATTTAATAGCTTGTTACATGGGCAACTAGATTTAATAGTGGGTGCCCTACGCTCCCCCAGTCCAGATACCATGCAGCGCCAGTTGTTTAAGGATCAACTCAGTATAGTAGTGAAAGCTAATCATCCGCTGGTAACGCGCCAATCCATCACAGCAACCGAATTACAACAGTTCGATTGGGTAGCGCCAGCTAAAAGCACACCAGCACGTCATGTATTCAGCCAGATTTTTGTGAGCAGAGGCTTAGCGCCGCCATCCCATGTGATTGAATGTAGCTCTTTAGTAGCGGTGCGTGGCATTTTGCTTAACAGCGAACGCGCAGCTTTGTTACCCGCCCGACAAGTAGAAGTGGAAGTCCGCGCTGGCTTGCTTGCTGTTTGCCCTATGACTTTACCTGATACAGATAGAGAGATAGGCTTAACTATGCGTAAAAATTGGCAGCCAACGAAAATGCAAAGTAGATTTTTAGAGATTATTCAAATGATTGTAAAAAACTCTTAAAGTGTCCTGGTGCTTCTCGAAGTCATTACATTTAACCGTTGGTGATGTTTAAAGTTGCTCAATTAATGCTTTCTATGGTTTTCACATGGAGTTCTTAAGGTAAAGGTGTGAGCTCGCCAATTTGGGGGACCCACGAAACTGTAGGTGCCTTTTTACAGGTTATCTGCGCTTACTTTTTGATTATTTGGTTCAACTTTATCCATGTTTATATCCTTGTCTTTTATCAAATTACACTTGATGTGAAGAGCAAGCCATCTCGCGGTGTCATAGTCGGTAGTACCCTACGAAGCAACGAAATACTTGTCTTTAAGACAAACATGACATGTTTGATCAAAATTTCCGTATCGGATTCGAAAAAATAATTAGACGAGTTTTTGAATTTATATAGGTAAGTTGGTGAGCGGTTTTACATGCTTCTCTGCCTTTTTGTGACAGAGTTCTGTGACAGAGTATATTCTTAACCAAGAATCAAATACAACGAAGCCCCATAAATACGGGGCTTTTTGTTTATTTGGCGGAGAGAGAGGGATTCGAACCCTCGTTAGGTTTAACCCTAAACACACTTTCCAGGCGTGCGCCTTCAGCCACTCAGCCACCTCTCCAAATTTTGTGCTATCTGCAATGAATGCAAACAGCGAATTACTGCTAAGGCGATTAGTAAGTATTCACGCTATAAACTCTATGCGGCGAACAATTAACCTTGAGCGCGCGTATAGTAGGTAAAGCGAGTGCCTTTATCAAGACGTTGCGTAAAAAAACACGCTAACTGCTGATTTATTACTCGCCTTTACCTTATTAAACGTTATAGCCCGCCTTTTGCTTTCAATTCTTCCGAAAAATTGAGCATACGGTCGAGTGGGATTAAAGCGCCCTCACGCAGGCTGTCGTCAACGAATATCTCATGGCCTTCATACGTTACCCCTAAAGAAGCTTTTATCGCCTCAAGGCCGTTCATGGCCATCCACGGGCAATGGGCACAGCTCTTACACGTCGCCCCGTTTCCACCTGTAGGTGCTTCAATAAACGTTTTGTTTGGCGTGAGTTGCTGCATTTTATAAAAAATGCCTTTATCGGTCGCCACAATGAAGGTGTCATTATCCATGGTTTGCGACGCTTTAATTAGCTGGCTGGTTGAGCCTACTGCGTCTGCCATGTCTACCACACTGGCGGGTGATTCAGGGTGAACCAATACCGCTGCATTAGGGTATAGCGCTTTCATGTCAGCCAGCTTCTGTGCTGAGAACTCATCATGAACAATACATTCGCCCTGCCACATCAACATTTCTGCGCCAGTTTGTTTGGCAATGTACGAACCTAAGTGACGATCAGGGCCCCAAATAATTTTTTTGCCTTGGCTATCTAGGTGCTCAACAATCTCTAACGCAATACTAGAGGTTACCACCCAGTCGGCACGAGCTTTAACCGCGGCAGAGGTATTGGCGTATACCACAACAGTATGATCGGGGTGTGCATCACAAAACGCACTGAATTCTTCGATAGGACAACCGATATCTAGTGAACAGGTTGCTTCTAGTGTAGGCATTAGCACGGTTTTTTCTGGGCTAAGAATTTTTGCCGTCTCACCCATGAAGCGAACGCCCGCCACGATAAGGGTTTGTTCTGCTGCATCACGACCAAAGCGCGCCATTTCTAGCGAATCAGCCACACAACCACCAGTCTCTTCAGCTAATGCCTGAATTTCAGGATCGGTATAGTAATGCGCAACCAGCACAGCGTTTCGCTGTTTAAGCAAAGATTTAATCTCAGCTTTAAGCGCCGCTCTACGGGCATCTGATAATGGCTGTGGTTTAGCGGGAAAAGGATACTCTACCTGTTCCACTCGAAAGGCTACTGACATTGACCTACATCTCGGTTGTGACAAGGCCGTGGATTATACCCGACTGTCATAAAAAATACATACTACTTAGTTAAGGATGATTGACTAATTTTCAACCATGCCATCCTAAAAATCTGAGTTATAGATAAAAGAATTTGCCGTAAAGCGATTACGCGAATTGATATGAATTGATATGAATTGATATGAATTGATATTTAGTTAGTCGTCGCGAATCTGATAAAGCGGAGGAATTTAACTTGTATATTTCGCGCTGTAGCGAGCTTAACTTAGTATGATAATCGGTATAAGGGATTCGTGAAGATAACGATTCTTGAATTTGAGGCTTGGTAGAAAGCACTATAAGAAATGATGGTGGGTCGTGCTGGATTCGAACCAGCGACCAATTGATTAAAAGTCAACTGCTCTACCAGCTGAGCTAACGACCCATCAAATAACACATTTACTACTCACACATTCACAAGTGAAGCGGTGAGCAAACAAGCTGTTGGTATTAGCTTGATTGTACTTCGCTTTCAAATGATGGTGGGTCGTGCTGGATTCGAACCAGCGACCAATTGATTAAAAGTCAACTGCTCTACCAGCTGAGCTAACGACCCGTCATTTGGAGCCAGGAGAAGAATTGGTGGGTCGTGCTGGATTCGAACCAGCGACCAATTGATTAAAAGTCAACTGCTCTACCAGCTGAGCTAACGACCCAATCTTTCCTGTTGTTGCCTGTGTCTTGGCAACGGCGGCATATAATACTCAGATTTTTTTCTGACGCAACCCAAAAGGCGTTTTTATTTTGATTTTTGTAGTAAAAAGCATTCAACCGCTCAAAATCAACACAAATCGCGCATAATTCCTACCACAAAACCTGCATTAAACTTTTTTTGACCGAAAAATTACTACCGAATTAAGTCTAAAAAAATGCGTGTTTTTTGGAATTTCTTTGAAAATATACTCATAAATATTGTGACTGGTTCAGTACAACAGAGGTATAAAATTTCAAAAGGGCGAAAAAAAACCTCTCGTTACGAGAGGTTTTTTCATTATAGATTATTTAATCTAGATTCCGCTAATCGCTTTGCAGAAGAATTAGGGTATTCACTTATTACTTGCTGAAAGAAATTTCGTGCCCCGCTACTGTCGCCGGTACGTTCGGCAATGACACCTAACTTTAATAAAGCATCTGGACGTTTCACTGAATCAGAGAAACGGTTAGATACGATATTAAATTGCTCGATAGCGTCATCCCATTGCTGTTTGTTAAACAACAGCTGACCAAGCCAGTAGTGCGCATTTGGCGCATATTCGCTATTTGGAAACCGTTGTATGAACGACTGAAAAGCAGGAATTGCTTTATCGTACTCACGAGATTTCAAAATAAGATTAACAGCACTGTCGTACGCTTCGTCCTCACCCTCTTGTGGGGATGATGAGCCTGTAGAGGGGGTAACCCCTGCAGAATTACTTAGCGAGGCGCCAGCGCCACCAGCGTTAGCTAAACCGCCTTGTTTAAGTGCCTCAACACGCTTATCTATCTCAAGGTACAGTTCACGTTGACGTTCTAGCACCTTTTCCAGCTCGTTGGTGTTAACTTCAACAGACCCTCGCAATTGGTCAACTTCGTTTTGCATGCTGTCCAATTGGGTTTGTAAGCGGTGCTGCATTTCAGTCCGGCTTTTCACAATACGCTCTAAAACAGCAATTCGCTGTTCAAGGTTGCTGCCACCATTGGCATCAACCACTGGCGCCTGTGCAAAGGCCGAACTTGAAATAGCAAAGGCGGCACACAAGGTGACGCCTGCTTTAATAGATTTAATTGCTGTAAAAGCCATTATCGGTAAACAACCACTCCGCGACGATTTTGCGCGAATGCATATTCAGTTGAACCCATTACCGCAGACTTTTCTTCACCGTATGAAACAACCATAATTTGGCTACTGCTTACACCAGCGTTCATTAGGTAAGTTTCAACAGATTGTGCACGGCGCTCACCAAGTGCAATGTTATATTCTGGCGTACCACGGCTATCAGTGTGACCTTCAATAGTCACTTTCATGCTTGGGTTTTTCACCAAAAATGCTGCGTGTTTATCAAGCAAACGTTGGAATTCTGGTTTGATGCTAGCGCGGTCAAAATCGAAGTAAACGGTTTGTTCGTTTTTCAACGCTTCCATTTCTTGTTGAACCATTTCTTCTGAGCGCTTCATGCGTTGAGCAGCTTCTGCTTCTACGCGCTGAGCTTCAGCTTGGCGAGCATCTTGCTCTGCTTGTGCTTGTTCTTGTGCAAGACGATTACGCTCAGCAGCTAGCTCTTCTTCGCTAGGGCCAGACGAACAGGCCATCATGGTCACCACTGGCAAGGCGATAATGAAGCTCTTCATTAATTTATTCATTTGCATCCTACTAATCCTTAAATGTTATTGTTTGATATTTCAATTGTTAGAACAAAAATGGTGACCAACTTGGCGATTTCACTTGCCCATCGGCTGCTGGTAATCTGGCTTTAAAGCGCCCATCAAGTGAAACAAGTGAAAGTACTTGTGTCCCCTCATGAAGGGTACTGTAAATAATCATACTACCGTTCGGCGCTACACTTGGAGACTCATCCAAAAAGGTTCTTGTTAGTACCTGAGGAGAACCACCGTCTAACGCTTGCTTAGCAATATGGTAGTTTCCATTGGTTTGATTAACCACTACCATTTGCTTACCGTCGGGCGTTAATGTAGCACCCAAGTTCTGTTCGCCTACAAAAGTAACGCGTCTTACTTTTCTAGAACTTAAATTTACGCTATATATCTGGGGTTTACCACCCCGTTCAGAGCTAAAAATCAAACCACTACCATCGGGTAGCCATGAAGGCTCTGTATCAATAGCACGGTTGCGCGTTACTCTGGTCAAATTTTTCGTCGCAAGATCCATTACATAGATCTCTGGGTTCCCATCTTTCGACAAAACCATTGCAAGTTGCTTGCCATCTGGTGAAAACGCAGGACTTCCGTTAATTCCAGGGAAATCGGTAACCGTTGTACGTTTACTCGTGTAAATATCTTGTATAAATATTTGAGGTCTACGATTTTCAAAACTCACATAAGCTAGCTTTTCTCCGTCTGGCGACCAAACTGGAGACATTAATGGCTCTGGTGAAGACAACAAACGCGTCTCGTTTTCGCCGTCATAGTCAGCAATGACTAGCTGGTATGGTTTTTCGTACGCATCTCTGTCACGTACAATAACATAAGCAATACGTGTTAAGAATGCACCGCGTACACCTGTCAATTTCTCGTACACTACATCACTAATGCGATGTGCATATTGTCTGAAATCTCTAGGGCTAATAATAGACTGGCGCGCCGCAATAACGTGTTCGTTACTCACGACTAACTCACCATTTTTTAATACCTGAGACTGGCCGCCGTCTAGCTGGCCCTTTAATACATCGACCAATTGGTAAGAGACTAAATATTTATCCGCGCCTTCAGGTTTAATACTACCTACCAAAACAGTATCTACGCCAAGTGACGCCCACGCAGCGTAGTTAACCTCATCAGCAGTTTCAGGCATCTGTGGCATTTTACTTGTTGCAACAGGGCTAAATTTACCACTGCGCATTAGGTCAGCCATGATGACTTCAGAAATATCGCCAGGCAGCGCACCTGTACCCTTCCACTTAAACGGTACTACGCCAATAGGTCGAGCGCTGTTTATACCTTCAGTGATCACAATTTCTAACGTCGCGAACACCTTGGCACTAAATACCATCGCGATGGCGGCTATCCATAAACCTGTTTTTTTCATTGCACTACAGTTCCACTTTTAAGTTAATATCTTTTAATTGCTCATAGACGTCGGCCGCATCCGATACCGGCAGCTCTTCTGCACGGCGTACGGCACTTTCAGCGGCTCTGCACAAGGCATCATGCCCGCCTAAGATACGTATGCTAGTCACATAACCTGTGGTAGCCAATTTGATATTCAATCTACATACCTTACCTTTGAAGCTGTCATCGTCGTACAAGTTCCGTTTTATCGTTTGCTGAATTAACGCGGTATAGCGCTCTACTTCAGTCAGAACTTGTGCACGCCTTCGCTGTTGCTGAGCCGCTTGCTCTTGCGCAAGTTGCTCTTGCATAATTCTCTCCATCTCAGCATTTTCAGCCGCTTCTTTCTTTTTACGTTCTGCATCCGCTTTCGCTTTTGCTTCACGTTCTTTACGTTGTTGTTCCTTTTGCGCAGCTAACTGCTCGAGCTCTTTTTGACGTTTGAACTCTGCTTCTTCAGCTTGCTTTTTTTCTCTAGCTCGCTTCGCTTCTGCAGCCCTTTGACGTTTTGCGGCAGCAGCCTGCGCTTCTTTTTTCTTTCTTTTCGCTTCTACCTCTCTGGCTTGAGCCTCAGCTTGCGCCTGCTCTCGCTTTGTATCCGCGATGGCTTGCGCGTCAATAAAGGTGGCTTCAATAACTGGGGCACTCGTCGCCGTTGTAGGCAAAGGAGAAGGAGAAAAGCTGACGCTAATTAGCAACACTGCAGCTACACCTACGTGCAGTGCGATAGATTTATAAATGCCAACAGAACTTGCAGTCATCAATAAACCTACTCTGGCTCAACAGGATCTGTCATTAAACCTACAGAAGGCACACCTGCGCCTTGCAATAACACCATAAGTTGAATGACTTCATTATAAGCAACTTGCCCATCACCTTTTACTACCACTGGGGTATTAGGATCTTTTTGTAGCTGAGCTTGTACTAGGGCTGCTAAGTCTTCTTGCGCCAGTGGCGACTCCTGGTCGTCTCCCACATTAAGAAAGTAGCGGCCTTTAACGTCTACTGACGCAATAATAGGTGGATTATCTTCTTGTTCGATAGGGTTCGCACTCGCTTTAGGTAAATCGACTTTAACCCCTTGCGAAATAAGCGGAGCCGTTACCATAAAGATAATCAGTAGCACCAACATCACATCGATGTAGGGCACTACGTTAATTTCAGAAACCGGCCTACGGCGTTTTCTTACATACATAATTATTCCTCTCTCACCAGTGAGCTAAGCTCGCATCTATATTAGCATTTAAGCTTGCGGTTGCTGCGCTTGTCCAGATACCGCCTGACGATGAAGAATGGCAGAAAACTCTTCCATAAAGTTACCGTAGCTGTTTTCAAGCTTTTCAACTTGGTGACTAAAACGGTTATACGCAATAACCGCAGGAATGGCCGCAAATAAACCAATTGCCGTTGCGATAAGGGCTTCAGCAATACCTGGTGCAACCATGGCTAGCGTAGCTTGTTGTACTTCACCTAATGCGATAAAAGCGTTCATGATCCCCCAAACCGTACCAAATAGGCCGATATACGGGCTAATAGAACCGGCTGTTGCTAAAAACGGGAGACGACTTTCTAATTCTTCCACTTGGCGAGACATAGTTACGCGCATTGAACGGTAAGTACCGTCTACAATGGCATTGGTACCGGTATTTGATTTGCGTAAGCGGACAAACTCTTTGAAGCCAGCACAAAAAATAGTGCCAATACCTGATAAGTTAGGGCGAGCAGAAAGCTCTTGATATAGTCGATTTAAATCAGCGCCCGACCAAAACTTGTCTTCAAATTGACGCATCTCTTCTCGTGCACTTGAAAGCGCTTTACTACGCTGGAAAATAAATGTCCAAGACGCAATTGATACGCCTAACAAAAGCAACATAACAAGTTGAACAATAAAGCTGGCCTGCAAAAATAGGCCGATAAAAGTAAGATCAGATGACACGCGTTATTTCCCCTAACAGTGTACGTGGTAGTCGTCTAGGCTTCATAGTATCTAGACTGACACAAGCAACTTGAATATCAGCAGATACTAAAGTTACATCTTGTATATTTTTAATGGTTTGATGAAACGTCATACTCGCCCCTTTCAATTCTACAACCTGCGTTTCAATACTCAACAGGTCATTGAATCGAGCAGGCGCATAGTTATGCATTTCAACGCGTTTGACGACAAAAGCCACCGATTGTTCCATTAATATATCTTGTTCGAAGCCAAGGGCTCTAAGCCACTCAGTTCTTGCCCTCTCCATAAACTTGAGGTAGTTGGCATAATAAACAATACCTCCCGCATCAGTATCTTCGTAATACACTCTTACCTGATGTAAATGCATAAATATTCTTTCACCGTCAATAAAATTAATCGTTAACCTTGATTATCCATTGCATAATCTTCTTTCACAATTTAAAAATCCCACCTTGCATGCCGCACTTTTAGAAGGATTTAATGATTAAATGATAAACCATTAACACCATAGCAACACATTAGTTTTTCTAAGGCTAAAAAACAATTTTACTCAATTGTAAGAAATCAAACTAAGCCTATAATACGCAGCATCAGTCCTACAGAGCGTAATGGTGTATCACACGGTTATGCAAGAGTTTTTCTCCTGTTAGACATGAGTTCCCTGGATTTATTTCCTTTAACACTTGTTGTTTTGGCCCGTTCATTGAGCGGGCTTTTTTTTGCCTGAAGGAAAGTGATGGGAAGTAGTGAATAAAGTAAACTCAGCATGAGCGAACATAAGTTTGCTCATGCAAAAAAACACTTAGCTTCTAAACTGAAGGGGTAAAGCCAAAATGAAGATACGCTCGTTGCGACACTATTCGTCCACGCGGCGTGCGCTGTAAGAAACCTTGCTGAATAAGAAAGGGTTCAATCACATCTTCAATGGTTTCTTTCTCTTCACCAATTGCTGCTGCTAAATTGTCTAGCCCTACTGGGCCACCATCAAATTTCTCTATGATGGCACAAAGCAATTTCCGATCCATATAATCGAAGCCTTCTTTATCTACATCTAGCATATCCAATGCCTTTGCAGCGGTTTCAACGCCAACCGTACCATCAGATTTAATTTCTGCGTAATCTCGAACTCGTCTTAATAGCCTGTTGGCAATACGCGGTGTACCTCTAGAGCGACGTGCAATTTCTTGTGCCCCTTCTGGGCTCATATCTAAATTCAAGTAACTCGCACTACGAGCAACAATGGTGGTGAGATCTTTAACCGAATAAAACTCTAGACGTTGAACTATGCCAAAACGGTCTCTCAATGGCGATGTAAGCGAACCTGCACGGGTTGTAGCCCCGACTAAGGTGAAAGGTGGCAAGTCTAGCTTAATAGAACGGGCTGCTGGCCCTTCGCCTATCATGATGTCTAATTGATAGTCTTCCATGGCCGGATACAGAATTTCTTCTACAACAGGGCTTAAACGATGGATTTCATCAATAAAAAGAACATCGTTACGCTCAAGATTTGTAAGCAGTGCCGCTAGGTCTCCGGCTTTTTCAAGTACAGGCCCTGAGGTGGTTTTAATACTTACATCCATCTCGTTCGCCACAATATTTGCTAGCGTAGTTTTCCCTAGCCCTGGCGGACCAAATATGAGTAAGTGATCGAGGGCATCGTCACGCTTTCTAGCAGCCTGAATGAAGATTTCCATCTGCTCACACACATGAGGCTGGCCTGTATAATCATCAAGCATTTTAGGGCGAATAGCACGGTCGATAACTTCATCTTCGGTACTCGCATCGGGCGTAATCAGTCTATCAGCTTCTATCATTAGGGCTCTGCTTTAAAGTAAATCGGCAACGTAGGTCTATCGTTCTTGGCAAATTTTGGCTTCAGCTTAATTTCAGCCTTAAATTAACAAGGTTCAAATGGCAGCTTTTAAAGCTTCACGAATAAGCGACTCGCTTTCCATGCCTTCTTTATACACACTATCGATAAGTTTGCTTGCCTGAGCTGGCTTATAACCTAGTGCCACCAGCGCACTCTGGGCATCTTCTCGTGTGTCGTTTACTTCCACCAAGGTATTGGTATTCAGTAAGTCGCCACTTGGCGGTGGAATAGCGATACTTTGTACTTTGCCAAATTTCGCCAATCTGTCTTTTAACTCAACAACTAACCTTTCTGCTGTTTTCTTGCCAATGCCCGGCAAGCTCACTAATGCAGAAACGTCGGCATTTTGAACCGCAGACAAAAACTGACCTGCAGACATACCCGATAATATAGTTAGCCCTAGTTTAGGACCAACGCCATTGGCTTTTATGAGTTCACGGAACAAGCCTCGTTCCATTTTATCGGCAAACCCGAACAGTAATTGCGCGTCTTCTCGCACTACAAAATGGGTATACACAACGACTTCTTCACCCACAGCAGGTAGTTGATAGAAGCTCGTCATTGGCATATGAATTTCATAGCCTACCCCGTTTGCATCTACCAAAATTTCTGGGGGCTGCTTTTCGGCCAATGTACCGCGAATACGTCCAATCATGACTGCTCTCTTACATGGTATTTTCCCAATGTAGGGAAATAAAACAAATAGGAAGGTTCTACTGTTTATAAAAAAGTGGTTACAAAAAGTGGCTACAAAAACGCATGCAATTTGTAGGCGAGCAAAGCAATTAGCGTAAACGGCCTCGCACGGTTTTGCGTGCTTGCCCAGCCATATTAATCAGGCTTTGCTCGGTATGGGCATGACATAGCGCCACAGCTAGGGCATCAGCAGCGTCAGCTTGAGGTGTACCACTTAAACTCAATAAATGCTTCACCATGTGCTGCACTTGCGTTTTATCTGCACTACCCTTGCCTACTACTGCCTGTTTAATTTGCCTAGCCGAATATTCTGCTACTGGCAATTCACCTTGAGTGGCTGCCACAATCGCGGCACCGCGGGCTTGCCCTAACTTTAAGGCAGAGTCGGGATTTTTTGCCATAAACACTTGCTCAATAGCAAATTGCGCAGGGTTGTACTGACGAATAATATCGCTAATACCGGTATAGATATTGTCAAGCCTCGACGGTAAATCTGCCGTTCCTACGCGAATACAACCACTCGCCACATACACAAGTTTACCCTGCTTACGCTCAATAACGCCGTAGCCTGTAACCCTAGAACCTGGATCTATACCCAGTATAACCATTAAGGTACGTTTGGTACAAACATTGATACCGCCTCTTTGTTTGAAGGCGACCAAAGTCGCGCTAATGCTTGTGCTTTATCTACCCACTCGTACTGTAAATGTTCAGTAAGCACCAACGGCAAGGAACTGTCTACTTGAAGAGAAAAAACGTGTTCGGTGTTAAACCGTGTTCCGGGGGGATATCGATGCAGCCAGCGGCTGCGAATTTCGTATTGGTTTTGTCTATTGTGATTAAACATTTCAATAGACAACTGTTTGGCGTCAATCCCTGTTTCTTCCGCCACTTCTCGGTACGCGGTTTCAATAGGGAGTTCACCGTCTTCCATTGCGCCAGTGACCGACTGCCAAAATTCAGGGTCATCATTACGTTGCAGCAATAGTACCTTGTGATGCTGATCGTACAGCACCACAAGGACTGACTCGGGCTTTTTATAAGCCATCGTTTACGACGGCTTTTTTACCGTTGCAATCGCCAACTCTTCCAACTGTTTTGGATTCGCAGGGCTTGGCGCAGATGTTAATGGGCATGCCGCTGTGGTGGTTTTAGGGAATGCCATTACATCGCGAATTGACGTCGCGCCAGTCATTAGCATCACTAAGCGGTCTAAACCGAACGCTAAACCTGCGTGAGGCGGCGCACCAAAGCGTAAGGCTTCAAGTAAGAAGCCAAACTTGTTCTTCGCTTCTTCTTCATCTATACCCAAAATGTCAAATACGGCAGATTGCATTTCTTCGTTGTGAATACGTACTGAACCACCACCAAGCTCGCAACCGTTTAATACCATGTCGTAAGCATCAGACAATGCACCAACAGGGTTGGCTTTAAGCTCTTCTGCGGTTAAGCCGCGAGGCGCAGTAAACGGATGGTGTATAGCATGAAGCTGTCCGTCGAATTCTTCGAACATTGGGAAGTCGACAACCCACAACGGCTTCCACTCACCTTCTAATAACTCAAAGTCTTCACCCAGTTTAAGGCGAAGTGCGCCCATGGCTTCGGTAACTACTGTGTTAGTGTCGGCACCAAATAACAAGATGTCGCCAGCTTGCGCGCCAGTGCGCTGCAAAATACCGTCGGTAATGTCTTCACTTAAGAACTTAAGAATAGGTGATTGTAAACCTTCTTGGCCCGGTGCCATTTCGTTTACTTTCATCCACGCTAAGCCTTTCGCGCCGTAAATGCCTACGAACTTGGTGTACTCGTCAATTTGCTTACGAGACATGCTCGCACCGCCTGGTACACGAATAGCAGCAACACGACCTTTAGGATCGTTAGCAGGGCCACTGAATACTTTAAACTCAACAGTTTCAAGTAAGTCAGCAATATCGGTAAGCTCTAACGGGTTACGTAAATCAGGTTTATCGCTACCAAAACGCCTCATTGCTTCGGCGTAGGTCATGCGTGGGAAGTCGCCTAAATCTACGTCCAACATGGTGTTGAATAAATCGCGGATCATGCTTTCAGTAATAGCCATTACGCCATCGGCATCTAAAAACGTAGTTTCGATATCGATTTGGGTAAATTCTGGTTGGCGATCGGCACGTAAATCTTCATCACGGAAGCACTTTACAATTTGGTAGTATCTGTCCATGCCAGACATCATCAGCAATTGCTTAAACAACTGCGGCGATTGTGGCAGTGCAAAGAACTCGCCTTTATGGGTGCGGCTAGGTACTAAGTAATCACGAGCACCTTCAGGTGTCGCTTTGGTCAAAATAGGCGTTTCAATATCTAGAAAGCCTTCGCCTTCTAAGAAACGACGTACTGCACCGGTTACTTTAGCGCGAAACTGTAAGCGCTGGCTCATAACAGGGCGACGTAAATCAAGGTAACGGTAGCGTAAACGCTGCTCTTCAGAGTTCTCTTGGTTCCAATCAAGCGGCAGCGCATCAGAGCGATTGATGATTTCTAGGCCTGTGCCTAAAATCTCGATTTCGCCGGTACGCATATCTTTATTGATTTGGCCTTCAGGGCGAGCACGCACTTTACCGGTTAGCTTAACGCAAAATTCACCGCGAAGTTTATTCGCTACGCTTAATACCTCTGGTAAATCAGGGTCGAATACCACTTGAACGATACCTTCGCGGTCTCGTAAGTCGATGAAGATTACGCCACCTAAGTCACGGCGTTTGTTTACCCAACCACACAGGGTGATTTCTTGCCCAATGTATGATGAATCGATGTTCCCACAGTAATCTGTGCGCATGGTCGTTGACCCCTGATATTCTTATCTTGCGTTACACGATGGTAGGCAAACCCTTGAACCTGCTTGCCATTACTCTACAATGAGGCGCTCGCGCCCCTTGCCATCATGCACTATGTGTTAAATTAAGGTCGCATAGTATAAACAAATGCGCAGTAAAGCCCAATGACAAATACAAACAATCCTGCAGTAACTAAATTATCAACTTCTTCGGCGCTACCCAAGGTATTTATTGGCTTGCCGCAATGGCAGCATAGTCATTGGCCAAAAACCTGGTTTGCTAGTTACCCAAAAAGTGACAATCAACTGGTTCATTACGCCAAGGAGTGCAATACGGTTGAGGGAAATACGACCTTTTATTCTCTTCCACATGCTGATGCGGTCGCTCGCTGGGAACAATCAGTAGGTAGCGACTTTTCATTTACGTTTAAATTCAATCAGCAAATTACCCACGTTCATCAATTACTGCATTGCGAGGATGAAGTGAATGAACAATTAAACATTCTTGCGCCGCTGGGGCAAAAATTAGGTGTAATGCTGCTACAACTTCCTGCAAGCTTTGGCCCTGAAAAACTAGAACGGCTGACGACGTTTTTAAGCTTTTTACCACCCCATATTACCGTTGCGGTAGAAGTAAGACATTTAGCTTTCTTTGCTAAAGGAAATGAAGAAAAGCAGTTAAACCAATTATTAATTGAGCACAAGGCTAACCGCATTATTATGGATACCCGCGCGTTATTTACCGGCCCTGTTTCAAGGGAAGATACAAGCTCTAGCGACAGTGCGCTTTTACGTGAGGTGCGGAACAAAAAACCTAGAGTGCCAGTGAATGTGATTGCCACTGCGACTAACCCTATTGTTCGTTTTGTAGGGAATGATAATGATGAAGATAATATTGCGTGTTTAACGCCTTGGGTGAACAAAGTTCATCAATGGCGGCTAGAAGGGAAAAGCCCTTATTTTTTCTGTCATAGACCAGATAACAAAGATGCCCCATGGTTAGCGCAACAATTTATTGATTTGTATAATCAGAAATTTCATGAAGTGGCAATACCGAACCTAGCGTTGAAGCAACAACCAAATCAAAACACGTTATTTTGACAGTCAATACCGCACGACGCACTCTCCTAATCGGATTGCTTTTTACTCACATCAATATAAAAATAGGCTAGTGCTTATACATCTGTTCGTATAGACTCCGCCTCCCAGAGTACAGCAATACTCTCGCCCTCTAAGTAAGCGGAAAAATAATGAAAGCATCACAGCATGTGCATGAGGCCTTACGGCTAAAGGCATTGAAAGATTTAAACGTACTTGATACTCCTCCTGATATCCAATTAGATGCGATTACAAAGGCAACGCAAGAGTATTTTGGCTGTAAGATTTGCTTAGTGAGCTTAATTGCTGAAGACCGTCAGTGGTTTAAATCTCGTCAATGTTTAGATGTGTCAGAAACCCCGCGGAATATCTCTTTTTGTACGTATGCTATTGCAGAAGAAGAGTACTTAATCGTGCCAAATGCATTAGAAGATAATCGTTTTTCGAATAATGAACTAGTACAAGGCGCTCCTTTTATACGCGCTTATGCAGGCGCCATTTTACGTTCTCTCGATGGTTATGAGCTAGGTACATTATGTGTAATTCATGACTCTCCCAGAGCATTTAGTGCAGAAGATATCGATAAACTACGTGAGTTTGCCAAGCTTGCAGAAGCGGTGCTAAACAAAAATATCGTTGAGGATATCTAACCCAATAAATAAAGCACCTGATTGGGTGATTTATTGGCTTGGGACAATACGGCTAAATTTGCTTTATGAAGAATATCAAAACGTGTTGCCATAGCTGTGCTAGTAGCAAAATCAGTATCGACAATATGCGAATGTGAACGTTGTATATTTAGGTTAGTGTTTGAGAGCACTTTTAGCGCAGAAGAAAAACGATTGTTTAGCGCTCCTACATCGGCTCTTAAATCACTCACTGTCTCTAACGCTTTATCTACTTTGTTTAGAGTATCGGTATTTACTTGGCTATTCTCTTGCTCATCAGCATCATATAAACCAACCTTACTATTTAAATTTGCTGATATTTGTAGTGTACTAGAAGGCGTCGCTATACGCAGTGCTGTATTATTTTGAGAAAGGCTGACGTCTCCGGTTAATATATTTGCCGTCGTACTTCCCAAACCTAGAACATTATTTACTGTCGTACTGATAAGGCTGGCATTTACCCCTTTACTACCAACTAATTCGACTGCTTTTTCAATAAAGGTCTGCCCACTATCTGAAGAAACACTTAGGCTCCGCTCACCTGATGCGTCATCAGCTGTCAATAACACTTCCCCAACATTAAACGCTGCAGCCATCGTAACATCGTCACTATTTATAATATTACTACCACTGTGTTCAGCCGACATAGAAAGGTTATCTAAACCAAGACTTTTTAAGTTAAGGCCCTCCCCTTCAAGCATTAAATCTACGCGGATATGCCGCTCCCCATTAGCACTTATGCCAAAATCTCTACGGTATGTTCCATCGAGTAAGTTTTCTCCAGCGAACGTAGTATTTTGCGCGATACGTTCAACTTCGCCTAAGGCGCTGGCAATTTCTTTATCGATAGCCGACACATCTGAGTCTGAAAATATACCGTTTTGCGATTTAATAGATAGCTGTCTAACACGCAACAAATGTTGAGAAACTTCATCTAAACTTGCGTCTACGGTTTGCGTCAGTGCAATACCGCTGTTTGCATTATCGGCAGCTTGGAACAAACCGAAAGATTGACTGGATAGCCGCTGGCTTATCAAAAGACCAGCTGCATCATCGCCCGCGCTATTTATCCGTTTACCCGACGATAGTTGTTCGAAAGTTGCATTTAAATTCGTAGTTGCTTCACCAAGGTGAAACGTCGCTTTTTGCGACAGAACGTTATTATGTAAAAACATAGGACTAACCCATATACATATATCGTGTAACAAAGAATAGAAGAGGTTTGTAAGCAACGCTTGTCGCAAATACAAAATTTATTCGAAAGGATAATGCAGTAAAATGGTTGGTGGTCGAGCTGTGGGTTAGTATCTGTATGTTCGAGACCGTCGCCGTCGAACATACAGGTCAACATTATTAAACGAGTTTTTTATCTAAAATCACTGGCATCTAGATCATGCTTCTTCATCAACTTATGCATATCGGTACGGTTACGTCCGGCAAGTTCCGCCGCGCGGGTTACGTTGCCATCAGTCATTTTCAAAAGCTTGTTCAAATACTGTTGCTCAAAAGCATCTCTGGCTTCGGTTAACGTTGGCCAACTTTGCTTAGTGGCTGACAGCGCTTGCTCTACAAGATGCAGTGGCACTACTGGTGTTTGTGTTAAAGCAACACATTGCTCAACCACGTTTACCAATTGACGCACGTTTCCTGGCCAGGATGATTTCACTAACAACTGCATTGCATCATCTGAAAACTGACTCACGTTAACACCATGACGCTGGGCACTTTGCTGCAATAGTGAACGCGCCAGCAAAGGAATATCTTCACTTCGCACTTTCAACGATGGAAGCTTTAAGTTCACCACATTTAGGCGGTAGTATAAGTCTTCCCTGAAAGTGCCCTCTTCCATTTCTTTGAGCAAGTCTTTGTGAGTAGCCGAGATGATACGAACATCAATATCAACATGCTTACTGCTGCCTACAGGTCTAATTTGACGCTCTTGTAACGCACGCAGTAGTTTCACTTGTAATGTCATTGGCATATCGCCAATTTCATCTAAAAATAATGTCCCGCCATCGGCTTCACGAAATAGACCAGGGTGAGCGGCTACCGCACCAGTAAAGGCACCTTTCGCATGTCCGAATAATTCTGATTCAAGTAAGTTTTCTGGCAGTGCGCCACAGTTAATGGCAACAAACGGTTTGTCACGTCTGTCACTGGCCTGATGCATTGCATTAGCTAATAACTCTTTACCTGTACCACTGGCTCCGCTAATAAGTACACTGACTTCTCGTTGCGCAATTCTGTACGCTTGATCGAGTACATTGAGCATATCTTGAGAACGGGTAACAATACTTTTCGCCCATTCACCGGGCTGAGCCGCTTGTGACTGACTTAATGCTTTTTGTAATAAAGTACGCAGCTCATCATGGTCGACTGGCTTGGGTAGAAAACCAAAGACACCACGCTGAGTGGCTGCAACCGCGTCCGAAATTGTGCCGTGGGCGGTCATCAAAATTACGGGAATATCTTTTCGAATGCCCATGATTTCTTCAAATAAACTTAACCCATCAAGGCCAGGCATACGCAAATCACTGAGTACCACGTCAAAAGCATCATTTTGAAGCTTTCTTAACGCCGCATTACCATCTTCAACCGCAGTAACTTGATAACCCTCGCCTTCTAAGCGGATAGTTAAGAGGCGAAGTAAACTTTTATCATCATCAACCAACAATAAATGGGGTTTGTTCTTGCTACTTTCACTCATTGTTAGTTGTTCCTGTTTTTATCCATAAGTGTTGCTTCAATTTGGAGTAGTTCTTCTAGTTTTTTCTGCTGAGCTTTAAGCTCGGCATACAGCTTTTGTAATTCTTGACCTCGATGGGTATTTTCTTTACTTAATACACTCAACGCAGACTCAAGTTCCATTAATTGTTTGTTTGGGTTACTTACCACAACTTCAATGACCAACGCAGCGGCGTCGGTAAATTCAGGCATTAAATCATCTATAGAAAGTTGGGCACGTAGCCTATCTTGATACGGGGTATCGCTGGATAAGGATAAAAGGTAAGCGTGAATTTTGTCTTTTTTTGATTGACCAAGCGCTGTTAACTGCGCTTTGCGTTCAATCCAAGGCGTGGCATCAGCTTCAAGCCAAACTTCCAACCAGTAAGCCATGTCGCAATTGTAATCAAAATTTTCAGGTTCTGAAGTGAACAGGCAAATATCGTCGTTTACAGCCACTTCAATCATCTGGGGTGGTTGAACTTCAATTTTCTGTTCGATTGGCTGCTTAGACAACACACTGCAACCCGACATCATCGTCAGGGCCAGTATCATACAACTTATTCTCATTTTATTTTTCCTGTTGAGGAATCGTCACCCTAAAGCACACATCAGCGTAATCGACATCGACAACTTGTACGTCGCCATGCATCAGTCGCGCGCAATCCGCAACAATCGATAAGCCTAATCCTGTGCCTATAACATTATCATTTCTCGGCTCTGCGCCACGGGTGAAAGGTTCAAACAGTGTTGCAACCGACTCTTTGGCAATCCGCTTGCCTCGATTTGCAACGTCCAATATAGCAAAGTTATTATCTAAATATATATGTACATTAATGGGTCGCCCTACAGCACCATGTGCTACTGCGTTAGACACCAAATTGTCGAGTATCCGCCTGAATAACTCTTCGTCAGCCCAAATATGCTTACTATCAACCGATACCGTCACTTCACGTTCTTGTAACGCTAGGGCGTAATCCCCCAAACATGCATCAACCAACTTCTTCGCATCAGTATTAACGATGTCGGGCTGAGCTTGCTGTAACAACAAGTTATAATCGAGTAGTTTTTCGATTAGTGTGTTCAGTCTTTGCGTACTTGCGCTAAGTAGCGACAATACTTCACGTTGAGGGTCATTCAAATCGCCCACAACATTTTCCGACAATAAACTACATCCTTCTTTAATACTGGCTAACGGGGTTTTCAACTCGTGAGCAGCATGGCGCAATAAAGCAGTGCGTATATGCTCTAATTGACCAAGACGATCGTACAGCCAATGCAGATCTTTCTCCACATCTATTAATTCTCGCGGCGCTTGGCGAGACAAAGGGGGAAGATCACCTTGCTGATGCGCCACTATACGAATTATCTGCTTTAATTTATTAACTGGATTAACAATCAGTTGGCTTCCTAAAAGGATAAGCAGCAAGGAGACACTTACCAACATCGCCGTAGACCACGCTTGCTTTGCTTGCATCGCGTTTAAGTCATCTTGCTGCACTTTGACCCGTTCGGAAATAGCAAGCTCCACGTCATCTCGAAGCTGTGAAACACTTCGTGCTACGTTAGCAAGGTACGCATTGAGTAAAAGTTGATCTTCAATTAAGCGGTAATCAGACAGGTCGCCTAATTGTTCTGACAACCTTTCGCAGGTTCCCTGAACAGATAAGGCTTGGCAAAGGTTATCAGCGGCCACCGCGAATTGATCGAGTGCGTTATCGGATAAGGT
The DNA here is from genome assembly GCF_032925565.1 of Alteromonas sp. CI.11.F.A3. Classification (NCBI taxonomy): domain Bacteria; kingdom Pseudomonadati; phylum Pseudomonadota; class Gammaproteobacteria; order Alteromonadales; family Alteromonadaceae; genus Alteromonas; species Alteromonas sp. CI.11.F.A3. The sequence continues at coordinate 3,363,328 of NZ_CP136708.1, forward strand.
GGCAACTTTCTCGGTTCGAATAACCGCGTATTGACGAATACTTCGCTCTAAGTCAACAACAGCGCCATCCAGGCGCTGCATATCGCCCACAACATCAACCACGTATCGGGTTTCCAACGTGGTCATTTGCCCTACTTTGGCTAAGTCGCTTTGGCTTTGCCACAACAACGCAATCAAGGGGATTAACGCCAGCACGAAGCTACCTAGCGTCAGTTGACGTAATGAGCCTAGCTGAACCAGCCGTTCACCAAATGAAAATTTCTCAATCAGAGTGGTATTCCTTCAAACAAGCACCGGCAGGCGCATCTGCTAGGCTATTATATATATTGTTCGCTAACGACAGCTATTCACTGACCGCAGATTTTGCATTTCCTGGTGTCAGTTTACTTTTTGCTAATTCGGCTTCAGTTAATTTGCCATCTTCATTGTCGTCAATTAACCCAAAATTACGCAATAGTTCGGTGTGACGAACCGCTTCTTTCAGCGAAATCAAACCGTCTTTATTCGTGTCTAACTGCTGCATTAACGTTTTTGCAGGTGACGCGTGCGCTTCAACTACCGAAATAGCTTGTATCGCCGCGATGGTAAGTAAAATCAGAAAAACCTTCTCTAGTCGTTTCATCATGAATCCTCCGCATTACTGCTTGTTTATAAATCCCTTAAACTAACTTCGATAACTCTGTTAACTCTGATTGGATAAGCTAAAATTGAGCCAAAAATACAATTTAATTATATATCAAATATTTACAACAAATAAATCGACTCACCTCCTGTACATTGTATCTAGAAACAGACACAGTTACATGAACTCCTGTAATTGTGTCTATTAGCCTAATAAGGCTCTAAATTAAAATAGTTTGTTGAATCAGTTCGTTATGACAGCGTAATAAAAAGCCCGATGCATAAGCTATGCTACCTACCCTCACTATTATTGACATTGCCAATTATAAACTGTTTTGGTGACAGAATAAGGTCATCCATAGGAATGGGTTTGCTAAACATAAAACCTTGAATATAGTCACAACCGTGTTCTATCAAATAATGCCATTGGGTTTCATTTTCGATACCTTCGGCACATACGCTAAGTGAAAGGCGTTTGGCCAAATCGATAATAGCGCCGGTTACTAAGCGGCTCCTTTCCGACGTTTCAAGCTCATGTACAAACTGCTTATCAATTTTTAAGGTATCGATGCTTATCTGGGTTAAATAGCTTAGTGAAGAGTAACCCGTACCAAAATCATCTAGGGCAATGGCGCATCCCATGTTGCTCATGCGTTTAAAGAATTTATTTGATGACGCAAAATTCTCTAAGTAAGCAGACTCGGTTACCTCGAATTCTACGTATTCAGGATTTACATTGTGGCGTGTGAAAATCTCATAGATATTGTCAAACAGGTTACTATCACGAAGGTCGTGGCCTGATAAATTCACTGACACACGAAAACGATGGGGAAGCCACTCCCTTAATTTGGGTAGATCAATACAGACTTTTTCAATTACCCAACGTGTAATGGCAGATATTTTACCGCCTTGTTCCGCTATAGGAATAAACTCATTAGGCATAACCAAACCATATTCCGGGTGTTGCCACCTAAGCAGTCCCTCTAAGCCGATAACCTTCCCTTCGTGATCGACTTTAACTTGGTAATACACCATAAACTCATCGTTCTTTAACCCTTGCTCTATGGCATTCGCTAAATGGAATTTACGCTTGTGCGATTCCACCATATCAGGTGTAAATATGGTAAAGCTTCCACGCCCCTTGGCTTTAGAGCGATACATCGCAAGATCTGCATTGCTCATTAATTCGCTTAAATCATAGTCGGCGTCTATGGCACGCGCTACGCCCACACTAACGCCAACAGACAGTGACAGCCCACGCAATTCAAAAGGACTAGTAAAGGCATCAATTAATCGACCGGCCATATTTTCAAGGCTGGTATCTCGCGTTTCCCGATCGGGTAATACTAAAAATTCATCGCCTCCTAATCGGGCTACCAAGTCCCCTTCTCGTAACAGAGTGCTCACCCTATCTGCCACTTCTATCAATATCAGGTCACCGGTCTCATGGCCTAGTGAATCATTTATGCCTTTAAACCCATCTAAATCGAAAAACAAAAGAGCAAGATCATCATCATTCCTTCGCGCTCGGGCTAGCTCTAACCGCAAGTTATCAAGCACAAATTGCCTATTAGGTAACCCGGTTAGGCTGTCATAGTTAGCCAATCGAATCATGGTTTCTTGTTGATCGACCAAGGTTTGATTTTGTTCATGATTGATAAGTAGTTCAACCTCTATCATTTCTAACAAAAGGTTGATGTTTTCTCCCAACTCCCCTATTTCATCTCTTGAAGTAAGGTTTTGTCGCAAGGCGTAATCTTTGGTGTCTGTGACCTGTTTGGTGAAAAAACTTAACTCACTTAAAGGGCGAAATACACGACGAATGAAAAACAATGTGCCAATAATGCTTATTACCCACAGCACAAAGATAATAGGTACTACATTCAGTAGTAAGCCTTTAACACTTCCCGAAAGTGGTGCCTTTGCATCCACGAAGAGTATCAAGAAACCATCTGGCTTTTGCGAAGAGCCTATTACTCGTCGTGCCATAATGACGTCATTTTCTATGGATACCCCTTCAGTTAAAGCAAATGGGTCAAGGGTATTTAGAAAAGGCTCATTCAGTCTATTAGCAGATGGGCCTTCTTCTTCTAATAAAAGGGTAAAATTACTGTCGTAGATTCTTGCTGAAATAACATGTTCATGCTCCTTTAACAGGATTAAGACATTTGAAAGAGAGTAGGCTTTTTGGGCATTTAACAACATAGCTGGCGCTACATTTTTTACTACGCCATTGGCAAGAGAAACCGCATGAGAATGTGCTAAATTGAGATATAGCGCTTTATGTTCTAATACTGCAAACCACAACACCGCGGCAGCCATTACAGACATAGACAAGGTAACGACAATACTAATTGGGGCCTTTATAGACTTAAACACACCCACTTCCTCTAACACCACCCGCGTAATAGATTGCAATCATGTTTTCAATAAATCTTACGTAGTCATCATAACCTCAAGTGCACCTGAGACCATGGAAATTCATGATTTATTTATAGCATTATTTTTCACTAATTACCTGTGTAACAAGCACTTTTTTCGATATTAATAACGCGAGAGTGTGTTAAGTATTGCTTTAATTCTCTGGCGAAACGCGCAGTTTAGCTTTAATAAAATGGGAATGCGGCACATGCAATAAGTCTGATATACGCCGAATGGTATGCTCTTCAATAGGGGCAAGTTGATTATCTGCAAATGCAATTGCCCATAAACCCTCAAGAATGTCCCGCTTTTGTTCAGCTTCACAGGTTTGATTAATTATCTTGGTAAACTGTACTAAATCCACAGCTTCTTCTGCTGAGGTTCGGCCTTCTTCCATCAGTAATTTTAGTTCATCATCAGAAAGCGCAAATTGTTTATACAAGTGCGTTTTGTAAGCATTGAGCTCACTGTTGGTGACATTAGCGTCAGCCCTCATTATTTCACTTAACAACGCAGCAGTGGCAAGTTCGACAGTATGTTTCTGCTGCGCTTCTGATTCTTTCGTTTCGAAAAGCTGTAATAAAGATTTAAGCATTAGGCGCTCCAAATAAACAACGAAGCTATTGCATAACATATCCAACCTTTCAAAGTGGGAATATACGGCAAATCGTTGGCATTTTTAGTCTAGTGGTAGTTATTCAACGGCTGTATCGAGCAAACAGTTTATTTTTCTCCCGCCTTTTTCAAACCACACTTTACTACTTAACGCTCTGATGAGGCCTAACCCTCTTCCGAATGAGTCATTACTTTCGGGGCTGGCTTTCTGTTCCCACTCAAATCCGTTCCCGCTGTCTTCTATAGAAAGAAAGACGGTTTCTTTCGCCGGATCCGACTCGATATTAATAATAATCGTCCCTTCATCTAAGGCACTCAGTAACTTTTCTCGCTGCTCATAATATAATTGAAAGCCTTCTGGCGAATGCTTTAGACGTGAGTCCATGTTCAAAATGCCGTGTTCTAAGGCGTTGCTGAACATTTCTGAAACCACCGTAAAGAGCACTGAGCGAACATGTTCAATGCCGCTACATTGAGAAGTTTGATGGAGCATACGGGTTTGAATGTCGGACTGCTTTAAATGTTTGGCACTTAAGGTGATAGTGATATTTAACGGAATATCGTCGGTAGCTCGATAAGGCTGAACCCCTTCCAAGGACTGACTTTTGAAAATAACCACTGACACATCGTCTTCAAAACTAGGTGTAGCCGAAAATGCTTTAGCGTGATTAAAAATTCCTTCGGCAGTGATATCAGTGGCATCAGCACACCATTGTTCTATCCCCTCTTCGGTTAACATATTTCCCTCTGCATCAACCGCTTCTGTCAATCCATCGGAATAGACAATTAACTTGTCATTCGCCAACATCTCAAAAATTTCGCACTCACTGTCAAATTCGTGTTGCTCAAGAATACCTAGCGCCATATGAGGGGAAGAAATAGTTTTAATAAATTTCCGCTTGTCTGACACCACCAACATTTGTGGCATACCACCTTGCCAAAGGGTAATACGAGAACCATCAGAGCCAACTTCGCCGATAACCGCAGCCATAAACATATCGCTGGGTAAAAATCGCAGAAGTATTTTATTAAACTCTGTCGCCATTTCATTTACCGACAACCCTTTTAAAGACATCTCTTGAAATGCACGCGTTACCGGCAGTGCACCTATGGCTGATGCCAATCCATGCCCGGTAAAATCTCCTACTAAAAAATATAAACCACCACTTGGGCTGGCTTCACATACAAATACATCACCATTAAATGTTTCTGCAGGCGTTAATGCGTGATCAAAATATTTAAGAACGTGGCTTTTATTAACAATGGCATGACTGAAAATATGCTCAACAATGGCATGCTCTCTTGCTACCCGTTGTTGATAAAACCTAAGCTCTTCATTTTGCTGTTCTATATGGGCACTTAAGTTGCGAATTTTTTCGTGCGCGCGAATTTTGGCGGTGAGAATATGTTTGTCGAAAGGTTTGGTGGCAAAGTCATTCCCCCCAACCTCTAAACACTTCACTAGACTTTCTTTGTCATCCAATGCTGTGATAAATAAAATTGGTAAGTATCGGCCGCCGGCTAACGTTCTAATTTTCGGTGCAACCTCAAAACCGCTCATACCTGGCATTACCACATCAAGTAGCACTAAATCGGGTATCGCATGCTCTACTATCGCTAACGCATCGTTGCCACTCGAAGCCTCAACGCAATCGGTGAACCCAGCTTCGCTTAACATGCTAACTAACATAGTGCGGTTAATTGGCTCATCATCAACGATAAGAATTTTCATTTAATTTTAGCGCCCTGTGGCTTGCTTGCTACTGCGTCTCAACGAATAATAAATTTTTTGTCAAAGCGCGATATTTTTAGTATTCGCTCTACGGGCGGTCGGCTATTCTCAATACTAAATGTCAGCGGCCTTTGTGATAGAACTTTTTGCATATTTAGCAACATACCTAAGGCTGAACTGTCCATGTATTCTGTTTTAGCCAAGTCTACGGTGATGTGTTTCACGTCAGAGTCTAAATCTTGATAGGCTGAGCGAAAGGCTTCCACTTTGCTAAAATCAAACTTTTCGCCCATCTCTATAATTAAAGTCTGTTGTTCATTAACCTTGTCCGTTGATACATTCACTCAATGACTCCTTCTGCGTTGACTACACTGGTTGCTTTATTATCTAGTGACAAACACAGCGTATAATTAGGCATTACTGAATTTATTCTAGCGCAGATATTTCAGCCTGCCATGCTACAATTGTAGATAAGCCTAAATAAGGCTCGTTTAACGCACAGGAAAAATAATCAGAGGATAAAATGCAAGATTGGCAAGATGCACTGCTGGTATACAGTACCGATACAGGTAAAGTTAAACCTTCGCCTAAAGAAGCAAAGCGTTCCACTTCCGACGATGGTATTGTTCGCATACACAGAGAAACAAAAGGCCGCAAAGGGAAAGGCGTGTCTATAATTAAAGGGCTTGATTTAGCCCCCGATGCGTTAAAGAAGCTAGGCACTGAATTAAAAAAGAAGTGTGGCTGTGGTGGCGCGGTTAAAGATGGACAAATTGAAGTTCAAACGGATGACCGCGAGAAGTTAAAAGCTTTACTGCAGGATAAGGGCTTTAGCGCTAAAATTGCTGGGGGTTAATTCACCCCCTTACTTTCCTTGAAAATACCAAAAAGAGAACGGAATGGAAAAGCTGTCAATTTCTGATTTACATATCATATTAGTTGAACCCTCTGATACGCAGAGGAAGATTATTACTACCCTATTGTTGAAAGAAAAGGTAAAGGAAATTGATCCTGTTAGTACCCTTTCTGAAGCTATTTCGGCGGTAAAAGCGCACGGTGCAGACCTGATTGTTAGCGCGATGTATTTCGAAGACGGCACAGCATTAGATTTGATCAAGTTCATTAAAGAAAATGACGATTTTAAATCTATTCCATTCATGTTGGTCTCAAGTGAGAACAGAATAAGCAAGTTGGAAGAATTCAAACAAGCGGGCGTTTCAGCTATCCTCCCTAAGCCTTTCGAGCCTCTTCATCTGTCTCGCGCGCTTAATGCTAGCCTTGATTTAATCAATCACGACGAACTTGAACTCGAGCTATTCGATATACACGATGTTAGGGTTCTGCTTGTTGACGACAGTAAATTAGCGCGTAATCACATTCGTCGTGTACTTGAAGGTATGGGACTACAGCGCATTAAAGAAGCTGAAAATGGCGCAATGGCACTTACCTTTATAAAGGATGAAGCCTTTGATTTAGTGGTTACCGATTACAACATGCCAGAAATGGATGGCCGAGAACTTTCTGAGTTTATCCGTTTCAACCCCGAAACTACGCATATTCCTATCATCATGGTAACGTCTGAAGCAGCCGACAGTGCTCATATGGCCAATATTCAACAGACCGGCGTGAACGCGTTATGTGATAAGCCATTCGAACCTACAGAAGTTCGACAAATGCTCGCGGCCTTATTAGGTAACTAAGGTAACAAGTTTTCTAAAAATCACACCATATTGCCTAAAGCAGTAAGCTCACACTATGTCAGTGACTTGCTGCTTTAAACTGAATTCACAATTCACCTACCCCTTCTACCAACATCTATCAAGCCCCCTCCCCTATAAATATTAAAAGCAATGTAAAAACAGGTTGACACCGACAGGCTGTACGCATAAAGTCAGGCGTATGAAACAGAATAATATACATGCAGTAGCTATCTTTTTTGCGTTTATGCTCTTTAAATAGGGAGGCGCAGCTACATGCATAAAAACCTCCCTCAAGGGAGGTTTTTTTTTAGCTAATACGATAAGTGGAAAACTATGTCTGATAACGCCTTAGATGCTGTAAGAGAGCGCATAACATCTTTAGATAGCGAACTTCTAACCTTGTTGGCCGAGCGCCGTGTGCTTACCAATGAAGTCGCTGAAACTAAAATTAAGCACCATATTCCAGTTCGGGATCAGAAACGTGAAGAGCAACTGCTTGTTCGCCTAATTAAAGAAGGTAAGGACGCAGGTCTTGACCCTCACTACGTTACCCAGATATTTCATGTCATCATTGAAGACTCGGTGTTAAACCAGCAAGCAATGCTTGCAGAACGCGCCAATCCGGGTAGTACACTTCCTCTTAATCGTGTGGCTTTCTTGGGCGATAAGGGCTCTTACTCGTACCTTGCTACCCAGAAATACTTTTCTAGACGCCCCGGTGAATTACTAGAAATAGGTTGTCAGAGCTTTAGCGAAATTATTCAGAAAGTGGAGAATGCAGAAGCCGACTACGCCGTTCTGCCTATTGAAAATACAACGTCAGGCAGTATTAATGAAGTGTATGACCAACTTCAACATACTCACTTGAGCATTATTGGCGAACTTACACACCCTATTCGTCATACTTTGCTTGTTGGTGCAGACACGACGGTAGATAAAATTAAAACCGTGTACGCGCATCCACAAGTATTCACACAATGCAGCCACTTCCTAGCTGAGCTTGGCAACATTGAAGTGAAAACCATGGACAGCACGTCTTCGGCTATGTTGACCGTGAGTGAGTTACAGCGAGATGATATTGCAGCTATTGGCAGTGAGGCTGGTGGAAACCTTTATGGTCTTACTGCAATAAAAAGTAACTTGGCCAACCAAAAAGAAAACCATAGCCGTTTCATTGTGGTTGCACGTAAAGCGGTAGTGGTACCACTTCAAGTTCCGGCTAAGACTACATTAGTAATGTCTACGGTTCAAAAGCCTGGCGCGTTAGTTGAAGCGCTTTTGGTACTAAGTGAAAACAACATTAATATGACAAAATTAGAGTCTCGTCCTATTCCTGGTAACCCTTGGGAAGAAATGTTTTACATTGATGTGAAAGGCAATGTGGAAGATGGACCTGTGCAAAATGCCATTGAAGCCCTTCGAAACATCACCCGCTATATTAAAATATTAGGCTGCTATCCTAGCGAAGAAATCAGCCCTACAAAAGTAGCGGCAGCCAGTGCATTAGCGGAGTAACGCAGCACTCGTATTCAACTTAACACCACGCACCTCATGACTTTTGTTATTGATGGTGCGTGTCTCTTTATTCTCTATTATTTACCCGTTATCGCTACACTTTATATCTATCGACTTGAGACTGCATTGCCTGAGCAACTTCAGACAAGGATTGCGTCCTTTTTGAAATGAAATCGACTTCGTGTTCTATCTTCTCAGACATTGTAGAAATTTCGAGAATATTTTGATTCACACTGTCGGTTACGGTCGCTTGCTCTTGTGTTGCTGCGGCTACCGTATCTGCCATGCCTTGTACTTGCTCAATCACCTGCATAAGCTCCTTCATTGCAGTGGCAAGTAAATCAAACAAATGTATTCCACCATCCGCCGTTGTTTTGGCTTTTTCCATTTCAAGCACTGAAAGTTCAGACGACTTAATCATACTGTTTACAATGCCGCCGATTTTGTCAGTACTTGATTGCGAGCGAGTAGCTAGCGCTCTCACTTCGTCGGCCACTACGGAAAAGCCCCGCCCTGCTTCGCCAGCTCTCGCCGCTTCTATCGCAGCATTTAACGCAAGTAAGTTAGTTTGATCGGCTATAGAAGTAATATCGCCTAATAAGTCATTGATACTGCCAACTTCAGTATTAAGTGCGTTAATAACTTCACTAGAGCGTGAAAGCAAATCCACCATGAGCTGAACATTGTTAGAGGCTAAATCAGAACGTTCTATATTTTCCTTAAGCCCACTCATGGCCATCTCACCTTGGTCGCGCGTGTCCACCGTAGTTCGAGCAACGTCTGAAACCGATACCGAAAGCTCCTCTACGGAGGACGCAACACTACTACTTTGCTCTCTTTGGGAATGGACAGCAGTCAGACTTTCACCAACCGTTTCAGTAAATTCCACGGTAGTTTGTGTAAGTACTTTCGCATCAGCCTTAAACTGTTTCACCAATACATGTATCTGGTCAATGAACGCATTAAAAGGAGAGATAACATCGTTAATTTCAGCAATTGGCGATGCTTCTAGTCTAGTAGTTAGGTCACCAGAACCATTAGCTAAATCATCACATGCAGATTTTAATTTCGTAAGGGGAGAAACCAACACATTAGCAAGTCGAAGAGCTACGGCTATTGAAACGACAATTAATACACACGCTATGGATAAAACCGTAAGTAGTAGGGTGCGTTGCAGCTTGGTTAGCGGTAAGAGGGCTTCTTCTACATCAATTTCAGCTAACAGTGCGTAGGTATAACTTCCTAATTCTATAGGGCTATAATAGGAATACACTTCAACACCACGATAATCTTCAACAGTGGTAAAGCCAGTTTTAGCGTCAAATGCTTTTTTCACTGAGGGGGACTCAACTTTTTGGATGCCAACACTAGTGCCTGCTCTTTGAGCATTGGTCGCTACAGACGGGTAGCGTTGTTGAATAGCATCACTATACCCCTCTGGGTCCTCAACAAAAAAACGGCTTTCTGTCACTAACAGAGATTCAGGTGAAACTAGATAAGTTTCCCCCGAATCGCCAAATCCTCTCGCCTTCCAATCAGAGTCGTGGGTAAGAATATTGCTGACAACATCCAGCGGAATTTGAAAAACGAGTATGCCTAATAAATTGCCGTTAGTATCTACAATTTGGGAGCCAAAGAAACCCGCCATTGCGTCATAAGAAGGCAAATAGCTGGTCAACTCACTCATAACAACTTCATCGGAGGCAGTACTTTGCATAGCCAACCTGTACGCTTCACCAATACCCGTATCAGCGTAAGGCCCTGACTTTAAGCTTGTCGCAAAGTCGAGCTCTTTAAAAACGCTGTACACGATATTGCCAGAATCTGGATCGACAATAAAAATATCGTAGTAGTTAAAAGTTTGAAGGAAGCTGCGAATTTCTTCATGGTACTGCTCATGAATATCAGCGTATGTCGTACCGTTATTTAAACTCACTAAGGTGTCTTTTTCACCAATGTTATAAGTTGAGCCTGCAATAAAGTCGTACTGTAGCTTCTTCGTAACTAAGGGTAAGCTTTGATATAATTTTTCTACGTTGAGTAAAGGCTGGTTATTACGTTGTTCATATAAATCTGCGAAAGCGACAGAGTAGTAGTTACTTAACTTTTCACTTTGCTCGCTACTATAAGCATCTAATTCCGCATTATATTGATTGAAAGCCTGATTAAATTTTGGTGTGGACTGGGTGATAATTGATGATTCAGAAAAATTGCTTATCTGCTTACTCACGAAATCGACGTAATCTATAAACGCTTCTTTAGTCTGCACATTCTGCAACACTAACTTATCTTCTGCGGCTTGTTCTAATGCGCTTTTCGAAAGGTTGTTTGCTGTCCAATAAGTAGCAAACGCGAGTATTATTATGACCCCTATAGTAAGCATAGTTGTCGATAAAAGAAGGCGGAATTTTAGAGACATTGATTAATCCGTTAACGTTTTGGGAGGAGTCGCGTCAAATTTAAAGACTAAACATAGAAGACAAATATCAATTCATCCTCTCAACTATAGTCTAGATTTTTGCTTACCAGTAACGTTCACGTTTAAATCAAAATATCTCTTTTAAAAATGGCTACACCTTCAAATCAACTACTTTTAAACGTTTTTGCGAATCAAGGCTTTCTTAGTAATTTGCCATCGTCAGCTTTCAATAACAGTTGTTTACTATCAACTAGGCATGTTTTTGCATAGCTGCCAAACCAGTTCCCTATGGTGAGAAACTGTTTAATGAACGCTTTTTTATCACCCTTTTCCAACACGTTTAAGGCTAGGCCGAAACGGTCATAGAAACGGCGGAGCAAGGCAAAGTTTTCGGGGTTATTGAAAATAATATCGGCATACAACTCGGGGGCTTGTGCGAACAATCGCCCAACCATTGCTAACTCTAACCGATAGATAGGCGAGCTAAACATGGTGAGGGATTCAAGATCTGGATTTTCTCCACGCAAATGCTCACCATACACGAAGGTGTTGAAGTGGCGCATTACCTGAATATAAGCCATGGATTTATCATGCTCTTCGGCGGTACTGTTGTGAATAGTTGCCCCCCAAATTCGCATTTGATCGATAAGCCAGCCATAAGCGCTCTCATTACGCCCCTCACACACCACCACGACTTGCTTGATCATACCTGGTGCATCAGGACCAAACATAGGGTGCAAGCCAACGACGGGCCCCTTATGCACTGCCATCATGGCTTCAATCGGCTTAACCTTAATACTCGTGATATCAGCTAGAATACAGCTTTCGGGTAGCATAGAGAGCTGACCTATCACCTGTTCAGTAAGGTTAATAGGCACCGCTACCACAGCTAATGCCGCGGTTGAAAGCACGTCCGCTGCGTGGCCACGTTCCCAGTCTTCTCTCTCTACTACAGAAACAGAGTAACCGCTTCGCTCGAACAAGCTTACGAATATTTTACCTAATGCACCTGCTCCACCAATGACCACAATGGTACCAGCGTCAGCATTAACCCCTAGGTATCGATTATTTTGCGTATGATATGACTCGCGCATGATGCGACGAAGTAAATCTTCTGTAAGATCAGGAGAAACGCCTACCGCTTCGGCCTGCGCTCGTCGTGAAGCAATGAGTTCTTTTTCTCTAGAAGGTACGTATACAGGCATGCCAGCTTCGGCTTTTACCTGACCCACTTTTGTAGTGAGTGCATTACGTTTAGCGAGAAGTTCAACGAGCTGGGTATCCAGCTCGTCTATTCCTTCACGCAGCGTATCTAATTGCTGCGAATGCGAAAAATCGGCCATTTAGTATGTCCCTCAAATCAAATGGCACTGGCTACCTTACCGTTTAGGCAACATCGGTGCGCTTATTTTGACGTAAGGGTAGCACAGTTATTAATTTATCTCTGGTTTGGGCAATAAGCGATTCTGTTGTTTCCCAGTCAATACAGCCGTCGGTTATAGACACACCGTATTCCATTTCGCTTAGCTTTTTACCATCAGACTTTTGGTTACCGGCCTTTAAGTGGCTTTCTAACATCACGCCAATAATAGACTGGTTACCTTCTAGTATTTGATTTACTACGTTTTGTGCAACCAATGGCTGACGACGGTAGTCTTTTGAAGAATTAGCATGGCTACAATCGACCACTAAACCTGCTGTTAGCCCTGCTTCTTGCATTTCAACTTCACACTCAGATACACACACCGAATCGTAATTTGGTTGTTTGCCGCCACGTAGAATAATATGGCCATCAGGATTACCACTGGTGGCAATAACACTCACTTGACCTTGCTTATTAATACCCATGAAGCGATGACCTGATGCTGCTGACTTAAGTGCATTTAGGGCTATGTCTAAGCTGCCATCAGTACCATTTTTAAAGCCTACAGGCATTGAAAGGCCGCTGGCCATTTCACGGTGAGTTTGTGACTCAGAAGTACGAGCACCAATTGCGGACCAGCTGAATAGTTCTGCTAAGTACTGAGGACTAATTGGATCTAGCGCTTCAGTCGCTACCGGAAGTTCGAGTTCGGCCAACCAAATTAGTAGTTCACGGGCTTTACGCAGGCCAGCTTCAATATCAAATGTGTCGTTAATATGAGGGTCGTTAATTAACCCCTTCCAACCGGTGGTGGTGCGCGGCTTTTCAAAGTAAACACGCATCACAATGAATAAGGTATCTTTGCACGATTCGTGCAGCTCTTTTAACTTAAGCGCGTATTCTTTAGCTGCTTCCACATCGTGGATAGAGCATGGCCCGCATACTACCAACATACGATGGTCGCGGCGGTGAATGATATCAGAAACAATTTTGCGAGAATCTGAAATGGCAGCAAGTGCTTTTTCTGAGGCAGGCAACTCAGCACTTAATGCTTCTGGCGTAATAAGTACATCTTCTGCACTTACGTGGATATTATTTACAGTGTCCTTGATCATGGGGCTCTCTTAACTACTAAAAAACGGAAAAAATGAAACGTCAAAAGAGTTATATTTTCGCGTGTAAACTTATATGTACAACAGGCATTTTCTAATTTTCTTTAACGTCATTGACTTTTTAACAACAAACGAATAAGCAAGCAAGCATTAACGTATAATACTTTGCTTTAAGTTAAAGAAAAACGATTTTCATATGACGATTGGTTAAGTTCACGCCTATTTAGTTTACTTTTCAACCAAAGGTGAGTGTTAGCTTTTCGGCGTGTAGCCCTTCTTAAATATGTTAGGTTTCCAGCCCCAATGTAGCGAACCTAGACGAATAAACACGGTTGTTAGTAATGAGCCCAAAATACACCATGCATAGGGCGCATCTAACGTAAACAAGGCGGCATATGCCAAGCCTCCAGAAAGACATGCTGTAGCATAAAGGTCGCCACGCATTACCAATGGAACCTCTCGACAGATGACATCCCTTAGTAAACCGCCAAATATCCCTGTGGTCATGCCCATAGTTAGTGCCACTATCATACCTGTGCCTTCTATCAGCGCTTTTTCCATGCCCATGATGTTAAAGATGGCAAGCCCTGCTGCATCCATCAAAATAAAGTAATAGTTAGATAGTGGAGGTAGATAACGTATGGATAAAACAGTGAGTACTACTGCGCCATAGGCAGAATATAAATAAGAAGGCGTTTCCACCCAAAAAATAGGTTGGGTAAGCAATAAATCTCTAATGGTTCCTCCGCCTAAGGCAGTGACACAGGCCACTACAACCACGCCAAAGCCATTGATACTTTTTTCATGCCCCATTAGTGCGCCCGATACCGCAAAAAACGCCACACCAAATAGACCTAAAAATAAAAAGTAATCCGCCGTCATCCTTGTCTCACTTGCGTATGTGTCTTGAGTTTTATTCTGAAAATAGTCGAGTACAGATCGTTAATTTACAAATTTCGTGGCAGTATTATTTTTTTCACACATGCAAACCTATCTTTTACATGAAATTTATACTTATTTTATTATTTGTTATTACAAGTGCTACCGCCTGCGCCGCACAACGCGATTATACTTTTCCCAGTAAAATAAACGCTGCCGAACACTACGTTTTCTATTCCCATGGTTATATCGTAGAAGGTGACGACCCAACACCCATACACCCTCGGTGGGGGGTATATAATTTTCCGAGTATTCAAAAAGCACTTGATGACGCTAGCTATACTTTAATAGCACACCACAGACCAAAGGGCGTAAGCCCAATCGACTGCGCTAAACGCCTTACCGGAGAAGTTAAACAACTTATCACTTTTGGTGTACCACCAGAAAACATTACCCTTACCGGCTTTTCCCGCGGTGGCGCTATTACTATATTGGCGGTAAACGAGTTAAAAAACGCTAAGGTCAATGTCGTGATTTTAGCGGGCTGTGCAGGATTAATTAATCGAAAACGCGATATTCAGTTATACGGCCGCGTGCTTTCAATTTATGAAACCTCTGATGATGTTGGCTCGTGCAACCTGTTAGAAGCACGCAGCCCTATGCTTAAAGAATTCAAAGAGATAGCCATTTCAACTGGCAAAGAGCACGGCGCGTTTTATCGCCCCGTAGACGAATGGCTTGTACCGTTGAAACAATGGATTAATAGTTCAATCAGCGAGCCTGAAATTAACGAGGACGAATAACCGCTAGACGACACAGGTTGCGTTACTGTTGCTGACGACTACCATAGAGCCAATCTAACCCCTGTATGGCGGTAGTGGGAAATGCAGTAGCGTGGGTGGCCTCATCAATGAGTTTAAACTTGAGATTTATGTGCCGCTTACTCTGTTGCGTTATTTTTTGAGCCAGCTGTTGTGCACCTTCAACCATATCTTCCCTTTCACCATATTCAGGGCGCTCTAACGCTCCCACTGCAAGATAAACGTTTACAGGTGTTTTGGCGGGTACAATTGCTTCAGACAAAATAGCATTGTCGCGAAACCACACCGATGGGCTACCAATAATGTAACTACTAAACATATTTGGGCGAGTAAAAAGCACATAAGCACTAAATAGCCCGCCTAAGGAATTTCCGACTAACGTTTTAGGCATTCCCTCCACGCGATAGTTATTCGAAATATAGGTAAATACTGTGTCATTAATAAAGTCAGCATGATGCGCTGCTTTGCCAGTTTCAAGCTTCCAGTCTTCATCAAGGTAAGGGGTATAGTCACGAACACGACTTGCGGCCCCCTTAGACCCTTTCGAGTAGGATATGGCTACTATAATTGCCTGCTCCATTACACCACTGTTCATAGGAAATCGTGTTACTCCTGACACAACCTGAAATGCATAAGAGCCGTCCAACAAATAAATCACTGGGTAAGATGCTGTCGTATTAGCTCGGTAGCTTTTCGGCAACTTGATAAAAATGGGGTAAGTACGGTCAGTGTTTTTATCTTGAAGTTCTACAACTGTACTTCTAGGTATTTTGAATTCAACGTTAGCATTAGCTATGGCACTGAAGGCTAACACCATTAATACCCAGAAATAACGCGACAGCATATGGCCACTCATTGTTTTAATTAATTATTTTGAACATATTATATCGCAAAGACGCATTGAGCAATTATGCCAGCGCGGAGGGATGCGGTGTAGGTGCTGATGACCTTCCAGCGCAGGACGCGCTGGCAGAGCCCCCCCACGGATGGGTTTACGCCGAGTCATCGGCATCTTCCTTCAACTCACCTAACATGGCTGTGAAGTGCGACCGGAGGGATGCGGTGTAGGTGCTGATGACCTTCCAGCGCAGGACGCGCTGGCAGAGCCCCTATGGATGGGTTTATGCCGCATTACTTCATGGTACGGGTCAGCGTTTATAGGAGAGGGAGTCGCCCCCATCAGAAGCCTTCCACAGCATGGAGCTATTGCGAAAACTCCATAGATGAATTCACGCCGCGTTTCACGTGGGCTTCTACTGGCGACTAATATTAATATTCAACGGTGAGCCTTATCCGGCTGTTCAGAAGGAAGGGCTTTGTGCGCCTCTGAAACTCTCTACAGCATGGATGCTGTAGCGAAGCCCCCATGGATGGGTTTACGGCGAGTCAGGGAGCCCAACACCACATCCCTCTCCATACTCAATGCCGTGGGAAGAATATGTCCTTGGGGTTTATGACCTTCCAGCGCAGGACGCGCTGGCAGAGCCCCCATGGACGGGTTTACGGCGTGTCATAAACCCCAAGGACATGTTCTTCGTCCACAAAAAAGCCCGCTAATAAGCGGGCTCTTTCGAAGTTAACAATAACGCAAGGATTAGTAATCTTAGTTAAGCTTTTCTTTGATACGTGCAGATTTACCTGAACGTTCACGAAGATAGTAAAGCTTAGCACGACGAACCGCACCGCGGCGTTTAACTTCAATTGAAGAGATAGCCGGGCTGTGTGTTTGGAACACACGCTCAACGCCTTCGCCGCTAGAAATCTTACGTACGGTAAAAGACGAGTGCAGACCACGGTTACGCTTAGCGATAACAACACCTTCATAAGCCTGAAGACGCTCTTTGTCACCTTCGGTAACGCGAACTTTAACAACTACTGTGTCACCCGGGCCAAACCCTGGAACATCAGATTTAAGCTGTGCTTGCTCAATTTTCTTGATGATATCTTGACTGACTTTGCTCATCATATCCTCTCGTCCTAGTTAACTGTCATCTCGCTGCAACTGCGTTTGGAATATTTCCAATAACCGCTGCTGCTCCTCAGTCAGAGCTAGGTGATTTAACAAATCAGGGCGACGCAGTAAGGTTCTACCCAAAGACTGCATTAATCGCCACTGCCTAATTTTTTCATGATCACCACTTAACAACACGTCAGGTACCGATTGACCATCTAGTACTTCTGGCCGCGTATAATGCGGACAATCCAGAAGACCATCGGTAAAGGAATCTTCAACTGCTGAAGCTTTATGCCCCAACACGCCGGGAACTAATCTAGCAACTGCGTCCATTAAGACCATTGCCGGCAGTTCACCGCCACTTAGAACGTAATCACCAATGGAGACTTCTTCATCTACATGGCTTTCGATTACGCGCTCATCAATTCCTTCATATCGACCACAGATTAAAATCGTACGGTCAATTCCAGCAAGACGTTGAACGCCTGCTTGGTCAAGGGGTTTCCCTTGGGGTGATAAGTAGATCACGCTACTGTTTTCGCCACCAACTTTCTTGGCAGCTTGTATTGCGTCGGTAAGCGGTTTAACCATCATCAGCATGCCGGGTCCGCCACCATAGGGGCGATCGTCAACTGTGCGATGGCGGTCATGGGTAAAGTCGCGGGGGTTAAAGGTATCAACCGATAATTTTCCAGACTTAACAGCCCTGCCGATTACACCCTGTTGGGTAAATGGCGCGAACATATCTGGAAACAGGCTAACCACCCCGAACCATTTTTCCGGAGTCACTTAAAACCCCGGATCCCAGTCAACTTTAATGACCTTCGCTTCCCGATCAACCTCTTGTACAACGTCGTCGAACACAAAAGGTATTAATCTTTCTTTTTGACCAAAAGCATCGCCTACATTAGCTTTAACGTGAACCACGTCATTGGCACCTGTATTAAATACTTCTTTCACCACACCTAAGTCGTAACCTTGCGTAGTTACCACTTTCATGCCAGTGAGCTCGCGCCAATAAATGCCATCGTCCCCTAAATCGGGAAGTTGCGAAGCGCTAATGTTTATATCCAAGTTTTTGATGCGTTCTGCATCATCTCGGTTATCCACACCAACAATCTTTGCTACCAGGCCTTTACCATGCGTTCGCCATTGGTCAATTTGGTATTCGTTTTTTTCGCCAAGGAACCAAGGCAAGTACTCAAAAATACCTTCTGGTGTTTGTGTATAGCTGTTGATTTTGACCCAACCTTTTACACCGTAAGGTGCACCGATTTTGCCAACAACCACAATGTCAGACGCTAAACTCATCTATACTCACCAGTTAATTGCAGCTTACGCTGCAGATTTTTTAGCTTCTTTTACCAAGCTAGTTACGCGCTCAGATAAGCTCGCGCCAACACCAACCCAGTAATCAACACGTTCTAGGTCAACGCGTAAACGCTCTGCTTGACCTTGTGCTGTTGGGTTGAAGAAACCAACGTTTTCAATAAAACGACCGTTTCTTGCACGACGGCTATCAGCCACCACTAGTTGATAAAATGGACGCTTTTTCGCGCCACCACGCTGTAAACGAATAGTAACCATAAATGCCTCAAACTCGTTGTAGCGTTACCGTTAACTTAAGCCTTCTTTCGACGCCTATAAATTGAGCGCCTAAGAGAAGGCCGCCGAATTATACGGATATGGGCTGTGAATGCAAGTATAAATGCGGGTTAAATAGGGATTATGCATCCCTATTTATTATTTATTGGCTATTAGTGTGGAAGGAGTAAAATTTTCGCTTGCTTATAAGGCCTGAGCTTCTCCTAAACGATAGAGTAAAATAGCCGCTTTATGCATGTTTTGCGCAAAGGTAGACATGTCGGCCACTTCATCTTTTGTATGTCCTCCATCGCCCATTAAGCCTAGGCCATCAATGGCCATGTCTACATGATCTGCAGCAAATGAAATATCTGCGGCACCAGCGTTTCTTGGATTAACCGGCGCTACAGGGCCATAACCTAAAGATTTACTTACATCGCTATACATCTTTAACAGTGCATAGTTTTCATCGGTAGGTGCCATTGGCGGATACCCATCGGCAAAGGTTAATGTCGCAGAGGTATGCGCTAGGTTATTCGAAGCCACTTCCTGCATAACCTTTTTAGCTTTTGCCAACTCGTCAGCGGTTAATGTTCGAATGCCGCCTTTCACGGTCACTTCTTTTGCCACCACATTGGTTTTACCAAAGCCTTGTACAATAGAATTCTCTGGCTGTACTTCAACTTCAGTACCACCCGCTATTAACCCAGGGTTGAAGGTAATATTACCAACGCCCGCTAACTGTTCGCGAAAACTATTTAAAATACGAGCCGTTTCAAAAATAGCGCCGTAGCCCACATTGTCGGTGAATATTTGTGATGAATGCGCAGGCTTGCCTGTTACATCTAACTGCCACCCTATTGAACCACGTCGTGCGACCACCGCTGTTTTAATATCGCCATCTGCATCTTCAAACCCCAGCGCGATATCGGCCCATATTGCTGCATCAACCAAGGCTTTCTTAGATAGTGAAAGTGGGCGGCCGCTACTTTCTTCATCGCCTGTCATCACTACTTTAATACTGATTTTATCAAGCAAATCTAAGGCTTTCAGCGCTTGCAGTGCCGCAATAATAATCACATCACCGCCTTTCATATCGGTGATGCCAGGCCCAGCAATATGGGTGTCATCAACTACGCTGTAGTTTTGGAATGCATCATCTTTGGCAAACACCGTATCTAAATGGCCTATCATCAGAATCTTTGGCCCTGAATTTCCATAGCTAGCCACTAAGTGCCCAGCACGATTAAATTCACTTCCATCAACCCACTGGGTATCAAACCCCATTGCATCGAACTCGGCTTGATAAATAGCCCCTACTTTTTTGACTCCGTCGAAATTCATGGTGCCACTATTGATATTCACGGTTTTTTCTAACAGCGCTTGGGATTGGGTGAGGTTATCATTAATGTGCTTTGTAATTTTCTGCTCGGTGGCAGTATCAGCCATACTGGTTTGGCTAAACATGAATACCATGCCAACAAACAGGGTGTTGAATTTAATTCTTTTAATCATGAATTTTCTCTTATTTATTATCATTTAAGACTTGAATAGACACAGGAAGAATAATGAGAGTAAAACGGGCGTTCTGTAATGTCTAGTGAGATGAAAAAAGTGAATATTAGTGAATAGTGTTTTTTATAGTAGCCGCTAAAAATACGTAAACAGTGTTGCGACATGGGCCCAAGTTGACCCATGTCATAAGAGAATTTTATAGCTGTAGTTTATCAACCTAACTGAGCCAAGGTCACATTCGCATCGTTATAATCCAGGGCAATAAATCGATAACCTGATTCATTTTTTAATATTAAGCTGGGAAAACCCTGGGCGCCAATAGCTTGCCCCATGCTTATTTCTTCCATCAGTGTTTGTTGGGTTTCTGCGCTGTTTAACTCTTTTTCGAATTGCTCTGGGTTTAATCCTAACTCGCTGGCCAGTTCAATCAACGTAGTATCATTAGACGGATTCATAGCGTGAAGATAGTACCCTTCTTGTATCGCTTCGATCATCGTCTCTTCTTTACTGGCATCTTGTTTTCTAGCAGCAATCACCGCACGGCATGACGGATAAGTTGAGCGTCGTGGCTCGCATTTTTCCCAAAAATCAAAGTTGAATATGGTACCCGGCACCCGCTGCATGATGGTTTTCCAATATCCGCTGATTGCAGCTTGCATAGCACTTGGCATGGGTTCGTTAGAATCAGGCGCTAACCCGCCTAATACATATTGCACCTCTATGTGGTTTGGCAGGTTTTGTTTTATCGTGTTCCATACTGGTACAAACGCCCAGCACCAACTGCACATGGGGTCATGTACGTAGTAGAGAATAGATTTACTACTCTGCTGTGTTACTTGTTGTCTGGGCTGTCGCACTGGCTTTTCCAAAACACTCTCCTACATTTAATTAACAAATAACTTTTTAATACTTCACAAGTGAAGATTTTTGGATTACCTTAAACAAAAGCCTTATAGACGTCTAACCATCTAAACACCTAAACGTACAAAGCATAAATTAAATTTTAAGGTATGTTCAATGAAACCAGAAACCATTGCATTACACGCAGGCTATACTAGCGAAGAAACGACTAAAGCAGCAACTACACCTATCTATCAAACAACATCATTCACCTTTGATAATACGCAACATGGCGCTGATTTGTTCGACCTTAAGGTGCCGGGGTATATCTACAGTAGAATAATGAACCCCACCAATGCAGTGTTAGAGCAGCGTTTAACTGAATTAGAAGGTGGTGTTGGGGCATTAGCGGTAGCCTCCGGCATGGCCGCTATTCGCTATGCAATTGAAGCTATCGCAGAAGTCGGTAGCAATATTGTGAGTGTTGGGCAGTTATACGGCGGCACCTATAACCTTTTTGCGCATACTTTTCCTCGCCAGGGTATCCAAACTACCTTCGTACAAGCAAATGACTTCGACGGCCTTGCTGCCGCTATCGATGAAAATACCAAAGCCGTATTTTGCGAGTCTATTGGCAACCCTGCAGGAAACGTTGTTGATATTAAACGTTGGGCCGATATTGCACATGCCGCAGGCGTGCCGTTAATTGTTGATAACACGGTTGCCACCCCTATTCTTTGCAAGGTGTTCGATCATGGTGCCGACATCGCTATCCACTCGTTAACCAAATATATCGGCGGTCACGGTACTACCGTGGGCGGCATTATTGTTGATTCAGGAAACTTTGATTGGGCTGCCCAGTCAGAAAGATTCAGTATGCTAACCACTCCCGATCCAAGTTACCACGGTGTTACCTACACAGAAGCCCTTGGTCCAGCCGCGTATATTGGCCGTTGCCGCGTAGTACCTTTGCGTAACACAGGAGCTGCACTTTCAGCACAAAGTGCGTTTAATATTATGCAAGGGTTAGAAACCTTATCGTTACGGATGGAGCGCCACTGCGAAAACGCAGAAAAAGTGGCTGCGTTTCTTGAAAAGCACCCTTCCGTGAATTGGGTTAACTATGCGGCTCTGCCTGATAGTGAGCACTTCGACACCTGCCAACGCATTTGTGGCGGTAAAGCCGCTGGCATTATCAGCTTTGGTATTAAGGGTGGATTACCAGCGGGCGCTAAATTTATCGATGCCCTTCAGCTTATATTACGCTTAGTAAATATTGGAGATGCTAAGTCTTTAGCGTGTCATCCTGCTAGTACAACGCACCGACAATTAAACGCTGAAGAACTTGCATCTGCTGGGGTGAGTGAAGATATGGTTCGTATTTCGGTAGGTATTGAACATATTGACGATATTGTAGCTGACATCGAACAAGCCCTTATTGCTAGTCAAAGCTAAGCGCTTAAAGTTGCTAAGCTTTGCTCTTTAAAGCGCTTGATTACATTTAGGTACGTCGGGGTTCCAGGTTATAATTGGAACCCCAGACCTTTGTTTTTTACTTTGAACCCAGCCGTTTTCTACTTTTGGTTTTTCTTTTCTAAAATCTTTTCTTTTTTGCTATTTCTTTGCAACTTCCGGCTTCTCTTACAAATTTTTAATCCGGCTTGCGTAAGTCAGGCACACATCAGAGCGAGTAAGGCTCCACCCACCTGATTTACTGCAACTGTAGTCGCATGAATAAATCAACTTTTCCTAATTCAGCGTATAGTCATAACGATTAATTGTTCTCGGCTTCTGTTCGAACGCATCGGTAGCGCAAATTAAATACGGTTTTCCGTAACGTCGCTTTACCCTGTTGAAAATTTAAAAGAGGTTATTTTGGCAACACCGTTAAATGAAGTGTCAACAAAACAAGTACTGCAGTGGATAGGTTCACACTTAAGCCAATACAAAAAACGTGTCGCTGGGGCCATTACCGCCTTGTTTACTGCCGCTATAGCATGGTTAATGTTAGGACAAGGCATTAAATACGCTATCGATAGCGGCTTTGTAGAAAGCGCTTCTGAAACCTTAAACCAGGCCACGGTTATTGTACTGGTAATAACGCTAATTGCCTGCATTGCGACCTATGCCCGCTTTTATTTGATGACATGGTTAGGCGAGAGAGTCAGTGCCGATATTAGAAATCAGGTTTACTCTCATTTGCTCTCACTTCCCCCTTCATTTTTTGCAGAGCTTAGAACCGGTGAGGTTATTTCACGCTTCACTAGCGACACTACGGTAATTCAAACCGTGGTAGGCATGAGTCTTTCTATGACGCTTCGCTCGGTAGTAACATTTATTGGCGCGTTAGTATTGATGGGTATATCTAGCCCCCTACTTACTTTTTGCGTCATCATCGCTGTACCTGCTGTACTCGTACCCATAAAAGTTTTGGCACCACAAGTACGCAAGTTCGCTAAAATCAGCCAAGATAAGGTGGCAGATTTAGGTTCTCACATAGATGAAAGCCTGCATGAAATTATGACGGTTCAAGCGTATACCGCAGAAGACAAAGAACGCGCTCACTTTTCATCAAGAGTTGAGTCGGCGATGGATGCAGCTAAACACCGCATCCATTATCGATCTTTATTGATTGGCTGCATTATGTGCTTAAGCATGACAGCGATAATATTTATTGCGTGGGTAGGCGCACGCCAAGTATTAGAAGGCCAAATGACCGTAGGGGAATTATCCGCCTTTCTATTTTATGCAGTGATGGCAGGTGGCAGTATTGCTACTGTGAGTGAAGTGATTGGTGAAGTGCAGCGAGGCGTAGGCGCTAGTGAACGCCTTTATCAGCTACTGAATGCAACATCAGACGTGACTTCGCTGTCTGAACATTCAGCTTCATCGCAAATACCTCAGGTAGCGCCTGCTATTGTGTTTAAAGATATGAGCTTTGGCTATCCTGGTACTAAGCCATTATTTAACCATCTAAACTTAAATATTAAAGCCGGTGAGAACCTTGCTTTGGTAGGGGCAAGTGGTGCAGGAAAGTCATCGCTATTCCAATTACTTATGCGTTTTTACGACCCAACTAACGGTGAAATTACGTTTGATGACACGCCCATTATGGGCATGCCGCTACGCTGCTTGCGCCAACATATCGCTATTGTTACCCAAGAGCCTGTGGTATTCGCCAGTAGCGTAATGGAAAATATTCGCTACGGCAGCCCCAAGGCAAGTGACGATGAAGTCATTAGTGCGGCCAAAAAAGCTTTCGCCCATGAATTTATCGATAATCTAGAAAATCGCTATCACACTCAGTTGGGTGAGCGTGGCATCAAGCTTTCTGGCGGGCAGAAGCAACGTATCGCCATAGCCCGTGCAATATTGGCAAATCGCCCTATCTTACTTTTAGATGAAGCAACAAGTGCGCTAGATGCTATGAGTGAACGTATGGTCCAACAGGCAATGAATCGTTTAATGGAAGGCAAGACCAGTATTGTTATCGCACATCGCCTTGCCACCGTTCAGCATGCTGATCGCATTGTGGTAATGGATAAAGGCAAAATTGTCAGTATCGGAACGCATGCACAATTAATGAAAAGCGATACCCTGTACAGGGAATACGCTGAACTGCAATTGCTTAGCTAAGCTGCCTATGGTGCTATAACACTAGAATTTTGCTTGGGTTAAGTGGCAAAAAAAAGAACGCGAAAACAGTCACTAATTATCGTTATTAGAAAAATATAAAACTAAAAGATTTCGGAAAAAAAATGACAAATATGATCTCCCGATACGCGAGGGTATCGGCGTGCTGTGTAGTATTGGCACTTACAAGTGTACCGGCTTACAGCCAATTTATGGGTGACAAACAGGCTAAGTTAGTTGTGACTGAGCCTGTCTCTTTCATGTATGAAACCCGAAAAGTGGAAGCTGTGGGCAGTGCCGAGGCACTTCGCTCCATTGCACTTTACCCCGCCGTTGCCGATGAAGTCATCGAAGTCAATTTTGTTCCTGGCCAACTTGTTGAAGCTGGAAAAGTTTTAGTAAAGCTAGATAATCGTCGCCAGAAGAATGCCGTTAAGCGTGCTGAGCTAACATTAAAGGATGCACAGCGTACGCTTGATAGACTTATCACTAGCCATGCCCAAGGCGCAGTGCCTATCAGTGAACTTGACCTTGCACGCACCCAGCGTGACCTAGCCGAAGTGGCTTTGGAAGAGGCTATTGTCGACTTAGATGACCGTTTTATAAAAGCACCTTTTGACGGCGTTGTCGGCATTACTGACATCGAAGTAGGCGACAGAATAAACGAGCAAACGTTAATTACTACGCTTGACCATAGAAGTAAGCTTTACATTAACTTCAAAGCCCCAGAAGCGGCATTACCTGTGCTGATGAATGCGCCGGATGTGACGTTAGAGCCATGGAGCGATCGCGAAGTGGCCATTAAAGCCGAAATTGCTCAAATTGATTCGCGCATTAACGAAGCAGATCGTACCTTGCGAGCCCGCGCACTGTTAGACAACTCAGCAGACAAATTTCGCCCTGGCATGAGCTTTCGAGTGAATTTAAGCATTAAAGGCGACCGCTATGCCGCCATTCCAGAAGCCGCATTATTATGGGGTGCCACTGGCGCATACATTTGGCTTGCAGAGTCTGGAAAAGCGAAACGCGTTGATGTGAATGTTCATCAACGCTTGCGCGGCGCAATTTTAGTGTCTGGCGCCATTAGCGAAGGCGACACGTTAATTGCTGAAGGTGTGCAACGCCTTCGAAATGGACAAGCGATTACAACGGAATTGGTTGGGGGCCCCGCCAATGAGTAACGCGCCGGTAACCAATGACCTTCCCTCCTTATCAATTCGACGACCGGTACTCATTGTTGTTCTTAACTTACTTATTGCAATTGCCGGTTTATCGGCACTAAGTGCACTAGAAGTTCGAGAACTTCCCGATGTAGATACGCCAAGAATTACTGTTACTGCCACTTACCCTGGTGCATCACCGGAAACCGTAGATGCAGAGGTTACCAGTCGCTTAGAAGGTGCGGTAGCTCGTGTTAGTGGCGTAAAAAACATTTCCGCACAAAGCGAAGAAAATTCAGCACGTATAAGGGTAGAGTTTCGCGCTGGCGTTGACTTAGAAGATGCCGCTAACGAAACCCGAGAGTCGGTGAGCCGCGTTCAGCGACAGCTACCGGATAACGTAGAAGAACTAGCGATTATTCGCGCAGACAGTGATGCGCAAGCGGTGGTAAGCCTTGCCATTTCAAGCGACACCCTAGACATGGAAACCTTAACTGAGCGTGTTGATACAGATGTGGCTCCGCTTTTTTTGAGCATTCCAGGGGTAGCCGATGTCAGCATGAGTGGCGACAGAGAACGTGTACTTAGGGTGTCCGTTGACCCACTTCGTTTAACCAGCTTTGGGTTATCGATGGCCGAAATTGCCAGCGCATTATCGCTAGCCCCTTTCGATGTGCCCGCAGGGAGCATTCAATCTTCCGACCAAGCCTTAATTGTTCGCGCAGATGCTACATCAGTCAGCGCTGAAGATGTAGGTAATATTGTCGTTTCAGGTGATATACGAATCAGCGACGTCGCCAGTGTGTATTTTGGTCCTGCCGACTCCAGCAGTATGGTTCGCCTTGATGGTCGCCCTGTTATTGGTTTAGGCGTTATCCGCCAAGCCAGTTCAAACACCATTGAAATTTCAGATGAAGTGCTTTCTATGGTGAAAGACTTAGACAAACGCTTTACGGATATGAAGATTGTAGTGACATCTGACGATGCTGAATTTATTCGAGATTCGGTAAAAGAAGTGGTGGTGTCGCTGAGCCTTACCGTGGCGTTAGTTGTTCTCACCTTACTCGTGTTTATTGGCTCTTGGCGCGCCACTATTGTGCCTGCCCTGAGTATTCCGGTCTCACTAGCAGGCGCACTAGGTATTATTTGGGCCATGGGCTTTTCGGTGAACATTCTAACCTTACTGGCATTAGTACTTGCCACAGGCATGATTGTTGATGACGCCATTGTAGTATCTGAAAATATTCAGCGCAGAAGAGCCATGGGACTTGGTCCTCGGGCAGCTGCGGTTATTGGTACTCGTGAAGTATTCTTCGCGGTTATTGCTACCACGGCAGTATTAGCCTCGGTGTTTATACCCATCGCATTCCTGCCATCTACCGCAGGACGCTTATTCAGAGAATTCGGCGGCGTGTTAGCTGGGGCAGTCATTATTTCGTCGTTTGTTGCTTTATCGTTAGTACCTGCGCTTACCGCGAGGCTGTCAAAAAAGCAATCTACCAAATCGGGCTTTTTCGATGCCACCTTTGGCCGCTTCGGTCACGCCTGTTTACGCCTGTATCAAAAGTCACTGGTGTTCGCGCTAAAATACGCATGGGCGGTAGGCATACTAAGCTTATTGGCTGGCGGTGGTGCGTACTTGCTGGCAAAGAATATTGATAATGAGTTAATGCCAAGTGAAGATAGAGGCACAATTCGTATATTTGCCCGCGGACCTGATGGTGCAGGCTTGAACTTCATGGACCGTCAGGCCGAGAAGATGGAAGAAATGCTATTCCCTTATGTGGAAAACGGCACCATCGACTCAATTTATACGGTGGTGGGCCAATGGGATCCTAATATTGTATTTATTACGGTTCCGCTTAAGCATTGGGATGATCGCGACAAGTCATTACAAGATATCGTGGGTGAAATTCGCCCTGGCTTGCAAGCCATTCCAGGTGCGCCGGGCAATGCCTTTGGCGGAAACAGCCTTAACTTACGTGGCCAAGGTGGTGGTCTAGAACTGGCACTCACTGGCGATACTTATGAAAATATTCATAAAGCTGCGCTAGCTTTTGCTATCGAGATAGAAAATGCCTTACCTGAAGTAGGTAGACCGCAAATTAGCTACGACCCTACGCAACCTCAAATGCGAGTTAATATTGACAGACGTCGTGCAGAGGAATTAGGTGTGCCACTGCCTGATATTGCCAGTGCCCTTCGTGCTGCGGTAAACGGTGATGATATTGCTGATTTAAACGTGGGTGACCAAGCCATTCCTATTATGTTGCAAACCAATAATAGAAATTCTATTAACCCATCTGACCTTACTAATCTGTATGTGAAAAGCAGTACCGGCAACCTAGTGCCATTATCCAGTGTCGCATTTATTACTGAAGAAGGTGTAGCCGCTGAACTTGAACGCCAAGCACAGCGCCGTGCAATTAATATCGAGATGGATTTGCCGGAAGACTTAGCGTTAAGTGATGTAGTAGACCGCATTCGTGAACTTGGCAACGAAACGCTACCCGATGGCATGGGATTAGTATTCCTAGGGGAAGCACAAACCTATGAAGAAACGTCTAAGCAAGTCGCCCTCACCTACGTACTCGCGTTTATCATTGTACTGCTAGTATTAGCAGCGCAGTTTGAAAGTGTGAATTCAGCCGTTGTGGTTATGTTAACGGTACCTTTCGGTATTGCTGCGGCTATTTATGCCCTGTACCTAACCAGTACAAGCATTAACATTTACTCGCAAATTGGCTTGGTAATGTTAATAGGGCTATTGGCGAAAAATGCCATCTTACTTATTGAGTTTGCCGATCAATTACGCGACAAAGGCTATAGCGTTTACGATGCTATTATAGAAGCGGGTCGCGTGCGTCTTCGCCCAATCATGATGACATTGGTGTCCACTATCCTTGGCGGCTTGCCACTGATACTTTCAACAGGCGCAGGCGCTGAAGCGAGAAATGCGATTGGCTGGGTTGTGTTTGGTGGACTAGGTATTGCGGTGGTCTTTACCTTATATCTAACGCCAGTGCTATATCTTGCATTAGCACGATTTACTAAACCTCGCGCCGATGAAAGTCAGCGGTTGGAAGGAGAGATGCGAGACGCGGAACTGCGCGAAGAAGCCAGTATAAGCTAAGGCCTACCTAGAAGGCGTAAATACCCGCTTACTTCTTTCTGCCTGCAGTATTTTTCTTTAAAGCCTCGTTTTAAACGAGGCTTTTTTTATGCTTCAGTAGTAGATATAAGCTGCGCTATTTAGTTGGCATCATCATTATAACTATCGTCAACCCTGTACTTCCACCACTGATAGTAAAAAGTTATCAGCCTGATAGTTAAAGCGTCGCATAAAATAGTTCATTCATGCCCATCTCGCTGTTTATTTCATTTCCTAGCTCTTACAATCCGCGCGAATAAAAATTGCTGTTAGGAACTGACACCATGTTAGACGTGGCACTTATTGTCATCGCCATTCTTGCACTACTGTGCGTTATCTTTGAAGACCTCATTCATGTAGACAAAGCCAAGACCACCCTTTTGCTAGGCACTATTTCTTGGTTACTACTATTTATATTTTCCTCTTCTATTTCTCAGACTGAGCACATTAACAACGCGTTAATGAGTAACCTTACCGAGATTTCCACATTGTGGTTGTTTTTGGTGGCAGCGATGACCTTCGTGGCGTATTTAAATCGAAAAGGGTTAATTGAAAATGTAATGAATATTGTGATGCCAGAGAAAATTAGCTTGAAAGCATTACTGTTCTTTACTGCTATTTTCAGTTTTTGCTTCTCCTCATTAGCCGATAACATTACGGCAACTCTGGTATCAATTGCGTTAGTGCTATCTTTGGGCTTGCCATTAAAACAGACTATCCGCTTTTCCGTTTTGGTGGTATTCGCCGTCAACTCAGGTGGGGTTTCATTGATTACCGGCGATGTCACAACGCTGATGATTTTCCTGCAACACAAAGTGTCTATTACCGAACTTCTCATGCTGATTGGCCCATCGTTTGTCACCGTGATATTGCTAGCTGCATTACTGAGTATTGGTATTACTGGGGAAGTAAGAATTAAGAAACAGCGAAATGATATCGCAACGGTGGATTATATTATTGCCGCCATATTTCTTGCTACCATACTATTTACACTGGCCGCCAACGTCATATTTTCCATTCCGCCGGTACTGAGCTTTTTAACCGGTATGGCGGTTATGTTTATGGTGGCAACGCTCTACGGGAAACATAACGATAACGACCCCATACTCGACTACATTCGGTACATTGAATTCGATACCCTGCTGTTTTTCTTAGGTGTGCTTCTGCTTGTAGGCATGTTGGAACATATTCACGCCCTTAACGGCTTTATGTATTTATACGATTCACTGCCTGTGAGTCTGGCCAATTATCTAATGGGGATAATGTCTTCCATGATAGATAACGTACCGTTAACCGCAGCGTTATTAAAAGCTGAAATTACAATGACGACTCCCGAGTGGTTATCGTTTACTTACGCGGTAGGGGTAGGCGGTTCTTTATTAGTAATAGGATCTGCAGCAGGTATTGTAGCCATGAGTAAAGTGGAAGGGTTAACGTTTGCTACCTTCCTACGTTACTCTGGCCTATTACTACTTGCTTATAGTGTTGGCTACGCCATGGTATTACTATTAGCTAATGCGCTGTACTAGCAAAGCCAAGTACTGAAATCATTATTCAGCGACCTCATGCTTTACTAGCTATATTTAGTAACTTGTTTTGCCGTTCATCTAGCGAAGGGCTGGGCGATTGCCGAAGCTCTAGGCAGCTATCTAAGCTCTAGGCAGTGTCTACGCTCTAGGCCATGTTCAAGCTCTAGGCAGTTAGTGCGGCGCTTGGCTATTAACCTGATTAGGCAGCGTACTGCTGCCTGCTATCAATGCCTTTGCCAACAGTTTGTGGGTAAGTACCGATAACAGCTCTGTTTCTGCTTCACTTCGCTCTCCATCAACGCCAGTGATTGCCATGGCAACCTCTAGGGTTTTTTCTGCGTTAAAAGACAGGTCATCTTTCAGCGCCCGCATGAACTCGAGTTCGTCGCCAGTATCAATAGCTTGTCTAGTCTGATAAATCGTATCGTTCAAGAAAGCTTCTCGGCAAATTGGGCTCTGCCAGTCTAGTTCTTCAACCATGGAATTGAGATAATCTTGTTCAGATAACGTTACCATACCGTCTACTTGGTATAACAATACCGACAATTTGATAAGTGCTTGATTAAAGGTTTGTTGCTGTGAAAGTTGCATAGTTTCATCCTCTTCGTGCCATACGCATTGGCACCACTACTTGCCCGCATCCTGCTAGGCAGTTTATTGTTTTTCACGAGAGTATTAATGTTGCTCCTGCTCGTTGACAGCTATATTACGCCACCATGAACAATTAAGTTCAATGTGTGAATTAAATGTAAAATAACTGTTTTTTATTATAGTCTTTTCTTTGCGAGATCCAAGTAAACTTGCGTATAAGAACCCCGAAATAAGTGTAAATACAAATGTAAAAACCAATATAATAAATAGAGCCGCTAGCGCAGCCCTAGGGTGATATCGTTAATGTAGAAGTTGCCTGTAAACGTTTTGTCATTTTCACCATGAGGATCGAGGGCAAAAAATTGCTTTTCTTGATCAGCAAGCGCTTGATACCCACCAATCACTTGATACATCCATACCTCACGATCAAACGCTAACGCTTTTTCTTCATAATAGGTTAACGCTGTTTTCGGTTGGCCCGAATCAATAACCTCACAGAAGAAGTCTTCAATGGCCAACTGTAATTCATCCTTTTCAAGAGATACCGTAGATTGAGCAGTTACATCGATATCTTGTTGTGCTTCAGCATCGTCATGTTTGGTAGCACGTTGATGAATATGCGTAAGCGAGGACACAATCTCTTGGTAATCGTTCTCGTGCTCGACATTATTAACGTCGGGCGCAGCGGCACTCATCACGCTGTTCGATTGATTAAACAGTACTGGCACTTGAGTCAAGTTAGTGTAATTACCCGGCGCAAAGTCAGGGTGTTGCTCCATGTGTAGCAAGTAGCCCTTAAGCAAGCGAGTACGACCTTGGAATTCTCGAAACCGGCCAAGTAAATCTATCAAGCGCGCTTGCACAACCGAGAGTTCTTGCGCGGCTTTTGAAAAGCGTTGCTGCAACGACACCACCAGCAAATGGCGGAGTTCGCGATTTGAACCCGCTATTTCACTTAATTCATCGAAGCGGAAACACTCTAATTGAGAAAGCAAGTCAGTCACCTGCCCTTGCGCTAATTCGTTTTCACGAATTTTGGCATCTACCGACGACACATAACCAAACTCATTAGTAATGCGCCCGAACAACACTCGTACACTGTTCGACAGGGATTCAGACAGTTGATACACATGCTCGGTTAAATCGCTCATATGCGCAGCAGATTCGTTGTATTTATTGTAATGCAGGGCTTCTTTGTAATGCTCTGCTAAGGTTTTTAAACTCGCGAGCGACGCACCGATATTGGCATTAATGGTGCGGTTTCTTTCATCTTGTAAGCTACCTTCTAGTAACGTACGCACTGCACTTTTAAGTCGTAATTCACTTTGCGATTCTGGGCGCCAAAGCACACCAAGCTGTACCAATTGCTCTAATACCTTAGGGCTATGGTTTTGCTCATCAACCGTGCCGTTGATATAAACCTGCATGATAAGGTCGCTGTGCTTACCCAATGCATTTAGTAAGCGAGCGCCTGTTTGAATAAGCGCTTGGCTCATAACAAACTACCCTGGGTAATAGCAGCATCAGCTTGCTCAGATAAACTTAACGCTTCTGTTTCATCAATAAAACGCAGCATTTCATACAAGTGCTCTACTTTACCGGTGGCAAGGTAAATCTGCTTTTCTGGGTTTGGCTTAGTTAAGTACCCCATTTCGGTTAAGCGTTTAAATACCTGCTTTAACTGGCCATCCAAATTCACGCTGGTAGAACCAAACATGCGGTAACGAGAAATTTTCTCTAGTTGCTCGGCATACGCAGGGGTATCTTCAATAGTAGTTTGCAGTTCGTTTAAGCGAATAGCATTGCCCATTGTCACCGGCATATCAGACTCATTGGCTTGTTGTACTAACAACAACCATTCCACAAGTGGTACAAGATTCGACGCAGTATCCTGAAACTGTTGGGTTAGAATTTTTCGCTCAGCCTCACCAATGGTTAAGTAACTGGCAAAAAAAACATCGCCTTCTGCCGTGCTTGAAAGTGTGCGGTTTAGCAATGCTAAATGAGGCTCTAATTGCTGAGCTTTCTCACGGTTTTTCAAAAAGCGCCATGCTTCCTCGTCAGTAACCTGACAAATAAACGTCCCTTGCAATAGTGCGCTTAACACGCGGCCTTGTTCAGTCATCATGATAATGTCTCCTGGCTAGCGTTCCCTTTATCTTGTGCTTTTTTGGCCTGTAGGCGAGCAGCAATACCACTGGTTCTAGGCTGAACCACCTGCAACTGACGGGTGACTTTGTCAATAAGGTAGCGATTCTCAAACAAAGTCAGTACTTCCGATTCAGGATTCGGGAATGCGCCTACAACACTAATGTTATTGTTCTGACAGGCATCGAAAATTTTCTTCACGTTGCTTTGATGCAGTGTACCCAACTCATCAATGGGCCAGTGCACGGTTGCTTCTGCATCGCCTCGCAATAAACGGGTAAAGGCCAGTAAGAACTTACATAAAATAAGATAAGCCATACCATGACTAGACGATTCATTTAACTGGCGATCGGTTCTAATAACCAAATCGCTCTTGCCTTCACGTAAATGAAGTTCGATATCAAGCAATTTACTGATGCCACCAGTAAGTGCAGCGCGGCCTAAAATGTCTAGCACACGACGCATACTTAGCCCGTACTCTTCTTCAGGCAAGGTATTTGCGCCCTCTTCCATCCAGTGCTCGTACAGCTTTCTAAACTGCTCTAGTTCTGGCCAAAATTCTAGCTCGCTAATGCGAGAGCGAATCTTCACCGCAGAATCAGATACACCATCTAGGAACAATTCACCGTCGACCTCTTGGGTAATCCGACGGCTTTGCGACACAATGCGCTTATCTATATCTGCAAGTACAAAGTAGTACTGAGACAAATCGGCACCGAATATTCTGCCTTGCTCACGTAAGCCTTGTAGTTTCTGCGGCACTATTACATTTAGCAACTGTGATAAGTGAGATACCATACGGCGATGATCGAAGCTCTTTACCCCGTGGGCGTTAATAGTGGCGCATTCTTCACGTGCGCGTTCCCAGGTATCAGACAGCCCAGTTCCAGCTTGCGCTGCAATTAGCTGATCGAACCTTTCTACATAAGCACGAATATCGCTATAAAGGGTGTCTCGTTCTTGCAAGTGCCCTTGTACTTCAGAAATACGCTGGTTCACACTGACATCGTCATGCTTAATTTCAGTAAACTCTTTTGCGGCTTGCAGGGTAAGCTTACTGAGTGATTTGCTTAACGTACGAACTTGTTCTAATTGATCTGTTGCAGTTTTAAGCTTAGTTTCAAGTGAAGCTTGTTGTTCTTGCAATTGTTCACGGGTTGTTTTGTACTCGCTTTGCTTTTGCGCCAAACCACGTTCAGATTCCCCTAACGATTTCCGCGCTTTTGCTAGTTCGTCTTGCCATACCACCTTTTGTTTGGTGAAAATGGTAGCGTACCAACGTTCGTAGTCAGCCACTTTATGGCGGTGGGTTTCGGTGCGGTTTATATCTTCTTTCAGCTTATTAATTTGCTTCTTAAGTTGGCCTATTTCATCGATGTCCACACCGCGATTATTCAGCTCATTTTCAAGCCACTTTTGCATATCTTCACGGTCGCGAGCAGCATTCGCTTTTGCCTGCTGCATGTCTTTATCAATTTGCGCAATACGCCCAGTGCTGTCGGCGATAAGTTGTTGCCAATGGAAGCTATGCTCTGTTTCCGACTCTCGCTGCTGATCTTTTATTTCGTCACGGCTAAGTTCATATTGAGCTTTGGCTTGCTTTTGGGCTTGAAGATTAGCTTCAAGTTTTGTTTTCGCCTTTTGCTTGCGCGCTGAAAGCGCCTGCTGGTATTCGCTTAACAAGCTGTCGCGGTCTTGTTGCGCGCGCTTACGGCTAGCTTCAGCACTTTTCACTGCATTGTCTTTTTGCGTCATCGACAATTCAGCGTTGCGCACATCTTCATTGGCTTTAGCTAAACGCGTTTCGCATTCATTTTGCGCAGCTAGTGATGCGGCTTGACGAGTTTCAGCTAACTGAAGCTGTTGCTTTAAGGCTTGTTCAGTTTGCGCGTATTCGGGCGTTTCAAGCTCTGAGAGGGCCAGATTGATACCCATTAGCGAAGTACTTGCTTTCTCGCTATCCGACTTAGCGTCCGATTTAGCGTCTTCGGCAGCTTTAGTCACGCTAGGGCTTAAGTCGTTTCGGTCTAACAATTCAGGGCGAAGTACTTTACCTAGCGATAACTCCCAATCATCAACATTGGCACGTAAGAACTCTAGCAGTGAGCCCTCACCTGGGTACAGCAAGCCATTGATTTTTGAAACTGCACTTTCTTCTTTTTGAAAGGCAACCCGCGCTTTATCAAGGGCGTTTGAAGCATCTTGCCTAAACTGCACCGCTTTACTATGGGCTTGCTGAGTTTGTCGGTACGCCGCTCGAGCCGCATCTTCGTTAACCGACGCTTCTTTTGTGGCAGCATCAAGCAAATCTAATTGCGACTGCTCAAATTCGTTGTAACCCGCGTTAGATAGCGAGGCCTTTAGTTCAGCTTCAGCTACTTTAAGCTCACCAGAGGCGGTTTGAAAATTGGCTTGTAGGGTGCTGAGCTGGCCCGCGTAATCATCGCGAATGCGGGCAATGGCTTCGTGTTCTTGTTGGGTTTGTTCTGCTTTGGTTTCCGCTGCCTCTTGCCTTGCCGCTGACAGTGACTCTAACGAGAGTGACAACTTATCGCCTAACTCAGCCAATCGTTTGTTATAGGCTGATTCTATATCTTGGTGTTTTTCGGTAAGTAGTAGATAGCGGCTGTCGGCTAATTCACGGGCGTTTTGCCATTGCGCTAAATTAGCAACGTCTTCTTTTAACTGGTCGATATTCTGGTCTTGCCATTTATCGAATTCACGTTCGACGGTATCCAGTTCACTAGTGTATTTTTCAACATCGGCACGGGCAGACGAAATAACTTGGTTAAGATGATCCCGCGTATCGTGCCACTGACTATCAGTTTGTTTACGCTGGAAGGTATTCTCGTCTAATTCGTTTTTAGTGGTATCAACACGAGTGGATAAGTGCACTTTATCTAGCTCAAAGCTGTGCTTTAAATTAGCTAATAGTTGCTCAGTGCTACTTAATGCCATATCGGCTTGTTCAAGTTTGCTGAACTCAGGGCGAATATTGTCGAACTGTTTAATTAACTGGCACTCTTTAATCCAGTCATCAACACGATTCCGGCTTAAGCCTGATGTAGGCGGTGTTACGCCATCTTCTTCCAAAATAGCGGCAATCATGGCTTTGATGGTTTCCATCTTGCCTTCTTTTGAATGCACCGCTTTTGCAAGTTTTTCAATATGACGCATATGCTTGCTTGGCTCGCACAGGCTGAATATTTTGGCGTAACCCAATAGTTCTCGACCGTTACCGCTTTGGTTCAAGACACCATGATCGTTTTGTACGATAGCGCGGAAATCTTTGGTGTTCAGTAAACTGGTTACCATCACGTTATTGCGTTTCATTGCCCGAGCAAGTTCTGCACTGCTTACGCTCACATGCTTACCACTTTTTTGCTTAATTAAGTAATCGTCAATATCGAACGGTTTACCCACTAAGCGATAGTTAACGCCCGTGCCATTAGAGCTTAAAACCGCTTGGCATATATCACCGTCGGCGCGAGCATACTCATAAATAATAAAGCTAGATAAACGAGGTAAGTACCAACGCTCAAAACTGTCACGAGTAGCAGGAACTACACGACTAGGATATTCGCCGTAAAAAACTGGAATGAGCCGCTGCAAAGTCGTTTTACCCGATGCATTCGTACCACAGATGTTGGTATGCCCATCAAGCTTTAATTCAACCACACCCGGCAAATGGGTATCGATGAGAACAATACGTTTTAAGCCTGCCATTCAGTATCCTATTATTTTGAGTCTTTGCATGTAGCCTGCATAAGCTACTACCACTTTAATCAACCGTCTTTTTCATTCCATTTCCAACAAACTATTGCTGTCCTTAGACACGCTTGTTAAATGGATAATTAGCCGGTCAGTGTATTATGAATTGAATGATTTGCACAGACGGGAAAAGGGTTTGTGGCGTGCCAGGGTAAATGAATGCTGTTTTTTTATTCAAAGGTTGCACAATATTCATATCCGCTTTGTATCATAGGGCAAAGGCGGGCAAGAAGTGAGCATACCTATAGGGAGATAAATGCGTTATTGCATAAAGTACTTACTCGAATACTCTCGCGGTTTGTGCGTTAAATCCATGTTTCGCCAACCAGTCAAACCCTTCTGATGCAGTTTCAAAGTGGCGTGTTGACCCTTTTTGTTTTTCTAAATCAATCATACGGTCAAGTTGATAAGTTTTTAATGCGTTGTCTTTATAGACTCTCGCGGTATGGGTCATGTTATTTGCTTCAGCCCATACAAGCATTTCGTTGATTACAGGCTCAGCATCAGGTGTTGATAACGCCCACTCATCAAAATAAACTAAATGTGCCCATGGAGCGTGGCTTATCATTCGACCAGTATTTTTAAATGCTTGACTAAAATTTTCAGTAATAATTGCGTCCCACGCACCTTTTACATGGATGATGACAATATTATTGTCTCGTCTAATAACATAATGTTTGTTCTTCATTTTAACTAAGCACTCGCTCGTTTATCAGAAGCTTACGTTAAGTATAGATGACTGTTATTTATATGCTTTATCTTTCACATAACTTTTATATTACTTTCTTCTGGCGCCTTGTCTTACCTATAACGTACAAATTTACTCCTGTAGTGCCCCCTACCTTAAGCATAATTTATAGGCGCAAAAAAGGGGCTATTAACTAGCCCCTTCCAATTACTGCTTACCGAATTAAATACTCATAAAGCAGTATGACTATTTTATCGCGCCCTCTAGACGAAGCGATATTATTGGTTCAATAGCACAGATACCGATTCTGGCGCGGTGAAAGAAACACTATAGCTTGGTGCCATATCTCCCGATGCTTGATTGAGAATATTATCAAAACGCAGTACGGCATTGTTCGACTTTTCAGCCACGTAAACATGCCCATTGCTAAGCATCAAATCGACTGGGTTGCCTAACAGGCTTAACGGACCAGAGATAGAGACCGACATATCCGTTAGGCCACTTGCATTTCCAGCGCCTGGAATAACATAAAGCTTTCCATCGGTGGCATCAGCAGCACTACCCACATCAGAAATGACCAATGAATCGCTTTGCGCATCGTAGTCGATACCATGAATATTCGTAGGCGCGGTAACAGCCGTTCCCGACATTGCAGGCGTAATTAATCGGTCTTCACCATCAATAGTGTCCATACCGCTATTAAGTTTACGCACCACATCTTCAAATACGGCCACTGTACCGTTAGTCAGCGCTAAGAATGCTTGGTCTGTTGCTGCATCATAGTCAACATCCCACGGGCTAGCGCCGTTAAATGCCGTCAGCGAAAGCAACGGAGCAACATTACCTGCAGCACATGTTGAGAAGATACGAACACCTGGTGCGGTGGCATCTATATCGGCAACAAAAATAAGATTATCGTTTGATGAAACATCAATACCTTTAGGTGCAACAAGCCCTGTGCTATCACCGCTAATTTCATGGTCGTAAGACGTATTGTACATGCCGTCATCACGGGTAGTTTTAAGACGGTTTACTACCAATATGCCACCTGTACTGGTTGCCGTATCATCAAAGGTAATATACCCGTCGCCCACTGCGGTATAAGTTGCACTCTCAATACTAATAGTGCTATCGAAGCTAGCTAATTCACTGCTTAACGTGGCGCTATAGTGCATAACACCGCCGGTGGTATCGCCAGCTGTTCCAGGGTTACTGGTTACACTAATTCCCTTGATGGGCATGGTAGACAGACCATTGTCAGACGCGTCCATTTGCATTTCAACATCTGTTAATTCAGCAATTGATTCAGGTTTGCTGGTAGAGGTAACAAGGTCAGGGGCAATGTCGCCACTCTCACCACTAAATATGTTGGTGAAAACAAGAATAGCGTCATTGGATTTTTCGGCGACGCGCAGGGTAGAACCGGTAAGTGCAATATCAACTGGATTACCTAATACCGTTGATACACCGCTAATAGTTCTGGTAGGTACGGTAGCGCCATCGGCAGTGGCTGCACTGGCGAGCACAAATAGTTGACCATCGTCAGCTACGGCAGCATCACCAACATCCGATACCACTAATCTGTCTGACATAGGCTCGTAAACGATACCGTGGGCGTTTACAGAAATCTGATTTCCATCACTATCTGATGGCACGATAGTACGAGTCACCGTCGGGGCAAATTCGGAGGCTATCACATCATCATATACCGCTATGGTGCCATCGGTTAATGCCACGAATAACCTGTCGGCCTCTTCATCAAATGCCACATCCCAAGGTTGGGCTGCGGTTACTATTTCCGCTAGCGGCGCCACATCGCCGGCAGCTTGACTACCAAAAATACTAATACGCATACCAGTAAAGTCGGCCGCGAAGATGATGCCGGTCTTATTAGCAAATGCAATGCCTTTCGGGTTAGTTAACCCTGTATTTGCTCCACTAATGTCTGTGTCAGTATTAGTAGAATACATGCCTGATGTGCGGCTAGATAACGAACATAAAGTGCGTAACAAGGGCGTGTCGCTGTCTCCAGCCTGAACTAAGCTACCAGTTTGGGTGTAAACAATACCTTCGTTTGCCCCCGTAGTTAAGGTGTTAAGGGTATTCGCGTTTTGATCGACCAAGCTAACGGTGCCACTATTGCTCTCACCGTTATTGGCAATAAAAAATTGGCCTTGAGGCAAGCCTGGTGCGCCATTGCTACCATCGGCGCCATCCATACCATCAACGCCGTCTATACCATCTTTTCCGCTGTCGCCATTACAACCAGATAACAGCATGGCCACCGCCACAGAAATAGCCGTTAATTTAAGTGTGTTTGATGTTGTTTTTACTATTTTCATGCAGTGTAACTCCATTATACGTGCTCTCAGATTAAGTAGACGCGTGAAACTGCTTACGTCCTGTCACTTAAACCAAACGACTCACCTATAGAATTAGATGCAAGAAAATAAAAAAAGCCTCATTTCGTTAAATGAGGCTCTTAAATATGACCCATCCTAAATAGCGTTGACACTTTTCAAACTTAATTTGGAGAGTGCAATGAAACCAAATAGTAAAAGAACTCAACGTGATTATTCACTCGCTTTTAAACTGGCAGTTGTAGACCAAGTTGAAAAAGGCGAATTCACATATAAACAAGCGCAAGATCACTACGGAATCCAGGGGTGTTCAACTGTTTTAGTTTGGCTTCGTAAGTATGGTCGTTTAGATTGGATGAATGGAACACCGAAGTTTCTAAAGCGAGGCCACGTCGTGGATAAACCTAAAACAGAACTCACTCCCGAACAGCGAATTAAAGCGTTGGAGAAAGAGCTTGCTGATACGAAAATGAAAGCTGATTTCTTTGAAGCGGTCGTAAATGTCCTTGAAAGTGACTATGGAGTTAGCGTTGTAAAAAAGCGCAAAAGAAAGTCATCCAGGAAAAAGTGATATACGGGGTTTCCGTTTCTAAAGCTTGTCGTTACCTGAACATATCTCGGCAAGCCTACTACCAACACTGTGCTCGCTCCCTTAAGCGCGAAGCGCATGAGGATAGAGTTATTCAATTTGTCCGACAGGAGCGAATGACTCAGCCTCGTATCGGAGCTCGGAAGCTTAAGTATCTGCTTGCTAAGGTGAAGATAAATATTGGCAGAGACCACCTCTTTAATTTACTGAGAGAAAAACGACTACTGGTGCCGACAAAGCGCGCCTATCACAAAACAACGAACAGTCATCATCGGTTCCGTTGTCATCCCAACCTTATCAAAGCGGGTTTTAAAGCAGACAAGCCTAATCAGCTATGGGTAGCGGACATTACATACTTACCGACGCGAAGTGGAGAGAGTTACCTAAGTCTCATTACTGATGCTTATTCACGGAAGATTGTGGGCTATCAGGTTGACGATAATATGAGAACTGAATCAGTTAAGAAGGCGTTCACACTAGCACTTAAACAAAAAACGACAAATGAAAAGCTTGTACATCATTCTGATAGAGGCATACAGTATTGCTCTGAAGAGTATCAAAAACTCCACAACAAGTATAACGTCCAATGCTCCATGACAGATGGTTACGACTGCTATCAAAATGCTCTTGCAGAGCGAATAAATGG
The DNA here is from genome assembly GCF_032925565.1 of Alteromonas sp. CI.11.F.A3. Classification (NCBI taxonomy): domain Bacteria; kingdom Pseudomonadati; phylum Pseudomonadota; class Gammaproteobacteria; order Alteromonadales; family Alteromonadaceae; genus Alteromonas; species Alteromonas sp. CI.11.F.A3. The sequence goes on from NZ_CP136708.1 coordinate 3,404,685, forward strand.
TATTCTGAAAAACGAATACTTGCTTACAAAACCTCGTAATTTAGAGGAGGCGAGAAAGATGGTCGCCGAATCCGTAGCAATCTATAATGACAGGCGGCCACATATGGCTCTAAAATACAAAACGCCCGATGAAATACATCGGGCGTTTTAACCGAAATAAGTGTCAACTTATTCTAGGACAAGTCAATATCATCAATTTTAAAGGCTATCTTGGAGGGAACATACCACCACCGCCGCCGAAGCCACCAGGGCCTCCGCCGCCACCAAATCCACCTGGACCGCCCGGCCCACCTGGAGGCATCATGCCTTTCATCTGGCGCATCATTTTCTTCATGCCGCCACCAGACATTTTTTTCATCATTTTTTGCATTTGAGTAAACTGCTTAAGTAAACGGTTTACATCTTGAATCTGGGTGCCAGAACCTGCAGCAATACGACGTTTGCGAGATCCCTTGATAATATCAGGGCGAGAACGTTCAGCGGGGGTCATCGAATTAATGATGGCTTCCATCTGATTGAACTGCTTGTCGTTGGCTTGCTCTTTGATTTTTTCAGACATACCGCCCATACCCGGCAGTTTGTCCATCATTCCCATCATGCCGCCCATGTTCTTCATTTGCTCAAGCTGATCTTTGAAATCTTGCAGATCGAAGCCCTTGCCTTTTTGAACTTTCTTGGCCAGTTTTTCCGCTTTATTGCGGTCTACCTTACGCTCTACTTCTTCAATTAAGCTGAGTACATCACCCATGCCTAAAATACGAGAAGCGATACGCTCTGGGTGGAAAGGCTCTAATGCATCGACTTTCTCGCCCATACCGATAAACTTAATAGGTTTACCTGTAATATGACGAACCGAAAGAGCTGCACCGCCTCTAGCATCACCATCGGCTTTCGTTAAGATAACACCGGTTAATGGTAGTGCATCGTTGAAAGCTTTTGCTGTGTTTGCCGCATCTTGACCTGTCATGGCATCTACCACGAATAAGGTTTCAATGGGCTTCACTGCAGCGTGTAAGTCTTTAATCTCGTCCATCATGTCGTTATCGACATGCAAACGACCCGCGGTATCTACAAGCAGTACATCAAAGAAATTTTTCTTCGCTTCATCGATGGCCCCTTCAACAATGTGAATAGGCGTTTGCAAAATAGTTGACGGGTGAAAAGATACATTCACTTCGCTGGCAAGGGTTTCCAATTGTTTGATCGCCGCTGGGCGATAAACATCGGCACTTACTACCATAACCTTTTTCTTTTCGCGTTCAGTTAGGTATTTAGCAAGTTTAGCCACTGAGGTGGTTTTACCCGCCCCTTGAAGGCCTGCCATTAAAATAACCGCAGGAGGCTGAGTGGCCAAGTTTAGCTTTTCATTAGCTTCACCCATCACCGCTTCTAGCTCAGACTGAACAATCTTAATAAAGATTTGACCAGGCTTGAGGCTCTTGGTGACTTCAGTCCCAACTGCACGCTCTTTAACTTGTGCAACGAAGGATTTAATAACCGGTAATGCAACATCCGCTTCAAGTAACGCCATGCGCACTTCGCGAAGCGTTTCTTTAATGTTGTCTTCTGTAAGACGCCCCTTACCACTGACATTTCGTAATGTCTGGCCTAAGCGTTCTGATAAATTTTCAAACATAGTATGAAACTTCTATTTATTTCAGACGTAATGCGCCTATTGTAACGTAAAAGGGCAACTTAACGTACCGTCTAGTGAAGGAAATTTATATCCTTTATTTACTACTCACGCATACAAGCTTGCCATGAGCCACCATTAAACTAATTCAAGTCGTTATTGTCTCACCTCGTAAGCTTGCATGCGAGTAAATTAAACGAACTCGATTGCTCCAATACATGGTACTTGCATAAAGAAAAACAAGGAGATGGTTGAATTTAAGCCCAACTTCCAGTATCAATACCGCCAGTATTGGTGATTAACACCATTTTTTACAGGAAACATCATGAACACCGCTTTCGCCATTGCCGCCGCCGCACTTTATGCTATGGCCGCTATTGTTTTACTTGGCAAATTTGTACATCAGGAAGGCCCAAACAAACGCTTAGGCCTAGGCATTGCTAGCTTAGGTGTTATCGCGCACATTGCGTTTCTGCTTAACGTTATTATGGTGGCGCCAGGGCAAGACATGAGTATTACCAATGTGCTGTCATTAGTGGCCTGGATAATCACCACCGCCATGCTGATTTTTGCCCGCGCTATTCCTAATCTTATTTTGCTTCCGGTAGTATTTGGGTTTGCTAGCTTATCGGTATTAGCTTCGCGGTTTATTCCTGTGTCCTATATTATGCATATAGAGTTGCAACCCGGGCTTGTGGTGCATATCAGCTTATCTTTATTTGCCTACTGCACTTTAGTTATAGCCTTTCTCTATGCCTTGCAGATGTCGTACATTACTTACCGATTAAAGCAAAAAGGCGCTACGCTACTCCATTCGTCTTTGCCGCCGCTAATGTTAGTAGAAGGTATTTTGTTCAAACTTTTGCTGGCGGGTACCTGTTTGTTATCGGTGTCGTTACTGAGCGGGTTTGTTTTCTTAGACGATATGTTTAATAAGACTTATGCGCATAAAACCGTGCTATCAAGTGCAGCTTTGGTGGTGTATTTAATATTGTTGGTAGGTCAAAAGCTTCGCGGATGGCGCGGTAAACAAGTGATATTTATGACAGTACTCGGTGTTATCTTACTGTCACTTGCATACTTCGGTAGTAAATTGGTTCGAGAAATATTGCTATAAATCGCCATTTATCCAAATGAATTAACCAAATTTACGTGCACACCTTGCGTATGCTGCGTATATTGCACATGTAGACCCAATTTCAAATTATAGTATTTGAACATCAATAAATGATAGGAACCCAATAGTTGGACGACATATCTACGAGTACGCTGTTTATCGCGCTCGGCGTACTCATATTACTTTCTGCGTATTTCTCTAGTTCTGAAACAGGCATGATGTCGATAAACCGATATCGCCTTAAGCACCTGCAAAACGAAGGCAATAAATCAGCTCAACGCGTTCAAAAACTTCTTGATCGCCCAGACAGGCTAATAGGTCTTATTTTAATAGGTAACAACCTTGTCAATATTGCCGCCTCATCGTTAGCGACAATAATTTGTATTCGCTTGTTTGGCGATTACTGGGGCTTGTTTGCAGCCACCTTTGGCTTAACTTTAATTTTGCTTATTTTCGCAGAAGTCACCCCAAAGACATTAGCTGCACTTTATCCTGAAAAAGTGGCCTTCCCAAGTTCAGTAATATTATTACCCTTGCTAACCATTCTTTACCCGTTTGTCGCTTTTATTAATGGCATCACCAATGGCATTTTAGCGCTGCTTAAAATTAGCCCTGCAGACGGCAATGACGACTCTTTAAGTCGCGAAGAATTACGTACCGTTGTTTACGAAGCGGGAAGCCTTATTCCCAAAAAACACCAAGATATGTTGGTGAGTATTTTGGATTTAGAGAGCGTAACAGCGGAAGATATTATGGTGCCAAGAGCTGAAATTGTTGCCATAGATATTAACGATGAATGGAAGCGAATTCAGAAGCACCTTACTCACGCTCAACATACCCGTGTGTTACTTTACCGCGATAGCATTGATGATGCGGTAGGGTTCGTACATGTGCGCGATGCACTACGCTTGTTGTCAAAAGATCAGTTCACTAAGTCAAGTCTGCTTCGTGCGGTAAGAGAAATATACTACACGCCAGAATCTACGCCATTACATACGTTGATGTATAAGTTCCAAGCAGAAAAAGAACGTATCGCGCTCGTTGTCGACGAGTATGGCGATATTATGGGCTTGGTTACATTAGAGGATATTCTTGAAGAAATCATCGGTGACTTCACCACCAGCATGGTGCCTGATCACAGTAAAGAAGCACACGTTCAGCAAGATGGCTCTGTATTGGTAGACGGCAGTGCTAATATTCGTGACCTGAACAAAGAAATGGATTGGAACTTGCCTACTGAAGGCCCGAAAACATTGAATGGGTTATTGCTAGAGTATTTAGAAGAGATTCCAGAGAACAAAGTGAGTGTTCGATTGGCAGGTTACCCGTTAGAGATTGTGGATATTACAGAAAACATGATCAAAACGGTTCGCATTATGCCGGAGTACTTCAACGCACCCCAGTCTGGCGCTTCAGACTAGATTTTATCTACTGCTTTTTGAGCACGTTTGGCAAGCACTTGCGCTTTTGCAGCCGCAACCTTGTCAGACAACGTAGACAATTTTGTAATAATGTCCTGCATCTCCTCGTCTTCGCGCAAATCTGCTTCCGCCATGTGCGACTGCAATGAACGCTTGAGGAGTTCAGGAATAGATTTGCTGGTCATTCCCCACCCTGCTTTCGAATAAACTTTGACACTCTCAATATTTATTATCGGTCAAAAACAAAACTTCTGAAGCAAAATTCACAAATAAATCTTTAGTCTAATGTAACCATGGTTGTTCAAGCCAGATACACCACGTGCATTGACCTTTTATCGCCATTTAAACCTTCAGCCTTGGTAATGCGTTACCAAGGTGCCTTTTTGTGTTCTGAGCGAGTATCGAATGACGGCAATGGAGGCTGTAGCGAATAAACTGGTTGTATAAGACTGGCACAATGCGTCAACCAAATAGCTGACTAATGGCATGTGGCTAACCACTAATATTCGTTTGAGGGGTTGTTTAGAATTCACAGCACTGTGAATGCGCGCCGATAAATAATCGCTAACCAATTCCGCCGAACCATCTGGAATAATATCTTCATTCACTTCGACTTTATCAGCGACGATATCGAGGGAGACCATATCAAGGGTCTGACGCGTTCTGCGATAAGGGCTGATTAGCGCCAAATCCACGGCGTTATCAGGACAATAATTCGCACACAACCACTGCGTAGCGGCCGACGATTGCTGTCTACCAACTTGAGTGAGCTGCCGACTTTTGTCATCCAAACGCGGTGCTTCTGCCTCTCCGTGGCGCATGATAAATAAAAAAATGTCGTCGTTGCTACTTTGACCTGACATAACATTACGCATACTATGTTTTAAGTGCAGTTACGATAACAGAGTGCTTTAATTACGCATAGCACAAAACCTAAATAGTGGTTATTAAACTGTATTATTTCATTTCAGGGATTGTGAGCAGTTCGTGGTTTTCCTGACAATTTTGTCTTGAGTTATTACAATGAGATCATGTGACTAACGTTCAAAAGTTTGATAACGCATACCATCTTACCTTGCCTAACGGTCTAAGGGTTATGTTATGCCATGAGCCACAATCCAGCACCTCCTATGTTTCTATGGCGGTTCGTGCGGGTCATTTTTACGATCCAAACGAATGTCAGGGGCTAGCCCATTTACTAGAACACATGCTTTTTATGGGAAGTCGACATTTTCCAAACCCAAATAGTATCAATGGATTCATCGAGCAACATGGCGGTAATATTAACGCGTGGACAGGCACTGAATATGCGAATTATCATTATCAGTGTGACGGTTCTGCGATTGCCCAAACCCTGCCGGCCTTTGCCGATATGTTGCGCCAGCCCATCTTAAATGAAACCGCGCTAACAAATGAAATCAAATCCATTGATGCAGAGTTTCAGTTTAAAATTAAAGACGACTTACGCCGGCTTTATCAAATTCACAAAGAAACGTGTAATCCTGCTCACCCCTTCTCCAAATTTTCTGTTGGCAATGCTGATATATTTTCAAAACACGAAGTTAGCAGCCTTCGCGAGGCATTAAGAGCTCTGCACAAACAGTATTATTGTGGACGCAATATGTGTTTGTGTATTTCAAGTCCGGTTCCCATTGCTCAGTTAGAAGCGTTGATAACACAGAGCTTTTCAAGTTTTGAGGCTGGCGCGTTAGCCAGTGATTCTTGGCCTGCGCTTTATTCCTCTTCTCAGCTTGGTATTCAAATTAATATCAAACCGCTACAAACAGCGCGGCGAATGATAGTAACCTTTGCATTGCCTGGTATTCACAACGATATCGATACCAAACCGCTAAATTATATTAGTCATTTACTTGGCGATGAAGGCGAAGGCAGTTTACTTGCCTACTTAAAGAGCCAAAACTGGGCGGTAAATCTAATTGCTGGTTCGGGTATTGAAGGCGACAAATTCAAAGACTTCAATATTAGCTTTCAGCTAACAGAGCTTGGGTTAGCAAACCAACACCATGTGGTAATGGCACTATTTAGTTACTTAGAATTGGTTAAGCTCTCTATTAATGATTCATGGCGATTCGAAGAGAAAGCACAACTTACCGCACTAGCACTAGAATATGAAGAAAACGTTAAGCCGCTAACGATGGTTAGCGAATTTGCTCAGCATCAATTTTTATTCACTCCGGAGCAACTAAGAAAGCTTCGCACGAGTATTGGTAGCTACGATGGCGCAGTTATGAAAGAGGCCTTGTCGTTCTTTACGCCGTTTAATATTCGATTAAAAGTAATCTCTCCGGATGTAGAAACCGACAGAAGCTGCGCATATTACAATGCAAGATACCGTGTTCAGCCTATTGCTGAAGAACAATTGAACGCCTTTGCGTCACCAATAACGATTGAAGCATTATCACTGCCCCCTCCGAACCCCTATTTGGGGGAAAGCTATGCGTTAGTATTACCCGAAACAGGATTCGATAACCCTACACAACTGGTTGATAAAGACGGTGTGCGCTTTTGGTTTGCGCAAGACCAACAGTTTTTTAGCCCCAAGGGCGACATTTATGTCTCGTTTGATATGGTGCATTTTTCTGATTCTTTAACCGCGGTTGCTGCTAAGCGAATTTGGTTAAGTGCATTAAATGACTACCTGCAAGCCAAGTATTACCGCGCCGAAATTGCGGGTCTGCATTATCGAATTTATGGCCACCAAGCTGGCTTTACACTGCATACCCGAGGCTTTACCAATCAGCAGATGTTATTAGCAGAGCAGTTACTAGAAGCGGTCTTATCGTTTAAACCATCAGAGTTTAATTTTCAGCATTACAAACAAATGCAGCTTCAGAATTTACAGAACTCATTGTTAAACAAACCAACTAACCGCTTGTTCTCTAGGTTGAGTGTGTTGATACAGCGTAATACTCAAGCCCCAATAGAATTACTGCAAGCCGTAGCCAACACATCTTATGAAGATATGATTAAAGTGCGTGACACTGCATTTGACGATTATTTCATAGAAAGCTTTGTGCATGGCAATTGGGCCAGCAAGCAAGCAATGGAGTTCGCAAACACTATTGATCGTAAATGTGATAACACCAGCGGTGCACCTTTGTCTCGCGCGGTATCAAAACTACCCGTTGGCGAAGCTTTTTATCATCAAGTCAGTTGTGAGCACGACGATGCGGCTGTTGTGCTGTATTTACAAGCCCCCACTGCAGGCCTTCACGACACTGCACTTTGTATGGTGTTAGAGCAAATGTTGGCGGCACCATTTTTCAATGCGCTTCGAACAGAACAGCAGTTGGGCTACATTGTCGGAACTGGCTATGTTCCCCACAATCAACACCCTGGGATGGCATTTTATGTGCAAAGCCCTAATAACAATGCCAAAACGCTGCTTGATGCCATGACCGTATTTCTGTTTCAGCAGTTAGAAGAAATCGAGTTTTATCGTTTTTATTGGTCTACCATCAAACAGAATTTATTAAAGCAACTAGAAGAGCGTGACCTTAATTTGTCGATGAAGTCGCAAAGACTATGGATAAGCTTAGGTACGCAAGATTTAAGCTTTAACAGAAATACACAACTTGCTGAGTGTATTAGTGCGTTGAGTTTTGAAGATATACAAAGTTACGCTCATCAACTTGCCAAGCGAGAGCGTTGCGGAGAGTTGATTCTATTTGCAGAAGGTAAGTATGAAAAACTAGAAACGCCAAAGCACAGAACCATAAATGGAATTTCTGAGTTTAAATCCCAAATTCCTTATTACTAGCAAAAGATGGTTAACAATTGAACCATCACCCTCCTATAACTAAAAATCGCTTGTAGAGCCCGCGTTATTTCGGCATATTTATTATTCTGGCTGTTAGGGACGCGGCCAGCCTAACTATAAATTATAATGATAAGGCGTAATGCCAAAGGTGTGTAGGTGCGCTCAACCCTAGCTTACTCAGTTATAGTCATATGGCTTCAACTGCTCGGAGTCATTTTCTCCGATGCGGCGGCCATAGAAGTTGCTGATTTACAATTTACTGAGTTAGATAATCGAGATGGGTTATCTAGTACCGTTGTCCTCGACATTGCCGAAGACGACAAGGGATACATATGGCTTGCGACAATGAATGGCTTGAATCGTTATTCAGGCTATGACATCAAACAGTACCACCCTTCTGATATAGACCCTAATGCACTTCCCAGCGGCTTTATTCAAAAATTATTAGTTGATTCAGAGGGGACACTTTGGATAGCAACACATTCTGGATTGGCTAAATACCAACCTGAAACAGATGATTTTAAAACATTCTCTAGTGAAAACACCGCCATAAAACTTGATTTAATTACCACCATCAGCGAGTCAACAAACGGCGATATACTTTTTACTGATTCAAAATTCCTTTACTCACTATCAAGAGATGAAGAAAAAGTTAGAGTCGTTACGAAAGCTTTTGACGCGCCAAGTAATATAAAGGTTGTATTTGATGAGAGTTCTAAAATATGGATTGGTTCGAATGAAGCTGGCGCTAAAATTTTTGATAAATCGGACTATCAAATATATAACTTGGATAAAGTAAATCCATGGGGAATAGATATTTCATTTGGGGCTTTACGTGACATTATTGTCATCGAAGGTAATTATTGGTTGGCTACTGACAGAGGCGTTTTCATTTTAGGAAACAGGGGCAATTTAATTCGCTCTATTGATAAAGAACTGTTGTCGAAAAAGCATGATTTAAATGTACTCAGTATCGAGAGAGTTTCTGATTCAGCTTGGATTGGAACAGATGCAGGGCTCTTTATTGTCCATGAAAACATAGACGCACCGGCAAAAATTACCACATCTAGCCTAACCCATGTGGATGCATCCACGGAAAATGTAACTGGATTAAATCAAAATCTTATCTTTAATCTTCAGAAAGACGGTACTGGAGGTGTATGGTTAGGTACACTTCAAGGAGCCTTTCGATTCCACAAAAATTACTCTGAGGTTAAATTTCACCCCAGTTTTAAAGAAAACAATTCCGATAAGCCGATTGAAGCTACGATTTGGGGTTTAGCTCAAAACTCTGAAGGTGAAATTTTATTTGCATCTCAAAACCGGGGTGTTGGCGCTTTACATGAAGTAACAGGAAAGCTCTCTTACTTAACAAAACATCCTAAACCACAAGAAAGTACAACCTTCTGGGATTTAGCCGTAGATCAAAATAATACTTATTGGGTAGCCTCCTCTGATGGTCTTCTAGCTTACAGAAGAGAAGGCAATAACCTTCATCTCGTTAATCATTTTTTTGAAGGGCAATTCATAGATTATATACACCAAGATACAAACTCTCTCTGGGTGTGGTTAGACGAAGATGGCCTGTATTCAATTGATTTAAAAAAATCCAGCAATCAGTCTTATGAGTCACTGGTTACAAAACGAAGAGTAGAGTCTAATTCGACTTTTCACCTACCGATCTTTACAGATTCTAATAATCGAGTTTGGCTTCGCCATAAAGACGGTGTCCTAATATACAGCGCTAAGAGCGATCAAGTTGAACAGGAGCTCGGTAAACAAAGTGGTATAAATTCACTAGTTTATAGCGTTTATGAGACATCGGATGCTCTATGGCTAACTACTCGTTCAGACGGCGTCGTAAAGTTAAACAAAAATACTTTTGAAGTTATTCAAAAACAGAGTAGAGATGGTGGTGACGGATATATTTTCTCTTCTGTAGGAATAATGGATTCTATCTGGTATGCAGATAGTGCAGGCGTACATCAGATTGAGCTCCCCTCTCTTCAAGAAGTCACAACGATATCAAATGCACAGTTAGAATTTAACTCCCTTGGTGAAAGCGCGATTTTAGCGACATCGGAGGGGGATATTTATTTCGGTGGTAATAAAGGCTTTAATAAAATTGCTAAATCATCCTCTAACTTTGACCATCAAGTAAAAACATTATCACCAGAACTTTTTGGGTTCAGCGTATTTGGCCAACCCAAATTTAATGGTCAAGAACTACTCAACACTGAAAATGGCCTAGTCGAAAATAACGTCTCTAAAGTAGAAAATATAACTTATGATCAAGTAAAAGTACTAGAGTACTTTGAGTCGAGATTTAGCGTTTCATTTGGTCTTATCAACCCCGTCTACCCCGATGAAGTATACTATCGATACCGCCTGAAAGGTTTAGATAATATTTGGGTTTACAACAGCAAAAATAGAAAAGCTCAGTTCAATAATATCTCGTTCGGTAATTATCTATTTGAAGTTCAAGCCAGAGAATCAGGCAAAAGCTGGTCAGATAGTCGAACTCTTGAGCTGAAAATATCCAGACCCCCTTGGTTGCATTCAGTCGCATTAGTTTTTTATGCACTAATACTTACCATTGTTTTGGCCTTTATCATTCGACAGTACCAATTACGTAAATCGAATCAACTTTCCATACGTGAATCAGAAGAGCGACTCAAACTTACTTTATGGAGCTCTGGTGACGAACTATGGGATTGGGACGTATATCGAGGCCAAGTATATCGAGCAAACACATGGGGTACGTTAGACTTCCCGCAAGACGATATAAGAACCACGGGCGCCTACGACGCTAATATTCATCCTAATGATATTGGTCGCGTTAGAGATGCATTACGCAGCCATTTAGAAGGCAAGAGTGACTTCTATGAGCTTGCCTATCGCGCTAAAACTTTTAAAAACCAATGGATATGGTTACTAGATCGCGGAAAAGTGGTTGAACGGGATCATAACCAGCAGCCGGTTCGAATGACCGGAACCTTGAAGAATATTAACCACCTAAAAGAAGCCGAAGAACAGCTAAACCTGTTTAAGCGCTCAATTGAAAATATCTCTGAGGGTGTTTTCATTACTACCACCCAGTTCAAATTTATTTCAGTGAATAACGCTTACTGTAGCTATACAGGTGAAACTAGAGAACAAGCCCTTGCGAGCTACCTGCATTTCCATTTGTATCCCGATGCGTTTACAGAAGAGATTAAAAAGACACTGAAAACCAAAGGTAATTGGTCGGGTGAAGTAGAATCAGTTCGCGTTAATGGTGAACGTTACGAAATGGAACTAAACATAGATGCAGTACACGATGACGACGGAAAGATAAGTCATTTCGTGGGTGTATTTAGCGACATCACCTCACGTAAGAGTACCGAAAAAGAATTACTTAAACTGGCTAATATCGACCCACTCACTGAGCTTCCTAACCGCTCGTTCTACCAAGCAAGTCATCAGAACTTAGTCCGTAAAGGGGCTCCTCACACTTTGCTGTGTTTAGACATGGACAACTTCAAGAAGATAAATGACTCGCTAGGCCACCAAACTGGCGACATCTTAATTAAACAAATTGCCAAACGCCTACAACGTATTACGGGTAAAAATGCTACATGTTACCGACTTGGTGGCGATGAGTTCAGTGTCTTAATGGAAGATAGTGCAGATATTCATACTGTCACCCATTATGCACAAAACTTACTCGATACCCTTGCTCGCCCGTTCATTATCAATAAGCAAGAGTTTGTGTTGGGCGCAAGCCTAGGGATAGCTTTTTTCCCTGACGACGGTAATACGCCACAAGAGATGCTAAAAAATGCCGACACCGCCATGTACTTTGCAAAAAATAATGGTGGTAATAGCTATCAATTCTTCAGCGGTGAAATGAACCAAAATGCAGTTCGTCAGTTGCAAATCGAAAACTTAATTCGCCAAGGTATTAAAGACGACTTATTTACGGTTTACTACCAACCAAAAGTTGATATCGCTTCTGGTAAACTGGTGAGTATGGAAGCGTTAGTGCGCTTTGAACACCCTCAGAAAGGCATAGTGAGTCCTGGGCAATTTATTCCCCTTGCTGAGCAAACAGGTCAGATCATCGAAATTGGTGAACAGGTATTACGTAAAGCCTGTATAGATACCAAACGCTGGGTCTCTCAAGGCTTATTTACCGGTCGCGTAGCCGTGAATATCTCTGTTAAGCAATTCGAACTTCCAGATTTAGACGACAGAATTAACCGTATTTTAAGTGAAGTTGGCCTATCCCCACTTCATTTAGAGTGTGAAATTACCGAAGGGACTTTAATGGAAGACCCTGAAAATGGTCTTCGGATGATGAGCCGCCTGAGAGAGCGCGGTATACACCTTGCCCTTGATGATTTTGGTACTGGGTACTCTTCCTTGGCCTATCTGAAGCGATTCCCACTCAATACGCTTAAAATAGATAAGGCCTTTATTGACGATATCGCTAAAAGTAGCGTAGACCGTCATATGGCAGCAGCAATAATTAATATCGCCCACAACCTAGGCTTAAAAGTAGTGGCTGAAGGGGTTGAGGAAGAAGAGCAGCTTAATATTTTACGTCGCTATGATTGCGAAATGCTACAGGGCTTTTTATACAGCCGCCCGCTTAATGCTGAGCGTTTTGAAAAATTACTTACCGAAAATCAAAAACTTCACAACCTGCTCGGCCATTCAAACATCTGACTATTTTTTGGCGCTTACTACTTTTGACTAATTCAAGTGTCAAAAAATGCACCAAAAACAATTTTAAACCATTAAAATCAACAACTTAAAAAGTTGGCACATCTCTCGCAATATCTTCTGTAACCGGTAAACATCCTTTCTATCGGTTTTGTTTGTTCGTTCTTAAAATAAAAAAATCAGAGGAATATTAAAATGTTAAAAGAGTATGCTGTTGCATTAGTACTATCTACCGCTACCCCTGTTGCTGCTGATAACCAAGAAGGCGCTAAGCAAGCCCCTGAGCAGCAAAAAGAGTCTGTAACCCAACCTCAAAACTACCGCCCTAAAAGTGGTAATGGCTATGGTGTAGGCTTATAATAGCCTCGAAGAATTCCAAAAAAGAGAGCATAGACTCTCTTTTTTTATACCTGAAATTCAGCTTTGCGCCGAATGCATAGGCTTAACGAGGGATAGGAAGGGGTTATTCTTGCTTTAAAAGCTTCAAAGGCTTTAAGCGCTTCAAACATAACTGGGCTTCTATAGCCTTTCTGTAGCTGTTTAAGCTTCTACCATTAGATTATTAAACCCCACAGCCCTGCGCCAATGTATATGTCTGGCAATACCGAACAAAGGGAATACAAAAGGCCCTATCACTAACGCAAGCGCTGCCCAATACTTAGCATTCATTCCCCACTTCACAGCCTCAACATAAAAGAAAACACTACTTAATAGGCTTATCGAAATTAAAACAAACAAAAAGCACTCCTACTTCGCCCATCATTTAAGAGAATTAAAAACTCTTTTAAATACAACGCCAAAATTTTGACTGGGATTTTTTAAACTGCGGGATTGTACTGAAAATTGACTAGTAAACCAGCAAAATTAATCATTACATACAAAAAAGCCGGGAACCCTTAATTTTTCAGGAGCCCGGCTATTTATCTATCGCTTACATATTAGTAAAAGGTGCTGTTCTCTTCAGCCATTTTCACCAATACATCTGCAGGTGCGAATTTATCACCCACGGTGCTAGCGTAATGATTCAAACGCTCAACAACATGTTTAATTCCCAACGTGTCCATGTAACGGAAAGGACCACCTAGGAACGGTGGGAATCCGATGCCAAAGATAGCACCAATGTCACCATCACGGGCATTGCGAATAACACTCTCATCTAAACAGCGAGCGGCTTCATTAAGCATCATAAGCACGCAGCGTTCAGCCACTTCTTTTTCACTCAATTTAGTTGACGGTGTTAAGCCTAGAAGTGAGTAGATACTTTCATCCACTTCTTTACCTGGCTTCTTGCCTTCGTAGCTGTAAAAACCTTTTTGGTTCTTTTTACCTTTACGACCATCAGCCAGTACTTTATCGAAAGCAGATGGCGCCGTAAAACGCTCTCCAAAGGCTTCTACTAGGAAAGGAATGATCTTAGTACCAACATCAATACCAACCTCATCAAGCAACTTCACAGGACCTACAGGGAAGCCAAACTTAACGAGAGACTTATCGATATGCTCGATAGGCTCACCAGCAAGAATTAAGCTAGCCGCTTCATTCATGTAAGGCGCTAAAATGCGGTTAACGTAGAAGCCTGCGCCATCTTTAACAACGACGGGTGTTTTACCCTGCTTTTTCGCAAATTCAACAGTAGATGAAATAACTTGATCCGACGTAGTTTCATGAGCGATAACTTCCGCCAATGGCATTTTATCTACAGGTGAAAAGTAGTGAAGGCCAATCACGTTTTCAGGACGAGCCGCTTTGGCAGCAATTTGGGTAATTGGAATAGAAGAAGTGTTAGAGGCAAAGATGGTGTTCTCTTTGCAATTTTCTTCAATATCCGCGACCATTTTTTGCTTAAGATCTAAATCTTCAAATACCGCTTCAACTACAATATCGGTATCTTGATAGCCGCTATAGTCTAAGGTGCCAGTGATAAGCGACAGTTGCTTTTGCATTTCGCTACTACGCATGAAGCGCTTTTTCACTTTCTTATTTAAAATGTCGTAGCTGTATTTCATTGCGTTAGCAATGCCTTCAGGGCGAACATCTTTAATACGCACAGGCACGCCAGCTTTGGTAGAGGTTACGAATGCAATACCGCCGCCCATTAATCCGCCGCCTAGTACGCCAACTTTTTCCATCTTCTGTGGCGCTACACCTTCAATACCATTTTCTTTTTTCATGTCGGTAGTCGCGAAGAAAATTTGACGTAATTGGAAAGATTCTGGCGTCATCACCAACTTTCCGAATGCTTCAGCTTCGGCTTTGAGGCCAGCTTCAATGCCATCGCGCATGCCAGTTTCGATAACATCAATGATGTAACCTGGCGCAGGATAGTTACCTTTAGTTTTTGCAAACGTCGCTTCGCGCGCTTTTTTGAACATCATGCCGCGGCCTGGGCCGGTATTTTCAAGCATTTTGTCCATTACGCTTTTTTGCGGCGCTTCACGCTCAGGCTTGCGCTTAAGGGCAAACTGTTCAGCCACGTTAAGCAACACGCTTTGCGGTACAACATCATCAACAATGCCGTACTTTTTAGCTTGCTTCGCGCGGGCTGGCGCACCAGTAAGCATCATTTTCATGGCTTGCTGTATACCAATTAAACGAGGTAATCGTTGTGTACCACCACTGCCAGGCAATAAGCCAAGCTGAACTTCAGGCAAACCCACCTGAGTGCTTGGTGAATCGGTACAAATTCGATAATGACATGCTAGGGCAAGCTCTAAACCACCACCAAGCGCAGGGCCATTTATGGCGGCAACAAAAGTTGCTTTCATGCGCTCGATACGGTCAAAAATAGCTTGGCCGCCTGCTGCAATCGTTGTGGCGTCTTCTGCGGTATTACATTCCGCAAGCATGCTAATATCGGCACCGGCTACAAACGAGTTTGCTTTGCCACTCGTTAGCACAACACCTTTAATACTGGTATCTGCATCAATGTCATCCAGCATGGCAGATATTTCATCGCCAAAAGCTGCTTTTAGCGTATTCATAGACTCACCTGGTACATCCATGGTGAGTATGGCTACGCCATTGTCTTGTTTAGTTAACGTAAAGGCACCTGATGTTGCTTGAACGTCATTTGTCATTGTTGTGTCCTGACTCATATTATTCTGTCTCCACAATCATAGCTGCACCTAAACCACCCGCTGCACAAGCGGTTAGTAGACCAGTACCACCACCTCGGCGATTAAGCTCGTTAAGCATTTGAGTAATCATTCGCGTACCTGTCGCCGCAAACGGGTGACCATAAGCAATAGAACTTCCCATTACGTTAAATTTGTCCATATCAATTTCACCGGTCGCTTTCGCGCGGCCAAGTTTTTCTTGGGCAAATTTATCGCTGGCAAACATCTTCACATTAGAAAGGGTTTGCGCCGCAAAGGCTTCGTGCATTTCGATAAGCGTAATATCATTTAATGTCATGCCTGCACGGTCTAGTGCGATTGGGGTAGCGTAAGAAGGCCCCATTAACATGTCTTCCCAAACGTCGATGGCAGAGAATGCGTAACTTTTTAGGTAACCTAATGGCTTATAACCCAGCTCTTTCGCACGGCTTTCAGTCATCATAATAACGGCTGAAGCACCATCAGTTAGTGGGGTGGCGTTAGCTGCCGTTACCGTACCGTATTTTTTATCAAAAACAGGACGAAGTTTTGCGTAGCCTTCAAGCTTTGAATCGAAACGTACGTTATTATCTCGAGATAACGCGCCTTTATACGGTTCTGCATAAGCGGTCATCACTTCACTATCTAGCTTACCTTCTTCCCAGCTTTGCGCCGCAAAACTGTGTGAACGATGCGCTAGTGCATCTTGTTCTTCACGTGAGATATGGTGCGATTTCGCCATTTGCTCAGCAGTTTGTCCCATAGATAAACCAGTTGAGTATTCTGCAACGGCTGGCGGCACAGGGGCCAGATCTTTAAGGCCTAAACGCTTAAAGATATTAAACTTCTGACCCAAGGTTTTGGTTTTTTGAAGATCCACCAATGCGCGAGCTAGGTTTTTAGATACACCAATTGGCGATACAGACGTAGAGTCAGCACCACCAGCAATACCTACCTGAACGTGGCCAGCCATCATACTTTCGGCAATATTCACAGTGGACTGGAAACTAGTGGCACATGCGCGAGATACGCTGTAGGCGTCTGTGTGCACGTTCATGCCAGTACCCAATACAATTTCACGGGCAATATTTGGGGCTTCAGGCATTTGAACAACTTGACCGTAGACAACCTGATCAACCCATTCTTTTTGTATACCATGGCGTACGAGCAGTTCGTTAACGACCATTTTACCTAAATCGACAGCGGGAACGCCGTGAAAATATGTCGCCATTTTTGCAAACGGAGTACGTAACCCCGCCACAATGGCGATGCGATCACCCTCGCGGGTAGTAACAGATTGTCTTGTTGACATAATGCACCTAAAATAATGACCACGTGAAATAAGTGGTCTGACCTGTAATAAACCCAATTTTTACAAACAATGAACAAAATAGCAAATTATCAACGTTCACGAACAGTTTTCAGCCTATTTGTTTCGAATAAGCGTCGCCTATCTGAAAATTAGATGTTTTTAACGACTTGAACTAGACGACAAGGGAACCATATAAGAAAAACATAGTCTGTTTTATGCCAATTTATCTACTCGCGACACACATTTGGGCGAGTTAATTGGTTTACTTTTCCTGATAACTAGAATTTCAACGGAATAATTGCATTATGGCAGCGGAACAATTTCAGCAACTGCAGAAGTATTTAGATCAGCAAATTATTGGTCAAAGTGCACTTACGAAAAGCCTTCTTATTGCGCTTTTAGCCGATGGTCACCTATTAGTAGAAGGGCCTCCAGGTTTAGCTAAAACACGAGCAATCAACGCGCTTGCCAATGGTATCGACGGCGACTTTCATCGCGTTCAATTTACCCCAGATTTATTACCTGCTGATTTAACCGGCACGGATATCTACCGCCCTGAAACGGGTGAATTTGTTTTTCAAAAAGGCCCACTATTTCATAACTTAGTTCTGGCCGATGAAATTAACCGTGCACCTGCTAAAGTTCAATCAGCGCTGTTAGAAGCCATGGCTGAGCGCCAAATAACGGTTGGTAGTAAGACCTACCCGCTTCCACCATTGTTCTTGGTTATGGCTACACAGAATCCGCTTGAACAAGAAGGCACGTACCCATTACCAGAAGCACAGCTCGATCGCTTCTTAATGCACGTTGATATTGATTACCCAGACGCAGAAACAGAGTTAGAAATTTTGCGATTAACCCGTGGTGAAGCACTATCAGTACCGCCAGTAACACCGCCTAAATTAACTCAGCAAGATATATTCTCTTCACGTAAAGAAGCGCTCGCGCTTCATATGGCGCCTGAGCTTGAGCAATATTTGGTGCAATTGGTTATGGCCACCAGACAACCCGCTAAGTTTGACGCCAACCTTGCTGAGTGGATCGCCATGGGTACTAGCCCTCGCGCTACCATCAGCTTAGACCGTTGCGCACGTGCACACGCTTGGTTAAGTGGACGAGATTTTGTTGGCCCTGATGATATTCAAGCGGTTGTACATAACGTACTTCGTCATCGTATTATTTTGTCTTATCACGCAGAAGCGCAAGGCATTACCATGAACGATGTACTGAACCAGATTGTTGCTACTGTTGCTGTTCCATAAACGATGAGTGATGTTCATTCGCAGTTAGCGTTACTGCAAACCAACGGTGTTAATTTGTCTACTGCTGAACTATTGCGTTATCAGCAGTTAGCGAAGCTATTTAGCCTTGCGCCTAAGCGTTCTCCTCAAGCCCGTCTTGCCGGTAGCTATTTGACCAAGCATAAAGGTCGAGGCATGGAGTTTGACGAAGCTAGGCACTACCAACCAGGCGACGACATTCGAGCAATCGATTGGCGCGTTACCGCCCGTACCGGTAAAACCCACACTAAAATATATCGTGAAGAGCGAGAACGCCCCGTATTTTTGTTTTGCGACTTTTCGCCATCAATGATGTTCGGAACACGGTTACTGACTAAATCTATGCAGGTTGCTCACATCTGTTCACTGATAAGTTGGTCTGCAGCAGCCCATGGCGATAAAGTAGGCGCGTTGCTGTTTAACCAAAAACAGCACAAAGAAGTGAAACCCCTTGCTCGTAAGCGGGCTGTTTTGCACATTTGTCACGAGTTGATGGATTTGCATGCCACCAGCCATGAGCAACTGGCGAGCACTGAGGCCGATACTCAAGCTTTTGCAGACGCATGTGCTCGACTTCGTCGTTTAGCTCGCCCAGGTAGCCTCGTGTATCTACTTTCTGATTTTCAGCATTTAGGTAGTGCAGCCCAGCAACACTTAAGTCAGCTTTCACGCCATTGTGAAGTGAGAGCAATTATAGTTGACGATCCTATTGAACATACCTTGCCCCAAACACGCTCCATTCAACGGGTAAGTGTTTCTGATGGCATTAATCAACAACGATGGTTATTAGGCGATAGAAAAGAAGAAGACACCTATCAACGTTGGCGTGAACAACAAAACAGTGCAATGGAACAATCACTTAAACAAGCAAATATTTCTCGCTACCACATTTCTGCGGGACTGCCTCTTGATACCCAAATTCAAGGCATGCAACAGGAGCGCTTTTGATGCAAACAGCCCAAGGTATGCCGCAAACCGATCCTCTTGCACAGCTTAAAGATATACATGTTCCAAACAATGTAGACGTTTGGCCTCTGGACTGGGGCTGGTGGTGCTTAATTGCGTTATTCTTAGCTGGTGCGATAAGCCTCATTGCCTATCTTGTCAAAAAGCATAAATTCAATAAGCCCCGTCGCGATGCACTAAAACTGCTCGGAAGTATCTCATCGGCAGATGAAAACTGGCCTATGCAAATCAACAACGTACTAAAACGTACCGCCGTGACCTATTTCAAACCACAAGAAGTAGCAGGGCTTTACGGAAACAGTTGGCATGAGTTTCTATTGAAAACGCTGCCAGACAGACACAAAAATACTATGAGCGATTCATTATCAACACTGCATTCGCAGCAGTACGCGCCCAAATGCGATAACAAACATTTTGATGAATGCAGTAAAGCAGCCAACGCGTGGGTGAAGCACTTTAAAGTGACCTCCCCTTCGAAAAGTAAGAGAAAGCAGGCTTCACAAAAACCTTCACCGCTTGATCAGCAAAAAAGTCAGGAGGCAACCCATGCTTGATTTCGCATGGTGGTGGGCTTTGTTCCTACTCCCCCTCCCTCTACTTGTTCGATACTTAATGCCAGCGAAGCCGCAACATGTGATGGCTGCCTTACAGGTGCCTGCGTTAAGACCGGGTATTCAAGACACTCCCTCACCGCTTAAAAGCAGCAAAATTCCGGTCCTAATTGCATCGCTAATTTGGCTCTGCGTGGTTATTGCAGCAGCCCGGCCTCAGTGGCTAGGTGAGCCAATCAGCATTCCAAGTGAAGGCCGAGAGATGATGTTGGCGGTAGATTTATCCGGCAGTATGAAAATTGACGACATGGAATTAAATGGCAGACAAGTGAATCGACTGACCATGACAAAGTCTGTGCTGTACGATTTTATCCAGCGCCGCGTGGGTGACCGTTTAGGCTTAATATTGTTTGCCGATACCGCTTATCTTCAAGCACCACTCACCTATGACAGAGATACGGTTTCTACTTTACTAAGCGAATCTGTGATTGGTTTGGTGGGAGAACAAACTGCAATTGGTGATGCCATTGGCTTAGCGGTTAAACGGTTTGATGCAAAAGATGAATCAAACAACGTGCTCATTTTGCTTACCGATGGACAAAATACCGCAGGTTTCATTACCCCTGAGCAAGCAAAAGAGTTGGCAGTAAATAAAAAAGTGAAGGTTTACACTATTGGCGTAGGCGCAGATAAAATGCTTATTCAGAGTTTCTTTGGTAGTCGACAGGTGAATCCTTCTCAAGAGCTAGACGAAGACATGCTAAGTGACCTTGCTACTTCTACCGGTGGACAATACTTCCGCGCTAGAGATGTAAAAGAGCTAGAAGCCATTTACGCAAAGTTAGACGCACTAGAACCTATACAAGGTGAAGCGAGAAAAATGCGGCCGCTAACAGCCCTCTTCTACTTTCCATTGGCGGTAGCCTTTGCTTTATCTGCCTTATGGGCATTGATAATGATTGGAAGTACATTGTTTAAATCACTGTCACGGTCTCACGTTCCATTGAGCGACAAAAAGGAAAGTGTGTAATGGAAGACTTTATTACCAATTTCCACTTTTTGCGACCTGAGTGGTTTATAGCGCTGATACCCGCACTTATTCTTTATATAGCCCTTAAGCGAAATACGTCGAAAAAGTCGGGCTGGCAATCGGTTATTCCCTCACATTTATATCAGCATATGGTGGTAGGGAAATTTACGAAAGGGCAGAAGCCTCCATTCTGGTTGCTTGCATTAGGATGGTTGCTTGGTGTTGTTGCCCTAGCTGGGCCCACATGGGAGCGCCTTCCCCAACCGGTTTATCAACTGAAAATGGGCCATGTCATAGTGATGGACATGTCGTTGTCGATGCGCGCTACTGACATTACCCCAGACCGACTTACTCGAGCCAAATACAAAGCCATTGATCTTGTAAACCAAATAGGTGAAGGCGAAATGGGTTTGGTGGCTTATGCGGGTGATGCATTTGTAGTGAGCCCGCTTACCCAAGATGCCGCTAACATAACGACACTCTTACCCAGTTTGTCACCCGAAATTATGCCTGTCCCTGGCAGCGACCCATTGTTAGGTGTTGAAACCGCTGCTGAGTTGTTAACGAACGCGGGTTACAGTAAAGGTATGATTTACTGGATAACCGATGGTGTCGATTTACGCCAACAACAAGAACTACAAGAATACGTTGCTGACATGCCTTTTACGTTGAACGCTCTTGCTGTAGGAACAGATGACGGTGCTCCTATCAGGCAAATAACTGGTGAATTACTAAAAGATAGAAGTGGCGCTATTGTGATACCTAAACTTAATAGCAGTGCAGTAAATGCAGTTGTCCGTGCTAGCGGCGGTAAATTTAGTGAAATTACCACCAATGATGACGATATTACTTCACTCGCTTCCTTGTCGTTACTCGATAGAGACGGTGAATCAGAGGAAGATGCGAGTAATGCAGAAGGCGACCAATGGCGCGAGTTTGGCCCCTACCTTTTATTGGCTCTGCTTCCGCTAATGGCGCTTGGATTTAGGCGCGGATTAGTGTTTGCTGTTATAGCGGCTATCTATATGCCGATGAGCAGTGAATCAGTGATGGCGCAATCTGTTACCCAAGAGACGCCGTCAGAGAGTTCGACGTCCTCCTCTGTATCTTGGTGGAAAAAGCCATTTTTAAATGCCAATCAAGAAGGCTTGGCAAACTACTCAGATAAGGCCTTTGATCAAGCCGCGACTACATTTGAAGACCCTGCTTGGCGAGGTGCGGCGCATTACAAGGCTGGTGACTACGAACAAGCACTGGCCGCTTATCAACAACAAGGTGGTATTGAAGGTTTGTATAACCAAGGCAATACACTGGCTCGTTTAGGCAAGCTAGATGAAGCCATCGCCAAATATGATGAAGTACTAAAGCAAGACCCTAACTATCAAGATGCTGCAGCAAATAAAGCCTTATTGGAACAATTGAAACAGCAGCAAGAAGAACAGGAACAGCAAAACCAAGAAAACCAGCAATCAAATGACAGTGAAAACCAACAAGATTCTGGCGAAGGTGAAAATCAAGAAGGTAGCGACAATAGTAATCAAGATAGCCAAAATAATGATGGTTCAAACAGTGAAAATACATCTGAAGAAAATGGTGAGCAGAACGCATCTGATAACCAGAATGCTAACGATGAAAATGCCAGTCAAAGTGATCCCCAGTCTTCACAAAATGAAGGGGGTGAACAAGATGATAGCCAGAACCAAAATGCGTCGGATGCGCAAGATGGTGCCAACGGTGAAGAAAACGATAAAGAAGACGCAGGTGCCCCGCAAAATACTGGGAATGAAGAAGGTACTGATGAAGCCCAGCAAGAAAGTGATGCCGCCATGGCGCAAGCTGGCGAGATGACAGATGCTGAAAAAGAACAACAGCAACGTCTTGAAAATTTAATGCGCAGAGTACCAGATGACCCCGCGTTCTTACTAAAACGAAAAATGCAATTAGAAGCGCAAAAGCGCCAAAGACAACGCATGCCTTCAAATCGGAGTGATTGGTAGATGAAAGCAATTTTATTCACTACAACCCTTTTCTTACTTTTACGCAGCATGGTTGTGCTGGCAGATGTGACTTCAGTTGAAGCCACCATAGATAAAAATCCGGTCATGCTTGATGAGGCTATTCGGTTAACCGTTGTGGCTAATGGTGGCGCAGACCGTGAGTCTTTTGATAGTTCAATATTACTAAAAGACTTCGTTGTTGGCAGAACGTCGGTGAGCAGTCAAACATCTATTGTGAACTTCGATACCAAGAAAACCACCACCTGGACTACCACCTTGTTTCCGCGTAAAGAAGGTACCTTCACCATTCCTGCTATTAGCATAGAAGGTAAGCAATCTGCGCCAATGTCGGTGAATGTTATTCCCGTTCAACAATCTGAGAACGTCGCCCGCGATTACTTCGTGACTACTGATATTGATTTAAAAGAAGCTTACTTAAACCAACAACTTTTTTACACCATAAAGCTGCATCTTGCGACGAATATCGAGCGCGGCAGCTTGCAATCGCCCACCATGCAAAATGCAGAAATAAAGCAGTTAGGTGACGATAAGCAATATACCGATATTGTAAATGGTCGACGTTACCAAATTATTGAACGCCAATTTGCCATTGTGCCTCAAGCGTCTGGCGAATTTACCATTAAAGGCCCGGTTTTTACTGCCGAAGTTGCTGCTGCAAATACCAACCAGCGTTTCGGGTTATTTAATAGAACTCAGCAAGTTAATCGTGTTGGGCCCGATATTACGGTAAATATTAAACCCATCCCTGCTGGTATTGACTACCCATGGTTACCCTCTGAAATGGCGCGGGTTGATGAAGAATGGCCTCAAGGTGACGCCTTTGTAGTTGGAGAGCCGATCACTCGCGTGGTAACGCTAACCGCACTAGGTGTAGTGGAAGAACAGTTACCAGAAATACCAGAGTTCTATCCTCCTCACTTTAAGTTGTATCCAGATCAATCCTCTACCACCACGGTAGAAAAAGACAGCACCTTGATTGCACAGCGTAAGAGTTCTCTTGCGGTAATTCCAACCCAAGCAGGCAGCTTTGTATTACCGGAAGTGACTATCCCTTGGTTTAATACCTTAACCGAGCAGACAGAGTATGCGACTATCCCAGCCCGCACGGTCACTGTTCAACCAGCTACAGCTGCCACGTCGCCCACTCAGCCAGTTTTCGACAATCAAGGGGCTAATAGCGCGACTTCAGTGCTTGCTAATCAACCCGGCCAAAATGAAAATGGTAGCGAGCTAAATAGTGAACCAAAAAGTGGATTAGCTAATAGCAGTGAAGCACAAGCTCCCCATTACTTAACTTGGCTATTTGCAGGGCTTTGGGCCCTCACGGTAATCGGTTGGGTAGTGACTTATCTAATCCAAAGAAAGCAAAAACCAAATTATACGGCGACTTCCGCCAATACTGTTTTAGTAGCGAATTCGGGTGATGAAACGGCGGCCTTTAAATCATTAATGGCGTCAGTAAAAGCGAGTAATACAGCGGCAATTGCTCCAGCATTACAAACTTGGTTGAAGTGTTTATATCCCCACCACAAAGGGTTTATAAATCCGTCTGACCACGACGCAACTAGCGAGATCCAGCTTCATTTGAATGCATTGCAGCAAACACGGTTTAGCCAGTCAAAAAGTGATTGGAAATCTGAATCAATGCAAAGCGCGATTAAAAACGCCAGAGATGCTTGGTTAAAAAACAAGAAGTCTGGTAAAAATACATTAACTAATTTGTACCCCTCTACCTAGATACTGCGCAAAGGAAAGGCGCTTTACTTGGACTGCTTGGCACGAGTAACTTGAAAAAGAAGCATTAACTCGTGCCAGGGGTACGAATTTAAAGATAAAGCTAAAAATTAGACGGTAGCAATACTACCGCGACCACCTAACCAGGAGAATTCATGAAAGCACCACTACTCACGTTATCCCCCATTGCTATTGCAATGCTTGGGCTAATGGCTTGTTCACCCGCACCTGAAACAAGCCAAACCACTCAACAACCGCCGCCAGCAGTAGAAACTGAAAGCCAAACTGATTCAGCACGAGTTAATGCTTTTTTTGAACGCACTTTCGAAGAAGATCTTAAAAGCTCGCCTATGTTTCAAAGCTACCTAGGCATTAAGTGGGACTATGATAAGTGGAATGATGTTTCAGAAGAGCAAAAAGAAAAAGACATTGCCAAAGCAAAAAATCGCCTTGAAACTATTGAAAGTTTCGATACGACTAAGCTGAGCGAGCAAGAAAAATTAAGCCTTCGTTTGTATAAATTGGGTATTGAAAGAGATCTAGCTAACGATGAATTTCGTCATCACAGCTATGTAGTACACCAATTTCGTGCCGCCCATACCCAAGTGCCTAGTTTCTTAATTAATATTCATGGTGTAAAAAGCAAAGAAGACGCCCAAGCCTACATTAGCCGTTTAGACAATGTGAGCGAGTATTTCAAACAAGTTATCGAGCAGATGAAGCTACGTGAGCAAGCAGGCGTATTTCCCCCAGCTTGGGCTTATGAGCAAATGATTGCTGCATCACAAAATGTAGTTACTGGCGCGCCCTTTGATACCAGTGATACACCTTCAACCATTTGGGAAGACTTCAACGCCAAGGTAGATAGCCTTGAGCTTGATGATGTAGAGAAAACCACCCTACTTGGTGAAGCAAAAGCCGCGCTAGTCACGTCAGTAATGCCGGCTTACAAAGACTTTATACAAGAATTAGAACATCAGAAAACCATTACCCCTGAAGGTGACGGTGTATGGCGCTTGCCTGATGGCGACAAGTGGTATCAAAACCGCTTAAACTGGTTTACTACCACCGATTTAACCGCTGATGAAGTGCATCAGATAGGCCTTGATAATGTTGAGCGTATCCATGCTGCTATGCGCGACATTATGAAAAAGGTGGAGTTTGAGGGTACGTTGCAAGAATTCTTCGTTTTCATGCGTGAAGATGAGCAATTTTATCTTCCAGCAACCGAAGCCGGACGTCAGCAATACTTAGATGACGCCACGAAAGCTATTGATGATATGCGCGAAGCACTGCCAGATTACTTCGGTATTCTTCCTAAAGCCCCTATGGTGGTTAAACGTGTTGAGGCGTTTCGTGAGCAATCAGCAGGAAAAGCTTTTTACCAAAGCCCTGCGCAAGATGGCAGCCGCCCAGGTACCTACTACGCAAACCTTTACGACATGAGCGCAATGCCAACCTATCAACTAGAGGCTTTGGCTTACCATGAAGGTATTCCAGGCCACCATATGCAGCGCGCAATAGCACAAGAACTCGAAGGCGTACCTCAGTTCCAAAAATTCCTAAGCTTTACGGCTTACACCGAGGGTTGGGGACTGTATACCGAAGAGCTTGCTAAAGATATGGGCTTCTATCAAGACCCTTACTCTGATTTTGGTCGACTCGCGATGGAACTATGGCGTGCATGCCGATTGGTTGTTGATACCGGTATTCATGCTAAGAAGTGGAGCCGTGAAGAAGCTGTAACCTATTTAGTTGAAAATACCCCTAACCCTAAATACGATGCGCAAAAAGCCATTGAGCGTTATATCGCTATGCCAGGTCAAGCAACAGCCTATATGATAGGTAAGCTTAAAATCATGGAACTGAGAGAAAAGGCCATGACTGAGTTAGGTGATAACTTTGACTGGGCCGGTTTCCATGATGAAGTGCTTAAGCACGGTCCTGTTCCACTTTCAATCTTAGAAGAAAATATTAATACCTGGATAGCCAGTAAGAAAGCTAGCTAGTAGTTCACTTTAGAATTAAACGGGTTCTGTTATTGAACACGGTCGTTATTGAAGTCATTATTGAAGCCGTTATCTACGCGATTTAATAATCACCAGTTATGAAACTTAAAGCAGCCTTAAGGATAAACCTTCCGGCTGCTTTTTTGTGTCATAATTAATAAAATTAAAAAAATGTCGGATTTTTTATGTTTGCACGAAATAGATCTGGAAGCAGTCGGGTCTTATCCAACATGAAAGCAAAACACAAACGATACGAAGCGCTCGTCAATGCGTTTCATGCAGATATATTTCGCTATGCATACTGGCTGGTTAAAGACCGCTCGGTTGCGGAAGATATTGTGCAAGAAACCTTTTTAAGAGCATGGCGCTCACTCGACTCACTCAACGATGAGAAGGCGGCCAAGTCATGGTTAATTACCATATTGCGCCGTGAAAATGCTCGTCGTTTCGAACGTAAGCAATTCGATACTGTCGATATTGATGATGTGTCGGTGCATGATGAAACCCAAGATGCAGAAGGCGATGTGCAGGACAGAGAACTGCATCGTCTGTTAGGTGGGCTAAGCGACGAATACCGAGAGCCCCTTGTTTTACAACTTATATTTGGGTTTAGCGGTGATGAAATATCACAGCAACTGAATTTGAATAAAAATACCGTAATGACACGATTATTCCGAGCTAGAAACCAATTGAGAGAGGCGTTAGAAAGGCAAAATGAACAGAGAGGTCAGGCAAATGGATGAATTAGAATTTAGGCGTCGAATTTACGCCGATCCAGAAACCACTGACAGTGATGTTATCGCCGCAGCGAAAGCTGATGAAAGCAAACGCAAGTTCTGGAACGAACAAAAGCAATTCGATAAGCAGTTAAAACAAGCTGTAAAAGTAGATGTGCCTGAAGATTTAAAGCACAAGCTTATTTGGCAGCAATCTGCGAATGAATTTGCAAGCTACCAGAAGCGAAGTCGCTGGTATGTGGCTATGGCCGCAAGTATTGCCTTTACCGTGGGAATAGGTTTTACCATGTGGTATCACCAACCTGTCAGTATTGGCGGGCAAGCACTTGCGCACATGCAATACGCAGAGACTGAGCGAGCGCATACATTACTGCCTGTAGATTTAGATCAAGTTAATGCAAAACTAGCCAGCTTTGGTGGCACCTTCACAGACATGATTGGTGATGTTGAAGTGGTTAACTACTGCCACTTAAGTACAGTAAGAAGCTTGCATCTTATTGTTGATACCCCGCAAGGCAAGATGTCAGTGTTTATCGTGCCCGAGCGCAGTGATGTAAGAGTACCGGCTGAGTTCGAAGATAAGCAATACCATGGCGAAAGCATAAAAATGCATCACGCTAATATTATGGTGGTGGGTAATAAAGGTGCTGACTTAACTGAAATGAAAAAAGCCGTTACTAACAGAATTCACTTTTCTGCTTAGTTTTTCTGTAATAGCTTTGGCTTTATTGGCTTTAGCTCCATGACTATTAGTTCAATGGCTTAACGGAATTCTGTATACCCATTTCAAATCGGCCCTAGCGGCCGATTTTTTATACTTATGTATAAGATAAAATAGCGTTGCATCAGGTAGAGATATGTAAACACCGAGCCGTTTACTTTATACTATCGTCTAATAAAAATAACATCTGGTTTCGTTTTCGCTGTCTTGATTTCACTCTTGCAGTAATAAGAAAACGCGTATTCCCTTATGAATAAACGCTTTAGCTGTGCGGTTTCACCTCTTTTCTACTTCTTTTTTCAGAAGTCTCGCCTCTATCTTTTCGCAGTGCTGCTCTCTCTTATTTCAGTTAATTCGGTGGCTAATAATTATCAATGCGAAGAAGAAAGATTTCGTCAATTAGGCAACCTCGTTAACACCATTATGTATATGTGGAATCGCCCTTCTGGGCTAAGTGATGATGAGATTACAAAATTAATCTTAGCAAGCGACATTCAGCAGGATTCGTCAGAGATTGGCAAGGTAATCAAAACTGTTCTTTATCACTTAGATGGTTCTTTATCTACATCAGATTCGAAAATTCCCCTAGATTTAGCTGAGGAAGCATCGCCAGCTGATTGGGCGTATCTTAAGAACATTAATGTAAGCCGGTATGTTGCATTAAAAGCCGTTTTTATTATGTATAAAACTGCAAATGCTCATTCAGATACGAGTGAACGTCTACAGTATAGTATTCCCCTACTCTATTCGCTTAAACAAGAAGCCTTAAAAACGGCGGATCATCACGCGGTTGCTATAGCGAGTATTTGGCTTGCTATGGAATACTCCGAAATAAACCAAATGAAAGCGGTTGTGGAAATCGAATATGCACTACCTTTTTTAAAACATATTGACATAGAGAACGGTCTAGAGACGGCACTTAATAAAAGAATGGCGCACTCATGGCTCGCCGATGCCTATACCAACCTTAATGATTACAGTCGCGCTGTCATTCATCAGGAGTTTGTCATAGAAGATAGCAAGGAACACGACATTGCTACGTCATATGTCTACATTGGAGTAATCAATAGTCTAAGCCACTTACAGCGATTTGATGATGCTCTCACAATGGTGGATGAAGCAGAGCAAGTTTCTATAACAAATCAAAGTGCTCCACAAACTCTATTTAGTCTATGGTTGAAGGTAAGTGTTTTTTTACACCGAGATGAGCCGAACGATCGTGAGGAAATAATAGCGCTGACCAAAAATCTATCTCACTTTGAAGGCATTACTTTTCCAACTAATATAAACCTATTACCCGTACTATCCGCACTTAAGACAACTTATTTGGCACTTGAAGGCAGTGACGCTGAATTTAAAAAGGCGATGAGCACGTTAACTTCAGATTTTAACTCGCAAGCAAAGCACTCTTCTTACAGCACATCAATTTTGTTGGGTAAGCATGCTCATCTTAGCAAGCTATATAAATTAAGAGGTGATTTTAAGAATGCGCTTCTCCACCAACATAAATACGATTTGATTAAAAGCCAACCAAATGGATCGTATGCCCACTTAGATGAATTAAATACCGAATCCCCGTTGCAACGAGACATTACCATTACCAAGTTGCAAGAAATGGCACGGTTAAAAGACAAGCAAACCTTAAAGTTAAAAGCGGAGCGATTTCAAGCGCTCTCGTTTGCATTGGTTGCCGTAATGTCGACGTTTCTACTTTTCTGGTTTTGGCGTCGACAACGCTCTCGCGCTCAGGCCAGCGAAATTGATGATCTAACCGGCGCCCTATATCGACGTGTCATGTTTAAAGAAATAGCAAAACCCATGTCTAGTAAGCTTTCATCTTGTTTAGTACTTATCGACCTAGACCACTTTAAAAAGATTAATGACAGATACGGTCATGTAGTAGGTGATGAAGTGCTAACAATATTTGGGCAAGTTGTTCGCCAGCGTATAAGAAAAACAGATAAATTTTGCCGCTACGGCGGGGAAGAATTCTTATTGTATTTACACGATACAACAGAAAAAAACGCAAACGCCTTACTTGAAGACATAAAAATATCGCTAGAGAGCCATCAAAACTGGAAAAATACTGAAGCGTCCTTCAATGCCAGCTTTTCTGCAGGCGTCATTCAGGTAAAAGCAGAGCGAAACATTAGTAAAATTATAAAAGCATGCGATAACTTACTCTACCGTGCTAAAAGTACAGGTAGAGGTAAGATAGAAACCATGTCATTCCCCGCTTATTTAAACGAAAACATTTAAAACTCGCTTGATTTGTGAACCGATTAGCCTGTTATAGTCAGAAAACTTTATCGGGGCATGTACGTACACAATATACTCAAGGTTAATGACTTACGTAGAGAGTCTTTGCTATTGATGGTAGCATGACATGAAAAAAACATAGGGAATTTATATGGCTACGGGTACGATCATTTCATTGGGGCTCTATTTTGCTGTCATGCTGGGTATCGGTCTTTTCGCTTACCGTCAGACAGACACGAACGTAGAAGGCTACATGTTAGGTGGCCGTCAACTCGGTCCCGCTGTCACTGCGCTTTCAGCTGGTGCATCAGATATGAGTGGGTGGATGCTCATGGGTCTCCCTGGTGCAATGTACGTTTCAGGGCTTTCCGCCGCATGGATAGCCGTTGGTCTTGTCCTTGGTGCATTAGCCAATTACATTTTAGTGGCACCTCGTTTAAGGGTTTATACCGAGGTGGCTAATAACTCTATTACCCTCCCCGATTATTTTGAAAATCGCTTTGCTGACAATTCTCGCTTACTTCGCGTGATTGCTTCTGTGGTGATTGTTATTTTCTTCACCCTTTATACTTCGTCTGGCGTCGTCGCTGGTGGAAAGCTGTTTGAGACCTCGTTTGGCCTTTCCTACGAAACTGGCTTATATGTAACTGCAGGCGTAGTGGTTGCTTACACATTGGTAGGTGGCTTTATGGCGGTGAGCATGACTGACTTTGTGCAAGGCTGTATTATGTTTATATCGCTGATACTTGTGCCTGCCGTGGTCATTACCGAATTAGGTGGTGTAGGCGCTTCTATTGCTGCACTCGATACTATCAACCCTGCCCTATTCAATGCCTTTATGGATGCGTCTACCAATGAGGCTATTTCGGTAATTGGTATCATATCCCTGATGTCTTGGGGGGTGGGTTATTTCGGACAGCCACATATCATCGTACGCTTTATGGCAATCCGGTCGGTAGAAGATATTCCTACTGCACGCAGAATTGGTATGAGCTGGATGATTGTTTCTATCATTGGCGCGCTAATGACAGGCTTGTTTGGTCTTGCTTATGTTACGGGCAATGGAAATAACATCGACCCTGAAACTGTCTTCATTTACTTATCTCAAATTCTATTCCACCCGCTAATTGGTGGCTTCTTGCTAGCCGCTATTCTCGCGGCCATCATGAGTACTATTTCATCTCAGCTATTAGTGACATCAAGCTCGTTAACTAGCGATTTCTATCAAACCTTTGTAAGACGTGATGCGTCTGATAAAGAATTGGTCATTGCCGGCC
The DNA here is from genome assembly GCF_032925565.1 of Alteromonas sp. CI.11.F.A3. NCBI lineage: Bacteria > Pseudomonadati > Pseudomonadota > Gammaproteobacteria > Alteromonadales > Alteromonadaceae > Alteromonas > Alteromonas sp. CI.11.F.A3. The sequence continues at coordinate 3,436,333 of NZ_CP136708.1, forward strand.
GCGTTAGCGTAGTGGCGGTCGCCCTTGTTGCTATCTTCTTAGCCTACGACAGAGACAGCAGTATTCTAGATTTAGTGAGTAATGCATGGGCTGGTTTTGGTGCGGCATTCGGTCCACTCGTATTGTTTAGCTTGTTCAAACGAGAAATGACTCGTCGTGCAGCCCTTGGCGGCATGATTGTGGGCGCAGTAACGGTATTGCTTTGGATTTACCTACCGGTGACAATTAACGGAGAATCGTTAGGTAGCTGGATGTATGAAATTGTTCCAGGGTTCATTCTATCTAGTCTGACCATTCTAGTACTGAGCAAATCAGGTACGCCCCGTGAAGGAGTGCTTGAAACCTTTGATGTCTTTCAAAAGAAACTTGAATCGCATAAGTAACCGATAGATAGTTATTTAAAGCCCCGTTTTACGGGGCTTTTTTGTAAGTTTCATTTCTTAATTGCTGCACTATTTTCCGATAGTTTGAGTATGCAGTAGGTGCGACTAATGCCTTAAATTTCGTCGCTTATGCAAAAATTGTATGACAGTTTTATTTCTTGGCATAAGAGAGGTATTTTAAATAGCTAAATCGCATACTACATTAGTGAATAAATGTGTTACTGTTCTATGCATAAAAATAACTCGTATATAACTTTATCTTATATAACATAAATCGGACTCGAAAATGACTGCAAGTATCCCGTCTGTTACGCATCTGAAACAACTCGAAGCCGAGAGCATTCAAATTTTCCGTGAAGTTGCTGCGGAATTTGATAATCCGGTCATGCTTTACTCTGTCGGAAAAGACTCTTCGGTGTTGTTACATTTAGCGCGCAAAGCTTTTGCCCCAGGTAAAATTCCATTTCCTTTGCTTCACGTAGACACTACGTGGAAATTCCAAGAAATGATTGAGTTTCGTGACCAGCAAGCTAAGAAGCATGGTTTCGATCTGCTAGTACACATTAATGAAGAAGGTGTTGAGCAAGGTGTTGGTCCATTCTCGCATGGTTCAGCAAAGCACACTGACATCATGAAAACGGCCGCACTTAAGCAAGCGTTAAACAAGTACAAGTTTGATGCAGCCTTTGGTGGTGCACGTCGGGACGAAGAAAAATCTCGTGCAAAAGAGCGTGTTTATTCGTTCCGTGATAGCAACCACCGTTGGGATCCTAAAAACCAACGTCCTGAGCTTTGGAACATTTACAACTCACAAGTTAACCCAGGTGAAAGCATTCGTGTATTCCCTATGTCTAACTGGACTGAGCTTGATATCTGGCAGTACATCTACCTAGAGAACATCGACATTCCTCAGCTTTACTTGTCGAAACCTCGCCCTGTGGTTGAGCGTGATGGTGTATTGATTATGGTTGATGACGAGCGTATGCCAATGAACGAAGGAGAAACGCCTGAAATGCGTTCAGTACGTTTCCGTACCCTTGGTTGTTACCCATTAACAGGTGCTGTTGAATCGACTGCGGCTACCTTGCCAGAAGTTATTCAAGAAATGCTACTGACCAAAACTTCCGAGCGTCAAGGCCGCGTGATTGATCACGATAGCTCTGGCTCTATGGAGAAGAAGAAAATGGAAGGGTATTTCTAATGGCCACCGACAACGTTGTTTGGCACAAGCATGAGGTGAATAAAACCACCCGCGCTGCAAAGCTGAATCAATCGCCTCGCGTGTTCTGGCTTACCGGCCTAAGTGGTTCTGGTAAGTCTACTCTGGCCAACTTGCTTGAGAAGAAACTTCACGAGCAAGCCAAGCACACTTACCTATTAGACGGTGATAACGTGCGTCATGGCTTATGTGGCGACTTGGGCTTTAGCGATAAAGACCGTGTAGAAAATATTCGCAGAATCAGTGAAGTTGCAAAACTGTTTGTTGATTCTGGCACGCTGGTTTTAACAGCGTTCATCTCTCCTTTTAAAGCGGATCGCGACTACTGTCGTGGCCTTTTAGAAGACGGCGAATTCGTTGAAGTGTTTATCGACACACCTATCGAAGTGTGCGAAAAGCGCGATCCAAAAGGGCTTTATAAGAAAGCGCGTAGCGGTGAGATTAAAGATTTCACTGGTATCGACTCTGCTTATGAAGCACCGGAAAAGCCTGAGATACATTTAACGTATCAAGATGAACCTGCAGAGCAAACTGCTGAACGCTTATATGCGTTACTGCAAGAAAAAGGACTTGTGTAATGGCCCAGGCTAATACAATGACTAATACACTGGCACAGACCATTCTTCGCATTGCTAAAGAAGCAGGCGATAAAATAATGGCGATTTACGATAAAGATTTCGCCATTTATGAAAAACAAGATACCAGCCCGTTAACCGAAGCTGACTTAGCGGCGCATAACGTAATTGTTGATGCCCTCGAAAAAGAATCTGACCTTCCTATTTTATCGGAAGAATCGGCAGATATTTCATGGGATGAGCGTAAGCAATGGCAATCTTACTGGCTTGTCGACCCACTAGATGGCACGAAAGAATTCATCAAAAAGAATGGTGAGTTCACAGTAAATATTGCGTTGATTGAAGACGGCAAACCTACGATGGGTGTAGTGTACGCACCAGCACTTAACAAAAGTTATGTAGGCATTGTGGGTGAAGGCGCATGGACTGAAGTAGACGGCGAATTTACTGCTATATCTGCACGTAAGCACGATGGTGCTGAAGTATGGAAGATAGTAGGTAGCCGTTCTCACCAAAGCCCTGAAATTCAAAATCTACTGTCTCAATTAGAGGGTGAAACTGAATTAGTGGCCATGGGAAGTTCATTGAAGTTATGCCTAGTGGCTGAAGGTGAAGCTCACCTTTATCCTCGTTTAGGCCCTACTTCTGAATGGGACACAGGCGCAGCCCATGCTGTAGCCCTAGCTGCAGGTGCAAATGTGACTGTGCTAGACCCTAACGATCCGTTAAATGACAACGCCGACGCTCTTACTTACAACCAAAAAGAGTCTGTGTTAAACCCCTTTTTCCTTGTGAGCGCATAACATGAACAACGAAAACAATTTATTAAAGCAAGACATACTGTCTTACCTTGAGCAGCACGAACAAAAAGACATGCTACGTTTCCTTACATGCGGAAGTGTAGATGACGGTAAAAGTACCCTAATCGGTCGCTTACTTCATGATTCTAAAATGATTTATGAAGACCAACTTGCTGCGATTACTAAAGACAGCAAAAAATCAGGTACTACTGGTGAGAAAGTCGATTTAGCCTTATTGGTTGATGGCCTTCAATCAGAGCGTGAGCAAGGTATTACGATTGACGTAGCATACCGTTACTTCTCTACCGACAAGCGTAAGTTTATTATTGCTGATACTCCAGGGCATGAACAGTACACACGTAACATGGTAACTGGCGCATCTACTTGCGACCTTGCCATCATTCTTGTCGATGCTCGCGGCGGTGTAAAAGTACAGACTAAACGTCACTCATTCCTAGTATCTTTGTTAGGCATTAAGCACGTTATTGTTGCTATCAACAAAATGGACTTAATGGATTACTCTGAAGAAGTGTACAACCAGATCAAGCAAGACTATCTGAAGTTTTCCGAGCAATTGGATATTCCAGATATTCAATTCGTACCACTTTCTGCACTTGAAGGTGACAACGTAGTAAACGTGAGCGAACACACACCATGGTTCGATGGCATTCCGCTTATGCAAATGCTAGAGAACACGAAAATTGGTGAGGACGATAATCATGATGATTTCCGTTTCCCTGTTCAATACGTTAATCGTCCTAACCTAGATTTTCGTGGGTTTGCCGGTACGGTTGTATCTGGTCAAATTGAACCAGGCGATGAAGTCACAGCCCTTCCTTCTGGAAAAACGTCGAAAGTAAAATCGATTGTGACTTTTGAAGGTGATCAAGAGCGTGCTTATGTACCTCAAGCGGTTACCCTTACACTGGAAGATGAAATTGATATTTCACGTGGCGACATGATTGTAAAATCAGGCAACTTGCCACTACTTTCTACTCAATTTAAAACGCATTTGGTATGGATGGACGAAGAGCCACTTATGCCAAACAAGCAGTTCTTGTTTAAGTTTGCGACCAAGTCAACGACAGGTGTTGTGTCTCATATCGATAACCAAATTGATGTGAACACCCTTGAAGAAAAAGATGCGATGCACCTTAACTTGAATGAAATTGGTGTGGTAGATGTGAAATTTACCCAAACCGTAGCGTGCGACCCATACAAGCGTAACCGCCCTACGGGTTCTTTCATCGTTATTGATCGCATGACTAACAGTACTGTTGGTGCTGGTATGATCATTGATGAACTTGCTAAAGATGCACAACACGCTTCTCCAGACTTCTCAGAGTTTGAATTAGAGTTTAATGCGCTAGTACGTAAGCACTTCCCTCATTGGAGCGCTGTGGACATTAGCAAGCTGTAAAAGCAGGACTGGAAAATATATGGATATTAACCAGTTTATCGTGCTGGCGATTTTCGCCAGCACGATTTTTGCGCTGATTTTTTCAAATCAGCGCCCGTCTACTGTTTTTTCAGGCGCCGTGTTATTACTATTGGTTTCACAACAATTGTCACTTGATGACATTTTGTTGAACCTAACCAACAAAGGGTTAATCACCCTTGTCTTGCTGCTGCTCGTCAGTAGTGCAATAGACAAAACTGCGTTAATAAAGCGTATTGGTAGAAAACTCGTGAGTACAAGCTTCTCTAAGTCGTATTGGAAACTGTTTTCACTCACCTTTGTGTCATCCGCGCTGTTAAACAATACCGCTATAGTGGCCAGCCTTATAGGGCCCATTAAACAAAACCAATACCACCCTGCCTCCCGCTTACTTATTCCGCTTTCTTATGCTGCCATACTCGGTGGAACAGTTACCTTAATTGGTACCTCGACTAACCTGATTGTAGATAGCTTTTTACAAGAACATGGCCACCCTGGTTTTAACTTTTTTGACTTCACCTTATACGGTTTAGTCGCAGGTTTAAGCTGTGGTGTACTCATGTTTGTGCTTACGCCATTACTGCCTAATATTGCAAACAAGAATGACAACTACCAAGAGTACATGGTTGAAGCGAAGGTAAATGTAGGTTCAGAGCTCATTGGCAAAACCGTTGAGCAAAACCACCTTCGTAACTTACCTGAGTTATTTTTGGTTGAAGTGGTTCGCGACGGGAATCTAATTTCTCCCGTTGGTCCTGACTTAGTGATTGCAGAAAACGATAAACTTATCTTTACTGGCAATGTGCAAAAACTTGATAACTTAAGCCACATAAAAGGGTTAACCACCTTTGCAGAAACCGACGGCATTTTGCGAGAAAGCTTAACCGAAGTGGTGGTAGCAAACCGCGCTCAAATTATCGGACAAACCATTAAAAACCTCGGTTTTAGAGCATTGTTCGATTCGGCCGTAGTGGCTATTCGCCGTGACGGCGAACAGCTGTCAGGTAAGTTGGGTGAAATAAAACTGAAAGCAGGTGATTTTCTATTACTTGCCGCTGGGCCAGATTTCAACACTCGACAAAATTTAAGCAAGAACTTCTTTATATTGTCTGAGCAAAAAATCTCTCGTCCGTTAACTAACCGGCAAGAATGGATAACCTTAGGCGGGTTTCTAACTGTGGTGACGTTAGCCGCGGCTGATATTATTTCACTCGCGATGGGTCTGCTATTTTTAGCTGCCGTATTGATTGGTTCTAAGGTAACAAACAACGGTGAGATGAAGCGAAATTTACCGCTCAACCTAATTATCGTGATTGTTGGAGCATTAAGCTTAGCCACGTCGTTAGAGTCTTCAGGGGTTATTGCCATTTCTACTGCGCAGTTAATTCCGTATTTGGCCGACACCGACTGGTTTATTGCGTTAATCGTGGTGTATTTGACTACCTTACTGTTAACGGAATTTGTGACCAATAACGCAGCTGCTGCGCTTATGTTCCCTTTTGCTTATGGACTGGTTGAAATCATAGGCGCACCGCTTATGCCATTCGCATTGGCCGTTGCCTTTGCGGCAAGTGCTAGCTTTATATCGCCGTTTGGATACCAAACTAACTTATTGGTATTTAATGCCGCTAATTATAAATTTAGCCACTTTATTCGAATAGGGTTACCTATCTCGTTACTGTATAGCGCTATCGTGCTCTGCTTATTGAACTTAACGTATCTAAGTCATTAACAGGTAAGCACGCGATTGACGAGGTATAGTCGTCATTAAAGGGCCAGTATTTATCCAATACTGGCCTTTTTTATATTTGCGGCATTACTGTAAGCACAAATAAGTCCCTCTACTACGCATTCGACACAAGTTTTTACTAAAAACAGGTACAGTTCTTTAAGCAGCGCCTGTACTTAGCTTCGCTATATCAGTAACCTAAACAAAACTAATATAATATTTTATCTCGGAGCAACGGATGCATTCAGTATCAAACCCCTTTCAAGCGTGTAACGATATATTCTTTCGGCCTAATGGCGTATTTAAAGCTGTTGGTGAAAAAAACAACTGGAGTTGGTTTCCTTTTATTATTGTTATGATGATAACGTTGGCGTCTCAATATTTGTACGTAAACTTCGTTGATATTGAATGGTTTGCAAATATTAACATTGCCGCTCAAGATGCAATGAGTCCGGCAGAAGAAGACCAAATGCGCGCCTTCTTCACTAGAAACACCCTCATGCTTTCCCAGTTAATAGGTGCATTCTTTGCACTTACCGTGGTGAACGCTATTTTTGCCGTTTATTTAAATTTAACAACACGCAGTGACGACAGTCATGTTTTCGGCTTTACGGATTGGTATGGCTTTACGTGGTGGGTATCTATGCCTTACGTGGTAACGGGTCTTATTGCTGCTGCACTTATTATGTTTGCGGGCGATCACCAAATATCCCCTGCCATACTTGCTCCCCTGTCACTTTCTTACATACTAGGTATTGAAATGACATCACCATGGTTCGCGTTTGCCCAAGCTATTCGCGTTGAGTTGTTTTGGACTATCTACCTTACGATGGTAGGCATCACTCAATGGACCTCATTCTCTACGAAAAAGGCAGCAATTATTGCTTCCGCTCCCTACGCTGTGATTTACGGTATTTGGGGTGTTTTCGCACTTATTTAAGCTCTACACCATTTTCAATTCACTTCTTACACCTAAGCTTGGTGTAGGAAGTGAGTTCAAACCGTCGTTATGTCGAAAAGCGGTAACTGAATAGAAGGTTTTGCTCCCGGCCTCAAAGGCCTAAAGTACTCGCTATTGTTATAGAAATTTTCATCTTGTTCTTCGTACCACCCTGGTACACCTAGCAAAGGAATAGGTTTTAGTAGCGGAGATTTGTTAAACGCATCAAGCTCAGTGATACGTTTCACCAATGATTTGTCTACCTCTTCGCGTTGCTGCCATTGATTCATACCACTAAACCCTTTAGGCACACTCACTGCCAACCACTTCCCCGTAAGCCCGATAAAAGGCGAAAGCATCATTTCAAGGTTTGCATGCCCGAAAATAAAGGGGGTTATGTGGGTTCCCCACTCGTGCCTATGGGTTAAAAAGCTATCCTGCCATTGATGTTGGGCTAACATATTCAGCAACATGTTTGATTTATAAGCATCCCCTTCTTCCAGCGCGAGTACCACGCCGCATTCATCAAAGTGCGTAATACGATTTCGCCGCTCAGTTCTTGGGTGTGTGCCATGGTGTGCAATATCTTGCATATGCAGGGTATTCAATAACGCTTTTGTGGCGGGAAATTGAATCCAGATAAGCGCATTGAACAAATCATGCCAGCTATTTTCACGAGTGGGTATACTGTTGTCGCTCGCGATTATTTCTTCATAGTAACGACTGTGGTTTGGGTCACTTTGCTTATCAAGATCCCCTTGCGCTACAAACACAGGGCCCTGCCATTGGGGCTGAAATGCTTCACGTAAATGGTTAATCCTTGCAGCGCTAGGAAAAACAGTGTCGTCTAATAACATGAATTCATTCAACAGTGTATGTACTGGTAAAGACGCATTATCTTGAATATGGTGTTTACACCAAGGAGTAACAGGTATTGGCATACTTAATATTGGTTCATCTTAAGGTTTTCTCTATACTGGGCGGTATTGTAGAGCAAACAGAGACTAACAATGAAAAAAATGTTTTTGCCCTTGCTGGTAACTGCCGTATCAGCGGTAAGTGCTTGCAGCCCCAATAACGCGCCTGAAAATGCGCTTGATAACGACTTAGCCCAATCTGAAACTCAAAAAACGAATATCGCGACTAACTTCGACTCAGTTTACGCCAGCATTTCAGATGCAGATATTCGCGAACCATTAAAAATACTGTCATCTGACGAATTTGAAGGCCGCTTGCCCACCACCATCGGTGAAACAAAAACGCTGGATTATCTCACTCGAGAATTTGAAAAAGCAGGGTTGTCACCGGGTAACGGCGATAGCTACCTTCAGAAAGTAGCATTAATGGAAATTAGCGCTAACCCTGAAATGACCATGACGATTGGTGACAATAGCTTTTCGTATAAAGAAGACATGGTTGCGTCATCTAAGCGCGAGCAAGAAACCGTATCACTTGAGAATTCAGAACTGGTATTTGTTGGCTACGGTGTTAACGCACCTGAATACGACTGGAACGATTATGAAGGCTTAGATGTTACCGGCAAAACCGTAGTGATATTGGTGAACGACCCAGGTTTCGAAAACCCTGAGAGCGGAAAGTTCCAAGGCACGACGATGACCTACTATGGCCGCTGGAGTTACAAGTATGAAGAAGCTAGCCGTCAAGGCGCTGCTGGCGCGCTAATTGTTCACGAAACCGCCCCAGCCTCTTACGGTTGGTCAGTAGTAGCGAATAGCTGGAGTGGCCCACAGTATGGGTTAGTATCTAAAGACAAAGGTGCTAGTCGTGTTGCTGTTGAAGGTTGGTTAACGCTAAGCGCCGCTGAAAAAGTGTTCGCAGATGCAGGCTTTAATTTTCAAGAAGAAAAGAACCAAGCCAAGCTTGGGCCTTATCATAAAGCAATGGATATTAATGCATCAGTAACCGTGCAAAACACGTTTAAAAAATCTGAAAGTCACAATGTTATTGCCACGCTACCTGGTTCAGAGCTACCAAACGAGCATGTTATTTACACCGCGCACTGGGATCATTTAGGAAAAGATGAAACCAAAGAAGGCGACAATATTTACAATGGTGCACACGATAACGCCACAGGAAGCGCTGCTATTTTGGCAATGGCTAAAGCCTACGCTAACTTAGATATTGCGCCGAAGCGTTCTGTATCGTTTTTAATAGTAACAGCCGAAGAACAAGGTTTGTTGGGCAGTAAATACTATGCAGACAACGCCGTTATCCCATTGGAAGATACGGTGGCCAATATCAATATGGATGCCATGAACGTACTTGGGAAGACTAAGAACGTTGCCGTGGTAGGTATGGGTAAGTCAGACTTAGAAGATTACCTTAAAACTGCTGCTGATAAACAAGGTAGAACCCTCACTCAGGAAGACCGCCCGGAAGCAGGTTATTACTATCGCTCTGACCACTTCAGCTTTGCGAAAAAAGGCGTGCCTGCACTTTATGCAGAAGGGGGTAATGAGCCTGCTGACGAGGCAACGGCTAAATACCGTAAACGCATGAATGTAATTGTCACGGGCTGTTATCACCAAGTGTGTGACCAATACCGTGACGATTGGGATTTAAGCGGCATTGTACAAGACACCCAATTATTGTTCGATGTAGGTTTTAACGTTGCTAACGCTAAGCAGTGGCCAGCCTGGAAAGAAACCAGCGAGTTTCAGCGTAATAATTGAGTTTTAGACTCAGATAACACAAACATGTAATAAAAATAAGCCCTGTTAAAACAGGGCTTATTTATTGCTATTTATTGCTAATTATTGCTAATAACAATGCGCGTTATATCGTGCTTCTTACATGAACAACCCTTTAAGTTCTTCAGCCCCAAAGGTCGCTATTTCAAACGCAATCAAGATAATAATTATCCATTCCAAGAACGATGAATGTTTATGATTTAATTCTTCTGCCAGCATCTCGAACAGCTCATGAATAACATTTAGCTTGTTTGAAAGCACATCTACCCTAGGGCGAATATCTAAATATCGCGCCGTGGCATTATAAGCATGTTCATATTCGGGGTATTCCCAAAAGAACTCTGGCGTATCAAGCAACCCGTAATGCAAAAAGATGTCACTTTTGGTACTAAACAAGTGCCCACGTATTTTTGCCAACGCGGGGCGACGTAACGTTATCTTGCCCGTTTCGGCCAACGCTTTCGGCAAATACGCATAGCGAGTAATCGTATCTTGCGCTTTATGCTCGTATTCATTGAGCTTAATTGACTGGGCTAACCCATGGCTGATTGATAGCCGAAGTAATGGATCGTCAATCGATAGGGTTATTAGGTCCCGTTGCAGCCTAAGCACATCGCTTGTAAACGCAAATTGTAGATGCTCTTGGTGAATACCAGACAATAATTTAGGGCTCACCTGTAACCTATTTAATAAGGCAACACGCTCTTCTTCTACCACGCCCCAAAAAACCACCACACCATACTCGAAAAGCCAAGCTTCACCGCCTGTCACTTCAATGTGCATGGCATCACGATAGCGCGAACCCTGAACACTTGCGTCCATTTGAAGGCTATCTACATCAGGAATAACATATACCGAAACTCGGTCGTTTGAAAATTGCATACCCTTTACCAGGTGTTGAAAAAACCGGCAGATTATGCGCTCAAAGGAGGTAAAGAGATACAAATATAAATTATTTATTATCAGTAAGTTATAAAATATATTTTGATATAGATATAGTGAGATAAAACTGCATTCTGCCTACTATTTGCACTACCTTTTTTCTGTTGCACCTACTAACAGCTAAACTTTCACCCAAGAACCACGAGTTTTGGAATAACAATTTCCATTTTCTCATCATATTGTACTTGCAATTTCCTGTCAGACTGGCACATTCAAGGCATGCGAAAGCGCGATTAAAAAAAACAACAATACCTTCGCCAACTCGTTCGCGAGTACCCGACAGAAAAAACCTCAATTATTTTTCAACAAGTGAACAGAGAGAATCCGTTTTATGTGTGGTATTTTCGGTATCCTTGATATCAAAACCGATGTGTCTGAACTCAGAACCCAAGCCCTCGAATTAACAAAATTATTGCGCCACCGTGGCCCTGACTGGTCGGGAATCTGGAATAATGACAATACCATTCTTTGTCACGAAAGATTGGCTATTGTTGATGTGGACACTGGCGCTCAGCCGCTTATCAGCCAAAATGGCAAACAAGTTTTAGCCGTAAATGGCGAAATTTATAATCATAAGCAACTCGCTGATGATTTAGCAGAACCTTATCCGTTTAAAACTCGCTCAGATTGCGAAGTTATTCTTCCGCTTTTTCAACAAAAAGGTGTGAGCTTTGTTGATGAATTAGAAGGCATGTTCTCGTTTGTTCTTTATGACGACGAACAAGATGCTTATCTAATTGCTCGCGACCATATGGGTATTATCCCTCTATACACAGGTTACGATGAGCACGGCAACTTCTACGTTGCTTCAGAAATGAAAGCGTTGGCCCCGATTTGTAAAACCATCAGCGAATTTCCTCCAGGGCATTACCTGTGGAGTAAAGACGGTCAAATCACGAAGTATTACAAGCGTGATTGGATGGAATACGATGCAGTAAAAGACAACACCACTAACCTTGACGATTTACGTGTAGCGTTTGAAAAATCAGTGAAGTCTCACATGATGTCAGACGTACCATACGCAGTATTATTATCAGGCGGTTTGGACTCATCATTAGTCTCTGCAATTGCAGCTAAGTATGTTGCAAAACGTGTTGAAGACGAAGATAAAACAGAAGCTTGGTGGCCTCGCCTGCATAGCTTCGCGGTAGGTCTTGAAGGCGCACCAGATTTGAAAGCTGCTAAGAAAGTGGCCGATATGATTGGTACTGTACACCACGAAATTCACTTCACTATTCAAGAAGGGCTTGATGCCATTCGTGACGTGATTTTCCACCTAGAAACCTACGATACCACTACCATTCGTGCGGCAACGCCAATGTACCTAATGACCCGTAAGATTAAAGCCATGGGTATTAAGATGGTATTGTCTGGTGAAGGTGCTGACGAAATTTTTGGTGGGTACTTATACTTCCACAAAGCGCCAAATGCGAAAGAGTTCCACGAAGAAACGGTACGTAAACTAGATCGTCTTCACTTGTTCGATTGTGCTCGTGCGAACAAGGCAACTTCAGCGTGGGGTGTTGAAGCCCGTGTTCCATTCCTAGATAAAAACTTTATCGACGTGGCCATGCGCTTAAACCCACAAGATAAAATGTGTCTTGATGGTAAAATGGAAAAATGGATTTTACGTAAAGCGTTCGACAATGGCGATACCCTGCCTGCCGAAGTGCTATGGCGTCAAAAAGAACAGTTCGGTGATGGCGTAGGCTATTCTTGGATTGATTCTATCCGTGATTTCGTAGAGAACGAAGTATCTGACCAACAATTTGCTTCTGCAGAGTTCCGCTTCCCAGTGAACACACCAGATACCAAAGAAGGTTACTACTACCGTACTATCTTCGAAGGTTATTTCCCTCAAGAAAGTGCGGCACGTTGTGTACCTAGTGGCAAATCTATTGCCTGCAGTACGGTTGAAGCGCTTGAGTGGGATGAAAGCTTTAAGAACAATGCCGATCCTTCAGGTCGTTCAATGAAAGACGTGCACTCTGGTGCCTCTGACTAATTCTAGTCACCTGAACTTTTAAATAAAAAACGCGGCTCTTGCCGCGTTTTTTTATGAGTTCTATATATGTTCTGTAAGGGCTGTAGAAAAAGTCTAGAGCGAATTGTAAGCCCTACTCTACTGATCAATTACGTACCAAAGCCGCTCATCGGCTAACGGCGTTTCAGGCGGTAATAAGGGGTTATCAAGCGTATAGATTCGTCTGTTTTTGATGTCTAACTGCTCTAAAATGGCTTCATTCGAAGATTTAAATAACGCTTCAAAAGAACCGTCTTCAATAGCGCGATTCAACCCTGTCTCAATTAGCCGTGCTAGTGTTGGGTTACTCTTATTAACGAAATAATACATGGCCGTAGGGTAGTAAACTGCCATATTAGGTTCTAACTTAAGCGATGCCGAACGCCCTTCTAGTTCAGCAGATACCTCAATGACCGAACGAGGAAAGAAATCGCTCTTGTTTTGAAGCAATAGTGAATAGGCATCTTTAAAATTAGTAACCGTGGCGACATTAAAACCATTGGCTTGCAGTATTTTAGTATCTGGCCATTCTTCACCTTGAAGTGGAGTGAAGTTCATTAACTCATTTTTTGATGAAATGCGCGCAAAGTCTGCTTCCCTATCTGCATTGATTACAAATACTCGAAGGCCAATAAGCCCCTTCGCAATAGGAATTCGAATGGGTAGAAGATCTTTTTCACGTTGACTATCCGTCATGCTCCACACCACATTTACTTCGCGGTTTTCACGTAGTTGACGCAAAGCTTTTCCCGACAAAAGAATACGATCAGAGGGTAATAGCTCGTAATTCACACCGGTCTTATCAAGGGCTAGTTTAAGCAAGGCTATGGGATATTCGGCGCGAGCATCAGTATCGTCTAACGGTTTGGGATAGTTAATTGTCCATAATGCAGCGACACTTTGTGTGGTGATAAGTAACGAACACAAAAACAGTATCGTTTTTACATATTTCAACGCCATTATCGAACTCCTTTGCTCACGCTTATGTAGTTTATTCTATACCAATATATTTATGAGTTTGTAAAGATAGTCGCCAATTACGGGCTATGCATGTTTGTACTGCAAGTTGGGTTGCTCGTGGCTGCTGACTTATCGGCTGCAAACAAACCTGTTTGCCTGCCAATGAAGATACATCTGCTAGCAGCGCATCTAACTCATCAATGTGTTTTTGCATGGCAATAGGGTGTTTTATTTCATTCGCACGCTCAAGGGCGCTTAACAAAACCGGCATCCCCCCTTTCATATTAATCTTAGGTGATACCGTCACGTAAGTCCTATCGTCGCACTGCACCTCGTAAGTACCACTTGTTTCTATTTGCGTGGAAAAGCCATTGTCATGCAACAGTGTGGTAACTGGGCGCAAGTCATACATACAGGGTTCCCCCCCCGTGATAACCACATGTTTTGCCACATAACCTTGTTCAGAAAACAGCGACAACAACTTGTTTTCATCGATTTCAAAAAAATGCTCAGACTCGTTGGTCTTATCAATAACTTGTTGTGCCGTGGTTACCAAGGCGTTATCCAGCGTCCAGGTATGTTTGGTATCACACCATGGGCAACCCACAGGACATCCTTGTAAGCGAACAAAGATAGACGGGATACCGGTATGTGCCCCTTCTCCTTGGATGGTTTCGAACATTTCATTGATGTTCAGCGTGATTAATTTCGACAAAATGTCACCCTTTAACGATTGTATGTTTCGATTTTACCAAGGATCACATAAAATTCGGGCATAATTTCTCAAAACTTTAAAACTATGTCAGAAAACGTTGTTGTTATCTATTCAGGTGGAATGGACTCATTCACTGTTTTACATAAAGCCTTACGTGATGGTAAGACCGTTCACGCCCTTTCTTTTGATTATGGTCAGCGCCATAAAAAAGAATTAGATTATGCGGCAGCGGTGTGTAAATCGTTAAATGTGCCTCACAAAATTGTGGATATTAGCGCTATTAATAGCTTAATAGGTGGCTCATCACTAACCTCTGATATCGATGTACCAGAAGGGCATTACGAAGAGCCCAGCATGAAGCAAACCGTTGTGCCTAATCGTAATATGATTTTACTGTCGTTAGCGGTGGGTTATGCGGTAAGTTTAGAAGCAAATGAAGTGTATTACGGCGCTCATTCGGGCGATCATGCTATTTACCCAGACTGTCGCCCTGAGTTTGTAGAAAAAATGAGTGATGTTTGTCGCATTGCTAACTACACCCCTGTTGAAATTGTGACGCCTTATATTAAAGACAGTAAAACGGCAATTTTAACTGACGGGTTAAAAATGGGCTTAGACTACGGCGAAACATGGACATGTTACAACGGAAGAGAGAAAGCGTGTGGTAAATGCGGTGCCTGTGAAGAGCGCTTAGAAGCTTTCAGAGAAAATCACTGTACTGACCCACTTAGCTACGAATAATCGATTTGGCGCCTACTCAGGCGCCTTTTAGCTTATGCACCATTATGCGTAATGAGTGGCTTATCGCCACCGAAATAAAAGCGCTACACCCAAGTGCTCCCCCAATCCCTTCTAGTAGCGGCAGTAGCGTCATAAAAATGATGGCAAAGCATAACGACGAAATCGTGAGCAAGTAATACGAAAACCGATGCGGTGCACTCATACCTACAAAACTTCCCCCGAAAAATACGGTTGCCCAAAATTCAGCGGTTTCTGATGAACGACTTTCGATCATTAGCACGTTCTCGATAAGTAGCACTGAAAAGTAAAATAAAATTGTGAGTAAACTGGACGCTCGAATTACATTAAACCTTCGCAGCTTCGCTAACCGGTAGGTGGTGAATGCACCGGCAAGGGTAATTAAAACAACTAATAACGCCGTCAAAACAACGCCCTTAGAAGAATAAGGCTACTGACTGCGGTAAATGCAATAGCCCCTAGCCGACCACCAAAACCTTCGAATATATTGCGTGTAAGGGTATATACCCCAGCCCCTACAACAGAAATAAATACTAGCGCTTCCCACCCAGTAATAATGGCACTTGAACACATACCCGCGAAGGCTCCAGCATAAATAGCAGCTTGTGGGTGATTGCCATACTTTTTAGGCCAATGCCAAAAACTGCCAACCAAACCAGTAAAGGCGGCAGCCAATACCACGGGTACATCAAAATGATGATGCAGTGAAAAGCACAAATACGTTCCGAAAAAGAACGACACTAATTTAACTAGAAAGAAAATAAACCATTCCTTTTGGGTGAAACGAAAAACGCCCTGTTTTCACAAGGCGTTTTCATACAGTATTTGATTTGCGCGTACCTACTTTTGACTTTCGCCTATAAAGTAAGTGAGTTCCTTAATGCAGTGTCGTAACACGGGATTTAATCGCGTGTTCTTACCATTCATTACAAACAAATCATGGCTAAAGTTATACAAGCTGCCATTGGCAATAGGCACTAACCCTAGCGCTGCGCCCTGCTCTTTGGCCATGTAGTCTGGCAATAAACCGATATACTCACCCGTCATAATGGCAGACATTGCGGCATCGAAAGAGTCTGAAAAGGTTTGAATGGCAAGACGAGACTCATTATCAATGTAGTTTGCCGATGATAAACCAGAAATACCAATGGCCGGATAATCTTCAATTTTTATATTTTCAGGCAACGCAGTATCACGGTATTTCGCTAACGGGTGTGTAGGTGAACAATACAAACGCCCATCTGTGGTGATCCCGATAGGATGGAAAGTCACAGATTCGGGTTTTACCATATCGTAAGTCGATACCACCAAATGGCATTCTCCGGATAAGGCAACATGCTCTACTTCATTATATAAACGGGTTTGGATATTAACGTGAATATCATCAAACTTTTTCATGGTACTTTTAACCGCTTTACTCACTGCTAAATGCATTGAAAGCGGCAGGCCAGCCATAAGCACTAGCGTAATGTGACCTGAGTAGTCGTCGTGTAATGATTTCAAATTAAACACAAAATTATCGAAGGCGTTAAAAATACGCTTGGTTTCCTGAAAAACCACTTCGCCTTCTTTCGTCATTTGAAAGCCACCACGACCCCGGTGGCATAATACTAAATCGAGACGTTCTTCAAGCTTCTTAATTGCAGCACTGATATTAGGACGTTGCATACGCAACACGGGTTCTGCAGCAGTAAAACCATTACAACTTGCTACTGCATAAAACACGCGTAACAACTTAATATCCGACTCTTGAAGACGATTCAGCATAAAGGCACCATTATAGGTATAGTTATAGATACTTAAGTATCAACTATATGCAACTGGCGCCCTGATTACAACGACAATTTAAGGCGAATTTCTGCACTAAACAAACTGTTATAAACGACTGAAACAAAATTGCTGAGATTGTTTTACCATCAAGAACGTTTAGTTGGTTTATTAAGACAGTGCAACAACCTGTTTGCGAAGTGCTTCAACATCATCTCTTAATGAAGCCGCCTTTTCGAATTCAAGCTCTCTGGCATATTCAAACATCTGCTTTTCAAGCTCGGAAATTTGCTCCATTAACTCTGTCGCACTTGCTGCTTTCTTCTGTTTCTTCTTCTCTTCTACTTTGCGAAGCCTTACTTTGCCGGAGGCAGGATGAGCACCTTCGCCCAAATCCATAATATCGGTAATCGGCTTATTCAAACGCATCGGCGTTATATTATTAGCCTTGTTGTACTCAACCTGTTTTTCACGGCGGCGTTCAGTTTCATCCATGGCTTTTTTCATAGACTTGGTGATTTTATCGCCATATAAAATGGCGCGCCCGTTAATATGACGTGCGGCTCGACCTATGGTTTGAATAAGTGAGCGCTCGGCTCGCAAAAAGCCTTCTTTGTCGGCATCTAAAATCGCCACCAAAGAAACTTCAGGCATATCTAAGCCTTCACGAAGCAGGTTAATCCCCACCAGTACATCGAACTTACCAATACGCAAGTCGCGAATTATCTCAATGCGTTCTACCGTGTCGATATCGGAATGCAAATACCGTACTTTAACGCCATGCTCATTTAAGTATTCACTTAAATCTTCGGCCATACGCTTAGTGAGCGTAGTAATAAGTACCCTTTCATCAAGCGCCACTCGCTTGTGAATTTCCGATAATACGTCATCCACTTGGGTAGCGACGGGGCGCACTTCAATGATGGGGTCTAATAACCCTGTTGGGCGCACCACTTGCTCTACAATATCACCATGGGTCTTTTTAAGTTCGTACTCACCGGGAGTGGCCGATACGTATACCGTTTGTGGGCAAATTTGCTCAAATTCTTCGAATTTAAGTGGGCGGTTATCTAGTGCTGATGGTAAACGGAACCCATATTCCACCAAGGTTTCTTTTCTAGAGCGATCCCCTTTATACATGGCACCAATTTGAGAAACCGTTACGTGGGATTCATCAATGAACATAAGACCATCAGCAGGAAAGTAATCTAATAAGGTTGGGGGCGGCTCGCCAGGTGCGCGACCCGATAGATAACGAGAATAGTTTTCTATACCCGAGCAATAACCGAGCTCCATCATCATCTCAATATCAAATTGAGTACGTTGAGAAATTCGCTGTTCTTCTATTAGTTTGTTAATTTCTAGCAGCTGCGCCTTTCTAGACTTCAACTCCCCCTTTATATGCTCAATGGCATCAAGGATTTTTTCTCTTGGGGTAACATAGTGAGTTTTCGGAAATACCGTTGCCCGCACAACTGATTTGTCGACTGCGCCTGTTAGCGGATCGAACAAACTAATTTTATCTATCTCATCGTCAAATAGCTCAACGCGCACTGCTTGTTTTTCTGAGTCTGCAGGGAAGATATCAATCACATCGCCGCGCACGCGAAACGTACCCCGTTCGAAGGCTAAATCGTTGCGCTTATATTGAAGCTCGGCAAGTCTGCGCAAAATATCGCGCTGATCCATGGTATCGCCCTGTCGCAAATGCAAAAGCATTTTCATATACGACTCGGGATCACCCAAACCATAAATAGCAGACACACTGGCGACAATCACAACATCTCGGCGCTCCATCAATGCTTTTGTGGCAGACAAACGCATTTGCTCAATGTGATCGTTTATCGAAGCATCTTTCTCAATAAACGTATCGGTACTGGGTACGTATGCTTCAGGCTGATAGTAGTCATAATAAGAAACAAAATACTCAACCGCATTGTTAGGGAAAAAATCTTTCATCTCCCCGTATAACTGTGCCGCCAAGGTTTTGTTATGCGCCATAATCAGCGTTGGCCTTTGAACTTCACTAATAACATTCGCCATGGTAAAAGTTTTACCCGAACCGGTAACCCCTAACAGGGTTTGCGCTGCTAGGCCACTTTCTAACCCATCAACTAGGGTTTCTATAGCAGCAGGTTGATCGCCGGCTGGCTTGTAGCTTGAATGAAGTTCAAAACCTTTACTCATTAATCAAATACCTTATTTACCTTGCCACCTAAGTAGCATGTTGTTCCTGTTTAAATACCGAGAGCGAATTTTTGAATACGACAAAAGACACGGTTGCCATGGCAATATTTGCCACTACCGTTCCCCAATACAATCCGGTTAAACCGAAAATGTAGCTTCCCGCAATACTTATTGGCACAAAAAATACAAACAATCTGATAACACTCAAAGCCAATGCACTCAAGGGGCGGTGCATCGCATTTAACGAAGAATTCGTTAAAATAATAATACCCTGCATGCCATAACCTAAAGGCACTATCATCAAAAACAATTGAATGAGGCGGCTAACCTCGGGTTCACTGGTAAAGGCTACGGCAATCCAGCCAGAACACACCCACATAACAACAAATACGAATAACTGCCAAAAAAGCACAAATTTTAACGACACCATATAAGCGCTATGCACTCTGTCGAATCTATTTGCACCAACGTTTTGGCTAATAAAGGGTGGCAATGTCATAGAAAGTGCAAGTACCACAATACTGGCAATAGACTCCATTCTGCTGCCTACTCCCCACGCCGCCACAGCTTCAGCACCATAACCGGCCACCACCGCGGTCATTACACCACCGGCTATTGGCGTAAGCATATTAGCCCCAGCGGCTGGCAGGCCTATTTTTAATATATCCCCGCTAATTGCTTTTAGCTCTAGTAATGAAAGTAACCGAGGCAGAATTAGATTTCGTTTAAGCGCCAACAAATAAAGTATCCACGCAGCGCCCACCATCCACGCTAATAGCGTAGCCAGCGCAGCGCCTTGAATGCCCATTGCGGGAACCGGACCTGCACCAAAAATAAACAAAGGGTCGAGCAGTGCATTTAAACCACCTACGGTTGCCATGACAATACTTGGGGTTCGGGTATCGCCACAGGCTCTTAGTACACTGTTACCCACCATTGGTAGCGACAGAAAAATACTCGATGCGTACCATAAGGCCATATAGTCCCTTATATAAGGTAATAAGCTTGGCGAGGCATTCAGCAATGTAAATATAGGTTCAATGGTGAAGTAACCAATTAACGCCAACGTACCCACCAATAAGGCAGAAAGCATTAGTGAACCAGTCGCGTAATTCTTTGACTCGCTCAATTCGCCACTGCCTTGCAGTTTGCCAATAATAGCCGACGTGCCAATGCCTAACCCAATATTCAAACTAATAACGGTAAAGGTGACGGGAAAGGTAAAACTAATGGCAGCCAAAGGTTCTGTACCTAATAAACTGACAAAGAAGGTATCGATTAACCCGAAGCTCATCATCATGACCATGCCCAGTATCATAGGTATTGTCATGCGTTTTAGGGTAGAAGGAATATCACCGTTTAAAAGATTCGCGGTTCGGCTCGGGGACTCGTCTGTTTTCACAAACCCTCTCAATAGTTGATTGGTAGAAATAACTGGCGCTAATAAATAAGTGGCTATCGTAAATAACTAAACTTGCCTTACAACAAGAAGCTGACAGTAGTCTATGTGAGACTGACCACATTGGCTATGTTAAATCGACCAAGCTAAGTTTGGGCTAGATCAGGTGCCGGTTTTCACACCAGCGCATTGTTAAAATTAATACTATTGACTAATTTACACGTTTTAACGTGAACATTGGCGAAGATGTCACTGACAACGCTTTTTTAATAGCTAACGCTTGAAGGCTTATCAACTTAGTTTATGAAATAAGCCAATTTAGTGTAATGACAATTTCATTACGGCTAGATTGCGCTTTTAAGACAGTCTATCGGTCGATTACACCTAAGTTGCCGTAGAAGCTACACCACACAAAATGTAAAATTTATGTAAACCTTTCATTTCTTACTGTTATATCGTTGAAAAAGTAACTGATAGTCGACGAATTAACACACAAGATATTTTTTGTCCAACAGATCTATTAAGATCTTAACTAGAGATCTAGCATAAACAAGTAAATCATTGATATAATTCTGTTTTTAGTAAAAACAGGTTAGTGGAGCTTACGATCATGACCACGATGATCTTACCAATTTATCCTCAAGTTAATAACTATCAACATAGTTATCCACAGAATTAGTGGATAAGTAGCTCTACCCCAGCAATTACGCCCTATGCTGGGTAACCCCTTCCTAATTATGTAAGTGAAGACTAACCTTGAGATACTAAGCCGTAGGTTACATATTTATTAAACACTGTACACAATACCAGTATACAAAACATTTTTTATTCTATTTTATTATATAGGTTTCGTATTTTGCTACTCCAAAAAACGAGTCGCTGTTCGTTAATATTCACTCCTTCGATAATACAGTTAAATACGGCGATACGAATACTCGCTCAGTAATTAAGCATCACTTTCTTGGTTTTGGTGCAAATTTGAGCACAAAACCCCTGAAAAGCTATTTTTTGACCACTTAGCATAAAAAATTGATTAAGGTTGTTGACAGAAACCCAGATGCTCTTTAATATTCCGCCCCGTTGAAAAGCAGGTCCCCTTTAGCTCAGTTGGTTAGAGCGACGGACTGTTAATCCGCAGGTCCCCCGTTCGAATCGGGGAAGGGGAGCCAACTTTTCATCGACAACTTTAAGTGCAATTCCCCCTTAGCTCAGTTGGTTAGAGCGACGGACTGTTAATCCGCAGGTCCCCCGTTCGAATCGGGGAGGGGGAGCCACTTGGTTGGCTCATTACCGCTTTATACTCCTTCTATTATCTCATACGTTTTTTTCTTCCCGAAATAGCTTATATATTCATTAAATAACCCTAATTCAATCAAGTTGTTAATCTGCGCCTAAAAAGCGATAATAGACAAATTATTCCTGTTTCAATTTCGAGTACGGCCATTATGCCGAGACTCAACTAATTCCTCGTAGGAATTGCGATTTTCATGACTGAATTTTTATTACTATTAATTGGTACCGTATTAGTTAATAACTTCGTGCTGGTGAAGTTTCTTGGCTTATGCCCTTTTATGGGTGTGTCGAGCAAACTCGAAACCGCCATGGGCATGTCTATGGCCACCACGTTTGTGTTAACGCTAGCCTCGGCCACAAGCTACTTAGTAGAGACTTATCTACTTGCGCCCTTAGGTATTGGCTACTTACGAACATTGGCGTTTATTTTAGTGATTGCTGTTGTGGTTCAGTTCACCGAGATGGTGGTGCATAAAACCAGCCCTACCCTTTACCGCTTATTAGGTATTTTCCTTCCTCTTATTACCACCAATTGCGCTGTGCTTGGTGTTGCTTTGCTGAACCTTACCGAGCAGCATAACTTCATGGAAAGCCTTATTTATGGCTTTGGGGCGGCTGTGGGGTTTTCCTTAGTGCTTGTTCTATTTGCGGCCATGCGAGAACGTTTAGCTGCTGCCGATGTGCCTGTTTCATTTAAAGGGGCATCGATTGCAATGATAACGGCGGGTCTTATGTCATTGGCATTTATGGGCTTTAGCGGTTTGGTGAAAGTATAATGACCATGACATACGCCATCATCGCATTAGGCGCGCTTGCGCTTCTCTTCGGTTTAATTTTAGGTTATGCCAGTATTCGATTTAAGGTGGAAGGCGACCCATTGGTTGATCAAATCGATGAAATATTGCCCCAAACTCAATGTGGACAATGTGGCTACCCTGGTTGCAAACCCTATGCAGAAGCCATTGCTAATGGTGATGAAATTAATAAATGCCCCCCAGGTGGTGAGTCGACCATAAAAAAACTTGCCGATTTGATGGGGGTAGAACCAAAACCTCTCGATGCGGCTCACGGCGAAGAAGATACGAAAAAAGTCGCCTTCATTCGAGAAGACGAATGTATTGGTTGTACCAAGTGTATTCAAGCATGCCCCGTTGACGCCATATTAGGTGCAGCAAAGCATATGCATACAGTGATTGTCGAAGAATGTACGGGCTGCGATTTATGTGTAGATCCCTGCCCAGTAGACTGTATCGATATGGTGCCTGTTACACCAACCACAGCAACATGGAAGTGGGATTTTTCCTCATCACCTAAAGGTGACATTCCAATTAAAATGGTGTCGTAAGCGTTGAACTACCCAGATTTTGATAACATTATTGAACGCCTAAATTCAGGGAAACTCTTTTCGTTCCCAGGCGGCGTGCACCCTGATGATAAAAAGAGACTGTCGAACAAGGCCGCTATTGTGCAGCCAACAATGCCAGATCTGCTTACATTGCCCATACGTCAACATGTAGGTTCAGAAGGTATATGCTGCGTTAATGTAGGTGACTATGTTTATAAAGGCCAAGCGCTATCTAATGCTACAACACCCTATGCTGTGCCAGTGCATGCGCCCACCTCGGGGCATATCGTTGCTATAGCACCTCACGTGGTTGCTCATCCTAGTGGTCTTACGGAAATGTGCGTTAGCATTAAGCCCGATGATAAAGAGACGTGGGGCGAGCTATCACCTTTAGCTGATTATACTGCGGTAGATAAAAATACGATTGTAGATGCCATCTGCCAAGCCGGCATTTCTGGCATGGGAGGCGCAGGCTTTCCTACCCATATTAAAACCGCCACCAGTAAGCCCGTTGAGTTTTTAGTGCTAAACGGCGTTGAGTGCGAACCTTACATTACTGCAGATGATCGCCTTATGCGCGAACACGCGTGGCAGATTCGCCAAGGCTTAGACATTTTAGCGCATATCATTGAGCCTAAAGCGATTGTTATTGCTGTTGAAGATAACAAGCCAGAAGCAATTCAAGCACTTAACATTGCCTGCCAAGATAAAGACGCCTATCGGGTAGTGCCCATTGAAACAAAATACCCTGCTGGCGGTGAGAAACAATTAATTCAAGTTATCACAGGCCGCGAAGTACCCCGTAATGGTCTACCGGCAGACATTGGCGTCATGATGTTTAACGTTGGGACCTGCTTTGCCATTGCCGACGCTATTTTACATGGCAAGCCACTTATTGAACGTATTGTCACAGTAACCGGCGATGCCGTTGCTAAGCCTGCCAATTTTCGCACGCTACTTGGCACACCGGTAAAGCATTTGCTCGACGAAGCCAATTACCAAGTTAAAAAGCAAACGTCCCCAAAAGTGATTATGGGTGGCCCCATGATGGGCTTTGCCTTAGCAGATGCCACCATACCCGTGGTAAAAACCACAAACTGCTTACTAGTACCTAGTAAAAAAGAATTAGTAGACGATAACGCCGAACGCCCGTGTATTCGTTGTAGTGCGTGTGCTGACGCATGCCCTGCCTCGTTGTTACCACAACAAATGTTTTGGCACGCCAAAGCGAAAGAATACGACAAAGCTGAAGAGTATGACCTTTTCGACTGTATTGAATGCGGCGCGTGCGCTTATGTATGCCCTAGTGAAATACCTTTGGTGCATTATTATCGCCAAGCTAAATCAGAAATTCGATTACAACGAGACGAAAAGAACAAAGCGGAAAAAGCGAAACAACGTTTTGAAGCACGAAATGAGCGCCTAGAACGAGAAAAAGAAGAGCGTGAAGCGAAACACCGCCGCGCTAAAGAAGCACGACTCGCCGCGAAGAGTAATGCTAATAGCGGATCTACATCGACGGCTCCTTCCACAGAGCAAAATAGCTCTAAAGATAAAGTCGCGGCTGCATTAGCCCGAGCCAAAGCGAAAAAAGCCGCCCTCCAGAGCGCTAATTCTGACGAAACAAGCGTGGCTGACGCAAAACCTGCATCCCCAAGTACCACAGCTAGCGCAGGTACTTCCGCAAGCTCACCTGCTGATGATAAAAAAGCCCAGGTAGCCGCCGCCATAGCACGAGCTAAGGCGAAAAAGGCTCAGAAGCTTAGCGAATCAACAGCTGATGCCCCTAAAGCTACTGTCGATTTATCTAAATCTCAAATGACAGCGCAGGTAGAACAACACGCCCCTGAACGCCCAATTGACACCAAAAGCGAAAATACAAATACGCCTGCCGACGACAAGAAAGCACAAGTTGCCGCTGCTATAGCGCGAGCAAAAGCGAAAAAAGCAGCTCGTCAACTACAAGGTGAAAGTAGCACCGAGGTAGTTGCAAACGAATTACCACAAAGTCAGCCAAAAGAAGACGGTTCTGACACAGCTTCATCAACGCAGTCGCAAGATGAGAAAAAAGCCCGGGTAGCCGCAGCAATTGCTAAAGCGAAAGCTAAAAAAGCAGAATTACAAAAACAGCAGAAGCGTGGCGATTTAGAAACACCTAAAATAGCCTCAACAGATGCTGAAGCTACTATTGAGCCCAAGGCTGACCTTATCAATACACAAAGCGAAAAGCCGCTTGATAAGCTAAGCAGTAGCGCTGACAGGGTTGAAAAAGAAGCAAACAGCGAAACCAGTAGCAACGCTGATGACAAGAAAGCCCGAATAGCCGCGGCGGTAGCTAAGGCAAAAGCGAAAAAACGGTTAGCTGAATCTCAGAATCCTCAAGCAGACGACGTGGCCACTGCTAATCAAAATATTGAGGCTGAGCAACAAAAGGTAACAGAGAACGCAGAGCCATCTGCACCTACCCACGAGGCCAAGCAAAGCGCTCCACAGTCAGTAACATCTGAAGAGGCAAACAGTCCTGCCCTTGAGAAAAAGCGCCGTATTGCCGCAGCGGTCGCTAAGGCTAAAGCTAAAAAAGCAGCTGCAGAAAGTGAGAACAATCAATCATGAAGTTAACCTTATCTAGTTCTCCCTATCAAAGAGTGAAGCGCGATACTGGCCAAGTTATGCGCTTAGTCATTTACGCCATGGTGCCAGGAATTATTGCCCAAACCGTATTTTTTGGATGGGGTACACTCATTCAAGCCTTTTTAGCGGTAGCCAGTGCACTGGTTTTTGAAGGGGTTATTTTATGGTTACGTAAACGTCCTATCGAGCGTACGTTAACCGACTACTCTGCCATATTAACCGGCCTGCTAATTGCCATTAGTATTCCCCCTACCCTGCCATGGTGGATGACGATTACAGGCGTATTTTTCGCCATTGCCGTCACCAAACAAGTGTACGGCGGTTTAGGGTTTAACATTTTCAATCCAGCGATGATTGGCTATGTAGTGCTATTAATCTCGTTCCCTGCGGCCATGAGTTTATGGTTGCCACCCCAGCACCTAGCAAGCTTAACACCTAGCTTCTTAGACTCTGCAGCACTTATATTTACCGACTTTTCTACCACCGGCTACGATGTTACCCAGTTGCGTACTGTGGCTGGCGGGGTTGCAGACGGAGTAACAATGGCCACACCGCTCGACACGTTGAAGACTGATTTAACCTTGGGCATTACTTACTCAGAATCATTGCTTAGACCTATTTTTTCCACTGGGCTATTTCAATCTGCCGGTGCAGGCTGGGGATGGGTAAGCTTAAGTTATCTACTTGGCGGCCTGTGGCTTGTACGATTAAAAGTGATTAGCTGGCACATTCCAGGCAGCATGCTGGCGTCTGTAGCGGCGTTTTCATTATTGCTTTATATGGTTGATGCCGATCATTATGCATCGCCGCTTTTTCATTTAATTAATGGCGCAGTGATAGTAGGTGCATTCTTTATTGCCACCGATCCGGTATCAGCTTCTACCACCCCCAAAGGGCGTATTATCTATGGCGCAGCCATTGGCTTTTGGGTGGTTATCATTCGAGTTTTCGGCGGTTACCCAGACGCCATTGCTTTTGCAGTCATTATCATGAACATGGTAGTGCCGCTGATTGATTACTATACCCGCCCCCGCACATACGGGCATCAGGTTACCAAAAAAGCAAGGCGAGTAGAGTAAATGGTAAAAGAGACGCTAATAAAAAATGGTTTGATGTTAAGCGCGTTTGCGATAGTCGGTACTGCGCTCATCGCCCTTACCTACAACGGTACGGCCGATCGCATTGCACAACAACAAAAGCAAAAATTGCTTAGCATATTAAATGAAGTGGTGCCGCATGAGTTACATGACAATGAGCTCTATGCCGATTGCACTTCAGTAGTAAGTTCGAATTTAGGTACGCAAGAGCCTCATACGGCCTATCGTGCACGGATAAACGGCGAACCGGCAGCCCTAGCCATTGAAGCTACAGCACCAGATGGTTATAGCGGTGATATTGCGCTAGTCATTGGGGTAGATACGCAAATGAATGTGCTAGGTGTTCGTGTGTTGGAACACAAAGAAACCCCAGGGTTGGGTGATAAAATTGAATTGGCAATCAGCGACTGGATAACCTCATTCACCGGAAAACACTTCTCGGTAAGTGCCCTACCAGTATGGCAAGTGAAGAAAGACGGCGGCGAGTTCGATCAATTCACTGGCGCTACAATAACGCCACGAGCAGTAGTGAGTGCTGTGAAAAATGCACTCCTGTATGTGCAAGACAATCAACAAACCTTATTTTCTGCCCCTAACTTGTGCGGTATCGAAAATGACCTATTACCAACTAATGAGGTGTTAAGCGAATGACAGATTATCGCGACCTTACCCTCCAAGGTATTTGGAAGAACAACCCTGCGCTAGTTCAACTTCTCGGCCTATGCCCGTTGCTAGCGGTTACTGCCACCTTCATCAATGGATTAGGATTAGGCTTAGCCACTACCCTTGTATTAATTGGCAGCAACGTCACCGTTTCATTGGTGCGAAATATCGTTCGTAACGAAATTCGAATTCCCGTATTTGTTATGATTATTGCCGCCTTCGTGACGATAGTACAGCTGCTCATGAACGCCTTTACCTACGAGTTATACCTTGCGTTGGGTATCTTCATCCCGTTAATTGTTACCAACTGCGCCATCATCGGTAGAGCGGAAGCCTTTGCCTCTAAAAACAGTGCTGGCGCATCAGCCTACGATGGCCTAGTGATGGGCTTAGGATTCACCTTCGTACTTGTAGTGCTTGGTGGTATGCGCGAAATTTTAGGGAATGGAACTTTGTTCGTGGGTGCCGACAGACTATTTGGAAGCATTGCGAGTAATTGGACACTCACCTTATTTGAAACCGACTCCCCTTTCTTATTGGCCATATTGCCACCCGGTGCGTTTTTAGGCATGGGCCTTCTAATTGCCTTTAAGAACATGATTGATGCTCGAATTGCTGCCCGGGAGACCACAGTAAAAGAAAAGGCCACTCGCGCACGGGTTACCGCTGAAGCATAACGAAATCTAAGTGGTTAGTAGCTAGCGGCTAGCGGCTAGTGAAAAAGAAAATCACCAAGCCCGAGTGGAAAAAGAATAAGCGAAGTAAACATGAATAATACAAAAAGACGTGAAATCTTAACCCGACTTCGGGATGCTAACCCTCACCCTACCACTGAGCTTAATTTCTCCACGCCCTTTGAGTTGTTGGTCGCGGTCACCTTGTCAGCGCAATCAACCGATGTAGGCGTAAACAAAGCCACAGATAAATTATTTCCAATTGCGAATACCGCACAGTCCATATCTGCGCTTGGTGAAGATGGGCTAAAAGAATATATAAAAACCATTGGCTTGTTTAACTCAAAAGCCAAAAATGTACACCGACTAAGTGAAATCTTAGTTGAAAAGTACGATGGCGAAGTACCCGAAAGCCGCGAAGCCTTAGAAGCCCTCCCTGGCGTTGGCCGTAAAACAGCTAACGTAGTACTTAATACCGCATTTGGCTGGCCTACGATTGCTGTAGACACCCATATTTACCGCGTAAGCAACCGCACTAAACTTGCTATGGGTAAAACCGTTGAGAAAGTGGAAGAGAAGCTTCTAAAAGTTGTACCAGCAGAGTTCAAAGTCGATGTTCACCACTGGTTGATTCTACACGGCCGCTATACCTGCATTGCCCGCAAACCTCGTTGTGGAAGCTGCATTATTGAAGACTTGTGTGAGTTTAAGGATAAGACTGAGTATGCTGAATAGCTAAAACAAGGTGCTTAACCTGCTAGCGTCAGCTAACTAAGAGCTAGCTGGCCCCCTTGCGAAGAGTCTCTTGCCAAAAGCGTCTATCACAATACTACCTACCTGTTAGAAAATTCCCCGTCTGAATAGTGTTACTAGTCAACGCCTTAGATTCCGATTAAACTCCTATCTAAAACTAAAAGTCTGCACATCGTTGTAAGCCAATATAGAAATCATTAGGAATTATTTATCATCGTTTTATTGATTACTGCTGTTATTGTAGGATTGATGATTATTTTATCGACTAAGCGGCGTCGTATGCTATTGAGTCGATTAATCTTTGATTTTGTTAATCGTACAGAAGCTAAGTTAGCAAGATTGTATTGTGGCAGTCGCTCAATTGATGGGCTTGAGGTGTTCTATCATAGCAATACAAAACATTTCTCTAATGATAAGCCTGTACTGGTGCTCTTACACGGTTTCAGTGCTGATAAGTATGTGTGGAATCGTTTTGCCAAAAGATTCTCTTCTCAATATCACCTAGTTATTCCTGACCTTAAAGGCCATGGCCAAACTGCTTACCACCCCGATGATGATTATTCTGTTCCCAGCCAATGCCAGATGTTATTGGCACTATTAGATCAATTAAACATTAAGCACTTCAGCATAGTGGGTAATTCTATGGGCGGAATGATGGCGGCTAAACTATTTGATGAAATGCCTAAGCGAATTGAAAAAGCAGTATTGATCGACCCAGCAGGCGCTAAGTCACCATTTGCTCAGAATATGATAGACAATAAATTTAACCCTTTCGACCATGAAGTTGAACAGGATTTTTTTGAATTCTATGATTTAATCATGGCTAAACCACCATTTATCCCAAAGTTTATTTTGCGCGCACTCGCATGGGAATATATTAATAAGCGAGCGCAATATACCCACATGTTCCATCAATTTTTCAACTTGCGGGATTTTTACTCTCGTGATTACCAATTCGATTATCCTGAGTCGATGCTGATATGGGGGCTTAACGATAAGCTGTTACCGGTAGACGATTTTACCCACTGGAAATTGATGCTCAATTCAAACACACTTATTTATGAAGATCTTGGCCATATGCCTATGGTGGAAGATGTGAAACGTGTATCTAAAGATATTTTAAGCTTTTTAAATAAACATTAAATAAGCAATAAAAAGGTTAGTAAAAGATAGCTTATTTGCAACGAATGCCTAGCCAAGTTAACGGCATTTAAAAAGTAAAAAGCCCTAATACTAAAACAGTATGTAGGGCTTTGATTTTTAGGTTTTACTTCTAAAGAAAACTAATCTCTAGTCTTCTTTCTTTTCACTGTTCGTGTCGTCTTTGTACTTATCAAACCACGCTAAAATATATCCAACTTTACGTGCTAAGTTAGAAGGTTTAGCTGCGATACCATGATAAGCCCCTTGAATACGCACCAGTGCGCTATCTACACCTTGTAAGCGTAATGCACCATAATATTGTTCGCTTTCAGACATAGGAGTACGTACATCTAATTCACCGGTGAGCACCATGGTAGGCGTTGTTACATTGCCCACTAATGATAACGGCGAACGGTTCCAATATTGCTCGTAATCGTTCCAAGGTAAGTCTGTAAACCAATACTTGCTCATATACGCATAGATATCAGATGTACCAATCATACTTGTCCAGTTTATAACGGGTTTCGCCACTACAGAGGCTTTGAAACGGTCGGTCTTTCCGATGATCCAAGAGGTCAGCGTCCCCCCGCCAGAACCGCCAGTAACAAATAAGTTAGACTCATCCACATAACCTTTGGCAATAGCGGCATCCACCATATCCATAAGGTCGTCATAATCTTGTGATGGATAATTTTTATCAATTAAATTAGCGAACTCTTCACCTTGAGAAGTAGACCCACGAGGGTTGCCATATAAAACAACATAACCAGCAGCAGCCATTAATTGTATTTCTGTTGAGTAACTGGGGCCATACGCAGTGTGAGGCCCGCCATGTATTTCTAAAATTAGCGGGTATTTTTTCTTAGGGTCAAAGTTAGGAGGGGTAACCAACCAAGCTTGTAAGTCTCTATTATCTACACTGCTTTTTAGTTCCAACAATTCTGGTTTATTCACTGTTATGTGATCAAACACATCACCATTTAAATCAGTCAGTTGTTTAACCTTCCCTTTACTGGTCACTATTGCAAGATCAGCAGGGCGATCGCCCATTGAAGCGGTATAAACAACACTGCCTTTAGGAGTTACATCGTAATCGCCCGATGTGTACGGCCTACCTAAACTAGTGCCACCTAAATCACTTGTTTTCGTTGAAATTTTACCTGACAAACTAACATAGGCGACACTTTTCTTACCCATATCATCATAGCTAAAATATACCCCTTTACCGTTGTCAGCCCACTTAATTGCACCGACAGAGCGGTCTAGCTCACTAGTCAGGTTTTCGATGCCCGTGCCATCTGAATTCATTACATATAAATGGCTTAGCTGATTTGATTTTCCATTATCTTCATTACCAACAAAGGCAATTTTATTACCGTTAGGGCTTAAATGAGGGCTTCGTTCAGGGCCACTCATATCGGTTAATCTAGTCACCTTTGACGTTTTTACATCAATGCTAAACAGATCGCTATTAAGCATATCGAAATCAGCTTCGTCGCTGGTGTTGGCAGAGATAACGATCTGTTGACCATTGTCAGACCATGCAATGGTGCCGGCGTGGTCATGTTCCCCAGAAGTAATTTGTCTTGGCGTTCCGCCAATGGTTGGCACAACATATATTTGCATGTTGCCGGGGCGTTTCATTCCCACGCCGTCTCGTTGGAAATTGGTTTGGTCGATATACTGTGGGGTTTCTGCCCACTTAGCGCCTTTAGGCTTAAAATCTAAATTAAATAACGGTTTGGCTTTAGTGGGTGTAAACATAGCAAAAGCTAAATATTTACCGTCTGGTGAAAAACTCATACCGCTCGGGCGCATTGCGACATCGGTTACGCGAGTTGTGCTATTTGATGCTAAATCTTTTAGATAAACTTGAACCTTACCTTCTTTACTTGAAAGGTAAGCCATTTTAGCGCCATCAGGTGAAAACACAGGATTAAAGTGGTTTTTACTGTCAGAAAGAATAGGCAGATGAGCACTTCCATCTAAGGCTATTGTCCACAGATTCCGTCGCATTGAATCAGTCATAATATCCATGCTACGACGCTCGTACACAACATGCTTGCCATCGGGAGTAACAACAGGATTAGCCGCGTACTCAAGATTAAATACGTCTTTTAAAGACAAAGTATTGTTTGCCGATTCGTCTGCCAACGCTGAATGGGTAGTAAATAATGTACCTATGACTAGTGTTAACGCCGACTTGATTAAATATTTCTTATTCATGGCTCGTTTGCTCTAATTGTTTTAAATCGATAAATAGAATGACTATTGAAGGTTTAACATAGCTTATATAACGGTAGAAATACCTTACATTTGATGTAAAAAGTAGTATTTATAGGTTGAATTTCATATTCTGGTCGCGCTCATGGTTTTCTTTTTTTAGCTAAGCGACAATGGCTGTAAACGGCAGCATCTTCTACGCGCGCAACCGCGCTCATTGCTTTATGGCCTAAATCGCTAAAAATAGAAAAAAAAGCTTAAATAATAAAAACAATTTTGGGGTACGTTGCAGTTACTATATGAATTCGGCCCTAATAACAGTCTCAATGGAGAATACATGCATCAACTTAGACGCCTCACTTTTAGCGCTATAGTAGTTTTTTTTAGTTGTCCGATACTGGCCGCTTCTAATGTGATAACAAGCGAACAAAAACAAACTGCTAACAATTTAATAGACACCGCACTTAAAAGCGACCTAGGCATGGAAATCGTGACATCGCTGACAACAGAAATAGGCCCTCGATTGGGAGGCTCTGAAGCTGAGAAGCGCGCGAGAGACTGGGGAGTAAAGTTAGGTGAACGTTTGGGATTCGACAACGTCAGTATCGAACCATTTACGATGCCTTTTTGGGATAGAGGTCATTTACACATATCGCTGACCTCGCCTTATCAACAGGATTTATACGGCACCGCTTTAGGTGGTGGTGCGCCATCAAAAGAAAGTATTGACGCCGATGTAGTATATTTTAGAGATATTCACGCGTTATCAGATATTAAGGATGGCAGCCTTAGCGGAAAAATTGCTTTTGTTGATGGCGACAAAATGGTTAAAAGCCAAACCGGCGCAGGTTATGGCCAAGCCAATCAACGTCGAAGAATTGGCTGGCAACATGCGCAGCGTGGTGGGGCTAGCGCATTAGTGGTTCGCTCTGTCGGCTCAGACTCACATAGATTCCCACACTCAGGGATGATGAGTAAAGACGGTGATAAATGGGCAGATATTCCCGTTATCGCTATCTCAAATCCTGACGCAGATCACCTTCGCCGCTTACACGGTTTAAGCAAGCCTATAAGTCTTTCATTGCATTCAGAATCAAAATGGAAAGGCGAAGTGAACAGCGGAAATGTTATTCTCGATTTAGTAGGAAGTGAGAAGCCTGAAGAAATCGTACTTATTGGTGGCCACTTAGACAGCTGGGATTTAGGCACTGGCGCGGTTGACGATGGTGCAGGCGTTGCTATCACTACCGCAGCGGCAGCGTTAATTGCGAACTTGCCTACTCGCCCCAAGCGTACAATTCGGGTGGTAATGTTTGGTGCAGAAGAAGTGGGGTTACTTGGTGCATTCGCCTATGCGAAACAACATGATGCGAATTTACAAAACCATGTTTTGGCAACCGAATCTGACTTTGGTGCGCAAACCATTTGGCAGTTAGTATCGAACGTCAATCCAGAAGCTACGTTATTGATGGATGAAGTAGCAAAAATACTATCGCCTCTTGGCATAGTGAGAGGAGGAGCGGATGTACCTGGCGGTGGCCCGGATATCATTCCCTTAGCTAAAAAAGGCGTACCGACTATTCGATTAAACCAAAATGGGCAGGATTATTTCGATTTGCATCATACGCCGGATGATACGCTTGATAAGATTGATCCCAATGAATTAGCACAAAATATTGCCGCTTATGCCGCGAGTATATATTTAATTGCTGATTCAGATGTGGTGTTAAAGCCTTAAAATGATAACGGCGGGCTAGGACCGGAGAACTTTCCTCCCCGCTGTTTCCCCTTCCCTTTCACAAAGAGAATAAAAATAAACCTTGCCAATTACTCGAAAACTTAACAACAAACGAGTCAGGCAAAAGTCCGTCATTTTAGCGCTTACCCAGCTTTTTCAACAATCTTTCCCGTCTACCGGTATAAACTTCATACCCATCGTAATCTGATGAAGCTAGCGCTAACGCCTTGTCCACTTGTTCTAATGCCGCTTCAAATTGTCCTGATTGCTCGTATCCATATGCCAGACCATTGTAAGCATCCGGTGCACTAGGGTAGCGCGCTATACCGTACTTAAATAATTTAATAGCTTCATCGAAATCTTGCTTTGTTACGAAATGATAACCTAATTCTCTTATTACCCATTCTGCAGCTTCAACCCTTTCGCCTCGCTGCTGTGATAGCGCTTCGTAATACTTTTCAATAGAGCTTACATCACCGTTATAGTCTTTAGGGCGCATATACTCTGAATAAAATAAGCTGTAATACGCTTTAAAACTAGCAGCATTAGTCACAAGGTTATGAGGAACGTCACGAAATACATCGTTATGCCAACGTAATCCCTGAGGCTTGTTTTTACGAATATCTGAAATCATGCCATCATAATAAGGGCGCATAGGTGCACCTTCATTGCCAATAGCGGTATAAAGGTAATGATCGAGCTTTTTACTATTCTTGAAGAACTCAACCGTCGTCTTTGCCGTTGCGCCATTTGCCCACCATACCGCAGCACTGTAAGTTAAGGCGGCATTGAACAGTTCGGGCTCTTGCTGCATAGCATACAATGAGAAAGCGCCTGCAGCCGATGCACCTGCAATAACTCGAAAATCATGCACGCGATACTTACTTTCCACCATTGGCATCAGCTCTGAAGTGATAAATTGCAAAAATTTAGCACCACCGCCTCCATAACCCACAGGGCCATTGGGATCTTTATTTACGTTAGGATACAAATCCCGCAGTCGGTCGGTATTTTCGATCGCCACCACAATAACTTCTGGCGCCGCCCGCTGAGATTGCAAACTTTCTAGAACCGCATTCAGCATAACCAAAGTACCGACACCATCAAGTCGATAGATAATGGGGTATTTTTTATCAGGGTTTTCAGCATAGTTTTTAGGGAGCTGAACAACCACAGTCCGCTCTTCTGATAAAACCTTCGATGTTAGCTTTTCGGTAATTAGGGTGTAACTGGGATTATCTAATTCACCCTCTACAGATGCACCTTGAGCATAGGTAATTGGGCTTACCAATAGTAAAAACAAACATAGAATCTTTATTCGTTGCAGCGCCATGAAAGTTAAGCCCTTTTAATGCGTTATGAGAATTTATACGATTTAACTACGTTATCACAAAATCAAGGGGGGGGACGGGAAAGGGTGCAGAAATAACGCAGAAATGAAAGTAGATAAACCCACGCGTGCGACTTTTCATTTAAGCAAACTAGCCATTTGAGCTACTTGCAAATAAATGATGAATCATTAATCTATCTATTAAGTGAACAAAACAGTGAGTGTTAAGCATGATACCTGAATTAATTTTTTTACTGCCCTTGGCCTTGATGATAGCCGCTTTTTTTTACGCTAAGCAGCACCGTAAAGCTTCAAAAAAATCTTGATAAGGTAGACTGTGATGGAGAAATGCTTGGGCTTGACTGTTTAAATCCTAATACTGTAAAGCTTGGCTCTTCACGCTTGGCGCTTAAAAGAGCTAGCACTGAAACCATAAGCAAAGTCATATTGTTTACTAAGGCTAAGCGTTTTTACTAGGCCCTTATTTAACGCTCTCACACAGCACATTTTCACTAAGCGCCTAACCAGCGCGCGGATGCTTCGATTTAGCTTTATGTCGATACATTCGTTTGTCAGCGAGAGATATACATTCAGAAGGTAAGTTAGTTTCTAGGCTGGTTGCAATCCCAAAGCTAACACCCGCATCACGCCATTGCTGGCTAAGCTCCATTGAAACATTCGATACTACTGATAAGGCGCTATCAGCCACGTTTCGAGTTTCACTGGTCGAATCGGCTTGCAATACGCCCACAAATTCATCGCCTCCTGAGCGAAAGATATCTCCCAAAGAGTAAAACGATTGTTGTAACAGGCTCGCCGTCTTAATAATAAGTTTGTCGCCTTCATCATGGCCGTATTTATCGTTAATGGCCTTTAAACCATCTAAGTCGATGTAAATAATAACGTAGTAATCATCTAAGGCTTCAATGCATTCTGTTAGAGAAAATCTGTTACCAAGCTGTGTCATTGAGTCTATGCGAGACAAGTACTGGTTTCGATTGAACTCCTTTTGCGTCAATTTAAACCACTCGGTTAAGCACAACAAAATACATAAGCAATCTAGCGACAATGCAAATATAACAACCGATTCGGGGTACGCTAGCTCACCAAAATACTGGCTGTGAGCAGCAATGTAGTAGCCAAGTGATGCACTGTAGAGTAGATTGCCTGCCAAGAAATATTTCGCGCGGAAATCTTGCTGTCTAATCATGCTCACACCCACCGCTATGGTCACCACTATCCAGAACATAGCCAATAAGTGAGATAGCAAATATGCGATCGTGAATGGCATGAACCACATGCCAACGCCTAACACGACGCTCACAACACTTAAGACGTTAAGAAATTTAAACAATTTTTTGTGGTCAGTTTTGCACTCAAATAAATCAGAGACAAACTGTGCGGCACAGGCAATAGCGAAAGGAAAAAGTAGCATTCCCCAATAACTGGTATTAAATGGGAAATGAACGATATCTCCTAGCATTCCAGAAGCTGCTGCCCAACCAATAGCATGAAAACCCAAATAGCCTGCACAGGTTAACGCTACTCTTTTCCTCGTCCCAGAATAGATGAGCAAGGCCAGCAACGACAAAATGAACATGGTGGTAATGCCAGCTATGGAAATACCGTTATTAAATTTTTGGAAGCGATAAAACTCTGCACTGTCTAACAAGGTAATGGAAACTGGCGTAGGAAACTGCTTGGCGTTAATAAACAGCCATAATTCTACCCGTTCATTCACCACAACGGTTTGCACCGTCACGGCTTGAAAATGAAGTACCGGCGGTGTGCTGTCATCAAGAAGTTGAGAGAATACTTGCGTGCTAGGTTCAGGCTGAATAGACGACGAGTATGATGCTAAGCCAACATCAATGAAGTTGGCATTGACGACAACGAAATACTGCCCTTTTTGTGGAATATCTAAGACAACTTTGGTGAAGTAACTTCCCGACATCCCACCCAGTGATGGAACAACCGCGGCGCTTTCATAAGCCTCTTTTAGAATTGCTAGCTTATCCTTTGATTCGACACTTGATGTATCAAAAATATAATCAAATTCGTGCCACAGATTAGCATCAGCAATTATGCGCTTATCATCAACGACTGATATAGGTTCCTGACCGAATACGGGGAATACCGCCAGTAAAAGGAGAAAATACAAAACACCCAAATGAAAGTAAGAAAGCAAAATCGAACCTTGTCTGCAGGTAAAAGGGCAACAAAAATGTTACTTGTCCTGTATCAAGCATAAACCTGCTTTCTCAGAATACATAATATAAAAGAGGAAATTTACTTTTTATACGCAATATTCTGTAAGGCAATAGCGACACACGAGCTCTTAACACAGTATTAATTTTGCTTCAGCCTGCTTACTAGCTAAGCGTAAATACTTTCAACCGTGGTATTAAGCAACCAACGTAAAAATACTTTAGTATCTTTGTTGTTGTGAAATTGAACTGACTTTTGACACTCTGTATCGGTGAAAACAACGTTGAAGTTATTTACTGAGATTGTCGAAATAGGGGGAAGTGTACGGAGCGAAGCGCCGTTAATAGTATGAGACATATAATTTTTCTTTGTATAATAATGTTGCTAGTTTTTTATTCGTTTTAAAATTCCTTTCAAAATTCTGTTCTTATCAAACCAAAAATAAATAAAAATATTAGTATTGCACAATTAAAAAAGGCTAAGTAGAAACTTAGCCTTTTGTCGTTGTATTTTAAAGTTCTACTTAAAGAACAACAACGTTTGCAGCTTGAAGGCCTTTTTGACCTTGTTCTACGCTGAAGCTTACCGCTTGGCCTTCAGAAAGAGTTTTGAAGCCGTCAGAAGCGATTGAACGGAAATGTACGAATACATCTTTACCGCCACCGTCTTGAGTAAGAAAACCAAAACCTTTATCTTCGTTGAACCATTTAACTGTGCCGTTTACTGTATCAGACATGTTTGTAACCTTATATATTTGAAGTAATTGGTGAAATTCACCGGATAGCAATAGATTTAACTTACTAGTAACGCAAATGTATATCTATTAAAACTTCGATAAAACTGAAGAATAAAAGGGTACAACGCAGTAGTAGAAAAAGCTTTTAATTATCTAAAGCGGGCATAATGTACATCTTTCAGTCAGGTAAGTCTACCTAAATCGCTATTTATTTCTCTTATCGTGCACCACATTGCTGTAAGGCTTCTCCTACAATTGCTCACATACCTTAGCCACCGTGCCCTTCCCCGCATACACCATCAATTGGCGGCGCAATCACAACTGACAACTTACATACGTATGTTGATAGGAATGCCCCTTTATATTAGCTAGGCTCATGTTCTTGTTGCGCTAACGCGCTTAGAAATCACAACACGAGTAGAGGCTGTATGTCACAACATTATTCAGTAAACGAGAAAGTGGCGATTGTTACCGGCGGCGGTAAAGGTCTGGGTAAGTCCCTTACCCTAAGACTACTTCAAGAAGGTATGAAGGTCGCTATTTGCGGAAGAACCGCTGCCACTATTAATGAAACAGTAGCAGAGTTTGAAGCCCAATTCGGTAAGCGTATTTATGGCCAAGTTTGCGATATTAGTGATGCATCTGCGGTAAGCCACTTTATACAGGAAGTACATTCGCAGTTCGGCGATATTCAAGTATTGGTAAATAACAGTGGCTTTGGCAAAGAAACTTTAATTTGTGAGACCAGCGAAAGCGACTGGGATGACGTTATGGATACCAACGTTAAAGGTACATTTTTGATGTGCAAAAACGTGGTGCCCAATATGATTAAGCAAAAAGAAGGGTACGTGGTAAATATTGCCTCACAAGCTGCGCTTAACGGCTATGCCAATGCAGGCGTCTATTGCGCGTCAAAATTTGCCATGGTGGGGCTAGGTAAAGCCCTTCAGGAAGAAGTGCGTGAGTACGGCATTCATGTTCATTCACTCAACCCTGCGCTTATTCAATCCCAAAAAACGCCAAAGGATGACATTGATTCAGGGCTTATTCAAAATGATGATCTTGCTGATATGCTCGTTTATTTACTACAGCAACCTCGTCGTCTTAAAATAGACAATATTGGAATGTGGGGCTTTTAACTATCCTTTTTTGCTAGCGGTTTACCGATAGGCGCTTGCAGCCATTGTATTTGCGCCTTAGTGTCTCATTCCTTTCACATACCCATAGTAAACTGATATATATGATGTCCTTAGAAGGACGGGGAGAATCGAATGAGAATGCTACATACCATGCTTCGTGTTGAGGATCTTGATGCGTCTTTGCACTTCTACACTAACTTGATGGGCATGAAGCTGCTAAGAAAGTCTGAAAACCAAGCTTATGAATACACGCTCGCTTTCGTGGGTTACGGTGAAGAAACTAACACTACCGTACTTGAACTCACCTATAACTGGGGTGACAACACCTATGAAAAAGGCACAGCTTACGGCCACATCGCCATCGAAGTAGACGATATTTATCAGTTCTGCGAAACCCTTGAACAAAATGGCTGTGATGTATACCGTAAGCCAGGTCCTGTTAAGGGCGGCTCTACTGTCATCGCTTTTGTTCGCGACCCAGATGGCTATGCCATTGAACTTATCCAAACAAAACAATAAGTCTCTATTTTAAAATACAGCGGCCCTATTAATAAGGATATTGCCCTACCATGCTAAAAATTCGTCACGCTCTACTTACTTTCTCGCTTTCTATCTCGATTTTTGCAAGCCCAGTACTATTGGCGAAAGACTTCGATGTTATTGCTCATAGGGGCGCGTCAGGTTATCTGCCTGAGCACACATTAGAAGCCGCCACGCTTGCTTTTGCCATGAACCCTGACTTTATTGAGCAAGATGCGGTTATTACTAAAGATGGGATTGCCGTGGTCTTGCACGACATACATTTAGAAACAGTAACCAACGTCGAGCAAGTATTTCCAGAGCGTGCACGTAAAGATGGTCGCTTTTACGCCTTAGATTTCACGTTAGCTGAGCTTCGTACTCTGCAAGTACACGAACGAGCGAACAGCAAGGGCGAACAAGTTTTTACAAAACGCTATACAGGGAATACGGCAAATTTTACCGTGGCAACCTTAGAAGAGCACTACGAGCTTATTACTCAGCTCAATCGAGAGTTTAATACCGATGTAGGGGTATATACGGAAGTAAAATCACCAGCGTGGCATAACGAACAAGGAGTAGATGCAAGCCAGATTGTGATTGCA
This sequence comes from Alteromonas sp. CI.11.F.A3, assembly GCF_032925565.1. Lineage (NCBI taxonomy): Bacteria > Pseudomonadati > Pseudomonadota > Gammaproteobacteria > Alteromonadales > Alteromonadaceae > Alteromonas > Alteromonas sp. CI.11.F.A3. The sequence goes on from NZ_CP136708.1 coordinate 3,476,977, forward strand.
TCACTGACACGATTTAATCTTGCCAATAAAGACGCCAATAGTTACTTGCAGTGTTTTGACTTCGATGAAATAAAGCGCATTAGAAAAGACTTAAACTATGCGGGCAAAGTGGTCATGCTAATGGGTGAAAACAGTTGGGGCGAATCAACCACAGACTACGATTGGATCAAAAGTGAAGCAGGCATGAAAGAAGTGGCAAACTATGCTGACGGTTTAGGCCCTTGGTTAGGTCAACTACTAGACCCACAAGCGATGAAAGCAGGTAAATTAGTACCCGCATCGTGGGTTGAGTATGCCCATTCAGAAGGTTTCATTATTCATCCCTACACGTTCCGCCAAGATGCCCTTCCGCCAGGCATGACAGCAGAACAGCTTCTTACTACCCTTAAACACGTGGTGAACGTAGACGGCGTATTTACCGACCATGTGCCGCCGGTAAAAGCCTGGCTTGAGGCTCAAGGCGAATAGCAACAACAAGTAGATTATTCACTTCACAAAAAAAGCGGCTATTAAGCCGCTTTTTTATAGATTTCATTTAGGTTTTATATAACCCTAAGATTTAGATAAACGCACGACTACCCGCCTATTTTGTGCTCGTGATTCTCGGGTATCGTTATTTGCGATATGACGCTTCTCGCCGTGTCCCGTCAGTTGAATTCTGTCATCGGGCACGCCAATGGTCGTTAAGTAGCTTTTTACTTCATTGGCTCGGCGTATAGATAATTGTTCGTTGTTCCATCGCCCGCCATAACTATCGGTATAGCCATCAAGCAAGACTAACTCTAAATCGCTATCTTCTTTTAGGTATTCCCCAATCATTGTTAGGCGCTTTTGAGAATACTTTGTCAGTTCGGTACTGTTTTTCTGATACGACAACACCGTATAGGCAATATCGTCGAAGTTGTAAGGCAATAAGTTAGACACACACTTAACGAAGTCTCTATACACCATCGAAAAATTACTGGCGTTTAATGCAACACTCACTTTATCGTATTCGTTGTACCAGTCTTGATAATAAATGGTGGGCCAGAAACCTTTTTCGAGTTCACTTAGCATAGTCCATGCAGCGTCTTGTGGAAGGTCGCCATTATATTGCGTGCGCAATGTCATATCGGCGATGGTTTTAGGCGCAACACCTGGCATCCACTTTGGCGGTACAGAATAAACAGCAGCTACATCGAAGCGGTTAGGCAATAAATGCATATCTAGCTCAAATTCCATATTAAGCCGTTTAGAAGCCACGCTTGTAAACATGGCATCGCCGTAGCCGGGTAAAGGATGGTTCAATGTACATTGCAAACGCGATGCATCAACCACTTCCCAGTTTGACGTTTCTACCGTAGCAGAATACTGACGCATAGCACCGCTTGCGACCGTAGTAAAAAACAACGGAATAAGTAAACCGAATTTACGCTTCACAACTATACCCACTCAACTGATAAACCATACCTAACAAAAAGGCGCTTACAGAATATATCGTCCTTAGTGTAGAAAAGTTTAGCCTTCTATACCATTAATACCATCAATTATGCCCCTCATTTCAGGTTTCTTACGCCCCACATTGAAATTCAGGCTGGATACCGTGGGTTATCCTTGCCATAATCCCAGCACTTTTTGTAGCATTTTTATGTTGATACAGCTTTGTTACGTAACCAAAGAACCTGCTAAGAGAAACTATGTCTGAGTTGCACCACTCCCTTCCTCATCGTTTTAGGGGCTACTTCCCTGTTGTTATCGACGTTGAAACCGCCGGTTTTAACGCTGGGACCGATGCCTTACTTGAAATTGCTGCCGTAACGGTAAAAATGGAAGAAGATGGCCTGATTTATCCCGACCAAACTTTTCATTACCATGTAGACCCTTTTGAAGGCGCGAACTTAGAACCTGCAGCGCTAGAGTTTAACGGTATCGACCCTCACTGTGCCCTGCGCGGTGCCATTGAAGAAAGTGAAGCAATGAAGTCGTTGTGCAAAGGTATTCGTAAAGCGCAAAAAGATGCGGATTGCCAGCGCTCGGTGATTGTGGCGCATAATGCCACTTTCGATCAAAGCTTCGTGAACGCAGCCATAGCTCGCTGCAACATTAAGCGCACGCCTTTCCATCCGTTTGTATCATTTGATACCACCAGCCTTGCCGGTTTAACGTTAGGCCAAACTGTTTTGGTTAAAGCCTGCAGAGCGGCAGGCATTGAGTTCGATCAAAAAGAAGCCCACAGCGCATTATACGATGCGCAAAAAACCACGGAGCTTTTTTGCTTTATGGTAAATCGCTATAAAGCACTGGGCGGCTGGCCCTTAGCAGGTGAACCTATCTGCCCTGATGAGCCTTGCTGATATGCAACGCCTGAAATGCTGCCTTAGCGGCAAGCGCTTCAAATTAAAATCTATTCAATAGAAAAAAACAGCGCCGAATGGCGCTGTTTTAGTATTGGATAAACGGATTTGCATAAAGCCTGTTTAACAAGCCGAAATGCCTATTTTAAAGGCTTTTGTAGATACTTTCGGCCTATTATAACTTGTCAGCTTCTGCTGCAAGGTACTTAGCCACGCCTTCTGGTGAAGCATCCATACCCGCTTTCCCTTGTGTCCAACCCGCTGGGCAAACTTCGCCATGGTCTTGGTGGAATGCAAGCGCATCAACCATACGAAGCATTTCATCTACATTGCGGCCTAGTGGAAGGTCGTTAATCACTTGGTGACGGACCTGGCCTTCTTCATCAATCAGGAAAGACCCCCTAAATGCCACGCCATCTTCAGGGTGTTCTACATCATATGCCTGGCAGATTTCATGTTTTACATCGGCCACCAAGGTGTATTTTACTGGGCCAATGCCACCTTCGTTTACTGGCGTATTTCGCCATGCGTTATGAGAAAACTGTGAATCGATAGAAACCCCAATCACTTCTACGCCGCGTTTTTTAAATTCTTCAAAACGCTTATCAAAAGCAATAAGTTCAGATGGGCAAACAAAGGTGAAATCTAGCGGGTAGAAAAAAAGTACCGCTTTTTTGCCTTTGATGGTTTCAGAGAGTGAAAATGAATCAACTATTTCACCCGAACCTAATACTGCAGCAGCGGTAAAATCCGGCGCTGGACGACCAACTAATACACTCATGAATATCTCCAATTTTTTAAAATATTTAATAATTAGTAAAACGTCTTATTAATGGGCGTTTTCTATTTCCTTTATTGGTACTTTATCTTATATAACAAGCGGTAAAGCACTGTACTTTCGCTAATTCTTCATGATTTATTCACTCATCGTACCAAAGGCCACCCTTCTTGATGATTTCTTGAGTGTGAATACGACTAAATCTCACTTGCATTAGAATGAAATAGCAATTATTATCATTTACAGACTTATTTGGAGTGTTTTATGTTTGTATGTATGTGTTACGGCGTTACCGATAAAAGCATACGCGCCGCAGTACAAGGTAATGGCGTAGGCAACATGCGTGAATTGCGTGAACATATGGAACTGGGTTCCCAGTGTGGCAAGTGCATCCAAATGGCACAACAGATTATCGATCAAACTATCATCGATGATTCTATGTTTAAAAACGTAGGCTAGTTCTTCCCTTTTTTCCTAGGCATTTTCCTAGTTTCTCCTTCCTACGTTCTATCCAGAATTTATCTGATCTTCTATTTCAATTAACTTGTGTGTCGTTAATCAACACTGTATTCCAACCCTAAATAATAGAAAGCACCATTAATTCCCCCTGGCGATGTTGGCGGATATAAAGCCCCTACTTCCCCACTGAATGGATTGCTATCAGGTTTTGTATCAAATAAATTTTGCACACCTAGCGTAAATCGCCACGACGGTGAAAAAAACCATGCTACTTGCGCATCTGCCGTTAGCGTGTCGCTTCCAAAAATATCCATTCCCGCTGAAGCATCTAGATGGTCTTCGTAGTATTTACCGTAGTAGTTTGCCCGCCACGTAAAATTAACGTCGCCAATGTACTGTTCTAGCGTCAAACTGCCTCTGTGTGCTGGCAAGTTATCTTCTAGCATTCTAATGCGCTGTGTTGTCAGGTTTGGCATTAAGGTTATCTCACCATCAACCATAGTGGGATATAAGGTCACCCGCTCTACTTGTGTGTCTGTCCAATTGTAAGCTAACAACAATGTCTGCTTCCAATCTTGTACCATGAAGTCATAGTGAACCACTAAATCGACACCTTGGGTTTGGGTATCAAAGTCATTGGTGAAAAATTTGGCGGCGTTGTATTTCGCCGCATCGTCTCGGCCCTTCGCACTAAGCACTTGGATGTCTGCGTCACTAAGCGGTATGGCCGACGTGGTACTGATCCTGTCCATTAAACGGATATTGAAATAGTCGAGGGTTGCGAAAAAGGTATCACTTACGTGCATCACCACACCTAAACTAAAATTGACCGATTCCTCTGGAGTGAGCGGTGTTGCACCTAGCTGTTGCGATATCAAATCAGTGGGCGGCAATGTGGCTTGGTCTTCTAGTCCATTTGCGCTGTAAGCAGTGGTAACATTAATCACGTTACTTTGCCCTACCGTCGGCGCCTTAAACCCCGTATTGATAGAGCCTCGAAGGGCAAATAAGTCGTTAACCTTATATCGCGTACTTAGCTTTCCATCAAAGGTAGAGCCAAAATCAGTAAAGTGTTCAACGCGGGTGGCTACACCAAACTGCCATGCTTCACTTAAGAAAAACTCCAAATCTATGTACACCGCCCAATTGCTTCTACTCCAGTGCCCTGCAGATTGAGGCTGGTAACCAGGAAATCCGTTAGAACCAATGCTGAACCCTTGCGACGCCCCCGTGGTGGGGTCAAAAGCAAGCGAGCCTGCGGCATAAGAGGCATCATCGCCGGCTTTTTGAAAGTAAGTTTCTCTGCGCCACTCTGCGCCCATAGCAATACTAATTGGCTCTTCAAATACAGATTGAATTAGCTTTGCGAAATCAAGATTAAACGTACGCTCTACTTGGCTCACAGAGCCCGGTGTAAAAGAGAGCGGAGAGTCTGGCCCTAGCGAAGGGTTAACTGTACCCGATAGCCGATAAGCAATATCTGAATACCCTACACTAGCACTCAAATCCATTGCCCAGCCATTGTCTAATTCCGTTTTAACTCCAGCAAATACTGAGGCATCAGTAATTGTGCCACCAAATTGTGGGGTAAACCCACCAGGAAACCACTCGTTAAAGGCAAAGCAATTCGCACCAAGTGCGGTGGTGTTATCGGCAATACGCAAATAATCGGGGTTATCCAATACATTGGTATCATCAAGGAAAATAGTGGGGCAGCTAATCCCCTGCCCTATACCGTCTAAATCCCCAACTAATAAGCGACTTTCGCCCGTTTCTTCGTTCGTTTCAGAAAAGACGCCTTCTCGGGTTTGTGGGTTGCGATAGTAAAAACCACCACTTATTTCTCGATGTGCATAAGTTGCTAGCGCGTATCCTTCGTAGTTAGGCGCAATATCCCACCCCGCATTTACCGACATTTTCATGTCTTCGTTAACATCTAGTGCCCCCCAAATTTGCGCGGGGCTACTTATAAATGTGTTGCCTGCGTCGATGAGGCCTTGGGCATCATCACGCTGAACAGAGCGTGATGTGCCTTGTTGCTGTCGATATTCTACCGTGGCGTTCAAGAAGCCGTTTTCACCTAAACGAAAACCTTTATTAGCCTGTATCTGAAATAACTCACCATCACCTTCAGAATAGGTACCCGTTTTAAGTGCGATGCTGCCACCTGAATCACTATCATCAAGTACAAAGTTAATCACGCCGGCAATGGCATCTGAACCGTATTGTGCCGCAGCCCCATCTCGTAAAACTTCAATTTGCTTTAATGCATAAGCTGGGATAACCGAAATATCCGGCCCCTGTGCGCCATCAGATAAGCCACCGCCAAGAAAGGTAATGACTGCCGAGCGATGTCTGCGTTTACCGTTCACGAGCAGCAACGTGTGATCTGACGCCATACCTCGTAAATTAGCAGGTCGCACTAAACTGGTAGCATCATTAATAGGCTGATCGTTTACGTTTAAAGATGGCACCATAGTACTTAGCATCGACAAGGCATCGCTGTTGCCTTGTGAACGCAATGATTCTGAGCCAATAATATCTAGTGGCACGGGCGAGTCGACCGCACTACGAGGAGAGTTTCTCGTGCCTACAACGGCGATGCGCTCAAGCGTATTACTCGTGTCTTCTTCTTGAACCTTCTCTTCACCCTCGTCCTTTCTATTTTGAGCAACCACATCACTGCGAGAACGAATACTGACTTGCCCAGCACTGTCGGTTACTACGGCAAGCTCGGTGCCATCAAGCAATTTTGATAAAGCTTCGTTAAGGGTGAAGTTGCCCTCTAAAGAATTGGTTTTAACCGTTTGCGCTAAGTCGAAAGGAAATAAGAGTGTGGTATTAGCTTGCTTTGCTAGTTCTGTTAGCGCGTCATCGGCATCTTGGGCTGGAATTGAAAACTGAAAGGCCGTTTGATTAGACTGCTTTATTGGGCTTGGCGCATTTTCTTGTTTGCTCCGTTGACCGGCTTGAGACTCGGGCTCTTGGGCGTATGTGCCTTGAATGGGACCAGCACAAACGGCTAACACAAGGCATATACTTGCCTTGCGCACACTGTTATAGCTGCGCACTACTGCACGAGAAAAATTGGCCGAACGCAAATGATGCAAGATAAGAAATCGTACTTATTATTTGTTTTATTATATTGTCACAATAGTTAAGCTTATGCCAAGTAATGCAAGCGCATTGCTTTTATAAGACAAACACTAACCTTAAAGCATGCCTTTGACCATCAATCGCGAGTTATCTGCGAATTAGCCCTTTAATGCCCCTGCAGTGGCCCCCTACACTAGGCTTAAACTAGCTTCGGGAAACCGATAACTGAATACTGGTATCAGAAACTTTCTCGTATTCAATGTTAAAGCTGTTTTTCAGTGCCGCTAGCAAGCCATCAATATCACCCACTTTAAAGTAGCCAGCAACACGGCGACTTTTAAGTGACTCGTCAGAAATCTGAAAATGTACTTGTGTATATCTGCCAATTTCAGCAAGCACGGCTTCTAAGCGCTCGCCTTTAAACACAATCATGCCTTGCTGCCATGCTAAGTCATCGTCGATATCATTTTGCGATAAGCTTTCACGGGCATCAACATCGCCTTTAACTGTGGCTTTTTCACCCGCAAACATAAGCAGGCCTTCACCTTCAACGGGTGTTTTGGAAAACAATGATTGGTTACTACTGAATGCACTGAACCTGTCTTTAACTAATACTTTTCCGTCAGTTACCACTAACTCAAAGGCATTATCGTCAACATATTGCATGTTAAACGCAGTACCCACCGCTGTAACCGTGTTATTTCCCGCGGTTACGGTGAAAGGGCGCGTGGTATCGTGCGCAACTTCAAAATGCGCTTCGCCTTTTAGCAAGACAATATTTCGCACATCGTCAGAAAAATCGACGGTGACCCGCGAGTTTGTGTTTAACAGTAATGTGGAACCATCAGAAAGCACAAGATTTCTTTGTTCACCAATACCGGTTTCAATTTTTTCAGACATGTGCGCCACTGCATTTGGCTCTTCAAGCCAAACACGGTCAACCACAACTCCTACCGCAATAGCCATCACTAAAAATGCGGCTGCTGCGCTCATGCGAGCTTGAGTAACGATACCCACGCGTCGTTTATTGCGATTATGGGCCTTGGTTTCGGTTTTGTTCTGATGACGAGGAAACAATCCACTTAACTCGTTAAGTACTGACATGTCATCCCACAAGCTTGCGGCCTCCATCAGTGCCTTACGATGATTTGGACTTTCGGCAAGCCACGCATCTAGCTGTGTTTTTTCGTCTTCGCTAAGTTCACGATCGAGACGGCTTATCCATAAGCAGGCTTGCTCTTGGATATCTTCTTTGCTGGAAAACTGACGAATATTGTTCATGTTAACTACGGCTTATGTCCTGAGTCGCATTACGAGATGTGCGCACGGGGGCGTCATCTTTAGATAGCTCGGCTAAATATTTCGAGCACAACATTAATCCTTTAGCGACATGCTTTTCTACCGTACTCTCGCTTAAACCAACGAGTTCTGCGATGTCTTTTTGGCGCATGCCATATACTTTTTTAAGTAGAAATACCCGCTTAACATCCGCAGACAACGTATCCGTTGCTCGGCAAAAGTGGATGAAGCGTTCCTTACTTTCTACATTTTTTTCTAAGCTATAACCCACCAGTTCGTGGGGTAAAATGTCCATGTCATCAATAGGCTGATTATTTTTATTTTCAGCTCTGGCAACATGGTTTAATGCTAAGTTACGTGCTGTTTTCAGCATGTATGTGCGTTCAAAACGAATCTCTTGATTCATCTCAGCTTCATAACTTTTTATGAATGCTTCTTGAACGATGTCTTCTATATCGTCGGCACCCACAATAGTACTCACCGCACGCATTAGCTTTGCGCGATATTTTAAGAAGGATTCGGTGACTGTCGACTTTCTGGTCATATTAAAATTTTGCAGGTGTTTCAAATTGCTTACAGTTATTGAACCATCATGCCAATTAATTGGTCTTCTTGCACGATGAAATCTTATATTTTTAGCATTTAGAGAAATAAAAGGAGGCGAACGCCTCCTTTTACCTGGTTTCCGTTTTTAGAAAGTGTAAACACCTCTCAGGTAATAGAAACCGCCATTGATGCCGATGGGAGACGTAGTCGGATACAATGAACCTGCAATACCTGCATACTGCGTGTTTTCATCTGGGTACTCATCAAACGCGTTTTTCGCACCCACGGTTACAGTCAGCTCTTCTGTGAAGTTATAAGCCATTTCCAAATCAATCGTGATTTCAGACCCTACTTTATCGATAGGTAGTGCTGAATCTAGGTGATCTTCATAGATGCTACCGAAATAGTTAAGGCGAGCTAGGAAGCGCCAGTCACCATTGGTATGGTTAGCTGTTGCACTGTAGCGTACTGCCGGAAGGTTATCTTCCAACATGCGGATACGTTCAGCTGAAATATTATCAGATGCTCTATCTACTTCAGTAGACGTCCAGTTATACGCTAGCGAGAACTTAGTTTCGCCTTCAAACATGTCCATGCTGTAGTTAGCTACAACATCAAGACCTTCGGTAGTCGTATCGAAGTCATTAGTGAAGAAGCTAATTTCAGTGAAGCTAGACGCATCGTTGATGCCCTGATCTAGCAAAATCGCAATATCTTCATCAGTAAGCGCAATACCTGAAGCAGTACTGATTCGGTCAGTCAATTCGATGTTGTAGTAATCAGCTGTAATGAACAAACCGTTATCAAAGTCTGCTACTACACCAAACGTGATACTTTCAGATTCTTCCGGAGTAAGCTGCTCACCACCTTTAAGTTGTGATACTGGATCGGTAGGCGGAAGCGTAGCGCGGTCGATAAGCTTGCCATCAGTACCAAACGCTGTGGTTACGTTACGAACGTTGCTTTGACCCAATGTAGGCGCTTTAAAGCCTGTTGAGAAAGCACCACGGAAGGCGATGTTTTCAAGTGCTTGCCAGCGGAACGCCACTTTACCTTTGGTAGTATCACCAAAGTCTGAATAATCTTCGTAACGAATAGCACCCGCTAACATGAAGGTTTCAGTAATGTACGCTTCTGCATCTACGTAGAACGCGATGTTATGACGCGACACTAGGCCTTGGCTGTTTGCCGCTAAGCCAGGGAAACCATTCGAGCCAATACCAAAACCTTGTGAAGCTAGTGGACCAATTTCGTAAGATGCGGTATCACCAGCAAAACTCTCGTAGCTTTCATGACGGTATTGGAAACCACTTGCTACAAATAACGGCTCATATAAGCCAATTTCGAAAGGTTTAGTGAAATCTACGTCAAGGGTTTGCTCTGACTGCGTGTAACGACCAGGGCTAAACTCGAAGGGCGTATCGGGACCTAATGATGGGTTGATAGTGTTGCTGATAATAAAATCAACTTCGTTTTCACCCAAGTTCAAGCTTACATCGTAAGTGATGTCGTTCGCTAACTCGCCACGGGTTCCAAATACCAATGACATATCGGTAACCGTTCCACCAAAGCGCGGTGTAAAACCACCTGGTAAAATTTCGTTGAACGCGAAGCAATCAGGGTTATTTGCCACTTCATTGATGTAACGTTCGTTAGTTAACACGTTGTCACCAGGCATGATGTCGGTGGGACAGTTGCCTGACAAGTCATCAGTTAAGTCACCTACCAACAAAGAGCCATCATCAGCCGCGTAAACACCGCCACGCGTGTGCGGGTTACGGTAGTAGAAACCACCTTCCACTTCACGCTCAGCGAAGTTACCAAACATATAGGCTTCTGCGGTATCACTTAGCTCTAACCCTAGGTTAGCAAAAAGTTTGTAGTCGTGTTTAATTTCAGGAGAACCCCAAATTTGCGCAGGGTCGGCAACAAAGGTATTTCCACCAGCCACTAGGCCTGCGGCATCATCACGCTGAACACTGCGAGAAGTATCATCGGCAGTACGGTATTCTGCAGAAAGGTTAATGAAACCTTTGTCAGATAAAGGCATACCAATATTACCAGACAGCTGAATCATGTCGCCGTCCCCTTCATAATACGAGCCGTAGCGTGCTTCAAATGAGCCGCCTTCTGACGCATCGTTTAATACGAAGTTAATAACACCCGCAATGGCGTCTGAACCATACTGCGCCGCAGCACCGTCACGTAATACTTCAATTTGTTTCAAAGCTGCTGCTGGAATAACCGAGATATCCGGGCCTTGTGCACCATCAGACAAGCCACCACCTAAGAATGTGATAACAGCAGAACGGTGACGTCGCTTACCGTTTACTAGCACTAAGGTGTGATCTGACGCCATACCACGAAGGTTAGCAGGACGAACTAGGGTAGATGCATCATTAATAGGTTGATCGTTAACGTTAAACGACGGAACAACCGTTTGCATCATAGAGACGACATCGGTGGCACCCTGATTTTTAAATTCTTCATCAGAGATAATATCGATAGGTACTGCAGATTCAGCGACAGAACGTGGTGCTGCGCGTGAACCTACGATAGCGATTTGTTCATAATCTTCTGCGCTCGCTTCTGCAGCATCGGCCGCTTCTTGGGCATGTACTGGCGCAATGGCCATAACAGAAAATGCCGCTGACGCAGCAAGTACGCCTCGAACGTGTTTGGTCAATAAAGACAAAGATGTATTCATAGTGGTTTCCCGGATTTTCTCCCTGTCACCTCTACGCTTTCATGAACGTAATAAGTGCAGCGAGTGATAGTTATTTTATACCTTTAACACTGACCATATACTTGTCAGCACCCGCTTTTTATAAGATGTAAGCTCCTATAAAACAAACATTTTTGCACAAAATAATTATTTATTTTCAGACCATAGAGGATTTTGTTTTCTGGTCTGTCTATTAGTATTTACGGGAATTGAAAGTGGTGTGATTTTGCGGGTTTTTAATCAAAAAAGCCGGCTAATTGCCGGCTTTCTAATCTTATTTTTCAGTCTTGTGTTTCTCTGCCGTTTCTTTAATTAACGGCTGCAATTCGTTTTGTTGAAACATTTCCATAATAATATCACAACCACCTACTAACTCGCCGTCTACCCATAATTGTGGGAAAGTTGGCCAGTTCGCATACTTTGGTAATTCAGCGCGAATATCTGGGTTTTGCAAAATGTCTACATACGCAAACGGTTCACCACAGCCCATTAGTGCTTGTGATGCTTGTGAAGAAAAACCACAACTTGGCAGTTTAGGAGAACCCTTCATATATAAAAGAATAGGGTTTTCTTCAATTTGTTGCTTAATTCTGTCTACGGTGGATTGTGTTTCAGTGTTATCCATCAGGTCCTCTCAGCGGAAAAGTTATTCCCTATAAGTGGGAATGAGCGTGTAGAATTCAAGGGTAATATTATCATAGTTTCTTGTAGGGGTTTATACTCACCGCATCTGAAAAAGGTATTTATATAACCTGTGATGCTCACACCAATTGTGGATGGCAATAATCTCATATAGCCTAGTCGCATTGGTAAGATGAAAGTGATCTTATATCTTACGCTGATATTACTTACTATCAGTACCCTAGTTTCTATCGTTTGCGACGTGGCTGATACGCATCATCAGCGAGCATTCACGATATAGGGATTTACAGGGCAATTATTATAACTAGACAAGATTTTAGAATTTTCATAAATTTGTCATTGAGTTATACAAATTTGCCCCTACATCTACAACATGCTTTTGCTATTATAAAATAAGCATCTTAGATAAAGTATTTATACAGGCTCGTTGAACAGGCATTACGAGCTTAAATTAACGTTGTTTAAAAACATTAAACCAACACGGAGACCGATATGGCTTTTGAATTACCAGCATTACCATACGAAAAAAATGCACTTGAACCGCATATTTCTTCTGAAACGCTGGACTATCACTACGGCAAGCATCACGCTACTTACGTAACTAAATTAAACGGTTTAGTTGAAGGTACTGATTTGGAAAGCAAAAGCCTAGAAGAGATCATCAAGTCTTCTGAAGGTGGCGTTTTCAACAATGCAGCACAAGTTTGGAACCACACGTTCTACTGGAACTGCTTAAGCCCAAATGGCGGCGGCGAACCTACTGGTGCACTTGCTGACGCAATCAATGCAAAATGGGGCTCATTCGCTGACTTCCAAGCTGCATTCAACGACAAAGCAGTGAACAACTTTGGATCTAGCTGGACTTGGTTAGTGAAAGCTACTGACGGTTCTCTAGACATCGTAAATACAAGTAACGCTGAAACACCAATTTCTGGTGACGAGCTTACGCCTGTATTGACTGTTGACCTTTGGGAACACGCTTACTACATCGATTACCGTAACGTGCGTCCTAAGTACCTAGAAAACTTCTGGGCACTTGCTAACTGGGAATTTGCTAGCGCGAACTTCGCGTAATCATTTTCAGATAAATTTTAAAAACCCGCTTGTGCGGGTTTTTTTATGCCCATCATTAAATAATATACAGACTTTTAAGTAATACTAATGGGTGTATTTGACTCTATTTAAACGAAAAAATTCCATTTTTCGTTAGACCAAACATTTCACATCTATACAAAAGTTTACTATGATTTTTGTTTCCTATTTCTAAATACCAACTAAGCTGAAATTACGGGCAACCGTTTTTTTAAGAGGTATTTATGGGTATTTTCGAACATTACCAAAACCGATACGAAGAACGAAAGCAGGAAGAGTTTACCATTGAGGAGTTCCTTGAGATTTGCAAGGACGATGCAGCAGCATACGCAAATGCGGCTGAACGATTGCTAAGTGCCATTGGCGAGCCTCAAATGATAGACACCGCGACGGACCCCGCACTGAGTCGCATATTTTCAAACCGCGTTATATCTCGCTACCCCGCGTTTGATGAATTTTATGGTATGGAAGAAGCTATTGAACAAATAGTCTCTTACCTAAAACATGCCGCACAGGGGTTAGAAGAAAAGAAACAAATTCTCTATTTACTTGGGCCTGTAGGGGGAGGTAAATCGTCGTTAGCTGAGCGTTTAAAAGAGCTTATGCAACACGTACCGATTTATACCATTAAAGGCTCTCCGGTAAACGACCATCCATTTTGCTTATTTGACGCCAAAGAAGACGGCCATTTACTTGAGCAAGAATATGGCATTCCCAAACGCTACTTAAAGACCATTATGTCGCCCTGGGCGCGCAAGCGCTTGCATGAATACAATGGTGACATCACGAAATTCAAAGTAGTGCGTGTTTACCCTTCTGTGCTCGATCAAGTGGGTATTGCGAAAACTGAGCCTGGCGATGAGAACAACCAAGATATTTCAGCCTTGGTAGGTAAGGTAGATATTCGCCGGTTAGAGCAATACGCACAAAATGACCCAGATGCCTACAGCTACTCGGGCTCACTGTGTAAAACGAATCAGGGGTTGATGGAGTTTGTGGAAATGTTCAAGGCGCCAATCAAAGTGCTACATCCGCTGCTTACTGCCACCCAAGAAGGCAATTATAACCCTACCGAAGGCTTTTCAGCGTTACCTTTTGATGGCCTGATTTTAGCTCACTCAAATGAATCAGAGTGGCAAACATTTAGAAACAACAAGAACAATGAAGCCTTTCTAGACCGAGTCTATATTGTAAAAGTGCCTTACTGTTTGCGAGTAAGTGAAGAAATTCATATCTACCGTAAATTGCTAGATAGCAGTGAACTTAAAGGGGCACCGTGCGCGCCAGATACCCTTGAATGCTTAGCTCAATTTACCGTGCTTTCAAGATTGAAAGAACCAGAAAACTCAAGTTTATTCTCAAAAATGCGGGTGTACGATGGCGAAAGTTTAAAAGACACCGACCCTAAAGCCAAGTCGTATCAAGAATACCGAGACTATGCCGGCGTAGATGAAGGCATGGAAGGGCTATCCACCCGCTTTGCCTTTAAAATATTATCCCGAGTGTTTAACTTCGATCATCAAGAAGTGGCTGCCAACCCTGTCCATTTGTTCTACGTGCTTGAAAGACAGATTGAGCGTGAGCAATTTCCACCTGATTTAAGTGAGCAATATTTAGAATTTTTAAAAGGCTACCTCATACCAAAATATGTTGAGTTTATCGGTAAAGAAATTCAAACCGCGTATTTGGAATCTTACTCAGAATACGGGCAGAATCTTTTTGACCGCTATGTCACCTATGCAGATTTTTGGATCCAAGATCAAGAATATCGCGACCCTGAAACCGGTCAACTTTTTGACCGCGCGTCGCTAAACGCTGAACTTGAAAAAACCGAAAAGCCTGCGGGAATTAGCAACCCTAAAGACTTCCGTAATGAGATAGTGAATTTCGTACTTCGCGCACGGGCCAACAATGGCGGTAAAAACCCATCGTGGACGAGTTATGAAAAATTACGCACTGTGATTGAAAAGAAAATGTTTTCCAACACGGAAGATTTGCTGCCAGTTATTTCGTTCAATACCAAAGGGTCGGCCGACGAACAGAAAAAGCATGACGACTTTGTGAATCGAATGACGGAAAAAGGCTATACACAAAAGCAAGTCAGACTATTGTGTGAGTGGTATTTACGAGTTCGTAAAGCCTCATAATGGGCTATTTACTCGTGGTTCACCCTATGACAAGCAGGTGGTTATGGCGCATTTCATCGACCGAAGACTTAACAGTAAAGGCAAAAGCACGGTAAACAGACAGCGCTTTATTAAACGCTATAAACAACAGATAAAGCGTGCTGTTACCGATGCCGTTGGTAAACGTTCTGTTACCGACCTAGACTCGGGCGAGCAGGTAAGTATTCCTACTCGCGATATTTCCGAACCTGTATTTCACACAGGAAAAGGAGGCAAGCGGGACATCGTCCACCCCGGTAATGATCAATTCATAGCAGGCGATAAAATTGACCGCCCACCCGGTGGTGCGGGGCAAGGTTCTGGTGATGGTGAAGCCGGCAATAGCGGCGAGGGAGAAGACGAATTTGTTTTTTCCATATCAAAAGACGAATACTTGGATATTTTGTTCGACGATTTGGCACTGCCTAATTTAAAGAAAAATCAGTTTGATAAAGTGATTCAACATGAAACCTATCGTGCTGGGTATCAGACTGACGGTGTGCCGAGTAATTTAGACATTGTTCGGTCTTTAAAGGGGTCGGTAGCAAGACGGATAGCGTTAACCGGTTCTACTCGTAAGCGTATTAGAGAGTTAGAAGAACAGTTAGCCTTGTTAATTGCTGCGCCTTCTGACAATGCGCTTGCCATTGAAGAAATTGAAAAAGAACTCGCACTACTTAAGGCCAAAGTCGCTAAAGTCCCTTTTATCGACACCTTCGATTTACGTTTCAAAAACTACGATAAGCGCCCTATCCCCACAAGCAAAGCAGTAATGTTTTGTTTAATGGATGTTTCAGGCTCTATGGATCAAGCGACCAAAGATGTGGCCAAGCGCTTTTATATTCTATTGTATTTATTTTTGACCCGTACCTACGAAAATGTAGAGGTGGTGTACATCCGCCACCATACTCAAGCGAAAGAAGTCGACGAGCAAGAGTTTTTCTATTCTCAAGAAACCGGCGGCACTATTGTTTCTAGCGCACTAAAGCTAATGGATGAAATTGTGCGAGAAAGGTTTAGCGACGGTAATTGGAATATCTACGCGGCCCAGGCGTCAGATGGGGATAACTGGGCCGATGATTCACCTTTATGTAGCTCACTTTTAGTCAACAATCTATTACCCGCCACCCGTTACTTTGCCTATATTGAAATAACCGAACGCCAACACCAAACCCTTTGGCGAGAATACGAAAAGGTAAGTCAGTCTTATGACAACTTAGTATGTAAGCACATTCAAACACCGGATGATATTTACCCTGTATTCAGAGAAATATTTAAGCGTACTGAGCAGTTAAGTACGCAAGGAGGTTAGCCCATGTCTTTAAGTGAAGCGCGTCAAAAACATAAATTAGATGATGGCCCAGATTGGACGTTTTCGTTACTGACCGAATATGAAACTGAAATAGACCGCATTGCTAAAGATTTTAAGCTAGACACTTACCCTAACCAAATTGAGGTTATTACCGCTGAACAAATGATGGACGCGTATGCCAGTATAGGTATGCCACTAAACTATACCCATTGGTCGTTTGGTAAAAAGTTTATTCAAACTGAACAACAGTACCGCAGAGGTCAAATGGGATTGGCCTATGAAATTGTGATTAATTCCGACCCTTGCATCGCGTACTTAATGGAAGAAAATACCATTACTATGCAAGCGCTAGTGATGGCCCATGCATGCTATGGTCACAACTCATTTTTTAAAGGTAACTATCTTTTTCAAACTTGGACAGACGCCAGCTCTATTATCGACTACTTGGTATTTGCCAAGAAGTATATTTCCAAATGTGAGCAAAAACACGGCGTAGAGGAAGTGGAAAATATCTTAGATTCTTGTCACGCTTTAATGAATTACGGCGTGGATAGATATAAAAGACCCCAAAAGATATCGCTTCAGGAAGAGAAAACGCGTCAAGAAGAACGTGCTCGCTATTTGCAATCACAAGTTAATGAGCTGTGGCGCACCTTGCCGAACAATCCTAAAAGCCAAGACACGGATATTCTACGCTTCCCTTCAGAGCCGCAAGAAAACTTGCTGTACTTCATTGAAAAAAATGCCCCTTTGTTAGAGCCTTGGCAGCGTGAACTTGTTCGTATTGTGAGAAAAGTATCACAGTACTTTTACCCACAAAAACAAACCCAAGTGATGAATGAAGGCTGGGCCTGTTTTTGGCACTACCATATTTTAAATAAAATGTATGACGAGCGCTTAGTGAGCGACCGTTTTATGATGGAGTTTTTGCACAGTCATTCCAGTGTGGTGATGCAGCCCGATTACAACAGCCCCTACTATTCGGGCATTAACCCTTATGCGCTAGGGTTCTCCATGTTTATGGATATCAAACGGGTGTGCCAATCCCCCACCAAAGAAGACTATGAATACTTACCGACTATCGCAGGAAAAGATTGGCTTGAAACCGTACATTTCGCTATGCATAACTTTAAAGATGAGAGTTTTATCAGTCAGTTTTTATCACCTAAGTTAATGCGAGATTTTAAATTATTTGCCTTGGAGGACGACGCGAGCAATTCCTATGTGAGTGTGAGCGCTATTCATGATGAGAACGGCTATCGTACTATTAGAGAAAAACTCTCTGCCCAATATAATTTAAGTAATTTAGAACCTAATATTCAGGTATATAACGTTGATGTAAGAGGTGATAGATCTTTGACACTTCGCTACGTACCTCAACATGGCATTCCGTTAGGAAACTCCAAAGGTGAGGTTATGCGTCATCTTCATAGATTGTGGAAGTTTGATGTAAGGCTTGAGCAAGAAAACAGTGCAGGCCTTCCTACCCTACTGGCCGAGTGCCGAACCAGTAAGTAATTGTACTTTGCGCCTTCTGGTACGCGGGGGCGCCAGTTAAATGCACACTCTTACTTCCAACTTCTAGAGCCTAACGCGCTAAGGCGTTAACGAGCAAATACAACCGTATGAGTATGTTAGGCATTCAATGTTTTAATCGCCTGGTTGGGCTTAGGCTCGTCAAGAAAGCCATTTTCAGAGGCGTAGAGAAACGCGTCGTCGATGCTTTCCACATGAAAGCTAACGTAGTCTTTGGCGCGTTCGGGCAACATTTTGGCCAATTGATAGCGTTTGACTGGGTTGGTTTGATACACATAGAAAGACGCTTTCACGCCATTTTCATAACACCATACTCCGTATTGAGTGAAGTTTTCCATGGCGTCAAAAGTGGTTAAATCCCACTTATCTAACAACACGATATGTAGCCAGCGCATGTTAAACCTTGAGGCAACCTCTTGCTTAACATCCGCAATATAGCTATTTGATATCTCAGTAGACCACTGACCCTTTAATTCACTAATCAGCGTAGAACCGGTAATTTCTATACTGTAAGCCGCATGGGGAAACTTTTTATTACACACCATATCAGAGCGTAAATTCATGCAAGCACTCCTTTATTAGTACAAAACTACTAACGTCGACACCTGTGCTAGCCTTGTACTAGACCTGCAATAATGTTCTTTATTACAACAAGGTGTCTATTGTCTTCGTACTAGTATTACTTTACGTCTAATTCAGTATAGCTACATATTGCAAGTAAAGTAGTTTTAGACGAAAGCTTTAATAAAACAAGCTTTAAACGGTGAAGGCTTTTTACATAAGTTGCTTGCGCTTACAGAAAAACAAGGAGACCGCCCCTATTGCTGAGAACACCGCGGCGGTGGCAAAGGTTTCATAAGCATTGGCGCCTTGGTTCCATTGTTGACCTGCCATGTAATTACCAAATGCGCCACCAAACCCAAAGGCCACACTAATATAGATAGCTTGGCCTCGGCTGTGGAATGCCGGTGGTAAAAACTGGTGAATAAAGTGTACCGATACCGCATGGGTTAATCCGAAGCTTAACGCATGAATCACTTGGCTTAGTAATATCACCGCCATGCTATCGGCCGCTGCCGCTAACGCATACCAACGCAGTGCTGTTAATAGCAAACTGGCAAACAGCAAATTCCATACGCCAAAACGTGCAGTTAAACGACTGGCAATAAGAAAAATAACCACTTCTACCAATACACCTAGGGCGATGAATAAACCCGTTTGCTGACCGCTGTAGCCAAGGTCGCGCATGTACAGTGCAAAGAAACCATAATAAGCACCGAAACTAATTTGTAAGCATATTGAGGCAAAGATAAAAACCACAAAAGGGCGCTGTTTGGCATACTGCCAAATGCTTCCAACAGCGGTGTGTTTCTCGGCACTCGCTTTCGGGGCTTGAATAAATAGCGTGGTCACGAACAAGAGCAATAACACGCCCACACTCACGATGACCGGTGTTTCAGTAGAAAAGCTGTCTAAGGCCTTACCCACGCCTACGGTTAAGCAGATAAAGCCGATACTTCCCCACAACCTAATAAGCCCATAGCTGGCTTTAGTTCCCACTACAGACTTCATAGTAATAACCTCTAACTGAGGTAAAACCGCAGTCCAGAACATCATCATTAAGCCAAAGGAAAGGGTAAGCCCCCAAAAACCTTCAAATAAGAATACCGAACAAAAGGTGGCTACCGTAAGAAAGCTACCTAGGCGCAATACACTTACCGCATTACCTTTTTTATCGGCAATGCCCGCCCACAATCCAGGCCCTAAAATACGGGCAAGGGTTATCACTGCGAAAAGCTCCCCTATTTCAGCAGAGCTAAAACCACGACCATCGAGAAATATACCCAAGTAAGGGACTAAAACGCCTAGTTGACCAAAGTACAGCCAATAAGTTAACGCGAGGACAATGAGTGATTTATGGTTAGCAAAAGGCAATTTAGCGAATGGCACTGCACAACTCCGTATGCGATAGCGCCACAAGTAAGATTACTTGTGGCGTATGAGGGGATGAATTGGGTTGTTACTATTTTTACTGACGCGCTGTTTATTAGCGCTTAACTAGCGTTTTCTTATCGTTTAGTCAGCCTGACCCGCGATGGGGGCAGTCGTCGATACCACAGAAGCATTTTGTGCACGGTGACGTAAGTAATGATCCATTAATACAATGGCCATCATCGCTTCAGCAATAGGCACTGCGCGAATACCCACGCAAGGGTCGTGACGACCTTTGGTGATAATTTCAATTTCTTCGCCTTGCTTATTGATGGTTTTGCCTGGCACCGAAATACTTGAGGTTGGCTTAAGTGCCATATGCACTTCAAGATCTTGTCCTGTTGAAATACCGCCTAATACGCCACCAGCATGGTTTGATAGGAAACCTTCGGGTGAAAGTGTGTCACGGTGCTCACTGCCTTTTTGGTTTATAACCTCAAAGCCATCGCCAATTTCTACGCCTTTAACCGCGTTAATACCCATCATAGCGTGTGCTATGTCGGCATCTAATCTATCGAATACTGGCTCGCCCAACCCCACTGGAACGTTTTTAACCACGACTGAAACCTTAGCGCCAATGCTATCGCCAGATTTCTTTAGCTCGCGCATGTATTCATCTAGTGCTTCAAGTTTGCTTTCATCGGGGCAAAAGAAAGGGTTGGTGTTCGTTACTGTATGGTCAACGTTTTCAACGCTAATAGGCCCTAATTGAGAAAGGTACCCATGTACTTCAACGCCATGTACTTCTTTTAAATATTTTTTAGCAATACCACCAGCAGCAACACGTACCGCAGTTTCACGGGCAGAAGAGCGACCACCACCGCGATAATCACGTGAACCATACTTTTGATCGTAGGTGTAATCAGCATGACCAGGACGGAAACGATCAGCAATATTTGAGTAATCTTGGCTACGTTGGTCTTTGTTTTTAATCAATAAACCAATACTGGTACCCGTGGTTTTTCCTTCAAACACGCCAGACAAAATCTGCACTTCATCATCTTCACGACGGGCAGTGGTATAACGGGATGTACCAGGCTTACGTCTGTCTAAATCGCCCTGTAAATCAGCTTCACTTAACGTGAGGCCTGGAGGGCAACCATCAACAACACCACCAATAGCGATACCGTGGCTTTCTCCAAATGTGGTAACGGTGAAGAGTTTTCCAAAGCTGTTGCCTGACATAATCTAGAATTAATCCTTGCTGTTAAAATAGTTTTTTAATGTTGTGTTGTTTACGGCAAATATCCCCTGCCCGCCATTTTCAAAGCTAAGCCAAATGACTTCAAGGCCTGGGAAGCGAGTGTCCATGTGCACTTCGCTGTTACCTACTTCAATGAACAACCAGCCGTTGTCGGTTAAATATTGTGGTGCTTTACGCAGCATAATATCCACAAGTTCTAACCCGTCATCACCGGCCGCTAATGCGAGCTCCGGCTCATGATGATATTCATCAGGTAAGTCGGCCATGTCTTCAGCATCAACATAAGGTGGGTTTGATACAATTAAATCGTACTTCTGCCCGGTTAAATTAGTAAATAAATCAGAATGAATGGGGTAAACACGGTGACTGAGTTGATGCTCTTGAATATTAATATCAGCCACTTCAAGGGCATCTTCGCTTATATCTACCGCATCAACCTGGGAGTCGGGGTACGCATGCGCAAGCGCAATCGCAATACAGCCACCACCAGTACACATATCTAAAATATGCGACGGCGCTTCTTTAACGAAGGGCTCAAAATTATTTTGAATCAGTTCTGCAAACGGAGAGCGAGGAATAAGCACGCGCTCATCTACGTAAAAAGGCATACCGCAAAACCAAGCTTCGTTAGTAATGTAAGGCAGTGGCATACGAGTTTGAACTCGTTTTAAAACAAGCTCAGCAATTTTTTCCCGCTCACTTTTTGTAAGTCGTGATGACAACATACTGTCGCCAACATGCTCAGACAACGAATGCGGCAAGTGCAGCGCTTGCATGGTAAGACTTAATGCTTCATCCCAAGCGTTATCGGTACCATGACCAAAATAGAGGGCGGCGTCGTTAAATCGACTGGTAGCCCACCGAATCATATCAAGTATGCTGTGTAAATCTTCGATGGCTTCTTCTAAGTAAAACTTGTCGGTCATAAGAGCTTGGGTACATCAGGAATATGAAAGCTGGTATCATACCCAAAGATAACGCCTGCGCCCACGTTAATTTGCACATCGGTTCATAATGAAAGCATTTAAAAAAGAACTAAAAGCCATGATAAAAGGCACTGAGAAGCCAAAAGTGATTGAAGATACCTTCTCATTTGCTGATGCTGTGCAAGGCGTAAAGCCCATGGAGCAGGACAAGATTGTACCGAATAAGAAAGTTGCTCTAGAAAAGAAAAAGCAACTGGCAGGAGTTAAACACCTTAAAGGCAGTAAACAAGTAGCGGCGAGTTTCAGTTTTTCAGATATGTACCAAGCCGTACTTCCACAAGAAGGCCCTATGCGGTATTGCCGAGATGGCGTGCCAACGCACGTATTAAAGCAGCTTAGACGAGGAGACTATTCCCCTGAGTTTTTGCTCGATTTACATGGCATGACCCGAGAAATGGCAAAAACCGAAATAGCCTCATTGATTTATACCGCCCGCAAAGAGTCGGTAGACTGTGTTTCTATAATGCACGGGTTTGGGCAAGGCGTTTTAAAAAACGCGCTTCCTCACTACTTAATACAGCATCCCCACGTGAATGCATTCCACCAAGCACCCCTTGAATACGGCGGACAAGCAGCATTGCTTGTTTTACTAGACGTGCCCACGCCAGAATATAAGCGATAGCAAACTTAATCCTGTTTACTGAGGCTTCTTGACCTAAGCGACAATGCTCATGGGTAAAGCCCTGCTTACTTATCAAGCTCTGCGCTGTTGTGCATAAACATGTATGTGTAAAACACGCCCATTCCAATAATAATACTGATACCTAAAAGCGAGCCCCATACAACGGGATCTGAAATCATACTTAGTAACATAGTGTTTCTCCTCACAGGGTTAGTAAGTTAATGATAGCGATTTCTTGACGAGGGTTTATGATCTGGATCAAGTCCGAAATACGGTAAATAGAAGGGTTATAGAGAAGTTGATCGAGATCAATATAGAAATAAATTAAAAATAATTCAAAATGACATTGCAAATCATTCTCATTTGCAATACATTGTACATGCCTGTTCGACGTAGGTTAAAAACGGTCTTGGCTTAGCGTCGTAAGGGGAACAGACGCCCGTCTGTTCCCCTATTTTTTTGTCTGTTACTTTTTCGTTTTATCAATAATAAAACGCACGCATAATCCTTTTTCTTTTCGGTTTTGAATCACTAAGTGGCCATTATGTGCATCGGTAATTTCTCGGCATAGCGCCAACCCTAGTCCACTTCCATTCGCCTTAGTGGAATAAAAAGGAACCAGCGCATTTGTCATTACGCTATCCGTCATGCCTTTTCCACTATCGAGTACTTCTATAATAACTTGAGAGGCCGTTTGCTTGATAACGAGCTCCACATTCTGTGGGTTTCCTCCCGACTCATGGGCATTTTTAAGCAAGTTAATTAATAGCTGTTCTACTTGGACTGCATCGGCTTTCACCTCGACAGCCTCTGGCATAGTTAACTTGAAATCGCATTGATTGCTGAGTTGCGCCGTTATTTTATCCCAATCAATCGTTGTCAAAACTGGTGGAGGCAATTTCGCAAACCTTCCATACCCTTGAACAAATTGATTTAAATGGGCAATACGCTCTTCAATAGTGTGGAACACCCGCACCAGACGAGTATCACCATTTTGCTGCCCTACAATTTGCCCGCTATGTAACAGGCTGGAAATAGGCCCTAAGGAATTATTTAGCTCGTGACTAATCACCCTTATTACTTTTTTCCAAACCGACACTTCTTGTCGGTTAAGCTCCCGAGTCATTTGCTTAAGAATATACAATCGATGAGTTTGGTTATTGAGCAAGAAGGTTCCGGTAGCCATATGCCACGTTTGAATACCGCTGGCATCCTGAGGCAAGGTGAATAGGCCTTCTCGGTTTTCTAACAAAACATCTTTCAGCGTGTCTGGTTTATTTTTGAGTAACGTGCCAAGGGTGTAACCCTCTAAGCTTCTGCTACCCATGCTTTTCTCGCCCAAACTGTTAGCACCTACCCCATTGGCACTATTTGCCTGTAAGTCACTATCCTCCATCTTACTTGTTGGGTGGAAGAACTCGCACGCTTGGCGGTTACTCAGTACTACATGCATCTGGTCGTTTACTAATAATAAAACGTCAGGCGAACTATGCAGCACTTTGTCTAGCATTAGCTCTCGTTGATACAACCACTGTTTTTCTCGGCGAAGGGTTTCTGCGGTATCGTTATAAAGCTGGCATAAGGTTTCAAACTCGTCCCCCGTTTTACAAGCCAGTGTTGATGAAAACTCACCGTCTTTAAAATTGAGCAAGCCTATTTCAAGGGCATCCAATTGATTAGTTATTTGTGACGTACAGATTTTCACTGCCATTGCGCACAGGCACAAAGATGCGGTAGCAAGTAGGACTTTTTGAACAACCGACAGGTCGCTTAAATACAACATAGGCGCCATGCCTATTGCCGTAGCGCAAAGCGCTGCTACCAGAAGTTTAGTTTTAATTAACCTCACGATTTATAATCAATTCCGTATTTATCTAGTCTGCGGTAAAGGGCTTGCCTTGATAACCCCAAGTACCTTGCGACTTTAGATATTGTGCCGTTAAATTCTGTAAGCGCCGCCTCTATCTCTAACTTGCTGGGTTCTTTTCCTCCTCTGTCCTCGGTATTCGAATCACCCTTCGCACAGGGTAAACCGAAGTCTTCAGCATCAAGGGTACCATCTGGGTGCAAAATACTAACTCGTCGACACACATTCTCAAGCTCACGCACATTTCCTGGCCATGCATAGGCTTGCAGCGCTTGTTGACCCGTTAAGCTAATGTCTCGACCTGGCAGGAAATGCTTTGCTAAAGCCAACACATCATCTCCTCGCTCATTGAGCGGCGGCACATTAATTTCGATAACATTTAAACGATAAAACAAGTCCTCGCGGAATGCGCCGTTGGCGATATCGCGAGTTAAATCAGAATTGGTAGCCGATATAATTCTTACATCTGTTTTTTGTGTTTTCACCGAGCCCAGTTTCTCAAATTCACCGGTTTGCAATACACGCAGTAATTTGACTTGGCCCGACAAAGGCAAATTGCCAATTTCATCTAAAAACAAAGTGCCTTGGTTGGCGGCTTCAAAACGGCCAATTCGCGTTTTATTAGCACTGGTAAACGCCCCTACTTCTGCGCCAAATAGCTCGGCTTCAATAAGCTCTTGAGGAAGGGCTCCCGCGTTTACCTTCACAAAGGCAGACTGATTAAGGGGGGATTGAGACTGAATGAGTTCAGCAATCTTTTCCTTTCCGCTACCATTAGGTCCAGTAATAAGTACCGGCACATCTGATTTAGCCACCTGCACCGACATATCTACCACCCGCTGCATGGCTGCACTTTCGTACACTAATCCAATACTTACTGCTGCCTGGCGAGTATTGTCAAAATTTGCCGCTTGTTGCTTCAACACTTTATTTTGGCTAGCGGCCTGGCCTAGCGCTACTAGGTTTTTAATAGTAGTAATCAGCTTGCTGTCATCCCAAGGCTTTGGAATGTAGTCTGCCGCGCCCGCTTTCACTAACTCTACAGCTTGCTCTAACTCCGTCCACGCTGTAATGAGAATAATGGGTAATAACGGGTTTAGCTCACGAAGTGCGAAGAAGAGATCGCGTCCTTCTTCGCCAGAGGTCGTATCTGCACTAAAATTCATATCTTGCAGCACTAGCCCGATAGCTTGGTAATTGACTATCTGCAGCGCTGCTTTTGGCGTGGTGGCTGTCACCACATCGTAACCATGAATTTCTAGCAATAATGACAACGCCTCTAATACGGCTGCGTTGTCATCAACAATTAACACTTTTGTCATGTCTTCACTTCTTCAATACGACTTATATGCTACGGGTAGCAATACTGGGTGAAATATTAGCGGCTCGCATAGCAGGAAAAATGACGGCAAGTATACTCATTGCAAAAATGAACACGGCGGTACCCACGATGAATTCCGGCTCTAAAGATGCAATCGAATAGGATTTCATCATCACATTACCTAGAACCACTGCCGCTATTCCCCCTATCAGTAAGCCCGCTATACATACCATGGTATTTTCGACTAAAAAATATCTTACGATAGCAGACTTTCTTGCCCCTAATGCGCGCCGAGTACCAATTTGTTTTGTTCGTTTACTAATATTGAACTGGGTTAAGCCAAATATGCCAAGAGCGGTCACCAGTAAAAGAATAACAACCAGTACTATCAACATACGCATCATGAGCACATCAGTAGCGTCATAGTTTTCTTTGGTTTTATCTAATCCATCGACATTAATGATGACCCGTTTATCGTAAATATCCAACATGTTCTGTTCAATATTCGCCATGACGTTAGCTCGTTCAGTTTTATCTGTTCGAACGAGAATATGTTGATAACTTTGCACATCCATAAACGGCACAATAGCGGTGGTTTTGTCTCGCATACCATTAGGCCACGGGCTTTTCATTGTTCCCACAATACCGATAATTTCAAGGGGCCTATTTTTAAGATAAACCGTCTCGCCCAACGCATTACCATCAGGGAATAAGGCTTTGGCGAGAGCGTGAGAGACAATAATTGTATTAGGGCCGCTACCGGTGAAGTCATTACCAACTATTACCTCTTCAGGCCTAAAGTTACGCCCTTCAATGAGCTTGATACCGAAGGTATTTAAGCCATGGTCATCCATGTAATAGTAAGGCACGTTGATAGATTTAGACTGCTCTGGAGATGGTTTTAAACGCACTGATGATGATGAACCACCGCCTGATAAGGGCACCGCTTGAATTAAACTGGCGTCGATTACGCCAGGAAGGTTTCTTATCATGGTTTCATCGAGTTCGGCTTGTTGACTGAGAGTGCGGTCTTTTCCAAACGTCATAACCGACAAACTAAAGATTTCCTTCTCTGGGAACCCTGTATCTTCGCGAAGATACGAAACATGATCATTAATCATAAATGCGGCATTGCTAACGATCGCCATAGTGAGCGCTATTTGAAGTAATAAAAGCAAGGCGCCAATTTTAGAGCGGCGTATTGCATTGAAGATTGGTTTAATGTCTAACATAGCCTGCTCCCTATTGGCTTTTTAAGTAAATTGCGGGTTGTGTTCTGCACACTAACCAAGCTGGGTACAATCCGGCTAAGAAACTGGCCACAAGTGCAATCAATGGCGCAGCTAGCAACATTGAGACATCCATAGTTGCTAAGTCATCGTAATAGCTGTTGGTCACGCGAATTCCCCATAACCCAATTTGCGCAATCACAATACCTAACAAGCCTCCGGCTAGCCCAATTACTGATACTTCTACGATATGCTGGGCAAATATATGACGCTTGCTGGCGCCTAGCGCCCTTCGGACACCCACCTCTGGCGCCCGCTTTAAAAACTTCGCCAGTAGTAACCCTAAAATGTTGGACACACACACTAATAGGAACATAAAACTCAACCCCACCAGAATACGGTTATCTTCAGATACCACTGAGTTGTACTCCAGCCATTCCGTCACGTTTCTAAGCTTGTATTCCAACGCTTCTCGGTTAAATCGCCCTTTTTCTCTTTGATCTTCCATATAGGTCATTAGGAAATTGGCGAATTGCTGCTTCTCTTCTTCCGTGTTCAGTTGAACCCAAAATTGAAGCCACACGTGCTCTGATTGCATTAAATCTTGATAGTTCTTAAGCGCCTCATGCTTCCAGCCGTTTAAGTTTCCCCAGGTGGTAACTTCTTCTAACGCACCAATACCGAAAGGAATATAGAGCTGTTCAGAGGAATTAAATGCTCCATTGTTCACGTCGTAATACTTGACGTGGTGCTCCCAATTCGCTGTGACACCCACAATTCTGTAGCTATTGTTATCAAGGTAAATATGTTGGCCAACCGAGTCTTTGCCTGCAAATAACCTATTATTTATTTTTTCTGATATCACTACTACGTATTCGTGGGTGTCTTGCGAATTTAAAGACCAAGGTGCCCCATAAATAAAAGGTCGGTCGAAGATAGTGAAAAACTCTCTATTCACCAATCGGGCGGGCTCCATAGTAGGTTTCACGTCAGGCGAATTAAGGTGCACAGAGAAGCCACTTCTAAAGCTCGGCGACTTAGGTACGGGAATATCTGCGTTGTACAGATTCACGGCATCCTGATAAGTCAGTTGATACGGTAGGTTGTCGGATGAATGCCACTCATTGCCATCGTCCATAATATTCAACTGCGGATAAAAAATAGCGCCGCTTTTGTGGGGAATGGGGTCCATCGACATCATGTGATAAACCGACAGACTTGTCATAGTCAGCCCAATGCCAATGGCAATGGCAAAAACCATCAAAAAGCTAATGACGGGCGTGCGTTTAATGCTTCGCCAACTTAAATCGATATAATGGAGGAACATATTATACTCCTGACGCAACAAAGGTTTCATTGTCGCGGGTAGCCGCTACTGTCGGTTTACCTTGATACAACGTAAAGTCGGCTAACTGCCCGTCTACCACTTGAATATTTCTAGGCGCTCGGCGGGCCAATTCTGCATCATGTGTTACCATCACAATTGTTGCGCCATTTTTGTTTATTTCTTCTAGAAGCTCCATGACTTGTCGTGCCATAAGGCTGTCCAAATTTCCCGTAGGTTCATCGGCAAGTAAGAAACGAGGCTTGCCCGCAAGAGCTCGTGCGATTGCAACACGCTGCTGTTGCCCGCCGGATAACTGTTGTGGTAAATGTTTCGCTCGGCTGGCTAGTCCAACTTGCTCTAAACATTGCTCAATTCTAATTTTACGTTCTTTCGCTGCAATGCCTCGATAACGAAGGGGGACTTCGACATTTTCATATAAGTTCAAATCAGGTATTAAATTAAACCCCTGAAATATATACCCTATTTTTTGGTTTCTTAAGTCGGCAGTTTCATTGTCAGATAGCCCGCCGATATCGACACCATCTAATGTATATTGGCCGGTGGTAAACGGCTCGAGCAAACCAGCTATGTTCAGAAACGTTGTTTTCCCAGAACCAGAGGGCCCGGTAACTGCGATGAACTCCCCTTCATTAACGGTTAAGGAAAAATCCCTTAGTGCATGGGTTTGTACGCTGTTCGTTTGGTATATTTTGCTTACGTTAGTCATGGTTAACATTGCTATTTATCCTTTTTATTAGCGCAGAAGTACTGTAGCCGCTTGATTAAACTGTTCGTAATTTGAAACTATTATTTTGTCGCCTTCTTGCAGCCCGCTGAGAATTTCCACTTCTCGAATACTGGTCGCACCAACCTGAATGTCGATTCGCTCTGCAAGGTCGCCGGTAACTAAATAAGCTGTGGTGCCACCGGCTTGAAGGAAGCTCCCACGGTCTACCTTAAGTACATCACTTTTGTTCTCCAACAGTATTCGTGCTGACACCTGTTGGTTCTGACGAATTGAATGCACGCTATTTTCAGGAAAGCGCACCCTAGCCGTAACTTGTCTATCGACAACTTCTGGGGATATTGAAACGAGTGTGCCAGTCACTTTTTGGACACCCACTTTTAACTCAACACTCATCCCTAATCCCAGCTCATTTGCGTAGCTCTCAGCAACGTTGAGTTCAGCTTCATAAGCTGTTAAATCTACCAATTTCATTAATGGCTCATTTTTGGCCACAAGTGCGTTCGGCTGAATTAGCACGTTCCCCACCACACCAGACACGCTAGCTCTAATAGTTAAATCGGCAAGTTGGCGGGTAAGGTCATCAACAACTAAAGCTTGCCTGGCGACCTTCTCTTTCGTGGTCTTAAGCTCAAAAGCTAACGTATCTGTTGCTAATTCAATTTCGCTAATGGCGTGCTTATAAGTCACTTCTGCCTTGGCTAGATTATCTAGAGCCTCTTCTAAATCTATCTGGCTAATAAGGTGGTCTTTAATAGACAGCTTTGCTCTTTTTTCTTCTCGCTGAGCAGCGACCAATTCAACGTTGGCAATATCAGCTTGTTTATTTAATAAAAGTGCCTGTCTACGTACATCGAGCTCTTGCCTAGCAAGCTCACTTTGCAAACTTGCTAGCGCAGATTGCTCTTGCTTCATAGTATTCTGCAACTCAGGAGAATCGACTATTGCTACAATATCCCCGTATTCTACCGAATCACCGGGCTTAACTTTTAATAGGACATAGCCTTGCTCAGGGCTATATAGCTGAGGAGCGTTTGAAGCGATTATTCTGCCTGTTGTGACGATATCCCTAATCAGCTCGCCTTTCGTTACTACACTGAACTTTAGCGAATCACGGCTGCTAGATATTCCAGCGTTGGAGCTGGAAAAAAGAAAAAAATATCCGAAGACACCCACTATCACGAGTACCGCTAATACCGCTAAGACACCCACCCATTTTTTTGGCGATGGCTGCGTTACAACAACGGTATCTTGGTTACTGGTATCCTGAATCATAAGGCATCCTCATGACTTACGGACTCAAAATTAGCGAGCAACACCACAATGATAAAGATAATAATGGGCAGACTGATAAAGTGAAAAAGCAACATGTTCATCTAATTTTTGTTGGCGGTATAAACTAGTACTACGAATAACGTGCCAAAAATTAACTACATGATTAGCAATGATTTTTTAAAATCTTGAGTAGTTAATGTGTCCGAACGGACACTTTTTATTGTCCGATTTTTTTGGCCGGACGGGTTTGGAGAATTAGGGGATGGATATCAGGAAAATCACTGGGTGTTACTTAAAGACTGGTATCAACTTGCCTCAATACCCATTGATGCTAAATAAGATACAAAGATTGGGATAGAGTATTCGGATTTAGCCGACTAATTGATATCTCTTTCCAGTTTTTCGTTTTACCAGCGACAAGCTTATCTTGCTGGAGAAATTACTCTCTATAGTGCTTACAATTTCAGACCAATCTGTTTGTGTTAAACCTGTACGCGATAAAATAGGCTCGCAGTTTTGCGGGATAGCACCTTTGACGTTACTTCTTAGTTGCCTACCTGTTTGATCCACCAGGTTCAAATAATCCTCTAATCGAAAAGGTAATCCTCTTAATTTACTATTTTGTGAATCACCAATAAATGGAAGTAGCTCTGGGGGTTGTTTATTCACTTTCGCCTTTGCTATACGACGACTCACACTGGTATACATTGCCTTTTCTGGTGTCTTCGCTTTACCAACTCTAATGGGATTCAAGTCAACATAGGCCATACAAGCCAATAACGCTGATTCATCTAACAGAGCTTGAGACTTAAATCGTCCTTCCCAAAAACGACCTGTGCATTCGTCTTCCTTGTTTGCTTTCCTAGCAATAAACTCATTAAGAAGCCGCATAAACCAACTGATATCGTACAAACGCTTTCTATAAATTTCCACGCAAGAAAATACCGTTTTTATTTGTGCTTCAGAAAGATTAGGCCTCTGATCTCTATTCATAAATTGACGAGTAAGCAAAGTTCCATTGTGAAGCGTATGCCACCGGCTTAGTACTTCTTCAGGGCTCATTGCAAGCGCAAGATTCTTATCAATGCGTAATACCGTATGGGTATGATTGCTCATTACTGCATAAGCGCAAACATCGATTGCAAAAACACTGGCGAGCTTAAGCAATCGGTTCTCTACCCATTGCCTTCTGTGCTCGTAGCTCTTTCCACTGAATCTGTCTTTACCGCATAGGAATGCTCTACGAACACAACGAGAAACGCAATGATAGTATGGAGTCTCATCTAAACATATTAGTGACTTACGAGGACGCGGCATGCTTAAGTTTTGGTGTGGGTATTTGATGTTTATAGTGGATTAATCTGCCAGAGGAGAAAACTGAACCTTGGGTTAGTTTTCTCCTCTGTTCCGAATCAATTGACTAAGGTGTGCGTTTTATCAAACAAACCTTGGACATCCATGATATGTCCAAGGTTCTTAAAACGGTGGGTGTCTATGTTTTAGTAGTGGGTGTCCACAAATCTATCTTTCAGTAGGTGGATGTCCATAAATCTAAAGCTCAAAAACTTAGCTAAAAAGCTTCATGAACCAGCCTTTGCTTAGCTCTTCTTCACAGGTTTTAAGCTGGGTGGCGTAGCGTAGCGATCTTGCTTTCACTTTAGATGCCACTTTCTTAAGCCAAGGTTTACGGTCGTAACTTCTACGCTTATAGCCCCCCCAGCCTTCGTGGTAATTTAAATATTGGGCATAAGCATCCCACTTTGAAATGCCATTTACTTTTTGCGATTTATAAATAAACCAACCCATAAAGTCGATGGCATCTTCGAAATCATCGCGATCAGCGCCGCTGTTATCGGTTTCGCGCATATAGTCAGCCCATGTGGGTGTCTTAGCTTGCGAATAGCCATAGGCGGAACTAACTCTGCCCCAAGGGACTAGGCCGAAAAATACATAATCACGAGGAGGCAATGCATCGTGGCGAAAAGAACTTTCTTGATACATCATTGCCATCGGCACATGAATGGGTACCCCCCATTTATCACGTGCGTCGGCTGCTGCATCGTACCAATCATCTTTTTCAAAGAAGATTTCGCACAAATTACTGCTGTCTTTCGGCGGTGTTGTAGCGCACCCAGCGATAAATAGCGGAAAAAGCACGACCAAACTTGATAAAAAAATGAACAACGGTTTGAACTTTTGATGCATAGCTTGTCTTAACTTATGTTCTAGTAAAATGTGTGTTTCCCTGGAACCTTCTACGCCTGATTTCTATCAGGCGTTTTTTTTTGCTAGCGGTTCATTGAAATAATCACGAATGAAACTGTCGAAGTCTTTCGTATCAGCCACTTCCACATCAGCTTGCGCTGCTAAAGACGTCTCAGCGGCATCTACAAACATAGCTTCCGTAGTTTGCTGATAATCGAACCCTTTCATCTGCTCTTGATACCATGCGGCTAGCTCTAGGCCGTAAACACCGTTATCTTTATCATGTTTTAGCAGTTCCTCTAAAAGAACACCTGAAGGGGTTAACGCAGGGTTTGCAACTTTCTTCGTCTCTGCAGCAACTGCGTCACTGTATCGGGTGGTATCATTTGCCAAGTCGAGTATTTTCGCTACTTGTTCAAACTCTTCAAACAATGATGAAGCCCACGCTGTTAGTGTTGTTTCCTGATTGTCACGAGTAAGCGCTAATTGAGGCTTTCTCCCCTCTAACACTACCCGGTTCATGTTTTCTTTCGCTTCATTTAGCTGAGCTTCGTCTAATTCAGCACTAGGCTTCAACAAGCACGTCAACAAAAACACATCAAGAAAATCGAATTGCGTTTGGCTAATACCAATGGGCGAAAATGGGTTTACATCTAACGCACGCACTTCAATGTAGCTGATGCCGCGCTTAACCAGCGCGTCGGTAGGCTTTTCCATAGACTGCGTAGGTTGCTTTGGACGAATTGGCGAGTACAGCTCGTTCTCAATCTGTAAAATATTACGACTGAGCTGCTGATAATTACCACCATCGCCAGCAGCAAAGCTACTAAAGCGATTTGATGGCGTATCCATAGCACCACGAAGCAAACGAACGTAGTTGTCTAACTGGTTGTAACAAATTTTAAGTGAAGACTGCTCTGCACTGGTATAGCCCAAGTCACTCATTCTCAATGACGTGGCATACGGCATGTAATACGTACCCTTGCCTACTTTTTCGAATGGTAATGCATGTTCTTTTCCTTTCAAAAACGAACCACACAATGCAGGTGAGGCACCGTATAAATAAGGAATTATCCAGCAGTAACGACGGTAATTCCTGATTAAAGAAAAGTAGTCGGCTGAAGTCTGATCTTGGCTATGGTCAGTACCGTTAAGCTCAGCCCAAAGTTTCCAGAAATCATCAGAAAAAGAAAAGTTAAAATGTACGCCAGCAATCGCCTGCATCATGCTGCCATAGCGGTTTTTTAACCCAATTCGATATACTCGCTTCATTTTGCCGATATTAGATTCGCCAAAATAAGCAATAGGAATATGCGCTTCATCTTCGATAAAACACGGCATGCTGAGTGGCCAAATTTGCTCATCGCCAATGTTATCAATGGTGTACTTATGAACATCTTGTAACTGCGTAATAGTTTTAGCGGCGCTACTTTCAGGCGGCGTAATAAACTCTAACAACGACTCTGAAAAATCTGTGGTTATCGTGTCGTGTGTTAGCGCAGAGCCTAACGCCTTTGGATGAGGCTCTTGCGACAGAGCACCGTTTGGCTTAATGCGTAACGCTTCACGCTCAACACCACGCTTTATTTGCGTAAGTGCCGTTAAAAATTCAGGTGATTTAAGCGAAGCCAAACGCTCGTTGAAACACGTTGAGTTTACAGTCAATGTTCATATCCATGGATGAGTTGTTCCCCTCAAAATGGGGAACAACGTATTAAATTCAAGTCAATATTACCAATGACTTGCTATCAGATACTCAGTTTATCTTTTCTCGACTATTGGTATCTACCGATAATTCGATGATCGGCATATTTAACGACTCTAATTGCTCTAGAATCGCTTCTTTATCGCCAACAACGATAACTTGCAACGCATCTGTCGACAAATATTGCTTAGCCAGTGCGTTTATCTCGTCTTTGCTGATGCTATTAATTATCTCAATTTGCTCGTTTCGGTACCCTTTTTCAAGGCCATAACTTTGCAACTGGCGAAGAAAGCGCGCTTTGCTATTGGGGGTTTCAAATTCTAACGCATCACTCAACGTAAATGCATTGCGCATAAATTGAATTTCCTCGTCAGTCGCCCCTTTGTCGATGTACTGATTTATTTCTTTAAAAACTTCAGTAATGCCCTGGGCAGTATTCGCCGCCGTTAAATCAGTTCCAACTTCAAACCAACCTAAGGTTTTACCTCCCATGAACGCACTATTCGCACCATAGGTAATGCCTTTATCTTCTCGCAAATTCAGGTTTATTCGGCTGTTAAAGCCTCCACCTAAGGGGAAATTCACTAAACGAGATTTAAAGTAATCGCCAGTTGCATCAAAAGGTAGGCTACGTTTAACAATATAAACCACCGACTGCACTGCACTGGGGCTATCGACCAAAAACACTTGGTTCTTATCGTAAGTAGGGAAAGCATCATAATCTTCAAAGGTATAAGACTCACCCTTCCAATTCGACATAAAATCTAATGCATCTACCACCGCATCAGAACTCATATTACCCACGACTACCGCACTTGCTTTACTCGGTGAATAATACTGATTATAAAACTGCTTCACATCGTCAAGTGTGATGGACTGAACGGTTTCAATGGTGCCTTCATCAGGAAGGCTTACACGATTATCGGCACCAAACAATACTAAATCTCGCGCACGTCGAGCCAAACTTGACGGCGTTTTCGCTTGCTGCTGCAAGCCTTGCAACACCCGCTCTTTCATTCGAATGAAATCACTTTCTGCAAAAGCAGGATTAAAGAACTTCTCTTTTAGTAATGCCAAAGTTGGCATTAGGTTTTTAGTTAACGTAGACACATATACCTGTGAGTATCGGCCTGCTGCACTAAAGCGAATTGAACTGCCTAATTTAGCTAACTCGTTCGCTAATTCTTCATTTGTGTAGTTTTGTGTAGATTCATTCATCATTAATGCGGTGAGATACGCAGTACCTGCTTTACCCTCAGCATCTAGCAACATACCACCATCCATACTGATGGTAAGGGCTACCGTAGGCGTTTCACTCATCGTGACGCCAAGTACATTCACACCATTTGCTAGTTCACGCTCCCAATAATCCGGCACTGTGACTACAGGAGCCTCACCGGCTTTCGGTTGTACGGTTCTATCGAAACTAGATGGTGAAGACGTATATTCATGATTGTCTGGTTTTGT
Organism: Alteromonas sp. CI.11.F.A3; assembly: GCF_032925565.1. Classification (NCBI taxonomy): domain Bacteria; kingdom Pseudomonadati; phylum Pseudomonadota; class Gammaproteobacteria; order Alteromonadales; family Alteromonadaceae; genus Alteromonas; species Alteromonas sp. CI.11.F.A3. Next base: position 3,512,905 of record NZ_CP136708.1, read on the forward strand.
TTCGGGCTGCGTTTCAGGCAGTGTTCGAACCGGGCGTTCAAACGTGGGCTCCGCAGCCTGCAGTTGCGGCTGGCCTTTAGGCACAATACTCAACACCACACTATTAGCGCCTTTGATATATTTCTTATAGACACGCATCACGTCTTCAGCGGTCACAGAATTGTACCGTGCGATATCTTCAGACACTAAATCTGGAGTTTGATAAAAAGTTTCATTAGCCGCAAGCGCAGTCACTTTACCGGCTACGCTTTGTAGGCCAAATACGGTAGAGGCTTCTATACTGCCTTTGGTTCGCGCTAAATCGTCAGGTTTAACACCGCGGGTTTCGAATTCAGCCAGAGTGGCTTCTATTACCTTTTGAAGCTCATCCAGTGACTGCACCTTTGCTGGATTAGCCAAGGCAATTAATTGAAATTCACAGGCAAGTTCCCGGCATGGGTGTGACACGACAGCTTGGACAGCCATGCCTTCTTTTACTAAATTTTTATAAAATAAAGACGTTTTGCCGCCGCCTAGAATGTCAGAGAGTACATCTAACGGTGCTTCATCAGGGTGACGTGCATATACCGTAGGGAAAGTGATTTGTAGTAAGGGTAAGTGTACCTTATCTTCTAACGTCATATAGCGCGTTTCAGATAAGGTTACTGGCTGAGGCTCAGGATCTTTTACCTCAGGCCCCTTTGGAATATCACCGAAGTATTGGGCTATTAACTTCTTAGTTTTTGCCGCGTCTATGTCACCACCTATGGTTAACACCGCATTGTTAGGCCCATACCAGCGTTTAAAAAAGGCTTTAAGGTCGTTTACATTAACCCGGTCTAAGTCTTCAACATAACCAATGGTCATCCAAGAATAGGGGTGACCTTCTGGATACATGGCTTCGCCATTTAGCTCGTGTCTTAGCCCGTAAGGCTGGTTATCTACTCGCTGAGCACGCTCGTTCTTAACCGTTTCACGTTGGTTTTCGAATTTGGTTTGATTTACCGCTTCAAGCAAATACCCCATGCGATCTGCTTCAAGCCACAACACTTTTTCAAGCTGGTTGGCAGGCACAGTTTCGTAATAATTGGTTCTGTCGGTATTTGTCGAGCCGTTTAAACTGCCACCGGCTTCTGTAATCACCTTAAAATGCTGTTCATCTGCTACATGTTTCGAGCCTTGAAACATCATATGCTCAAAAAAGTGTGCAAAACCAGACTTACCCACTTCTTCTCGGGCAGAGCCTACGTGGTACGTCACATCCACATGAACGAGGGGATCTGAATGGTCTTCGTGGAGAATAACCGTTAATCCATTACTGAGCGTGTACTTTTCGTAGGGGATAGTAACTGCGGAGCTATCGGCGGGGATATCTACGTTTGCCCGTTGGCATCCGTTAAGTACGCTAATAGCAAAAACTGCAACAATAAGGCGAAACGCCAAACTTCCTGACATGCTGGATCCTTCTAGGTGGCCTCGCTTTTGTAATACATTTAACTCGCATCACACTAGCGTCTATAATAATACAACCGTTGAGACAATGGCCTGGGGCATACGTTTCATCGAAGACTACCAGACTTTTTAACGCTTTACTTGCTCTGACTTGCTATCATTGTATTAATTTATAAAATTCTGAAATACACTGACAGTGAACACAGTACAGAAACGTAGTTAAAGGAACTTATATGGAACAGCCCGCAACAGTCTTAGATTTTGAATTTGGCATGTCTCAACTAAGTGGTAATAAAACACTGTTGTTAACCTTATTAAATAAGTTTTCGGATGAATATCGCTCAGCAAACGATGATTTACAGCGATTAGTGAAAGAAGGTAATTTCGACGACGCATATTCTTTAATTCACACGCTAAAAGGTGTGGCAGGTAACTTAGGGTTATTTGCGTTGCATCACGCCAGTAAGCCGGTTGAAGCAAGTGTTAGAAACGACAAATGCCTTCCCGATGACTACGCCAGCTTTTCTGCTCTCGTTGATGAAACCATAGCGGCTGTTGATGCACTATCGGCAGCGCCTGAGCCCGCAGCGCCTGAAGCAACTAGCGCCGTGGCGGCACAAGCTCGCGATCAATTTATTGCCGCATTAAAAGCCAGTGAATTCATTTCCCAGTCAACGCTTGATGAGTGGCTAAGTGTGCTTTCACTTCCTGCTGAAACGAAGCAAGAAATTGAAGAGGCGGTAGACGAACTAGACTACGACGAAGCCATTAAATTGCTTGAAAAAGCCTAAGTGAACGAAATTCCTATCTTAGTTGACGATAACGATGTGCTTATCGTCAACAAGCCTTCCGGCATCGCCATGCATGACAGTGCAAATATTGCGGATACTGCTAAGACAGAAAATGCCAAGAGCACTGGGGCTGGTAAAAATATAAGAACCGGTGAAAGCGCAGACTCCGGCAGTCTCAGAAACATAGACAGCAACATAGACACCCATACATTAGGTATTGTCAGCCTACTTAGGAAACAAACCGGTTATAGCCAGCTTCATCTTTGTCATCGCTTAGATACCGGCACGTCCGGCTGTTTGTGTTTAGCCAAAAATGCACAGACAGCAGCACTTATTGGTGATTCCTTTGAGACACGCCAAGTCAGTAAGTACTACCTTGCTATTAGTGCCGACAAGCCGAAAAAGAAACAAGGTACTATTGTCGGTGATATGAAAAACCGCCGCGGCGGCCAGTTCATGTTGCTTAAAAGCAAAGATAACCCTGCAGTCACTCAATTTTTTAGTCAGTCAGCCAAACCTGGCTATCGCGGTTTTATCGTAAAACCGCTTACGGGCAAAACCCATCAAATTCGAGTCGCCCTTAAAAGTGTTGGCGCAGCCATACTTGGTGACACACTTTATAGTGGCGCACCATCCGATAGATTGCATTTGCACGCCGGCTGGTTAAGCATTCCCCTACCCTCTCGCACTATTTCAGTGAAAGCTCCCATATTAGAAGGTGATTTATTCACTGACAGTGAAGTGGCGACCTGGTTAGCTGAATTGCCTGAACCAGATACTTTCAACTGGCCCGAGATCGCCCCTTCTTTACTACAGTTAGTTAGCAAGGCTTGATGTAAGAAATGAAAGGTGAAAAGGCAAAGCAAGGCGTGCAGGAAACAGAAAACGTTAAGGCTGAGCAGATCGCGATAAAAAAAAACCACATTGCAGGCAGCGGCGCTATTGGCTCTTTACTCGCAGGAGCTGCCGAAAAACAAACCATGCCTTACGCGCTTTACCCAAGAAGCCTTGTATCTCAAGTTGATAAATCTGGTTTTCAGAAACCTAGCCTTAAGCAACATAATAGTGAGCAACCAAAAACTGAGACACCCACACCCTATTTCGTAGGAGCTAAAACTGAGACACCCACTCCATACTTTGTAGAATGGATTGATGGTAGCGCATACCCCGTTACGCAAATATGCAGTACCAAACCTCACCTTTCTGATAACGACATTCTAGTGCTGCCTTTAAAGGTACACCAACTAAAAGACGCGCTTATTCAATGGTTGCCATTTTTAGGGAGTAACACGCCAGTTGTGCTTTTACATAATGGTATGGGTGGGTATGAAATTGCGAAATCGATATTGCCGCCAAGCCAACCATTGCTGCTTGCTACCACCAGCCATGGGGCGATGAAGCGCACTGCTACTCAGGTGATCTATACCGGCGAGGGCGCCACTCAAGTGGGTATTGCCCCTCATTTGCTTTCGCACGAACAATCAGCCATGCCTGAGTGGGCGAAAAGTGTGTGTCACACTTTGCATGCGCTGCTTCCACCAGTGAATTACCAAGCTGATATCATGCAGGCGTTGTGGGCCAAGCTTGCTATCAATGTGGTGATAAACCCATTAACAGCGCTGAATAATATAACCAATAGTCATATTGCTGGTGAGCAGTTTGCTAATGAACGCAAAACGCTTTGTGAAGAATTTGCTCAAGTGGCAAATGCATGTGGTCAGTGCTTTGATGCGATTGAAATTGAACAGCAGGTAGTTAAAGTCGCAGAACTTACAGGCAATAACTACTCCAGTATGCACCAAGACGTGCTACACCATCGACAAACCGAAATTGAAGCCATTAATGGGTATATTGTCAAAATGGCACAAAAAAAGGGTATTGAAGTTCCCCTCAACACCCTTCTTACCAAGCAGGTCACTGCGCGTTTACGATAAACGGCGCGAGCCTGTTATTTGTCTTCCCTACTTATTCCTCTTCAGCGCCTTTCGACACTTCCGGTTTCATATGCGGGAATAAAATCACGTCTTTAATCGTTGGGCTGTCAGTAAAAAGCATGGCCAAACGGTCAATACCAATACCTTCACCTGCCGTAGGCGGTAAACCATACTCTAACGCACGAATGTAATCTTCGTCGTAGTGCATTGCTTCATCATCACCAGCATCTTTCTCTTCAACTTGTTTAGAGAAACGCTTAGCTTGATCTTCAGAGTCATTCAACTCGCTGAAGCCGTTTGCTAGCTCACGGCCGCCAACGAAGAATTCAAACCTGTCGGTAATGAACGGGTTGTCATCGTTACGACGTGCAAGTGGCGATACTTCCCACGGGTATTCAGTAATAAACGTAGGCTGTTCAAGTTTCTCTTCCGCTGTAGCTTCGAAGATTTCACATAGGTATTTACCAGCGCCCCAAATACCATCAACTTCAGGCTCTTTAATATGCAACTGTTTAGCCATCGCTTTAAGTGCATCAAGGTTAGCTTCTGGGTCGCGAATAGCGGCTTCATTCGCTTCAGGCCAGTATTTCAAAATGGCGTTGCCCATACTTAAGCGCTCAAACGGCTTGCCAAAGTCGTACTGTACTTCTGAAACTACGTTACCGTCGGTATCTTTAGTCGTGTTAGTAATAACACTAGAACCAAGAATATCTTCGGCAAGGGTACGCAACATGTCTTCGGTTAAGTTCATCAGATCGTTGAAATCAGCATAGGCCTGATAAAATTCCAACATGGTGAACTCTGGATTATGACGCGTAGAAAGCCCTTCGTTACGGAAGTTTCGGTTAATTTCGAACACACGCTCGAAACCACCTACCACCAAGCGCTTCAAGTAAAGCTCAGGGGCAATTCGCAAATACATATCAATGTCTAATGCATTGTGATGAGTTACAAACGGTTTAGCCGTCGCACCACCTGGAATCACCTGCAGCATTGGCGTTTCTACTTCAAGAAAGTCACGCTTAGTTAGGTAGTTACGAATACCATTTACAATCTTACTTCTGATCATAAAGGTTTTGCGGGTTTGTTCGCTAGTAATAAGGTCAACGTAGCGCTGACGATATTTAGTTTCTTGGTCGCTTAGGCCATGGAACTTCTCAGGTAGAGGACGCAGTGCTTTCGTTAGCAATGCATACTCTTCCATGTTCACATATAAATCGCCTTTACCCGACTTATGCAGAACACCAGCAACACCAATAATGTCACCAATATCTAGCGCACCGTACTGTGCTTTAAGCGCTTTTTGCGTATCTTTATCGGCGTATGCTTGAATGCGACCTGTCATGTCTTGAAGCAACATGAAAGGGCCACGCTTAGCCATAATACGGCCAGCAATGCTGACTTTGTTACCCTGCTCTTGCAAGGTTTCTTTATCTAGTTCACCGAACTTGCCTTGAAGTTCATCAGCATAGTTTTCACGACGGAAGCTGTTTGGGAAGCCATTTGCACGGCACTGCTCACGAATTGCGCTTAGTTTTGCTCGGCGCTCAGCAATTAATTTATTTTCGTCGGTTTGTTGGTCAGTCATAACCTATTCACTTTCGTTGTTCGGATTACAGCCCTGATTTAAGGCTGGCTTCGATAAATTTATCCAGGCCACCATCTAGCACGGCCTGAGTGTTGCGTGTCTCCACGCCAGTACGCAAATCTTTAATGCGAGAGTCGTCTAACACGTATGAACGAATTTGACTTCCCCACCCGATATCGGACTTGCTGTCTTCCATCGCTTGTTTCTCAGCGTTTTGCTTTTGAAGCTCGTACTCGTAGAGTTTAGCTTTCAGCTGCTTCATCGCCTGATCTTTGTTTTTGTGTTGCGAGCGGTCGTTCTGACACTGCACTACAATACCTGTAGGTTCGTGGGTAATACGCACCGCTGAATCGGTTCTGTTTACGTGCTGACCACCCGCGCCCGAAGCGCGGTAAGTATCAATACGTAAATCTGAAGGGTCGATATCAATATCGATATCGTCATCCACTTCAGGGTAAACAAACGCTGATGAAAACGACGTATGACGGCGGTTGCCTGAGTCAAATGGCGACTTACGCACTAAGCGATGCACGCCCGTTTCGGTACGTAACCAACCAAAAGCGTACTCACCTGCAATACGCAAGGTAGCACTCTTAATACCCGCTACGTCGCCATCAGATACTTCAATAAGTTCGGTTTTGAAGCCGTGAGCCTCCCCCCAACGAAGGTACATACGAAGGAGCATATTCGCCCAGTCTTGCGCTTCTGTACCGCCAGAGCCAGATTGAATATCAATATAACAATCGTTGGCATCGTTAGGCTGTGAGAACATGCGGCGAAACTCAAGCTTTTCAAGTTGCTCAAGTAGGCCTTCTAGTTCATTGTTGGCCTCATCGAAGGTTTCTTCATCTTCTGCTTCAACGGCGAGTTCAAGCAAACCTTCAACGTCTTCGGTGCCCTGCTCAAGGTTGTGAATGGTTTCTACAACCAGCTCTAAGGCCACCTTTTCTTTGCCTAACGCTTGTGCGCGTTCTGGCTCGTTCCATACCTCTGAGCTTTCGAGCTCTCGGTTAACTTCTTCTAAGCGCTCTGACTTTGCATCAAAGTCAAAGGTACCCCCTAAGCGCGTCGGTGCGCTCGCGGATATCTTTTATCGCATTGGTAACGGGGTTTACTTCAAACATAGTCCGCTTATCAACTGTAAAATAAGACCGCGGATAGTACCGAATTTGGACGAAATTTGATAGGGGTTAACGAAATAAAAGGCAGCTTAAAGAGCCGACTAAAAATCGGCCTAGCGTTTAATTATCTTCACTATTTCGCACATGTTGAAAGCCCACCCAGCCCGCCATTGCGCTTGCACTGGTTAAGAAGGTGCCCCACGCCCAATCAATCACTGTGATAAACAGCGTAAAACCTTCAACAATACTGTAGTTAGTTAGGTTATAAGCACCGTAACTGGCGAGCCCAAGCAGTGCTCCATCAATACCTGCGTAATAAAGTGGTTTGTCTCTGTTCGCCACTACAGCTAATACAAAGACGACAAACCCATACATTAAGTAGAACACCACCCAAGGCCAGGTAATATAGCTTTCTCGCAATAAGCTCGCCATTTCGGTGGTATACCAGTCACGGGCTATCCAGCCTAGCCATAGGGCATCAAGTACACCAAAGCACAATAAAATGGCCAATATCGAAAGAGCTATACTGGAAGAAAACATTATGATTTTTTGAAGCATGAACTCGCGTTCCATTCATAAACATGCGCAGATTATCAGTTTGTCATGTCTATGAATAAAATAGCAATATGTAAAATTTGTATACTGACGAGACTAGTTCAATTTCACTGCAAGGTAAGTGACTTGCCCTTGGGAAGATTGAGGCAGAAAATATAAACCGCCAGATAAAAAGTACTGAGTATCATGTATTTTTACTGGCAGCGCACCTTCAGGAAGAGCATCGTAGTGCTTGCCTGCTTGATATTCACCACTGTCTGCTCGCGACCATTCGACAGGGGCTTTCACTACGATATACTCACCATCCATTCGTTTGTAATACACCCCCTCCACAACATAGTAGGTTTGCCCATCGACAAAAATGGTGTCGGGATGATCAGGTAAGGTATGAATGATGACCCCTGCAGGCGGATACACTACAGTAAAATCGCTGCCTATTTTGCGATAATAAACACCATTTCTATATCGATAGTCTATGCCATGGTGACGAATGAAGGCAGCGTCTTTAGGTAAGTGCCTTACTCTATGTCCTGGCTCATATCGCGGGGATGCTAGCACTGCAACAGCAACCCCCGCCGCAATGCCCGCACCTATACTTAATGCTGCATTTCCACCGTGAAAGCCACCGCGTGCACCGCCACCATGTAGCGACACCGCACATGCGCTTAGTAAAGTAATAGAGCATACAATGGGTATTAAGCGTAAATTCGTAAGTAAATTCATAAAGTATTACTCCCAACAAATTAAGAGTATGGCGACAATGCCGTGTACTTAGTTATATGGGGGTATAGACCAATACAAGAATAGATCTTCTTATACCTTTACCTAAACTTTACGTGGCTTACGCCATTTACTCACTAGTTCCAGACATGGCGATATCAACAGCACTTTTACCCATGGTTTGTTCACCCACATATTTGGGGTCGAATGCCGTTCTAGAAAATATCTTTCTAACCAATGGCTCGAAGTGTGAAAGTGGTTTTGTAGGGTAGTCAGGGTCGAATGATGATTGATCCCACTTTTCACAAAAATCTACACAGGCTTGATACCAAGGGTGGTCTTTTAAATACTCTCGTTCATTCGGATCGCCACCTAAAAAATGGGCGTAATACACGTTTTGAAATAATCCATGCTGATTAATAATCCAAGTCACTTCAGGTCGCACATAGGGGCGTAAAATCGATGCCGCGTATTGCGAGTGATTGTGCGGCGCTAAGTCATCACCAAGATCATGAATAAGTGCCGCTACAATCATTTCCTCATCAGCGCCATCGGCTTCAGCGCGGGTTGCTGATTGCAGTGAGTGTCCAAGTCGTGAAACCTGATAGCCTGATAAGGTGTTCTCTAAATTTTTCAGCGCTTCCAATATTCTATCGGGCAAGCCTTTCGCGTATTCATCTTCATGTTTGGTAAGAAACAAATACTCTTCTTTTGTTCCGTCTTTCATCTGGCGAAATTGAACAGTTTCCATCACTTAACCTCTCATTTTTGCTGTTTCTGCTGTGGCCTTGGTATTCGCTATTTCAAACTCACCGTGAGTACTTGTTGTTTCAACCGCATCGTTGGTATGCATAGAACCTTGCCTTCTTTTAAGCGCATTGTATCGGCCTTTTGGTGCATCAATATCTATGTAAGCGCCTTGCAGGTGACGACGCCCTTCACTAGGGTCAAACCCTGTGCGCCCGTGTAACACACGGGTGTTATGAAACATCTGCAATTGACCGGGCTCTAATCTGAAACGCCACTCATATTCAGGCGAACACAACAACTGTCCCAGACGTTTACGGGCACGATGAAATATAACCATTTCTTCATCTTGTAATAGCGGCAAATAGTCGAGTCGCGGGCTATAAGCGATCCCCGTAATTCTGCCGCTAGGGTCAGATTCAATCATGGTACGTCTTTCTATCAGATCAACATCGTTGTCATAATAACGGTAACGAACAGGTACCTTGCAAAGCAATGCGAAACCCTCGGGATCTTCCTTTTTCAACTGCTCAAGCACCGACAAACTATCAACCAGTGTGGACAAGCCTTCTGTCGTTTGGTTTTCTAAACAATGCAGAAGTTGAATACCCGGCATGGGGTTTCGGTAAGGGTTATCGGTATGCGGCCCTAAAGGCACTGAACGATAAGCAAGATCGTTAGAGTTTGGACGGGTGAAAACCTCGAAGTGTTTACCAAAGTTAGTTTCTCTCACATGGCCAAATAAATTTGCTACTTCTAATACCGCGTCTGATTCAGTAGGCACGTTATCAACAATTAGCGCCCCGTAGGTTAAGAATATTTCTATTCCTTTCATTAACCCCGCTTCCGATTTCAACGTGGCTAAATCAATATGAAATAACGATTTGTCCACATCGCTTTTCCACGGAATATCGTTAGGCGCGCCATCCCAAACGTCGAAGTCGGCAGCGAACTCATTCAAATCGTACTCACCAGAATACCCGTCACTGAACGTTAGGTTAGCAAGCGTATTGTGCTTCTTTTCTACCTTAATAAGCGACACATTTTCATCTAACTGATGTGGGTCGAAAAAGCGTTGCTTGGTGGTTTTATCAAGGTTTTCTGAATCTTGGCAACGCTCACGAAGCCATAACGCGGGTAAAGGATAGTGTTGTCCATTTACAGTCGCTGACACAGAAGCATTCGCTTCGTTGATAATATAGTCTATTTGCTGCACGAGAATCTCCCTTAAAAATCAATAGGAGAAGTATCAAGTAATCGTGGTTTATATTACAGTAGCAAAGCCTTATAGCTAACATGCAAATTAGTAATGATGAAAGAATCTGAGCTACCTACACTTAACGGCTTATTGTGTTTTGAAGCTACAGTACGACATGGCTCTATGACATTAGCAGCTGAAGATCTTGGTATTACACAACCGCTGGTGTCTCAAAGAATTCGTGCACTGGAAGATGTGGTAGGTGGTATCTTAATTGATCGTAGTAAGAAACCCGTTACACCTACGGTTGAAGGGCTTAAGTATTACAACGAGTTAAGAGGCTCTACATCATCTATTCTGCGTGCTACCAATAACGCACGAGAAGATTTTCGTGAAACAAAAACTAAAATTTCTATTAGCGCCTATTTTGGTTTTGCCTTTCATTGGATAATGCCTAGGCTACAGCGATTACAACAAGCTTTTCCTGATTATCTTTTCGAAATCCAACCAACCAACAGTTTAAGTGACCTTACCACTGCACATGCAGATATATTATTTCACTTTTCATCAAAGATTGGTAAATATCAGTTTGAAACGATGTTAATCCCTGAGATAGTTTTCCCCGTCTGCTCACCTGAATTCGCAGCCAAATACCACTTAAAAAGCGGCCAACTACTCAGTGATTTGAGAAACCTCCCGCTACTACACAAGGACGTAGATGATTCCCGTTGGCTAAATTGGCAACGGTGGGCCCAAGCATTAAGCGTTAAGCCTTCCACAAGCCCTATTTCTTTTCGGTATAACAATTACCCTCTTATTGTTGAAGCCGCCATTGGCGGGCACGGCCTCTGCTTAGGATGGGAAGGGTTAATAAACCCTTTTATTGAAGAAGGTAAACTTATTGAATTAGGGCCGCGATTAAAATCTGAAACTCGGGGATATCAGATTTGTTCAGATCAATACGCAAACTTTGCCATAGGTAATGTAATAAAGTGGTTTATTAAAGAAGTGGAGCAAGACTAGATTACAAAGGGCTAGGTTACAAAAGACTAGATTGATAAAAATGTAGAGGCGACGATGACTCGCCTCCTCGCCTCAGCACTACTTTATAGAACCTGTGCTGTCATCTTCATTGTTAATTCAGCGGTTTGTTTACCTAAATTTTTAAGTTGTTTGATGGTTTTCTCATCGGTAACTACCCCACTGTCGTCCATCAAGGTATTTACTTTTGCCACAGCAAGTTGTGCAGGTAACACCGTTACACCAATGTTTGCCAACAGCATACGCAGAACCACTAGCACTCTCATTCCACCCAAACCGCCGGCAGATGCAGCCATAATACCTGCCGTTTTACCTCTGAAAGCCTGCATAGGTTTATCACCTTCTTCCATGCGAGTGGCCCAATCTATGGCATTTTTAAGCAATGCAGGATAACTCGAATTGTACTCTGGAGAAGCAATTAAGAAACCATCATGCTCAGTTAACAGTTGCTTGAAGGCTCTCGCATTTTCTGGAACGCCAGATGCACGCTCTTCATCTTCATTAAAGATAGGCATTGGGTAGTCGGCTAGATTTACAACAGTCACTTTGGCACCCGACTCCCGTGCTCCTTCAGCAGCAACCGTGAGTATTGCTTGGTTAAATGAGCCGTTCCGTGTGCTGCCAGAAAAAGCGAGTAACTTCGTCATAATTTAAATTCCTTTGTTAGTACTATTCAAATGTTTATGCCATACAAACTCGATGCATTGTAGCGAATCACCCTACTACACTATTGAGCAAGAATGTGAGCAAAAAAATGCGAACAATAAGCCGGCTATTTAAACACTGACGCAAATCAGCAACCCAAATCTATGAATAAACATGCCCTAAGTTAGGTAATAATATTTAAATAAAGCAATACCTTAATCATAATTAACGCTTTTATAGTATTGTTACTATACTTACCTGAATTGCTAGTGCATTTTAAATTTCACGAAAATTCACGCACGGCTTAATACGGTTATACACTACGATAAATCTCACATTTTTCGTAGTCATCTTCGTTAAATGGATTTATAAAATAATACATGGCGTACTTTTTTCAGTCACTGCAGTCGAGAATAATTCTCCTCATCGTTATGGTTGCATTACCAGGGTGGGTTGGCGTTTTTTATGACTCATACGTTGAAAGAGAACACGCTATAGAAGCTGCCATAAGCCAATCCGTAAATACCGCCAAGGCCACCTCAAAATTCCAGTCTACACTGATTGATAAAACACGTGTTTTTCTGCAAAACCTTGCCAGTTTCGACGCGGTTCAAAAGCCAAACTCTGAAGCATGCAGTGCTTTTCTTGCCAACGTACTTAAGGTAAATAGTAACTATATTAATTTAGGGGCCCCAAGGGCTGATGGCGAGCTACTGTGTAATGCACGTCCCATCAATACCCCAATAAATGTCTCCGACCGTCCTTATATTCAAGAGGCGCTAGCCGCGCGAGATTTTTCCATCGGTGAGTTTCAAATAGACCGAGCGACTAATCTTACTAGTGTGAATTTTGCTTACCCGGTAATGAATGCTACAAACGAAACTGTGGTGGCGTTAGTGGTAGCGGTTATCTCACTAGAATGGTGGAGTGAAGCGCTCTCAGAGTCTCATTTACCCAATAATACCGTTGCTTACATCACCGATAGCGAGAATAAGATTGTTGCTGCATATCCAACCAACAACAACCTGTTAGGAACACTATTAAGCACCTCTAGCACTGCAATAGATAACTCGAATACCGCATCTGATAATAGCGCCGTTATTTCCAATGACCCTTATCAACGGGTATATGTAAAACGCCCTTTATTTGAAGATGGTCAGCAAATCAATATTACGGTGGGCATTCCTCTTAAACAAACACTTGAAGTCATTAATGAGCGATTGATTAAAACGGCCGGAATACTGACCGCCATAGTAGTACTACTTGTAGGTGTCTCAGTATGGGGCGTGCGAAGAAATGTATTAAAGCCGATACGCACATTACTTCAATCTACTAAAGCCCTTGCTGAAGGCAAAGACGTATGCGATGCACCTTTACATGGTAGCGTTGAGTTAGTGAAGCTACAGCAACGCTTCACCTCGATGGCAAAAACACGGCTAGAGGCAGAAAAGCGACTTATCGATAGCCAGGCTTCTTTGCTAGAAAGTAAGAATACCTTAGCAAGTCATATCGAAAATACCCCCTTAGGGTGCATTACTTGGGATACTCAGCTTATCTGTACCGATTGGAATAAATCGGCAGAAAATATTTTTGGCTATAAAAAAGAAGAAGCGATTGGCAAACATGCTTCAGATCTCATTATACCTTTAGAACGTCGAGGTGAAATAAACGACGCATTCGCTCAGCTCATTAAGAAAAAGGCGCCAAAGCGAAAAATAAATAAAAACGTGACTAAATTACGCCTCCCTATAATCTGCGAATGGTATAGCACCCCTATTCTTGACCTAGCAGGTAACGTAATAAGCGTAACCTCGTTAGTTCAAGACATAACCAAGAACAAACATTTAGAAGAAAAACTAAAACTATCTGCAAGTGTATTTTCTCACGCAAGAGAAGGCATATTCATCACAGATAGCAGCGCAAACATTATAGATGTGAACAAAACCTTCGTTGATATAACAGGCTATAAGCGAAACGAAGTGTTAGGCAAAAAACCTAATATGTTTAAGTCGGGAAAGCAGTCTCCTGAATTCTACCGTCACCTATGGGCGTCTATTATAAGCAAAGGTTATTGGGCTGGAGAGATTTGGAACAAACGTAAAAATCATGAGGTTTACGCCCAACTATTAACTGTTAGCGCAGTCAATGATGATGAAGGCAATGTTAAAAATTACATTGCTATATTTAGCGACATTTCGGAAGCCAAAGAGCAGCAATACAAATTAGAGCATATGGCACATTATGATGTGTTAACTAATTTGCCTAACCGCTCGTTGCTTGCCGAGCGACTAGATAGAGCCCTGTCTCAATGTAAGTCCGATAAAGGGTTTGTGGCAGTGGCGCTGCTCGATTTAGATGGTTTTAAAGAAATAAATGATAACTTTGGTCATAGTGTGGGCGACGAACTCCTTGTGATCTTGGCTCATCGTTTAAAAGGAACATTGCGAGAGAGTGATACTATTTCACGCTTTGGAGGTGACGAGTTTGTTGCGGTATTAGCAAACCTAAAACAACCACAAGATTTTGCTGCCATTATTAAGAATATGCTGAGAGTAGCATCTGAACCGGTAAAAATTGGTGAGCACCAACTTAAAGTATCTGCCAGTATTGGCGTGACACTTTACCCTGCAGATGACACTGATGCTGATCAACTTATCCGCCACGCCGACCAAGCGATGTATGTGGCAAAACAGAAGGGCAAAAATTGCTATCACCTTTTTGATATAGAGTCTGAAGACGCTATAAAAGCACGCCATGAAATACTCCAGAGCATAACCACAGCCCTTCATAACAGAGAGTTTGTGCTTTACTACCAGCCAAAAGTGAATATGCGCACCGGAGAAATTATTGGTGCAGAGGCCCTTATTCGCTGGGAACATCCCGTTAAAGGCATACTTTCACCTGCAGCCTTTTTACCTTTTATTGAAAATCACCAACTCAGTATAGATATTGGTGAATGGGTTATCGAAGAGTCATTGCAGCAATATAATCGCTGGCAGCAATTAGGGGTTCATATTCCCATTAGTGTGAATATTTCTGCGTTGCAGATACAGCAAAGAAACTTTCCTATTCGCTTATCTCGTTTGTTGTCCAAAGTACCTAACGTTCCCCCTGAAGCGTTTCAGTTAGAAGTCTTAGAAACCAGTAAGCTAGGTGATATTAAAAAAGTCGCGGAAATTATGGACGATTGCGTAAAGCTAGGAGTTACTTTTGCCATTGATGACTTTGGAACGGGTTATTCCTCGCTCACTTACTTAAGACGATTACCTGCAAAAGTCATCAAGGTAGACCAAACTTTTGTGCGTGATATGTTAATCGACCCAGAAGACAGAACCATTGTAGTAGGGGTAATAGCGCTTGCTAAATCGTTTAATCGCAGTGTTATTGCTGAAGGGGTAGAAACTATTGCCCATGGCACATCGTTGTTAAATTTGGGCTGCGAGCTGGCACAAGGATACGGTATTGCTAGGCCTATGCCCGCCAAAGACATGCCTGATTGGATAGCACATTGGTCTACTAAAACCGAATGGAAATCCCCTGCCCCGCAGCTCCTCAACAGTGAGGCATAAAAAAGGCCGACACGAATGTCAGCCTCTTAAAATAGCAACATAGACATCGCATACTGAATACTTGTATTAGAATCAGATGCCGATAACGCCTACGCGATCTACATTACATTTTTTCCAATGTTTCGATACCAAGCAGATTTAAGCCTTGGCTTAACGTGCTCGCTACAAGCGCTGACAAGGCCAAACGACTGTCTCGTACTTCCAGCTCAATACCGTCTTTTAGCATTGGACAAGCCTCGTAGAAGCTCATGAAGGCACTAGCTAGTTCGTACAAATAAGTACACAACACGTGAGGCGTTGCATCACGTGATACCAAGCCTACCACCTCTTCAAATTGTAATAACAGTACCGACAATGCGTGTTCTTGTTTTTCAACAATATTGATATCTACTGGCATAGTTTCAATGGCAACACCGGCTTTTCTAAATAAGCTTTTAACCCGCGTGTAAGCGTATTGCAAATACGGGGCGGTATTACCTTCAAAGCTCAACATGGTGTCCCAGTTAAACATGTAGTCAGTAGTACGGTTTTTACTTAAATCAGCATACTTAACTGCGCCAATACCTACTTTACGGGCAACTTCCGCTAACTCTTCTTCAGATAAATCATTGTCACGTTCGGCAATTAATTTACCTGCACGCTCTACCGCTTCATCTAATAGCTCAACCAATTTAACCGTACCGCCAGTACGGGTTTTAAATGGCTTTCCGTCACTGCCTAACATCATACCGAATGGGCAATGCTCGTAGGTTTGAGTGGTTTCCATAAAGCCTGCTTTACGGCCCACAATTTCGGTTTGCTTGAAATGTAGCGCTTGGCGAGCGTCGGTAAGAATTAGGGTTCTATCGGCGTTTAACGTGCCGCTGCGATAGCGCATAGCCGCTAAATCTGTGGTCGCATATAAATAACCGCCACCAGATTTTTGCACAATATAGACTGCTGGATTGCCTTCTTTATCGGCCAATTCAGGAATGAAAACCACTTGAGCGCCTTGGTCTTCTACCGCAATCTCTTTTGCTTTTAACTCACTAATTACGTTAGCTAAGTCGTGGTTATAGGCCGACTCACCCATGATATCTTCGCGAGTTAAGCTTACGTTTAGTTTTTTATAAACGTCTTCAGAGTGTGCAATAGACACATCAATGAACTTTTCCCATAAGCTTAGGCATTTTTCATCACCGCCTTGAAGCTTAACGACGTATTCACGTGCACGATCGGCAAAGCCTTCTTCGTCGTCGAAACGTACTTTTGCTTCACGGTAGAAATCTTCCAAGTCAGACAATGCCGTTTCAGCCACTTCTTGTTCAAGTTTGTCTGACAAATGCGCCAACAACATACCAAACTGCGTACCCCAATCACCCATGTGATTTTGGCGAATGACCTTGTGGCCTAAAAACTCTAATACTTTCACCACAGCGTCACCAATAATGGTGGTACGTAAATGCCCTACGTGCATTTCTTTCGCTAGGTTTGGTGAAGAGTAATCTACCACTACGGTTTGTACTGGCGATTTTGCAACCCCAATGCGTGGATCGTTTAGGGCCAATTCACACTGATTTGCCAACCACTCATTGTTCAAATGAACATTGATGAAACCTGGGCCGGCCACTTCTAATTTACTGGCCACATCATCAAGCTTTACAATCTCAACAATCTTTTCTGCAATATCGCGAGGCTTTTGTCTAAGCTGTTTCGCCAACGCCATTGCGCCATTGAATTGATATTCACCAAATTCAGGACGAGCACTGCGCGATACAGGAATAGGTGCGTTTTCAACACCCATTGTTTCTAAAGCTTCACTAAATCGATTAATTAATAATGCATGTATATTCATAGTTATTCTTTATCTTAATTTTCGCGCGTGTTTTTAAATTCGATGTCTGGGTAACGTTCTTGCGACAACTGTAAGTTCACTCTAGTAGGGGCGATATACGTAAGGTTATCGCCACCATCTAGTGCAAGGTTTTGCTCACCCTTGCGGCGGAACTCATCCAGCTTTTTCTCGTCTTTACAGTACACCCATCGGGCAGTGTTTACGTTAATGTGCTCGTACAATGCATCAACATTGTATTCTGCCTTCAAACGGGCGACGACCACGTCAAACTGAAGTACACCTACCGCACCTACAATGAGGTCATTATTGGCAAGCGGCCTAAATACCTGAACCGCACCTTCTTCTGAAAGCTGGATAAGGCCTTTTAGCAATTGCTTCTGTTTTAGCGGGTCGCGTAATCGAATACGTTTAAATAATTCTGGTGCAAAGTTAGGGATACCACTGAAGCGATAGTTATCACCTGAGGTAAAAGTATCACCAATTCGAATGGTCCCGTGGTTGTGCAGGCCAATAATATCTCCTGCATACGCCTCTTCTAGCAAGGCTCTATCGCCGGCTAAAAAGGTTAAAGCATCGGAAATACGTACATCTTTGCCAAGTCGTGAGTGACGCATTTTCATGCCCTTCTCATACTTGCCCGATACAATACGGCAAAATGCGATACGGTCACGGTGTTTAGGATCCATATTCGCCTGAATTTTGAATACAAAACCGCTGAACTTGGTATCTGTTGATTCAACTGGGCTTTCATCAGTCTCACGGCCTTGTGGCGCGGGAGCCCATTCAACCATGCCATCAAGCATATGGTCGACACCAAAGTTACCCAATGCAGTACCAAAAAATACTGGGGTAAGCTGGCCGTCTAAAAAGAGCTCTTTATCAAAGTCGTTTGATGCACCGCGAACAAGTTCTAGCTCATCACGCAAGGTTTCAGCCAGGTCGCTACCAATGGCATCTTCAAGCTCAGGGTTATCTAGCCCTTTTAAAATACGAACGTCTTGGATGGTGTGCCCATGCCCACTTTGGTACAAAATGGTTTCGTCACGATAAAGGTGATAAACCCCTTTAAAGCTTTTCCCGCAACCGATTGGCCAGGTAATTGGCGCGCAAAGAATATCGAGTTCGCTCTCAACTTCGTCCATTACTTCTAGTGGATCGCGTATATCGCGGTCGAGCTTATTCATAAAGGTTAGGATAGGCGTATCACGTAAACGGGTAACTTCCATCAATTTACGGGTTCTATCCTCTACCCCTTTCGCAGCATCGATAACCATTAAGCAAGAATCTACTGCGGTAAGCGTACGGTAGGTATCTTCCGAGAAATCTTCGTGTCCGGGCGTATCCAGTAAGTTAACCAGATGGTCGTTGTAAGGAAATTGCATTACAGAGGTAGTTACAGATATACCACGCTCTTTTTCCATCTCCATCCAATCTGACTTCGCATGTTGGCCAGACTTTTTACCTTTTACCGTACCTGCGGTTTGCAGGGCGTTTCCGAACAACAGTACTTTTTCAGTAATGGTGGTTTTACCCGCATCTGGATGCGAGATAATAGCGAACGTTCTTCGCTTATTGATTTCGTTTAGAAAATCGGCATTTGCCATGAAAAATCGGTCCCGTTTCGTACCCGTAATGGTACTTCAGTCTTGAGTATTTACTCGCTTTGCTTAGTGTCGTTCTTACAGTCGTACTAACTTGTGCTACGTGCTTTTGCTAACTGCTTTTGCACACAAGATAACGAAGGGACGCCAAGCATCACGCCTTCCCCTTTAAAGCCTTATTTGGCACCCAAAAAGTGGAAAGCATTGAGGGAGTATAAAAATGCCGCTTATTATACATTTGTGGCAGCTAAAAACACGCTCTGCTGACGTTTTTCTATTAACTCACCGTTAAATATTCTCTGATGGATAAATTCGTGATTTCAGAGATGAAAATAGTGCTGGCAAAAGAGCTGCTAAAAGAGGCGAAAAGAGGCGAGAAGAGAGCCAATTAAAGACATAGTAGCGGGATTAGTGATAGGGCTGAAAAGAGCGCTGTTAAAGCTGTGGTGAAAGTGTTTTTTTAGGCAGAGATAACTGCCGTGATGAGAGAGCTAAAGAAAAGATTTCATAACCTCATATTCTCTAAAACTCAGAATTTTTTAATCTCATGATCTATTGATAGCAAAACGGGCGGCTCAACACCTTGCTATTATGTTGCGCCGCCGTTCTTTTTAATATTTAACCTTTTAAAACGCTAACGATTTAACAAACTCAAGCTTAAGCTGTGCGCGCATCTAAGGAACCACTGAATCGAGTTGCTACCAGCGCTGCTAAACAAATCACGCCACCCACCCAGGCGGTATCTCGTAATTCCATGCCTTCAACAATTGCACCACCTAACACTGAACCCAGTGCAATGCCAATATTGAACGCAGCAATATTTAACCCTGATGCCACATCTACCGCATTTGGGGTGTATCGCTCGGCTAATTTCACCACATATACTTGCAAGCCAGGTACATTACCAAAGGCAAATGCGCCCCACACCAATACGGTTAATACAGCACCTATTTGGGTGTTCATGGTAAATGTTAGGGTAAATAGTATGAGCGCGAGAGCAGTAAAAATAATAGTAAGCGCTTTTATGGGCCCTTTCTTATCGGCAAGTTTACCGCCATAAATATTACCAATGGCCACAGACACTCCGTAAACCAGCATGATAATGCTTACCGCAGAAGGCGCAAAACCGCTCTCTTGCTGTAATATAGGGGCTAAATAGGTGAATGCGGTAAAAGTGCCGCCGTAGCCTAATATGGTCATCAGATACACTAACAATAAACGGGGCTGCACTAACACCTTAATTTGATCTTTTAGTGTGGCAGGTTTCGCCTGCTTCAAATTGTTCGGCACTAAAAATGCGCTGCCAATTAATGCTAAAAAACCTAATGCAGATACCACTAAAAAGGTGGCTCGCCAGCCAAAGGTTTGGCCAATCCACGTACCTAATGGCACGCCTGTTACCAGTGCAACGGTTAAACCAGTAAACATAATGGCAATAGCACTGGCTTCTTTGTCTTTACTTACCAAACCTGTGGCAATGGTAGAACCGATAGAGAAGAACACGCCATGGGCAAGCCCTGTTAAAATGCGTGCCATGATCAAGCTCTCATAACTGGGGGCTTGCCATGCCAGTAAGTTGCCACCGACAAACAGTGCCATTAGCGTTAACAGCACGTGTTTTCTATTCCATTTTCCGGTTAACGCAGTTAACACCGGCGCACCAATGGCCACGCCAAGGGCGTATAAGCTAACCAGTAAACCCGCGCTAGGCAGTGAAACACCTAAATCGGCAGCAATAGTAGGAACTAAACCAACAATAACAAATTCAGTGGTGCCTATAGCAAACGCACTGAGGGTTAACGCAAACAATGCAATGGGCATTTTTATCCTCAAAAAGTAAGTTTCAGTGCGTGCATTGTGCAGATTGTTTTCGTTGCGAAAAACAGCAATAATAACAAAATACCTTTGTGATTATTGATAAAGTAAAAGCTAAATGAGCGTAAGTGCTAAAACCGAAGATATAGAAGCGTTTGTTGTCGTAGTAGATGCAGGCAGCTTTTCTCGCGCCGCTGAATTGCTGGGCCAGCAGGTAGCAAAAGTTTCTCGCGCTGTGGCGCGTTTAGAAGGCGTGCTTAATGTTACCCTACTTAACCGTACCACCCGCCGACTGGAGCTAACCGAAGAAGGTGTAGTCTACCTACAGTACGCCCGCGACAGTGTGAACTTACTAGAAAAAGGCGAAGAAGCGTTACGGCTGCTAAACCAAAAACCTTCTGGGTTATTAAGAGTAGATGCTGCAAGCCCTTTTGTGCTGCATCAGTTAACCCCATTAATAGGTGGATTCCGTGAGGCATATCCAGAGATAAAACTCGATATCACCAGTCACGATAATATTATTGATTTGCTTGAACACAAAACTGATATTGCCATTCGGATTGGCGCCTTAAACGATTCTAATTTGCATGCCAAAACCTTGGGGCGAAGTGCACTTCATTTGGTGGCGAGCCCAGCCTATTTAGCAAGTTCTAATATTGATGTGTCTATAACGTCATTGGGCGAACATCGACTCATTGGCTTTTCCAGTGGCGCTAGCTTGAACCGCTGGCCTTTATCAGAAGAGGTAAAACTTAATTTCGATTTAAAAGCATCCAGCGGGGAAACCATCAGGCAGCTTTGTTTAGCAGATCAAGGCATTGCCCTACTGTCGCACTTTATGGTGGCAGACGATTTAGAAAACGGTAAACTTGTCAGCGTATTAGGCGAGCACTTACTTACACCAAACAATCGAGAGCCCGTGCAAGCGGTGTACTACCGAAACAGTGCAGTGTCGTCACGTATCTCGGCTTTTTTAGATTTTATACAGCCACGTCTCAAGCTGTAGCGACTTGTTTATTGGCCCAGTTTATTTGGTTTGACCAGGCACCTTGGATATCAATTTCTTTAGTGCCGACTTTGGCAACGCGTTGAGGGTAAGTGCACAAAGCATTACAGTGGCGCCAACAATCACCATGGGCAGCAAGGTTTCACCTAGTAACAGTACCGAGCTTACGTAACCAATGATTGGCGTAAGCGTGCTAATAAGTACGATGCGCTCAGGCGGAAGCTTAGGCCCTGCAGACACCATAAGACCAAAACCCAACCCAGTAGCGATTGGTCCAATGTAAGATAGTGACAACCAACCTCGCGCCCCGTATTCAGCAAAGTTGGGGACACCCTCAATAGCACAGGCAATTGCTAGCATTACTACTCCAGCCAATGCAAATTGCCAGAACACCGCATCAATAACACTACCATGCCATTTGTGAAATGAAACACGCCTTATCGACACGGCCCACAATCCCGAAGCTAATAGCATGCCAAACAAAGGTAACCAAGCACCAGGCTGGCCCGACGCGAATAATATTAAGCCAACGCCAATTGTAGAGATACTCGTCAGTAAAAAACGTTTTGCTGCAGGTCGCTGTCGATACCACACGGTATCAATCACCAGCATCCACAGTGGTGTGGTGTAAATTAAAATACTCGCGGTACCGGCAGGAATGTACTGCAGGCAAACCGTGATTAACCCCATAGAGCCAATGAACTGCACCAAGGCTACCGTAAAGATAACCGCGCGATCGGGCCGTGAAAAAGTAGGTAATCGTTTTTTGGTGATAAACACAAACAAGGCGATAACAGGCAAGGCAAATAATAACCTAAGTGTCACCATCCAATACGCACTTACGGAATCTAAACCTAGCTTCATTGCTGGCCAACTTAAGCCTAAGCACAACACTGAAACAAACAGCATTTTAATGCCTTTTGCTTGAACTGACGGAGGAGGCAACGCAGAAGACATATTCAATACCTATAAAATGAAAAAGCATGCGCTATTTCACAAAAAATAAGACAGTAAGTGACATTTCACTTAGCCGCGCAATATACGCGAATAACCTGAAACCGGATATAGACCTTAACGACGTAATTAGGCGCCTTATCGCGCATAAAGGACAAGGGAAATAAAGGTTAAACTAAGGTAATAATATTGCCACAGACAATAGTTTGCGTTGCCCTTGTTGAATGGGCGTAACACTATGACTGTACAAATCAGGCCGAAAGAAATAAACACGGTTAAATAAGTTAAAAATAACCTTGTCGGCACAAAACACCCCACCTACTTTTGGCTGCTTTAATACCACATTAAACTTATAGTATTTCCCTTCGCTTACAGGGTCGTTATGTCTCATTACCCGATGACCTTCAGGATAGGTCACAAGATTAATGGCAAACCGTTTAAATCGCACAATCTCCCGATTGATAACCTTTGGCATTTATCCTCTTTAGTTAGTTTTTAACAACGTAAACATTGAATGTTATTGTCTCAGAGAACAGGAGTAGACTGATAGTGCGCGGGTAGATCGAGAAGGTATAACTTGTGCGATTGCGTGTTTAGTTTAGCTTCTTGGGTTTAAAGCGAGGCTTTCATTATTTTAGCATCTTCTTTGCCGTTAGCGGTTTGATAATAGCTTTTTCTTACTTCGATATGCTCAAAACCGGTATGTTCGTAAAGGTTGATTGCCCCAATATTACTGGCGCGAACCTCTAACCACATTGAGGTCATTTCGTTGTGCTGGGCGTGTTGTTTTACGTACTCCACTAAAGCCCGCCCTATCCCTTCTTGGCGACAACGCTTATCTACCGCAATATCCATCAAGGTAGCTTCATCAACCACTTCAAGTACCAATGCGTATCCCACTACTTGATCATCTTTTATAGCAAGGGCACCGAAATAGGGAGCCGTAGTGCAATCAGCAAACGTTGCAAAAGACCAAGGTTTAAATTGGGAGGCTTCGTGAATACCGTGGGCTTGCGCTAAAGCACTTTGACAACTTGTATCTGAAACTAATTGGATATGCAAAATAGGTCAACCGAGTGAGGGAATTTAACGTGCTTCTGGCGATTTTACATTGTTGGGCAAAGCACAAAGCATTTTCCACAGCTGCTTTTGCATCGCTGCCGTCAGTAAGTGAGGCGCTGACGGTATAACAATGCCACCGTTAGTTACTGCTACGTCTTGCCCTAGCTTCACCTGAGTACTGGTGAAGGGTAATTGAAGATAAGCGAGCGCAACATCTAAATCTTGCAGCCACTGCTTGCCCTGTAAGCGCTGTGCTTGGGTTAATTCAACCATAGCAGGTGTATTTATCGAAGCAGGGTTGGACAACACATTCGATAATTGGCTGGATGATTGGCTCGAAGCATTAACAGACTTCGCTTTTGGTGCACTCTTGCTTGCAGCGCTATCTGCGTTACTACCTACCGAGCGCGGTGTCGCTGACGACGAATCACTAGCGTTCGGGCTGGTAGCTTTTGTTTGGCCAGAGGCTTTGGTTGAATCTGATGATACTTGAGCACGAAGTTGTGCCAACCGGCTTTGCTTTTCTTCATTAGAAGGCATGGCCGGTGAATGATTGCTGGTCGTTGCAAAAGAAACATTAGCAGAGGGCTTATTCTCAACATCAGTCGCAACCGAGTTCGTGTTTTCAACTTGCAGCGATGACTGGTTCACCCAGACAGGGATCCCCATTTCTTGCAACACAGCACGCTGAAAAGTAGAAAGCGACATAAAAATCCAACCTCGTTTAATTACTTAACATTGTATAGCAACGCGATTAAAAATGGCAACGCGAATAAAAATGGCAGATACAGAATGACTAACTTGCTGAGTTTAACTTAGCTTAAGAAGAATAAATAATGATAAAAATTGAATTTAGAAAACAAGAAGGGAAAGTGGCAGGGGTGGAGGGACTCGAACCCCCAACCATCGGTTTTGGAGACCGCTGTTCTACCAATTCGAACTACACCCCTAGCGCGCTGTGCATTATACGGATGACATATAAAAGGTAAAGCATTTTTCTACTACCTTATGCACTACCGCTTATTAAACAAACAAAGCGCTGTGAAAACAAACAAAAAGCGTATTTTAGCCAGCGTTTTGCTTGGTTGCCTCAAGCGCAGCCAGCCATAAATCGTTAGTTACGTTAACGATTTCCATGTGAAGTTGAACTTGCGATAAGACCTCATCTTCATCTTTACCTACTTCTTTTGCATAGGCGATGGCTAATGCCTGTGTTTGCGCTTCACTCATTGCGTTTATCTTTGCACACCCAGCCACATCGAAATAGCGATTACCCATGGCTGAGTATTCCCAGTCAACAATGAAAGGCGTTGAGTCACGTACCACATGATGAGCAAGTAGGTCGTTGTGACACAGCACATAGTCTTCTGTGCTACCTTCACTTTTCACTAAACTTGCCCGAAGTTGGATAGCGCGGTCGAAAAGCGCATCGCCTTCTTTCAATCCAGCGGAGTGCATATAGTGCAACCAACGAGAAAATAAATTGAGAGGTCTAGCGGTGATAGGCAGGGCGTGGACACGGGCAAGTACTGATGCCAACGCTTCGGGAGAACGAATACTGGGATGAGGATCAGTTTCCTCCTCCCATTGCTCTACCCAAATTAATTCATCATCGCTTAACCAAATAGGCTTTGGTGCAATGCCTCGCTCAGCAAGTTGCTGTTGCAATACAAATTGATGGAATCTGTCGATGCCGCTAAATGCATCTTCCCCCACCCATTTGACAGCAAACCCACGATTATCATCTTTAAGATGATACACCTGATTCACTATGCCAGCGGGGTGACGTTCCACTGTAGCTGAATCAGATAAATTAAGTGCTTCTTTCAAAAGCGGAATGATAGTTTCCGGTTTCATCTTGCTTATTCCATTGCGCTAACCATTGTAGATACCCAAAAATCGAGAATCCTACATACCCAAGGAACAAGCATGCTGATAATGCCATCCCCACTTGAAAGTATAGAAAGGCGGAGGCCAAATTAATAAAGAACCAGTAAATCCAATTTTGTAAAACTTTATGCGCCACCATAAAAGTGGTAATTACACTCAAAAGATGGATACTCGCATCGAGTAGTAGATGATCACTATTAAATTGGGAAGTGACTAATTTAGATAATCCCCACGCACAGCACAACAGCACAGGGACTATTGTAAGATGTATCCATAGCGGCCATGAACGCACTGGCTTTTCTGTGCCTTCATCCCCACCTTTCGTCCATTGATAGTAACCGTAGCCCGCCATTATCATATAGAAAAAATTCAGCATGGATTGAAACGGTAACGTCACCTGCCAAAACAGCCAGGTATAGATAGCCGTGCTGGCGAAGGCACAAAGCCAACACCAGCTATTCTGTTTTGCCGCAAGCAGCACATAGGCAATGGCAAGCACTACAGCCAACCATTCCAGTTTTGATGTGGCCGCTATCTGCGACAAAAATTCAGTGAAAAATGCACTCATGCTTCAGTTTTTCTGGCTTGCTTATTCGCCTGCATAGCATCGTAGTTTAGAAACTTCGCCACGAAAATAGCCTGTCCAACTTCTTCATGAGTGCGCTGCATTTCCTTACCAAGAATAGACATCACATGTCCGTAATCACCGGATACTTGCGTGCTGGTAGAAGTAGTCAATACACCAATATCACCGTAGCTATTCAAGCGATCAATAAATTGCTGAATAGGCTCAATATATTCACCTACTAATGGGTATAACGATAGCTCAACCATGACTTGCATAGCATACTCCTAGAATTGGTATTTAACGGTAACACCGAACTGTCGGCCATTACCTAATTGATAATAAGGTTCTGCAAACGCATACTCATCACGAGGGTCATTGCTAAACCCACCAAAACCTCTGGTGTAATACTCATTATCGAAGGCATTTTTAACCCACAGGCTGGTTTGCCAGTTATCAGAAAACCATACTATTTCACTGTTTACTAGTGTTGTCGAAGGGGCTTCTACGTCATGCCCATCAGAAAAACGGTAGCTATCTTTGAAATCAATATCAATGCGCCAAAGCACATCATCAGTAATGGATAGCTCACTAAATAAGTTAGCCGTGTATTCAGGTGCTTGTGCTTGGCGCTGTTTTTCAATCACAGTGCCATCGGTAAGCGTATAATCTTCAAAAGTTGCATCTAGGTAGCCCAAACTCATGTTCATGGTCCAGTTTTCATCTACCAGCCAACTTAACTCTAGCTCAGCACCTTTGTTAGTGCCTATATCTGCATTGTCTATAATGTCGATAAAATCAGCGGTACCATCTTCGCGTATTTGAACATCAAAATTACTTACTTGCGTATCGTCCCTGTCCATATAGAAAAGGGCGGCTCGCATGGTAACTTCAGGCACCAATAAAGGCCCTTTTACACCAAGCTCGTAGTTCCAGTTATATTCTTCATCAAAGAATCGCTGCTCATCTGATACGCGTTCGTCAGGGTTATACCCTGCCCCTTTGTAGCCGCGAGAAATACTGGCGTAGTAAAAGTGGTTTTCACCTGTGTATTGCAATGCCACTTTACCGCCAGTCATCGTAGTATCATGACTACTTTCAAGGCCATTGTTATCTGAGTAATCAAAACCGTAGTTTTCGACACGTAACCCTGCCACTAACGTTAGGCTAGTGGTAAGTGTAGATTCAGTCTGTAAATATACCGCCTTGGTGGTGGGTTCATACACACTGGTAAAATCACCTGAAGCATAGGTGTATTCACGTAGCAAATCTTCTTCACTGGTTTTATAAAAAGCGCCAAGTGTCCAAGCAGTGGCACCATTGAATAACGCAGCACTGTCTGAAGATACAAACCTTACTTCTGCGGTTTGTGTGTCTACATCACGAAAATAAGCGTCAAATGAGGTATAGCCGAAAGGGTGAAAACCTTCGTAAGTCCAATCTTCGTCATATCCGTAACCGATATTATGGGAAGCGTGGGTGGCAATTAAAATAAAGTCACCGCCATTAGTGCTGGTGGTAGCTCGAGCACTCACCGCATGAGTTTGATGAGTGTCAAAACCTGGCTCATCAGATAACGTCTGATTATTGTTATCTAGCGAAAACGCATCATAACCATTGTCGATGTCATACCAACGATACGTCAGCGCCAAAGTGCTTCTTTCGTCGATATTCCCAGCAACACTTATGCGCGCTGCGGTTTCATCAAGATTATTCGTATCATCACGTTTTTGCTCGGCGCCGTCACTGTTAACTACGGTATTTTCTACAAAACCATCACTGCGGTTATGCATTAGTGCAACGCGATAACCCCAGTCCTGATTGATATCGTTGCCGGTAGCAGCTTCCACTCGATAACTGTCTTTATTGCCCGCTCTAAATTCGACGTAATCAGGGCCATCTGAACCGACTGCATTGCTGGAAAGCTTTACTGCCCCAGCCAATGCGCCAGAACCAAATAACGTGGCTTGAGGACCGCGATATACTTCTAATTGCTGGGTATCAAATAACAGCCCTGCTGCCGCTAAACCTGAGAAATCAAATTCATCCATAATAAAGCTAACAGACGGGTTAATAGGCTCTACAAATTGACTACGTTCACCGATACCGCGAATTTGAACAAAGCGGCCGCGAGAAGCGCCTGCGGCGAAGTTCACGTTCGGCACACTGTTCAGCACACTATCAATATGGGTAGGCTGGCGACTGCTTAAGCGCGTAGCGCTCATAACGGTAGCACTTGCACTTAGTTGGTCTAATACAGTTTCGCGAAAGTCTCCGCTAACGACAATACGTTCAACGTCTTCAAGTTGTGTTTCTTGCTGAGTAGTTTGTGCGCTAACTGAAAGCGATGCGGCAAGTAAAGAAAGACAAAATATAGGTTTTTGCATGGGATCTCTTATTCTTTTTTAAGAAAAAAGATCCGGGTGTACGGCAGGTGATACGACTATGTGGTCAACCATCCCTACGCCGGCATTATCCGGATCAGGTGTAAGGGTTCTCACAGTGATGATGTGAATCTCAGTCCGCGGTACGGACACCCCTTGGTATATGCGTTCGGTTTGAATACCAAATACAGCGAGGAGTCTACCAGTTACGCCAAAACCGTCAAGATATTAAACGGTTAACTTGACGTAACAATAGGCACGCTATTCGTGTTATGTAAGCTTATTTTTGTTCTTCTAATTCAAGATTAAGCTTTCGCACTTCTTCGTTAGTTTGAGACACTAGCGCCTCAAGGGTTTTACCATGGGCTGCAGGTTGACGTGATTCTGGGTCTACTTTAACGAAGACAATATCATCGGCGAAACAGATGGTTTTTTTAGTGGCTTTATTGCGCACTAGACAACTTACCGTAATCGACGTTCTACCCACGGCTTTAGTCTCAAGACCAAACTCAACAATATCACCTTGCAGTGCAGGAGACTCAAAACTAATTTCCCCAATATGTTTGGTTACCAAACAATTGGTTTCTAATTGGCAAATTGCCCAAATAGCAGCCTCTTCATCAATCCATTCAAGCGCGCGGCCGCCAAATAAAGAGTTGGCATAATTTAAGTCGTTTGGCATCACTAGACGCCGAGAAAGAAAGCGCATTCGAATTCCTTTAGATAAGTAGTTACTATAAGCAGAGAAAGTCTTAATTATACCGAAAAAACTCACCTATGGCGCCACCGGAATTAACTCAATGGTTGTTTAACCCTATTTATTCGCAAGCACGACATACTGAGCATCGTCGTCTACTCGTGCTTTCTGGTGAATACGAGTGGGTAAATAAGAATTTAACGTCTATTTTAAGCGATATTCCCTCCACACTTATCGTCAAAGAAGTAGGCGCTCAGAACTCACTGCTCCGTAAACATTTGTTAGGTAATGAATGCGATATCGGGGTGGTACATGCCCATCAAGGGTTCAACCCTGGAAACCTCATGGCCATTGCTGGCACCATTCGATGGGGTGGGTGTCTTATTTTATGCTGCCCTACGCTCGACTCTTGGCATTTGCACACCCGCCCTAGTCACCTGTCACATGGTTTTACTGCATCACCAAGCCTGTATATAAAAAGACTTGTCGCAAGACTAAAAAACGATGCACATGTAGCCATTTGGAGTTCCAACAACTGCCATATTCCTGATTGGGTAGCTGGTGATACCGTAGATTCGTTAAACCGGCTAAACCCGGTTACCTCTGAGAGCTCTATCAATCAGGTACTATCAGAAAACGCACACGCAACACAGCCATTAGATGGTGAGGAAACCCGTAGGCCACAGTTCAAATCAGTTGAACAGCAGGCGGCATTTGATTGCCTGACAAACAGATGGTCGCAAGGTAATCGTAAAGCTGTCATCACAGCGCCTAGAGGCAGAGGAAAGTCTGCGCTTTTAGGGATGTTTGTTGCATCAAGGCTTAAAAAGGGCGAAAAAATAGTAATCACTAGCGCCATTCGTGAAAACACGAGCACCCTTTTCAAGCATATTCGCATAGGCATAGGAATAGGAATAGACATAGAGTCATCAAATTCAGAGAAAAAGGCACAAGGAAGCCTGGCTGCTGATTGCGGTACTGATTCTAATGGTACTACTAATTTTAATAGTACTACTGATGCCAATGGTAGTACTGATGATGAGTCAGGTATTGCTGGAACTGTCACTAAAGTGGCTTTTGCTATTGAGGATTTTGTTAGTGAAGCAGTCTCTCATCAAACTTCAGAGAGTGAGAAAAGTGGATCTGCACAGTGGCTTGCGCCAGATAACTCAACGCTTATCAATGGTGACTATGACTTACTTATTATTGACGAAGCAGCGTCCTTCCCCTTACCTGTACTTAAGTTATTAATTGGCGCTCATGATAACTATGTGATCAGCACGACATTGCAGGGATACGAAGGAAGTGGACAAGGCTTTATGCAACGTATGCTACCGGCTTTTAACGCTGAAGGCGCTTTGCACCTTTCATTGAGCACACCGCTGCGATGGATACAGAACGATAAACTAGAAAGCCTCATACATATTATTTGCTTATTTGAAGGAACAGAGTCATTTAATACCTTTAGTGGAGCACCGCCAGAAATACTGCGAGAACTAAGGCAAGAACTACGGCAAAAATTACAACAAAAAGCACCGTCAGATAAATTTAGCGGTGACTACAGGATAGGTTTGGTGTCTGCATTGTCGGAACACGAATTACATTGTGTGATGCAACTGTTAGCCACTGCACACTATCAAACCACTCCTGACGACTTCATGCGGCTTTGTGACAGCCCAGATATCGTATTGTTTACCCAATGGGTCGACTCTCGTTTAATCGCTGCAGCAATAATAAATTGTGAAGGCGGCGAGCCTTTAGCAGATGTACGTGAAGGAATTGCAGATGGTTCCCGCCGCCCTAAAGGCCATTTAGGGGCGCAGAGGCTTACACTACTCACGGCAAACCCCTCCACTGCATCATATCGGTACTGGAGAATAAACCGCATAGCAGTTGCTCCTCATCTACAAGGCCAAGGGCTAGGTAGAGGCCTGGTAAGCTTTATTAACGAGCAAGCCTCTGCACAAAACATAGATGCACTGACTAGCTCTTATGGCGCTTCTGACAAGCTTAATCACTTTTGGCAGCAATGCGGATTTACGCTTGTGGATATGGGGGAAAAACCTAATAAAGCAAGCGGTGAAACCAGTGCATTGGTTGTAAAAAGTATCTCTGAACGCTTCGGTTCACAACAAGAAGTATTGTTATGCTTGTTTACCCATAGCCAAGCAACCGACATTGTTCCTATGAGTAAGCTTCCAACCATCACTCGAAATACACTAATAAAAAAACTAAATCAGTTCGTTGATGCGACTAGACCATTAAACCAAGTTAGCTTAGCAATAAACGCATTGGCTGCAGAGGTTTCTGTGTCCACCCAGAGTGCTAAGCATACTGAAAGAGCTACTAAAGCGTGCACGAGTGAAACGGATGAAGTCACGCCTGAACTTCTTTTGTTACTGACTAATTCCCCGCTACCTTCAAATAAGCTTATAAAGCTTTTAGGCGTGAATGGTCGTAAATCATTAACTGAGTCATTAAGAAAAAAGATAGGCAATATGTTGGCTTCTACAACAATATAAACCTGGGTCTATTTTTAGCAAAAAAAAGACCTCCAAATGGAGGCCTTTTTATTTATCGGTATAACTACTAAATGTTAATACCGCGGTTTTTAGCCTTCTCTTTAATGTAAGGCTCCCAAGCCGCCGCATTACGACGTAGCGAGCGATCTTTCTTCGCTTCTTGGATGTGCTTATAAGCTTCTCTGAAGTCGCCTGCATAGAAGTTCGCTTCCATAAGTGTGAAGTGAACTTTACCAGGGTTTTCTACACCACGCTCTAATGCATTGTTTAATGCTTTAATCGCGCCTTTGTAATCTTCAGCAACTAGCAACAAGGTACCTTGCTTTCTGTAATGCTCAGGGTCTGAACTCTTCGCAGCAGCTTTAGCGTAAAGCGTAGCAGCCTTGTCATAGTTTTTAGCCTGGTGATATGCGTTAGCAATGCTAGCTAGCATATCTGCATCTTCTTCTAGCAAACCAGATTTAACGTGTTTTTCCAAAATTTGAGCAGCTTTAAAAGGCATGCCGTTAGTTTGGAATAACTGAGATAACGTTTTAATCTCGTTTACTTTCTTAAGGTAGCCTTGGATGTAAGCCATCTCAAACGTAGATAAGCCCTTCTCGAAGTCTTCTACTGAAAGGTAGAAGAAGCCAAGCTGAGTCCACCAGCGAGGTTCCTCAGGGAAATTGCGAACTAATTCTTCTGCAACTGCCACTGTTTGAGGAAACATCTTACGCTCGTAGTATGACGTTAGCTTTAACACATAAGGGTTTTTGTTCGGCTCATCATACAAAGCTATCGCTCTGTCAGCTGGCTCAATCATCTTATCTAATTGGCCTGCTTCATAATAAGCTTGCGCTAAACGGGTATAAACGTCTGCATCTTCTTTACACGTAAAGTCCATCCACGCGTTATACCATTTAATCGCATCAGTATATTTGTTCTCTTGCATGTTCAAATCACCTAATAACTTAAGTGTTTGAGAATGCTCAAGGTCATTCAATACTTTAGGTTCTACAGACTGGTTTAAATAACCAAGTGCTTTAGAACCTTTACCTTCTTGTGCAGCTAATAAGTTACCAATAAAGCGATTTACATACGCAGCATCGAAGTCTTCAGAAGGGTCAATTTCATATAAAATGTTTAACGCTTCATCAACTTGATCTTCGTTGTAAAATTCAAATGCTTTTTGAACTTTTTTACCTGTACGCTCGCCTACTAAGGTTGTTTTGGCTTTTTCGTAACCAGGGCACATAACAGGTGAAGACTGCGCTAGTGCAGCTGGTGCAGAAAACACTGCACCGGCACCAAGCACTAAAGCAAATGCAGACATTTTGAATTTATTTTTCATCATGATCATTGCTCCAGTTTAAAGTCTAGCTGTACGAACATGCCAGTCTGCTTAACAGCTTTGCCGTCAACAATCTTAGGCTTGTATTTCCACTTACGTAATGCACGTCGTGCCTCACGGTCGAATACACGCTTAGGTTCAGCTTCAATTACTTCGATATCGTCTACACCACCAATTTCATTAATAGTGAAAGACAATCTTACCCAACCTTCACGGCCATCACGGGCTGCGTCAGGTGGATATTTCGGATCGATACGAACGATTGGAGTAGCATCGCCATCGCGCTGCATAGCGCCGACACCACCAATGTTTACACCAACACCACCAGTATCAATAGCTGGGATTGCTAGGCTAAAGCCATCTGCATCCGGTTCAGCTGCTTCTGGCTCAACAAGCTCCATTTTAGGAGGCTGCTGAGGCGGAGGTGGAGGTGGAGGCGGAACACGTTGACGCGTTTGCGTCTGATCGTCTGGTTCCTGCATCACAATATCGATTACCGGTGCTTCAGGTACTTCGTCCGCCGGTCTGGCTGAGTTTTCAATCAACTTAGCCATAAGTACGAACAGGGCAAATGCAACACCAGCACCTAACAATATAGATACAATTATACGTAACATCTTAACCCCTTGCCGCTACCGAGACACGGTTAACGCCTGCAGCTTTAACCTGGTCCATTATTTCCACTACCAAACCATGCTTGGCCTTAACATCAGCCTGAATGATTACATAGTCAGTTGGCTGCTCGGTAAGCAGTCGTTCAATATTCGCTCTAACGCTGTCCGGCGCTACTTCACGTTTATCTAACCAAACGCTCCCATCTTCTGTAACTGCTATGAAGATGTTCGCGTTCTTGTGAAGAACCGCCTGGCTCGCGTCGGGCTTATTAACTTCAATCCCTGCTTCTTTAACGAAAACAGTGGTAACGATAAAGAAGATCAGCATGATAAACACGATATCCAACATGGGTGTCATGTCAATCTGTGCGTCTTCTTCCTCGATTCTGACTTTTCGAGCCATAATATCTCTCTCTAATGATGTGGCAGGCTATCAACTAACCCTTCGCGTGCCAGCTTCACTTTCGCTTCGAGACGAGAACTGATGAACAGTCCAGAAAGCGCGGCTACCATTCCCGCCATAGTCGGGATTGTTGCCATGGAGATACCAGCTGCCATTAATCGTGCATTGCTGGTGCCTTGTGTCGCCATCGTCTCGAAAACACCGATCATACCGGTTACTGTTCCCAGTAGCCCGATTAACGGACACATTGCAATAATGGTGCGAATAATCAGCATTCTAGCGTTCAGATCATCTGACGCCTGAGAAATCCACGCGTCACGGATTCTATGCGCATACCAAGATGTGGTATCTGCTCGGGCATCCCAATTTTTGATGATGTTTTTCTTCACCGTTGGGAAGACCGAGGTTAAATACCAATAACGCTCAATCATTAAAACCCACATGAGAAAGAGCGCGGCAGCAACGAAATAAAGCACGTCACCGCCGGTAGCGATAAAATCCCTGACCGATTCAAATAATCCAATCAGGTAATTCATTCTACACTCTCTCCGACTCTGAATGAGCTGCTACGATACCCGCAGTTTGCTCATCAAGAATGTGGATGATTGATTTGCTACGTGAAGCTACGATGCTGTGAGTAAGAATCAGTGGCAATGCCGCGATAATACCTTGAGCCGTAGTTACAAGCGCCATAGAGATACTACCAGCCATCATACGAGGGTCGCCTGTACCGAACAATGTGATTGTTTGGAACGTCGCGATCATACCTAGTACTGTACCTAGTAGACCTAGTAGAGGTGCAATTGCTGCGAAGATCTTAATTACGTTAATGCCGCTTTCGATACGTGGAAGTTCACGTAGGATAGCTTCATCAAGTTTAAGTTCTAAGTTTTCAGCATCAGCAGCTTTGTTCTCTTGATAAACTTTCAAGATGCGACCTAGAGGGTTGCCATCTGAAGGGTTACCTGGGTTTTTAAGCTGTGAACGCATTTTACCAGCAACTACTGTAAGCGTGATTAGCTTGTAAAGACCGATAAGTAGACCAATCGCTAGCATTACAGTGATTGTGTAACCTACTACACCACCTGCATGATAACGCTCAGACATAGTCGCTTTTTGCTTCAACAGACCAAGGATAGCGCCTTGAGATGGGTCAGCGTAGAAAGGAACCATACCTGAAGTCGCAGCGATTAAATCGTCAGCTGAACTTACAAAGTGTCCGTCTGGTTGGCGACCAAGAGGCTGAACGATTTCGTTTTCAGCATCATAAGTTAGGTAGCCATCTTCGCCTACAAGGTTGAAAGTACCGATACGAACAACTTCTTGCTGTGAAGAACCGCCATCAAGGTTAACAACTTCTGTAGTGAAACGAACTGTTTCGCCACCTTCAGTCATTTCTTTCTGTAGAGCAAACCATAGGTCTTCTAGTTCTTGAATGTTAGGAAGACCTTTAGAGTCTTCTGCCATTCCAGCTAGGAACTCACCACGGCCTGGGAATTGAGCACTAACGATTGATGTAGCAACACGGCCGTAAGCTTCAGAAGACGCTTGACGAACCACACCGAACATCTCACCAAGCGTACCAGTTGCCTGATCTAGCTCAGCTGCTTTCTCGTTTAGCGTTACTTCGTTGTCAGAGAATTGTTGTTGAAGACGGTCGCCACGACCTTGTTCAGCTTTCAATTCAGATTCTGCTTTGCGAAGAAGCGCTTGCTTGTCTGCACGAGCAGATTGGAATTCTGCTTCACGCTGTTTGTTGATACGTGTTTCAGAAACACGGTTATCCTGAACTTGGTCTAGAAGTTCTTTAAGGCTCTTTGCTTCCTGAGCCTGAGCTCCGGTTGCTACAACCGCAAGAGTGGCAGCGGTTAAAAGAGATTTGAATACTGGTTTCATTAACAATTACTCCGCTGCACTAATTGGTAGTTTGATCAGGTCCGCAGGAATGACGTTATTAGCCATTTTAACTGCGTCAACAACTGAAGACACATACTCGTCTCCAAGCTGTTCCCATGCGCGGCTTTCATTGTTCCATGCCCAAGCGTTTTCTTGGTCAAGAGACAATGCCACTAGTGCAGTACGACCTAGGTTAAAGAAGTCAACAGTCACTTCAGTGCCGTTGCTATCGATAGTACCTTGGTAAGAGTTAATCTTAGTGCCGTACTCAACTTCAACCAAGTATGCTTCGATTACTTGGCGGAACTGTTCTGAAACAGTTACGTTAGAGTTAGACATAACATCACGTAAACGCTGTACACGCTCTAGACGCTCATCTAAGTGAATAGGACGGTCAAGTTTGATGAATTTCTCAAGACTATCGATCATGCGGAACATAAGAGGAACGATGCCCTGCTTAGTTTGCTCGATGCTGTCAATCTGACGTTGCAAAGAGTCAATTCCACGTTGTTGATCTGCTACAAGACTCGCAATGTAGTCATTGTATATTTTGAGGTTTTCTGTCTCATCTACTGTTTGACGGTATTCAACCAGTAATTCTTGAGACTGTTCAAACAACGTGTTGATTTTTTCCTGAGATTTCGCTGCAGCCGCGTGGATTTTCGCTTCTTCTTTATGAAGGTCATCAAGCGTATCTGCAGAGACTGCACTACCTGTTAGTGCGAAAGCACCGATAACAGTAGAAGCAATAAGAGTTCTCTTGCTCATTTTGGACATAGTTCCCAACCAAATTTCTTATTTGAATCCTCGCCGATAAAGGAAAACAGTTCGGGCAAGGGGCGTATTAAACTTTTACAATTATGTTTTAGGAATGTAGTACGGACCTTAGCTTCCAGTACTACGAACGTATTATACTCACACGGATTACAGCACTGAGTCAAGTAACACCCTGTTTACACCAAGTAGATTTTTCATCATCTGTTTAATATACGTTCGAATTCTCCTGCAGAATTCATTCCAACGTACAAATAACTGGCAAATACGGGGTTATTTTTTTGTCTATCAGCAAAAATATACCCTGTTTTTACTTGGCTTTAGGCCACCCTATCAGGGTGTATCGAGGTTTTTAGCGAAAGGTGTTAAATAAGTAACACTCAGGATATGTTTTACATCAAAAAAGCATTTAGTGTTAAATTCAGGTGATCACGCTTCGGTGGTCTTACCATTTGGTCCGAAAATTAAAGCAAACCGATCTAGCGGAAGTTCCATTTTGGTGCAAGATGTAGAGTATAAACCTATCTACGCCCATTATTGAGCCTTATCATTTCACACCCGCTT
Source organism: Alteromonas sp. CI.11.F.A3 (assembly GCF_032925565.1). Taxonomy (NCBI): domain Bacteria; kingdom Pseudomonadati; phylum Pseudomonadota; class Gammaproteobacteria; order Alteromonadales; family Alteromonadaceae; genus Alteromonas; species Alteromonas sp. CI.11.F.A3. The sequence continues at coordinate 3,550,156 of NZ_CP136708.1, forward strand.
CAAAATCAACCAACCGATGCGCTTTAGATGTGCGTTATAACTCTTTAAATTCTGTAGCACTTTTAGGTATCCCATTTCTGAGAATTTTTAGTTATGTGGAAATCTTATTTAAGATCCCCAGAACTTAGAAACAACCTCGCAACGAGATTCTATTATTTATCTTTTTCATTCGCGCACGATTTATTGGCGTATGGGTTTTGATTTGGTAATAATACGAATGCCTTAAACAATAAAACAACTAATCAAAATTATTTATGAATCAATCACCGAAATACAATTGTCTGATTAATGATAAGCCAATATGGGTTTTTGATAACCTTTGCACAGTAGATGAAACAAGTACTATTTTTAAAGGGTTAGAGATAAGCGCTTTTAAACGAAATGAAGTTGCTCGCCCAGATACCGCTCAGTTCCGACATTGGGCCGTCTCTCTTTCTGAAGAGCAAATTAACGGCTTAGCCGTGTATCAACGTGCTATTCGCCAAATTAGTCATACTACTGGTAAACAGTATCGTGCTTATCGTGGATACGTTAACTATGCATCCTATGGTGATATGCTTTTTACTCACACTGATTGCTTGCCTGAAGCGGATGAACTCACTGTGTTGGTATTCCTATGCCCGGAGTGGGATATCGAGTGGGGTGGAGAAACTTTATTTTACAACGAAGATGATGATTGTGAATTCGCATGTACTCCAAAACCAGGACGTACTGTCATATTTCATGGGGCGATCAAACATGTAGGCAGACCACCCAATCGAATCTGCTATACATCTAGATACACATTAGCCTTCAAATTAGAACTAGCCTAATCTTTAGTTATGACTCAGGTACTATATCAAATGCGACCGTTAATCTTTGAGTATCTGAGTAAATTGGGTTAGTTCCGTGCCACATGTAAGATGGAAAAAACACAACATTTCCGGCTATAGGCTTAATGGCGAAATCTTCTAACATTTCGACACCCTTAATATCTGGGCGCCCGAAGACCAGCCAACCGTTGCCATTTTCCCTTACTTCATCGGGCACATCAACGTAAAGTACACCGCTCAACCATCCTTCAGAATGATAATGCGACTTGTGAAACCCCGCCTTTCTCAACCTAACTGACCAACTCCCAATAAACCGCAAGTTAGAGTGAATACGAGAGAGAAAAGGGTGTTTTTTTTGCGTTGAAAGAGAGCACACAAACGACTCTGCTCTATTTTTAAGGGCAGACTTAAGGGTTTGAATTAAATGATGTTCACTGTCTAGTAGGTTTTCAAATGTTTGAGTGCCATTCCTGAGCGACTGCCCTATGGGGTGTTGAGTACTGCTATGCAATGTATTTAAATATTCCGCCAACTCACCGATAAAAGATGTGTTTTCTTCAGAACCTTCCAATAGTGATGTAACATTAATAAAATCCTGATACTGACATAATGTTTGATATTTTATCTCATCACCATTTGCTTTATAGGCAGTGGATAACAGCGTCCAGTAGCCTTGATTCAAAGGAGCAATTCGACATACTAATTCGAGCACGCTGATAGCTTCTTTAGCTCGGTCGAGGCTCAACAACGAATAGCTTTTTTCGATAAGTAATGGCAGTGACTCAGCACTTTTGGTGTTAGGAAGGCTATTTATAACATTGAGCGCTTCTTGGAATTGACCAAGTCCCCTTAAAGCGTTAGATAAACTAGCTACTGCTGCAATTTGGATGGTCGGGTCTTGCTTCGCAACAAGCTTTTCTAACCAGAGTTTAGCTTTTTCAAAGTCATCGACCTTGAGCATTAATTCCGCATAAGCCATTACTAAACCGGGTTGTTCGGTAGATAATACTTTTTCTAAAAGGGCAAAAGGATTATTAACATTTTGTATCCAAGCAAAATGTGCATACTCCTTGTGAAGCGTGACATTCAAAGGATATTTTGACAGCCCTTGTTCATATACTTCAAATGACTCTTTATGGGTGCCTTTAAGCGCTAATATAGCCGCAAGATTCTGGTATATTTCTGCACCAGCAACTCCAGTATCCAAGGCGCGTTGGTAACAAATGAGCGCTTCGTCTTGTTGCCCAATCCTACGTTTAATGTTACCTAAATTATTGAGCGCCTTTATGTTTGACGGGTCTATTTCTAATATTTGTACTAAATATTTTTCTGCTTCTACGTTCTGTCCTTCCTGACTCAAAATAGACGACAGCATTAACAACAAATCTAACTTTAACGGGTGAGCCTTTATTAATTCCCGTACATTTTTTTCGGCTTCGGCATAACGTTCTTCAGCAAAAAATGTCCTTGCCAAATTATATTTATAATCATAACTCTTTGAGTTTATTTTGTTGGCTTTGCTAAATAACATTAGCGCCTTTTTATTCTGACCCGCCTCAAGTAAGAGATTTCCGAAACTATTCATCAAATCACACGCACTAGGAAAGCGCTTTAGCCCTTTTTCGTAAGCTTTCGTTGCTTCATTGACGAAACCCAACTTACGCAAAGCACTTGCTTGTAACTGAGGCACAACTGCATCTACACGGAGCAGTGTTGGATTTAATTTAATCATATCCAACACCACATTGTATTCGCATTTATTATACGCCTGAATAAGTTGAGGAATGATTATAGAGGGCGAGTTTTGCATTACTTATAAAGTCTCCGATCTAGTGTCGCTAAGCTGCCATATTGGGAAGACCATTTACTATATATCTCCATTAGGGCTTTAATGTCAGTACGTTCTTCTATAGATAGATGCGGATTCCATATATCTAGGATCAATACCGCTCTTTTTTCATCGGCCCCGTTTTCTGCGCTATGTTTATAGCTATCATCAAATAGAAGCGCCTCTTTGTCTGGTGTCCAATACTCTCGCTCACCAGCGGCTTCTATGTATGATAATTCATTAACTAACAGGGGAATATGAAGCGTCCACTTAATATTGGAGATACCAAAATGCGGTGGTATTTTAGTTTTTGCATCAAGTACAGAAATAACGATCTCTGGGGCATGATCTGGGCAATCGGCTAATAAGGGCGAGCTTAATAACGCTTTAATTTCTTCAGGTAACGATTCCCCATCAGGAGTCAACTTGCCACCTTTCATTAAATGCAACGAACTCCAGTTTTTCGCTAGCTCAAGCCATTCCTGTGTATCCGGCACTTTATCTATATCGTGTATGTATTGTTCATTCGCATTTGAAACACACGATAAAAAATAGCCTTTATGATGTGAAACTTGCTGAATAAAATCACGCAGGTATTCAACGGAATCTACTGATGGAAATGGGCTAGATGGCAACTCGGGGACAAACAGAAAACTAGGTGACTGGTGCTGCTTGTCAAAAACTTTTTGAGATACTCCACACAGCGCGTTTACTGACTCTTGAATTCTTTTTGTCGCGCATATCGATTTTGTTTTGATAATAAGATCACGACGTGCCAAATTTGCGGCATTATGTATGTGAGTAGCTTGCGACTTCGTGATGGGAAGTTCTTCAGAGGGCGCTAAAAAATTTGGTGACTGCTGATACAGACGACGATATTCCGCCAGAGCAGTGTCATAAAGGCCGTCTTGAACTAGATTGGCAATGTGAGCGAGTATTGTGTCTATTTTGCTTTTTTTCTGATTCATAAAAGTGGGAAGCATTTTGCCTCCCATTTTAAACTAAATTGGCCGTTAATTACATATCACCGCCACTTGTTTCTGTGCCGCGCTGCATACGAGTCCAACCCTCTCGACCTGCCTCACGCATTTGTTCTCTTTCTTCTGCCGAATAGCAAACACGCTGCATGCGATTGGAGCCAATCTTCTTTTCCATCTTACACTTCATACCATCATCTGTAGCGTTACTATCAGACTTAGCATATTGAGAAGATTCGTTACTCGTTGAGCCACATGCTCCAAGCGTTAACGCTAGACCTACAACTAGACATACTTGATTTAGCTTTTTCATCCCTATTCCCTTTTTTTTAGTGATTGCCATATAAGAATTTACCATAATTTGTTTTATGTTCTCTAATCCATTTTGTAACTAACCATTTATTTTCTTTTCGGGTCGATTCTCCAGCATGATAACTGTTGGTCAGAACATTTCCCTTGTCATCACTGTTATTGAAAACAAGCATGTTTCCTTTATTAGGAGATACCCGCATACCTAATTTGGGGAACGTGGTATTGCCACCTTCATCAACAGTATTTAAATAAATAATTGCAGTTTTTGTTCTTTGTCCACCATCTTCGAAAGTCTTAGCATCTTGTAATCTATTCAATGCATCATAATGGGGTTTGTACTCTTGGCCTGGCACATACCTAAGTAAATTCAACGCCTCACCTTCACAACAACGTGTCTTAGTTGCTTTGGCAACAAGCTTATCAATTTTTCGCGTTAGCCAGTCACAGTGCTCAGGCGAAATAATAGCAACGTAACTGGTCCTAACTTTGTCTATTCGGCCTTGACCTGTAATGGGGTCAACCACCATGGACGGTTGTAATAATGCACTGAACTTAATGACAAGGTAATTACATTCAAAATCCGACAACGTATTCTCAAACAAACTTATAGGAAGCTCTTCGTTTAGTGTAGTCGGCAATGGCAACGGCTCGAACAGTTTACTCTCCAAACCCTGAGCTACTTTATCGTTATTCGATTCACATACTTTGCCATTTACAAATTCGTCGAGTTTCAGTTGGTTGAATATATTTGGTGCGATATTTTTTACTTTGTTCGCTATAAAAGAAAACTCACTACTGCTTTGCTCTAAATATGACAAAATAACTAAATATGCTTCAATTACACCTTTCTCGCCCAGAGCCACTAAGCTTTTCGCTACACTATTCGATTCTGTAATTAGATCGCAAAAATAAGCTATCAATAATTTGTGATATTGAACAATTGGATTTTCAACGCATGAGAGGCTTTCTAAATATTGAACTGATTCAATAGGCTTAGAATGAGACATATAGTATGCATAATCTAACGCGGCATTTACATCCCCCGCTTCACCGGCTTGCTTGAGAAAACCCATAGCCATAGAGGTATCGTTAGCCGCATGTGCTTCATTTGCTTTCGTGATCAATTGTTGAACATTCATAACGTGTACACCATATAGCAAAAAAGCCTCCGAAGAGGCTTTTTAAAGATTCAAACTACACTTTATATTAGAAGTTTACATTCAAACGTGTGTAGAAGAATTGTCCAGGAATTTCATACATAGACGGGTCAAAGCTGTTAGCAAACGTCGAGTAAGAAACTTCAGGGTCTGTATCAAATAAGTTGTTAACACCTAGCGTGATACGAAGGTTATCGTTAACCGCGTAACCTAATGACACATCGTGATAAGCCATATCGTCAAGCTCGTTGTAGCTAGTTCCACCAACTTCAAGACTTGGGTCGCTACACAACTGTTGGTCAAGTACATCACCGTCAATTGAACAAAGTTCAGTAGTATGACCGATGAAGCGAACTAACCAGTTTGCTGTGAAATCTTCGTAGCTCCACGTTACCGCTAAGTTAGTACGAAGACGTGGAACAACATCACGGTCGCCCGCTAAGCCAGCATCGTTAAACTCGGCAGTTGTGTTTGTTACTGGGTCGATAACGATAGTTGTACGTTCATCAACATACGTACCATCCCAGTTCACTCGGAAATCACCGTAATCAGTTTCGAAATTATACGCAACGTTATAATCGAAGCCTGAAGTAGTTTGTCCACCTAGGTTTACCGCACCGTTGAACAAGTCAACAACGTTACCGCCTGCACCACGAGTAATTAGTGAACATAAGTTCACACCAGTTTCCGCACATGCAGCAAGAATCGTTTGCGCACCAACAGTTGAAACCGCGTTATCTACTTCAATATCAAATACGTCAAACGTGATTGATAGGCCATCAATTTGCTCTGGAGAGTATACAAGTCCGTAAGTAAAGCTTTCAGCTTCTTCAGCTTGAAGGTCTGCATTTCCACCAACAGTGGTACGGATTTGTGTATTCGGTTGCTCATAGTTTGCAGGTATGCCAGCACATCCAGGTAAGTCTGGGTTGGCTGCTTCACCGCCGTTACATGGATCAGTAAGCGGAGCAAAGCTATCACTGTTACCGGAGAACAATTCATCTAGAGATGGCGCACGGAATGCTTCAGACCACGTACCACGAACAATTAAGTCGTCGTTAACACGCCACTTAAGGCCTACTTTAGAGTTTGTAGTGTCGCCGAAGTTGCTGTAGTCCGAGTAACGTGTAGCAAGTTCAAGGTCTAACTGTTCAACAAATTCAAGATCTGAAAGAAGTGGAATAGCTAGCTCTAGGTATACTTCTTCAACACTGAATGAACCTTCAGTTGGTTGACGCGCATTACCCGAAGTAATACCTGCTGCAATAATTGCATCTGGCTGGTCGTAACCTTCTTGCCAGCGCTTTTCGTACCCAGCAGCAAATGCTAAATAGCCTGCTGGTAATTCAAGTATTTCGCCCGAGATGTTTGCAGAGTAACTTTCTAGCGATGTGCTCTGCTCATCTTGTGCAGTGAAAGTAATGTAATCAAGCATTTCTTGCGTGATTGTACCTTCGCCAAGAGCAGTAGAACCACCAAATAGGTTTAGCGGAGTACAGTCGCCAGTACAGTTTGCAGGATCACCGATTGCAAGAGCAACGCGGTCCATGTTTAAAAGACCATCTGTTAACTGGTTTTGAGTGATATCAGCATAAGTGTAGTTTGCATCCCAGTAGAACTCTCTGTCTGCAAACTCAAGAACACCGTCAAATCCACCATTAAACTGGAATTGGTCAACGTTCTGTTTGAAGCTACGGAATCCGGCTTCCATCATACGACGACCAAATAAGAACATTTCACGTGCGTTTGGATCTGCATCTAGGACTGATTGGTCTGTAGAAATATCAACACCATATGGGTTGTATGGGTTATCAGCAGAAAGCGTGAAGCCTGAATCACCAAATGCCGTTCCGATAAATAATGGCGTAGGTGCTAAGGCCTGCTCTGATTTACGGTTACCGTAGAAACCAGTTACATTTACACTTAGGTTATCAGTTAATTCATAACGCGCCTGCGAGTAAATATTTGTTCTTTCTTGAGGCGTTGATAAGTAGTTGAATGGAGCAAAGTTGAAACGGCTATCAGGCTCAACCCATGGTTCTAAACCACCTGCATTATTACCTTGTTCATTGTATCCAACATCAGCTTGGTCAAAAGTCCAAAAACGACCTTGAGGCGGCGCAGATGAACCACCGAAACCTTCTGGCGTACCAAAAGTTGGAACTGAAGAAATAGCACGGTCACCAGCTAGTGTTGCTTCTTCTTCTACATAACTAACGTTGAAGTAAACGTTACCTTTGTCATTCGCAGCACCAAAACCAATATCCCACTGTTCTTTGTTACCGTCGCCTTCATCGTATTGGCCGATATAGCCAGAAGCATGAACGCCTTCGAAATCTTGACGAGTAATGATGTTTACAACACCGGCAACCGCGTCAGAACCATATACCGCTGAAGCACCATCTTTAAGTACTTCAATACGCTCGATGATTGATGCTGGGATGTTGTTTAGATCAACTGAGCCCGTTAGGCCTGGAGACCAACGCTTACCATTTACAAGAACAAGAGTACGGTTTGAACCTATACCACGAATGTTAATAGTCGTTGTACCATTACCACCGTTGTTGTTGTTGGTGTTGATTGCTGAACCAGCAGATGGGATTGCTTGAAGAACATCACCGATTGAAGTAATACCGAATTTTTCGATATCTACACGTGACATAACCGTTACTGGGTTAGCACCTTCAATGTCTGTACGACGGATACGAGAACCAGTTACTTCGATTTTTTCAACAGAATCGGCTGCTTCTTCGGCTTCTTGTGCAGCAACTGCACCAGAAAAACTTATTGTTGAAACCGCGCCGAACGCGCAGGCCAACCTAACTGACTTAGCCAGCTTAGAATTTGTAAACATGTGTTGTCTCCCTGGACCACTAAAGCTCGTTTAGTGTGTATTTCTAAAATCGTTTATAACGAATTATTATTAGTAAGGTCAAAGCCTCACTAAGATAATAAACACAACATGAGTAAACGGTCAACTGAGATCGGGAGGGGAATAATTAAAAGTTCAATTTTTTTCGTTTATTTTTCCTTTTTCTGTAAATGTTTACTTACAATTTACATATCAAACACATTTTACTGTTTACTTTTCGGCCAATTCAGTTGAGGCGACTTATTATCACGATAAGAAACGGAAATTAGGTTAAAAGACTTTTTACCTACGTTTATAGATTTCCGTATAGTTCTAGAAATGGTTTTGGAACCCTGGAACTATTTGTGTTAATTGCATTTAACGGTTGCCTAATTTGAGACATGCTCGCAGTTTTCACAACTGTGGACTTTTTATGAAAATATGTGTGATTGTTTTGGTAATTTAGACCAATTGAATCAAATACTCTGTGGAGCACTAATTCAGGTTCTGCCTTCAACGCTTCGAGTTCAACTACCTCTATTTTAATAATCGTTTGTAGTTGCTCTATTGCTTTATTGTCCATTTGAATCGCTCGTTTAACTGAGAGAATGTCAAAAGACCAATGCAAATTGCTGCTAAAAAAGGTTTTGTAGATTGACCATGCATTTTCAAGCTCGTTTCGCCTAGTCGCGATAAATTTAGCGTTAGGAAAGACTCGCTGTACCATCAATGCACTATGACTGTTGTTTAAACTTTTATTTACGCATACGCTTTCTGTACATCCTAACTCTCTTGCGATCCGCTCGTACTCTTTTGCAATTGCATTTAGTTCAACGCTTTGACAATTGAGTATGGTGTCTAAATCGTAAGCTGAATTTTTCTTTTTAAGGACTGTGTCACAGGCAATAGTAAATGCATCCGTTTCACCGACTGAGTTAACAGCTTTATCAGAGCACAAAATATTGTTCAACAAGGTGGTACCAGAACGGGGCAGTCCCATTATAAATACTGGCGTGAAAGTATTCGATGTAAAGCTACTCTGCTCAGTATCTTTTAATACTTTGGTAATTTTTGTGTAGTTCGCATCTATGTTAAAAGGCTTTGTGGGGGCATTTGAGCTTGTGATTTGCCTCATAGCATTTGCTGATTTCTCGTAAAAAGCGAACGCACTTTTCTCATCACCATTTAACCAGTTTACATTTCCCATAGCGTTTAGAAAGCAAGCTTTAGATACACAGTTAGACAACTGATTAAATTTTTCCGTTTGCGCACTAATGAAATTTTGAAAATCAGGTTGAGTGATCACATTTTGCAGAGTTGATAGCATGTGCCACGCTTCGCCCGCTAATGGTGCTGTCTTAACTACCTTTTTAAGTAATGTTTCCGCTTCTTCAAGTAGCCCTTTTTGATAAGCAAGTACACCAGTGATATGAAGTGCTGCAACTGATGTCGGAGCCTTGTTCGCCCACTGTTTTGCGCTCTGGTATGCACCATCATCTTTACCACAATCGGCTAGCATACCAATTTGCTTTGCTATTGTCGTATCATCACACTTTGATTGATCTAGCATATGTAAACACTTAACAGCTAAATCATAACATCCAACTGTCATTGCCAAACGCGCTACTCCTAACCAGTTTTCTTTGAGTTCTAACTCAGTATTCAAAAAGCCGGTAATTAAAGAAACAACCAATGTTTGGTCCATTGCTCGCGTCGCATGTACTAATTTCTGTAGTTCTAGTTTCATAAGCCTAAATAAAAGCCCAGCATGAGCTGGGCTTTTTCATTACTCAATTATTAAAATGTAACTTCAACACTAAAACGCACGTAACGAGGCGTTTGGAAAGAAGTTGGTAGGCCATAACTAGGGTTAGATTCACCGCGAGCAATATAGCCAAATGGAGCAAATTGTTCGCCGTCTTCATATCCTGATAGTCGTTCATTAACTTCATTCAATTGTGTTGCTTCATCATTATTGAACACATTGAAGATATCAGCACGAAGAGCAATATCAGCTTCTTCAAGTTCTATCAAATATTTAGCGCTTAAATCAAGGTTCCAAACATTTGGTGTTCTACCTTGAGAGCCACGAGGAGCAATCTCACCTTCATAAACGAATGATTCTGCATCATATAGAGACGCAAACACATCAGTTGGGTGGTAACCAAATGAGCTTAGTGGGCGACCTGATGTCCAACGGAAATTAGCGCCTAACGAGAAATTTTCTGTTAATTGATACGCACCATTTAATTTAAATGAGTGGCGACGATCATTAGGAAGATTACCAGAAGCTCCGTCCGTTAACCCTGGTTGATCAAAGTTAGTTGTTAATCCAGAATCGTCCTGATCATTGTCTGAACGAACGAAACCTTCATTGTTACCCCAACTATGGCTCCACGTATAGGTAAAGCTCATCATCCACACGTCATCCCATGCACGGTCGACAGTGAAATCAACAGAGGCATATTGGCGCTCCGCTTCAGGATAACCTAGCATATCTGCAGGAATAGTATATGTTCCAAAAGGAACTGGACCGTCGCCATCTGGATCAGTAGTGATTGTTACATCGTTGCCCGGGTTGGTTAGCACGTAGTAGTGGAAGCCAGAGTCACACATAGTACAAGAGGAACCAAACTCTTGCTCAATAAACTCGTTAAAGCCTGCATCAATGGCAATGTCTTCTAGTGAGCTACCAAGGTCACGGTAAGTGGCTTTAACACCAAAGCTCCATGATTCATTAAGTACTTGCTCGTAACCAAGTATAAATTCATCTTGATACATTGGGTCTAAATCGGCATTAACCGTTTCTGTTGTGCTTTTAAGTGTGCCATCAGAGTATACCGTCATGCCACCAACCTCATCACCTAGTACTGGTGTGAAATCAGCATTAATTGACTCTACTTCATAGTACTGACGAGTATAAAGTTCATCACCCGCTAAACGAATGTTTGTATTTGTCGCAACTGGAAGGTAGTAACGACCATAGTTGGCAAAAATTTTGCTTTCGCCATCACCTTTAACGTCCCAACTAAGCCCTAGACGAGGAGCCCACTGGTCAGTAACGTCAACAAATTTATCACCTGCTTTGTTGTAGTTTTCAAAGCTCTCATTACGCAAGCCGATACGTGCTGTAATATTATCAGTTACGGTCCAAGTATCTTCGATATAGTACGCGAAGCTTTTCGTTTCAAAATCGCCTTGGTTTATGTAGTACTCTTGACGAACTAAGCAATCTTCGTTTCCTGCTTCATCAAGATTAGCACCACAGTTTTCATAGCGATAGGCTACACCACCCGCTCTTTGAGTATTTTCAGACGCTTCTAGATCTTCGTTATCCACACCAAATTTCAATACGTGGTCAGCATTGACATACCATTCAACATCAAAACGAATAGCGGTACGCTTATCTTCTTGAATAGAAGGTGTAGCTAAACCGTATGCGCCGTATTCGACGTTTGTAAATCTGTCGAAAATAACAGGAGCATCACCAAGCGGATTACTTCCATCATTTAAATTACTGTAGCTTGTTTCGTTAATTGAGTATTGGGTGCTAATAGTAATATCATCGGTAATAATACCTGTGTACTGAATACCCCAAGTTTTACCACCGCGCTCTAGTGTATAATTACCTAAAGAGTTTCCTATTTCATCCGAATCAGGGCTGTATAAGAACTTTTCAGATTCAAGCTCTTCGGTATTGTCCCATGCTGTAATTTCTAGGATGTGCTCTGGCGTAATGTACCAGTCGAGCTTTGCACTTAGTAATGTATCGTTACCTTCACGATCATAAATTACTGCAGTATCACCATAATCTCTTTGACGAAGTTTTTGGTTAATTAAACCGAAAAAGAAAAGCTTATCTTCAACAAGTGCGCCGCTAGCCCACAAGTTTACATTTGTTTCACTGCGCTCATCTTCTTTGAATACTTCATAATAAGCTGTTCCTGCTTCGTCAGCATCAGCCTGGGTTCTATAAAAGACGTCGGGGCTATGTGCTCTTAACGCAGCTGGCTCATAGTAAGCGCTCGCGCCCCACTTAAATTCGTTGCTACCACTTTTCGTTCTTGCGTTAATAACACCGCCCGTAGAACGGCCATATTCAGCAGAGTAGCCACCTGTCTTCACTTCAAACGATTCATACATTTCAAATGGAAGTTCTGATCCACCAAGACCGTTTCTGAAGTTAGTTACGTTAATACCATTTACGTAATAAACGTTTTCACCTACAGATGAACCACCAAAGGATGCATAGTTCCCGAAGTCGGAATCACCAGATACCGTACCTGGCGCTAAAAGTGCGACAGAAGCGATATCACGTGGTACAGGAACTTTTGCAATGAAATCTTGGTCTACATAAAGCTGTGATTCGCTTGAAGTAACATCAATATTCGAAATTGACGTTCCGCTTACTGAAATTCGCTCAATATCCCCAGACTCTAGAGCCACATCTAAGTTGGTTCTTCCTGATGGACGCACTGTAAATTGCTTTTCTTGAGCAACGGTAAACCCTGCTTTTTGAGCTGAAAGGCTGTATTGGCCTGGTGGTAACAATGGAAAAGTGAATCGGCCATCTGAATCTGTCACCACACTACGTGTTAGACCTGTTTCAAGGTTGATAATTGTGACTTCAACATCACCAAGTAATTGATTAGTACTTGCAGATACAGAAGTACCAACAATAGTACCTTTTGACTCTTGTGCGAATGAAGGTGCAGCAACACCTAAAGACGCTGCCACAGCTAATGCTGTGAGCGTTTTATTATTTATCATGTGTTTCCCCGGCTTTATATTCACCCTTCAACGGTAACTGAAAGTTATCGATGAGAGCAGACTTTTAAATTTTATTAAACTAACCATTAAAACTTTCTAAACGATTGTTTTTTATACGGATTTTTATGATTATCCGAAAGGATAATTGACATATGCAAAGGGGGCAAATCAAGTGTAAAGTGGATTTTTGTCGACGAGCGACAGTGCAGTGAAGTAGGGAAATCACACGTGAGCTAGTGTGTTAATTGGCTTTGCGGGATATTTAAAGAGTTCCCCATTTGCGACGAATTGCATTCATCGCAAATGCAGAAATGTCGCATTTTTCGTCTATTGTAAGTAAAATCCTAAGCTGCGTTTTACCGATTCAGGCAATTCTGGAAGTGAACTTTTTGGCAAAAGGAACGTAGCCATGTTGAAAAAGTCTAAAAACACCCTGTTTGATTCAGTCGTTTTCTTCAAATAATGATGGCCAGATGACCCTCCAGTTCCTATTTTAGTTCCCAGCATTCGTTGCACCATCATGGCATGGCGATAACGCCACAACGTTAACTGTTCATCTATTTCTGTTAGTGCAGTAATAAGCTGGAACGGCAGATTAAAAACAGGCTCTTCTGAATACTGCTTTATAAATAAAGCTGACAATAATGCTTCATGAGACAAGCGGAATTTCCCCTGATTAAGAAGCCCTTCATAGGTATCATGGTTAAACAGCCCGTCAAAGTTCTCTCTGGTCGATTGCCAGTCTTTAAGCTCTTGTCGGCGTTCTACTTCAGACAGAAACGCATTTTTTTCAATGGTTTCTTTGTCATCGTTTAGCATTTCATCTGTTGCTTTTCGGTAGTAATCCCAAAAATGAAAATCCTCGGTTTTAAGCAATGGCATACGTGCCAACCACTTATCCACTAACTCGAACAAGCTTGGCTTTTCTTCTAACGCTTCCAGTAGGCTGCGATCATCATCACTTAAACGGTTATAAAAGCTTTGTTTATCGAAATCGATACGGTATTCCCTTTTAAGGCCCAACGAAATTTCAAGCTGCTTAAACTGAATACTTTGGAAGCCTGAAGCGGGAACCAAATAGTCTCTGAAGGAAAGAAACTGTTGTGGGGTCATGGTTTCCATAATGCCAATTTGGTCGTTCATCAGCTTTTGAATTTGAATAACGCGATGTAGCCTATGTACTACCGAAGTGAGTTGCTGATCTTTTACTGATGCTTGATTAAATGTATCGATAACCGCATTGAGTTCGTGCAGAAGTTGCTTAAACCATAGTTCATACACTTGGTGCACTACGATAAATAGCATTTCTTCATGGGCAGGTTCGCCGTACTTAGTACTTTGAAGCTTTTGTGCGCCAAGTATTTTATCTAACGCTAGGTAATCACCGTAATAGCAGGGTTCTATATTTTTTTTCATGCCGATTGTTCTTATCGTCGTTATGCACAGAAGGAAATTCTAACATCGCTAACTCGACATCGACAAAATACAGGCTATAAATTATCTAGGGGCGTTATTAAAAATATACACACCCATAAAAAATAACATCGCGTTAAAATTTAAATTAGGGCACAAATATGAAGCTTGATGATGACATTCATAATTATTACGAACATCTTGTACTGCAACGTGTAACAGAACTTGGACTCGACAATACTAAAAGTCCTGATTATTTAGCTGACTTATGCTGCTTGGCACTTAACCAAGTTCCTCCGCGCTACATTCGCTACGAAGTCGATATGGCTTTTTACCTTCCCCAGAGTGAACGGAACCAAATGGAAATGAATGTTACGTATGCTATCGATAATGCGATGAAGTATTTAAACGATACAGATAAAACATCGGTAAGCGAGAAGGCAGAGTAATGCCAAACACAGTTGTGTAAGTTAAAAATACGGTTGTGGGACTAAAATACGGGGGAGTAAATTGGGTGGCGGGCTCCCAGCCACATCCCGGCACATGAGTCGTCTGCTGCGGCTGCTCCCTTCCAGGCCTGACCGAGTTCACAGAGTATCATTGCGGGAGGACCAAAAGCCCACCATAGAAAGCGAATAAAATGCTAACAGGCGTCAGCAGTCTTAAGCGCGGGGCGCATTATGACTACTTGCCCGATAAGTTTCAACCCTTTAACGAAAATCTCTCTTCTGCAATAATGTTTGCCACACGATTTGTGGCTGCTTTTTGGGCATCAGCACGGGTATAAATCTCTTTTAGCGTAGTGCCAATGTCTTCGATATGCTTGCGCAGCGCCGCATTAGAGCTTTGTTCCATACGCTGATGGAAGATATCGATAATACCCCCTGCATTAATCACATAGTCAGGCGCATACAAAATGCCACGTTCAACTAACATATCGCCAATTTCTTCACGTGCGAGTTGATTGTTTGCCGCACCAGCAATGACCTTAGCTTTAATCGTAGGCAATGTTTGGTCATTAATGGCCGCGCCCAATGCACAAGGCGCTAGTACATCAACGTCTAGACCTAGAATATCTTCAGGCGCAACTGCTGTAGCGCCAAGTTCTGCTACCGCCTTTTCAACACCTTCGGGGAAAATATCAGCTACATACAGTTTTGCACCCGCTGCGTGAAGGTGTGACGCTAGTCGATAACCAACATGCCCCATACCTTGAATTGCTACGCTTACGCCCTCTAAGCTGCGATTTAACCCGTGCTCTACGCTGGCCTTTAAGCCAACAAACACACCATAAGCGGTAGATGGTGCTGGATTACCGTCTGGCTGTTCGTCAGCGTAATGATATTGCGCATTTACCCCAGCAATGTAGTCAGATTGAGTCGCCATGGTTTGTAAATCGGTAACTGAAATGCCCGAGTCTTCTGCGGTAAAATATTTGCCGCCCAATGAATCAACAAATTTCCCCATAGCTTCCATCATTGCCGGCGTTTTTTGTTTGCGAGGATCGCCGATAATCACTGACTTACCACCGCCTAATGCGATATTGGCCATGGCGGCTTTGTAGGTCATTCCTTTAGAAAGGCGGAGTACATCGGTTAGTGCTTCTGCACTACTTACATAGGGCCACATTCTACAACCACCCAATGCAGGGCCTAGGTTTGTATTATGAATGGCAATAATGGCACTTAAGCCTGCTTCTTTATCGTGATAAAAAGCGACATGCTCGTGATTATCAAACTCTATGTGATCGAAAACCGACATACTTTCCCTATTAATAATGTGATGGATTTTGCCCAAGTGTAGCCCAACCACCAGAGGACACGCCTTGCTAAGTTATTAACCCACTCTCGTAAAGTGAAATACACAAAGTATGAATACTATTTTTCTAGGATATCTATCCTAGAATTTATTTTTCTATATAATAAACATCATAAAAACGACGGAAGCTGCGTTCAATGAAATTAGATAAATTCGATCGTGAGATTTTACGAGTACTTCAACAAGATGCCACTGTCTCTATGGCTGAGTTGAGTCAGAAGGTGGGGCTTTCCCATACCCCATGTTGGCGACGAGTAAAAAGGATGGAAGCCGATGGCATTATCATCGGTAAAGTTACCTTATTAAACAGTAAAAAGTTGAACCTTGGGGTGTCGGTTTTTATTTATGTCACCCTTAAAAATCATGATGGTGACTCCCTTACCGATTTTGAAAATGCAGTACAAAGTATTGATGAAATTGTTGAGTGCCACACCACCAGCGGCGAGAAAGACTATTTGCTCAAAGTGATTGTGGAAAGTATTGAAGAATATGAATTTTTACTGAAAACGAAGCTTACTCATCTTCCCTTGGTTGATCATGTCAGCTCCACCTTCGCGTTAAAACAAGTGAAGAACACCACAGAGCTGCCTATCAAACGACAGTAGGTTTCATTGAAACCTACGCCCTGCTGCCTATCGACTGCCCTTCTTTCTTACTTTATTAAAACACGCTATCAATCTGGTTCTCAGGCAGGGCTTTTTCAAAAGCAGGTAGTGCATTGCAGTTATCTGTTATTTTCTGAATAAGCGGATATCGTGTCATATCCACATTAAAGCGATGCGCGTTATACACTTGTGGAACTAAACACAAATCAGCCATGGTCACGTCAAAGTCAAAGCAATACTTCCCCGCTTGGGTTTGTAGCCGCTTTTCAATGGCATCGAAGCTCAGCGTTATCCAATGCGCTGCCCATTTATTCACACTTTCTTGTTCAGCACTATACTCACTTTTAAGTTGATTAAGTACACGTAGGTTACTTAGAGGTTGGGTGTCACAGGCAATATCTTGAGCCAGCGCCCTTACCCTTGCCCGCTCTGTCTTATGCGATGGTATTAAGTGATACGGAGAGGGAAAACGTTCATCTAAGTATTCGATAATGGCTAAAGACTGATTAAGAATAATATCTTCATCATCGTCAACCAAAGTGGGCACTAGCTGAGCGGGGTTTAACTGCTTATAGGGTGCAATGTGCTGCTGGCCACCTTCATTCACAAGGTGCACTGGCATATATTGGTACTCTACACCTTTTAAATTAAGTGCAATTCTTACTCTGTAAGACGCCGTTGAGCGCCAATAACCATATAAAGTTAAACTCATAACTCACCGCCGCCTTACGTGTGTGTTGTGCTACTTATTATAAACATAGCGTAATTTGCAAAGGGCGGCGCATGCCCGCCTCCTCTGCTTGCATTAAATGGGTTTAGCTTAAAGGCTTAACCTGCTGCTCGATGGCACCGAAAATACTTTGCCCGTTACTATCAAACATTTCTATTCTAATTCGATCGCCAAATTGCATAAACGGTGTAGAGGGCTTACCGTCTCTGATGGTTTCAATCATGCGCACTTCAGCAATACACGAGTAGCCAAGCCCCCCCTCAGCGATGGCTGAGCCATGGTCAGTACCTTGTTTGTTCGATACGGTACCGGAACCAATAATGGTACCAGCGCCTAAATTACGACTCTTAGCAGCATGTGACACCAGCTTTGCGAAGCTAAATGTCATGTCTTCGCCTGCTTGTGGTTTACCAAACAACTCGCCGTTGTAGGTGGAACGAAGCGGTAAATGCACTTTTTCTTGCTCCCACGCATCCCCGAGTTCATCAGGCGTTACCGCCACGGGTGAAAAGCTAGAGGCCGGTTTTGACTGGAAGAACCCAAACCCTTTCGCCAACTCGCCTGGAATTAACCCTCTTAGGGATACATCATTCACAAGCATCACTAATCTAATGCGCTCTGCCGCTTGAGCATCAGTACAGGCCATAGGAATATCGTCGGTGACAACCGCGACCTCACCTTCAAAATCAATACCCCACTCATCGCTGGGCAAAATAATATCATCACGGGGACCGATAAAATCGTCAGATCCCCCTTGATACATGAGTGGGTCACTCCAGAAACTTTCAGGAATTTCAGCGCCTCGTGCTTTTCTTACTAGCTCAACATGGTTCACATACGCACTGCCATCAGCCCATTGATAAGCGCGCGGTAAAGGCGATTCACAGCGGGTAGCATCAAACTCAATACTGTCTATTACCCCATTATTAAGTTGTTCGTAGCGCATATGTAGCTGTGGCGCAGTGACCTGCCAGCTATCCAGTGCTTGTTGCATAGTGTGAGCAATATCTTCTACTGAACAGGTACGCGTTAAATCTTTAGATACCAACATCAAACGGCCGTCTCGGCTATCGTTCTTATAAGTAGCTAGTTTCATAAATTGGATCCTTACTGTGATCAGCGCTTTTGCGTATGTAACATTTATTATTCTTTATGCATCACCCGCATCAAGATGAAAAGTCGGGAGCACACGACAATAATTTTCACTGTAAGCTTGGTTGTACAAAAAAAGGCGGCACTTCCTATTGAAGTACCGCCCTTATTGGTTAAGCAAGGCAACGTAAATTTAACGAAACAGTGAAACCTACATTTTTATTGATGCTTTATTTATACCGTACTCACGTAATTTATTCGCAATCGCGGTATGACTTAATCCCAACTTTCTCGCCAATTGACGAGTACTAGGGTAGAAAGGATAAAGCCGCTTCAGTAAATCTTTTTCAAATTTCTTCACTTCATCGTCTAACGTACCTTCAAAGTTTTCGTCAATAAAGGTCACACTAGGAGCACAACTAGGAAGCTGGATATCTTCTTTGGTTATTTCCTTGCCGTCTAGCAAAGACAGCGCTCTGAACAACGCATTTTGCAACTGACGGACATTGCCCGGCCAAGGATATTGTTGCAGAAAATCAACGCAGGACTTACTCAATTTAGCCGGCCTACGGCCTAACTTTGTGCTGTGCTGCGCAATAAAGGATTCTGCTAGAGGTACAATATCGTGGCGGCGTTCTTTTAACGATGGCATCACTAAGCTCAGAACATTTAAGCGGTAATATAATTCTTTTCGAAAACGCCCTTCTTCTACTAGTTGCCCTAGGTCGCGACAAGTAGTGCAAATGAATCGAACATCTACCGTAACAGGTTCTGCATCGCCTACTCGCCTAAACTCGCCATCTTCCAATACCCGGAGCAGTTTAGCTTGTAGCTGAGAACTCATATCTGCAATTTCATCAAGCAGCAGCGTACCGCCTCTCGCTTGTTCTAGCAGCCCTTCTTTAGCATTCGGTTGATTGAAAGCACCTTGTGCGTAACCAAATAATTCGGTTTCCGCCACACTGTCAGGTAGTGATGCACAATTGAGCGCTAAAAAAGCCCCCTCACTGCGGCGACTTGATTGATGACACGCGCGGGCAATCATTTCTTTACCTGTGCCTGTTTCACCGAAAATAAGCACTGGTGCATCAAGATCAGCAATACGCTTAGCTTCACTTACTACGCGTTTCATGGCCTGAGATTCCACTACGAATCTATCAAAGCTGTCAGTGGGAGATTGATGAAACACACTAAACTGTTGGCCTAAGCGCATTTCCGATTTTAAAATGACCACTGCTCCGGCCATAATAATGTTGTTGTCACCGTCAGGTACTGTGATGGGTAACATGTCAGCTACATAGTCTTGTTGGATAAACTTTACTTTAGAAGACTGAGCTCGAGGCAGCTTGCCATCCATCCAGCGAGTGAAGTTAAAGCCCTTCACTACTTCACCTATTTCTACGCCTTCAACATCGTGGGCACTTTGTTCTAACCCAGAGGTTACCGCTTCATTGCACAATAAGATTTGTCCACGAGCATCAATGGAAAATACCGGATCGGGAAGCGTGCGCAGTATGGCAGAAAGCTGGGTTTTCTCTCTTTCACTTGGCATAAAATGCGTAGTTTTCACATCAGAAATACCGTCAATGCGACGAATTTTCGGCATTAAATGCTGGAAGTCTGCAAATTCAATATTGGGAAAATTAAGAAAAATTTTACCTGTCTCATCAATCTCAATACCTCTTAGATCGATTTCATGGGTAACGAGGATATCCAACACATCTTGAGTAATACCCAGTCTGTCCTGACAACTGATTTCTAATCGCATGGGTGTGACTTCACATCTCTTGTAAACTTATATGTACACAATATCACACTTTTACAAAAAGATAACAAGTTAATTATGTCAAATTATCACCTTGGAAGACTGGTATTTAAAGCGGTTCCGCGCAACGTGAGGTGTGAAAACGTTTCCCCCAAACACGCCACGCTGTAACATAATGTTAACTTAAGCCTGCTTTTTGGCGTCAAATAAGGCCGGATATAGCCCAAGCCCTTTCGCTTTATTCACTAGGCTCATAATATCCATATCAGCCAACTCGAACAGATAATCAAAGTCAGGAAGTACGTAATACAAGGGCTGCATGATATCAATTCTATAGGGTGTGCGTAACGCATCTGTCGCTGTAAGCGGTTTTCTGATTGCCTCGTTGCTATCTAATGCATAAAGCGTTTCACCCGGGGAAGACAATATACCACCGCCATAAATTTCCAGTTTTTCTGGGTTTGCTTTACTTCGAACTAACCCAAACTCAACCGTGAACCAATAAAGTCGTGCTAGATAGATTCGGTCTTCTTTGCTCGCCGCTAAGCCGAGTTTTCCGTAGGTATGAGTAAAGTGCGCGAAAGCAGGATTCGTTAGCAAAGGACAATGACCGAAAACCTCATGAAAAATATCCGGCTCTTGTAGGTAATCAAATTCATCTTTCGAGCGAATGAAGGTTGCAACAGGAAATTGCTTGTTGGCTAATAATCTAAAAAATTCACCAAAATTGATGAGGGCGGGAACTTCGGCGGTTTTCCACCCGGTTTGTGCTAACAGTACTTTATCGATATCCGGTAGCTGAGGGATGCGATCATCAGGCAGTGCCAGTAACGACAACCCTTCCATATATTGTTCGCAGGCCCGGGTTTTCAATAACGGAAGTTGCCTCGCGTACAAGGCTGCCCAGATTTGATTTTCTTCTTCTGACCAGCTTATAACGCCTTTGCTGTCTGAGGTTTTTGATTGATAAACGCTAGATTTTGCCATAACTACTTTCGACATATTCAGTGACTGACTTCTGCCAAATAGTCTAATGAAAAGCGCGCTAACAGGAAGTGTTTACCTATTCTTGTTACGCGGCCAAGCCGTAACAACTTATTTACAAACACACTTAACTCGATGCTTTACATATAAAAAACCGCTCTTAAAAAAGAGCGGTTTTGGTTTTATCGGGGAGTTGCTAGCGAATGTGTTTCAAAGACACTTAACTATAATCTACTGATTTCTCGGTTAAGCTCAAATTCTCTTGAGGTCACATACGTTTCCATCTTGCGTAGTCGTATTTCAGATTTTTGAAAGCGATTACGAATATCGTGAAAAGCCTGTTTAGGTGGCTCACCAGCCTGCCAAACTTTGGTTTTCACTTCGACCTTATGACGACTATTGCTTGATGGAGAACTTGTGTTTTTCCATCCCTTGCCGCGACTTTGATGTACAGTGGTTTGTTCTTCTGGAGCGTCACCTAAAGGCTTCTTATCCAAAATGAACCAGCCCGCTATGTAAGCAACAAACATGAATGGACCCGCAAGTAAGAAAAAGCCTGTCACCGCTAGAATTCGCACCAACCATGTTTCTAAACCAAAGTAGTGCGCAATTCCTGAACATACACCCGCTATTCTTGCGTTGTCTGTATCTCGGTATAACTGCTTGCCGTTTCTCATGCGCGATTCCTCCACTCTGGAGCTTCGCTATCTAAAATAGCTTCAAGGGTTTGAATTCTGTCACTCATTTTTTCAGCTTGTTCAGCAAGTGATTGTAGTGAAGCTTGTTCTTCAACACTCAAACCTTGATTAACTTGTTTTTTACTTCGGTAATGCAAAATTAACCAAATCGGCGCCACAAAAATCATAAAGATGACTAAGGGCATTACCAACATTGCAATGATACCTTCATCCATTGTAAATACCTCCAATAAACCCCGATTAGCCTGCCTAGTGCACTAACACTAAAAATCTAATGCTTCAGCAGGCTACCTATAATTATTATTCTGATGTTGAAGATGAACTTGTGTCACCTTTCACTCTTGCTTTAAGCGCAGCTAGCTCTTCGTCTATCTTATCGCCAGTTTCTAATTCTGCAAATTCATCATTTAAGGTTTTCTTACCTAGGTCGTAAGCATCTACCTGCGACTCTAAATCGTCAATCTTACGCTCGTATTGTTCAAAGCGCCCCATTGCTGAATCTACTTTTGTGCTATCTAACGTGCGTTTCACTTCTAAGCGTGAACTCGCTGTTTTCTGACGCATAATAATCGTTTTTTGACGACTCTTCGCATCAGCTAGCTTGTCTTGAAGCTGACCAATTTCATCCTGAAGCTTGCTAATTTGCTGTTCAACAACCGTTAGCTCGTTATTCAATGTTTCAGCAGCTTCTGCTGATTTCTTTTTTTCTTGCAATGCTGCGCGGGCTAAATCATCACGGTCTTTACTTAATGCAAGTTCCGCTTTCGCCTGCCAATCGTTAGCGTCTGCTTCATATTTATTAATTTGGCTTACAATTTCCTTTTTGTTCGCCAAAGTTTTAGCCGATGCTGAGCGCACCTCTACTAATGTGTCTTCCATTTCCTGAATAATCAACCGGACCATTTTCTCCGGATCTTCCGCTTTATCTAAAAGCGCATTAATATTCGAATTCACAATGTCAGTGAAACGCGAGAAGATACCCATAATAATTACCTCATAGTCGAAAACTGGTTGTACCAAGATAAACTTGTAATAAGACTATTCAATATGCTTGCCAGTTTTTCAAATTACCCTAACTTGATAATTTTAAAAGATATTCGTTTAGTTTAAATAATGCTCGAACAACAAGTTTTTTTACTCTACACTATTAATTGGTCGAAATGACTAATATTTGAGGGATTTAATGAGTAGGTATCGTCAGCAGGATAATTTGCTAGGCCAAGCGAATAGTTTTTTAGAAGTGCTTGAGCAAATTTCACAAATAGCACCACTAGATAAACCCGTATTGGTTATTGGTGAGCGCGGAACCGGTAAAGAGCTTATTGCAGCACGTTTACACTTTCTGTCTAAGCGCTGGGATCAAAATTACGTCAAACTCAATTGTGCCGCACTTAACGAAAGCTTATTGGAAAGTGAGTTATTTGGTTATGAAGCAGGCGCATTTACTGGCGCAGCAAAACGCCGAGAAGGACGTTTTGAGATTGCCCACAATGGCACCTTGTTTCTTGATGAGCTGGCGAACACGTCTGGTTTAATCCAAGAAAAGTTATTGCGGGTAGTGGAATACGGCGAATTTGAACGGGTAGGCGGTAATAAAACCGTTAAAACCGATGTACGCTTGGTAGCGGCTACAAATGAAGATTTACCTGCATTGGCTGACGCGGGCGAATTTCGTGCTGACTTACTCGACAGGCTCGCTTTCGATGTTATTACCATCCCTCCTTTAAGAGAGCGACGTGATGATATCATGATGCTTGCTGAGAACTTTGCCATTAGCATGGCAAGAGAAATGGAAATGGAGCTTTTTAGCGGCTTTACTGAAAAAGCAAAACGCACCTTGCTTGATTATGATTGGCCAGGGAATATTCGAGAGCTTAAAAACGTGGTTGAACGTGCGGTTTATAGAACGAACAACCCACATTTGCCCGTACACGATATTGTTCTAGACCCGTTTGAATCTTTATTTAGACCCACCTCTCGTATCAAAACAAACGACAGAACCTCGAGTACGTCTGAAGCCGAGTCGACGTTAGCTTCCAATACAGTGCCGTCCAATACAGTAGCGGCCAATGTAGAGAACATCGCTAAAAATAACGCCAACAATAGTGAAGCTGCTGCGAATTCACCCTCGGCGGTGTTACCCTCGTTAAAACCCGATACGGTAGAATACCCAATTGATTTAAAAGACCGCTCTCAGCAATACGAAATTGATATGATTAAGCAAGCGTTATCCGACAGCCAATTCAACCAGAAAAAGACTGCTGAGAAACTTAGTCTCACTTATCATCAACTTCGAGGTTATCTAAAAAAATACAACCTGTTAGACTCTTCACCTGAATCGATGGAGTGCTAACTAAATGCCCGTAAAACCGCTTTTTTATGCTGCCTTTACTGTTGTTATGGTAATGCTGGTAGCTGCCTGTTCAAAACAAGATGAACATGCATTTTATAATAGCGGTTTAGTGTATTGCTCTGAAAGCAACCCCGTTACCTTTAACCCTCAGTTAGATACGTCTAGCACCACAACCGATGCGTCATCGCATCAATTGTATGACAGATTGCTAGATTTCGATCCAGATTCTGGCCGTATTATACCTAGTGTGGCCAGTAGCTGGTTAGTGTCTGATGATGGCTTAACCTACACTTTTCAACTGAGAAAAGACGTAGAGTTTCATACCACCAGCTATTTCACCCCTAGCCGAAATTTCAATGCTGATGATGTCATTTTTAGCATTGATAGATGGCGACTTACCTCGCACCCATACCATTACGTGTCTGGCGGGCGTTACCCGTATTTTGAAAGTTTGGGGCTTGCTCAAAATATCGCTTCAGTTGAGCGGTTAAATGGATACCGAGTAGAGATAAATTTAAAACGTCGAGACAGTTCTTTTTTAGCTAACTTAGCTACTGACTTTTCGGTGATGTTGTCACAAGAGTACGGTGAAGCGTTGTTACAACAAGGCTTGCCCAATCGAATTGACCAATACCCTATTGGTACAGGCCCATTCAAATTCGAAAACTACCGTAAAGATCACTACATTCGCTACCAGCGTCACCAAACCTATTGGGGTGAACAAGATAATGCTGAACGCTTAATTTATGACATCACGCCGAAGAGCTCATTACGTTTGGCTAAGCTAATGACTGGTGAATGTGACGCTACGGCTTTTCCTGCCCAAACGGAATTGGAAATTATCCGTTCCCGTGACGATTTATTACTGGCTGAAAAGCCAGGTTTGAATGTAGGCTTTTGGGCATTTAATACCCAGCGTCCTCCGTTCGACAACCCTGATGTTAGGCGTGCACTAGCCGCGGCTATCGACAAAAACACCTTATTAGAAGCGGTCTACTTCGACAGTG
This sequence comes from Alteromonas sp. CI.11.F.A3, assembly GCF_032925565.1. Taxonomy (NCBI): domain Bacteria; kingdom Pseudomonadati; phylum Pseudomonadota; class Gammaproteobacteria; order Alteromonadales; family Alteromonadaceae; genus Alteromonas; species Alteromonas sp. CI.11.F.A3. The sequence goes on from NZ_CP136708.1 coordinate 3,575,328, forward strand.
CTACCCGCGCAAAAACACTGCTACCCGCCGCTAGCTGGGCCTTTCAAAATGATGCAGATGATACAGCTTACAATCCTGTGCTAGCGAGAAAGCTACTTGAAAATGCGGGCGTGGAGCCTGGGTTTACTATGACCATATGGGCTATGCCCATTGAACGTGCTTATAATCCTAATGCCGCTAAGATGGCAGAGCTTATTCAACGATATTTACGTGAGGTGGGCGTAACTGCCACTATAGTTAGCTACGACTGGGCTACATTTAGACGTCACTTGCAAGAGGGGCTTCATGATTCGGTCTTAATAGGCTGGTCTGCCGATAATGGCGATCCTGATAACTTTTATCGACCATTGCTTAGTTGTGGCGCCATTCCCTCTGGTACTAATCGCGCGATGTGGTGTGATAGCGATTATGACGAACTTTTAGATAAAGCTTTGCAAACAGAAGATCTTGAAGCACGTCGCTTAATCTATCAACAAGTGAATAGACTTCTGTACGAACGGTTGCCATTGGTGCCTATTGCTCACGCATATCGTTATCAAGCCTATAGAAATGAACTTGAGGGCATGACCATTAACCCCTTTGGCGGCGTTAGATTTGGCGGAGTAGGTAAATCACTGTGATTCAAATATTATCGCGATACGGTGTGTTATTTATCTTAACCCTTTTGGTATTAACCGCCATGTCATTCTCGTTGGTGTATCTGTTTCCCGGTGATGTACTAGAAAACCTTACCGGCATTGTGCCGCAGAATGAGATTCAGCGTGAGGCGCTTATGCGCCAATTTCGCCTAGACCAACCCTATATAGTACAGTTTTTTTACTATTTATCGTCGTTACTACAAGGTGATTGGGGTTACAGCCTAGCGTCAGGATTGCCCCTTCGAGAAGAAATTGGCATCGCCATGCCCGCCACTATCGAGCTAAGCACTTATGCGATGCTGATGGCGCTTTTCATTGGCATCCCATTGGGATATTACGCAGGGCTGAAAAGTTACTCTACTACCGACCACACCATTAATGCTTTAAGCATTACCACCTATTCGTTTCCTGTTTTTTGGTTGGCACTTATTCTAATCCTGTTTTTTAGCTTACACCTTGATATTGCGCCTTTGTCGGGTCGGATTAGTTTATTGTTCGATATTGAACCCGTTACCGGCTTCGTGCTTATTGATATTATGCTGGCAGAGGGTATTGACCATGGGCTAGCCTACCGTGATGCTATTTCACATCTTGCATTGCCTACGCTGGCAATTGGGGCAATAACAACCGCTTCAATGGTGCGAATTACGCGTCGCTCGGTTATTGATGTTATTCACCGCCCGTATATTGTGGCTGCGCGCTCTAGAGGTGTGTCTGAATGGCAGATTTTCTTTAGGCATGTATTACGTAACGCGTTGCTGCCTATTTTGCCTTTAATGGCAATCCAAATTACCACGCTCATCACCAATGCCATGATAGTAGAAACCTTATTTTCATGGCCAGGGATTGGTAGCTGGTTAATTCAAGCAATTTATCAACGAGACTTCCCTGCGCTTCGAGTAGGAATGTTGGCGGTATCAACCCTCGTTATTACGTTAACTATTATGGTCGACTTGTTTAATCGCATTATCGATCCTAGCCGAGAAAAGTACGAACGTGCCACAGTTTAGTTTATACGAAGAGGAGTTTCATCCATCTCCCTGGCAACGCACTTGGGCAGCTTTCCGTGGCAGCCACATTGCCATTGTTGGTCTTATTTTGCTTGGCTTCTTTATCATCTTTTCGCTGTTCGCACCGGTGGTGTCGCCCTACAACCCTGCGGAACAGAATATCGATGCGTTACTTATTCCCCCTAGTTGGGAAAGCAGCGGCTCAATAACCCATTTATTTGGCACCGATCCCCTCGGCCGAGATGTTTTCTCTCGTATTATTTACGGCTGTCGCACTACGTTAGGATCTGGATTTCTAATGGTAGTGCTAGCCATGCTGATTGGCGTAAGCATAGGTACATTTGCAGGCATGCTGCGGGGCGTGCGTTCAAGTATTGTGAACCACTTACTGGATGCTTTAATGGCTATTCCAACCCTGTTGATTGCTATTATTATCGTGGCGATTCTTGGAACAGGGTTGGTCAATAGCATGTGGGCTATTACCCTTGCGCTCATTCCACAGTTTGTTCACCGCACGCGCACATTTGTTCGCGCTGAAATGAAAAAAGAATACATTATGGCGTCGAAATTAGACGGCGCAAATAGATGGCACTTGTTCGTGCATTCTATTCTTCCTAACATGACAGAAATGCTTGTGGTACAAGGTACTGTGGCACTATCGATTGCGGTGATTGATGTATCTGCACTAGGCTTTTTAAACTTAGGGGCACAATCACCACTTGCCGAGCTTGGGGCTATTTTGGGCGATGGTCTTGATGTGGCCTACCTAGCACCTTGGAATGTGGCATTGCCTGGCATTGCCATTTTTTTATTGGTGTTGTCGATAAATATTGTGGGGGACGGCCTTCGTTCTGCACTCAGAAAAAGAGTGAGCCACTAATATGCCAATGTTAGATATTAAAAATTTAACCTTAGAAATGGTGGCTGGCGACACAACGATTAAAGCCCTCGATAAAGTCAATTTAACCGTTAATACAGGTGAAATTCGAGCGCTTGTCGGCGAGTCTGGCTCCGGAAAAAGCCTAATAGTGTCTGCCATATGTGGCGCCCTGCCCTCGCAGTGGAGAATGACTGCAGATCGCATGAGTTGGAAAGGCGAGAACTTACTGAGCATGTCAAAATATCAACGCCGAGAAGTAATGCGCCGAGATATTGCCGTTGTATTTCAAAACCCTCAAACTAGCTTAGACCCCTCTGCCACATTAGGTGAACAGCTAGTAGAAAGTATTCCTGATGAATTTGTAGAAGGTTACTGGTTTTGGCAGCGTGCTCAGCATAGAAAGCGTATTGCCATAAGTACAGTACACAAGGTAGGTATAAAACAACACAAGCATTATTTAAATGCTTATCCTCACCAAATTCCAAGCGATATAGGCCAAAAGTTCATGATTGCCATGGCCTTGGTGTCTCAGCCAAAACTATTGATTGCTGATGATCCCACACGAGGGATGGAGCCAACCACAAAAACGCAAATTCTTAAGTTATTTACGCGTTTAAACCAAACCCGTTCGTTAAGTATTTTATTCGTAAGCCATGACTTGTTAGCGATTGCCAGTATGTCGCACTCTATGACGGTGCTCTACGCGGGACAGACTGTAGAATCGGGTAAAATGAAACATATTAAGAAACGCCCGCTTCACCCTTACACTAAGGCGCTGCTAGATAGTGCGCCAAGCTTCAGGAAAGATTTGCCGCCCAAATCACAACTCCCTACGCTGGGAGGCTCTATTCCTACATTGCAGCATTTGCCAATTGGGTGCCGATTAGGTCCACGCTGCCCACGCGCTCAGCGTGCCTGTGTCTCTAGGCCTGCAGTGAGGCATATTCACGACCATACCTATAACTGCCACTTCCCACTGCATATGGAGAAGTTATGACAGATATCATGCAGGTAGATGGATTAACGTTTAGACATAACGATAAGAAACGTTGGTTAAAGAAGCCGGAAATATTTGAACTAGGCCCTATCGACTTGACTGTGCAACGCGGCGAAACTATCGCAATTATTGGTGAAAACCGCGCGGGTAAATCATTGTTAGCAAAATTATTGGTAGGCGCTATTCCTGCTGATGAAGGGGTTATTGAACTAAATAACCACAAATATTTGGCGAAATATAACCAGCACAACAATCAACAAAAACGTACTCATGATATTCGCATGATATTGCAACACAGCAGTGAATCAATGAACCCTTCTGTGCCTGTGGGTAAAGTACTCGACGAACCCCTTCGCTTAAATACAGATTTAACGGAAGCGGAACGTAAATCTCTTATTGAAGAAATGCTGACAAAAGTGGGCTTGTTACGCGAGCATTATTATTTCTATCGTCATATGTTATCTGATGGCCAACAGCAGCGTGTATCCCTCGCTCGCGCCATTATATTGAAACCGAAAGTACTTATTGCCGATGAGCCGTTTGCAGCCTTAGACCCGTCTATACGCTCTCAAACGGTAAATCTTATTTTGAAGCTACAACAAGAAATGGGGTTGGCGTTTATTTTCATTAGCCATAACTTGGGAATAGTTCGACATATCGCCGATCGGGTTATTGTGATGGAAAATGGCAATATTGTAGAAGAAGGGAAAACCGAAACAATTTTTCGTTGGCCGGAGCATACGATTACTAAAAAGCTCATTTTGGCCTACCAGTCGTTAATTACGAGCAATACTATCAGTTAGCTAAGATTAATTTAAAGATGCTTGGTAATTTAAAGGTGCTTGGTAATTTAAAGGTGCTTGGTAATTGATTTGAAGCTACCCTTGAAACGATTTTGACGTTACCTTATGCAGCGATTCTGACGTCATTTTTTATAACGCTTTTTACATTGTGCTTTATGCAAAAACAAAAAATGCGGCCTAGTGAAGAGGCCGCATTTTGCTTTTTATATAAGCGAGTTTACTACTCCTCGCCCTGTCGCCAATTAAATAAATTGGCCAACGTATTAGCCTACTAGCGCCAGCAAGATACCCGCGGCAACTGCTGATCCAAGTACTCCAGCTACATTCGGCCCCATGGCATGCATAAGTAGAAAGTTATGAGGGTTAGCTTCAAGTCCAACCTTATTCACAACCCTTGCAGCCATTGGTACTGCCGATACACCAGCGGCACCAATCAGTGGGTTTATCTTTCCACCACTCATACGGCTCATTAACTTAGCCATTAACACGCCAGTTGCAGTACCAATAGCGAACGCTACTGCACCTAAACCAAGAATACCCAAGGTTTCAACGGTTAAGAATTTGTCTGCAGATAGCTTTGAACCTACTGCTAGCCCTAAGAAAATAGTAACAATGTTAATCAGCTCGTTTTGTGCTGTTTTGCTAAGCCTATCTACTACACCACACTCTTTCAGTAAGTTACCAAAGCAAAACATACCCACTAGAGGCGTTGCTGAAGGCAAAAACAAGATAGTTAGGAATAGTGTAGCCAGTGGAAAGATAATCTTCTCACGTTGCGATACAGGGCGTAATTGCGCCATTTCTATGGTGCGTTCTTCTTTGCTGGTTAACGCTTTCATAATTGGAGGCTGAATAATAGGTACCAGCGCCATGTATGAATAAGCTGCTACCGCAATTGCACCTAATAAATCGGGCGCTAATCGAGAGGCTAGAAAGATAGCCGTAGGGCCATCAGCACCACCAATAATAGCAATCGCGCTGGCATCTTTGAGAGTGAACTCAAAACCAGGGATCATGTTGAGTGCAATAGCACCGAACAAGGTCGCAAAAATACCAAACTGCGCTGCGGCTCCTAACAACAACATTCTAGGATTAGCAATTAGGGCACTGAAGTCCGTCATTGCGCCCACGCCCATAAAGATAAGCAGCGGAAAAACCCCAGTGTCTATACCGATAGCATAAATGTAATGGAGTAATCCTCCCGCTTCTGAAAATCCTGCTAATGGGATATTGGTTAACAATGCACCAAACCCAATAGGGATTAACAACAGCGGTTCAAACTTTTTCACAATCGCTAAGAATAGCAACAGGAAACCTACTGCCATCATGATTAACTGGCCTGACTCAAAATGCGCCAGTGCAGTGCTGTCCCACAGCACCATCAACTTATCCATGAATTACCCCAGCGCAATAAGTGGTTGAGCACTGGCTACGGCATCGCCTTCACCCACAAGTACTTCACTAACGGTACCGGAAACAGCAGAGCGAATTTCAGTTTCCATTTTCATGGCTTCTAAAATAATCACCACATCACCTTCATTCACTACATCGCCAGCACGCACAAGTATTTTGAACACATTACCGGCTAACGGTGCGTTAATGCTTTGTGCACTTTCATTACTGGATGAGGATGCCGGCTGAGCCGCTGGCGCTGCTGTAGATGGCTGACTTGGGGTTATGCTAGATAACTCCCCTGATGCTGCTACTTCAACATGGTATACCTTGCCTTCAACTTTTACATCGTATGCCGCTGGTGCGCCGGTAGCTGAAACAGGCGTAGCCGCTGGTGCACTTGATGCTACATCAGCTTCAGTGCCAGGCGCAGGTTCAAATGCGTCAGGGTTGCCCCGATTCTCAAGGAACTTCAGACCAATTTGTGGGAACAAAGCATAGGTAAGCACATCGTCAATCTTAGCATCTGATAGCGTAATACTTTTCTCTGATGCTAACTTAGTCAGCTCTGTTTCAAGGCTGTCTAGTTCAGGCGCAATATTATCTGCCGGACGACAGGTAATGGGTTGCCCACCATCTAGCACACGGTCTTGCAATTCTTTGTTCACTGGTGCAGCCGTAGCACCATATTCGCCCTTAAGGACACCCGCCGTTTCTTTGGTGATGCTCTTATAACGCTCACCAGTAAGTACGTTTAATACAGACTGCGTACCCACAATTTGTGACGTTGGAGTAACCAAAGGAATAAAGCCTAAATCTTCACGTACGCGAGGAATTTCTTTTAGTACTTCTTCAAACTTATCTTCAGCGCCTTGCTCTTTTAACTGGCTTTCCATGTTGGTCAACATGCCGCCAGGCACTTGAGCTAGTAAGATACGGGCATCAACCCCTTTCAAGCTACCTTCAAATTTACTGTATTTTTTGCGCACGCCGCGGAAGTAGCTAGCGATTTCTTCGAGATCCGGTAATGACATACCCGTATCTCGTTCTGTGCCCTCAACAATAGACACCATGGTTTCAGTTGCGGTGTGACCATACGTCATACTCATTGAAGAGATGGCTGTATCAAGCATGTCGATGCCAGCATCAATGGCTTTTTGGTAAGTTGCCGTGCTTAAGCCTGTAGTGGCATGACACTGCATAGCAATAGGCACATTGACGGTTTCTTTCAAACCCGTTATTAGGGCTTCACAGTCGTAAGGCTTTAACAGCCCCGCCATATCTTTTACGCAAATAGAGTGAACACCCATATCTTCAAGTTGCTTGGCCATATCTAGCCAAAGCTGAAGGTTGTGCACTGGGCTCACGGTGTAAGAGATTGTACCTTGCGCATGAGCACCGCTGTCGACGGTGGCTTTAATCGCCGTTTTCAGATTACGCATATCGTTCATGGCGTCGAAGATACGAAATACATCAACCCCATTTTCATGTGCACGCTCAACAAAGCGTGTCACTACATCATCAGCGTAATGGCGATAGCCTAATAAATTTTGACCACGCAACAACATCTGTTGCTTCGTGTTTGGCATTGCCGCTTTAAGCTGGCGAATGCGATCCCAAGGATCTTCCCCTAAATAGCGAATACAGGAATCAAATGTCGCCCCGCCCCAAGATTCAACAGACCAAAAACCTGCTTTATCAAGTTTTTCGGCAATAGGCAGCATATCTTCTATACGCATACGCGTAGCAAGCAGCGATTGATGGGCATCACGCAAGACTAGCTCGGTTAAGGCCAGTGGCTTAGACATGGTAACTCCTGAATGATTTGTTTAATTAATTTTTATTGGTTTGACGATGAGTATGAACAGCAGCGGTGATAGCAGCAACAACGTTACCATCGACACCAGCTTGAACCGCTTTTCTTCGGGGTGCAGCGTACTGCGGTGCGGCTTCGCCCGGAAATGCTTCACAAAACTTTGCAATTAGGTGAATTCCAACGATTAACAATGCTAAGAATGAAAAAACAAATACCATTCCTATTAGCATCAGTGAGCCGGCTTCAAGCAGCAAACTGCTAACTGATTCTGATCCCATGGCGAACCCTCAAATATTTTGATGAGGAATAAGTATCACGCTCATTTATAAAACACAACCAGAAAAGCGCCAGCAATGCATAAAACCAGCCATTTATGCGAAAACTATCAAAAATTCATGCTTTTTATGCATTATGTCTAAATATTTTTTCAAACTCTTCAGGAAAGGAAAAACGAAATACACTCATTGGAAGAGGTATAACGAGAAAACCCGATAAGAGAAGTGTAAGTGGGTATTTATATTAACAAGGTGGGAAAGTTAAGCAGCGAAAGCAGTTAACCAAAACGGTACTGCGCTGACCTTTCAAAGCCTAAAGCTTAACGAGTCAGGGCTTAAAAAGCTAATTATACAGAAAGAAACTAAATGTCAGGCATAAAAAAACCCACCAGATGGTGGGTTTTCTTATATGGCGCGTGTGGAAGGATTCGAACCTCCGACCGCCTGGTTCGTAGCCAGGTACTCTATCCAGCTGAGCTACACACGCGTAAACTTTTTTACTTTAAGGTGTTATCCCCAAAGGTGACGCATTTAAAAGAAGTGGCGCGTGTGGAAGGATTCGAACCTCCGACCGCCTGGTTCGTAGCCAGGTACTCTATCCAGCTGAGCTACACACGCGCAATAAAACTTTTGTTGACCGTCACACCATCAACGAACAATGGCGGAGAGGGAGGGATTCGAACCCTCGATACCAGTATTAGGTATGGTTCCTTAGCAGGGAACTGGTTTCAGCCACTCACCCACCTCTCCTTAAGTGGTGCCGCATTTTACGGATTCACTGGCCGGAGTCAAACCTTTTTTAGATAAAAATGTTTACTCGCTGTCATTTTGTACGATTCGTACAAAAAACCTGTGTTTTGGTTAGGTTATAATCAAATTTTAGCGGGTTAATTTAAGATTGCACGCAGTAATGCGAAATGAACTTTTTTAAGAAATATCGAAAAATATCGAAAAACATCTAAATTTTTTTGAAATTAATTTTAAAAAAGGCCCAAAAACAAAAAAGGCCAGCATGAGCTGACCGATTTTTGTGCAGAAATTTGATTACTCAGCCGTTCCAGGTTGTCCACCTTTCTCAGCTTGAATTCTCATATAAATCTCTTCACGGTGCACAGAAACTTCTTTCGGTGCATTCACACCAATTCGGACCTGATTCCCTTTAACACCTAGAACAGTGACAGTTACATCATCACCAACCATAAGTGTTTCACCAACTCGACGAGTCAAAATAAGCATTCGCTTGCTCCTGTTCCTTAATACTGAACATATCCTTAATTACTCCGCCACTCATCGGCACGACCCGACAGTAGCAACAGTGATTCCATGTTTCTGTGTCACTTCAAAAACTCACTGCAAGTTTCAGATTTGATTATAGCTTATCTTCTAACCAAGCGTTAACTGAATCTAACGCTGTGCCTAGACACTCTGGCTTATCGCCACCCGCTTGAGCCATATCAGGGCGACCTCCTCCCTTTCCGCCAACTTGCGCAGCGATAAAGTTAACCAGTTCTCCTGCTTTCACTTTACCGGTAAGGTTTTTCGTCACCCCAGTGATAAGATTCACCTTATCTTCACTTGCCACACCTAGTACTACGATGCCTTCGCCAATTCGGTTTTTAATATCATCCATCATTGAACGCAGTGATTTCGCTTCAACACCTTCTAACTTAGCTATAAGTACTTTTACACCATTTATTTCAATAGCGTTACTAAGCATATCAGCACCTTGCTGACTCGCCAGTTTTTGTGTCGCAGAAGTGAGTGATTTTTCTAGTTCTTTAGTATGAGTCTGTACCGCAGCCACACGTTCAACCAAGTTTTGCGTGTCAGTTTTTAACAAACTAGACAGCTCTGTCAGCGTGGCTTGCTGGTCTTGAACATAATATAGCGCCTGCTCACCGGTAATCGCTTCAATACGGCGTACACCTGATGCTATGCCCGCTTCGCTGGTAATTTTAAACAAACCAATATCGCCAGTACGGTTAACATGGGTTCCACCACATAGCTCTACAGAGAAAGGCCCCATAGTCACTACACGTACTTTCTCATCGTACTTTTCACCGAATAACGCCATTGCGCCTGATGCTTTGGCTTCATCTAAGTCCATCAGTTGGGTTTTTAACTCATGGTTAGCTCGAATTTCTTCGTTAACTCTACGCTCAACCTGAATAAGCTGCGCGGGTGTTACTGCTTCAAAGTGAGAGAAGTCAAAACGCATACGCTGCGCTTCTACTAACGACCCTTTTTGCGTGACATGATCACCTAAGGTTTCGCGAAGTGCAGCGTGAAGTAAATGAGTCGCACTATGGTTTTTCTTCACAGCATCACGGTTTGAATTATCGATAGCAGATGTAACTCGATCACCTTTTGTGATGGTGCCTTTTACTTTTCCTTTGTGAGCGAAAGCATTACCCATTTTTTGAGTATCGGTAACGATAAACTCACCATTCGCAACACGAAGTACCCCTTTGTCACCCGACTGACCACCGCTTTCAGCGTAGAAAGGCGTTTGGTCTAATACCACTACCCCTTCTTGTCCGTCTTCTAAACGCTCACAAAAGGCGTTATCTGCAATAAGCTCTACAATGTTTGCTTCGCCTTCTACATCGCTGTATCCCGTGAAAGATGTCGTATGGTCAACCGCAAGCGTGTTGTTGTAGTCAGCACCAAAGTTACTGGCTTGTTGCGCACGAGCACGCTGTGCCTGCATAGCACTTTCAAACCCTTCCACATCGATTTTAAGGTCGTGTTCACGGGCAACATCGTTGGTGAGGTCGGTAGGGAAACCGTAAGTGTCATAAAGCTTAAACACCACGTCACCTGGAATAGTGTCACCTTCAAGAGTTTCTAGCGTGTCGTTTAGCATTGCCATACCACGGGCTAGAGTTTTGCTAAACTGCTCTTCTTCTACTCGTAGTACTTTTTCAACTACCGGTAGTTGGTCTACAAGCTCTGGATAAGCTTCGCCCATTTCTTTGCTAAGTGCTGAAGCCAGTTTGTAGAAGAAAATATCGCTGGCACCTAACTGGTAACCATGACGTACAGCACGGCGAATAATACGACGAAGTACATAGCCTCTGCCTTCGTTAGATGGCATCACACCATCACAAATTAAGAAGCTACAAGAACGAATGTGGTCAGCAATAACACGTAAAGATTTATTCTCTAAATCTTCAGTGCCTACAATTGTCGCCGCCGCTTGAATAAGGTTTTGGAACAAATCAATTTCGTAGTTGCTGTGCACGTTTTGCAAGATAGCTGAAATACGCTCAAGCCCCATACCGGTATCGATAGAAGGCTTAGGCAATGGCTCCATCGTGCCATCAGCTTGCTTGTTGTACTGCATGAATACCAGGTTCCAGATTTCGATGAAACGATCACCGTCTTCTTCTGGTGTTCCTGGAGGTCCGCCCCAAATATGGGCACCGTGGTCGTAGAATATTTCTGAACACGGACCACATGGCCCTGTATCACCCATAGACCAGAAATTATCTGATGTACTGATGCGGATAATCTTCTCTTTGGGTACACCAATATGGTTTTCCCAAATATCAAAGGCTTCATCGTCTTCCGAATATACGGTAACCAGGAGTTTTTCTTTTGGTAGGCCAATTTCTGATGTTAAGAAATTCCACGCAAACTCAATGGCTTCTTTTTTAAAGTAATCACCAAAGCTGAAGTTACCTAGCATTTCAAAGAAAGTATGGTGACGGGCAGTATAACCAACGTTTTCTAAATCGTTATGCTTACCACCAGCACGAACACAGCGCTGAGAAGAAACCGCACGGGTGTAGCTGCGTTTTTCCGCACCTAAAAACGTATCTTTAAACTGGTTCATTCCCGCGTTAGTAAAAAGAAGGGTTGGATCATCTGCTGGTACGAGAGACGAGCTAGCCACAGGCTGGTGACCATGACTCTTGAAATAATCTTTAAACTTTTGGCGTAAGTCAGCAGTTGATAATGTCATTGAAAACCTAACTTCCTTAATACATTGAATGAGAATGTGCGAGATTGATGCTACTGGCCGATTAATCGTTAGATTAACTTTTCTAAGATTAACCTACTAATAACCGCCTAGTTGTTTATGCATTTCATACCCTCGCACGGATGTGCGCAACAATACCATGGTTAGCGCTTTTTTGTTAAGCCCATAGCCTGCTCTAGCATTATAAATAAGCCCTTTTATACCCGTTATAAAGGGCATAAATGAATTTTATGCGATTTTTATTCACCCTTAACGGCAAATTCGATGTGTTCGCTATAGAAACCACGGTATTGAAGAAACTGCTTTTGCTTCATCAGCAGCTTGAAATCGGTTTCTTGAAACGGGCCGAACTTTTTATCTTTAACCCATTTCGCTTTTTCGAACCAATCAGGTTCTATTTCATCAAGGGCACGTTCAGCCGCAATTTCATCAACACCGTATTGCTGTAAATCAAGTTTGATTTTTCTAGGGCCAGAGCCCTTCATATACAAAGCGCGGGCACGACTTTCAGCAAAGCGTTCATCACTTTGAATATCAGCTTCTCGAAAGGCTTCCAGCACGGGCATAAAAGCCTCACTTTCAATGCCTTTTTGGGAAAGCTTGCGGCAAACTTCTGAAAAGCTATGCTCTCGTCGTGCAAGCATGCGGGTAATCGCGTCGGTAATGAATTTTCTGTCAAATTCTGACATTTTATTAATCGAAACCTTCTTAAAATACTTTTCAATCTCGTTATATTACTATTAATGGTAATCTTTAGCGTCGTTGAACGAAAGTGAATAAAGTAAACGTGAGCATGGAATATAAGGTAAAAGTTGTCAGTGCGGTGTCGGATATTCCCCAAGCTATATGGGATGACCTTGCTAGAGGCGAAGGCCCTTTCTTACGTTACGACTTTTTAAATGCGTTAGAACAAAGTGGATGCTGCAATGAAGCTTCTGGTTGGATACCGCAACATCTTGTCATTGAAAAAGCTGCTGTAGCTGACCAATGCCATGCAAATGACCGAGCGCCTCTATCTGACCAATCGCTTATAACTGAACAAGCCCTTGCAAATGATCAAGCCTCGTCTAACGAAGAAGCATTCTCTGCATCAGATGAAAGTACGGTAATCGCCATTATTCCCGGTTATTTAAAAACCCACAGCTATGGCGAATACGTGTTTGACCATTCATGGGCCAATGCATACCACCAGCATGGTATTCCTTATTATCCGAAGTGGATTGCCGCAATCCCCTTTACGCCCGTTACCGGATCACGAATATTAACCCGTGAAGAGGCATCATTTAACGAAGCGCTTATAACGCTCATTTCTGATACCGTGCAATCGATTGGCGAAGAAACCGTCTCTTCCTGCCATTGGCTATTTACCGATGCCCGCACGCAAAGAATCCTCGGCAATAACTCAGATTTGCTCACTCGATACGCTGTTCAATTTCAATGGCATAATTATCAATACACCAATTTCGACAGCTTTTTAAATGCGCTAACGTCGCGCAAACGTCGTGACATGAAAAAAACACAACGAAAGCTGGTTGAACAAGGCATTCACTACCGCCATTTATGTGGGAATGAAATCACCGATGAGGTACTCGATTTCTTCTTGCAGTGCTACCAAGCAACGTATTTAAAACGTAGCGGCCACACAGGCTATTTGAATGAGGCATTTTTTCATCAGTTGCGCGATACCATGGCCAACAATATGCTTATTATCACTGCGTTTAAGCATGATTGCCTGATGGCCAGCGCGTTGTTTTTTTATGATGACTCGGGGTTATATGGCAGATACTGGGGGGCATTAGAGGAAGTCAGCGGACTACATTTTGCGTGTTGTTACTTTGAAGGCATTGCGTTTGCGATAGAGAAAAAGCTTCCACTTTTTAACCCTGGCACTCAAGGCGAGCATAAGATTCTCCGGGGGTTTGAACCTATTTACTGCCAGTCGCAACATCAATTGTTTTCGGCCCCCTTTCATGATGCTGTAGCGTCATTTTTACAACAAGAATCAGAACATATTGTTGCGTATTTCAATCAAGCCCAAGATGTTTTACCTTTTAATAACGATATAACACCTACCCTTAAAACGACAAACACCCCTAACCCTTTGTTAGCGGTGAATAATCATAATGAGAAAACGATATGAAACAAAAACTACTCGCGCTAGCCATAGCAGCATCGCTAGGCTTAGCAGGCTGTGGTCAGCCAGAACAAAATAAACAACAAGCTGCTGACAAGATGGCAATGGAAGAAGAGCAAGGTCAAGCTGAACTAGGTTCATTTGGCGTAGACTTATCTGCCCGAAACGAAGCCGTTAAACCTGGCGACGACTTCTTCATGTACGCTGGCGGTACCTGGTACGACAATTATGAGCTTCCTGCCGATAAAACCCGATTCGGTGCCTTCACTGCCCTTGCTGAGCGCAGTGAAGAGCAGGTCAAAAATATTATTGACGGGTTAATGGAAAAAGAAGACTTGAACGCTGATGAACAGCTAGTTCATGATTTTTTCGTGTCTTATATGGATGTCGAAACCCTTAACGAAAAAGGGCTTACACCGATTTCTGATGTGCTGTCATCTATTGATGCTATTGCGTCAACCAAAGACTTAACTGAAGTATTTGGTAAAAGTTGGCTCACCGGTGCGAGTTCTCCTATTGATACTGGCATGTGGTACAACCGTTTAGATCCGAATGAGTACCAGCTTAGCGTTGGTGTGGGCGGCCTTAGTTTACCTGATCGCGATTACTACATTAGCGATCATGAAAGGTTCGTGAAAATTCGTGAAGCTTACTTGGCGCACATCGAACAAATGTTGAACTTTGCGGGCGTAGAAAATGCGGCTGAACAAGCTGCCACCATTCTTAAGCTTGAAACTGAGATAGCAAACATTCAGTGGCCTCGTGAGAAACGTCGCGACCGCGACCTTACATTAAATCAAATTGAGCGCAGCAAACTTACTGATGCTTATCCTCAATTTGATTGGGACACATTTTTAGCCCAAACCGGCTTTAAAGCGCCTGAACTTAACATCACCCAGCCTGAACCCATCAATGATGTTATTGATATTATCAATGAAACCAGCCTTGATGATTGGAAGGCTTACTTGACTTACCACACCATTAAAAACAATGCAGGCTTACTATCAGAAGATATTTATCTGGCCAACTTTGACTTTTATGGCACAACGTTAAGTGGTCAGCAGGAGCCTCGCCCTCGCTGGAAGCGTGCCGTAAGCCAAATGGCTGGTACTGAGTCTTTAGGGTTTGCCATTGGTAAGATATACGTTACTGAGTATTTCCCTGAAAGTTCGAAAGCACAAATGGCCGAGTTGGTTGAAAATTTACGTACGGCACTGAACGAACGTATCGATAACCTAGATTGGATGAGTGAAGACACCAAAGTTAATGCGAAAGAAAAGCTGATGGCGTTTCGCCCTAAGATTGGCTACCCAGACAAATGGCAATCTTTCGATGGCTTAACCATCAACAGTGATGACTTGCTAGGAAACGTGCGTAATCTTAGAGAGTTTTTCAAAGCTGAAGGTATTGCGAAAGAGCTAGAAAAAACCGACCGTGAGCGTTGGGGCATGACGCCACAACGTGTTAACGCGTATTACAACAGTTCGTTTAACGAAATTGTTTTCCCTGCCGCTATTCTTCAGCCGCCGTTTTTCGATCCTAATGCTGATGCTGCAGTAAACTATGGTGCAATTGGCGCTGTTATTGGCCATGAAATGGGTCATGGTTTTGACGATCAGGGTTCTAAGTCTGATGCTAACGGTATTCAGCGTAACTGGTGGACTGACGAAGACCGCGCTGCATTTGAGAAAAAAGCCGATATGCTGGCCGAGCAATACAACCAATACGAGCCGATTGAAGGTAACTTCGTTAATGGTCGTAACAGCTTAGGCGAAAACATTGGTGATGTAGGTGGTTTGTCTATGGCTTATCATGCTTACAAACTAAGCTTAAATGGTGAAGAAGCGCCGGTTATTGATGGCCTAACTGGCGATCAACGTTTCTTCCTTGCATGGGCGCAAGTGTGGCGTGAAAAGCGTACTGAGGAAAGCATGTTGAACCAGCTACGTGGTGGAACGCATGCTCCAGGTCGTTACCGTGCGCAAGCACCACGAAACCACGATGCTTGGTACGAAGCTTTTAACGTTCAACCTGGCGATGATTTGTATCTTGAGCCAGAAGAACGAGTTCGTATTTGGTAATGTTAGTGGATACCCATGCGGACGCTTTGTCCGTGTGGGCTTCTTTGATGACAATATTTGTATTTGCAGCTTTTATAGTTAAAGGCTTTTAACCCCACACTCCCGACTACCACGCCGCTTTTATTGATATTGTGATAGCACCAATCGTACATAACGCTTCACCGCGTTACTCGTCCTAATCACATTTTCCTTATTATTTTGCTTTTCACCTTCAAGGGCATTGCGTAACCAAAAACCATCTATCATAGCTGCGGTAGACAACGCTGCCTCTTTGGCATGCTCCCTAGGAATAAGGTTTGCAAAACTATAGGTTAAGTTACTTTCTAACCGTTTGTGGTTTATTCGTTGAAGACGGTGTAAGCCTTTATTGTGCAATGATAACGCCCAAAAATTCAGCCATGTATTGGTGGCTGAGGATTCTTGCTGTTCACCGGAAAAATTGCTTTCAATAATGGCGTCTAAGCGCTCTAAATGGCTGCTAAAACTACCCTGCAGTTTCAACTTTTCAAGCAGGTATCGCATAGCGGCTTCAATTAGCCCCTGTTTATCACCAAAATAATGGCTAATAATACCGGTTGAAAGACCCGCTTGTTTACTAATCAAACTAATGGTGGCGCTGTGAAACCCGTGCTCAGCTATGACCACCAAGGTGGCATCGATTAGCTGCTGCTTTCGAATGGGCTCCATTCCTACTTTAGGCATGTAACTGCTCCATACCGTATGAGCCGCTGCAACGCACTTTTCATGTACGTTGCAACAACCCGTCTTACAGTGAATTAAAACGTTAAACGTGCATTGATGGCGACTGCGCGTGGCGCACCTATCCAAAATGCGTTAGGGGCGATGGTAGAAGCATAATCCTCATCTAGCACATTGTTTACGGTTAGGCGAACTTCAAGCTCTTCCATGCCTTGACCTATATTGCTAATGTATCCACCAATATAAAGGTCGCTAACCAAATAGTCATCTACTTCAGCGGTATTGTAAATATCGATGAAACGAGAGTCGACATACTTTGTCGATATACCGGCGAAATAATTGTTTTTACTCCAATCTAGGCTAATAACTGCCATGGTATCTGGCGTACCTATCACCATATTCCCTTTTACTGCTACCAATGAAGATTCAGAGTTTGTGGTATCTGCAATAGCGGCTTGGGCATTGGCTAGTGAGTCGTACTGGGTACCTGTGCCACCAATGGTTTCAATGTATTCCGATTCACTTAATGTTAGCGAGGTAAATACAGTAAGGTTGTCGGTAATCGCAAAGTCAGCAGACATTTCAAAACCGCTAGACTCAATCCCCCCTACATTTCGATATCCACCTGCCGCGGCTTCTAAAAAGTCGATACCGCTAGCAGTTTCATTGCTGGTGAATTGAATGCGGTTATTAAACTCAATGGTGTAGTAAGTAATATTGGCATTGAATTTAGCGCTTGAATAACGAAGACCTACATCAATATTCTCTGCAGTTTCTGGTTCAATAAAGCGCAAGTCCGTATCGTCACGCTCAAGTTGTGCGTCTTTTATTGATGCGAAGTTTTCACCGTAGCCAGCGAACAGTTCCAAGCCATCTATGGCGATAGGTGCTACAAAGCCAGCAGAAAATAGCGTGTCTGAATCAGAATTAACGTCAAGGTTATTAGCGCTGTCGAAGTTGTCGTTCTTAGCAATATCAACATTAAAGCGCTTAGCGCCTAGACGTACTTTCGCTATTCCAAAATCAATTTCGTCTTCTACGTAATACATTAAGGTATCAATAGGGAAACTGCGATCATACTGCACCCAGTAAGGCGAGTTATTAAAATCGTAACCAATCGCCGAATCAGTGATTTTGTGCCAATCTCGGTATTCATCACGCTCATAATCTTCCCACCACAATCCAAAGCGAAGCGTATTATCGAACTCGCCTAACTTGGCATACCAGATGCCATCTGCATTAAAACCAAGGCGCTCTTTGTTGTAATGTGTGTGTCGGTACGAGCCAACTGGAATTGCACCTTGTTCGTGACAGCTTGGGTCGTACTCGGCCCCTGCCCCGCCATAAGGAAAGGTAATTGAACTTGCACAGCCAGCAATAGGAGAAAGCTGCATGCCATCGCGGTCTACAAAGTAGATATTGCCAAGTGCACTACCACCATAGACCGTGTTTCCGTTGACCAACTCTGAGTGACCGTCAGCGCCGTCATCTTTTACGTCTACAAGATACGGTGGCACCCAATCACCACGTCCTTCGTTTTCGTGATAATAGACACTTGTCGACATATCGACGGCGCCAATAGAAAACTCTGCTTTCAAGTAAGCTAATAGATTTTCACGTAAAGTAGACCAGCCACGACGATAAGATTGGTCTTGGTAGGGGATACCGGTCCATTCACTGGTGAGCTGATCCCAGTCAGGGTTTTGCGCATATTGCTCTAGGCTATAAATTCGTTGGTAGTTTTCTTCATGGGTATCGTCATATGACACATAGCCGGTTAGCGCAACGTCTTCCACCATAGAGGTTACTTTCAACGCCAGGTGATCACGGGTATTTTCAGCCACTTGATCCATGAAGTCGCTGCTTTCTTGTGTAGATAGACTGATCCACGCGTACGTATCTTTTAAGATTTCGCCGGTGTCATAACGCACATAGTATTTTGAAGCATCAAACTCCCCCGCCGTCACGCTCGCGACAAAGCCTTCTTCATCGCTCGGATTAATAGTCGTAAAGTTTAGCGTACCGCCTAGCGCTTCATGAGAGCGAGAGGCAATATCAGACGTACCTTGTGATACTTCTATGGTTTGTAGGTTTTCAGTATCAATATAGCGGTTTGCTTTAGCACCGCCGCCATAGTTCGAGTTGCCGTTGGCAATACCATCTACCGTCATACCGATTTGCTGTTCATTAAGGTTAACTTGAAAACCACGAATAACAATAGAAGTAGACCAATCATCGGCCCCAAAGGTATCACCTTCGTTAATTAGCACACCCGGTAAGTTATCTACCACGGCAAGCACACTGCTTAAATTTGCTTGCTGTTTTTGCATGTCGTCAGAAGCCGCGTTATTGGCGTATGACACACTTCGCCCAACAACCGTAATTTCTTCTATTTCGGTAGATTTATTTTCCGTAACAGCTTCTGCATGGCTATTTGAAACACCTGATAATCCGGCAAGTACACTAAGTGCAATAAGATGGTAACGCGTCATGTGTATGTTTCCCTTTTTAATAGTTTGAGTATTTTTCACCCAATCAGCTTAAAAAGCGGATGTGACAGTTACGTTAAGTTAAATTGAACATTCAATTAATAAAAAATGACAGATTATGAAAAAAGCACCAAAAAAAAGCCCTTCGCGAGAAGGGCTTTTATTAAATACACTTAATTATCATAAAGTTAAGATTGCGATACAGCGTTAAAATTAACTTCTTGATTCGGTGATTCCGTCACTTTTTTTTTCGCATAAAGTAATGCGTCGTGCAAGTTATCGTAAATAACGATACCTGGATGGTTAACACAGATGCTCTCTAGCACTTCGTTCACCGCGGCATTAGCACCGCAAATCACTAGTTGTCTACCTGCCGCCATAGCATCCACAGTTACCGTTTCTACCGCCATTGCCGCAGACACATCCACAGTAGGCACACGGGTGAAATCTAAGATCATCACCTTAGAACCTGCTTTTACGTTGTCTCTTACATGGTGACCTACATCAGCAGCGGCACCAAAACTTAACGGACCGCCGAAGCTGAAGATAGAGACCTTGCCTTTTAGCGACTCAAGTAACGCATTTTCTTCCGGGTCGTTAAGCGACTCAGGAATTTTACGAAGCTCTTCAAGTTGTAAGTGAGCAACTTGACGGACGTAAGCTAACGCAGCAAATACCACGCCCACACCCACAGCAGTGATTAGGTCAACAAACACAGTAAGTGCAAGTACTAGGATCATTAAACCGAAATCCCAGCGAGGACCTTTGTGAGCGCGCTTTAAGTAGCTCCAATCAATAATGTCTAAACCGACTTTAACCAAAATACCGGCTAGTACAGCATGAGGGATTTTCGCCGCAAGTGGGCTAAGACCCAACACAATCGCAAGTAATACCAATGCGTGGACCATACCCGAAATACGGTCTTTACCACCGCTGCGAATATTTACAACCGTTCGCATGGTGGCACCAGCCCCAGCAATACCGCCAATGAAACCCGCTACAGTGTTACCAATACCCTGACCGATTAGCTCTCTATTGCTATCGTGGCGGGTACGGGTCATGTTGTCGGCAACCAATGAGGTCAATAAACTATCGATAGCACCTAGAATCGCAAGAATAAACGCAGCTTCTAAGATTAATAATGCTGTACCTTGCTCGAATACTGGCATTTGGATGCTAGGTAAACCTGTTGGGATCTGACCTAAGATAGGCACAGATAACGCTAAGCTTGCAAGCGTACCGATGATAAGTGCTGCTAGCGCACCCGGTACATATTTACCTAATGATGCTGGCCATTTGTAGGCAATAATTAGTGTACCAATACCTAAACCTAGGGTGGCAAAATTAATATCTGCAAGCGCAGTTGGTAAATAACTTAATGCACCAATAGTACCGCCTGGAGGCTCATGCCCTAAAAGACGACCTAATTGTAGAATAATAATAATGGCACCTATACCCGACATAAAGCCCGATATAACAGGGTATGGTACTAGCCGGATGTATTCTCCAACCTTTAAGAAGCCGAAGATAATCTGAAAAATACCGGCAAGTATAACTGCGGTAAAGATCAAGCTTGCATCACCAGATAGGCTAGCAAACAAACCGGCTAATACCACCACCATAGGCCCAGTTGGCCCAGAAATTTGTGACGGCGTACCACCAAACAATGCGGCGAAGAACCCTACCGCAATGGCGCCATAAAGACCGGCCATCGGGCCAAGTCCTGAGGCTACCCCTAGCGCCAAGGCTAGCGGTAAAGCAACAATACCGGCGGTTAAACCACCGGTAATGTCACCCCGTAAATTACTTACATTTAACTTAAACATGGAATGTTTCCTAAGTTCTTAACGCGCAAAAGTGCTTAGCGTGCAAGCTGCGCTTCTGCGTGAGATTGATCCATTACCTCAAACTCACCAGACTCGCTGTTGTAGCACAACACTTCGCCACTACCTATATTATAAACCCAACCATGAAGAGTAACTTGTTTGTTCGCAATTTTTGCGGCAACAGCAGGATGTGTACGTAAATGCTGAATTTGCTGTACCACGTTTTCTTTTGTTACATCTTCTAAATGATCGTGGGTTAGTTCAGAACAACCACTACGCTCTTTAACAACTTCAGTCGCAGCGCGACAATGGCCTAGCCACTCTTTAACATGAGGCAATGAAGCGAGCCCTTCAGGCTTTAACGCACCTTTCATTGCGCCACAATCTGTGTGCCCGCAAACAACGATATGCGTAACGCCCAGTGCTGCAACAGCAAATTCGATTGAGGCGGTCATACCACCTGTTTGGTTGCTATGCGGAGGCACGATGTTGCCTGCGTTACGACAGATAAACAGTTCGCCTGGTTCGGTTTGCGTCACCAAATTAGGATCGATACGAGAGTCTGAACACGTGATGAAAAGCACTTCTGGGTTCTGACCATTCGCCAGCTTTTGGAAGGCCGCTTTTTTCCCCGGATAAACTTCCTTCTGGAATTTAGCAACACCCGAAATTACGTGATCCATAAATTTCTCCATTAAATAATAATTATTGTCTTTTACTGTCGACACCAGTGTCGCCTGATAGATTAATAGTTTAATATACTAGTTCGTGATAGCTCTTAACTATCACGCTATTTGAATTATAAAATTAAGGCGACGTAATCACCATGTTACTGAACGGTAAAACTCCATCGATTAACCAAATTCGTTATTTTGTTGCGGTAGCTAAATACCTAAGCTTTCGGCAAGCGGCCACGAGCCTAGGTATTAGCCAGCCTACTTTAACGAGTCAAATTAATACCCTTGAAACGAGTTTGGACTTAGTGTTATTTGAACGTTCAAGAACTGGCACCTTATTATCGCCCCAAGGCAAAGCACTTTTCGAAGCGGCCGAAGAAGTACTTCAAGCAAATCACCGTTTCAATGAAATTGCGCGGGACCTGGCTGAAGGTGAAGTGGTTACCTTCCGCCTTGGTATTCCCCCTACTCTTGGCCCTTATTTGTTGCCCCATATTTTGCCTGAGTTACATCAGCGCAAGCCGGGACTACGTTTCTACGTGCGAGAAGCTGCACCGCAGGCGCTACAACATGGATTGCTGCATGGCGAGTACGATTTAATTATCTCACCACTTTCCAGTGAATATTCGCAGCTAATAACCGAGCCGTTATTTAACGAACCCCTTAAATTTGTTGTGCCCTCCGATCACCATCTTGCTGGTAATGCCTTTGTGCGCCCTGAACAAATAGCTGGAGAAAAAGTACTTACCTTAGAAGATAGACACCATTTTCATCATCAAGTGCAACATATTTGCGACGAAATTGGCGCAAACCTGCAACGGGACTACGAAGGAACAAGCTTAGATACACTGCGACAAATGGTAGTAATGGGTATGGGGGTAGCATTTTTGCCGGGGCTATATATACATTCAGAGTTGCATCACCCCGAGGCACTTCATGTTTGTGAAATAGAAGGTATGCCCATTGAAAGACAGCACTCCTTAGCGTGGAGAAATACCGCACCAGGACGCAAAACCTTTAGAGAAATTACTTCTGTGATCAGGGATATTATCGGTAACCGACTTTCAACCGCGGTAGATGTCATTCACGGTTAATCACGTGTTTACGTTTCTACACTTATCGCAATTTACCTAATTAGCATGGCAAAACTGATTAAAAATAATGGTATATTTACGTTAATACATGAGCAACATTCATAAATTATGATTGAACGTCAGCATCTTAAGATTATTAACGCTATCCATAAACACGGCACCATGACGGAAGCAGCCAAGTCCTTGTTTGTTACTCAGTCTGCACTTAGTCATTCGATGAAAAAACTAGAAGCGAGCTTTTCGTTGCCGCTTTGGCAAAAAGAAGGTCGAACATTAGTGCTGACTCAAGCAGGTAAAAGCTTGGTGGGTTTATCTCAACGTGTACTGCCTCAATTCGAGCACACCGAAGCACAGCTTCGCCGTATGGCAGAAGGGAAGCAAGGTATATTGCGTATTGGGATGGAATGCCACCCTTGTTTCGAATGGTTGCTAAAAGTAGTTGCGCCTTTTTTAAAGGCCTTCCCCGATGTAGACGTTGATGTAAGACGAGCATTTTCATTCGGTGGCTTACAAGCCTTACACGGCTACGACATTGATTTATTACTCACACCCGATCCATTACATGTAGATGCGATTAATTACACCGGCGTATTAGATTACGAACAAGTATTAGTAATGCACAAAGAACATCCTTTGGCTAAATGTGCCTATATCAAGCCTTCGCAATTGGCCAATGAAGTGGTGATCACCTATCCGGTAGAAACCAATAGACTGGATATTTTTTCAGGGTTTCTTACTCCTGCTGGTGCAAGCGTAAAACAACACAGAACCATTGAAACCACAGAAATTATTTTGCAAATGGTGGCAGCTGGGCGCGGTGTTACCGCATTACCGAAATGGCTAGTTGAAGAAGCGAAAGAATCTGATGTGTTAACGTATAAGCCCTTAGGTGAAAAGGGCTTACAAAAAACCTTATATTTGGGCCACCGAAAAGAGGTTGACCCAATTGGGTTTGTTGACGAATTTATCTCGTTGGCCAAGGCAACCGTGTTGCCTAAATGAACAGATAGCCGCGTTTACATTTTAAACTGCCCTCCCCATCCATTTAACCCTATAGATACGCCTCTAAGCTGAGTGGCCTCAACGGCCATGGAGACCCATATACACCATGGCTACTCAGTTTACTAAAAGGCCGCTAGGGTTTATGCCATTCCAGCAATAAATTATTTGCGGGCATCTTATGAATTTCCCGTAACACTAAGTCTCGGCTCCACTCAGTCAGTTCACTAATATCACGGTAGCCACCATATCCACGCTCGATAAGTGACTCATGGAATGCCTTATTACTTTCAGAGGAAAACTCTCCGCCGATAGTAAAAGGGCCATATTGACAGAAAATCCCACCTGAAGGTAAGTATTCACTTACTGATTTCATCAGCTGTTCTGCTTCATGACGTTGCATAATGTGAGCGGTATTAGCACTGTAAATACCTTGTATCGATAACGCTGGAAAGGCGTCTTTACCTATTGTGAGCGATACAGGCTTTGAAACGTTAGGTAATGCAGCTTCTTCTAGCCACGCCGTAATACCCTCATGGTAATCAGGCTGATCACTACAGTACCATTGTAAATGTGGCAAGTTTTCAGCAAAGTAAACGGCATGCTGCCCTGTACCACTGCCAATTTCTAACACACCTTTACAATTAGCAAACGTACGATTAAGTACAGCTAAAATAGGCGCTTTATTATTTTCGCTCGCTTGGCTAAACGGCTTCGTAGATGATTCTGTCATATTAGTAAGCCTTCAGCGTTAGTCATGTAAATTAGGCCCCAACCATTTCTCAGCTTCTTCCAATGTCCATCCTTTGCGGGTGGCATAGTCTTCTACTTGGTCTTTTTGAATTTTTGCCACGGCGAAATACTTGGCTTGAGGGTGG